>CAWITB010000067.1:0-137256 GCA_963838885.1 Bryobacterales bacterium | reverse complement strand
AGCGGTGAAGCTTGGCCGGAATTTGCGCAGGTTCTGTTAAGTTCGAGCGAATTTCAAACCGTTAATTAGGATTAGATTTAATATGACACGTCGCGATCTCTTGAAGGGCTTGGGCGCGGGTTTTGGCGCGGTTGGACTGGCGGGCATGGCGGATGCGGAGTCGACGCCCGGCCCGCTCGCCGCCAAAGCTCCTCATTTCCCGCCGCGGGCGAAGCGCGTAATTTTTTTGTTTCTGAACGGCGGCATGTCTCAGGTTGATACCTTCGATCCCAAGCCGCTGCTCGATCGGCGCGATGGCGAACCCATGCCAGGCCCGAAAGTGCGGACGGACCGGGCCGCCGGCAATCTTATGCGATCGCCCTTCAATTTTCGAAAATGCGGCCAAAGCGGTCTTGAGGTCAGCGAGATCTTCCCCAAAGTGGGAGACATGATCGACGACTTCTGCGTGGTCCGCTCCATGTACGCGGACAACGGAAATCACACGCCTTCTCTGTTCCTGATGAATTGCGGCCACCAGTTGCCGGGCCGGCCCTCCATGGGCTCCTGGGTGACGTACGGATTAGGAACCGAAAATCAGGATCTCCCCGGGTTCATGGTTCTCTGTCCCGGCATGCCGAATATCGGGCCGCAACTGTGGTCTTCCGCCTTCCTGCCATCCCCTTATCAAGGCGCATATATTCCGCTGCGGGAGACGAAACTCGACAGGATGGTCCAAAACATCAGGAACCCCGAACTGACTCCCGAGCGGCAGAAGCGCGATTTGAGCTTGCTCGGGAAATTGGATCGCGTCCTATCTCGAGCAAATCGGAAATCCGACTGAGATCGAATCCGGGATTGAGGCCATGGAGATCGCCTTCAAAATGCAGACGTCGGTTCCGGAGGTGTTCAATCTGGACGCGGAGAGTAATAAAACGCGAGAGCGCTACGGTGACACCAACTTCGGGCGTGGCTGCCTGCTCGCCTTGCGCATGATCGAGAAAGGCGTGCGGATGGTGCAGGTCTACTACGACAATTACCAGCCATGGGACAGCCATGACGACATTCGCGTCCATGCCCATCTGGCCAAGGGCGCGGACCCCGCGATCGCGGCCCTCATTCAGGACTTGAAGTCGCGCGGGCTATTCAAGGAGACGCTGGTAGTGATTGGAAGCGAGTTCGGCCGGACCCCCATGATCCAGAACAGCGGCCTTGAAAAGATCGGCCGTGGCCGCGACCACAATATTCATGGCTTCACGACGCTGCTCGCCGGCGGCGGCATCAAGCCCGGCATCGCTTACGGGAGCACCGATGAATTCGGCTACAAGGCCATCGAAAACCCGGTTCATGTTCATTACCTGCACGCGACGATTTTGAACCAGCTCGGCCTCGATCACAAACGCCTCACGTACCGCTATAGCGGCCGCGACTTCCGTCTCACGGATGTGGCGGGCAACGTGATTCGAGACATCATCGCGTAAACGTCCGGCGCAAAAGCAGGCGCAGGTGACCGCGTTCGCCATTAAGAGCTATTGCGCCCCGATCAAAGCGTTCGTTATACTCGCAGACAATCGCCTGGAGGGTCTATGAAGAGTTGGCCGTTGCATTATTTCATTGTCGTTGTTTCTTTGTTTACTATCGGCTCCTGGGCGCAGGAGACGACCGGCGCAATTACAGGAACCGTCCGCGACGCGACCGGAGCCGTGATTCCGGAGGCGTCCGTCACGATCAGGAATCTTGGCACCGGCGCCGAGCGCAAGCTCACCACCGGCTCGCAGGGGAGCTTCGACGCCACTCTGCTTCCCGTCGGCAGTTATGAAGTCGCCGTGGAGAAAACGGGATTCAAGCGCTCCGTCACCGCCAACATTCAATTATCGGTGAACGACCGGCTGGCGCTCCCGATCACGCTCGAGATCGGATCGGTTACGGAGACCGCTACTGTCACGGCGCCGGTGCCGATGCTGGAGACTGAAAACGCGACGTTGAGCGGCCTGGTGGATTCGCATAAGGTCGCGGATCTGCCCCTGAATGGCAGAAACTTCGCGCAGTTGATTAATCTCGAAGCGGGCGTGTCGCTGAATAACAACGGCAATGAAGGATCCGGACAGTTTATCAATGGCGCGCGCGGGACGGGGAACAATTTCCTGTTGGACGGAGGCGACCTGAACGATCCCGTGCTCCCCAACGGGAGCGCGGCCGGGGTCACGGGCGCTTTTACGGGCACCTCGCCGGGGATCAACGCCGTCAGCGTGGACGCGGTCGCCGAATTTCGCGTCATCACCTCTAACGCCGACGCCGAGTTCGGGCGCAATTCCGGCGGACAGATCAACGTCATCACGAAGTCGGGCACGAACCAGTTTCACGGCAGCATCTTTGAGTTTGCGCGCAATCGCGCTTTCGACGCGCGTAGCTTTTTCGATACCAACCTGGCCTTCAGGCGCAACGGAAATGCCCTAGCGCCACCGTTTACGCAGAACAATTTTGGAGCGACCCTCGGCGGACCGATCCGGAAGGACAAGACGTTCTTCTTCGGAAGCTGGGAAGGATTTCATCAGCGTCAAGGCGTCTCGGTCGTCAACAATATTCCGTCGCCGAACACCATTGCGGCCGTCGCGCAACAAAATCCGGCCCTCGGTCAGATTCTTTCAGCGACGTTCCAGGGCGCATACGCCGCGCCGGCTCCGAACGATCAATCGCCCGCTTCCATCATTGCGGCCAATAAGCCCGTTCTGACGCCGCTGTCGCTCGTTCGCTCTAACAGCTACGACCAGAACTCCTATTTGGGCAAGGTCGATCATTATCTCTCCGATAGGGCGCGGCTATCGGCCCGCTACACGTATTTCAAGAACGATGCCGGACCCGGAACAGTAGCGGGATCGGGCATTCCGGGCACGGGCGTGGGGTTCACAAACACCGTTTACAACGCTCAGATCAATGAAACGCAGACATTCTCGGCCACCAGGATTAACGAGCTCCGCATTACCTTTGAGCGCAACGGCGTGAACAACGTGTTCGATCAGGCGCCCGATGCGGTGTTGCAATCCGGCACGCTGCGCTCCGGCGCATATGCCGGCCAAGCCTATGGAAGTCCACTGACCCCAAATGGCGTTCCAACCCTCGATTTAGGCTTTGGGATGCCGGAGCTGGGCTACACGACGACATCTCCGAACCTTCGATTCTCGAACACCTTTCAAGAGAGCGACGTTTACACCTGGACGAGGGGCCGTTCGAACATGAAAATCGGCGGCGAGATCCGGCGCATCCAGGACAACAGCACCTTCGGATTCCTGGAGCGGCCTAATTACCAATGGAACTCCGCGGGTCCCGACACGGTCCTCGCGGCCGGCGCGCCGGCTTCGGTTTTTACGCAAAATTTGTTTTTGACTCCGGCAACTTCCGAGCGCGGCTTTCGCATCACGGAGTGGGCGCCTTTCGTACAGGAAACGTTTCGCGTCAGTGCGCATTTCGTGTTGGATGTTGGTTTGCGGTACGAGTACCTGGGCCGCGCGAGCGAGGTGAATGGATTTCTCAGCAACGCGTTTCTCGCTCCGAACGGAACGCCCGAGTTGGGCGCGTCGCTGCTCGCGAACGGCCCGGCGGCCTTTAACCAGGTTCGCCTGATCACGGTGGGAAATGGCAGACCGCAAGGACTCTTCCAGCCGGACTGGAACAATTGGGCTCCGCGGGTGGGCGGCGCCTATACTTGGCATAACACCGCGTTGCGCGCAAGCTACGGAATATTCTACGACCGCATCTTCGATAACGTGCTTGGAAACGCGCGCAATTCTCCTCCCTTCGTGGTTCCCGTTACAACGGGCAATGTTCCCTTTGGACCCTCGATCTCCGCCCCCAACCCTTATACGACCACTCTTTCGATCGGTCCGACGACTGTAAATCCAAATCTGCAGTTCCCCCGTACGCAGCGCTGGAATGTTTCTCTGGAGCGTCAGATCGGCCGCGACCAGGTGCTCGACGTGGCCTACGTAGGCTTGATCGCGGATCATCTCGTGCGCACGATTAACCCCGATTTCGGAGCCAGTTTCCCCGACGCCTACCGCCCGGCCAATATAGACGTTCCAACTTCTCCGGCCGTGACCAACGACAATTTCCGCCCGCTGGTTTTGGGAAATTTCTCCACTCGCGACTCCTCCGACTCATCGAGCTACAACGCCCTGGAGGTATCATTCAAGCGGCGCTTTGCGGCCGGCTTCTCCTTCCAGGCGAATTACACCTATTCTCATGCGCTCGATGGCGGATCGGGAGAGATCATCACGGGTATTCCCCTTGCGAGTGTTTCGAACTTGCTCCCAGTCCGTAACTCCAATGGCACGATTCCCTATCCGACATTGGCCATCATGAACCAGCTCCGGCAAAGTCAAGGACTGGCGCCGTTCACCACCGACGCTCAGGCCGCCGAATATTTCATTCAAAACTATGCCGGCGGCCCGCAGTTCGGAGCGGAATGGGGCAATGCCGATTTTGACTTGCGGCACGCCGCCGTAATCAATTTCATCTACGACCTGCCGTTTGGGCAAGGCCGGCCCTGGGCGCACGATGTCCACGGGTTCATGGGGAAGGCGATTAGTGGATGGCAAGTAAATGGGATTATGCGCTTCCAGACCGGCCAACCGTTTTCGTTGCTGGCCGGCCAGGATGTCAACGGCAACGGGACTGCAAACGACCGCGCCGCGCTCCTATCCGGTAAACTGACGCAACTTCTTAATCCCAGCTTTAAGACGAACGGCAGCCTGCAGTATCTTTCCTTAACAAACGGAGCCGCCCTGGGTATAACTCCAACGCCGCAGATTGCGGGATCCATGCTGCCGCGCAACGATTTGTTCGGCCCGGGTATTGAAGATATAGATTTCTCAGTGTTCAAGAACACGACCGTGAGCGCCTGGGGCGACAATAACCTTACCATCCAGTTCCGCGCCGAGGCGTTCAACATGTTCAACCACACAAATTTCGCGGGGCCCGCATCGACGACAATCACGAGTCCGGTGTTTGGGCAGGTCCAGGCCACCACTGTTCCTGGCCGTCAGATTCAGTTCGGATTAAAGCTGATATTTTGATTGCGTCATGAGCAAAACTGAGCATCGCAGGTTTGGATGCTCGATTTTGCGTAACTGTACGGCTGATGAGGGAACGCCGCTCGAACCGGCTTGCAGGAGCAGGACTCAAACCACCTTCCGCTGCTGCTCTCTCCTAAGGGGCGTGGTGGTGGTGAGCGGAGAAGGAAAAGGCTCGGAAGAAAAATTCGGGTCAGGTAACTTCTAGGGAGATGGTGGCCTGAACCTAGAAAGGCGGACGTATGGAACATGAGAACCTTGGCATCAATGTAAACGGAGAAGCCACAAGTGGATTGAACCACGAGGGCGAGAGTACGGATGCGATGCTGAGGGGCGGACTGCCTGGTATTAGCGGGGAAGCGGAGTAATGTCGGTGGAGCGAAGCGGGCAGGCTATCCAGCTTGAAACCTCAAAGGGCCAACTGGCAACACGAGGAGTCCACGGTTTCGGCGGAGAGCGGCAGCTCTCGACGGATAGCACGAGCCGGATGAATCGAGAGGTTCAAGTCCGGATCTGTGAGGGGCTCGGGGTGAAATTCCCCGGGCCTACTCGGCGTCTGCCATGAGCAAAAAGAGACGGCGATAGACGGATCTTTTGCGTAACCGAGTAGTCGATCACGGAAGGCCCCGCGGAACCGTCTTACAGGGAAATGGTTCCAAACCACCTCCCGCTGCTGCGCTCCGGCCCATCGAGAGGCATGTCGGCCAATCGTTGGTTCGCTGGGCCTGTCGGAAATATAAAAGCTACGCAATCACCGAAGTCGGCCATGGACTTGGCTGATGCGGGTTATCGATGGCCAGCCCAAACTGCTTGCGCTTTGGGAGCACCAGCGTAGTCGGTTCTCAACACAGGAGCTGTATGAGTGGAGACGCTCACGTACCGTTCTGGGAGAGCCTCGGGCTGCGATTCACCGGGGCTACTTAACAGGCGAGCGCAGAAGCGTGCTGAACGCTGGATCGCCCGGTAGCGGCTTGGCGTCCGGTGCACGGGCAATTTGTTCCTTCGCAAGCCCTTCCAAAAGCGCCCGCATCAGCGCCGCCGCGCACTGGCCACAACTTCCCACCCACGGTTTACTTGAGATCGGCGAGGAACCTGCAAGAGCGCCCTCATCAGCGCCGCCACGCGACTAAGCCGCAACCCCCGCTCACCTTTCACTGAGATCGCAGCGGAACTGCAAAGTTCCCGTAACGCATCTAATTTAACTAGCGCGGAACGCCGTCATTGATGTCGAGCGCGCCGGGGGATCCCTCTCCTTAGCCCTTTACGCGCGCGGCGGCCCGGCCGCCGGGCCTGTGCTCACCCGGACGCCGCGCGTCGGGATGTCCATTCTGCGCCGCGGCATTCTCAATCTCCGAATTCATTTCGCCGCCGATCAGAATCGCCGCGCCCGTGAAATAAAACCACAGCAGAAGAATCGCAGCCGCCGCCATAACCCCGTACACCTCGTCGTACTTGGCCGCTGCATAACGGACATAAGTCCGGAATAGACCCGCCGCGAGACCCCATAGCGCCACCGCCGCCAGGGCGCCCGGCGTGGTCCATTGCAATTGCGTGCCGTGCAAGTCGGGGCCGAAGCGGTAGTACAACGCGAAGGCCGCGAGAAGCAGCGCGGCAATAATAGGCCAGCGTAGAACGTGCCCGGCCACCCCCGCCGAGCCTCCATACAGCAGCGCCAGCAGAGCGGCAAATCCCAAAACCGTGAGGGCGGCCGTTAGGCCTCCCGCCACAATCGTGACCTTCCACCACGGCCGTTCTTCAACGACCTCGTAGGCGTCGTTTAGGCCCGACATTACGGCCCAGGTGCCATTAAACGCCGCCCATAACGATCCCAAGGCCGAAAACCAGACCGTCCGCCGCGCCGCGCCGCGGCGGATTTCGTCCATAATGCCCGTCACCATCGTCGACGCCGCCGGCGGCAGAATCGTTTGGAGCGAGCTCCGCAAGGTAGCCAGCATGTCCGAGCCGGTATGAGACATCCGGGCGAGTAGCGCCACCGCCAGCAGCAGGCACGGGAACAGCGCGATGAAATGGTAGAAGGCCAGCCGCGCCGCCTGCCCGAAAACCTCGTCCTCCCACGACTCCTTCCAGGTGCGCCCAAGGAGTTCGCGCCACGATAGGCCGCCCAGGCTCCACATGCTGCGCATGCTTCTTAGTTTTGCGCGCGAGAGAGTTCGCGCTCGCCGCGCGCTAAGCCGACGTAACGCGGCGCGGAGTGGGAGCCGGCTCGGGTTGGGGCTGCCGTTCGATGCGCATGGAGTAGAAGGTCCGCCACACGAAGACGAGCGCGATGATCAGGAAAATCGCGGCAAGAACACGGCTGAACACGGCGCCTTGTTCGACCGTGAGCGATACGGCGAGCTCCACGGCTAACAGGCCAAAGAGCGTGGTGAATTTGATAATCGGGTTGAGCGCCACCGACGATGTATCCTTGAACGGATCGCCGACGGTGTCGCCCACCACGGTGGCCTCGTGCAACGGGGTGCCTTTCTGCTTCAGCTCCGTCTCCACGATCTTCTTGGCGTTGTCCCAGGCGCCACCGGCGTTAGCCATGAAGATGGCCTGAAACAGTCCGAACAATGCAATGGAGATTAGATATCCGATGAACAGGAAAGGCTCCACAAAAGCAAACGCCAGGGTGATGAAGAACACGACAATGAAGATGTTGAACATACCCTTCTGCGCATACTGAGTGCAAATCTCAACCACCTTTTTGCTGTCCGCGACCGAGGCTTTCGTCGCGGTTTCAAGATCGATGTGCGCTTTGATGTACTCGACCGCGCGATACGCGCCGGTCGTGACGGCCTGCGTGGAGGCGCCGGTGAACCAGTAGATCACGGCGCCGCCCATAATTAATCCGAGCAGGAAGGGGGGGTGCAGAATGGACAGGTTTCCAAGGTTCGTGGTGAGGCCGTTGGTAAGGGCAACGATGATCGAGAAGATCATGGTCGTGGCGCCCACCACTGCCGTTCCGATGAGCACCGGTTTCGCGGTGGCCTTGAAGGTATTGCCGGCGCCGTCGTTCTCTTCCAGGTTTTCCTTGGCGCGCTCGAAGTCGGGGGCGAATCCGTAGCGCGACTGAATTTCGCCGCGAACATTAGGGATCTGCTCTATTAACGAGAGCTCGTATACGGACTGCGCATTGTCGGTCACAGGACCGTAGGAATCGACCGCGATCGTGACCGGTCCCATGCCTAGGAATCCGAACGCCACGAGGCCGAAAGCGAAGACCGCCGGAGCGACCATCAAGGCGCCGATGCCAAAGGTGCTGACGGCGTAGGCCGCGCCCATCAGAAGCAGCATGGCGAAGCCGATCCAGAAGGCGCTGAAATTGCCCGCGACGAAACCGGAGAGAATGTTCAAGGATGCGCCACCCTCGCGCGAAGAGGTTACGATTTCGCGCACGTGGCCAGATTCGGTGGAGGTGAACACCTTCACGAGCTCTGGAATGACAGCGCCCGCCAGCGTGCCGCAGGTAATGACCGAAGACAGCTTCCACCACAGCGTAGGATCTCCGCCCAGGTCGGGAATCATGAAATAGGAAACCAGGTAGGTGGCGCCGATGGAGACCAAAGACGTGAGCCACACCAGCGACGTGAGGGGGCTCTCGAAATTGAACTTGCGCGCGTGGCCGTAGCGGGCTTTCGCAACGGCTTCGTTAATGAAATAAGACAGTCCGGAGGAGACGATCATCATGACGCGCATGATGAAGATCCACACCAAAAGCTGAACCTGCACCAGCGGGGTACGCACGGCGAGAAGAATAAACGTAATGAGCGCGACCCCGGTGACGCCGTAAGTTTCAAAACCGTCGGCGCTGGGTCCGACGGAATCGCCGGCATTGTCGCCGGTGCAATCGGCGATGACGCCGGGGTTGCGCGCGTCGTCTTCCTTAATACCGAAGACGATCTTCATGAGGTCGGCGCCGATGTCGGCGATTTTCGTGAAAATTCCTCCCGCCACGCGCAACACCGCCGCGCCGAGCGATTCGCCGATGGCGAACCCGATGAAGCACGGACCGGCGTAATCGCCGGGAATGAACAGCAGGATGCAGAGCATGATGAACAGCTCGATGCTGATCAGCACCATGCCGATGCTCATGCCGGCGCGCAGCGGAATGGCGTAACACGGGAACGGAATGCCGCGCAGGCTGGCGAAGGCGGTGCGCGAATTGGCGAAGGTGTTGACGCGGATGCCGAACCAGGCGACCGAATAGCTGCCCGCGATGCCGAGAAGGCTGAACAGGAGAATGACAATGACTTTGACGGCGTCCATGCGCTCCAGGTAGCCGAAGTAGAACACGATGATGATGCCGATGAAGATCTCGAGGACGAGCAGGAATTTGCCCTGCGTGAAGAGGTAGGTCTTGCAGGTTTCCCAGATCAGCTCGGAGATTTCGCGCATGGACTCATGCACCGGCAGGTTGCGAAGCTGCGTATAGGTGACGAAGCCGAATAAGAGGCCCAGGACGCAGAAGCCGAGACCGGCGAGCAGCAGCGTGCGGCCGTTGATCCCCATGAACGTGCCTTGCGCGAGATCGGGCAGAATGAGATGCGCCTCTCCGCCCGCCTGCGGCGGCTGCGCGAAGGCATGCGCTGGAACGCAGAGCAGCAGCAGCGCCAGGAGAAGAACGGGAGCAAGCAGGCGAACGGCGCCCCTCGTACTAGGGAAGGCAAAACCGTGGATGCACTATGCGGTTGCAAGTAAAATCCTCCAAATTGGATAAGCAGAATGCGTTGACCTGAGTGAAGGCCGGAACGCCGGGGCCAAACCCGTTACCATAGCGCACGAAGGGAATTAGCGCAACGTGCAGCGGCCCACGGTATTACTAGAACCATTATGCAATTTATTGCGGGGCGGGGTGGCAGAATGGGCGGCTGCCTTCAGGGGGACAGACTTGCTCGATGCGGATGGCATTCGATTTTGTGGAGCGCGGGTGGGCGGCCGCAGGAAGGCGAGGGGTGGAGTTAGTTGCAGCGTTCCTTCAGCTTGGGGGCAGCGGCAAATAAAGAAAAGTGGCAATATTTCGGGCTTGCGCGGCCGGCGGGCGGCGATGTCTTGTGAGGGCGGCGGAGCCCGAATGGCGAAATGGAGCATTCAGGGGGGACTCTAACCAAGTGGAGGGTTGACTGCGTATGAAAAAAATCAGAATTGGCGTGACCGCGTGTGGCGCTTGCCTCTTGCTTATGACGATCGGGTGCGCTTCGAAGACAAACCAAGCTACTACCTCGACTGCGGGAGGTCAGACCTCGACCGCTCCGGCGGGCGATCAAGCGGCGAAGGCGAAAGTCGCCCTGGTCCGTTTCGTCGATGCCATTCCCGGCCGGAAAGCGAACCTGGCGTTCGGGGACCAAGAACTCTTTCCGGACGTCTCCTATAAAACCGCGACCCCGTACAAAGAGGTTCCCGGCGAGCGTCACGACTTCAAGCTGACCACTGGCCGCGAGACGAACAAAAGTCCCGTGACCAATAGCGAAGGCCTCACAAATGGCGCCCGCTACACGGTCGTGGCGGCACTCGATAAGAACGGCAACGAAAAACTCGACGTCATCAACGACAACCTCTCGGAGCCGAGCAACGGCAAGGCCAAGTTGCGGGTCATCAACGCCGCGGACGCCGACGTTGACGTATACGCTCCGGTTTCGATGAACGGGAACAGAGGGAGCGCGGAGCCCGCAAGACATCCGAATCGGACGAATCCCTACGCGGACGAAGATCAGTGGTTTTCGGGCGTGAATCGGGCAACGTCGACCGACTTTAAAGATGTTGAACCGTATGAGGGCAGACTGAACATCGTTGAGACGGGCGCGAACAATAAACACCAACTTGGCCCGGCGGTGCATGTCCCACTCGATTTAAAGCCCGGAGAAATTTACACGATAGTAGTCACTGGCGGGACGCGGGCACATCCGCTTGAGGCATTGAAGATCGAAGACCGGCTAAACGGGTCGCCGGCGCAAGCGGGGGGGAGCGCCGGACGTCCATAAAATATCTGCCGGCGCATGGGACCCTGCTGTGCTTCGCTTGCGAGTGCCGGAGCCTATACGACCTCGAACAAGAGGCATTTTAGATAATGCGTCTCGGGGATGGTCAGGAGGATGGGATGGTCCAGCGACTGGGTGCGGCGTTCGAGCACTCGTAAGGTCCGATGGGCGTCGAGCGAGGCTTGGGCCACGCACTCGAGGAGGGTGGCTTCGCTCATATGATGGGAGCAGGAGCAGGTCAGCAGAATGCCGCCCTGCGGGAGCAGGCGCAGGGCGCGGAGGTTGATCTCTTTGTAGCCGCGGGCGGCGCTCTCGAGATGCGATCGCGATTTGGCGAAGGCGGGGGGATCGAGGACTACCATCTCGAAGGCGCGGCGGGCGGCTGCGTAAGAGGCTAGCAGCTCGAAGACATCCGATTCGCGGAATGCTACGTTCCCGATATGATTGCGCGCGACGTTGGCGGCTGCCGTCGCGAGGGCGGGGGCGGAACTGTCTACGGCTTCGACGGAATCGCATTGCGCGGCCATGTGAAGAGCGAAGCCGCCGGTCGAGGTGAAGCAATCGAGGGCGCGGCCGCGGGCATAACGGCGGCTGGCGAGATAGTTTTCGCGCTGATCGAGAAAAATGCCGGTTTTCTGGCCATGGAGGAGATCGGCGTCGAGTTCCAGACCATTCATGTGAATTGCGACTGTTGCGGGGACCTCGCCGCGGAGCACGCCGGACCCGATCGGGAGCGATTCGCGGGAGCGAGTAGGAACGTCGTTGCGGGCGACAATGGCCCGCGGAGTGAAGAGCTCTTCGAGACAGCTTACGATTTCGGGCTGAGCCCGGTCCATTCCTTGATCGAGCGTTTGAATGACGAAATATTCGGCATAGCGGTCGATTACGAGGCCGGGCAAGCGGTCGGCTTCGCCGTGTACCAGGCGGTAGGCATCCGAGCCGGCGACCACGCGCTTGCGATACGATTCGGCGGCGGCGATGCGGCGCAGGAAGAAGGCGCGGTCGAGCGGCTCGGCGCGATCGCTGAGCAGGCGCAGGCAGATCTGAGAAGTGGAGCTGTAATGGGCCGTGCCGAGGGCGCGTCCGCGCGGGTCGACGACTGTTACGGCATCTCCGGGTTGGGCGGCGCCGCGGTCGAGAATGTCGCTCGCGAAAATCCAGGGATGGCCCGAGGCAATGCGCTCGGCGGCCTTGCGGTTGACGCGAACGGTGGCGGGCACCGTTTCAGTTTAGTGCGGGTGACAGCCTTCGAGCCGTGCGATAGTTCGGCTGAAACATGGGTTCGGCCGACGTCCGCTATGTGCCAAGCTGGAACGCCGCGGTGGACGAAGCTTTCCAGGGAGAGCTTATAGCGATGCGCGTCGAAGACCGTCGCGTACGCGAGGAGCTTTCTCCAAAGTGGAGGGCTGGACCACGGCGATGCGGGCCTCGAAGCAGTCCATCGCAACCATGCTTCCGCAACCATGCTTCTATAACCTTGCGTCGCGATTTCGGCAAAGGATCGCCGAATACGGTTGGCCTGACCGCGATCCGTGGGGGCCGATGGCACATTGACGCTTGCTTCATCGCCGAGCGTGCGATCGGCGAACCGGATTTAAGGTCAGATCCTGAGGCTGGTTCAAGAGAAAGTGAAGCAAGGAAAAGTACCCGCCGCTCAGGAACCTTTTTTGTTCCATGCCAAAAGAGCTGCGCGAGCGCAGCATTCAGGCGCGGATCGGATATGCTTTGTACATGCGAAAGATAGCTGGCGTAGGAGGGACACGGAAGAATGTCCTCTTTGGCGAGCCCGGATAATTGGAGCGATCTCGCTCTCGAATTGGCCTGAGGCCAGCAGTCGAACTCGACGGCCATACCAGTGCCGCGGATCACCGGCGTGCCCGCCAGGCTCTCGAGATCCACGACAATACGTTCCGGCCAAGTACGATCCCCTGATACTCCGCAGGGTTCAGGGCCAATTCGACGATCGCGCTAGAGGCGCTTGATTTTTATATTGCGGAACCAGGCTTCATCGCCGTGATTCTGCAGCGAGAAGGGGCAATCCCGCTTCGGCAGCTTCGTCAGCAGCTCGAGGACGCGCGGGGCAGCGGACCAGCGCTTCTCGAATCCCGACAGCCCGGCCGCATCGTCGAGCGAGGCGTCGACGATCTTGACGCCGTTCATCCAATGCTCGACATGGTTGCCGCGCACGACAATACGGGAGCGATTGAACTCGCCCACGGCCTTCGCGGGGTGGCTGGAGGGGGCGAACATGCCGTAGAGGGAGCCGGCCGTGTGCTTGAAATTGCCGGTTGCGTCGCGGTTCGAGCTATCGTCCGTGATCTGATATTCGAGGCCGATGACGTAATCCTGGCCGCGTTCGGGCCGCTCGGCGATGCGATGCAGCAAGGCGTCTTCGACGCGCTCCTCGAATTTCTTGCCCGGTTCGCGCGGCAGCCAGACGTGGTCCTGGATCAGGTATTTCACGCCGCTGTTTCCGGCGGGGGATATGCGCCAATCGAACGCAAGCTCGAAATCGCGGTAGGTAGATTTTGAAAACAGGTCTTCGGTAATACGCGGCTTGCTCCGCGCCTTGAGACAGCCGTCCTCAATGGTCCAGGCATCCCCGGGCGGCGTCTTCTGGCGCGGATCGACCCAATTGTCCATCGTTTTGCCGTCGAACAGAAGCACCCAACCGTCGCTCGCCTCTTGCGGCGTGAGCGTGTTTTCGGGCGCATCCGTTTGAGCGGCCAGAACCACACAAGCGGCCAACAATAACCCCGCGGCGATGGGCTTCACTGTTATTTCGAACCTCCCGCGGAGGCCTTCGCGTCCACGTCGACCCAGGCCCGCTTCTTCGCGCTCTCCCAGACCTTCTCGAGCAGGATCATGCCGCGCAGGCCGTCCTCGAACGTGGGATATTCGACTGGCGCCGCAGGGTCGGCCACCTTGGCATAGAAGCGCTTGAAAACCTGCTTGTGGCAATCGTCGTAGCCTTCGCTATGTCCGCCCGGAAGATCGGCGTAGGCGGCGGCTTTGGGATAGAGCAGCGCGGGATCCTTCAGAATAATCTCGTTGGGCGTGTTGCGCCGGCCGATCCATAGTTCATCGGGACGCTCCTGGTTCCAGGCCACGCCGCATTTCGTTCCGTAGATCTCGATCGTGAACTTGTTTTTGCATCCGGCCGACATCTGGCTGACCGAGAAGGCGCCGCGCGCGCGGTCGCCGAGGTGCAGCAGAACCGCGCCGAAATCGTCGGTGTCGATGGGAACCGCGGTGTAATCTTGCGGCCGCAGCGTCTTGCCCGCGAAGGTCTCGATGGGCCCTTGCGGTTTCTTGCGAGTCTTGTGGAAGGTCTGCAGATCGGCGCATAGGGAGGTGATCTTGAGAGCAGTGAGGTGCTGGATCAAGTCCATCCAATGGGAGCCGATGTCGCCCATGGCGCGCAGCGCGCCGTTCTCCTTCGAATCAATGCGCCAATTCCAGTCGGTATCGTACAGCAGCCAGTCCTGGTAATAGACGCCCTGAACGATGAGAACATCGCCGAGATCGCCAGCCTCGATCATGCGGCGAATCTGTTGGACGACGGGATAGTATCGCAGATTGTGTTCCAGGCAGTTTGCTTTGCCGGTCTTGGCCGCCAACGCGACGAGCTCGCGCGCTTCCTGGACGTTTACGGTGAAGGGCTTCTCGCACAGAACATTCTTGCCGGCTTCGAGAGCGGCCTTCGAGATGGGGTAATGCAAGCGCGTTGGGCGTTAGAACATGAACGGCTTCGATGCTGGGGTCGGCGAGGATGGTGTTGTAATCGCCGGTGGCGCGCTCGACGCCAATGGCGTCCGCGAAATCGCGGGCGAGCTGGTCGGTCAGGGAGGCGACGGCGGCGATCTCGACGTTGCCGAGGCGGCGCACCTGCTCGGCATGAACTTTCCCCATAAAACCGGTACCGATTATGGCTGTTTTGATTTTGCGCATGGTAAACTCGATTCTACAGTAATGCTCGTCCGCATTCGACTTCGCAGCGGTCCCCGTGTGGCGCCGCGGAAGAGACGAAAGAACCGTCACATCGCGTTGGCTTCGGCGGCATTGCTGACGCCCGCGGCGGTGATGGCGTTTGTTCTGGGCGTGTGGCGGCTGGGCGCGGACCTGGGCTTCACGCGCGCGTTCGCGATACAGGGCGGACTGCTCTCGCATTGGCAGGTGTGGCTCGCCATTTCGGTTGCGATTCAATTTTTGGCAGTTGTCTTGAACCGGTATGGGGGGAGCGCGCAGGCCGAGATGCACGATCTGGAGATCGCAGCGGAGCATGGCTCCGGTGTGGTGGAACACACTTCGGCGTGAGTTAACCGGTTCAGGCGAGAAATACCGCTCCCTCCGGTCCATTCCGATATCTCGATTGCAGTGAAATGGCCTTGGCACGGCCCTGCAAGTCTTTGATGTCCGCCGGGCATGAAAGCTGCACCCCCGACCCGTTATCGTAGCGTCCGGTCCGCTCGGCTCGGAGGCGATGCGCCGAGCCCGCCAGTTCTGTCAGCGTGCGGCCATTCCGGTCCCCGATGGAGCCGAGCCGTTCCATGAGGCGCGTGCGGCGCTGCGTGCGGCCGAACCCGTCGAGGCACGTTTTCTTTCCGCGACGCGGCCACCTGCAATTCCGCGACGTCGCGCAGCAATTGCGGATCGTCGGGCTGCTCACCCGAAAGTCCCAGGATGATGCCGCGATCCGTGCCGTGTCCGAGGCCGGTGAGAGCCAGTGAAGCTGCCGTCGGCGCAGGAGGAGCGAAGCCGCTGGGGGATGGCCTTGTCGCGCGCGCGGCCTGCCGGAATGCGTCCGTGCGGCTGTGCGGGATTGAATGACTGGATTAGAACGACGCCAGCGCGCCGAGGAATTGCAGGCCCACCACCGCCACGCGCCGCGCGACGGAAAAACGGGGCTTGGGAGGCGCGCAGAACAACGGCCCTTCCGTCTTCGACCCTTCCACCGTGATGACGAGGTCCGGGACGCCGCTGTTCTCTCCCTGCAACAACGGAATCGCGCGCCGCTGGAGTTGCGTGATGCCGTAGCCCAACGTCATGTATTGCCAGCCAAGCTGCGGCGCGATGAAGAAGCCCGATTTCCATCCTTGTCCTGGCGAATAAGGCCGCCGCAGCGCCACGATGGGCAGCAGCGCCGCTTTGGTACTCAGCCCCAGAATCGGCGCGAACGGACTCGCGAACGCCAGAACGCTCAAGGACAGGCTGTACGTCGACAACTCGTACACGCCGCGCCCCCACCCCGGCAGCCGCGACATGATGGAGGCTTGCAAAGGTCCTCCTACGCTCGCCGGACCCACCGGTCCCGAAAACGACCAGGCGCCGCGTTTACGCTCGTGCAGCCGCACGCTAACCGAAGCCACCCCGGTCTTTTCGTCCGACTGAATCACCACGTCGTGCACGCCCACCGGGTCGAACATGGAGCTTTGATTCAGCCGCTCCACGCTTTTGCGCAAGAGTTGCTGATCGAACAGCTCGCCCTCGTCGAGGACGAAATTGCTGCGCGCGGCCTCGTCTTTGAAAGGCCCCAAACCGCTGAATTCGATGCGTCCGACTTTATAGGGACGCCCCTCGTCGAGCGCCACCATTACATCTGCCTCCGGCGCATCCACCGCCGGATCGGCGCCGGAGTCTTCCCCAGAGGTCCGCACCTGCATCCGCGCATTGAAATCGAGAATGCCCTGCCGCTCGGCGCCGCGCTGTTGCTTGAAAACCGTGTCGCAAAGATTCTTCGAATAATCGGGGCCGGCCTGAATCGTTACCGGAGGTTTGCCGGTCTTGGCGAGCGACCACTCGCGAACGCGGTAGCGCGGTCCCGAGTCCACGAAGATGCGCACGCTTGCGTCCTTGCCCTGTATTTCGGCATCATCCAGCCGCACCTTGGCGTCGAAGTAGCCCTTCGAAACGTAGAGCGAATGCAGGCGGGCGAGATCCGCGCCAATCGCCTCCCGGCTGTACGACGGCCACAGCCGCCAACCCTGCCAAATCCCCGGTATCTTGGGCACAAGCCGGTGCACGCGCAACGCCTGCAGCGCTCCACGCAGCTCCTTCTCGTCCAGCCCCGGGCTCCCCACGAAGTCTATCTGCTTCACGCTTACCGCGCGCGTAGCGTGAATGGCGAGCTTCAGATCGACCGTGTTCCCCGCGACCGGAACCATTTCCGGATCCACTTCGGCGTCGACATAACCCTTCGAAACCAGCTCGTCGCGGGCTTGCAGGGCGATCTGATGCGCGCGCAGGGCGGAGATCGGCGTACCTTCGGGCAAATTCAGCCGGATGCCGTAGCTGTGCGGCTCGAAGCGGAATTCGTGAATTTTCAGGGCCGGGTTCTCGATCACGTTGAAGACTACGGCGGTCCCTTCCGGCTCCTCCGCCGTTTCCACTTTGATGTCGTTAAACCGCGCCGTTCTCCACAGCCGCCGCACGTCGTCGTCGATGACTCGTATGTCGTAAGGATGGCCCACCTGTGTCTGCAAATTCACGCGCAAACGCGTCCCATGCAAGGCAACGGATTTGATGACCGGCGGCGCCGTCGCCAAGGCCGTGAAAACAGGGAGCAATATAAGGACAACGATGGTCCGCAAGCCGCTGCCGTAATACCTTGCCATGTCTGAAACCTGAATTATTGCACGCCGTGGACCTGTGTGCCGGCCCAAAAGCGCGAGCATCTTGAGCGGCGTCGGGCAGCGATTTCAATTTTTCGTAGGGGGTGCGATAATCCTGGGCGCCATACTTGCGTTCGCGCTTGCCGCGCTCGTCATACTCGATCCGCGCAAATGCGCAAGGGCGGTGAAAGTTCAAATAGGGATTGAAGTGCGCGGCGTAGAATTTCTGCACCGCCTCGGCCCGCTCGGCCGGAATGTGGCCGTAGCCGATGTGTTTGCGGATAATGGCGCCGTTCTTGCCTTCCACCAACGCATTGTCCTGGCTGCGGCAGGGGCGCGAGCGTGTTCCGCTCCGAACGGATTGGACAATGCAGTGGGAGTAAACGACTCATTGAATCACGCCACTGCTTGTAATTCAAGATAGTAATCACGGCGGGCCTGAGCCGGCGCGCGGTATTTCAGCCGCTCGAGAATGCAGCCGCTGTTATACCGATCTCGGAATTCCGCCAGCGCCGTTTGGAGCTGATCGAGATCATGGAACCGGCGCACCCACAGCAGTTGTTCCTTGAGAGTGCGGAAGAAGCGCTCGATGCATCCATTTCCTTCCGGCTGGCGCACAAATGCGGGGGAAGCTTCGATACCGAGAAACTGGATTTCATTCTGGAAATCATCGCTCATATATACACTGCCGTGATCGTGACGCAACCGCAGGCCGACGGCGCAGCCGCGGGAAAAGGCTCCAAAGTGCTCCCGAATGCCTTGGCGGATCGGCTCTAGCGCTTCGAAGCGCGTCGCTTTTTTGACCGCATGAATGCCGACGCACTCGGCCGTATAGTGATCAATCGCGGCAAAAATGGTGACGCTGCCCTCCTGGCCGGTGTGCGTCATCGTGGCATCTGTGCCCCACATCTGATTCGGCGCCTTGGTCGTGATCGTTCCTTCGTGCGCCTGGTCGGGGATCACGGTTGGTAGACGCGCCGGCGAAAGCAGTTGATGCTCGCGCAAGAGCGCCAGCACACGATCTTTGCTGGTCCGGATCCCCTGATGCCGCAGCCGCGCCCAGATCTTCCGGTATCCCTCCCCGGTGAAAAGTGGCGCGGCGAGCAACTGTCGAATGGCCGTGAGCAGTTGCTCAGCCGAGTTCGCCTTCGGGCCGCGTTTCTGAGCTTGCCGCGGTTGCTGCGTCCGTTGCCGAGCGGCATAGAAGCTGGAGCGTGCTACATCCCATACCGAAACGACCCGCGCCACACCATAGGGCTTCTGAGTGGAAGGCGAGACGGTGCGGCTCATAGCCTCGACTTCCAGGATGCAAAAGGGCGGCCGTCCTCCAGCCGCGCGATTTTTTCGCGCAGCAGTTCATTCTCCACACTCATGTTGGCGACAACGGGCTTCAGGCGCCGTTTCTCCTCGTCATCCACATCCACCTCCCGGCTTTTCAGACCAGCCTCTCCACTGGCTAGGAAGCGATCTCGCCAAGCCGTCAGCGTAGACGTGGTGACCCGGTATTTCCGAGAAGTGCTCTCCAAGTCGGCGCCGCGCAACAGCTCCAAGATGACGGATATTTTGCGCCTGGCCGACCAGCGCCCCCCGCCAGCGGCGGGCGACGCTTCCGAGGCCCCCTCAGTCGCCCTCTGGGCTCCTTCGGCGGCCTCGGAAGCGTGTTTTGTTGCATTCGACATGTATAGCTCCTTAAGAACATTTTCTACACAAAATGTTCCCAGAGCACTGTCCAACTAAATTCCAGGGCGGGGGACAAACTGCGTCCGCTGATTTTGCTCAGATAGGCGCGGATGACGCCGCGCTCCTTCTTTGTCTTTGCGAAGTACTCTTGTTGCTCCAACGTCTCCTGTACCCAGGCGTAGACCTCGCTACGGTTTTGCCGGCGAAATCGAGAGCGCCCGGCTCGCCCGTAGGAACTCCTGGATCCGTTCTGGCGGGAGGTTTGCAGCGTTCCGCATCTCAATGTGCATTCATCCGCAACATAGCTCATGATTCCTGTTTCAGGATCACCTTGCCTTGGATACGCTCCCGCTTTCAGGATCATTCTGCATTGGACGACTCTTCGAGCCGTGATCGCCTTGGGAAGGCCTATACTGTTCGTAGGAGACTGCACATGGGAGCGGCCATATTTGTAGCGATATTTGTAGCCATTTTTGTAGCCATTCTCCTTGCGTTAATGGCGGGAATGCAATGGAGAGCAGCGCAGGACAGGGCGCGCGCGCGCCGTATGGCTGAGCATAGGATGAATGCAAGACTCCTGAGATTCAACATTTGATGCGTTCCTAAAGGCTCTCCTCAACGTCTCGCAAAGGGTAAGTTGTGACGCGCTAATCAGCGCCGCCCTTGACAGCTGCAGCCCGTTATCATCGCCTCTTATACCGAGAGTCTGCAGAATTCCTTGGCCGCTCCCAGCATCAAGCAGCACTTGGCCGCTATCCGCATGCCGTTTGACTGGCTTATCCTCGGCCAGATCATTCCCGTGAACCCGGCTGCGGCCGTCCGCGGACCCAAGCGCTCAAGTTCCAGGCCGCGCTCCTCGCACCACTGAAAAAACCGGCTGCAGGCATGGGCAATGCCGCGCGGGTATTTTTGTTGCGGACGTTGGCCGTGAAAAATTCCACGAACCGCCAGGGGGCCCTTTCACCCGCGCGCGCGACAAGGGCCCCGGCTCCGGCGCGCTTTGCGATCGCTTCGGCGGGGCCCTTTCACCCGCGCGCGCGACAAGGGCCGGCAGGCGATTGAGGCCGGCGGTACCGAGCTTGCGGATGAAATTGGAATGAGGTCTCGGTTCATGGATCTTTGGGTAGCATTCCGAAGCGCCGGAAGGTGCTGCCATGGCGGGGCGACGGCTCTGGCGGGCACTCCTGAGAGCGTTTGCGGGCGCGCCGGTTGGGCGCGCGCGGCCAACAGGCAGGCCGTGGATCTCCTTGCAGTGGGCAATCCAGCACGTCTTCGGCGCAAAGCCATACCGCTGGCGAACCCAGTTTGCGATCTCGCGGACAAAAACGCCCGCGTCAAAATCTCAGCCGGTGGAACGTGGGGAAGCGGCGGCAGGGGAAAACAAACCGTTGACGTTCGGGCTCAAAGTTGTGGATCCGTCCAGGCCTGGTTGCCGGAATACGGGCTGTCGGAATATGGGCTTAACACTCAGGTCATGAACATGGGGGAAACCTGGTCCGGATAAACCATGACGCGGCAAGCGCAATCAAGCCGCAATGGCCGCGCCAAGCATCGCCGCGTAGCGCATGCCGGCAATGATAAAGTTATCCGATGGACGACCTGACCCGCCGCGAGGCGCTCAACGGATTAGCCGGCGCTTCTCTTTTTGCGGGCGCGATGGAGGCCCAAAACGTAGCCCCGTCGCTTTGTTTTACGAGCGCAGTCGATATTGCCCGGCTGATTCGCGCGAAGAAACTATCTGCGCGTGAGGCGCTGGCCGCGCATCTGAAACAGATCGAGCGCGTAAATCCGAAGGTGAACGCTATCGTGACCCTGGCGCCGGAGATGGCCGCCGAAGCGGCCGCCAAGGCCGACGAGATGCAAGCGCGCGGAGAAAACTTGGGGCCCCTTCATGGTCTGCCCGTCGCGCACAAAGATTTACTCGAAACCCGCGGCATCCGCACAACCTTTGGTTCGCCGCTGTACAAGGATTACATCCCAACCGAAGACGATCTTGTGGTCGAACGGATGCGTCGCGCCGGCGCGATTATCGTAGGCAAGACGAATACCCCGGAGTTTGGCTCCGGATCGCAGACCTTCAACAAGGTCTTCGGCGCCACGGGCAATCCCTTCGATTTGACGAAGACCTGCGGCGGATCCTCCGGCGGCGCCGCCGTAGCGCTGGCTTGCGGACTCGTTCCCGTTGCTACTGGATCGGATATGGGAGGGTCGCTCCGAAATCCGGCGGCATTTTGCAATGTCGTGGGCTTCCGTCCCTCGCCCGGCCGGGTCCCCAACCCGAAAGCCGAGTTCGCCTGGTGGCTGCTGAGTACGTCCGGATGCCTGGGACGTTCCGTGGCCGACCTGGCCTTCGCGTTAAGCACGCTTGCGGGACCCGACTCCCGCGCGCCGCTCTCGATCGGCGAACCGGGAGAAATTTTCGCGCGGCCGCTCGACCGCGACTTCAAAGGCGTAAGAGTGGCCTGGTTTAAGGACCTGGGCGGTGTGCCCTTCGATCCTCGCGTGCGCGCCGTGGTGGATGGTCATCGCAAGACGTTCGAGTCTCTGGGGTGCGTCGTGGAGGCGGCCGAGCCGGACTTCGCTCCGGCCGAGATCGCCTTCCGCGTTTTGCGCGCATGGAATTCCGCGAACACCTATGGCTCGCGGCTGCGCGAACACCCCGATGCTTTCAAGGACACCCTTAAAGGCGAGATCGAGGAAGGATTGCGCCTCACGGGCATGGATCTGGCCCGCGCCGAGGCCGCCCACAGTCAACTTTGGCGGCGATTTCAGGCCTTCCTTGAAAATTACGAATACTTCGTTCTGCCCACCACCCAGTTGCCGCCATTCGACATCAACACGCCCTGGCCACGGGAGATCGCGGGCGTGAAATTCGATAACTACATAGACTGGATGAAATCGTGTTGGTATATCTCGACAACGGGGAATCCAGCGGCCTCCGTGCCGGGCGGCTTCACGCCCGAGGGGCTTCCCATCGGAGTTCAGATCGTCGGCCGCAATAAAGAAGACTTCAGCGTTCTTCAAATGGCGCACGCGTTCGAACAGGCCACTGGTTTCGGTGGGAAGCGCCCAGCCATTGCCATATGAGCTCGCCTGCGGCGCACGTACGCCGCACGCTGTAGAATTTCAGAGGCTCCATGCTCCTGCGCCGCGAACGGCGGCGCGTGCTAAAATCGACCTGATTCTTACGAAAGAGGTCTGTCGTGAGTTCTCCCAAAGAACCTGATCAACCGAAGAAAACGAAGCGAAGCTTTTCGCGCCGCGGTTTCCTTGCGGGCATCGGCGCGACCAGCGGCGCCCTGAGCACGGGCATCCTCGAAAACGCCGCGGAGGCCGCCCCGGCCGCGCACGTCGTGGGCCCCGGCGAGGCGCCGATCACGCTCAACATTAACGGGAAGCCGTACAACACCCGAGTGGAGCCGCGCGCGACCCTCTGCGACACGCTGCGTAACCGCCTCGATATCACCGGCTCCAAACGCGTCTGCGATCGCGGCACCTGCGGCGCCTGCTCCGTCATTATCGACGGCAAGGTGATGTATAGCTGCACCGTGCTCGCCATCGACGCGCAGGGCAGAAAGATCGAGACCATCGAAGGCTTTTCCTCCGGCCGTCATCCGCATCCCATCTCCGCCGCCTTCGTCAACAACGACGCGCAGCAGTGCGGCTACTGCACGCCGGGTTTCGTGGTCGCGGCGAAGAATTTCCTCGATCGCAATCCCAATCCCGACGGAGGAGGACGTGAAACACGGCCTCGGCGGCAATCTGTGCCGCTGCGGCACCTACGTGGGCATCCGCAAAGCGGTGCTCGAAGCCGCGCAAGCGGTAAAAGGAGGCGGCAATGCCTGATTACATTTGGCCCCCCATGGACAAACGGCGGGTGATGGGCAAGCGCCTCAACCGCCTCGACGGCCCCGACAAATCGACTGGCCGCGCAAAATACAATTCCGATCTCAACCCCAAGGGGCTGCTCTTCGGCGTGCTGCTCACATCCCCCCACGCCCACGCGCGCGTCACCAGCATCGATATCGCGCCGGCGCAGAACCTCAAGGGCGTCACGGCGGTGCGGGTCATCGCAAAGGCCGGAACGGAAGTGCAATGGGAGGGCCAGGAGATCGCCGCCCTTGCCGCGGAAACGGAAGAGATCGCGCGCGACGGCGCACGGCTGATCAAGGTTGAGTACGAAGTTCTTGCCGCACCTGGTGAACGAGCGCGATCTCGCCAAAGCCGGCAACCGCGCCAAGCCCGCGGCGAGCAGGTGACCGGCGATCCCGACGCCGCCTTCAAGGAAGCCGACGCCGTCATCGAAGGCCAGTACGGCATTCCTGTCATTACGCACTGCTGCCTGGAACCGCACGGCCAGACCATCCAGTGGTCCGGCGACAAGCTCGAGTATTTCCCATCGACGCAGAACGTCTCGGGCATCGCGCACCGATCTCGGCAAGCAGATCAATGTTCCGGCCACCAACATTCACGTGCACATGGATTACATGGGCGGCGGTTTCGGCAGCAAATTCCCCTCCGACCTGTGGGGCGTCGAGGCCGCGGAGCTCTCCAAGGCGAGCGGCGGGCGGCCCGTCAAGCTCTTCCTCGAACGCTCCACGGAGTTGGAGATCGCGGGCAATCGGCCCGGCGTCTACGGCAAGATTAAGGCCGGCGCGAAATCCGACGGAACGCTTAACGGCATGGGATTCGCATACCTGGGCCACGGGCGGCTTCGGCGGCGGCGGCCTGAACGCGACGCTGTTCCCCTATGTCTTCCGCAAGGTTCCCAACCGGCGCATCAATCACACCGCCGTCTCCATCAATACCGGGAGTGCCCGCGCCTGGCGCGCTCCCAATCATCCGCAGGTTTCCTTCCTGACCTGCTCCGCGCTCGAGGATCTCGCGGCCAAGTTGAAGATGGACCCGGTGGAGCTCTTCAAGAAAGAACCTGAACCTCACCGATCGTCCCGAAGTCTATGCCAAGCAGATCGACATTGCCATGGGCATGATCGACTGGAAAAAGAATTGGCATCAGCGCGGAGATTCGGGCAGCGGCCCGGTCAAGCGCGGCCTCGGTCTCGGCATCGGCACCTGGGGCGGTCTGGGACACGCAAGCAAGTGCCGCACGGATATTCATCCCGACGGATCCGTCGAGGTCGAACTCGGAAGTCAGGACCTGGGGACCGCGACCCGCACCATGATCGCCATGATCGCTTCGGAAACGCTGGGCGTGCCGATATCGCAGATCAAAATCAAGATCGGCGACAACTCGTTTCCCAATTCCGGCGGCTCCGGCGGATCGACCACGGTCGGCGGCGTGACCACTTCGACGCGCAAATCGACCGTGAACGCCCTCGATAAACTGTTTGCGACAGTGGCCCCGCTGCTCGGCACGACCCCGGACCAGCTCGAAGCCGTGGACGGCCGCATCCAGGTCAAAGGCAATCCCGATAAGAGCATGACCTGGCAGATGGCCTGCCAGAAGCTCGGGACCAGCACCATTTCCGAAATGGGCGAGAACGCTCCGCGCGAGGCCATGAAGGAGGGCATGATCTCCGAAGGCGTCGGCGGCATCCAGATGTCCGACGTTTTGGTCGACACCGAGACCGGCGTCGTCAAGATCAACCGCCATGCAGCGGTGCACGACTGCGGCCTGGTGGTGAACCCCAAGACCGCCGAAAGCCAGGTCTACGGCGCCTGCATTCATGTCCGTCGGCGGCGCGCTGTTTGAAGAACGCATCATGGACTCGGAGACCGGCCGCATGCTGAACGCCGATATGGAATTTTATAAGCTCGCCGGCATCGGCGACATCGGCGAAATTATGGTCCACATGGATATCTCGCCGGAGAACGACAAGCGCGGCGTGATCGGTCTGGGTGAGCCGCCCACCGTCCCCGGCATCGCGGCCATCGCCAACGCCGTCGCGAACGCCATCGGCGTGCGGGTCCCCATGGTCCCGATGACCCCGGCGCGCGTGCTTGCGGCGCTAGGCGGACAGCAGGGACTTGCCGCCATTACAGGAAGGAGGAACGCATAATGCAAGCCTTCGAATACGCCAACCCGTCGACTCTGCATGAGGCGCTGCCGCTGCTTGGCTCCAATTGGGACGATGCCCATATCCTGGCCGGCGGCACCGACCAGATCAGCCTCATGAAGGATTACGTTCACATGCCCAAGCGCGTCGTGAACGTGAAGAACATCAAGGAGCTCCACGGCGTTCACAGCAGTGGTCAGGGTCTTCGCATCGGCGCGGCCGTCACGTTCGACGAACTGGCTTCGAACGCGTCCGTTCGCGCCCAATATCCTTCGCTCGCGGCCGCCATTATGGGCATCACCAGCCCGCAGATCCGCAACATGGGGACGGCGGGCGGCGATTTGTGCCAGCGTCCGCGCTGCTGGTATTTCCGCAACGGCTACGGTCTGCTCGCGATGAAGGACGGCAAGAGTCTGGTCCCGAACGGCGACAACCGCTACCACGCTATCTTCGGCGGCGGCCCGGCTTACTTCGTCAGCGCCTCCAGCCTCGGCCCGGCGTTGATCGCCTTGGGCGCGCAAGTCCGGATTGCATCGCCGTCGGGCAACCGTACCGTCGATGTCGAAAAATTTTTCGTCAACCCGAAGGACGAAAATACGCGCGAAGTCGATCTCAAGCCCAATGAGATTCTGACGGAGATCATTGTGCCGTCCGCCGCGGGCGTGAAGAACGCCACTTATGAGGTGCGCCAAAAGGAAGCGCTCGACTGGCCGCTGGCGACCGCTTCGGTTGCGTTGAAGATGGACGGCGGCACGGTCCGCAGCGCCCGCGTTGTCCTGGGCCATGTCGCTCCAACGCCGTGGCTGGCGGCGCAAGCGGGGCAATCGCTCGCAGGACAAACGCTAAACGAAGATATCGCCGCGAAAGCGGGTGAGGCGGCGGTCGCGGGCGCGACTCCGCTAAGCGAGAACGGCTACAAGGTGCAACTCGCCAAAGTCGCCGTGAAGCGAGCTCTGCTGGCGGCATCTGGAAGGGCCTAAGCCGGCATGAGTCGCGAACGCTCTTCGTTGCTGCAAATCGACGACGACCGCTGCGACCACCTGCGCTGGAAAGGCTTGTACATCGAGGCGGAATGGTGCGAAACCATTCCGCACTCCGGCGACCGCCTCTTCTGGTGCCACCATACCCAAAATTGCCTCGGCCCCGACGGCAAGCTCGTGGACGATTACGAGTGCAACCCCGCCCGCGGCTGCTATAAGCCGTTCTGAGCTTTTGACCGGCGCGGCGCCGAAGGCGGCCGTATTCTGTGATGCGCGTCGAGGGCGCGATCTTCGGCGAGCGCCACCACCGCACGCAGCGCCAGGGCGAACATTTACAACCGCTCGCTTGTGGCTTTCAATGGGATGCGCACGTTGATGGTCCGTCCGGCGCGATAAACCGTCAGCTCGATGGTGTCGCCGGCGCGCTTGTGGGCGAGGGCGCGGGAAATGGCGTCGGAGCGGTCCACGGGCTCGCCGTCGATCGACATGATCAGGTCGCCGCCGACCTTGAGCAGCTCGTTGCCGATCTGCACGGTTTCGCGGCCGCCGAGGATGCCGGCGCGGGCGGCAGGCGAGCCGGGGACGACATCCTGTACCAGCAAGCCTCCGCGCGTGGGGAGCTCCAGAGCATCGGCATAGTCGCCCGCGACGGGAACGGTGCTGACCCCGAGTTTGGGTCGCTGCCGCCCGCTTTGCAGATCGTCGAGCATGGCTTTGGCGCGGTTGATGGGAAGCGCGAACCCGATGCCGACGTTGCCGCCGGTGGGGCCAACGATAGCGGTGTTCATGCCGATGACGTTGCCGGCGGAATCGAGCAGCGGTCCGCCGCTGTTGCCGGGATTGATGGCCGCGTCGGTCTGGACCATGCCGTCCAGCTCCTCGTCGTTTTCGCCGCGAATTTTGCGGCCGAGCGAGCTGACGATGCCGACCGTGAGGGTGCCCTCGAGCCCGAAAGGATTGCCGATGGCGAGCACTTTTTGTCCGACGCGCAGGCCGTCGGAATCGCCCAGATGCAGAACCGGCAGGGTCTTTTTAGGCTCGATCTGCAGGAGCGCCATGTCGTTGTATGGATCCTGGTAAAGCACGCGCGCGCGGTAACGCGACTGGTCCGGGAGCCGCACCTCGACGCGATTGGGATCGCCGATGACGTGGCTGTTGGTGAGAATGCGGCCGTCGCCATTGATAATGAAGCCCGACCCGACGTCTTTTTGGGGGTAGATTCCCAGGAAAATGGTTTGGCGGTAGACGGTGCTGGTGATATTGACGGTGGCGAGGTGGGCCATTTTGTAGATATCGATGTTGTTGAGCTCGTCATTGCCGAGGCCCGCCGTTCGCGCCACGGCCGGCCCCGTCCAGAGCCGTCCGGCGGAGGCCAGCGGACGGACAACCCGCTGCTGGCCCCAGTTGGTCCGCGACGTGACGTAGACAAACGCCGCCGTCAGAGCGGCGGTGAGCGTCAAGATGCGAAAAATCTTCATGAACTTAATCTCCGCAGCGATTCATGGACGCGCGCGGTCTGCTCGAGCGTGCTCTCTTTGGTCCCCGACGTATCGATGACGTAATCGGCCAGCTTGATTTTCTCTTCGAGCGGTAGTTGACGGCTCAGGCGCGCCATGACTTCTTCCCTCGTATAGGAGCTTCGTTGCATGGCCCGGAAAATTTGCTGTTCGGGAGAGCAGAAGGCCACAATCAATTTGTCGAATCGCTTATAACTTCCAGTTTCGACTAGAATGGCAGCTTCCACAACCGCGATACCGGCGGGGTCGCGGTGGACGAGATCGGATTCGATCTGGCGCTCGCGGCGCTGCACGGCCGGATGCACGAAGGAGTTGAGTTTTGTGAGCCGCTCGGGGCTGTCGAAGACGAGCTTGGCCAGGGCGCGCCGGTCGATGAGTCCTTCCTGATCGAGGATGCCCGCGCCGAACTCGTTGACCACCGCGTCATAAGCGTCGCCGCCGGGCAACAGCACCTGGTGGCCGAGGTCGTCCGCCTGAATAAGATGGCAACCCAGAGCGGCGAGCGCTTGTCCTACGAAGGTTTTGCCGCTGCCAAGTCCTCCCGTCAGTCCTACGCGGAGCATAGCTCGCGTTCGGCGGCGTCGACGGTGTTGGACATCAGCATCGCAATGGTGAGCGGACCGACGCCGCCGGGGACGGGAGTGTAAGCGGCGGCGAGCTCGCGGGCGGCCATGGGATCGACATCGCCGGCCAAGCCGCCAGGGCCTTCAAAGAGGCGAGTAATGCCTACATCGACGACCGTGGCTCCAGGTTTGATGAACTCGGCGGTGACGAAGCGTGGTCTGCCGGTGGCTGCGACCAGAATGTCGGCGCGGCGAGCCTCGGCGGCGAGATTGGCGGTTTGAGAATGGCAAATGGTGACGGTGGCGTTCGAATGAAGCAGCAATAGACGCCATGGGCTTGCCGACGATATCGCTGCGTCCGATGACAACGGCGTGGGCGCCCGCGACGGGGATTTCGTAATGCCGCAGCATTTCCATGATGCCCGCCGGCGTGCACGGGCGCGGCGCGGGAATGTTGGCGAGGAGCTTGCCGGCGTTCAGGGGATGAGAACCATCGACGTCTTTTTCCGGCGCCACGCCGGCCGGCACGCGGCGAGCGTCGATGTGAGGAGGCAGCGGGGTTTGGACAAGAATGCCGTCGATCTCCGGCCGCTCGTTCAGGCCGCGAAGGATGGCGAGCAGATTGCCCTCCGAGATGCTGGCGGGAGGAGTGATTTTTTCGCTGTAAATGCCCAGTTCGCGGCAAGCTTTTTCTTTATGGCGGACGTAGATTTGGGACGCCGGATCGTCGCCGACGAGCACCACGGCGAGACCGGGCGGCCGAGGCAAGCGGCGGATGCGAGCCTCGAGCGCGGCGAAGATCCGGCCGCGCACCAGCTTGCCGTCGAGGATCTTAGCGGGCATGCAAACGTGAGGATAGCAGAGCGATGTGCCGGGAGCGCCGTTCGCAGCTTGCGCCGGCTAGACAAGCGCCGCGCATCCCTGTTGATCGCGATTGCCGTATGGCAGGCGCGGCTCGGGTCGCGCGTTATCGCTGTGAAAGCTGGACGAGGCGGCGGACGCGATATAGCGGGGCAGATCGCGGAAGTGCTAGACGACGTGCGATCCTCGAATATTTAGATGCGGCTCAACTCATATTTGCTGCGGAGCTCCGGCGTGGCCGCGCTGGGAGGCTTGCTGTTCGGGTTCGACACGGCCGTGATCGCCGGCGCCACGCAGGCGTTGACGGCGAAATACAATCTTTCGCCGGCCATGCTGGGCATCACGGTCGCCAGCGCGCTGTGGGGGACGATCATTGGGGCGATGCTCGCGGGCATCCCCGGCGACCGCTACGGCCGCCGCGACAGCCTGCGCATTATGGCCGTTCTGTATGTCATCTCGGCGCTGGGATGCGGCGCGGCGTGGGATTGGCCGTCTCTGGTATTTTTCCGGTTCATCGGCGGGCTGGGCATCGGCGGATCGTCCGTGCTCGGCCCCATGTACATCGCCGAAGTGTCGCCGGCGAAATGGCGTGGACGGCTGGTCGGATTTTTCCAGTTCAACGTCGTGGCGGGCATTCTGCTCGCATATCTGTCGAACTATTTGTTGGGGCTGGCATCACTCGGAGCGGCGGAGTGGCGCTGGAAGTTAGGCGTATCGGGCGTGCCGGCGGCGTTGTTCCTTGCCTTGTTGTTCAGCATTCCGCGCAGCCCGCGATGGCTGGTTGCGAAGCAAAAGATCGCCGAAGCGCGCCGGGTACTGGAGCTGATCGGGGAGCGGCAGGCGGAACAGGAATTGCACGACATCGTCGCATCAATCGATGTCGAGCACGGGCATGGAAGCGAGCCGTTGTTTTCGCGCAAGTACCGGCTGCCGATTTTTCTCGCCATCGCGATCGGGTTTTTTAATCAGATCCTTGGCGTCAACGCCATTCTTTATTATTTGAACGACATCTTCGCGCGCGCGGGCTTTAATAAAATATCGAGCGATCGGCAGGCCGTGGCGATCGGGGCAGTGAACCTGCTGGCGACAATCGTGGCGATGTCGCTGATCGACCGGGCTGGGCGGCGGACCCTGTTGTTGATCGGCTCGGTAGGCTGCGCGCTCACGCTGGCGGGCGTGGCGTGGGTGTTTGGAACGTCCACTCACGAGGACGTGCTGGTGTGGCTGCTGATGGGCTTCATCGCGTCGTTCTCGTTCTCGCAAGGAGCGGTCATCTGGGTCTATATCAGCGAGATTTTTCCCAATCGGGTCCGGGCGAAGGGGCAAAGCCTGGGGAGTTTCACGCACTGGTTCATGAACGCCGTCGTATCGGGACTGTTCCCCGTGATCGCGGCGCGCTCCCATGCGGCGCCGTTCGCGTTTTTCGCGGCGATGGCATTGGTGCAGTTCTTCGTGGTTCTGGCGTGGTTTCCCGAGACGCGCGGAGTATCGCTGGAGCAGATGCAGAAGAAGCTCGGGATCGCGTGAGGCGGGCGGTTAGTGGATTCTCCAGCCCACTCCAAGGAGAATGTCGAGTTGGTTCTGCGTCGATTGGAAGGACGGACCGTCGGGTACCTCAGCTCGACCGGGATGTTATTCCAGTGCGTATAACGAAGTCCGGCGATAAACGGAGACGGCCCGCCGCTCAATCGATCTCGCTTGGCGTCACAGGAGGCGCGCGCGACCAACGAGTACAACGACGCGGGTGAGGAATTCGGCGAGGAGCGCCTGATCGACGCCGTGCGGCGATGCCGGCGCCTGTCTCCGCGAGACATCACCGCGGCCGTTGTCGAGGAGGTGCGGCGCTTCAGCGCTCCATGAACAGCATGACGATATCACGCTTTCCGTCGCCAATTGCCGATAACGCTTTCCGGCGTGGAAGGTGAGACAATCGTGCCTGACCGGAGAACGAATCTATGATAACCAGACGAGACGCCTTGGCGGCGCTAGCCGGCGGCCTTCCCGTTCTCGCGCCTAAGCCGGCGCGAACGGCCGAGATCGAAGGCGTGAGCATAGCCAAAGGACCCTTCCAGCCCACGCGCGAATCGCTCAAGAGCTACCGCATACCGGAATGGTTCCGCGACGCCAAGTTTGGCATTTGGGCGCATTGGGGCCCGCAGTCCGCGCCGGAGCAAGGCGACTGGTATGCGCGGAATATGTATATCCAGGACAGTCCGCAAAACAAGTATCACGTCGAGCATTACGGCCCTCCGAGCAAGTTTGGTTTCAAGGACATCGTCCCAACCTGGACGGGAGAGCGGTTCGACGCGGAGCGCCTATTGCAGCTCTACAAAAATGCAGGAGCGAAATACTTCGTCAGCATGGGCGTGCATCACGATAATTTCGATCTCTGGAATTCGAAGTACACGCGTTGGAACGCCGTGAAGATGGGGCCGAAGAAGGACGTAGTCGGCATGTTCCGGCGCGCGGCGCTGAATCAAGGGCTGAAATTCGGCGTCAGCGAGCATCTTTGGATCAGCTACAAGTGGTTTGCCGTGAGCCACGGCAGCGATAAGACGGGTCCCCTGGCGGGCGTTCCCTACGACGGCGTAAATCCGGCATACGCCGATCTGTACCACGATGCCGGAGCGGCCGCTTTCGCCAATGGCAAATTCGAATGGAACGACGACGGCATACCCGACTCGTGGAAAAAGCAATGGCTGCTCCGCATCAAGGACCTGATCGATAATTACCACCCCGACCTGCTCTATACCGACGGAGCGCTTCCGTTCGAGGATTACGGGTTGAATATGGTCGCGCATCTCTACAACGAAAATGCGAAGCGGCACGGCGGGAGCACGATGGCCGTTTATACTACCAAGCGGCGCGAGGATTGCGCCGAGGGAACCTGCGCGCTCGACCTGGAGCGCGGCATCGTGGACAAGATCTGGCCCGATCCGTGGCAGACCGACACGTGCATCGGCAACTGGCATTACAAACGCGGCATCAACTACAAGACGCCGAAAATCGTGATCGACATGCTGGTCGACATCGTGAGTCGCAACGGAAATCTGCTGTTGAACTTTCCTTTGCCGAACAGCGGCGAGCTCGACCCGCGGGAGCTCGAGGTGCTCGCCGGCATAACGAAATGGATGGCCGTCAATAGCGAAGGCATCTATGGCACACGGCCATGGAAGGTCTTCGGAGAGGGGCCGGGAGCCGCGGTCGATGCCAAGGGCAGCTTCAATGAAAGCAAACGCCGGGATCTCACGGCCGCCGATGTTCGCTTCACGACGAAAGGCAAAACGCTATACGCATTTTTAATGGGCTGGCCGGAGGCGGAGGCGGTCGTACGCCCGCTCGGCCTTTCGAGTGCGCAGGCGCCGGGGCGGATAGCCACGGTCGAACTCCTTGGGTATCGAGGAAAAATCGACTGGTCGCAGGACGAGGATGGGTTGAAGATCAAGATGCCGCCGGAGAAGCCGAGCGATTACGCCGTGACGCTCAAGATCGTAACAGTTTGATGATGCGGAGCGCGCTCGCATTTTTTGCCGCTTCCCTCGCCTTGGGCGCGCAAACGGCGAGTCTCGACCAACTCCGCCGTCAATTCGAGGACCCGCCTGACGACGCGCGCATCATGGTGCGTTGGTGGTGGTTCGGGTCTGCCGTCGAGAAGCCCGAGCTGGAGCGCGAATTACGCGCTATGAAGCAAGACGGCATCGGCGGCGTCGAGGTGCAGCCGGTATATCCGGTGGTGCTTGACGATCCCGCGAACGGCGTCCGGAATCTGTCGTATTTGTCGGACGATTTCATAGACGCGCTCCGCTTTGCCGCACAGAAAGCGCGCGAGCTGGGCCTGCGCGTGGACGTGACCCTCGGCAGCGGCTGGCCCTACGGAGGCCCGCACATCCCCGTCGCGGAAGCGGCCGGCCGCTTGCGTTGCGATCGCGTACCTGTTCCGGTCAACGCCGCTTCCGTCGCTTTGCCGAGCCTTGAAAACGGCGAGAAATTAATCGCGGCTTTTATCGCCCCAGGCGACGCGCACGCCTTCAGCGCCGCCGGTCTGCGGCACATCGACAACATCGCCGGCGGCCGTCTACAATTGCCGAACAATCCCGAAGACCCGCGCGTCGTGCTCTTTTTCATTTCCAGCCGCACGGGCCAGCAGGTGAAGCGCGCCGCCATCGGCGCCGAAGGCTTCGTCCTCGACCACTACAGCCGCCCCGCCATCGAGCTTCATCTGAAAGTCGTCGCGGACCGTCTGATGCAAGCGTTCGGCCCCCATCCTCCCTATGCCGTGTTCAGCGACAGCCTGGAAGTGATGGGATCGGACTGGACGCCCGATTTTCTCTCTGAGTTTAAAAAGCGCCGCGGCTACGATTTGACGCCGTTGCTTCCCGCGCTCGTGGGCGGCCTCGGCGCGAAGACGGCGCCGCAAGAGTGGATAAATGTTCGGCGCGACTGGGGCAAGACGCTCACGGAGCTAGCGGAGGAACGCTACCTGACGCCGCTGCGCGAGTGGGCCAAGCAACACGGCACGCGCTTCCGTTCGCAAACTTACGGCATCCCGCCCGTCATGTTATCGAGCAATGCCCTGGTCGATCTACCCGAGGGCGAAGGTTCCCAATGGCGCGGATTCTCGACGGCGCGATGGGCCTCCTCCGCCGGCCACCTCTATGGCCGTCCGGTGATCTCGTCGGAGACGTGGACATGGCTGCACTCGCCGAGCTTCCGTGCCACACCGCTCGATATGAAAGCCGAAGCCGACGTCCACTTTCTTCAGGGCATCAACCAATTTATCGGGCATGGCTGGCCTTATTCGCCGCCGTATGCGGGCGAACCGGGCTGGCGGTTTTATGCCGCCGCCGTTTTCAACGATCACAACCCCTGGTCAATCGTGATGCCCGAGATTACGAAATACCTTCAGCGCGTCAGCTTCCTTCTGCGCCAGGGGAAGCCCGCCGACGACGTCGCGCTCTATCTTCCGACGGAAGATGCCTGGTCGCAATTCACTCCCGGCAAAGATTCCGTCAATCAAGCGATGCCGGGCCTGCTGGGGCCGGATCTCGTCGCCCGCATTCTCGATGCCGGATTCAATCTCGATTTCATTGACGATCGCGCAATCGAGCGCGTCGGCATCGCGTACCCGGTCCTTGTCCTTCCGCCCGTGAAGCTCATGCCCCCGGAGACCGCGCGCAACCTGGACGATTACAAGCGGCGCGGCGGAATTGTGCTCGAAAGTTCCAGAATTTCAGAGCTCGCGCAGCTTTACAAGCCCGATTTCGCCACGGGCGTTCCCGCAATCGGGTTCATACATCGCAAGCTGCCCGACGCCGATATCTACTTCATCGCCAACACCGGCAACGAAACGGTCCATACGATCGCCGCAGCGCGCTCACGATTTCCGACGGCGGAATGGTGGGATGCGTTCAGCGGCCGCATGATGCCCGCGAGCGCCGGCCCTATCCATTTGGATCTCGCCCCCTATGAATCGCGAGTGCTCGTGTTCTCGAATGGGCATGCCGTCTCCACGGCATTCACGGCGGTGGCCGGCATGACGATCGACATCAGCCAGGACTGGCGCGTGACGTTTCCAGGCATCGCCAGCCCGATAGACATGCGCCAGCTACAGTCCTGGACCGCCGAGAATGCGACGCAGTACTTCTCCGGCGTTGCGAAATACGAGAAGACGGTCGTACTGGAACCGGGGTTCGCGAACCGGGCCCGCGAAATTAACGCTGAGCTTCGGCGAAGGCACGCCCGTGGTGCCGTCGGGACTTCCCGGCCCGGGCATGCGCGCCTGGCTTGAAAGCCCGGTGCGCGAGGCCGCTGTCGTCTACATCAACGGCCGGCGCGCCGGCTCCATTTGGCATCCGCCCTACGAGCTCGAAGTGGGTGGTTTACTGCATGAAGGCGCCAACGCAATCCGCATCGACGTCGCGAATCTTGCTATTAACGAACTCGCCGGGAAAAGCGCTCCCAATTACAGGTTGCTCAACTTGCGTTACGGCGTCCGCTTCCAGCCGCAAGATATGGACAATCTCCAGCCGTTGCCCTCGGGACTCCTCGGTCCCATAAAAATCCGCAAAGAGACTCGCTAAAAAGAAAACCCGATCCGGGGTTGCCGGACCGGGTCTTGATTTCTATCGCGCACCAGATTCAGGCGACGTTTTGAGCGCGGTACTGGCTCAAAATCCGGTTCATTCGATCCTTAATATGCAGCTTCATCTTTTTCAGCTTGTGCTCCTCTACCTCATCCTGCTCCGTGAGATAGGCCTTCGCTTCCAGAGCCTCAAGCTGGCGATGATACTCCGAATGCTGCTCCGTCAGGCGGCGGAACTCCTCATCCGTCTGCATCAGGTGCGCTTTCAAATCTTCTTGCGTGTTCTCCATCAGGTATTTCTCCTTGCGTGAGATGGCTGCCACGCCGAGTCGGGACTTTGATTGCGGATAATTGGCTCGGTGGGTAGTCGTGTTGGACATTGTGCATTCAACCAGGGGATCACCGGCCTTCCCCTGCGATTTGACAGTATCATGAATAAATTCTCATGACAATAGCCGCTTCCGAGGGGTCGTCATAGTAGTCCTGCCGGGTTCCGATTTCCTCGAAGCCCAATTTGCGGTAGAGGCGCCGCGCCGCCTCGTTCGACTCCCGGACTTCCAAAAAATGAGCGCCCCGCCAGCGCCGCATTTCAGCCCGGATCAACTCGGCCGCGATCCCGTTACGCCTCATATCGGCAGACACGCCCACATTCAAAATCTCCCGCTGCCTTTCGTCCAGTGGCCGCGACACGATGAAGCCGGCGATGCGGCCGCCGGCAACCGCGATATGACAGTCATAGGTCAGGTAATCCTGACGGGTCCATTGTGAACCCTCCCGAGCGGCTGCCTGCATTGCGAGAAGATGGTCGACATCTTCGTGTTGAACGCGTCGAATCGTCATGCCCGCGCCCGTAATCTCCCGCAGCGCCGCGCGTTGAGCCTCGCCGATTCCTGGCCAGCCGAAATTCGCCTCCACGTGGCGCCGGCCGTTATCCGCAATTCGCCGCCGCAGATCCCCATCGGCCAGCAACGCTGCGACGCCGGCAGCAAAATCCTCGGCGGAATCGGCGATCCAGATATTCACGCCGTGTTCCAGCCCCAGCCCCGCGCACCCGCAGGATGTCGAAACCACGGCGCGCTCCATGGCGAGCGCCTCCAATACTTTCAGATTGGTTCCGGCCGACACCAGCGTTGGGACCAGTACCAGGTTCGTCTCGATGTAGAGCGGAGCTACATCGCTCACAAATTCCAGAATGCGGACTCGCTTGTCCGCCGGGAGCTCCGCGATATTCGTATACTCGCGCCAGTACAGCGACGGGCTCGGCCCCGCCACGACGGTCACGCTCGCATCCGGAAAACGATCGCACAGGAGCGGCCAGACCTGCTCCACAAAGAAGCGGAACGCGACGATATTGGGAAAATGCCGGAACGATCCGACGAACAGCAGCCTCTCGCCGGGCCGCTCTATCTCGGGCCGGAAGCGGTCGAAGTCTACGCCGTTCGGAATCACGACCGTGTTCGCTCTCGGCAGCAACGCGCCGTCGTGTTTGGACATTACCGCCACGCGCCGGTATCGCCTTGCCCACTTGCGCTCGAAGCGATACCACCGCCAATAGTTCCACCACGTCGCAATGGACGGCGCGCGTTTTTGGATCTGCTCGTAGAGGCTGAAATTGACATCGTGCGCTACCAGCACGTCGCCGCCATACGGCGCAAGAGCCGTGTACTCGACCTGCACTGCGACAATGGCATATTCCCGGCGTACCCGCGCCAGGGCCGCTACCATAGCGGGCGAGCGATATTCGCCAACCTCCGGGGGCGCGATGGTCGACCAGCGCGGCTCGCGATAACGCGGCTTATCGATGAGCACGACTCGAGCGCACAGCTCGAGAACGGGCTGCAACTGCTCGTCCCCGCCCTCGCTAAAGGCAAGCAACACGATGTCGAATTCAGCCGCAATCTCCCGCAACAGAGAAAAAATCCGAACCGCGCCGCCGTGCGACAAAGGAAACGGAAAGTATGGTGTCAGGATTGCCACACGCTTGCGCACCTGGCTAAAGGGACGTCCCTCGAACTCGCGCGTCCTGGCGGGGTACACCGAGCGGTCGCGTTTCCAAGGAACGAGCCAACGCGGGCGCAGCCAGATACGGTCTAAGGGCACGCCTCGCAGGAACAGCAGAGACGCGATCCAGGTGTGCAGTCGAAGATGGTGCCGCTCCAGCCGGGCGTTATAGGCCAGCACCTTGCGAGGCGCGAGCAGAAATGCCGCGCGGCGCAGCAGCGCATACGCTGGATCTTTCGTGAACAGAACCGGAGCGAGGCCGATGCGAAAGCGCCGAAAGCGCTTGTGCAGCCGCCGGTAGATGGCCCAAGTCGAGCCGGTTTCGTTCGCAGACGACGAAGTGACGACGCTCGGGGATCAGATTCTGAACTTCTTCGGCCAGGCGCGACGCAAGCTCCGCGTCACCCGTCGCAAAGGACACAACCACGGCGTCCGGATCCTTGCCAAGCAACCCGAAGATGAGTTTCTTCAGCCGCTCTTTCAACGGAACTCGATCGTGGTGGCGTCGCCAACAGTCCCCAGCTTGTTGTCGGGATGCGCGACATATTGCACGGAAACGCGACGCAAGGACTTCTGCACGCCGCACGAGACCATCTTTTCGCCTCGCGTGATCCCGATCTGCCCGGGATCCCGCACCGCCACCCGCGTCAGCTTGCCGTCGTCGCCCTGGATCACGAGGCGGCCCTGTCTGCCGAGGCACTCGTAACGCTGTAGCACGCCGGCGATTTTGTCTCCGCCGTTCAAATCTTCCATCCAGACGCTCGCCTTGGGAATGGGCGCGCCGTCCGGATTCATTTTCTTCCGTGCCCCTTCCTCGGCGGCATGGATTTCCGCTAAATTTTGTTGCCTGACGCGTTCGAGCTCGCGCGCCCGCTCTTCGGCGGCGCGCTTGCGTTCCGCGGCCTCGAAGTCGGAACGCTGCTGCTCGATTTGTAAGCGAGTAGCGCGAATGCGCTCACGCTCGCCATCATTGGCCGCGGCCCGCTCCGCGCCCGACCAGGCTTTAGCGGCATCGTCGAATTGATTGGCCGCGGTCGCGACTTTAGCCAATTCCTGCCAATACTCGATATTGCGGGGCTCCAGCGCCGCCGCTTTCTTCAGATCGGCCATCACGCTGCGCGGATTCGGATCGAAATTCGCAAGCTGGCGCCAAGGCTCGCCCCAGTTCGGATTCAGGTCCGCGGCTTTGTGCAGATCCGCGCGCGATTTCGCCTTATCGGTTTCAAGCAGCGCCAGATTCAGCCACGCTCGCGCGCTCTTGCTCCCCGCATCGGCGGCGCTGGCGAACAACCGCCGCGCTTCCTCCTTCTTGCCCTGTGCGAGCGCGATGAGGCCGAGTCCTTCCGCCGCATCCGGGCCCTGCAATCCCGTGTATACAGCCGCGGCAGGCTGAAGCTGTTTGGCGGAGAGGAGCAGGTCGGCTTGCGCGACCTTCGCGCCGTTCGAGTCGAGCGGCTGCGGATGGAAATCCCGCATGGGATTCAAGGATCGGCCGAACACATCGGTTGTGCCGTAATTGGCCGCCTTCATATATTCGTCCACCTGCTTCTCGATCTGCGCCGGCGTCTTCTCGAAGGCGTTATGGTCGGCCGCGTCCATATCCGGGCTTTGGCCCAGGTCCGCGATCATGACGCGCGTGCGTCCGCTGTATGCCGGGTCGACCATCAGCAGGTGCATGCGAGCCCAATCGCGGCTGCGTTCGGAAACCGGTGGAGGCGTCCCCAGTGTTAAATGAGTTCCGGAAATTTCAAGCGTCGAAAACAGTTCTGTCAGTCCCTTCTCGATAGGCTCAGGCATCCGATTCGCATTCTGATCGAGCAACATCCGCGCAAGTTGTTTCTGCATTTGCGGCGGCATGACACTCTTCTCGGGCAGCGCGGCCATGTAGGCGTCGCGTCCCAGTGCAATCTCGCCGGGGGCGACGGGCGCCTGTTTCTTGTAAAGGAGAACGCGTAATGGCCAGACCAGCTTCAGGTCTTTCTTGCCGATCGCATTCGCAAAGGCTTCCCGAAACTGCTCCAAGTCATTCAGCCGCTCGCGCGCGGGCTTCTCGCCGGCACTCGAGTAGACTTGAAACGGCCCGGACGAGACCACGATCCAGCGGTCGTCCGCCGAAAGATGAAAAGAAATCAGCAGGGCCAAACACAACCACCGCACGATTTCATACTACAGGGGATTGGCAGATGCCGTGCATTGGACATCAACGGAGGCATCTAAAATGAATTGGGATCGCATTGAAGGGAACTGGAAACAGGTGATGGGCAAGGCGCGCGAGCAGTGGGGCAAACTCACCGACGACGACTGGCACCTGATTGGCGGAAAAAAAGACCAGCTCGTAGGTAAGGTCCAGGAGCGCTACGGTCTCTCAAAAGACGAAGCCCATAAGCAAGCCGACGAATGGGCGCGCACGCTTCGCGAGGAGAATGAGACTTCTCCCCGCCGCTAAGGGGAATTATCGCTTCGACACGGTTCGGAGTTGCTCGATGCGGGCGCGAATGGCTCGCGCAAAGCAGGTTTCTTCGGTACGATTCGCTCCGCTCGCGCGCAGAGCGGAGCGTACCTGCAATTCGGTTAACTGCCCAAGATACTTCATAAGCCAAGCGACATCTGAAGGACGGATGCCGTTCTTGAAATCATCGTTGTGATGGCCCTGGTAACTGAATGTTACTTGGCCATTTACAACGCCCTTCACAAAGCCGGCTGTCTGCTGAGTGTAGTCCGGGCAAGTCCAATCTGTCTGTCCCGTCTTATCCCCCCAGCGCCCCATGCCGGAGCCCCAGTCGGTAAACGCATAAAGTAGTTGATGGCCGGCGCGGTCGAAAATACCGGTATTTGCTTCGCCGCGGCCGGACGTTCCGTCCTTGTTGTCCCAGTTCGACGCCAGCATGATGAGGATCTCCAGCCCTTTCAATTCGGGAGTTCCCACGAACGGGTTCGATGCCCAGTTCCACGTTTGATTGTTGAGATATTTGAAGAGGGTGGCATCACGGATCTGAAAGCGCCCATCCTTGAAGCGCCCGTCCAGTTGCAGCGAAGCCGATTTGCGCGTGATCCTACCGATCGCCGCGATCGTTCCAGAGGCAACGAAATAGCTCGGCTCGACATAATATCCCACTGCGACCGGAATACGCCAGGTAAAACACTCCGGCTTTACCTCGAAACCGAACTTGATGTCCCACGTGCGTCCCGTGCCGTCCTTGACCAAGACTTTCGTCTGAGTCCCGCTGAGGTCTTCTTTTATGAATGTGAAGGGCGGCCGAGGCGCTGGGATACCTGTACCGGCATCTCCGCCGAGGTCGATTTTCGCAACGTCGCCCGGGTCATGCCATAGAACGCGCGGCATTTCCGCTGCGAGAACCAGGCCAGTGCTCAATAGCGCGGCAACGGCCCCACGAACCCCCCGGCACGGAAGCATTGCGCCTAGGCAGTCTTGCGATGCGCCACTGTCTTCTTGGAGGGCGCCTTCGCAGCCGGCTTTCTCTCAGGATGCTTACCCGCGGCCGCAAGGCTCTTCTGCAAAGCCGCCATCAAATCCACGACAGGCGCTACCTTGCGGTGAGGCGCCCCTTCAATGGCTTTGCCTTCGCCCTTCGCTTCGATTAACTTCAGTAAGCGCTTTTGATACTCATCTTCGTAGCGCTGCGGCTCGAAAGGCCCGGCAAGGCTCTTTACGAGCTGCTCGGCAAGTTGAATTTCCTGCGGCTTGACCTGTACATCGCCGGTTTTGCCGTATTCGGGTACGGCCCGAACCTCGTTGGGGTAATAGATAGTGTGCAGGGTTAACCCGTTTTCGCGCGCGCGGATGATGACCACATACTCGCGCTGGTGCATTCCGACTTTGGCGACTGCGGCGTAGCCGGCCTTCTCCATCGTTTCGACCATGAGCTTGTAAGCCTTGCGCCCAGGATCTTCGGGAAGCGCATAATAGGACGCATCGAAATACAGCGGATCGACGTCGCTGAGCTTCACGAATTCAAGTATCTCCATCGTATCCGTAGATTGCGGAGCTACCTTCTTTATATCCTCGTCGTCAACGATCACCCAGCGTCCTTTGTCGATCTCGTACCCCTTCACGATCTCAGAGCGCTCCACCACGCGCTCACAATGTGGACAAAAAAGCTGCTGTTTGACCCGGGTGTTGCAAACTTCGTGGATCATGTGAAAACTGACGCGCTCGGTGCGGGCCGCCGCGAAAAGGCGGATCGGAATCGAGATCAGTCCGAAGCTCATGTATCCTTTCCAGACAGTCGCAGCCATAAGTCTCCTCATTTGGCAAAGATGCATTTTCACGGCCAAATCTGCGAGTCGCGCGGGCGGCTCTTCGGTTTGGCTTCATGGTTGCTTCTAGATGCGCATGGAGCGAAAAACGATATGTTGGGTTGGGCGCTAGCTTTTTTTATAATCGCCATTCTGGCCGCGATTTTCGGATTCACGGGCGTAGCCGTCGCGTCGGCTGGGATCGCAAAGATCCTGTTTTTCATTTTTCTGGTCGTCTTTCTCGTCACGCTGATTATGAGCGTCGCCCGGCGAGCTTGAACAGTGTGAAAGTTTTTCGTTGTTGGCGGCGAGAGGCTATACTAGTGGTGCTCTGAAGGAGGCTTATGGCTGGCAAAAACACTGCGGTTTTTGGAATTTATCAAAACCAGGCGACCGCGGAAGCCGTCGTGGACACGTTAAGAAACGCCGGATTTCGCAATACCGATATTTCTGTGTTGTTTCCCGACAACGAAGGTACTAAGGATTTAGCCATCGAGAAGGAAACGAAAGCTCCCGAGGGCGCCACGACGGGTGGGATTTCCGGGGGCATTATTGGCGGCGCTCTCGGCTGGCTCGCCGGAATCGGCGCGTTGGCCATTCCGGGGATCGGTCCCTTTATCGCGGCAGGCCCGATTCTCGCCATGCTGAGCGGCGTGGGCGTCGGCGGGGCCGTGGGTGGCGTCATCGGCGCCTTGACGGGACTTGGGATTCCAGAATACGAGGCGAAGAGGTTTGAGGGTCGAATCCGCAAGGGCGGTATCCTCGTTTCTGTTCACTGCGACAATTCAGACTGGGTCAAGCGCGCCAAAGCGGTCCTGGAGCAAACCGGGGGCGAAGACATCGCGTCGGCCGGGGAGGCTTCGGCGGACTTTGCCGTCAGTGATCGCCCCTTGCCGCGGCGATCCGGGGGCGTCGTGACGGAACCAGTGGCAACAGAACCTGTCAACGCGGCGGCGCCGGCGACGCTAACAACCGATGCAGCCGTGGGCGACGCCTGTCCCGAGGAAGAGTACAGCACGGAAGCGGGTCACCGGTTGCGCCGCGTTCCTCCGGGCACGCAGGAACACCCCCGATTAGGTAATTCCGTCAGTTGAACGTTTCTGAACCGTCCTGTTTTAGGCCCCCGTGGTCTAACAAAGTTACAATCCACAGACTTTTTTTAAAAAAACTGAAAAAACCAGGAAAGATCCTCTAGCTACAAACATCTTACCTAACGTGGTGAGAGTTCCCCGTAAGAGGAGACACGGATGGAGCAGATCCTGATCACCGGTGGGGCCGGTTTTATCGGCTCCCATCTGGCAGATGAGCTTCTTGGAAAAGGCTATAAGGTAAGGGTCCTCGATAATCTTTCCTCCCAGGTCCATGGCGCGGACCGTAAACCTCCGTCCTATCTGAATAGCGATGTCGAATTGATCGTCGATGACATCCGCAACGCGGATGCCGTTCGGAGGTCGCTAAGAGGAGTGGACGCCGTTGTTCATTTTGTCGCGTGCGTCGGTGTCGGTCAGAGCATGTACGACATTGCGCGCTACACCAGCGTAAATAATTTCGGGACCGCGGTCTTGCTCGAAGCGCTGGTTGAACATCCGGTGGAAAGGCTGCTCGTGGCCTCCAGCATGAGCATTTATGGAGAGGGACTTTATAAAGGACCCGACGGCTCGCTGCACGCGCATGTCGAGCGCAACCTGGAACAGTTGAAGCGCAGCGATTGGGAGCTGCGAGGTCCTGATCGGTGAGTTGCTCGAGCCGGTGCCAACGCCGGAGTGGAAGACGCCGGTGCTCGAATCGATCTATGCGCTTTCGAAATACGATCAGGAGCGCATGTGCCTGATCGTGGGCCGCGCCTACGGAATCCCGACCGTCGCCATGCGCTTCTTCAATGCTTTTGGTCCCAACCAGGCGCTCTCCAATCCCTATACCGGCGTGCTCGCGATTTTCGCTTCGCGGCTTCTGAACGGCAAACCGCCGCTCATCTTCGAAGACGGCAGGCAGCTTCGGGATTTCGTGAGCGTATACGATGTCGCGCGCGCCTGCCGCCTCGCGCTCGAATCGCCGCAAGCAGCCGGCCAGGTGTTCAATATCGGCAGCGGAACGCAATACCGCGTCAGCGACGTGGCGCGCAAAATGGCGCGCGTCCTCGGCAAGGACCTCGAGCCCGAGATCGCCGGCAAATACAGGGTTGGCGATATTCGCCATTGCTTCCCGGATATCTCGCAAGCGCGCAACATCCTCGGCTACGAGCCCACCTGGGATCTGGAAGACGGTCTGGTCGATTTGGCGGCGTGGCTCGAAGGTCAGATCGCCCACGATCGCTTCTCCGAGATGAAGGATGAGCTTGCCTCGCGAGGGCTAGTAGTGTGAGTCAAAGTCGTGTGAGTGAAAGCCGTGTGAGTCAGGCGAAGCCCGTATTGATCACCGGCGGCGCTGGTTTTATCGGTACGAATCTTGCGCACAGATTACTGAGTCAGGGCCGCGGCGTCGTCCTCTTCGACAATTTGAGCCGCGACGGCGTGAAGGAAAATGTACGTTGGCTGCAGCGCGCGCACGGCGGCCGGGTCCAGTTGGTCACGGGCGATATTCGCGACCGAGCGGCCGTCGGACGCGTCGTGCAACGCGCTGGCGAAGTGTTCCATTTCGCCGCGCAGGTCGCCGTAACGACCAGCCTGGTTGATGCGCGTACGGATTTTGAAGTGAACGTATGCGGCACGTTCAATCTGCTCGAAGAGCTCCGCGCGCTCGCGGAGCCGCCGCCCTTGGTGTACACTTCGACAAACAAAGTTTACGGCGGTCTTCACGATATAGAACTGCGCCAGACAAATACCCGTTATGAGCCGCAAGATCCCCGCATTCGCGAAGAGGGAATCTCCGAGGCGCGGCCGCTGGAATTTCATACGCCATATGGCTGTTCGAAGGGCGCGGCCGAGCAATATGTGCTCGACTATGCTCGTTCCTTCGGACGACCCGCGGCCGTATTTCGCATGAGCTGCATTTATGGCCCGCATCAGTTCGGCACCGAGGACCAGGGATGGGTGGCGCATTTTCTCATTCAAGCGCTCGAAGGCCGGCCGATCACCATTTACGGCGATGGGCTTCAGGTCCGCGACATTCTATTTGTCGAAGACTTGGTGGATGCCTTCTTACTGGCGCAGCGGCACATGGCCTCGATTTCGGGCCAGGCGTTTAACATCGGCGGCGGACCGTGCCGCACGGTCAGTCTGGTCGAGCTACTTTCGACCATTCAGCGGGTGCACGGGACAAAGCCGTTAATTCAATACGAGCGGGCGCGCACCGGAGATCAGCGCTACTACGTGTCCAACACCGCGAAATTCCAGCGTGCGACGGGGTGGTCGCCCAAGGTGAGTCCGGCGAGCGGAATTCGGGCTCTCTGTGCTTGGCTTGCCGAAGCGCGCGACTTTGCTCCCGAGGCTCCCAGCGCTCCCGAGGCTCCCGCGGTTCCCGAGACGGCCGCCGTATGAAATATGCGCTGATCAACCCGCCGTGGAGTTTCGAAGGCAGTATTTACTTTGGCTGCCGCGAGCCGCACTTCCCTTTGGAATATGGGTACTCGCAGGCTCTGCTCGAACAGGCGGGGCACGAAGTGCTCGTCATTGACGCGCAGTTTGACGGCCTCTCGCTCGCTGAAATCCGTTCCCGCATCGCGGCGTTTCGACCCGATTTTACCGTCGTCACGACCGCGCCCAGTTATCTGTTCTGGCGCTGCGCCCCACCGGAGCTGCGCGTTCCGCAGGAAACGGCGCGCGCGGTAGCGGATGTGGCCGGAACGCTGGTCGTCGTAGGGCCGCACGCTTCGACCACGCCACGCGCCGCTTTGAATAAGCTCGCCGCCGATGTTGTCGTGATAGGAGAATGCGAGGAGATCCTGCCGAAACTCGCAGGTGAGTGGAAAGACGTCCCTTCCATCGCCTATTGCCGCGACGGCCGCATCGCGGTCCAGGGAGGGCCTTGGACGGCGAATATGGACGCTCTACCGGCTCTCAAGTGGCCGGCCGGCGTGGTCGCGCGCCATGCGCACCATCATCACCGCTTCGAGGCCGCGCCGAACGGACCTGGAGCCGAGATGGAGACCTCGCGCGGATGCCCCTATCACTGTACCTTCTGCGCTAAGGACAACTTCCGCGATAAATACCGGCGGCGGCCTCTGTCCGTTGTCTTTGAGGAACTCGACGACCTGATTGCGAAGGGCATCGAGTACATGTATTTTATCGACGAAATCTTCCTGCCCAACCGTGAATTATTGTTGGGACTCGCGGAACGGAACATCAAGATCGGCGTGCAAACCCGCATCGATCTTTGGAATCACGAAATGATCGACCTGCTCGGGCAAGCCGGGTGCGTTTCAATTGAAGCCGGCGTCGAGAGCATCACGGAGGAAGGCCGCAAGACGCTCGACAAAAAATGCAAACTGTCGACCTACGAACTGGCCGATCGCCTTGTGTATGCCAAGCGCCGAGTTCCGTTTGTGCAGGCCAATTTGCTCGAAATGGAGCAGGACGAGGAAGGCGAAATCGAACGCTGGCGGCAGTATCTGATCGAGCGCGGCGTTTGGGCCAATAAGCCCGTGCCGCTATTTCCCTATCCCGGATCTCCAGAGTATACGCGGCGCTGGGGCGCCGCCACCGATGACGCCTGGGAGCGCGCCCACAACGCCTATTTGAACGGCTTCACCGCCTTCAGCGACATTCAAGAGGAGCGGCCAGTCCCGCTGGTTCAGCTTGAATTGACGACGCATGGGAGCTGAGCAAGAACATCCCGTCCGCTCCGTTTTGATGACAGCCGATACGGTGGGCGGCGTCTGGACATACTCGCTGACGCTCGCAAAGGCGCTTGAGCGTCACGGCATTTCCGTCTACCTGGCCACCATGGGTGCCCCTCTGGCGCCCGATCAATGGAAGCAGGCGCGAGCGCTTGAAAATCTGACGGTATTCGAAAGCTCGTTCCGGCTTGAATGGATGGACGAGCCGTGGGAGGATGTCCGCCGCGCGGGCGACTGGCTGCTCGATCTCGAAGGCCATTTGGCGCCCGATATCGTTCATCTAAACGGCTATGTCCACGGGTCGCGCGAGTGGCGGGGGCCCGTCATTGCCGTGGGGCACTCCTGCGTACTTTCGTGGTGGAGCGCCGTGAAGGGCGAACCGGCTCCGGACAATTGGGAGCGCTACCGCGACGAAGTTCGACGTGGGCTGGCCGCGGCCGATTGCGTCGCCGCGCCATCGCGCGCGATGTTATCGGAGCTTCGCCGCCGCTATGCTCCATTGCGCCGCGCCGTCGTAATTCCGAATGCGTGCGATCCGCGCGAGTTTGCGCCGCGACCGAAGGAGCCGATCGTATTCTCGGCGGGGCGGATGTGGGACGAAGCCAAGAACATAGCCGCTCTCGACCGCATCGCCGCCGCGATCGAGTGGCCGGTTTTCATCGCCGGCGATTCGACGCATCCCAATGGCTCCGGCTACGTGCCCGGCGGGGCGCGCACGCTCGGAAGGCTCTCGTGCGCCAGCGTGCGGGAGTGGTACGCGAAAACTGCGATTTACGCTCTTCCGGCCAGGTATGAGCCGTTCGGTTTGTCGATCCTCGAAGCGGCGTTATCGGGTTGCGCCTTGGTGCTGGGAGATATCCCCAGCCTGCGCGAAAACTGGGACGGCGCGGCGGTCTTTGTCTCCCCCGACGACGACAATGCATTGACGCGAGCGATCAATATGCTGATCGCCGACGATGACGCGCGCTGGGACCTTTCGACGAAAGCTCGGCAGCGCGGTCTGCGGTTCACGCCCACGCGCATGGCCTCCGGCTACCTCGACATGTACCGCGCGGCACTAGCATCGCGGGAGGTGAAGACGTGCGCGTAAAGCTCTTCTACCACTCACTGGTATCGGACTGGAACCACGGCAATGCCCATTTTCTTCGCGGGATCGTCGCCGAGTTGCAGGCGCGCGGGCACGATCTCGAAGTATTCGAGCCGGAGAACGGCTGGAGCTATGAAAACCTCGTGGCGGAGCACGGCATTAGCGCGGTAAAGGCCTTCGAGGAGCGCTTTCCCGCGCTGCGCAGTACGCGTTACGATCTCGCGGCGCTCGATCTCGATCGCGCGCTCGATGGCGCGGAACTCGTAATTGTTCACGAATGGAACGATCACGAGCTGGTCCGCGCAATCGGCGAACACCGCCGGCGCAGGGGCGACTACGATCTGTTTTTCCACGACACGCACCATCGCTCCATCACGGATCCCGACAGCATGGCGAAGTACGACCTGTCGAATTACGACGGCGTGCTCGCCTATGGGGCGGTGCTGCGCCGGATTTATCTCGACCGGCGATGGGCGCGTCGCGTGTGGACGTGGCACGAAGCGGCCGACACGCGAGTTTTTCGCCACGAGCCGGCCGAAAATAAGGAGGGCGACGTCGTCTGGATCGGCAACTGGGGCGACGAGGAGCGCACTGCCGCGCTGTTCGAGTTTCTCATCGAGCCGGTTCGCGAATTGGGCCTGAAGGCGCGCGTCTACGGCGTGCGCTATCCCAAGAGCGCGATTGCCGCCTTGCAAAAGGCCGGAATCGAGTATGGCGGCTGGCTGCCAAATTATGAAGTTCCGGCGGTGTTTGGGCGCTTTCGAGCCACGGTGCATATTCCGCGGCGGCCTTATGCGACGGCGCTGCCCGGCATCCCGACTATCCGGCCGTTCGAGGCATTGGCGTGCGGAATACCGTTGATCTCGGCTCCATGGACGGATTCCGAGCGGCTGTTTAATCCAGGAAAGGATTTTCTTGTGGCGCGCAACGGGCAAGAAATGCGCGAGCATTTGACGTCGGTGTTGTCTAATTCCGGCCTCGCCAATGAGCTGGCCGCGCACGGCCGGGCGACCGTGCTGGCGCGGCATACCTGTGCGCATCGCGTGGACCAGTTGTTTTCAATTCGCGAAGAGCTTGGCGATCGCCGCGGGGCCGCCCTGGCAAACGCATGAAGATCGCTTTTTTCGGCTCCAGCCTCGTTTCCGCGTATTGGAACGGGGCCGCAACGTATTATCGCGGGATTCTGCGAGCGCTGAACGCCGTGGGCCACGAGATCACATTTTACGAGCCGGACGCCTACGGACGGCAGCAGCATCGCGACATCGACGATCCCGAATGGGCGCGCGTGGTCGTTTATTCGGCCGAGGGTAGCGAGGATGTTCGGCGCCGCCTCGAAGATGCACGCGAGGCGGACCTTATTGTCAAAGCGAGCGGCGTGGGCGTGTTCGATGAGCTGCTCGAAAAGGCGGTGCTCGAAGTAAAAAGGCCGGACGCTCTTGTGGCGTTTTGGGATGTGGACGCTCCAGCGACGCTCGACCGTGTGCAAAATAACGCGGCCGATCCTTTCCGGCGCTTGATCCCGCGATACGATCTGATCTTTACCTACGGCGGCGGCGAACCCGTGGTGCGGGCTTACAAAGCGCAGGGCGCGCGCGAGTGCGTGCCAGTTTATAACGCGCTCGATCCGTCAACGCATTTTCCAGCCGCGCCGGACGCGCGCTTCGAAGCCGACTTGGGCTTTGTGGGCAACCGGCTGCCGGACCGCGAGGCGCGTGTGGAGGAGTTCTTTTTGGGCGCAGCGCAACTCGCGCCGTCTTGCCGCTTTGTGCTGGCGGGTAATGGCTGGCAGGACAAGCCGATGCCGCCGAACGTCAAGTACGCCGGGCATTTATACACGGCGGACCACAATGCCTTCAACTGCACTCCGCGAGCGGTCCTGAACATCAGCCGCGAGAGCATGGCGCGCTATGGTTTCTCGCCGGCTACGCGAGTTTTCGAAGCGGCGGGGGCCGGCGCATGTCTCATCACCGATGCCTGGGACGGAATCGAGCTGTTCCTGGAACCCGGGAAGGAAACCCTGGTGTGCCGCGACGGCGGGGAGGTTGCCGCGACACTCGCTTCGTTGAGCGAGCAGCGCGCCCAGGAAATCGGAGCTGCCGCACGCAAGCGGATTTTAGCCCAGCATACCTACGAGCACCGCGCCCGGTTAGTGGACCGAATTCTGGCCGGCTACACTCCCGCGGAGGCGATCGCATGAAGCTCGTCGTTTGCGGGCTCTCGATTACATCATCGTGGGGAAACGGCCACGCCACAACTTATCGGGCTTTGTTGCGGGAGTTGGCGCGGCGCGGACATGAGATCCTGTTCCTCGAACGGGACACGTATTGGTATGCCGACAACCGCGACCTTCCCGACCCGCCGTTCTGCCGCGCGGAGTTGTACGGCAGCGTCGATGAGCTGCAGGACCGCTTTACGCGCGATATCCGCGAAGCCGATGCGGTCATTGTAGGATCTTACGTCCCGGAGGGAGTCGCGGTCGGGAAATGGGTGACCTCGACGGCCAAGGGGCTCACGGCATTTTACGACATCGATACGCCGGTCACGTTGGCGAAGCTTGATCGCGGAGACGAGGAGTATCTGTCGCCGGATCTCATTCCGCGGTATCGGCTGTATCTTTCTTTCACCGGCGGACCGACGCTCGCCCGCATTGAGCGCACATACGGCTCGCCGGCCGCGCGCGTGCTGTACTGCTCGGTTGATCCGGAGACATACTATCCTGAAGAGCGCCGCAAGAAGTGGACCATGGGATATCTGGGGACCTACGGCACGGACCGCCAGCCGGCATTGAATGCGCTGCTGCTGGAACCGGCGCGGCGCTGGCGACAGGGTTCATTTGTGGTGGCGGGTCCCATGTATCCCGCCGGGCTCCGTTGGCCTGCCAATGTGAAGCGCATCGATCACCTGCCTCCGTCGGAGCACCGCAAATTCTACAATTCCCAACGGTTCGCGTTGAACATCACGCGAGCCGACATGGTGCGCGCGGGGTACTCTCCAAGCGTTCGCCTGTTCGAGGCGGCCGCGTGCGGAACGCCCATCATCAGCGATTACTGGGAGGGTCTGGATTCGGTCTTGAAAATCGGGACCGAAATTCTGGTTGCGCGAAATGCGGCTGAATCCTTGCGCGCCATGCGCGAACTAACCGAAACGGAACGCTCGCGGATCGGCGATGCCGCGCGGAAGCGCGTAATGTCCCACCACACTGCCGCGCATCGCGCCGCCGAGCTGGAATCCTACATCCTGGAAGTCGTGAACACCCCGAAATCGCGGCCTGCTCGTCTGAATCTGTCGAACGTAACAAGCCGATTTGACGGAGCAGTTGCCACCTCGTCGCGGCGTTGAAGCAGTTCGGATCGCTTGGCTCTCCTCCCGCATCTCCATGCTTTTGCCGGCCATTCAGCACAAAGCGAAAGCCGCGGCCCACTCTGAAATCGATTTCGCAGGTCGCCATCCATCGGCGGCGCGGTCTGAACCAGCGCTGCGGCAACCCGGGATGCTGAACGCGTCGAACACCGGGCGGTGCGGCGCGTCGAAACTCGCGTCAGCATGATTTCGCGGGCTCTGCGCGTCGCGGCCACGTGAAATCAGGCCCGCGCGCTCCAGTACGTTCAGGCGCTTCGATACGGCGGCTGGCCGCGGTTGCGCCGGCGAAAGCGGCGAAAGTAATATCCAGGATCTGGGCGTGAGCCATTGCAGCCTGTTTGCATCTCGATCTTCCGATCCATGTTTTCGCGTGGAGACCGGCCATGAGATAACGCGGTTTCACGCGCGGCGCAACGTATCTTATGGCGGCCGGACGTCTACATCGCGATGGCCGTATCCATTCGAGTGGATAGGCTATCGCGAGACTCGATTGGATTATGCGGCGGCGCTCTCCCGCATAAGCGCGCGATACCAGCCAGCGCTTTTAAAGTTTTGCGCGGAAAATGCGCGAGAATCGAAAGCATGTACCGGATTCTTTTCCCGCTCCTCGTGTGCGCCGCGTTCGCCCAGGCTCAGAAAAAGCCCATTACGATCGAATCGTTGACCGAGCGCTCCGCGGGCGGGCGCGGCGAGCTGGGCGGTTCTCCGGTCTGGGCTCCCGATGGCAAGCGCTTCGCCGTCACGCAGAACGGGAGGGTGATGCTCTACGACGTTCCTTCCAAATCGCCGAAGAATCTCATTCTGCTCCAGACGCTGGGGGCCGAAGCCAGCGCTCCGCCGGAGCCGCGGCTGTTCGATTGGAAGAACCGGCGGGTAGCGGAAGAATCCGTGCAATGGTCGGGCGATGGCCGCGATCTTCTGATCGAGACCAAGGGCGATCTGTTCCTGTTCCATATCGATTCCGGAAAATGGGAGCAGTTGACCAAGACCGCCGAAGCGGAGCGCGACCCGAAGTTGTCCCCCGACGGCAAGCGCGTGGCGTTCCGCCGGGAACACGACCTCTATACGCTCGAGATCGCGTCGAAGGCGGTTACGCGCTTGACCCATGACGGCTCGGACACGCTGCTCAACGGCGAGCTCGACTGGGTCTATCCGGAAGAGCTCGATCTGGGAACGGCATTCTGGTGGTCGCCCAATTCAAAAAATATCGCCTATCTGCGGTTCGATGTGTCGCGGGAATTCATCTATCCGCAGGTGGATTTACGCGGTCTCCGCGCGCAATACGAGCCGGAGCGTTACCCCCAGGCCGGAACGCCCAACGCCGAGGTGCGGCTGGGAGTGATTCCAGCCGGCGGCGGCGAGACGCATTGGATGGATGTCGGGGACACGAAAGATCGTCTGCTCGCGCGCGTTTACTGGACGCCCGATTCCAAACAGCTTGCGGTGGAGCGCTTGAATCGCGTCCAGAACGAGCTGGACCTGCTGTTGGCGCAGGCGGCGGACGGCTCCGTGCGTACCCTGATCCATGAAACGGACCGCTATTGGATCAACGTCTCCGATCAGTTCCGATTCCTGCACGGATCGCCTCCACGGTTCATCTGGTCGAGCGAGCGGGACGGTTTCCGTCACCTCTATTTGTATTCCCTTGACGGAAAGCAACTGGGCCGCATTACCGAGGGCAATTGGGAGGTCACGGAACTGGCTGGCGTCGATGAAAGCCGCAAATTGGTTTACTATGTTTCGACCGAGCCCAGTCCACTCGAACGGCAGCTTTATTCAATTGGTTTGGACGGGAACCACCGCACCAAGTTGACCCAGGGCGCCGGGACCCATTCCATCTCGATGCCGGAGAGGGCGGAATACTACATGGACACGTTTTCGAGCCTCACGGATCCGCCGCGCCGGACCATCCACGCCAACAACGGCGCGGAATGGGCCGTGTACCGCGAAGCCGACCGGAAGCCCTTGGACGAATACGAAATCCTGCCATCCGAGATCGTCACAGTCAAGACAACGGATGGGACCACGTTATATGGCCGCCTGGTCAAGCCCGCGCATTTCGACCCCCGGCGGAAATACCCGGCCATCGTCATGGTCTACGGTGGACCCGGCGCGCAATCGATACGGAACGCCTGGACGGGTTTGAGTTGGGAACAGGCTCTGGCGCAGAAAGGTTTCGTCGTTTGGGCGCTGGACAACCGCGGGTCGACCGGCCGGGGGCACGCTTTCGAGTCGGTGCTTTATCGCCGCTTCGGGAAGGTGGAGCTCGAAGATCAGCGCAAAGGCGTGGAGTATCTGATTGCGCTGGGATTTGTGGACCCGGCGCGGATCGGGATCTATGGCTGGAGCTACGGCGGCTATATGACCCTGTACTCGCTTTTGAATGCGCCCGACGTATTTAAGGTTGGAATCGCGGGGGCGCCGGTGACCAAATGGGAGAACTACGACACGATTTATACGGAGCGGTATCTGGGGCTGCCCAGCGAGAATCGAGATGGATATAAGGTGAGCTCGGCAGTCACGTACGCCGACAGATTAAAAGGCACGCTTCTGATCATCCACAACATCGAGGACGATAACGTCTTATTCCAGAACACGCTCCAGATGGCGACGGCGCTGGAAGGCTCGGGCAAGCTGTTTTCCATGGTTTTATATCCGCAGAAGGCGCACGGGGTCGGTGGACCGTACCGCAAGGACCTGTTGGAAATTACGACGGAGTTCTTCGAGAAGAATTTGAAGTAGAGACGAAAAGGGCGCGTCCCGGGAAGGACGCGCCCAATCGAACGATTATTGAGAAAGGGAGTTTAGCGGTGCCCGCCGCCCATGCCGCCGCGGCCGCCGCCTGCGGACATACCACCGCCGCCGGCGGAGAAGCCACCGCCGCCGCTGCTGCTCATACTGGCCCCACGACCGCCTGAAAGGCCGCCACCCGAAGAGGAGGCGCTGTTATTCGCGAATCCTCCACGTCCCACGAGGCCGGTCGGAGCGGAGCGAGTTCTGCCCGAAGCGCTGTAAGTGGCCGCGCCGCGGCTCACCGGATGGAAGCTGCTGGCCGCGGAGCCGCCGGGCGCGTATGCGTAAGGATAGCCGCCATAGTAACCACCCCAATAGGGGGCGTACATGTAAGCCGCGTAGGGGCTCCAGAAAGGATTGCCAAAGGGGCTGAAGAGGACGCCATCCATCGGGATGAACGTATACATTCCGAAGAAGGGATTGAATACCCAGCTTGAATAAGGGCTCATCCCGAATCCGCCATACCCCAATCCAGATCCATAACCAAGGCCCGAGCCATAAAAACCGCTGCCGCTACCGGAGTTCGCGGCTGTGCGGGCCGAGGCGACGTTAGCCATTGAGATGTAACCGGAGCGGCGCGCGGCCCAACGCATCAACTCGTCGCCGTTCTTGGTATCGAACTTCGACGCCATCAGCGCGCCGTTCAACATCACTTCGTGGCCCTTCTTCGCCGTTAACTGGCCGTCCGGGCCGGTTACTACGGCCTCACCGTCGTAAACTCGGAGGCGGCCGGGAGTGGCATCGAAGCGGTACAGACCGTGTTTCGTCAGAGCAACCGTGGTGTCCTTATACAACATTGTCACCTGGTTATCTTTGAGCAATTCATCGCATTCGACCAGCGCTTCGCCGCTGAGAACCTGGACGCGCGTATCGGAAAGATGGTTTGAAACCATGCGAACGGAGCTGTTTTCGCCGACGCGAAGGAAAACGCCGGGAGTGAGCAGCACTTCCGCGCGCCCTTCCTCGGTCTTGAGCACCGAGCCTTGTTTCAATTCGGGGAATTCGGAAGGCTTGAGATTGACCGCCTGATCGTTGACCAGCACCTTCCCTTCGGTGTAATGAATGACGCCGGAATGGGCCGAGATTACGGATTGCGCGAAGCCCGGGATGGCGGCCAGAGCGCCGATTGCCAGACCCGCCTTGAACGTACGCATGGTAAAAACCTCTTTAAGATTATATTCCTCTGCTCTCAGACGCGTGTCAAGCCTAATGTGTTGCAGCCAACACGCGCCGTAAGTGTTTGAACACCAGGAGAGGCAAAAAAGCTCGGCGAGCGGGCTCCGCGCTGCTATAATGGGAACCAATGCATGGCGAGAATGCCCGAGTTGTCCTTTGGCGATCTGCCGGCGCTCACGGTCGCCTCGGCGCTTGACATCCTCGTTGTCGCCTTTCTCATCTATCAGTTCATTGCCATAGTGCGTGGCCGGCGGGCGGCGCACATCCTGACCGGCATCTTCGTTCTGGTGGCAATCTATATTCTCTCCGTGTGGGGACACCTGGAGCTGCTACGAACGATGCTTGCGACCCTCGCGCCCTACACCGGATTCGCGCTCATCGTGATGTTCCAATCCGAGATCCGGCGTATGCTGGCGCGTATCGGAAGGAGACCATTCGCGGGCTTCGCGCAACTGGAGCGGCGCGAGGTCGCGGAAGAAATTCTGCTCGCATTAAGCGAGTTGTCGCAGAAAAAAATCGGGGCGCTGATCGTGGTAGAGCGCAAAACGGGGCTGCGGACCTTCGTTGAAAGCGGCGTCAACCTGGACGCCGTCATCTCGCGCGACCTGCTGTGCTCCATCTTCGAGCCCCACGGAGCGCTGCACGATGGCGCGGTCGTGGTTCAAGGCGACCGGGTAGCGGCGGCGGCGTGTTTTCTACCGCTCACCACAAACGCGGCGCTCTCCTCGAGCCTGGGGACGCGGCATCGCGCGGCCATTGGAATCACGGAAGAAGCGGATTGCGTGACGCTGGTGGTCTCGGAAACGACGGGCCGCATTTCGATGGCCGCATACGGCGAGATCGAATTAAGCGTGCCGCTCGAGCGGGTAGAACAAACCCTGACAGGGCGGGGTTTGACGCGCCCGGCGCCGCCCCCGCCGCGCGAGGAGCGGGGAGCGGCCGTGGAATCCACGCCGGCTCAACCCGTAGAACGCTCATGAAGCGCTTCCTGTTCGACAACCTGGGATGGAAACTGCTCTCCCTGGCAATCGCCACGCTGCTGTGGACAATGCTGGCGCGAGAGCCCGAGATCGCCACCTCCGTTAATGTCCCGATCGAGTTCAAGAACATGCCCGACGATCTCGATATCAGCACGGAGATGCCCGAGCGCGTGCGGCTGGAGATTCGCGGCGCTTCCGGGCGCCTGACGCGCGACAATCTGTCGGAAGCGGCCGTGATGCTCGATCTGGCAACGGTCGGCCGACCGGGCGAGCGGACGTTCACCTTTACGGATCGCAACGTGAAACTTCCCATGGGCGTGAGTTTTTACAAGGCCGTCCCCTCGCAGATCACCATGCGCTTCGAGCATCTTTTATATAAGACAGTCCCGATCCGCGCGCGCTTTGCGGCCGGCCCTCCGGAGGGGTATGCCATTGTCAGCAGCCGCTTCGAGCCGGCCAGCGTGCGTATCGTGGGACCGGAAAGCCACGTGCGCCCGATCGATTCCGTCGGCACCGACCCCATCGACCTCAGCAACGTGAGCAGCGTCATGGCGCAGTCCGATATGCGCATCCATGTGAACGTGGGAGATCCGCAAGTACGGCTGGATCCCTTGGCGCAGGTCCATTTTAAAGTGAAGCTCGAAAAGAGGGACATGAATTAGTGGCGCGCGCGCTGTTCGGCACCGATGGCATTCGCGGGGTGGCGGGAGAATATCCGCTCGACCGCAAGACCGTGACGGCGACAGGCTTCGCGCTGGGCGCATGGATTGCATTGAGCGGCCGGGAACGGCGCGTCGTGATTGGAATGGACACTCGCGAGTCGGGCGCGGAGCTGGCTTCTTGGATCGCGGCGGGCCTGGGGAGGCATGGCATCGAGATCGATTTCGCGGGGGTCACGACGACTCCCGGGATCGCTTTCCTGGCGAAAAACGGACCCTTCGCGGCCGGAGTCATGATTTCGGCGTCGCACAATCCCTATCGCGACAATGGCATCAAAGTGCTGGGACATTCCGGCTACAAGCTGCCGGACGAACAGGAAGAAGCCATCGAAGCGGACATCTTCGCCGCGCTGCACGATGGGATCGATGGGGCGCCCGCGGCGCTCGCTGTCGACGAACAGTTGGACCGCGTTTACATCGATCATCTGGCCTCGAGCTTGTCGCGCACCCTCGGCGGCCTACACATGGCAGTGGATTGCGCCAACGGCTCGGCCAGCCGTCTTGCGCCGGAGCTATTCACCAAGCTGGGCGCGCGGGTTCACGCCATCGGAGCTTCGCCGGACGGGCGCAATATTAACCTGAACTGCGGATCGACGCACCTCGACTTTCTCCGCAATGCCGTGCTGCGCGAGGCAGCGGACGTGGGAGTGGCCTTCGACGGAGACGCGGACCGCGCCTTGTTCGTGTCCGGTTCGGGAAAAATCGTCGACGGCGACGCGGTTCTTTTGATAGCCGCGCGGCAGTTAAAAGCGGAAGGCAAGCTGCCGGGGGATGTCGTGGTAGCGACGGTGATGTCGAACCTGGGACTGGAGCGCGCGCTGCGATCGCATGGAATTAAGCTGTTGCGCACGCCGGTAGGCGACAAATATGTGCTCGAAGAGATGCTGCGAACCGGCGCGGCGTTGGGCGGCGAGCAATCCGGCCACGTCATTTTCCATGAGTACGCGACGACCGGCGACGGCATGCTAACGGCGCTGCGTATATTCGACGCCATGACGGCGGCGGGCGGCACGCTCGAGGAGCTGGCCGGCGAGCTCGAGATCTATCCGCAAAAGCTCGTTAATGTGCGGGTGAAGGAGCGCAGGCCGCTCGAGCACCTTCCCGCTGTTGAGCGCGAGATTCAGATCGCCAAGGCGGCGTTTGGCGATTCCGGACGCGTCTTTGTCCGCTTCTCCGGCACCGAGCCGTTGGCGCGCGTCATGGTCGAAGGCGCCGACGCGGACATGGTCGACGACTACGCCAACCGCATCGCCTCGCTGATCCGCACCGAGCTAGGGGCGGACTAGCTTCTCGATATATTTAGCGATCAGGTCCACTTCGACGTTCACTCGATCGCCCGGTTTTCTCGCGCGCAGGTTCGTGTTCTCGTAAGTGTGCGGGATGATCGCGGCCGAGACGATGTCGTCGTGCAGCGCCGCAATGGTCAGGCTGATGCCGTCGAGTGAGAGCGAGCCTTTGTGAATCATGTAGCGTGTGAGATCGCGCGGAACCCGGACGCTCAGCCACCAGTTCCCCTCGGGAAGCGAATCGAGCGCCGTGATTTCCGCGGTAGCATCGACGTGGCCCTGCACAATATGCCCGCTGAGTCGCTCCCCTACTGCGACAGGTCGTTCGAGATTGACCGGCGCGCCCGCCCGAAGATCCCCTAGATTGCTGCGCGCCAATGTCTCGGGCGAGACGTCGGCGGCGAACGAACCGGGCTGCGGACGAAGAGCTGTGAGACAAACGCCATTGACGGCGATGCTGCAGCCTTCAGAAGCGTCTTCAAGAACTCGGCGGCACGCGATGCGGATAGCGGGAGCGGGCGCGACAACGCTGCCTGTCTCTTCAACGATCCCGCTGAACATAGCCCTCCACCGCGAATTCATCGTCTCCGATTTCGTGAATCGTCAAGCGGCCGATATGAATGGGATTGTCGCGGGCGCGGCCGGGATCGCCGACTGCCGGCAGCGACTTAAGACCGCCCAGGATCTTGGGCGCGTAATAAAAGACAACTTTGTCGACGATCCCCGCCGCGAATGCCGAGCCGTTGACAGCGCTCCCCGCTTCGATAAGCAGCGAGCGATACTTCTCGCGCGAAAGAAAGTCCAGGACCGCATTCCAGGAGCTATCGGACTCGATGACGCGCGCCCCGCGCGATTCGACCAGCTTGCGGCGCTCCGCGTCCACCCATGGGGCAGCGACGATGAGCAGATCGCCCCTGGCGCTTTCAAGCAGGCGCGATTCGAGCGGGATCCGCAGCCTCGAATCGAGCAGGATGCGCAGCAACGGGCGGCTGCGCTCCCGTCCGCTGCGATCGGTCAGCATCGGGTCGTCGGCCAACACCGTGCCGATGCCCGTCAATATCCCGTCGCACAAGTGCCGTAGCTCGCGCCCATGCTCGCGAGCCCGTTCGCTGGTGATCCAACCGCTGTCACCCGGCTGCGCGGAGATCTTGCCGTCGAGAGTCATGGCTGTTTTCAGGATCGCGAACGGCCTTCCGTTGCGCATCGCATAAACGAACGCTTCGTTCAAGGCCTCGGCTTCGGCGGTGTATTCCGGCGCCGGCTCGACGTCGATCCCGGCCTCCCGAAGGCGCGCCAATCCGCGGCCCGCGACCTCCGGGTTGGGATCCTCCATGGCCGCGACGACGCGCGCGACGCCGGCTTTGATCAACGCATCGGCGCATGGACCGGTGCGTCCGCGATGGCAGCACGGCTCTAGCGTGACGTACAAGGTTGCGCCGCGCGCGCGTCCGGCGGCCTCCTCCAATGCCAGAATTTCGGCGTGATGCACGCCGGCCCAGGTGTGACTTCCGCGCCCCACGATCTCGCCATCGCGGACAAGCACCGCGCCGACCGCCGGATTGGGACTGCTGCGTCCTACTCCCTGCCGCGCCAGCGCCAGCGCCAGCTCCATGTACTCCGATTTCACGGCTCCAACAGTGAATCGGCAAACTCGGCCGGGTCGAAGGGCAGCAGATCGTCCACTTTTTCCCCCACGCCCACGTAGCGGATGGGCAGGCTCAGCTCGCGCGAGATCGCCACCACAATTCCACCTTTCGCCGTGCCGTCCAGTTTGGTGAGCACGATTCCCGTCACGCCGCTCGTTTCGGTGAATTTACGCGCCTGCTCCAACCCGTTTTGGCCAGTAGTCGCATCCAGAACGAGCAGCACCTCATGCGGCGCCTCGGGAACAACTTTGGCGGCGGTGCGGCGCATCTTCTCGAGTTCGGCCATGAGGTTGGCTTTGGTATGAAGGCGGCCCGCCGTATCGACAATAACGTAGTCGGCGTGGCGCGCCTTGGCGGCCTGAAGAGCGTCAAACAGCACGGCGCTGGGGTCGGCGCCCGATGATTGACGGATCACGTTCGTACCGGTGCGCTCCCCCCAAATCTCGAGCTGCTCGATGGCGGCGGCGCGAAAAGTATCGGCGGCGCACAGCAGAACGCCCCGCCCTTCCCCCTTGAACCGATGCGCGAGCTTCCCGATAGTGGTTGTTTTTCCCGAGCCGTTCACGCCCACAACCATGATGACGGCGGGCGGCTCGGCAACGCGCGGCAGAGGACGATCCGCCGCTTCGAGCACATCTAGAATATGTTGACGAATCAGCGCCTTGAGCTCCGCGGCGTCGCCCATCATCTTACGGTCCACTCGCTCGCGAACGCTCTCCAGAATCTCCTCGGTTGTTTTCACCCCGATGTCGGCCGTGTAAAGCGCATATTCGAGCTCGTCGAGGACGTCGGCGTCGATCTCTTTGCGGCCGGCGAAAACGTCTCCCAGGCGGTCCATCAGACCCGAACGGGTCTTCTGCACGCCCGCTTTCAAGCGGTCGAGGAGATTCGGCTCCTGCGGGACGGAGCCGAACAGAGTTTGAATGGCCATTCGTTAAAAAATCATGGTAACAGCCGCTTCGAATGCGACTGTAACGAATCGAATCGGTCCTTCACTCATCCATATATCTTATGGTGCAGCGAAAACAGCGCGATGAAAGGCTCGCATCTCTTCGCGCCGAATACGATGCGGCATTCGCGCGGCTGCGGTACGCCCGCAACACCGGGGAAGATACGTTCGAGGCCCACGAAGCCTATCTCCGCGCCCGCAATGAATTTGCGTGCTATCTGCTCGGCAAGTCGCGCCCGGAGAAAGAAAATCTTCTCGCTCTCGAACAGGTCTGCTGCTAATACGGCGGAGAGGGGCGGGAAAGATCGACGGCTTGGACGAGGGTCGGGTTTGAATTGACCGCCGGAACCGCCCGATCGGCTTCCGCGGGCAGAGCGTTCACCGGCTGCTGCTGGGGGCACACGACCGATGGCTGCGTGCCCGAAATGAAATAATCCGTTTCACCAGTGGGGCAGAAGGGACCAACCAAATCGCCGCTAGCGGGGTCTACGACCGCGCGCACGACGCCAGGAGGGGGCGTAAACGGCTTCGCATCGCGGTAATCCTTATAGCGCGCCGCGTCCATCATGAACTCCGTCCAGATCGGCAGCGCGGAGTGCGCGCCTTCCAAACCCAGCTCGCGATAATCGTCGAAGCCCACCCACACCACGCATAACAGCTGTGACGTGTATCCGGCAAACCAGCCATCGTGAGAGGTGCCGGTCTTGCCCGCCGCCGGCAGCTTGAATCCCCGGGCGCGAACGCCGGCCCCCGTTCCGCTCCGCAGGACCTCCTCCAGCATGTCGGTCATGATGAACGCGACGCGCGGATCGAGGACGCGATAGGGACGCGGGTCGTGTTCATAGATGGTCTCGCCGTCGTGTCCGCGCACGGCATCGATGAAATTCGGCTTCACGCGGACGCCGCCATTCGCGAAGATCGTATACGCCCCGGCAATCTCGAGGGGCGTGACCCCGTACGCGCCCAGCGCAACGGCCGGCGTGGCCGCAATGTCGTCGTTCATTCCGGCGCGATGCGCCAGCGCCACAACCTTGTTATAGCCGACCTCTTCGGCGAGCTTCACGGTCGCGACGTTGAGAGAATGCGCCAGCGCCTGCCGCAACGTCACCTGCCCCATGAACTCGCCTTTGAAATTTCCGGGAGTGTAAGTACGGTTCGCAAACTGGAATGTCGTCGGAGCGTCGTCGATTGTCGAAGCGGGCGTTAGGACTTGTTGGGCTCCGTCGAGAGCGCTGTCGATCGCTGTAGCATACACAAACGGCTTGAACACCGATCCCGGCGGGCGTACGGCCAGAACGCGATTCAACTGACTGACGGAATAATCCCGTCCCCCGATCAGCGCCTTCACGTAGCCGCTGCGTGGATCGATCGCGATCAGTGCCACTTGCGGCTTCGCGGGTGCAACTCCTTTTTTGCGGCGTTTGGATAGTTCCTTATCCACCAACGCCATGCCGTCGCGGACGGCCTGCTCGGCGGCGCTTTGCAAGCGCATATCGATCGTCGTGTAAACGTTCGCCGAGCCGCCCGTGCTTTCCTCGACGCGGCGTTGTAGCTGGTCGCTCGCGATGTCCAGGAAATATTGCGTCTCCGAAAGGTCGTTGATGCTGGGGTGCAGACCGAGCGGAGCGTTCAAGGCCCGTTCGTATTGCGCCTGCGAGATATAGTGGTTCTCGCGCATCAACGTAAGGACGATGTTGCGGCGATCGAGGGTGTGGTCCGGATAGCGCAGCGGGTTGAAATAACTGGGGCGCTGCACGATCCCGGCGAGAGTGGCGGCCTCGGTCAGGCTCAGTTTGCGCACGTCCTTGCCGAAGTAAACGCGCGCGGCCTCGCCGAATCCGTTGATGCTGAAAGTGCCGGCGCCCCCCAGATAAACCTGGTTGCAGTAATATTCGAGGATCTGTTGCTTGCTGAGTTTGCGCTCCAGGTGCAGCGTAATCAGCGATTCGGCGATCTTCCGCTTCCAGCGCTTGTCGCGGTCGAGCCACAGATTTCTCGCCAATTGCATCGTGATTGTGGAGGCGCCCTGTTCCTTACGGTGTTCCTTCAGGTCGACGTAAAGCGCCTTCACGATGCGCCGCATGTCCAGGCCGGAGTGTTTGAAAAACCGTTTATCTTCCGCCGAAACGATGGCCTGCACCAGGACGGGCGGCAGGTCGGAGTAGCGAATCAGGATGCGTTTGGCGCGGCCTTCGTCGGAGAGATTTGTGATGAGCTGCGGAGGCAGGTCCAACTGTTGCAGTTTTTTATTGCCGTCCAGATCCGTTATCGCGCGCACCTGATTGGACGCGAAATCAATGCGAACCCGGGAGGCGCCGCGAACGATGACCGCATTATCCGAGATCGCGAAGGTTTGCGGGTCGTTGCGGCTCGATTCGCGAAAGCCGCCGCGGCGTAGTGCGGCGGCCAGCTCCGCGGGGCTTTCCGCATCGCCGGCGGCAACGGTAACCGGCGCGGCATAAAAGCTGTAGGTGTGCTGAAACGGCCCCGCGGCCAGTTGCCGGTCCACGATTTTCGAAAGCCGACGATAGGGGACCGCGATTGCGACAATGGCGGCAATGACCATCAACAGGAGCGCGCCAGAGCAGACCAGCAGCCATTTTCCGCGCCGGCTCATCCGGCGATCGCCTTGCGGCGGCTCGGCGAGCGCGGTCTCTTCCTCCATCGTCTCGGGGCGCATTCCTACCCTGTGAAGCACGCCATATGCCAGTGGGAGATGGCGTGATTTGAATGGATTAGCGGGATAGGAATATGGGGTTGTAAAGCCGGCGGTCAAATTTACCGGCGTGGCCGCTTTGCATGATACTGGGACAAGTGAAGTCAATTCCCCGCGGAGACGGCCTTTATTGGCCCAGCGAAGGCGGCGTTTATGGATAGGTATCTGCTGGTGCTGATTGGCGGCGGCGCGGGAGCGCTGGCGCGATACGCCGGGTCGAGCTTCATCATGCACCGCCTCGGCGCGACATTTCCCTGGGGAACTTTCATCGTAAACCTAACCGGATCGTTCGCCATCGGATTGCTCATGGCGATTTTCAGCGCACGATTCTTCGACCCGCGCTGGAGACTGCTGCTCGTGACGGGTTTTCTGGGCGGCTACACTACCTTCTCAAGCTTCGAGTATGAGACCTATCAAGCGATGCGCGAAGGCGCCCGCTGGGTCGCGCTCCTGAACGTCGTTGCCAGCGTGGCGCTGGGCTATTGCGCCGTTTGGATTGGGACGCTGCTGGGCGGCCGCGGTTAGTGTGCGCACCTGTGTGCGGACTAATTTGCCGCAAGCCGCGACCATAAAGGAGCGGAGCTTTTGGCGCGACTGCCGCCATCCAGTATAGTTCTGCACGCACCAACGAGAAAGCGGCGTCATATTTTGTGTGCCCTGCCGCGGACGCGGTTGCCTGTGGCGCGGCATGGAGTTACTCTCCAAGTGGGAGCGCTTATGCGCCTGTTTGTTTATGCAGTTCTGAGCGTTGCGCTGGCCGCGGCTGCCTCGGCGCAACGCGGTGGGGGACATGCCGGCGGCGGACACTTGGGCGGAGGCGTCTCTCGCGGCGGTGCGAGCGGAGGCTTCGCCAGAGGCGGCGGGCTAGCGCATTCCGCGGCGGCTCGTTCAACCGCGGCGGCGTGGGCCGCGGGGGCTGGACATTCCATACGCCCTATGGCGGGCAGACCTGGCGCGGGGAACCTATCGCGGCAACTATGGATTGCGCGGCTACGGGCGCTATGGCCGCTACGGCCGCACTTACTTCTCCTACGGATGGCCCTACTGGTATGGATTCTGGGATCCCTTCTTCTGGGACGATTGGAACGATTATTATCCTTCCTCGCCTTACTACGGCTCGCCGTACTCGTCGTCATATCAGCCCTCGCCCGACATCACCGTGGTCTCGAACTACGGCGTACCGCAGCCTCCGCCGGTGGTCATGACCGCGCCCCCAGAACCTCCTCCGGAGCCGCCTCGGCTCCTCCCAAAGATACATCCAGCGCCGCTAGCAGTGAGCCTACGCTGTACCTCATCGCCTTCAACGATCACAACATCAAGCCGGTGCTGGCGTATTGGTGGGACAAGAGCACGCTGCACTACGTCACCATGGACCGCGTGGAGAAGACGGCGCCCCTGACCACGGTCGATCGCGATATGAGCCTGCGATTGAACGAGGAGCGCAACGTCACGTTCAGTCTGCCGAACCCTCCCCCTTCGTCGCTCAAGGGCTAAGGGCTGGGCCCCCGGCCAGCCGTGTTCATCGCTCCCGGCGCCGCTTCAAATCCTGCATGATCCCGCACGGTCTACTGGATGCACATTGAAAAATCACCCGCTACGGCAAGGAGTTCGCCGTCTTGCTGATGGACGATCCGGAGATGCTTGCCGACGTAAAAGCCTATGACGCGGCGAAGCGCGAATCGAGCGCGGCGAGGACGAGCTGATACCGATCGAGATCGCCGAGCGGCGGCTCGCCGGCGAAAGCCCAGTCAAAATCTGGCGCGAGTATCGCGGCATCACTCAGGAATATTTGGCGAAGCCGTCCCATGTGTCGCGCCCGATGATTGCCGCCATTCAGGAGAGACACAGAAAGGGTGGAATCGCGACGCTAAAGAAGCTTGCCCGAGCCCTTAAGCTTGATCTGGGCCATCTGGCATGACGTCATGAACATGGGAAGCCCTACTCCGTTTCCACTTCATTCTGATTTAGAGGCTGTTAGAAAAGGAGTGGTCGTAGGTTGCTGAAATCCATGAGTCTGTATCCATGTCGTTTATACCGGAACCGAGCTAGCCGAGCTTACCTCTTCGAAGTCGATCTACGCAGGCACCTTTCCATGAGCCCGTCCTAAACCCGCTTACGCGCTGACCGCCGGCTGCTCCTGCAGCAACTCCAGAAACGCCAGCGCGGCGCGATCGAAGCGCTTCTTCCTGCGATGCACGATCCCCAGCGGACGGTATAAATCCGGCGCCGCGATGCGAATCGGAATCAGCCGCCCCTGCGCGATCTCCTCCGCCATCACCCGCGCCGGCATGATGCTGACGCCCGAGCCGTGCGCCACCGCTTCCTTGATCATCTGCAGATTGTCGAAATGCAGCGTGACGTTCACATGCACGCGCTGCTCGCGCAGGAAACGGTCCAACTCCCTGCGGATCGGCAGGTCTTCGTCGAAGCCGATAAAATCCAGACCTTCGAGCTCCCGCGGACTCACCTCCGCCTTGCTCGCCAGCGCATGATACGGCGACGCCGCGACAACCATTTCTTCCTGACGCCACGGCACCACAGTCACTTCCTTGGTCGGCTCCGCATAACTCATCAGCCCGAGATCGGCGCGGTCCATGACCACCGCCTCGTATACCTTTTCCGGCCGCAGATATTCCACCTCCAGCGCCGCCTCCGGATAACGCCGCGAAAATTCCCGCTCCAGGCGCCCCATCTCCGACAAGCCCACGGAATAAATCGCCGCCACGCGCACCGTCCCGTCCACCTCCTCCTTGAGCTCCCCCAGAGCCGCCTCGAACTCCGCATATCGCCGCACGATATCGCGGCACATGTCCAAATACAGCTTGCCCGTCGCCGTAACCCGCAGCGGACGCGTGCCCCGGTCGAGCAGCATAATTCCCAGATCGCGCTCCATTTCCTGCACGCGCTGGCTGGCGGCGGACTGGCTGATCCCGTTCAGCGCTGCCCCCTTGCTAAAGCTCCGATGCTGCGCTATATCTTTGAAAACTTTGAGCTGCTCAATTGTCATGCCGCAGTTCAATACTATTAGAAATGCTAATGAATAGTCAACTACATTTTTCAATTGCGTAATACTGTCACGCTTGCTATACTGGCTCAACATCCCCAGGTTCTTGAGGAAGTAAATGGAAACGACCGGACTGCCTGGCAAACAAGGCTTATACGATCCAGCGAACGAGCATGACGCTTGCGGGATTGGCTTCGTGGTTAACATCAAGGGCGAAAAGTCCCACGACATCATCCTCAAGGGCCTGCAGATCCTCATCAATCTTTCCCATCGCGGCGCCTGCGGCTGCGATCCCGAAACCGGCGACGGCGCCGGCATCCTCATCCAGATTCCGCATGACTTTTTCGTTCGCGAGTGCGCCAAGCTAGGCTTCACATTGCCGCCTCCCGGCGAATACGGCATCGGCATGGTGTTCCTGCCGGTTGAGCCGCGCAACCGATTGCTGGTCGAAGGCGTCATCGAACGCATCGCGCGCGAGGAAGGCCTTACAGTCCTCGGATGGCGTGACACGCCCATCAATTCGAACGCCATCGGCCGCATCGCCCGGGCCTCGCAGCCTTACATCGAGCAGATCTTCATACGCGGCGCCCACGGCATGACGCGAAGACGAGCTCGAGCGCAAGCTCTTCATTGTCCGCAAGCGCGCCGAATCCGAAGTCGCGGCCTCGGACATTCACGACAAGAGCTTCTTCTACATCCCCTCGCTCTCCTCGCGCACCATCGTTTATAAAGGTCTCCTGCTCGCCCCGCAGATCCCGGAATTCTATCGCGAGCTCACCGACCCGGAAACCGTCAGCGCTCTCTGCCTCGTCCACCAGCGCTTCTCGACCAACACCTTTCCGACCTGGCAGCTCGCTCATCCCTATCGCTACTTGTGTCACAACGGCGAGATCAACACCGTACGCGGCAACGTCAATTGGATGTACGCCCGGCACAATATACTGGCCTCGCCGCTGTTCGGAGACGACATTTCGAAGCTCCTGCCGCTGATCCAGCCGAACGGCAGCGATTCCGCCTGCCTCGACAACGCCGTCGAGCTGCTCACGCTGAGCGGCCGCACGCTCCCGCACGTCATGGCCATGCTGATCCCGGAAGCCTGGGACGGCGACGACACCATGGACCCCGCCAAGAAGGCCTTCTACGAATATCACGCCTCCCTGATGGAGCCGTGGGACGGGCCCGCCGCCGTTGCCTTCACCGACGGCCGCATGATCGGCGCCACGCTCGACCGTAACGGCTTGCGCCCGGCGCGCTATCTGGTCACCACGGACGGCCTCCTGATCACGGCATCGGAAACCGGCGTCCTTCCGGTGAAGCCCGAAGACGTCTGCTATAAAGGCCGCCTGCAGCCCGGCCGCATGCTCCTGGTCGATACCGCCGAGGGCCGCATCGTCCCCGATGAAGAGATCAAGCGCCGCCTCGCCAATCGCCGGCCCTACGCCGAATGGATCAAAGAAAACCAGATCAAACTCGATCATCTGCCCGAGCCGCCGCGCGTTTACTTATCCGACCCCGAGCGACTGATTCCGCTGCAGCGCATGTTTGGCTATACCGACGAGGACCTCAAAATCTTCCTCGCCCCCATGGCCGCCGGCGGCGAAGATCCCGTCGGCTCCATGGGCATCGACACGCCCCTCGCGTGTCTTTCGGATAAGCCGCAGCTCCTCTTCAACTATTTCAAGCAGCTCTTCGCGCAAGTCACCAATCCCGCCATCGATCCCATTCGCGAAGAGCTCGTCATGTCGCTCACCAGCTACATCGGCACTGAACGCAACATCCTCGACGAAACGCCGCGTCATTGCCACACCCTGAAGCTGCCGCATCCCATCCTGACCAATCGGGACCTTGAAAAATTGCGCCGCGTTTCGCAAGGCGACCTTCTCAGCAGCACGCTGCCCATGCTTTTTCGCGTCGATGGGGGAGCGAAGGAGTTGGAGCGCGCCCTCGACAGCCTCTGCCGCCGGGCCTCTCTCGCCATCAAGTCCGGATATACTCTGCTGATTCTCTCCGACCGCGGCGCCGACGATCGCGACGCGCCCATTCCCAGCCTGCTGGCCCTCAGCGCCGTCCACAACCATCTCGTTCGCGAAAAAACCCGCACGCAGGTCGCGCTCATCATCGAATCGGGCGAGCCGCGCGAGGTCATGCACTTCTCCTTGCTGATCGGCTATGGCGCGAGCGCCGTCAATCCTTATCTCGCAATCGAAACTCTCGAAGACCTGGCCCGCCGCGGCTGTCTGCCCGACGGCGCCACCTTCGAAACCGCGCTCAAGAATTACAAGAAGGCCATCAACAAGGGGCTCCTCAAAGTCTTCTCGAAGATGGGCATCTCCACGCTGCAGAGCTATCGCGGCGCCCAGGTTTTCGAAGCCATCGGCCTGAATAAATCGCTGATCGAGCGCTATTTCACCGGCACCGCGTCCCGCATCGAAGGCGTTGGACTTGAGGTTCTCGCCCGCGAAGCGAAAATGAAGCACGATTTCGCGATGCAGCCCGTCGGCGAATCGCATACCGAGCTCGCCGTCGGCGGCTATTACCAATACCGCGTTCACGGCGAGCGGCATTTGCTGAATCCCACGACGGTGGCGAAGATGCAGCACGCCGTGCGGCAGCAAAACTTCGCGACTTTTCAGGAATTCACGAAACTCATTGACGACCAGAGCAAAGAGCTCAATACGCTGCGCGGATTGATGCAGCTGAAGCTCGCAGAAAAACCGATCCCCCTCGATCAAGTGGAGCCCGCAAGCGAAATCGTCAAGCGCTTCGCTACCGGCGCCATGTCCTTCGGCTCCATCGGCAAGGAAGCGCACGAGACGCTCGCCATCGCCATGAACCGCATTGGCGGAAAATCGAACACCGGCGAGGGCGGCGAAGACGAAGAGCGCTTCGCTCGCGATCCCGGCGGCAACTGGCGCCGCAGCGCCATCAAACAAGTCGCCTCCGGTCGCTTCGGCGTAACCACCAATTACCTCGTCAACGCCGACGAGCTGCAAATCAAGATCGCGCAAGGCGCCAAGCCCGGCGAAGGCGGCCAGTTGCCCGGCCACAAAATAGACGAAGTCATCGCGCGTGTGCGCCATTCTATTCCCGGCGTCCCACTGATTTCGCCGCCGCCGCATCACGACATCTACTCCATCGAAGATCTTTCACAGCTCATCTACGACTTGAAAAACGTCAATCCCAAGGCGCGCATTTCGGTGAAGCTCGTCGCCGAGGTGGGCGTGGGCACCGTCGCTGCGGGCGTCGCTAAAGCTCACGCCGACGTTGTCCTCATCAGCGGTTACGATGGCGGCACCGGCGCGTCCCCGTTCACCTCCATCAAGCACGCCGGCGTTCCCTGGGAACTGGGACTCGCCGAAACGCAACAAGTGCTGGTCATGAACGATCTGCGCAGCCGCATCCGCGTCCAGACCGACGGCAAGATGCAAACCGGACGCGATGTCGTGATCGCATCGCTGCTCGGAGCCGAGGAGTTCGGCTTCTCCACCGCTCCCCTGGTCGCCCTCGGCTGCATCATGATGCGCAAATGCCATCTCAATACCTGCCCCGTCGGCATCGCCACGCAGGACCCCGCGCTTGCGCAAGAAATTCCAGGGCCAGCCCGAACACGTCGTCAATTATTTCTTCTTCGTCGCGGAAGAGGTGCGCCAACTCATGGCCCAGCTCGGCTTCCGCAACATGGACGAGATGACGGGGCGCGTCGACCGCATTCAAATGCGCGGCGCGGTCGAACACTGGAAGGCGCGCGGCCTCGATTTCAGCGCCATTCTCTTCAACCCTCCGGTTCCTTCGCGCGTCGGCCGCCGCTGCGTCATCGGGCAGGATCACGGTTTGAACCAGGCGCTCGATTACAAGCTGATCGACCACGCGCGCGACAGCATCGAGAACAGAACGCCGGTTGAATTCAAGCTCCCCATCCGCAATATCCATCGCACCGTGGGAGCCATGTTGAGCGGCGAAATCGCGCGCCGCCACGGCTCCAACGGACTTCCTGGCGACACCATACGGTTCGAGTTCAACGGCTCGGCGGGCCAAAGTTTTGGAGCCTTCCTCGCCCGCGGCGTCACCCTTACGCTCGAAGGCGACGCCAACGATTACGTCGGCAAGGGACTCTCCGGCGGAAAGCTGGTCGTCTATCCTCCCAAATCCTCTAATTTTCTGCCCGAAGAAAACATTCTGGTCGGCAACGTGGTCCTTTATGGAGCGACTTCCGGCGAGGCCTACTTCAACGGCATGGCGGGCGAGCGTTTCGCCGTCCGCAATTCCGGCGCAACCACGGTTGTCGAAGGCGTCGGCGACCACGGCTGCGAATACATGACCAAGGGCCTCGTCGTGGTGCTCGGCCGCACCGGACGCAACTTCGCGGCTGGCATGACCGGCGGCATCGCGTTCGTGCTCGACGAAAGCGGCGACTTCTCCCGCCGGCTCTGCAATCGTTCCGGCGTCGACCTCGAGCCGGTTGCCGATCCCGCCGACGTGCAAGCGCTCGAAAACCTGATCGCGAAGCATTTCGAAGCCACCGGCAGCCCCCGCGCCAAATGGATCCTTGAAAACTGGGCCGGGATGCTCCCCCTCTTCGTCAAGGTTTTCCCGCACGAATACAAACGCGTGCAAGGGATCCCCCGCCTCGCCGCAAAGCCGCTCCCCCACATCTCCGTCGAAGCCACGCCGCGCGAGGCGCTCCATGGGTAAACCCACCGGCTTCATCGAATACGCCCGCGAGCTGCCCCCGCGCCGCCCCGTCTCCGAACGTATCAACGACTGGTTCGAGGTCTACCACGACTTCGAAGAAGAAAAAACGCGCACGCAAGGCGCTCGCTGCATGGATTGCGGACTGCCCTTCTGCCATACCGGGTGCCCGCTCAACAACATCATCCCCGACTGGAACGATCTCGTGTATCACGGGCGCTGGCGCGAGGCCATCCGCGTTCTGCACGCCACCAATAATTTTCCTGAGTTCACCGGCCGCATCTGTCCCGCGCCCTGCGAAGCCGCCTGCGTGCTCGGCATCAACGAGCCTCCCGTCGCCATCAAGCATATCGAGAAGACCATCATCGACCACGCCTTCCGCCAAGGCTGGATCAAGCCCGAGCCGCCGCCTCATTACACGGGTAAGCGCGTCGCCATCGTCGGGTCGGGTCCCGCCGGCCTCGCCGCCGCCCAGCAACTCGCCCGCGCCGGTCACGAAATCACTGTCTTTGAAAAGGCCGATCGCATCGGCGGCCTGCTGCGCTACGGCATTCCCGACTTCAAGATGGAAAAGCATCTGATCGACCGCCGTCTCGAACAGATGCAAGCCGAAGGAGTGCGCTTTAAACCCAACACGCATGTGGGTGTCAACGTCTCAGGGAAGGACCTGCTCGCCGAATTCCACGCCGTGCTCCTCGCAGGCGGCGCCGAGCAGCCGCGTGATCTCACCGTGCCCGGCCGCGATCTCAACGGCATCCATTTCGCCATGGAATTCCTCCCCCAGCAAAATAAAAAGTGCGCCGGATGCGAGGTCCCCGATCAGATTCTGGCCACGGGCAAACGCGTCATCATCATCGGCGGAGGAGACACCGGCGCCGATTGCCTCGGCACCTCCCACCGCCAGAAGGCCGCCTCCGTCCACCAGTTCGAGATCATGCCCTGTCCACCGCTCGACCGCGCGCCGCACACGCCTTGGCCGCTGTGGCCTCTGCAACTGCGCTCCGAAACATCGCACGAAGAGGGCGGCATCCGCGATTGGAGTATCGCAACCACTGCGTTCACGGGCGACCAGAGCGGCAACGTAAAAAAGCTGCACGCCATTCGCTGCTGCGCGCCGCCAAACTTTCAACCGCTGCCCGGAACTGAATTCGCCATGGACGCCGATCTCGTTCTACTGGCCCTGGGTTTCAGCGGCCCGGTGCAGTCCGGCCTGCTTGAGCAACTGGGCGTCAGCCTGGATGCGCGAGGCAATGTCATGACTAATTCGGACTACCTTTCGTCGGTCCCCGGAGTATTCGCAGCCGGCGATTTGCGGCGAGGACAATCACTCGTTGTGTGGGCTATCGCCGAAGGCCGTCAGGCCGCCGCCGCCATCGACCGGCATCTACGCGATTCAGAAAGAAAATTTAATAAACTTTGAATCGCCGGGCGCGCGGAAACCCGGGCAACCTGTATTGACAATTCGCCGTCCAACATGCAGACTCGTACTAATAGTTACATTAATAATAAAGATTTCTCCTGCAGGAGTGGCGGATCGTAGCCGATCTGCAAAGTGGGAGAACAGAGCGTCTCTCAGGGGGTGCCTTTGTGTCCGCATACGCGTTTTTGGATCCGGGGTCGTCGTACCCGCTGCCCATCACATTCAGCTACGAGGAGTATATCGAAGCCGAACGCGAGCTCTGGGCGCTCTTTCCGGAGACTGATGGCAAGCGTGTCAACTTCATACAGGTTGGATTGACGGCGCAGGTTTTTACGGAAGTCCTCGACGACGGCTCGGAGTTGGACTCAACCGAGACCTATGTCCTCATGCCCTGTCCCGACCGGACCATGCGGCCGATCCGCATGGAAGCTTGCCGCCGCCTCACCTTGAGCGAATATCGCATGGGGCATTTGACAGCCGTGAAACTGCTCGGCAAGGTCGCCGAAGCGGGCGAAGTCATGCGTGAGATCGGGTGCCGGATTCTGGGGCCCGAAGTCATGGGTGAGGTCGAATTGCGCATCAGGGACGCCGAATAGCCGCTCGCGCGCCACGACTTATCCGCGAACCGACGTCCACACCAGCATCACCGTCAGAACAATCATGATGACGGTGGTCGTACCGGCAATGGCGTTCGCGCCTCGCCCGTTCCGCATGTCGCCCATCAGCTCCGGCCGGTTCACAAGCAGCAGCATGAAGATCAGCACGAACGGAAGCAGCACGCCATTGGCGACCTGTGAAAGTAGAATCACGGTTAGCAGCGGCAGGCCGGGAATCAGAACCAGGCCCGCTCCCAGAACGATCAGCGCCGTGTACAGCGAGTAAAACACCGGCGCCTCCCCAAAGCGCCGGTCCACGCCCGTTTCAAAGCCCAATCCTTCACACACGTTATACGCCGTCGCGAGCGGCAGGATCGCCGCCGAAAGCAACGACGCGTTTACCAGGCCGATGCCGAACAATAGCGACGCAAACTGTCCCGCGAACGGCCGCAGCGCAACCGCCGCTTCCGCCGCATCGTTGATCTCGCCGTGTCCCGATTTGAAAAGCGTGGCCGCGCACGCCACCACGATAAAGAAAGTCACGATCTCCGTGATAAAGCACCCGAATATTACGTCCAGTCGCGCCAGCCCATAATCCTTGCGCGTCACGCCCTTCTCCACGATCGAAGCCTGTAAATAAAACTGCATCCAGGGCGTAATGGTGGTGCCGATCAATCCGATCACCATGACGATATACGGCGAGTCGTTTCTGAATTCCGGCACGACCGTCTTCAGCAGCGCTTCCTGCCAATTCGGATGCGCGAAGTACGCCGAAACGGGATAAGCCAGATAGATCAGCGAAAACAGAATTAAGATGCGCTCGACCGGCTTGTACGACCCCTTCACAATCACGAACCACACCAGCGCCGCCCCACAGGGCACGGCGATGTATTTGCTCACGCCGAAAATGCCCATCCCTGATGCGATGCCCGCGAACTCCGCGACGATGGTCCCCAAATCCGCCAACCCCAGCACCAGCATCGTGAAAAACGTCATGCGCAACCCGAACTGTTCCCGGATCAGATCGGATAAGCCTTTGCCCGTGGCCGCGCCCATGCGAGCGGCCATTTCCTGAACCACGATCAGGGCAATGGTTGTCGGGATCAGCGTCCATAGCAGCGCGTACCCGTATTTCGCTCCCGCTTGCGAATATGTGAGGATCCCACCGGGGTCATTGTCCACGTTCGCCGTCACGAACCCCGGACCCAGGATCGCCACGAATGCGAACAGCTTGTACCAGAGGAGGTGGAATCCGAATCGGCGCGGCCGGCGCGGCCGTTTCGTCAGGAGGTCGTGTCCTGTCTTTGTCATCCGTGGATTCTTCCGAGCCGCCACCGCGAAGGGAGTGCTCCACGGCCCCGCGGGCCGCCAAACGTGATAAAAAACACGCCTTCAGAACCGAGCTGCGACCGCCGGAGAGCGGTTTCCGGCCGCGGCCCTTTCTTCAACCGAGCGGCTTCCGGACAGTTGGTTTCAGCATAGCGTTCGCACAAATATGTTCAGTACAGGCGGATGCCGCGCGGACCGGGTTCCTTCAACATATTTACTGTGTCGATAAAGCGGACCCTGTTGGGCGCGAGCGTCATCACGATCGAATGCGTGCGGTAGCCGTTGCCGAAGAAGCGGACCCCGTTGAGCAGCGGTCCGGCCGTAACGCCGCACGCCACGAAAATAATCTGATTGCCCGGCGCCAGATCCTCGGCATGATAGACCCGATGGGGATCGCTGATGCCCATGCGCTCCATGCGCGCTTCGAGCTCCGGACCGTCCACCACCAGGCGCGCCACCATCTCGCCATAGAGGCAGCGCATCGCGGCTGCTGTCAGCACGCCTTCGGGAGCGCCGCCCGTTCCCATCACGGCGTGAACGCCCGCCCCGCGAATCGCGGCCGTGATGCCGGCCGAGAGGTCGCCGTCGCCAATCAGACGAATGCGCGCCCCGGCCGCGCGAATCTCCCGAATGAGCTGCTCATGCCGCGGGCGTTCCAAAACCATCACGACCAGATCCCTGACGTTGCGCTCCAACCGCTTCGCGATTGCCTTCAGGTTATCTTCGACGGGAGCGTCGATATCGAGCGCGCCCCGGCACGCCGGTCCGGCCACGATCTTCCGCATGTAGCAGTCCGGAGCGTGAAGCAGCCCGCCGCTCTCGGAAGCCGCCAGAACGGCGATTGAATTGGGAGCCCCGGTGGCGCACAAATTTGTCCCTTCGAGCGGATCGACGGCAATATCGATTTCGGGGTACGGACCGCTCCCGTCCGGCTGCGCCCCTACTCTCTCGCCGATGTACAGCATCGGCGCCTCGTCGCGCTCGCCTTCGCCGATTACGATATTGCCGCGGATGGGAACTTCTTCGAAGGCGCGGCGCATGGCCTCTACCGCGGCATGATCGGCGCCTTTTCGGTCGCCCTGTCCCATGGTGCGGGCCGCCGCAACCGCCGCCTCCTCCACCACGCGCACCAGTTCGAGCGGCAGTTTCTGCTCGATGTCGAACGCCGCCGTAGCAGCCGCGCTTGCGGTTGTTTGCTCGGACATGCGCCACCTCCCCCGCGTGGAGGATAACATGCGCCGAATCTCGAATCACGCTCGGCAAGTACTGGCAGGAGCCGATGAACGTCGTGCATTTAACGTGTGCATTTCTGGATGGGCATCTCTGCGCGCTTGACCGCGTCGCCCGCCCGTGCGCAAAATTCCGGCTCCCGACCGGCCACTGGCGGCCGGCGCGGTTTCAGACGCGCTATCAATTCACGTGTCATCGCTTGTCCTGCCTGTTCTTTCGCGCGCCGGTTCGCGCAGCGCCGCGATGGCCGCTCAGGCCAGGTTCAAACCAGCCGGAGCGTAGCTTCGTTCCGATTTCCGGCACTTGGACCTCGCCGGAAATGCAAACGCGCCACTGTAATAACAACCTCCGGAGCACGTCTCTGAGTCAGAGGCCCGGTGGTGGATCGCGGTGCGCCGCCGTGTTAGCCTCGAATTGGTCGCAAGGGGTTTTATCATGCAAGCGCTTCAGATCGCGGTTTTTTGTCTTGCGGCGGCTCCCGTCATGGCCCTGGCGCAATCGAGCGCCGGAGCGGGCGGTGGCGTCGATTTGCTGAACTTCGCCATGAAGGATGCGCAGTTGCTCGCAGGGGGCAATGTCGCCGCCGCCGAAAACTCGACGTTCGGTCAGTTCGTCCTCTCGCATATGCAGTCCGGCAACACCGGCCTGCAGACGTTCATTTCAGAGACTGGTATCGATCCCCGCACCGATGTCTCCGAGCTTCTCCTGGCATCGACGGGAGCGCCCGGACCGGAAGCGAAATGGCTGCTGGCCGCGCACGGATCCTTTGGCGTCAGCATGGGGACAATTGAAGGCGCAGCTCAAAAGAACGGCGGTACGGTGACGCATCTTGCGGGAGTGGACGTGGTCACCCTCGGCGGACCGGCCGCTGCGAACACGCCGGCTCCGAATGTCTGCGCCGCCTTCTTCACTGCCGCCTTGAACACCGCCCTGGCGGGAGATTGCGGCAGCGTGAACGCCGCCGCGCAGTCCGGCGGCTCGGCGCCCAGCATCTCTCCATCGCTCGCGGCGAAAGTGGCTCAATTGCGCGCTGTCGACGATCTCTGGTTCACATCGGTGGTCCCTCTGGCGCAGTTTGCCAATGGCTTGCCCAATGGTCCTTTGAGCGGCGTCGTGAATACGAACCTCTTCCAGGGCATTCAGCAGACCAGCGGCGGCGTGAAGTTTGCCGCCGCCAACGCGCAACAGGGTCCCGCGCTGCAGCTTTCCGGAGAAGTGCTCATGGACTCGGCCCAGGACGCGACCTCGCTGCTGAATGTAGTGAAATTTCTCGCGGGTATGGTTCAGATGAGCAATACTAGCGATCCCGCCGTCACGGCCATAGCGGGATTATTGACGAATTTGCAAGCTACGGCGAACGGCGCCGCCGTGGATCTGAGCCTCACCCTCCCCGAAACGACGCTCGAGCAGTTGATCCTCTCGCAACAGTCCCAAACGCCTCGACCCGCCGCCGAGCGCCGCGGAGCGAAGCGGCGCGCCGGCGAAGTGTTTTAATTTTCGCTGTCGCCGGCATGGTAGCGCCCCGGTTTCGATCATGATCTTTGGCGCGCATTTAGTCGTGTACAGCAAGGATGCGGCGGCCGATCGCGCGTTTTTCCGGGACGTCCTCGGATTCAACTTGGTGGACGCCGGCCACGGCTGGCTGATCTTCGCCCTACCTCCGGCGGAAATGGCTGTTCATCCTTCCCAAGAAAATGACCGGCACGAACTCTATTTCATGTGTAACGATCTCGAAGCCGAGATTTCATCACTCAAGGACAAGGAGGTCCACTGTTCCGCCGTCCAAGAAGCCAGATGGGGTTCGATTGTCAAAATCCGCCTCCCTGGCGGAGGCGAAATCGGTCTGTACCAGCCGAAGCATGCAACGGCATTGGCCCTTCCCTCAGACCGACCATCCTAAAACGGCTTACGTTATAATTATTCACAGGGGTGAATAAATATCCAATGGCGGGCACCCGCATCGGAATCGTTGGTTACCGGGGCTATAGCGGAGCCGAGCTCCTCCGTATCCTCGCGCGCCATCCCCGAGCCACGCCCGTGCTGCTGGAGCATCGTAGCGATGCCGAAGACCGCCCGCCGCCGGGCAACTCTTTCGACGCGACCTTGACGCAAGATCCAGCGTATCGCGTGCAGCGCGGAAGCGGTGCGCGATGCCGCCCTGGAGCTGATTTTCCTGGCCACCCCGGCGAATGTTTCGATGCAGCTCGCCCCCGCCATGCTCGCCGCCGGAGCTCGTGTCGTCGACCTCAGCGGAGCCTTCCGCTTCCGCGACGCCGCAACCTATGCGCGCTGGTACAACGAAGAGCACACCGCCCCGGAGCTGCTCCCCGAGGCGGTCTATGGTCTCCCCGAATTCTGCCGTTCGAGTATTGCCGGCGCGCGTTTCGTGGCCAATCCGGGCTGCTACCCCACCGCGGCGAATCTCGCGCTCAAACCGCTGCTCGAAGCGGGCGCGATCGATCTCGCATGCGGCATCGTGTGCGATGCCAAATCCGGCGTCAGCGGCGCCGGCCGCAAGCCCACGCTCAAAACCGCCTTCTGCGAAGTGACCGGGAACTTCTCGGCCTACGCGCTTCTCAATCATCGCCATGTGCCGGAAGTGCTCACGGTCTGCGGTCTCGCCGAGCGCGATTTCAGTTTCACCGCGCAACTGCTTCCGCTCGCGCGCGGCATTCTCGAAACCATTTATTTCCGCCCCGCCCGGGCAGCCGGCGCCGAAGAACTCCTGGCAATTTATCGCGCGCGCTATTCCGGCGAATCTTTCATCCGTCTTTACGCGCCCGGCGAAGCGCCCGATCTGGCCGCCGTGCAAAACACAAATCTCTGCGCCATCGGCGTCCAGTGCGATGCCTCCACCGGCCGCGCCGTTGTTGTCGCCGCCCTCGACAATCTCGTCAAGGGCGCCGCCGGTCAGGCCATGCAAAACATGAATCTGATGCTCGGTTTCCCCGAAACGGACGGATTGTCGTGAAGATCCTCGTGAAAATCGGAGGCGCGCTTCTCGACGAAGCCGCATCGCGCCAACGCCTCGCCGCTGAGATCGCCGCTCTCGCGCAATCCGGCCACGCCGTCGCGGTGGTGCACGGCGGTGGCGCCCAAATCACGCGCTATCTCGCCGCGCGAGGAATCGAAAGCACTTTCGTCGATGGCCTGCGCGTGACGACGCCCGAAGTCATGGACGCGCTTCTCAAAGTTCTGGCCGGTACGTTGAATCAGGAGTTAGTGGCGGCCTTCATCGCCGCAGGCGCTTTGGCCGTGGGCCTCAGCGGCGTCGATGCCTTACTCGCACGGGCCGAGCCGATGAGCCCCCAGCTCGGCCTCACCGGACGCACCGCCGGCTGCGACGCCCGCCTGCTTCATTTGCTCACCGAGAACGGGTATCTTCCCGTCATCGCGTGCCTCGGCGGCGACCGCTCCGGGCGCATCTACAATGTCAATGCCGACCAGATGGCCGCCGCCTGCGCCGCCAGCTTCGCCGCCGAAAAGATTTTTTTCCTGACCGACGTCGAAGGGGTCCGCGGCGCCGCCAATGAAACTCTCGCTGCGCTCACCAGCGGCGAGTGCGCCGCCCTCATCCAAAACGGCGTGGCCGGCGGAGGCATGCGGGCCAAGCTCGGCGCCGCCTGTGACGCCCTTCAACGAGGCGTTGGCGAAGTGCTCATCGCGCCCGGCGCGCAACACGGCATAATTCGAAAGCTAATGTCCGGAGATGCCGCGGGCACGCGCATCACAATGGCAGCGGGAGCGCTGGCGACATGAACGCTGTGGCCATAAAAGTGGGGGCGCCCGAAAGCCTCCCCGCCGAAAATACGCCCCTGGACGCGGCCGCCCTCGCTGTACGAAAAGCCCGCATCGGCGACATTCACGCCCTGCTTGCGCTCATCAACGGTTATGCCGCCAACGGCGTCATGCTGCCCCGCACGGAATTTGAAATGGCCGAGAATATTCGTGATTTCACGGTCGTTTACGACGGAGAATATCTGGCCGCGTGCGGCGCTCTGCACTTTTATACGCCCATTGCGGCGGAAGTCCGCTCCCTTGCCGTCGATCCCCGCATAAAGCGCCGCGGCATGGGCCGTATTATCGTCGAAGCCCTCGAAAGCGAGGCGCGCGGCAACGATTTGCACGCCATTTTCGCCTTCACCTATGTGCCCGATTTTTTTCGCAAGCTCGGTTTTGTGGAAGTCGATCGCGGCGCTTTACCGCTAAAAGCGTGGAAGGATTGCCTCCGCTGCCCCAAGTTTCAATCCTGCGATGAAATCGCGGTTCTTAAGCCGTTGCAAGCGGATGTAGCGCTCGACCCGGCGCCCCCAATCGCCGATTTGCTGGTCCAGCTCCCTCGCGTCCGCCGCTAGATCGCCCTCCTCCCGCCGCCCCCAATAAAATATTTTGTTTTACTGATATTTTTTTTATTGATTTTCTACTATTCGTATATATATAATCTAGGTATCCAAAAATAAGGTATCCGGATAACACCGGGAGGTTTTCATGCGAGCTCAGACAGTCAGCGTCCATGGATCTACGGGACGTGTGCTCAGTTGCACCATCTTTAGAACCGGTGGAAAAAAACTACTCGCGAAAGGTCACATTCTTAATGACGACGACGTCAAGCTCCTTGAGGTCGAAGGCATGGCTGAAATCTGGGTCACCCAACTCGAGGACGGCGAAGTCGGCGAAGACGAAGCGGTCATGGCGGTCGCTACCGAGATTGGCTGTGGCTCTCTCGAAATCCGTCTGGCCGCCGGCGGCCGCGCCAATCTGCTAGCCACCGAGCCTGTGTGCGTCCTGGTAGACGACCGTCTGCTGCAGCAGATTAACTGCACCGCCAGCTTCGGTATCGCGACGGTGACGAATTTTTCCCACGCCGCGCCCGGCCAAAGGATAGCAACGGTGAAAAGCGCCCCTTTTGCTGTTGCAAAAGACCAGCTTGAAGCGGTAAACTCAATACTTACAGAGAGAGGACCGATACTTCAGGCCCGGCCGATACGCAGTCCTTCGGTCGCAGTCCTGTATACGGATCCCGTGGACGGTGATCGCGCCCGCCAACTGTTTGAAAGCGTGGTGCGTCAGCGTCTGGAAAGGTTCGGCGCCGTCGTGGCTTTCGCCCTTGCCGCCGTGGAAGAAGAAGCTGCCATTGGCCGGGCCCTTCAGCATCTGTTCAGGGGCAAGCCGGACGTAGTTTTGGTTGCCTCTACGACCGCGCCGGCTGGACCGGCCGACGTGATCGGCCGCGCCATGGCCCAGGCGGGGTGCGAACTGGAACGATTTCTCGCGCCCGTCGAGCCCGGCAATCTTTTGCTGCTGGGCTACAAAGAAGAAATTCCCGTGTTGTCGGCGCCGTGCTGCTACCGCTCCCCCAAACCCAATGTGGTGGACCTGGTGCTCCCTCCGATGCTGGCCCGTTATCGTGTTTCCGGTTGGGAAATCGCCTGCCTCGGGCACGGCGGTCTCCTCAACTGAGGCTACAAGCTCCTCCACTCCCACAAGCGGGAATCCTCCGATCCGCTTGTGGGTGCTCCTCAGCCGGGTGCCCGACCAGCACCCGGCTCTTTTTGTGTGTGAGGGCGCGATTGCCGAAACCGCTGCACGGAAAAAGAGCCCTGCCCTACGGCGTCCTCGATGGGCGGCGCGCCGGCATCGCTGAAATTAAGGCGCGCAAAACGGCATTCACGGACTCCCCGTCCTTGAAAAACCGCGCCACATCGGGTTCCAACAGCACGGCTAGGGAGCCCTTCCTCATCTGTCCCGCGAATCGATTCGGCTTGGCCGCGCCATAATGCAAGCGATACTCGGGCTTCAGGTCATCCGGCGTTTTCGCTTTAGATTTGCTTCGCGACGTGTTCTTCATAATCATGTTGTTCCCGCCTCGTCGCGCGACGAGCGCTGATCATCTGAACGCGGCCTTCCGTCGGCTCCGTGAAACATACCAGGATCAGTTTGTTCGGCTTGAATGCCCGATGATAATCTCCCGATGCTCCTCCGCGGAATGGTACTCGTCCTCGAATAAACGGCACAACGGATCCCCGAAGACTGCGGCCGCCTCGGTGAAGCTCACGCGATGCTTCCCCAATATTCAATCGGGCTTTGTGTTTGTCCCATTCAAATACGGGGCCATCGCATTCCTTTTCAGCATACGCGAGCCACGAAAGCCACGGACCGTCCCGCGCAAACGATGTGATACGCTGAAGCGTTCAGGAATATGACGGCCACTCGCGAGAAGGCGCAGTTGATGAGCGCTTCCGAGATCGATCGTACGCTCGTGCGGCTGGCGCACGAGATTCTCGAGAAGACGGAAGACCTCACCAAGCTGGCGTTCATCGGCATCCGGCGCCGCGGCGTTCCGCTGGCACAGCGTCTGGCCGCGAAAATTCGCGATCTCGAAAAACTCGACGTGCCGGTCGGAATCCTCGATATAAATTTATATCGCGACGATCTTTCCACCGTTTCGGAGCTTCCCGTTCATAATTCGACCGAAATTAATTTTTCAGTCACGGGAAAAGATATCATTTTGATGGACGATGTCCTTTATACGGGACGAACCATACGCGCGGCCCTGGACGCGCTGTTCGACAAAGGGCGGCCCGCGCGCGTGCAATTGCTCGCGCTCATCGACCGCGGTCATCGCGAACTGCCCATCGAGGCGCGCTATGTGGGCCGCATGGTGCAGACCAGCTCCAACGAAATCATCGAAGTGAAGTTTCAGGAGATCGACCAGATGGAGAAGGTGCTGCTGGTCGAGAGGGCCTAGCGCTCATAGCCATGCCCGGCGGACTGTTGGGAATCGAACCGCTCGGCCGCGGCGAAATCGAATCCATTCTCGAACGGGCGCGCGACTTTCAACCGCTCGCGGACCGCGGATTCAAGCGGCTCGACGCGCTGCGCGGCCGCATGGTGGTGAATCTCTTTTTCGAGGCCTCCACGCGCACGCGCACCAGCTTCGAAATTGCGGCCAAGAGGCTGGGCGCCGACGCGATCTCGATCACAGCCTCGGGATCGAGCGTGTCCAAAGGCGAATCGTTGGTCGATACCTTGAATACGCTCGCGGCGATGCGCCCGGACGCCATCGTCATGCGCCACTCGGCCTCGGGCGCTCCCCATTTTCTAGCGCGCCATCTGCCCACTCCCATCGTGAACGCCGGCGACGGCACGCACGAGCATCCCACCCAGGCCCTGCTCGACGCCCGCACCATCCTGGACCGGCGCAACACACTCGAGCGGCTGCGGGTGGCGATCATCGGAGATATCGCACACAGCCGCGTGGCGCGATCGAACATTCATTTATTGACGAAATTCGGCGCGGAGGTGGTCCTGTGCGGACCGGCGCCGCTGCTGCCGCCCGAATTCGCGCGCATCGCGCCGGGAGTGACGCTGACCACCTGCATGCGCCAGGCGATCCGCGACGCCGATGTCATAATGATGCTGCGCGTACAACTGGAGCGGCAGCATGACGCCGCGTTTCCGGCGGGAGAATATTTTCAGTTCTACGGATTGCGCCGCGAGCATATCGAGTTGGCCAAGCCCGACGTCATCGTAATGCACCCCGGGCCGATCAATCGCGGCCGCGAGATCTCCTCGGAGGTGGCCGATTCGCAGCGCTCCGTGATCCTGAACCAGGTCGAAAACGGCGTAGCGGTGCGCATGGCGGTGCTGGAGCGGGTACTCTCGAACCGATGCCCAAATTAGTCGTCCGCAACGGCCGCGTCATCGATCCGGCGAGCGCGCTGGACGCCGTTTGCGATGTTTTTTGCGTCAACGGCTATATCGCGGCGATCGGCGAAAAACTCTACGCGACGGGCGCCGAAGAGTTCGACGCCACCGGCCTGATCGTCGCGCCGGGATTCATCGACATGCACGTACACCTCCGCGAGCCCGGCTTCGAGCATGCCGAAACCATCGAGACGGGTGCGCGCGCGGCCGCGGCCGGAGGCTTTACGTCGATCTGCTGCATGCCGAATACGGCGCCCGTGAACGACAGCCCCACGGTGACCAGCTACATCGTCGAGCGCGCCAAGCGAGACGCTGTGGTGAACGTCTTCCCGATCGGCGCGATCACGAAAAATAGCGCGGGCGAGGAGCTGGCGGCGATCGGCTCCATGAAAGAGGCCGGGATCGTCGCCATCTCCGACGACGGCAAGCCGGTAATGAATGCTCGCGTGATGCGCCGGGCCATGGAATACGCGCGCGGGTTCAACATCCCCGTGATCGATCACTGCGAGGATCTGAACCTGAGCGGCCCGGGAGACATGCACGAGGGCGCGGTCAGCGCACGGTTGGGGCTGCGCGGGATTCCGGCAGCCTCCGAAGACGTCATGGTGGCGCGGGATCTGCTCCTAGCCGAACTAACCGGCGCCCGCTATCACGTCGCGCATATCTCATCGCGCCGCTCCGTTGAAATGGTGCGATTCGCGAAAAGGCGCGGGCTGGCCGTGACCAGCGAAGCGACGCCGCATCATTTCACGCTCTCTGAAACGGATATGACGCCTTACGACGGAAATTACAAGATGAAGCCGCCGCTGCGGTCGGATTGCGATACGGGCGCCATCGCCGAAGGCCTGATGTCCGGGGCCATCGACGCCATCGCGACGGACCATGCGCCGCATTCGGGCCACGACAAAATGCAGGAATTCGAGAAGTGCCCCTTCGGCATCATCGGCCTCGAAACCGCGGTTGGACTCGCGCTCGAGCGGCTGGTGCACACGGGCAAGATCTCCATCAACAATATGGTGGAATTGTTCACCACGGGTCCGGCGGGAGTTTTGGGATTTCAGGGACGCGGGCGGCTGATATCCGGCGGCCCCGCCGACCTAACCATTTTCGACACGGCGCGCGAGTGGAGTTATGACGTGAACCGCTCGTTTTCAAAGAGCCGTAATACGCCGTTCGACGGGCACAACTTCAGGGGCGGGCCAGTCGCGACGGTCGTGAACGGAGAAATCGCATGGCGACTCCCATAGGCGAGATCGAAGGAACCATCCAGCGGCGCGGCGGCTGCATCTTTTTCGTCATCCTGTTTTTGATTCTGCTCGCCGCCGTGCGCACCATCGCTTCCTACATCATCGACTACGAATGGTGGAAAGAAGTGGGGCAGTTGCGCACCTACTTGAGCCTGCTCGCGTACGCCGTCGTCCCCGTCGCCATCGCCGGCCTCATCGCGTTTGTGGCCTTCTGGACGTCGCACGCGAGGGCGTTGAAATTCGCGGGCACGGGACTGGGGCGGCATCGTTGGTACCGGCGCATTTCGACGCTGGCGATTCTGGTTCTTGCGGTGCTGATCGGAATCGCGACCACGGACACATGGGCCGTGGTGCGATACTTTGGCGGCCGCGGCGTGGGCGGACAAGCGGCCGCCTGGCACGACGCAGTGTTCAACAAGCCGCTGGCGTTTTATCTCTTTGAGCTGCCCTTTTATTCGGTGCTGCTGCGCTTCGTCTTCACCGTGGTGGTCGTCAGCGCGATTTTGTACTGGCTGTCGGCGCGGCTGTGGCAGTTGCGAAACTCCATGCCGGATTTCCGGCGGGAGCCCTTCAACATGCGGTTCGACTTTCGCTTGCCGGGAGCGCTTGAATCGCGCTTCGGGCGTCTCCTGGGGGCGGTGTTCCTGATCGCATTCGCGGTGTATTTTTTCCTGGGCCGCTACGAGATGCTGCTAAACGATCACGGCTTCATGGTCGGCATCGACTATGTGGACCAGTATTTCAGTTTGCCGCTGCAATGGGCCGTAATCGTGGCGTCGCTGCTCGGCGCGGTCGCGATTCTGACGAAGCACGTGCGCTTGGCGGCGATCGTAGTGCTGGCGTTGATCGTGCGCTGGATCGTGCCGCCCGCCGTGACCGGGCTTTATGTGCGGCCGAACGAAATTTCGCTCGAGAAGCCCTTCATCGTGCGGCACATCGAGGCCACGCGGTCGGCCTTTGCGCTCGATCGCGAGATGTCGGAGATCGATTATCCCGCCAAGCCGGAGCAGCCCATCGACGTCGCGGCGAACCGGCCTCTGCTTGAGAACGTGCGGCTGTGGGACTGGGGCGCCTTCAAGGCGACGCTGTCGCAAATCCAGCCGCTGCGGCCCTACGTCTACGAATTTCCCGATGTGGACCGCTACACCATCGGCGGCCAGATGCGGCAGGTGCTGATCACGGCGCGCGAGCTCGATCTGAGCCAGCTCGGCGACGCGCGCACGCGCTGGATCAACCCGCACTTTATTTATACGCACGGCTACGGCGTGGTGATGGCGGAGGCTAACCGCATCACTTCAAACGGCCTGCCCGTGCTCCTGATTCAGGACGCGCCGCCGGTGATCAATGCGCCGGGGCTGAAGCTGACGCAGCCCGACCTTTATTACAGCGAGGCGTCTCAGGATCCCGTGTTCGTTCACACGGCGCAGCCGGAATTCGACTATCCCGCCGGCGCGCACAACGAGAACACGACCTACTCCGGCAAAGGCGGGTTTCCGATCTCATCGCTCGGGATGCGGACGGCGGCGGCGATCTCGCGCGGCGACTGGAACATTCTGCTGACCACCTACCTGACTCCGCAAAGCCGCATGATGATCCATCGCAAAATCACGGAGCGTCTGAACGAGCTAGCGAATTTTATCGTGTGGGACCCCGATCCATACATCGTGCTGACGGACAGCGGCCGGCTCGAATGGATCGTCGATGGCTACATGACATCGGGCGTGCATCCGTATTCGCGGCTGGTCGACTTGGAGGGAGTGGGGGCGGTCAATTACATTCGCAACTCGGTAAAGGCGACGATTGACGCCTATAACGGCGACGTCCACATGTACGTCTTCGATCCCGCCGATCCGCTGGTGAACGCCTATCGCAATCTGTTTCCGGAGCTGTTCCAGGACGCCTCTGCGATGCCGCCCGATTTGCGCCGGCACGCCCGCTATCCGGAGCTGATCTTCAACATCCAGTCGGAGATTTACCGCAATTTTCACATGCGCGATCCGGAAACGTTCTATAACAAATCGGACGCCTGGGATATCGCGAAGTTCACCAGCGGACAAGGAACGGCGCCGCAGAATATCCAGCCAACGTATCTGATCGCGACCGTGCCGGGCGGAAACACGCCGGAGTTTGTGGAGGCAATTCCGTTCACGCCGCGCAACCGCGACAACCTGATCGGATTGATGATGGCGCGCTGCGACGGCCAGCATTTGGGCGAGAAGGTGGTGCTGCTGCTGCCCAAGCAGCAGTTCATTATCGGGCCGATGCAAGTGGAGGCGCGCATCAACCAGGACCAGGTGATCTCGAAGGACCTTTCGTTGTGGAACCAGCAGGGGTCGCAGGTGCTGCGCGGCCAGATGCTGGTGCTGCCGATCGAGAGCACATTCCTGGACGTCGAGCCGATTTATCTGCAATCGTCGGAGGCGAAGATGCCGCAATTGAAGAAGATCGTGCTGGCCATGGGGAACACCCTGATCTATACCGACACGTATGAGCAGGCGCTGGCGCAGCTCGGCGCGGGCGTGGGCCAGACTCCGGAGAGTGCGTCCGCGGGGCCCGCTCCGGCCGCGACGGCAACGACGGCTGCGCCTGCGCCCACATCACGCGGCGTCGATCCCCGAATCGCGGAAGTGCGGAGCCATCTAGAGCGGTATCGCCAATTAGTCGGCCAAGGCAAATGGTCGGATGCGGGCAAGGAATTGGAGGCGATCCAAGCCCTGGTGAGCAAGTGACGGCGGGCTGCGGGGCCTCGACCCCTGAATAGGGTACTGGCAAATTTGATGACCAGAAGTCACTGGAAAGGATTGAATGAAGCAACTTCTACCAACAGCGATCGGAACGCTTGCGCTCACCTCGTAGCATGCAACAGTAATCATCTAGTGCCTTCACCGGAACACAAAGATGCTGCAATTGAGGCGCCGCCAGCGGTGCCATCACCAAAGCAGACTTGTCCTGTCAAGTTGACAAAATCCAGAATGGTTCACAATCTGGAGATGGATGTCTACACGACGGTAACAAACGTTTCAAATACAGACATCACGGCAATTGCGTTCGGCGCCGCTCATACCGACAAGTTTGGTGATACATGGGAGCCGCACAAGACCAATCTGACCTCCGAAGACACAATCAAGCGCGGCAGTTCACAATCAATGCGCTGGGAGTTGTTGATGGAGGAACCAACGAACTTTCACGCGAAACCGGGTAGTTCCGAACTGTTTGTTCCAAAGTTGGCTTTTGCGGATGGGCGTGTTCTGACGAGTTCCGAAATCGAAGGTTGCGATTTTATTTTCTAGAGAAAATCGCTTACGGGTTCGCTGTCGTCAAGTACATCAAAACTCTGAATAGGCTGTTCAGCGCTTCCCCTCGGGAATTGCTTCTTCGTCAGGAGGCCTGTGAGCCTTTCAAAGGTTAGTAAGCGGCACTTTGGCATCAACGGCAGCTCGGACAAGCGCTTGATCGCTGGTGGCCAGCGGCAATTTCAGCCGCATCGCCAATTCAAGAAAAGCCGCGTCGTAGCTGGTTAGATATGGGCTGTCGCAAGGCGGGGAAGCTGGAATGGCGGAGCTGTCGGGCGGGTCGGTATCGATCGCCATCTCATCGATGATGTTCAGGTACGCGGCTTCTTCAAACGCAATCCGTTTGCGGCGCACCTGCATCAGAATCGTGTTGGGCATCTCGTAGGACCACTGCAACGGAACCCGCGGAGCGATAGTCATCGCTGATCGCTTTCAAAATTGCCAGGCTGTAGGCACGATCATTCTCATCTTCCAAAAACCATTTCAGGGCAACGGAAGTATCCAGAACGAAAGTAGCCATCAGTAGCGAGGGCCTTCGCGGACCAGATTTTCGACGCTCTCACCGGCGGGAAGCTTGACGGAATGTTGGCTTGAAAATGCGACCATGCGGGCCACGGCGGTGGCGTTGGAGCGATGCTTGCGGGGCAACTGGGACAAGGCCGCGGTAAGCACTTCTTCAACGGATTTGAATCGGCGGGCCTGCAAGCTGTTCCTGAACAATCCGCTCTTGTTCGGGTTTGCCTGGTCCTGATTGATGCGCGCCTCCACTTGCATCGGCCCGATAATGAACTGCTAAGCGAATGCGGAAGACACAGCAAATCCCTTAATGCCTCCATTTGCGCTCCGCGCGCCGCATGGTCGTGGAAGCGCGAGCCGCCATGTTGAAACCCTCTTGAAACCTTTCAAGATAAGTTTCAAGCTGGTGTCATGATCGATGACGCTCGACCAGCTTCGCGAGCACATCGCCACCATACAGCGCCTGAAGTGCGGCACGGAGACATGCGAGGCGAAGGACACCGCCGGCGCATTGTCACAGAGCCTCTGGAAAACGTTATCCGCATTTTCGAACACGCGTGGCGGCACGGCCATCCTTGGGATCACGGCGTCGGTGAAATCATCGGGGTAAAAAACGCCGGCAAATTGCGGCAGGATCTCGCGAGCATGTGCTCCGAGATGGGAGCCGCTCATTCCTTCCCACATCCAAACGCACAGGCTCGACGGACATACGTTGATATGGCGGAGGTGTCGGAGCTCGATAAGACAAATAAGCCTGGCTATGACAGAAGCGCGCTATACCAATGGCGCGTTTGTTCGCGTTTCCGACGGCAACCGCAAGCTGAGCCAGTACGAAGTTCACATGATGTTGTCGGGACGCGGACAGCCGAAAGACGATGAGACGGCTGTTCCCAAGACCGCGCTCGAGGAACCTCTAACCATGTCTGGTCCGCGGCTTTCTTTCGCGTTTACGTGGACGTCCGAACGGACATTTTGCAAAGCTCCCCGCGAGCGAATCCTGCGCACGATCAAAGTGCCGGTTCCAATTCATAACCGCTACGTCTGTTCCATAGCGGGCCTCTTGGCGCTGGGAAAATATCCACAGCAGTTCTGTCCCGCCCTCGGGCTGACATTCGTCTATATCCTCGCGCCGTTGTCGGCGAGCCCGGAGTGCGCCAAGAACGCTTTCTGGATAACGAGAGGATTGACGGAGCCATACCGGACATGCTGGCGCCGGCGCTTCGCGTTCTGCGGTTGAACATGAAAATACGCTCGGTTGTGCGGGGCCTGTATCGTGAGGATGTGGACGAGTACCCGCTTACGCGGTCCGCGAGACGATCGTCAAGGCCCTCGCGCACCGTGACCGGAGCGCCTGGGGCAGGGTACGCCTGTTCAAGTGCAAATCTTCCCGGACCGCCTCGTAATCCACAACCCCGGCGGCTTATATGGCCCCGTGACGATCGATTCTCTGGGCCGCGATGGCATCTCGGCGAGCGCTCTCTTCTGTTGCGGATACTTGAGGAGACGCCATTGGGGGCGCGTAATGTAGTGTGTGAGAACCGCGGGTCCGGCGTCGGAGCGATGGTGCAAGCGCTGAATGCAGCGGGGCTGCGCGATCCGGAGTTTGAAGACAAGATCGCCACGTTTCGCGCAACGTTCTTCAACGCCCCGATTCCAACGATCGGAAATCGCCGTGAAGGCATCGTCTCTTTGCTGTGGAACCAGGGTGATCTGTCCGCGGCGGAATTGTCCGAACGTCTCCAGATCAGTGTTGTTGCCCCGTTCGCAAGTGGCTAACCGCTCTGCGAAGCGAGGGAATTGTGACGACAACGGAACCCAAAGCCAGATCCAAGAATGCACGCTACAGGTTGATCGAAGAGAAGCGCCGCTCTTAATCGAAGCGCCATTTCTAAGGAAACCTGAACCCGCGCCCCACATTCCTGGGCAGCAGTGCTGCATAAAAAAAGTTTGCGTTTGGCATATTGCTGTAGTAGGATTACAAACAGGTATAGTAAACAAGCATGGCGCAAACGAAACTGACGAAACTGGAGCTCCAAATCATGGAGGCGGTCTGGACCCGCAGGACGGCTTCCATCCGCGAGATTCAAGAGTGCTTCCCGGAGAAGGACAGACCGGCTTACACTACGATTCAGACCACCGTTTATCGCTTGGAGGCGAAGAAAGCCCTGCGCCGGGTCAAGAAGGTCGGCAACTTTCACGTTTTCGAGGCGGTCATCTCGCGCGATGCCGCCCAGCGGACCTTGATCGACGATTTGCTGGCGCTGTTCGGCGGGCGCACGCAGCCGGTCATGGCGCACCTGATTGAATCCGGCAAGCTCTCTCTCGAAGACGTCAAGGAAGCGGAGAAGACGCTGCGAAAACTCTCGAAGGAGGACAAATCGCGATGATCGCGCTAGACAATCACTTGTGGCAATCGACGCTGTTCGCCGCGGTGGCGGCGCTGCTGGCGCTGGTGTTGCGGCAGAACCACGCTCGCACGCGCTATTGGCTGTGGCTGCTCGCATCGCTGAAGTTTCTGGTTCCGTTTTCGTTGCTGGTGGCAATCGGCGGTCAACTGGGATGGTTGGCGCCCGCTCTGATAACGCCGTCTTCCGTATCCGTGGCCATGGAACAGATCGCGCAGCCATTTCCAGCGGCGCCGTCCAGCGCTGGGACTATAGCCACCACGGTTGTCGCGCACAAAAGCGGCATCGCGCCGATTCTTCTGCCGGTAATATGGATCTCCGGTTTCCTGGCCGTCGCTTTTTCCTGGTCGCGGCGATGGCGGCGCGTCCGTGCCGCCATGCGCGCGGCGTCGCGGTTGCCTATCGCAGCGCATATCCCCGTGCTGTCCTCGTCCACGCTCATCGAACCGGGCGTTTTCGGCATTTTTCGGCCAGTTCTGTTGCTGCCCGCAGGCATTACGGACCGCCTCGCGCCGGCGCACATCGATGCCATCCTGGCGCACGAATTATGCCACGTTCGCCGCCGCGACAATTTAGCGGCGGCCATGCACATGCTGGTCGAAGCGATCTTCTGGTTTCATCCGCTGGTGTGGTGGCTGGGCGCCCGGCTGGTGGAGGAACGCGAGCGCGCCTGCGATGAAGAAGTGCTGCGGCTCGGCAGCGAGCGCGAGGTTTATGCGGAGAGCATTTTAAAAACCTGTCAATTCTATCTGGAATCGCCGCTGGCGTGCATGTCCGGAATCACCGGCGCGGATCTCAAGAAGCGGATCGTGTGCATCATGACGCAGCATTTAACGAGCAAGCTCAGCTTCGGCAGAAAACTGCTTTTGGCGGGCGCCGGTATCGCGGCCGTTGCCGGGCCTGTATTGTTCGGACTGGTGAACGCGACGCAAAGCCGGGCGCAATCGCAATCACCGAGCGATGCCGCTTTGCCGTCGTTTGAGGTGGCTTCCATCAAGCCGAATCGTTCCGGAGACGGCCGGATTTCGATGATGATTCCCCCCGGAAGGCTTGACGCGAAAAACGTGACGGCGAAGTTTCTTATTGAATTTGCATACAACGTCAAAGACCCGGAAATCTCTGGAGGACCGGGCTGGATCAACTCCGAACACTACGACGTTGAGGCGAAGGTCGGCGACGTCTCCAGCGATGATACGCGAAAGCTTAGCCCGGACGAGCGGCAGCAGCAGCTCAGGCTGATGATGCAATCGCTGCTGGCCGATCGTTTCAAGCTGAAGCTGCGGCGCGAAACGAAAGAACTTCCGGTATACGCGCTGGTGGTGGCGAAGAACGGTCCGAAACTTCAGGAATCCAAGGACGTCCCTGGGCCCGACAGATTCAAGGGACCGGACGAACTCAAAGGCCGCCGCATGGCGAGGATGGGGAGAGGCCAGCTCAATATGAACAGCGCGCCCATGAGCCTGTTGGCCGACGCGCTTTCGCGGCAACTCGGCCGCAACGTTGTGGATAAAACGGGGCTCAAAGGCAACTATGATTTCACGCTGAAGTGGACCCCCGACGAGAGCCAGGGTCAAATGTTTGGAGGACCAGACGGTGGAGAGGGACGGCCGCGAACGGAAGCCGCGCCGGCGCCCGATGCGTCCGGTCCGACGATCTTCACGGCTCTGCAGGAGCAATTGGGGCTGAAACTTGAAGCGCAAAAAGGGCCCGTCGAAACCCTGGTGATCGAAAGCGTCGAGAGGCCATCCGAAAATTAGCCGGGCGGGTACTGCGATGCCGGAGCGGCGCATTCATCACTCTTTCTGTCTATGCGCGCTCGCATGCCTCGCTCTGACCGGTCTGGTGGCGTCTGAGCATCGCGGGCAGGTCACCTTCAACGGCCTGCCCGTACCCGGAGCCACGATAACCGCATCACAGGACGGGAAAAAATTCGAGGCCATCAGCGATGTGCAAGGCTTCTATTCCTTTCCCGATCTGACCGGCGGGACTTGGACGATCGAAGTGGAAATGCTCGGCTTTGCTCCGGTCAAACAGGAGATTGCGATCGCGCCGGACGCGCCCCCGGCGAAATGGGAATTGAAGGTGCTCCCGCTCGATCAGATCAACGCTGAGATCGTTGCCTCCGCGGCGCCCGCAGCCGCGGCAACGCAGGTGACGGCTGAGCCGCGCAACGCTCCGCCGCCCGAGGGGCGCCCGGAACCCGAAGAGGATCTCAGCCAGCGCGCCGCCGACGGCTTTCTCATCAACGGCAGCATGAATAACGGAGCCGCTTCGCCCTTCGCGCAAGCCGCCGCGTTCGGCAATAATCGCACTGGAGGGAAAGGCCTCTATACCGGCGGAATCGGCCTGATTCTGGATAACTCCGCTTTGGACGCCCGGCCGTTTTCGCTCACCGGCCAGAACACGCCCAAGGCATCTTATAACCAAATGACCGGTCTCCTCGCTTTAGGAGGCCCGCTGCGGATCCCGCATCTTTTGAAAAACGGCCCGAACTTCTTCCTCAATTATCAGTGGACCCGCAACACCAATGCGAACACTCAATCCGCACTCGTGCCGGATCAGGCGGAGCGCAACGGGATTTTACCCCGTTACGTGGTCCCGCCGAACCTCATCAGTCCGCAAGCGCGCGCTCTGCTCAGTTATTACCCGCTTCCAAATTTCGCGGGCAATGCCGGGTACAACTACCAGGTTCCGCTTGTCAGTCCCACGCATCAGGACGCTATGCAATCGCGTCTGAACAAAACGCTCGATTCCAAGAATCAGATTTACGGCTCCTTCGCTTTTCAAGATACGCGCACGGACATTCCCAATCTGTTCGGTTTTCTCGACGCCACCGCTATGCTGGGCATCAACGCGAGCGCCAACTGGTCGCACCGCTTTAACCAGCGCTGGTTTCTGAATCTCGGAGTTCAGTTCAGCCGCCTCGCTACCCATGTCACATCCAACTTCGAGAATCGCCAAAACGTTTCAGGCCAAGCCGGAATCACCGGTAACGATCAAGACCCCATGAACTGGGGTCCGCCAGCCCTGATTTTCTCGAGCGGCATCGCGGGTCTGTCGGATTCGCAAGCCTCGTTCGATCGCAATCAGACCAGCGGCGTTTCCTATTCAATGCTGTGGAATCGCGGCGCTCACAACGTCATGTTTGGCGGCGATTTCCGCCGGCGCGAATTCAATTACTTATCGCAGCAGGATCCGCGCGGGACATTCACCTTCACGGGCGCCGCGACTGGCTCCGATTTCGCCGATTTTCTATTGGGCGTTCCCGACACCAGCTCCCTCGCGTTCGGCAATGCCGATAAATATTTTCGGGAATCGGTTTACGACGCCTACATCACCGACGATTGGAGAATCGGTCCGGAACTCACCCTGAACGCCGGGCTGCGCTGGGAATACGGCGCTCCGATCACGGAGCTGTACGACCGTCTTGTCAATCTCGACATCGCTCCGGGTTTTGCGTCGGCCGCGCCGGTGGTGGCCGGCAATCCGGCTGGCCCGCTGACCGGCGAGCCATATCCCAACTCGCTCGTGCGGCCCGATAAACGCGGTTTCGAGCCGCGCATCGGCATCGCTTGGCGTCCTATTTCCGGCTCCTCCCTGGTCGTTCGCGCCGGCTACGGCGTCTACTACGACGCCTCGGTGTATCAGACCATCGCTCTTCAAATGTCCCAACAACCGCCGCTATCGAAGGCCTTTAGCGCGCAAAACAATCCGGCGGATCCGCTCACTCTCGCGAATGGTTTCACTGCTCCCTCATCCTCGACCTTCGCGATCGACCCAAACTTTCGCCCCGGTTATGCGCAGAATTGGAATCTCGCCGTGCAGCGCGATCTGCCCGGCTCGCTGCAAATGACCGCAACTTATCTCGGAATCAAAGGAACGCGCGGAGTGCAGGACTTCCTGCCCAATACTTATCCCGCCGGAGCGGCGAATCCCTGTCCCGCCTGTCCCGCCGGATTTGCTTACCTGACATCCAACGGCAATTCAACGCGTGAGGCGGCGCAACTTCAATTGCGGCGAAGATTGCACAACGGTTTTACCGCGTTGCTGCAGTATACTTTCTCGAAATCGATCGACGACGACGCGGCATTGGGAGGCCAGGGACCTTCCACGTCCGTTAGTCCATCCGGCGCGGTGTCTTCTGTCGCAACGACCCCGTCAAGATTAACCATCGCGCAGAACTGGCTCGATCTGAGTGCGGAACGCGGGCTTTCGACTTTCGATCAACGTCATCTGCTGAACCTGCAGGTACAGTACACAACCGGCATGGGCGTGACGGGCGGAACGCTCCTGAGCGGCTGGAAGGGCACACTCTTCAAAGAATGGACATTTGGCGCGCAGATCGCGGCAGGTAGCGGATTGCCGCAAACTCCTGTCTATTTGGCGCCGGTACAGGGCACCGGCGTGACGGGAACGATCCGGCCGGAGTACACCGGCGCGCCGCTCTATGCCGCGATCGCGGGTCTTTACCTGAATCCCGCGGCCTACACTGCGCCGCCCTCGGGTCAGTGGGGAAACGCAGGAAGAGATTCCATTGCCGGTCCCGCGCAGTTCACCTTGAACGCTTCGTTAGGGCGCACATTTAGGCTCAGCGATCGTTTCAATCTCGATCTGCGCTTCGATGCCGTTAATGCATTGAATCACGTCAACTTCACTGCTTGGAACACCACCGTGAATAGCTTCCAATTCGGATTAGCGGCCTCAACCAACCCGATGCGCAGCATACAAACTACCTTGCGCCTAAGGTTCTGACTTATGCGATGGACAATAAGCGCATTCTTTCTCCTGACGATGAACGCCGCGCCGCAGCAGAATGGCACGGCCACCTTCACCAGCGCCACGCAATTGGTTGTCGAAACCGTGGCGGTAACGGATAAGAAAGGTAACCCCGTTGAAGGTCTGACCGCAAAGGATTTCACCGTCACCGAGAACGGCGTGCCCCAAGCAATCCGGTTTTTCGAGCACCAACAACTTGGCCGCGCCCAACGGCGCAGCCGCCCCGCGATCCGAACCGGAACACATCCATATCTACGACAAGCTCGGGCGCGTGCACATCTCTCCCGAAGCGCCGGGGAGCACGCTGTACAAAGACCGCCGCCTGCTGGCTCTCTACTTTGATATGACCGCCATGCCGCCCTCCGACCAGATACGCGCCTTGAACGCCGCGGAGAAATTCATCAGGACGCAAATGACGGCCGCGGACCTGATGGCCATTCTGCGCTATTCCGGCGGCGCGGTTGACGTTTTGCAGGATTTTACGGACGATCGCGACCGCCTGCTGAGCATCATTCAAACCATGATTGTCGGCGAAGGTCAAGGCTTGGATGAGTCGACGGACGACGCCAGCGCCTCCGATACCGGCGCCGCATTCGGTCAGGACGACAGCGAGTTCAATATCTTCAACACCGATCGGCAGTTATCGGCTCTACAGACGGCGGCCAGGATGTTAGGCCAGCTTAGCGAAAAGAAATCACTCATTTACTTCGCCAGCGGCCTACGGCTGAATGGTCTAAATAACCAGGCGCAACTGCACGCCACTATTAATGCCGCTATCCGCGCCGGCGTCTCGTTTCTGGCCCATTGACGCCCGCGGCCTGGTGGCGCAGGCTCCTCTCGGAGATGCGACCAAAGGATCGCCCGGCAATATGGGCATGTATTCGGGCGCCGCCGCGCTCGCCGTCACGACCAACTTTCAGCAATCGCAGGACACGCTCTATGCCTTGGCGTCCGATACCGGCGGGAAGGCCCTGCTCGACTATAACGACCTTACCAAAGGAATTGTTGAAGCCGAGAGATCGGTTTCAAGTTACTACATCCTGGGATACTACACCACTAATACCACGCAGGATGGCAAATTCCGCCGAATCAAGATTTCCTTAAGCGCGAATGTAGAGGCCAAGCTGGATTACCGGCAGGGCTATTTCGCAGGCAAAGAATTCAGTAAGTTCACTGCCGCCGACAAGGAGCGGCAACTCGAAGATGCGTTGATGCTGCCCGACCCGGTTACGGAGCTCACCATTGCGATGGAAGTCGATTACTTCCAGTTGAACCGCGCCGAATATTTCGTTCCTATCGTCGTGAAAATTCCCGGCCGCGAGTTGGCTCTGGCGAAGCGCGGCGGCGCCGAACGCACGCTCATCGATTTCATCGGCGAAATCAAAGACGATTATGGCACGACAATCACGAACGTGCGCGACAAGGTGAACGTCAAGTTGAACGATGCGACCGCCATCGAATTAACCAAGCGTCCCATTGAATACGACGCCGGCTTCACGCTTCTTCCGGGAAAGTACAGCATCAAGTTTCTTGCCCGTGACGCCGAAACAGGGCGCATCGGAACGTATCAGGCGGCATTTGTCGTCCCTAACTTGAACAAAGAGGAGAAGCGCCTTCCGATCAGCTCCGTCGTACTGAGCAGCCAGCGCGTGGATCTGAAAGACGCGCTCTATAATGCCGTAAAGGACAAAGACAAGACTGAGGCCGCCAACCCGCTGGTGCAGCGGGGACAGAAGTTGATTCCCAGCGTCACGCGAGTGTTTACCAAAAATCGCGAAATGTATGTCTATTTGCAAGCCTATGAACAGACGTCGCCCGCCATTCAACCACTGGTCGCCTTCGTAAGCTTCTATCGCGGACAAAAAAAAGCGTTCGAGACACAGGCCATCGAAGTGAAGCAAGGAATAAACGACCGCTTAAAAACGATGCCGATCCAGTTCAGCATTGCCTTGAATAACCTTGCGCCCGGCAAATACGATTGCCAAGTGACGGTACTGACCCGATGGGACAGAAGGCTGCATTTTGGCGGGCTCCAGTCGTGGTTGTGCCGTAGCGAGGACCTCCCGATCCGTTGCCGCAAACCGTCACGGAATCGGAGCGCCACGGGTTCCGAATCGTTCCCCGAAATATCCAATCTCGATTTCATTCCGTTTCAGCAACTTACGCCAACCTTTTCATTCCACCTCCACGCCCTTCTGTTCTCCTCTAAGCAGATGAACGTCGCCCAACAACTTCCTTCCTCTGTCCGGGCCGCCCTCGCCGGCGCTGCCCTCGAAGCGCTCCGCGCCTTGCTCAAAGACGCCGACACGCCCGCGGACGTACGCCTCCGCGCCATCAAAATGGTCCTCGCCCCGCCAGCCGACGACGACCCTGGCCCTAGCGGCGAGAACGCCATTGCCCTCGTGCAACCCGCCGCCGCGCGCCCCGCGGCTGCCCGCCGAAAACTGCTTTTTATGCCCCGCCGCGCCGCCTGAGGAACCCGCAAACCCATGTTATTCTGACATGCGGACGTGTTTAGCCGCCATTATCGGAAAGTAAAAGCGCTGTTTGGGTTGGCGGACGTGATCCTCGCAGCTTCGGCTTTTGTCGCCGCTTACGAGACGCGCTCCTGGCTCAACCTCGATCTCGGGCGCCGCTTTTATTTCGATTTCCCGGTCGGCGCCATGCTGCTGCTCTACTCCGTGGCATGCTACATCGCGATCGGCTATTGGCTTGACATCTACGAGCGCCTCGACTCCGCTCATCCCCGCATCGTCCTGCGCGACACCTTTCGTCAATGCGCCCTGGGCGCCATCTGCCTCGTCATCGGCCAGTTCCTGTTGCGGCTCGACCTTAGCCGTCCCTTCGTGGCGCTCTTTGCCGTCTATAGCTGGGTTCTGTTCTGTCTTTTCCGCCTCCAGGCCGGCCATACCGTCGGCGCCATCCGCCGCCGCTTCAACACCGCCCATTACGTCATGGTCGTCGGCTCCGGCGAGAGCGCGCGGCGCATCGGACGTGCCCTCGAGCAGTCCGCCGATTATGGCATTCGCCTGGTGGGCTTCTTCGGCCGCGAAACCGGCAGCATCGCCCTCGCTCGCTCCTACGATGTTCATCTCCTCGATCGCCTCCCCCAAATGCTCCAGGAGCATGTCATCGACGAAGTCGTCTTCGCCGTCGACAGCCGCGAGTTGGCGGCGCTCGAAGACGTTTTCCTGCTGTGCGACGAGGTCGGCGTCCGCACCCGCGTCCTGATCGACTTTTTCCCCCACGTCAATAGCGAGCTCTACCTCGACCGCCTCGGAAACGCCCCGCTGCTCACCTTCTCCGCCGCCCCGCACGATGAAATCCGGCTGCTGCTGAAGCGCGTCATCGACGTCGTCCTCGCCGCCGCCGCGCTGCTCCTGTTGTTGCCGTTCATGCTCGCCACTGTCCTCCTCATACGCCTTACCTCGCCCGGCCCCGCCATCTTCCGCCAGGAGCGCTGCGGTCTCAACGGCCGCCGCTTCATGTTCTACAAGTTCCGCTCCATGTGCCTCGACGCCGACCGCATGAAACCCGCGCTCGAACATCTCAACCGCAAATCGACGGCCTTCAAAATTCCCGACGATCCCAGGCTCACGCGCCTCGGCCGCTTTCTGCGGAAATTTTCGATCGATGAATGGCCGCAGTTGTGGAACGTTATTAGAGGCGACATGTCGCTGGTCGGCCCGCGCCCGGCCGTCCCCGAGGAAGTGGAGAGGTATCAGCGCTGGCAGCGCCGCCGCCTGCGCATGCGCCCCGGGCTCACCTGCCTGTGGGCCGTGCAGGGCCGCGATGCCGTCGATTTCGAGACCTGGATGAAAATGGACATGCAATATATCGATAACTGGTCCCTCGCGCTCGACTGGAAAATCATTCTTCGAACGATTCCCCGCGTCCTCACCGGCAAGGGAGCGCACTGATGCATCTGGTCCCGACCCAAGAGGAAGTCGTCGGACTTCTCCGCCGCACCGGCGCGCTTCGCGACGGCCACTTCGAATATCCCAACGGGCTGCACGCCAACGAGTACATGCAAACCGCGCTCGCCATGCGCAACTTCCAGATCGCCAAGACGCTGAGTGTCGGTCTCAGCCGCCTGCTGCGCGCCAATTCCGAAATCCGGGCTATTATACCGGAGCTGTCCATCGTCTGCCCCGACATGGGTTCTCCCGTCGCTTATGGCATCTGCGAGGCCTTGCGCGCCCATCAGGTCTACTGGGCGGAACGCAGCGACGAGCATCTGCCACTGCGCTTCCGCCAATATCTGGAGCCGGTTCCCGGTGAAAAGGCGCTGCTTGTCGACGACATCCTGCGCTCCGGCCGCAAGCTCACGGAACTGAAAAAGCTTCTCGAATCGCGCGGCGCCGAGGTAGTTGGGTTGGCGGTCATGGTCTACCAGCCCACGCCCAAAACGATCGACTTCGACCCCCTCCCGTTCTACTACCTCGCAAAACTCGATGCCGTCTACTACCGCGACGCCGAATCCTGCGACCTGTGCAAGAAGGGCGTCCCCATCGAGAAGGTCTGGATCTGACGCGTCCATGACCTCGCACGAGGCGGCCACGCACGAGGCGCGCTTGCGCGTGCGTTACGCCGAGACCGACCGCATGGGCGTGGTTTACTATGCCAATTATTTCGTCTGGATGGAGGTCGGCCGCGCCGAATATTGCCGCGCGGCGGGCCTGCGCTATAAAGACATGGAGGAAAACGACGGCATACTGCTCGCCGTCGTCGAGGCCCATTGCCGCTATTCTCTCCCCGCCTACTACGACGAAGAGATCGCCGTCCGCACCTCGCTCGGTATCGCCAACCGGCGCATGGTCGAATTTAAATACGAGATCCGCGAAGCCGGCGCCGGACGCCCGCTCGCAAGCGGAGCGACAAAGCACATTTTTCTAAGCCGGGAAATGAAACCGGTGCGCCTGCCCGAAAAGTATCACGGCTTCTTCGGCGTGAGATAGGGCGCGTTCGAGGCAGTCCAACGGGATCGGAGTCCAGAACCGGAATGGCCGGCTCGAGCGCCGCCTCGGCCGCGTGTCGGGTCTCGCTGCCGACCGGCCACGTGGACGGGCGCGCCGCGACCGCGCGCGGCGCCACTCGCTATAGTGGAGAGTGAATTCAAGGCAAACATGCTGGTCGTAATGGAGGAAGGGGCCGCGGAGTCCCAGATTCAGAAGATCATCGATCGCCTGGTCGCGATGGGATTCACGGTGCATCGCTCGACCGGCGTTACGCATACTCTATTGGGCGGCGTTGGCCCGGTGGCCGATTTCGACCCCCTCGATTTCGAGGTCCTCGAGGGCGTCAAGGAATGTCATCGCATCGTATCGCCGTATAAGTTGGCGAGCCGTCATTTCCGGCCTGACGGAACCGTGGTCCGCATTGGCGGCGTGGAGATCGGCAACGGCAAAGTGATCGTGATGGCGGGCCCGTGCAGCGTCGAGAGCCGCGAGCAGATCGAACAGGCGGCCGAGATCGTCGCCCGCGAGGGCGCCAAAGTGATTCGCGGCGGAGCGTTCAAGCCGCGCAGCTCGCCGTATAGTTTCCAGGGGCTCGGGGAAGAGGGCCTCAAAATAATGCGCCAAGCGGCGAACCGCCACGGTCTGCTGGTGGTCAGCGAGGTGATGGATCAGACCCAAATTCCGTTGCTGTGCGAATACGCCGATATTCTGCAGGTGGGGGCGCGCAACATGCAGAATTACAACCTGCTGCGCCAACTGGGCGAGATCCGCAAGCCGGTCCTGTTGAAGCGCGGCATCTCGGCGACCATCGAGGAGTTGTTATTGAGCGCGGAGTACGTGCTTTCCGGCGGCAACTACGACGTGATCCTGTGCGAGCGCGGCATTCGCACCTTCGAGGGCTACACGCGCAATACCATGGACATCTCGGCGATTCCGGTAGTGAAATCGTTGTCGCATCTGCCCATCGTGGCCGATCCATCGCACGGCACGGGGCGGCGCGATAAGGTCATCCCCATGGCGCGGGCGGCGGTGGCGGCGGGCGCGGACGGTCTGTTGGTCGAAGTGCATCACGATCCCGATCATGCCTTGAGCGACGGCGCGCAATCGCTGAAGCCCGGGCAATTCGCGGAAATGATGCAGCAGATCCGGATTATCGCCGGCGCCGTGGGCAGGACGGTCTGATTCGCGGGGATGCAGGCAGCTCTGTTGTGATGGAGACGGTCGCGATATTCGGCGTCGGCCTGATTGGCGGATCGTTCGCGCTGGCCCTGAAAAAATCCGGGTTCGAGGGGCGGATCGTGGGCGTCAGCTCGCCCTCCTCGATCGCGCGGGCGCGGGCGCGAGGCGCCATCGACGGCGACGCCGCGGCCGAAGATGCGGCGCGCGCGGCGGACCTGATCTATCTGGCGCAGCCGATCTCGGCGATTCTCGAAACGCTGCCGCGCCTGCGCGCCTGGATCGGTCCCGAGGCCTTGGTCACGGATGCCGGGAGCACCAAGCGAGCCATCGTGGAAGGAGCCGCCGAAGCGGGTTTGGGCGCGCAATTTCTAGGCGGCCATCCGCTGGCGGGAAAGGAGCGGCGGGGCGTCCAACATGCCGAGGCCGATTTATTCAGGGGCCGGACCTATGTCCTGACGCCGCGCGACGAAGCGGACCTGCAACGTCCGGCGCCGGCCCGTTTCGTGGCGCTTCTTCGGAGCATGGGAGCTCAAATTCTGGTCGACAGCCCGCAACGTCACGATGAAATCGTCGCGTATACGTCGCACTTGCCGCAATTGGCGTCGACGGCGCTGGCGGCCTGCCTTTCGCGCAAGTTCGACGGCCGGGTCCCGCCGATCTGGGGACCGGCGCTGGTGGACAGCACACGACTGGCGTTAAGCGATTTTGAGATCTGGGGCGACATTCTCGAGACGAACCGCGATGCGATCGCCGCCGCGATCGAGATCTACATAGCCCAAGTGCGGCAAATGCAGGAGATGCTCGTCGGCGGCGGGATGAAACGTACATTCCATGAGGCCGCGGAGCTGGCCAGACGCGTGCGCGCCTCAGGTTAACCATACGTCCGCACAGTACTGCGTTTCCCCGATCAAACTATTTTATTGGTATCCGCTCGGCGCTAGGGAATATAATAATCGGATCAGCGCATGGAATCGCCGACGAGTTTACTAGCAGCTATCGTGCGGGGAGAGCTGCTGCACATGGAAGGCGTAATCAAGTATTCGCCGACCCGCCGCTTCACGACCTTGTACTCGGAGGGGAGTCCCGCGGACTCCGTGTTCTTCCTGGAGTCGGGGCTGTTGAAGCTATGCAAGCGCGGCGACGAAGGCAAGGAGATCATTCTTCAAGTGATCGCCCCGGGAGAACTGTTTGGAGAGCAATCTCTCGGCCTGGAACAGACCCGTGCGGCGGCCGCCGAAGTGCTGCAGGAGAGCGAGGTTTACGCGATTCCGAAAGATCTCTTCGTGCGCTTCTGCGACGGCCACCCGCACATGTGGCGCTATGTATCGCAGTTGCTGGTGCAGCGCAAGCGCGAACTGGAAAAGAAGATCGAGCTGCTGTGCATGCGGGACGTGGAATACCGGATTCTGTATCATCTGGCGGAGCTTGCCACGGCGGTGGGGACGCGCCTGGAGGGACAGGAGTATGCCATTCCTCTTTCTCAGGGCGAACTGGCCAGCCTCATCGGCGCGACGCGCGAGACGACCTCGACGACGCTGAACCTGCTGGCGCGGCGAGGGCTGATCCGGCTGGGACGGCGGCAGTTGATTGTGAGCTCGCTCGAGGCCGTTCGGAGCGCGGCCCGCGAACGCACGGTCAAAGTGGCCGCGAAGGCGTAAAGGCGTCGAACGGGTCTCCGGTCCGGCGCGGCCTTATGACACGGTGGGCACGCCAGCATTCCGGCTCCGCCGATTGCTTGACATGCGACAGGATTCAACGCGGCGCTCGCTCGAAGCCGTTCGGAGCGCGGGCCCGCCAACGCACGGTCAGAGCGGCCGCGAAGGCGTAAAGGGTCGAACGGGTCTCCGGTCCGGCGCGGCCATATGGCACGGTGGGCACGCCAGCATTCCAGCTCCGCCAATTGGTTGACGTGGGACAGGATTCAGCGCGGCGCTCGCTCGAAGCCGTTCGGAGCGCGGCTCGCGAACGCACGGTCAAAGCGGCCGCGAATAAGGCGTCGAACGGTCTCCGTTCCGGCGCGGCCTTATAGCATGGCGGGCATGCCATCGTTCCGGCTCCGCCAATTGCTTGACGTGCGACAGGATTCAAGGCGGCGGTAGGTACCCGCTCGGCCACGCAGCTTGAAGTCCCCGGCCGCTGTCTGAGTCTATAGCCGATTTGGGAACTCGGAAAGGACGTCGTAGACGCCAGCGGCTCACGGGGATCGCGATTGCCTGCCGAGCGCGGCGCAGGCGCACCGGCCTCGCTCACGATCGCGGATGACAGGGCTTGCCGCGGCTCGCGCGATGCTGGAGGCGTTTGTTACCGAGAGGGGCTACGCGCTCGCGCCGCCGCGGGCGGTGCCGCTTTTCGGCGCACGTTCGACGGGCGCGCCTCGCTCGGAGAGATGGCTGAGGCGCGCGCGAAATACGTGTCGTCCGGGGATAAGCCCTTCGCCTTCAACACGCCAGTAAGCCCGCTTTCATTTCCGTTCACCACCGGATTATCCCCATTGAGTGAAACTCTTTGACCGCCCGATGCGGCCATGCTCTAATTGAGAACTGGGCCGTAGTCCAGCCCGGGGTCGCCAGTTCTTTTCGGAAGTTGCACTTTACGCTTGACTTGCATGGCGTAGGGTGATATGTATGATTTGACTGCGTCCAAGGGTTTGGCGGCATTCATTTTATAGAAGCATGAATCCCGCGAGCACAAAAATAGAGAAGTTTAAACAAGTTGAGCGAATGGAGACTGGCATAAACGTTGAACGCGCAAAGTGGAATCGGACCCCTCAGGTTGCCCGTTGCCGCTAGGCCCGTTTTGGCATTCATGATCTCCATGGGATTACCAGATCGCAGGCTCAGGTTGAAAAAAATAACTTCCATCAATTCACACTCACATTTTCACAAGGAGAAGGAAATGGCAGATTTTCGCAAATGGCTCTTTGCGTTTGCCTTCGTTGCCCTATTGTTGGGCGCGACCATGGCAAATGCGCAGGTACAACCCGTTGCGCCCTTCACGTGCGTCGCCAACGCCGGCACGCCCGCCATCGTGCGCGCCGAGGGAATTACCGAACTCGTGGGCGACCTCTTGATACAGTGCACCGGCGGTACCCCCACCACGGCGGGAACGCAGATACCCGTATCGAATATCTCGTTGACGTTGAATACCAACGTCACGAGCAAGCTTCTCGGCACCAGCTAATGGCAGCGTCCAGCAGTTTATCGACGCTCTGCTTCTGATCGACGATCCTTTCCCGGCATCGCCGAACCCGGCCACGCCGCGGGCGGCGAACATACCGGCGCAGAAAGTATGCTACGCAAACGGCACTCCAACTAGCGCCTCAAACTGCAACTACCTGCTTGGCACCGGCGGCGGCGGCATCCAGAATGCCAACAGCCCCTACCTTGTCGCGAGTGCCTCCACCGTCTACGTGGGACAGCAGGGCGCCGTAAACCAAGTTGCCTGGCTGGGAATTCCGATTGATCCTCCCGGCACCACCGGAGTGCGTTCCATCCGTTTGACCAACGTTCGCGCCAATGCCTGCCAGATCGGTCTGTCCTCCACGCTGATCCCCACGCAGATCGTCGGCTACGTCTCGGTCACGGGCTCGCAAACGATCACCATCAGCAACCCGCAGCAGACTCTTGCCTATATTCAACAAGGTCTCATTGTGGGCGGCAGCGGCGTCGGCATAACCCAGTGCACCAGCCAGAACGTTACGTCGAGTGGCACCCTTAGCAGTTCGGTTACGTCCGCCACGACAATCACGTTCCAAGAGGGCTTTGCGGCCGCCTTCAAGCGCGCCGTATTCACCGGTACTAACTCCGCTGTCGGACCTCTCACAGGTTCGAGTACATCCAATGGCGTGGCTCAGAACGTGCCGGGATTCAGCTACAACACGGAGTCTGGATTCATGCCGGATGGCGGCGGTACAACGTTCGGGCAGGCCAACACCGGCACTCGCATCCTGATCGTCATGAACAACATCGGGACCGGGGCCAGCATCGTCGTTCCGAACTATGTGGCGCTCGATCGGCAGCAACACGGTAACCAGCTCCATCAACGGCACGACCTTCACCGGAGGCTTCCTGCAGCTCGTGGGTACCAGCAGCGACCTGAACGGCAATATCTCGTCGTTCTTGCCAGGAGCCGGTAGCTCGACCTTCTCGGGAAGCACTGCGCCATTCAACACAGCCGTTTCGCTTCCGGCCACCGGTGGCGTGGCGACTGCCGTCTACGAGGTTGTGAACGACGATCCGTCCGCGATCGAGAAAGCCACCGTTCCGGTCGGCATATCGTTCGTGTCCAACACTGGGGCCACTCCGCCTCAGCCCGGCACGGGCCAGATCACCACAACGGCCTCGTTCGCTCCGCTTTGCACCGTTGCGGGCTGCAACATTGCCAGCTCCAGCCTTGCAATTCCGCGCTTCTGCAACAACTCAACTGCGCGCAACCTGTTCAATATCGCCCCTTGCAACTGCAACCTGCTGTTCCCGTTCGTGACGCAGGCGGCGGGCTTCGATACAGGTATCGCGATCGCTAACACATCCATGGATCCGTTCGGCACCACGCCTCAGAGCGGACCCGTGACGATGTACTTCTACGGTACGGGAGCCGGAGGATCCGCCCTTCCGACCAATCTTGCGACCATGGCTACCACGGGCAATGTGGCTGCCGGACAGGTGCTCACCTACACCACGTTTAGTGGCGCGGGCGCCAACGGCGGCGGATTGCTGGCCAATCCGGGCTTCACCGGATACATGATCGCAGTCGCCAAATTCCAGTACTGCCACGGGTTCGCCTTCATCAGCGATCTCGGCGCGCAGAAACTGGCCGAAGGTTACCTGGCCATCGTTCTGGACACTCCCACGATCTACCGTGGAGCGGCCTCGGGCGAGAACCTGGGACACTAACCAGTTCGGTTGTCCGTTGTGAAAAGGGGGGGCTTCGGCCTCCCCTTTTTTTATTTTTATTGTTCCCCTTCGGACCTGCCCACAACCCGCGACTTGCTTTAGTACCGCTGTGTTATTCTTAGAGACTTAGTTTCCCCCGCGTCCGAAAATCCATAAAAGAGGTTGTCGATGAGACGGCGTATTCCTGCGTTCGCTCTATTTGTTCTGCTTTCCACTTCCGTTTTCGCGCAAGATGTATTTGTTCTGCCCGGCCTCTCCGCTACCGGCGCCACGAATGGCGCGGTCTTCACCCCCGACCCCTTCGCCCAGGCGGCCGCGCTCACTACCGCCGTTAATGCCACCTATGCTTTTGCCGGACCCGCCGGGAAATTCTATATCGTTTCGAATACCTCCACCAATACCGTGCAGGTCGCCAACGGCGGCTTTGCCGCCCTGCAAACGGTGGCTAATTTCATTGGCGCGAGCTACGCGGCCATCACGCCGGACGGCACTCGCTTGATGGTGATCTCCTCCGGCGGCACGCTGAATATCGTCAACACCACCACCGATACCGTTCTCGCATCCAGTGTCCCGCTCCCCGGTTCGGTGGTCGATATCGCCCCCAGCATCGATTCCACCCGCGCATTCGCTCTCATTGGCGGCGCTAATGGAAATCAGTTGGCGGTGGTGAACCTCGTCTCCGGCGCGATCGTCACGGTCGTCGCGCTCCCCGGCGGCGCTGCGATCGGGGTGTCCGTGGGACCCAATGGACTGGTCTATGTATCCGAGCAGGGCGCCGTTCTGCAACTCGATCCCAACAACTTTGCGGTCGACTTTACCATGGCCGTGAACGGCCGCCCTGGAAGGTTGTACTTTACTCCGGACGGGGGCCAGGGAATCGCAGGAAACCTGACGCCCGCCACCGGCGCCGCCGCCTTTGTCTTCAATCTCAGCAGCCGCACCCTCTCGAACAGCATACCCGCGGGCTCGTTGCCTTCAAACGTCATTCTCGACACCATCGTCCCCGTAGGTAATAACCGCGTCATTGCGTATTCTTCGTCGGCCCAAACTCTCTTCGACATCACGCTCAATCCGCTCAACATCGCGCCATTCGCCTTCTCGAGCAGCGGAGCCGTCGGCGCCGCCGTGGCTTCAAACAGCTATCCCACGGCCGCCGCTCCCAATACCCAGTTCCTGTTCTTCACATCCGGCAACACGCTCTACCGCGTCGATCTCAACGCTAACCAAGTCAGCGGACAGCAGACGCTTACGAGCGCGCCGGGAACGCTGTCGTTCGCCGCCGCGGGCCTCTCGAACGGGACTCCGGCCGCGATCGTCACGTCCGGCGATAACCAGAGCATCGCGCCGAATACCGCCTCCGCGCCGCTGGTCGTCAAAGTGATCGATGCGCAGGGCCATCCGCTGGCGGGCGTGCAAGTGATTTTCACCACTTCAGCCGCCGGCGCGACATTTTCGAACGTGAGCCTTTTGACGGATAATCTGGGCGATGCCTCGACCACCGTGACCGGGACCGTCCCTGGCCCGGTTCCGGTCGCTGTCACCGCCGGCCCCCTGACCACGTCCTTCACCGTCAACATAGGCGGCGGCGCCAGTGGACCGGGCTCCTCCGGCGGCCTTAGTATTGTGGCCGGCCAAGGGCAGATTATATCCGAGTTGAGCTCCCTTTCCGCCTCCTCCTCGCTCTTAACGGTAAAACTCACCGATAGCGCCGGAAATCCTGTGGCGAATGCGCCGATTGTATTCTCAATACAGAGTGGGACCGGCTCCCTCGCCGGCGGCAGCTCGTTCGGAGGGGGAGGAACGACGGTGTCCACGGACCAAAACGGTCTGGCAGCCACCGATTTTACGGCCAGTTCCGTCGCGCCCTCCCCACCCTCCTTTTCTCAAACCGTCATTAGCGCTTCGACTCCCAGCGGCAACTCCGTGACATTTTATGTCTCGGCCGTTCCGGCGGTCTTTGGGTTCCCGCCCGCGCTCGATCTGACCAGTCCGGATTTCGGCGTCACGCTAACGGCTCAAACCGGACAGACGCTGAAGGGCGCCCTCACAGCCGCCGTCAGCTCCGGTACCGGAACGGCGATGCCGAACATCGCGTTGTTTATTTCCAATCCTTCAAATTCTGCGCCCGCCATGTGCGCCGGCACGTTCGCACTTACCGATGCGACTGGACACGCCTCCTGCGATCTGGTCGCCACCGGACCGCCCGGCACGTATCAGATCACCCCCTCCATCGGAAATTACGGCGGCATCAAACCGCCCATCACGCTCGTGATCACCCCCGGCGCCCCTAGCGCCATGGTGATCGTGGGCGGAAATCAACAGTCCGGCGCTCCCGGCCAGCGGCTGCCGCAGGCGCTCCTGGTACAGGTCAACGACGCCGGCGGCCACCCGCTTGCCGGCGTTCCGGTGAGCTGGACGGTGACGCCAGCGGCCGCCGCGACCCTGAGCAATATCAGTGGCGCGACCAACTCGCAGGGCCAAGCCAGCGCCAACCTGACGTTCGGAAATACCACCGGGCCGGTACAAGTTCAAGTCTCGGCCGCCGGTGTTCCCTCGCAGACCTTCAACTTCACCATCACGGTTCCCGTCTCGTCCATTCAACTGCTTTCGGGCGGCGGTCAGACGGCGCAGGTGAATACGGCTTTCGGCTCGCCCATCGTCGTCCAGGTCGTGAACGCCAGCGGGGCCGCTGTCGCGGGCGTCCCCGTTACCTTTAGCGTCAGCACCGGCTCCGCTACGCTCGGCTCCGCGACCGCTACGACCGACAGCAACGGAAGGGCTTCCACCACCGTTACCGCGGGCGCTAATCCCGGGCCCCTCGCCATCACGGCGCAAGCCAACGGATTCAGCGTCACGGCGTCCTTGACGGCCGTGCCCGTCGGGCCCTCGAATATCGCGTTCAGCAATGGCGCGAGCTTCCAGAAAGGCAGCATCTCGCCCGGCGAGATCGTCGCCATCACCGGCTCCAACCTGGTTTCCGTTCAGGGCGTCTCGACGCCTGAAACCATCGTCGGGCCGCTGCCGACGACGTTCCAAGGCGTTACGGTCACCTTTAACGGAACTGCCGCGCCCATCTACGCCGTCTCGAACGTCAACGGGACGCAGCAGATCGTGGTGCAGGTTCCCTACGAGATCGCCGGGGCCGTGAGCGCTAATGTCGTTATCACGGGGTCGGGCGGATCTACGTCGGGTTCAATTGCGGTCCCGGTGCAGCCTTATGCCCCGGGTATTTTCGAGACGACCATATACGGCGCGCGCCAAGCCGTCGCCATCCACGCGAACGGCAGCTACGTGAGCCCATCGAATCCGGCGCAGCCCGGCGAGAACATTACCGTGTTCGCTACCGGTCTGGGCCAGACCACCCCGGCGCTGGCGACCAACGCAACGGGCATAAGCGGTCAAACCGTTTCGGCCCAGATCGTGGCCGGTATCAGCAACGCCGGCGTGCAACTAATCTCCGCCCAGTCCGCTCCCGGTCTGATCGGCGTCTACGCGGTGACCTTGCAAGTGCCGACCAACGCGGCCGCCGGAAACGATCCTGTACAGATAATCGCCTACGACACCTCGGGCAATCCGTATTTCGCCCAAGGTTCGTTCCTGGCGGTGCAGTAAAGCGGGTAATCAAACGCGGGGGTGGATTACGATGCTACCCCCGCTATTTAAACCGAAAATCCCGAAAAGATTGCCGCGCCTCCGTACCCGTTGTCCTGAGGCTCATTGGTTACGAAAGTTGCGGGCGGCGCTCCCGCTGCCATGTTCGATGTGTACTCGCTCCACCACTGATTGAAACCGTTCACATTCACGCTTTCGTATTTCGGAGCGGCCGGCGGCGAACCCTGCATGCCATTCTCGGCCCAATTCTGCACTCCCACCGTGTAGTTTGCATACAGGTTGCGATTCTGCACGTTGGCCTCTTGCTCGATCAAATTCAAATTGGATTCCTCGATATAGCTGCCGCCGGCGTAAACCCCAGGATCGGTGCTGGCCTGCTGCGCCTGACTATAGGGCTGCGGTGGAGCGTTTTGTTGGAGCAGGCTCGCGACAATCTGCTGCGGCGTTGGCGGCGGGCTGGCGTTGCCGGACGGTGGCAGGCCAGCTATTTCCGGACGGCGGCGCGCCGCTGGCGGGCGCGGCCATTGGCGAATTCACGACCACCGGCGCGGCGCTGTATCCGCTGTGCGCCGCAAGCTCCGGGGTTGCGCCGGCCGCGGCCTTTTTCAGCTCCGAACCACTAGCGGCGACAGAATTTTGCCGGACATCATTTTGCCGCACGTTACTTTGGCGCAGATCGGCAATCTGTTGCCCCGCCGGCGTACTCCCGGGAGAAGTGGAACGGGACGCCCCGCCCCCCTTTACCGCTTCCGACAGCTGTGTTTCGAAGGACTTAGATACTTGCGCCGTCTTATGGACGGTTGCCGCCAGCGGGGCAGTGAACGATGCCGCCGCACGTCTATTTGGTTCTAAATTGATCAAGTGGCATCAGCCTCCTCGATTGCCGATGCACCCCGAGAACCAAAGATAGGCGGCTTCGCGAAGGGCTAATTGGACGTCTGCCGCTCCAGCACGAAATTAATATGCAGCGGAATCACCTGGCCGGTGGGCTCCACGCGCAGGTTCACGTCGCCGGCCGTCCTGGACTGCGGATGCGCCATGCACTCTTTGCACAAGATCTTGGGATCGTGGGCGTCGAAGGCGATCGAAAACGTGGCTTCCGCCTTCCCGTTCAACGATACCCTCTCCGGCGTGACCTTGACGCCCGCGATGCCTGTATCCACCGTAATCGTCACTGGTCCCGGCAAGGTGTTTGTGACCTGCACTTCCTGCTTGGAGGATTTCGAGGGATTGAATTCCACGGCATCGCGATCGACCTTCACTCCGTTCAAAACCGTCTCGGGAGCCACCATCTTCATCGCGATCGATGGGCTACTCGCGGTCTGCTCGCCCGCCGCCGGCGGCGGAGGAACTTTGACAGGGCCGAACGGGGTGTTCATCTCCGTACGCTGGGAGATGGGGATCACGTACCAAACCCATTCGCCGTTCTCAATCTTCCACATGCTGGAGATTGGCAGTTTAATGGGAATGGGGCGTCCCATCATGAAATATTCCGTATCGCAAGTGGTCACGGCGCGCGCCTTCGTGAAGTTGTCCGAATACGTCACATTCCCCAGCGCGCAAGCGCCGTAGCGCTTCTTTTCCATGGCAAAGAATACGTCCTTGCTATCCTCGGCCACGAAGGCATCGGCCTGGCGGAACTTGCCGTCCACGAAATCCTGATAGAACTGGGTAATGCGCGCGCGCAAAGCGTCGTCGACATCGGGCGGAGCCTTCTCGAATACGTTGTTCGCATTCTGTGCCCAGGCGAGGCCCAGCGCCAGCGGAAAAAACGCAAATACCGGCGGTTTACTCATAGTGGAAGAGACGTTTACTCCCGCGGGATGTTTGGCTGGGAGGCAGGGACTCGAACCCCGATACGCAGATCCAGAGTCTGCAGTCTTACCATTAGACGACCTCCCAATTTTCGTTTTCAATTTTACCATTGTCGAAGCGGTAACCTTCCATTGCGGGGCCGGTAATACCCGTCGATGAACACGAAATCAGCGCTCCGTTACGTCCTCTTTGCCGCGCTTGCCGCCGCGGCCGCGCAGGCCCAGATGCAGGATAATCGCGAGAAGCGATTGACCTGCGAGAACAACGGCGTTTCTAATAACGGCGGCGGCGATCGCGCGCGCTATTGCGAGATCCGGGAACAGCCGCTTCCGGCCGCCGGACGCCTCACCATCGATGCCGGCCACAACGGCGGCGCCACGGTCAGAGGCTGGCTACAAAACGATGTGCTGGTGCGCTCGCGGGTCGAAGCCTCGGCCGATAGCGACGCCCAGGCGCGCGCCTATGCCTCCCAGGTTCGCGTGGATGCAGCCGCCGGACAGGTCCGCGCCGAGGGTCCCGAGACGGCCGGCAATTCCTCGTGGAGCGTCAGCTACGAGATCTTCGTTCCCCAAACCACCGACATCACGCTCAACACGCACAATGGCGGTATCGTCATTTCGGACGTGCGCGGGCGCATCGAATTCAGCGCCACCAACGGCGGAGTACGCCTGCAGCGAATTGCCGGCGACGTCAGCGGCTCGACCGTGAACGGCGGCGTCGTGGTGGAGCTTGCGGGAAACAGTTGGGAGGGCCGTCAACTGGAGGTCACGACGCGAAATGGGGGCGTGGTCCTCTCCCTGCCCGAATCCTACTCCGCGCACATTCAGACCGAAACCGTCAATGGCGGCATTCAGTCCGATTTCCCCATTACGGCGCAAGGCAACCTCAAGCCGCACAATCTCGATTTCAACGTCGGCTCCGGCGGTCCGCTGATTCATGTCAGCACCACCAACGGAGGCGTCAAGGTGAAGCGGACCTGATTGCGAAGGGCCGGGCCATAGATCCCGGTTTTTCGCCGGCTACCACTTTCCGCGCGCGCCTCGGCTCACATTGTTCCTTGCGATCCCGCGACACTATCCCGCGACACTATCCCGCGACACTATCCCGCGACACTATCCCGCGACATCGCCGAAGCCGTGACACGCCTTTCTGTATATCGCCGCTCTGTATATCGCATCGCGCTATAATGCCGGAATGACCGCGCTGAGCCCTCAGGCTTTTCACATTCTGGTGGCGCTTGCCGAGCGCGACCAGCATGGCTATGGAATTATGCAGGATGTCGCGGCGCGAACGGGCGGCAAACTGCGTTTGAGCGCCGGAACTTTGTATGGCTCCATCAAACGCCTCTTGCAGGAAGGTCTGATCGTGGAGCTGCGCGAGAATCAACGGCCCGAGGAGGACCACGAGCGCCGGCGTTACTATCGTCTGACGCCGCTGGGGCGCAAGGCGGCCAAAGCGGAGGTGATGCGGATGACGGAGCTTCTCAAACAGGCGAGGGCGCATGGACTGGCCGCAAAGCCAAACTAAACTCTTTCGGGCGATGCTCTACTGTTATCCGGCGGAGTTTCGCCATGAGTACGGGGCGGAGATGGAGCGGCTATTCGCAAACAGGCTGCGGTCCGAGCCGTGTTCGCGCTTATGGCTGGAGGCGATCGCGGATCTTGCATTCAGCGCGCCCAGAGAGCATTGGCACGTCCTGGCATCCGACCTGAAATACGGAGCTCGCGTGCTAGCGTCCGCGGCGGGTTTCACGGTAATCGCGCTGCTGGTGATGGCGCTCGGGATCGGCGCAACGGTATCGATCTTCAGCGTGGTGAATGCCGTATTATTACGGTCGCTGCCCTATGGTCACCCGGAGAAGCTGGTTTATCTGTGGAGCCCGAATGTGAATTTCAAGGGTGTTCCGCTAGAGCTCGGTCCGAATCTCCCTGACTTCTACGATTGGCGGCGATTGAGCCGCGACTTCTCGAGCATGACTCTGTTGCGGCCGGCGCCGCTGAACGTTGTCCGGGGCGGTTCCGTCACGCGCATAGGCGCAGCCTTCGTGAGCGGCAACTTTTTTCGAACACTTGAGGTCTCGCCTGAAGTGGGCAGGAGCCTCGATTCGAGCGACGACCGGCCGGGACGGGAAGGGGTCGCCGTCGTCAGCGATGCGTTTTGGCGTTCTCAGTTCGGCTCCCGGCCGGATGTCATTGGGAAACAGATTCAGTTGAACCGCCGCAACTACACGGTTGTTGGAGTGATGCCGAAGGGCTTCGGATATCCTTTCGATGGCGATATCCCCTACGACGGATCGGGATTGAAGCAGACGGACATCTGGTTGCCCGCTGCCTATACGGTGAACCAAAAAACAAATCGAACGGACTTCGATAGCGCCGTGGCGATCGGGAGATTGCAGGATGGCGTATCGGCGGCTGCCGCGCAAATCGAATTGGCCGCGATTGAAGCCCACTTACAGCCTCTTTATCCGGAAATATGGAGGGGCTGGACCGTTCTTGCAAGGCCGCTCGTCGACACCATCATTGGACCCGTGGAAAAGATGCTCTGGCTGTTGTTGGGCGCGGTGGGCATGGTGCTGCTGATCGCGATCGGAAACGTAGCAACTCCTCTATTGTTGGCGCGCGCTACCGCGCGATCTCGCGAGTTGGGAATCCGCACCGCTCTCGGCGCGGAGCGCGCGCGCATTATTCGCCAACTGCTGACGGAAGCGCTGCTGTTGAGCTGCATTGGCGGGGTTGTGGGCGTCGCTCTCGCTTACGCAGCCGTGCATCTGTTGGTCCGTCTCAATCCGGGCGAAATCCCGCGCTTCGATACCGCCGGAGTCGATGGCCGCGTTTTGGCGGTCGCCTCAATGCTTACCGTCGGGAGCGGCATTCTATGCGGTCTTGCGCCGGCGATTTCCGCCTCGCGGGTTAGCATCAATGACTTATTGAGATCGGGCGGGAGTAGAGTAGGGGGCACTTCCAATAGAGGCCGCTTCGCTCTCATCGTATTGGAAGTAGCGCTATCGGTCATCTTACTAACGGGATCGATCCTGCTGATTCGCAGTTATGTCAAACTCGCGGGAGTTAAGCCTGGTTTTTCACCGGCCACCCTGACATTCAGGCTCAATCTGGACGAGCGCTATAACAAACCCGAACTGCGAGCGGCATTTTATAAGAACTTCCTAACCAAACTGCGCAACATGCCGGGAGTGAAGTACGCGGGCAGCCTCCAATTCCACGCCGTTGAATAATCAGGAGTCGGTCACGTTCGCCGAGACACGCGGATTTGGAGTGTCCAAGGAAATGGTGGAAAACCGCTCCGTGACGCCCGTTATCGCAAAGCCATGGGTACGCCTTTGCTGCGAGGCCGGGATTTCGATCCGCACGACGCCCGTTCCCAGACTTCCGTAGCGATGGTGAACGAGGAGTTCGCAGAAATGTATTTCCAGGGCCGCGATCCGCTGGGCGGACAGGTTCGGACGGGGATCCGCGACCTATCGAAATCTTCCTGGTCGACAATCGTCGGCGTGGTGGGGAACGTTCGGCATATCACGCTCGAAGGAGCAAGCCAGCCGCAGCTCTGGCGGCCGGCCGATAGCGGCGACAATTTCGCCATCGAGTGCGCCGCGCCGGTTCAGCAGGTGATTGGTGAAGCGCGTGCGGCGCTGCGGTCCCTTGATCCCGCGCTGACTCTTGAAAGCGTCCGCACGATGGGCGAGCGAATCAAGCAAAGCAACGCGCGCCGCAGTTTTCAGACTGTTCTTCTTACTATCTTCGCCGCGATCGCGGTGGCATTGGCGCTGGCTGGGCTTTACGGATTGATCTCGTACGCGGTCAAGCAGCGTACGGTGGAAATTGGCGTTCGTATGGCCGTGGGGTCGTCGCGCGGCCGCATTTTGGCGCTAATTCTGTCGCAAGGTATGCGCCTCACCGCTTCAGGTTTGCTGATCGGCTTGGCGGGCGCGTTCGCTGCCACGCGCCTGGTCGGCGGTTGGCTTTACGAGGTGAAAGCAACGGACCCCGTGTCCTTCATTGCGGTTCCGCTGTTCGTTTTGGGGATAGCTTTCTGCGCGTGCATTATTCCAGCCTGGAGCGCGACGCGAATCGATCCGGTTGAGGCGCTGCGGCAGGAGTAGTCGTCAACCGGTGGCTTATTCAATGGAGAAAGGGAAAGTTCTCGCTTTGCTCGAAGGAGGGGATCGACGCACGATCGGCCGCTCCGGTCAGGTGGCGGCAATGGTGTCGCAGGATCCGGCACTGTTTCCCGAGCTTATCGAAGGCATGTGGTCGGAGGATGCTCTCGTCCGCATGCGCGCCGCGGACGCGACGGAGAAGGTCACTCGCAACAATCGTGAGCTCCTCCGTCCTTATAAGGACGCATTGCTGGGTTTGATGTCCGACGCAAGGGAAAAAGAACTGCGTTGGCACTTGGCTGTCATGATTCCACGGCTTTTTCTAAACAACAAGCAACGGCAATTCGCGATATCGATGCTCAACAGCTATCTCGAAGACCGTAGCTCCCTTGTCAAGACATTCGCCCTGCAAGGGCTCGCCGACCTGGCACGGGAAGACCCGATTATGGCGCCCCAAGTTATAGAGATCTTACGCGAGGCGACCCGGAACGGTACGCCTGCGATGAAAGCGCGGAGCCGCAAGCTGCTGGTCAACCTGAACCATAGTTGAGGCCGTCATAATCCACGCCGTGCGGACATCCGCGCCGCCATTCGTGGATTTATCGCCAGCGCCCTTCGATAAAGATCCAGCCCTGATGACGATGCGCCCAGTGTCCGGCGACCCAGTGGGCGTGGGGACGCGGCGGAAGCACCCAGGCGCCCGGAGCCCAGACGTAACGCGAGCCATCCCAGCGGTGATACCCGGGAGTCCAGACATAATTGGGACCGGGGCGCGCCAGGCGGCGCTCCACAACGGGCCGGGGCGGACCAACTCGAACGTAAACATCGGCGCAAAACGCGCTCGCCGCCAGAGAACAACCTAGTACGGCGGCCATCAATCCTCGACGCAGCATATATAACAGATCCTCCTATCTTTCAGGACGGCCCGCGCGCAGCCGCCGTTATCGCTTGTGAGCGCGGCAAGCAATGAAATTTATTCCATTAACATCGCTTCAGTCCACTACGGTAAATCGTCCATCCGCCAGCAGACGATAGCGCCGCCCCCGCCATACTATCGTGTTGCCGAAAAATCCCGCGATCCAAAATGCGAAGCTTAACAGATCCTGCGCCGCCACTCGCCACCAGTTTGGGGTAACGTCCAACACCGTTTTCGAAGTGGCCCAAGCGGCGGCGGCGCGGAACGCGAGCGCGGCGATCAGCGCCGGCCACCAGGACGGCTGAATGGCAATAAGTATAATCGCGATCGGCAGCGGGTAGGTGAATAACTGCCCTATATAACCGGACGGCCGCGAGCGACGCGTGCTACGGTTCCAGCGCAGCCGGTGAATGAAATTCGAGCCCAGGCGTTGGCTGCCGATGCGATGCTCCACGATGTTGCGCGATAGGATGACGCCAAAACCTTGCTCGGCGGCCAATTTGCCCATCATGAAATCTTCCGCCAGATAATCCTTGAGCCGCTCGAAGCCGCCGATCGCGCGCAGCATGGTCTGGCGCGCAAGGATGGTCGGCCCAACCGCGAATTTCATTCCTTCAAGCATGCGCGCAAGAAGCAGGCCGGACAAAAACTCGGTATTCATGCCCTCGGCCTCGAGCGCCGACCACACGCTCGGGCCGCCGATGGCGCGATAAGGACAGGTGGCCAGCGCGATCGTTTCGTCGGCGAATTCGGCCGCGACGCCGCGCAGAAACTCGCTTGCGACGCGAATATCGCTGTCGCTCATCACGACGAGATCGTGCCGCGCGGCCGCCAGCATGCGATCGAGACTATAGACTTTTGCGTTCGGATAAGGGGGCTCGCCGGTGACGATCAGCTCCGTTGCGATGCCGGGGTGTTCACTCTGTAGCCTCCGGACCACCTCGATGGCCGGATCGTCGCCGCGCCGCACCGCGAAGAGCAGCTCGTAATTGGGATAGTCCTGCGTAAAGAAGCTTCGCAGGTTTTCCTCCAGGCCCAGATCGCGTCCAGCGAGCGGCTTGAGCACGCTGATCTCGGGCATTGGGTCCGGCGGCGCCGCTACACTCATCTGCGCGAGGTAGCTGCGTACGGCCAGCAGCGTGAGCACGCAGTACGCCAACGAGCCTGCCAGCACGCCGGCCAGCGCCGCCGCAACAATAGCCATACCGGGCCCATGCCGTCTTATTCGAACGGCGCTTTGCTATCGATCAGTTGCCGAATATCGGCCAGAAAATCGGCGACGCGTTTTACGCCTTGATCGCCGTGCTTGCGGTTGCGCACCGAAACCGCATCGTTTTGCGCTTCGCGGTCGCCTACAACCAGCATGAAAGGAATCTTCTGAAGCTGCGCGTCGCGAATTTTGAGATTGACCTTCTCTTTGCGGTCGTCCACAGTGACGCGCAGCCCGGCCGCCTCCAGCCGCGCGGCCACCTCTTTTGCGTATTCTAGCTGGCGGTCCGTAATGGGCAGCACGATAGCTTGGACCGGCGCCAGCCACACCGGAAACGCGCCAGCATAATGCTCCACCAGAATGCCGAAAAACCGCTCGACGGACCCGTATAGCGCACGGTGCACCATCAACGGCTGATGCTTCTTGCCGTCCTCGCCGACGTACTCCAGACCGAAGCGTCGCGGCAGCATGAAATCGAATTGCACGGTTGAAAGCTGCCACGGCCGGCCGATCGCGTCCACCAGTTTCATGTCGATCTTGGGACCGTAGAACGCCGCTTCGTCCGGTACGACGGCGGCGTTGATATGGAGCCGCTCGACCGCCTTGCGGAGCGCGCCTTCGGCCAACTCCCACTGCTCCGCCGAGCCGTCGTACTTGCCGCTCGCGCCGCCATCCCACGTAGAAATGTCGGCGTGGTAATCGCCGAATCCGTAGGTCTTCAACGTGTCGATCGCAAACTCGAGACAATTTACGATCTCGTCCTCGATCTGTTCCGGCGTGCAGAAAATATGGGCGTCGTCCTGCGTGAATCCGCGCACCCGCAGAAGCCCGTGCATCACGCCGGAGCGCTCGTAGCGATACACCGTCCCCAGCTCGCCCAAACGCACCGGCAGGTCGCGATAACTGTGCATCTTGTCGCGATAGATCAGAATGTGGCCCGGGCAGTTCATGGGCTTGAGCTGGTATTCGGCGTCGTCCAGCTCCATGGGAGTGAACATGTTTTCCGAATAGAAATTCGCGTGACCGGAGGTCTTCCACAGATCGCGCCGCATCACGTGGGGCGTATAGACGAGGGAATATCCGCGCTTCAGATATTGGTCGCGCATCCAGTCTTCGAGGATCTTGCGCACGCGGCCGCCCTTGGGATGAAAAAAGATCAGCCCGGGACCGGCCAATTCCTGAATGCTGAACAGATCGAGCTCCTGTCCGAGCTTGCGGTGATCGCGCTTCTTGGCTTCTTCGAGCTGCTGCAGATAGGCGTCCAGCTCTTTCTTGCTGAAGAAGGCCGTGCCGTAAATGCGCTGCAGGCGCGCATTATGCTCGTTCCCTTTCCAATACGCGCCCGCCACCGACAGCAGCTTAAAGGCTTTAATGCGCGCCGTCGAGGGGACGTGCGGACCGCGGCAGAAATCGATAAAGTTCGGACCCAGGGTGTATTCCGAGAACACCTCTCCGGCGCGCTCCTCGATCAGCTCGCGTTTCATCCAATCGTCCGCGTACTTTCGCAAGCCTTCCTCTTTGGGCGTCATGACGCGTTCGAAAGGAAGAGCCTGGGATTGCAACTCCCACATGCGGGCTTCGATTTTCTCCAGATCTTCCGGCGTAAACGGAGTCTCGCGCTGAAAATCGTAATAGAAGCCCGCGTCGGTGGGCGGTCCGATTCCGAGCTTCGTCTCGGGGTAAAGCTCGAGCACCGCGGCCGCCAGAAGATGCGCTGTGGAATGACGATAGACCTGTAGCGCTTCGGGATTTTTTGAGGTCAGCACCTGCAGCGCGGCGTCGTGTTCGAGGGGCCGCGTAAGATCGTAGAGATCGCCATTGACGCGCGCCACCACGGCGTCGTCCGCCAGCCGGGAGCCGATTGATTTCGCTATGTCGAGCGGTCTGGTGTTGGAGGGTACGCTCTGCCGGCTGCCATCGGGCAGAGTTATAGTAATGCTCTGGCTCATTAAAATTCAGGTTAGCAGGGCGAGCCGGCGCTAGCTAGATTTGAATGCTGTCCAGCGCGATCGTGTTGTTCTCGATCTTGCCGACCACCTGCACTCTGTAAATCTTATTTCCCGAAACGGCGGGCAGTTGCTTGGCGATGCCGGAATTGGCCAAGTCGTCGAAATGGAGCACGCGCCCGTCGGGCAGCAGAAGCGCGAACTGCGTTGTCGCCGTGGAAACCCGGCACGCCGGCGCGAGGGCGGCGGCTTGGCGCTTAGCTCGTTGCCATCCGGCGTCGGCCCCGGTCTTGGCCGCTGCGATATCGCCGGTGAGCGGGACATTGCGGCGCGTGGTGGGCTCGCCCGAGGTGGAAGCGTTTGCCGTCGAATTGCCCCGCGTTCCGGCGGAGTCGACCGAGGGCGTCGTCACGCGATCGGTGACCGTCAACTCGGATTGTTTCATTGCTCGGGAGCTTTCGGCCGGCGCAGGGCAGGATGCCGCGACCAGCAGGCCGACCCAAGTCTGTCCCGCATAACTCGTCCGCGCCGCTTTGTTCGGAGAACTCGCCTGTTGGGCGACCAGAAGCGCGACTGAAAAACCTGCCGCGGTAAGATTCGTCAGTATCCTCATCCCGTACCTCCAAGCAGTGGACGCTCGAAACTCGAAATTTGTGGCAATTCGGAAGGGATGGCGCGCGGACTACGGCAGTTTCGTCGTCTGATGCGCCGCCAGCCGCCAGGCGTCATCCTGCCGCTCCCAAACATCCAGCATCATGACACGGTCGTTGAAGGGCTTGCCGTCGCTTGTGCCGGTCATGCGAATGATCGAGTGGCTTACCGCCGAGGAGCCATACGGAACGATTCGCATGCTCTCGAATTCGATCTTGTCGTACTTTTGCGCGCCGGATCTCAGCCGCGCCAGATACTGCTCCTTGGATTGGATCGCGCCCGTTGAGTGAGCGTAGATCAGCTTGCCTCCGAGTATTTTTTCAAGCGACGCGAAATCCCGGCTGGTGACGGCATTGGTCCAAGCCTTTTCGGCATTGCGGACCTCCAGCTCGGGATCGGCGGCGCGCACGGCCGGGAGACTGGTCAAAAGCAGCAGCGCGATGGGGACGATCCTCATTTCCTGTTATTCTACATCTAATTACGTTAGGTTAGGGAATTGTTTGAAATGGAGTAAACCGTCCGCGCATCTAACGTCCGGTGTATCATCATATTGCTGGATTGGGCATTTTCTACGGAACAAAACTGAGGAGGAGTTAGAAAAATGAAGTCTTCGAAAGCAATGGGCGTATTTTTGGCCGCCCCGGCAATGTGCGCTTTGGCGTTTGCGCAGACGGGCGGGACCGGGACAGGAACGGGCTCGACTGCGGCGTGCACAACGGCCCCGACGAGTGTGAGCGCGCTGAATATCGAGCGAGTCGTTCCGCTCAGCAACATTGGGACGACACTCACGCCGAACGCCCCCGCCAACGTGTTGACGGCCATCGCGGGTGGAGCGCAGGAGATTCATGAACAGCTCGTTTACAATCCGCAACTGAGCACCGTAACGTCTACCGTATTTCTGACCGCCGTGGCATCTCCGATCCCGACGCCGGGCAGTGGAATCACGTCGGCAAACACGATCGCGACCACGGCCATCCAGGTGAGCCAGGTTCTTTCCAGTTGCAATCCGACGCCTTCGATCATGCTGGTCGGAACCGTCACAAGTCCTTCAAACGGCATTTACGGGAGCTTCAATGGAGCCCCCGCGGCGGTAGCCGTTGGTTATAGCAACGGAAGCAGCTCGACCACGATAAGTAATGTGGTGGTCCTGATCGCGGGGCAAGTCGTCGAATATTCGCAGGGCGCCTCCGGGACTCTGACCTTCCCGTCCTCCACAGGAACCGGAACCGGCACGGGAACAGGCAACCGGAACCGGCACTGGCACCGGAGGTGGGATTACGGTCGTCGCGACCGCAAATGGGTCGACACTGCCGCAAAACCAGTCGATTCAGGAACCGTTCAGTCCATTGACGCTGAGCGTGACCGGGAGCACTGGGGGTACCGGAGCGTTAACGTACACGTTTAGCTCTACGCCGCAGGTTGCCATCGTGCAATCGGGCACGGCGGGAGTCGTGAGTATCCAGTTCCCCGCGCCAGGCGGGTACGCAATTACGGTGACGGCGACGGATACCGCGGGTAATATGGCGACCGCTACTTACACGTTCCTGTATACCGGCAGGCCGAATTAGCTAACGGCGCGACTGCTTTGGGCAGCGCCAAATCCTGGCGCTGCCCTATACGCTCAACTGCTGATCGGGAACCACGGCCGCCGCGAATTAAGCGGCGCCTCCAGTAAACTCCTCGCAGGCGGCGCCGTCCCTACGCGATCAACTCCTGGTCGGGAACCAGGGTGTCCACGCGGCGCAAGGACGGGAACAGCCAGCTCCATAAGAGAACGACCCCAATGGTTCCGAGGCCGCCGAGAACTACGGCCGGGATCGTCCCGAACCACTGCGCGGTAAGGCCGGACTCGAACTGGCCAACCTCGTTCGACGCTCCGATGAAAATCATATTCACGGCGCTGACGCGTCCGCGCATAGCATCGGGCGTGGTCAGTTGCACGAGGGTATGGCGGACCACCACGCTGATCATATCGGACGCTCCGGTGAGCGCAAGCGCGGCGATCGAGAGTGGCAGGCTGCGGGAGAGCCCGAACACGACGGTAAAAGCTCCGAATGCGGCGACGCAGGATAGCATGATGGTTCCGGCACGGCGGCGCAGGGGCCACCGCGCCATGGCGATCGCCATCACTACGGCGCCTACGCCAGGCGCGCCTCGCAAGACGCCGAGTCCGGCGGGTCCGGTTTTGAGGATCTCGCGCGCATAGACCGGCAGCAGCGCCACGGCGCCCCCGAGGAGAACGGCAAAGAGATCGAGCGAGATGGCGCCGAGAACCAGTTTATTGCGCCAGGTGTAGCGCAACCCTTCGAGAACGATGGCGAGAGAAATGCCCGGCCGCGTGCTCGTCGACGCCGGCGCGCGGACGGTCGACATCAGCCCGAGTCCGATCAGATAAACCGCGGCGGCGGTGGCATACACCGGCGCGGGACTGTTCGCCAGCGCGTAAATCGCTCCACCGGCGAGGGGACCGGCGATGGTAGCGGATTGGAACACGGAAGAGTTCCATGCGACGGCGGCGGGGAATTCCCGTTCGGGCACGAGCAGGGGCAGAAAGGCCTGGCTGGCGGGGCCGTTAAATGCGCGCACAGTCCCGTTGAGAAGGAGAATGGCGTAGATGGGCCACGGGGCCGCAGTCCCATGCAAGGCTAGCGCGAGCAGCAGCGCCGAGCAGAGCGAGAATGCCGCGTAGCAGGACAGCAGAATGCGCAGGCGCGGAAAGCGGTCGGCGGCGTGGCCGGCGATCGGGAACAGGAACATGCCGGGCAGGAATTGGGCGAGTCCCACCAGTCCGAGGTCGAGCGGACGGTGGGTGAGGGCGTAAATCTGCCAGGCGACCGCGAGCGATTGCATTTCGGATGAGATCGTGACCAGAAAGCGCGCGGTCAGATAAGCGCGGAAATGGGGATGTTGAAAGGGCAAAGCCGGGAAGGGCCGCCTTTAGACGAAAGCCGTCGTCTTGACGCCGGAGATGTCGAAGCGTTTGCGGCAGCGCATGTTTTTGCACATCACTTTGTCGTCGAGGAGAACCATGTAGCTGGCGGCTTTCTTGAATTTGGCCCGGTCGCGTTCGTCGGCGTTGCCGGGGAGGCGATCGATTTTCGTGCGCAGGAGCCAGCGCAGATCGTAGGTATCGGGAGTCTTGCAGAAAGGGCAGTTCAGGGTCGCGGGTTTGGTCGTATTCGACTCTTTGTAGAATTGGCGCTCGTCCATGCTTTTATTGTGAGGCGTTTGCGTTGTATTTGAAGTTCGAGATGGCCAGTTCGTCTTTGCCGGGGACATAGAAGCCGAATTTACCGTTGTTGGCGCCGGGCTTCGCTAAGCGGCCGATCTCGACCCACTGATCGCCTTCCTTGAGACGGTGTACGATGCTGTCGGGCGTGATCTCGACCTGAACGTAGAACGGCTCCTCAACGCTGTCGATCTGGAATTTCGGTTTGCTGGTCCCCTTGCCGTTGGCGACGATTCTGGTATCGAAGCTCTTGTTATCCAAGCTGAATTGAACGTAATTCTTATCGTCCACATAGGCGGCACGCCACTGAATGGCGTGCTTGTGGAATAGGTTGCCACCCTTGAGCAACTGCACGGCTGAACGTGAACGTACCGGTGCTGGGATTAGCGCCGAACGGGACGAAATCCGCCGCCTGTGTGGACCTGCCAGCCGTTGTCGAGTTTCCACTCGTTGGGGTGTTCCCAGTTGGCGGTCGAGACTTTGGGCGGCGGTGGCGGAGCGCCCTCCTTGGTGAGCTTCAAATCGGCGACGGCGGATTCGCCATTCTTGACTTGCACCGTCGTGCTCGCGTCCTGGTAGCCGGGCGCTTTTCCGGTGATCGTATAGGAGCCGGCCGGCAGCGAGTGCGCTCCCGCCTGGATAGGATTGCCGCTACCGCTCTCGCCGGCGTGATGGATCGTGATCTGGGCGTCTTTTGGCGTGACAGACAATTTCAGTGTCCCCATGGGGCGCTCCAGAACGGCATCGCTGGAGAGTTCGATCGGTTCTCCCGGACGGAAAGTTCGGATCGTGGTCTTGTTCGTGTAGCCGTCCTTGCGGAATTCGATAGCGTGATCGCCGGGCGCAACCGTTGGGTAGATCAGCGCGCCGTCCGCGCCGATTTGTCCCACGTTCTCGTTGTCGATGAACACGCCGGCGCCGGGCGTCCCGCCGGCGATGCGAAGAGTTGCTGTCTGAGGAATCGCTTGCAACTTAAACGTGAGCTTCGCTTCGGAACCTTTCTTAATTGACGCCGTCTGCTCCGGCGCGTCCTGAAAACCGGATTTCGAGACTTTGACTTTGTAATCCTTGGGATCGAGATTGGGAATCGTGAGCTGGCCCCCGCGAGACGTCTTGCGGGGATAGGCGCGGCCATTCACCGTCACGGTCGCGCCGTCTTCACCGGCGTTTATAACCAGCGTGCCGCCGCTGGTGTTGGCATTCACCCAAGCGGTCAGGAAAGCGGCGGGCGTTGTGGTCAGGGTCAGTTTGCGTTCCTCCCCTGTTCCGTCGCTGAGAGTAATCTCGTGGTCGCCGGGACGGACGTCTTTCAGATCGATTCCGTCGGGTCCGGCATCCCCGGCGGGATTCCCGTCGAGGGCGATCTTTACTGGCGTCTTGCTACTGACGATGTGAACCTGAGGGCCCATGCCGCTGGCCAGAACGGCGATTAGATTTTTCGTCTTGATGGGGCCCGCGATCACGGGGGGCGCTGCTGGAGCGATCTGAAACGCGAACTCGACCTGCGCGCCTCGATTGCCTGAGATGACGACCTTGTGCTCGCCCTCGGCGACGTGGTCGAGAAAGAATTGTCCGTCTTGGGAAGCCGGGGCGGGATTACCGTCGACCGTGACATTGCCCGCGGCGCCCAGGTCCGTGACTATTTTCAGCGAGGGAGATAGGGGCTTCAGCGTCAGGCTGAGCGAAAAAGGATGATCCTTCTCGACGGTAATGTTTTGTTTGGTCTGATCGTATCCCGGCAGAATGGCGCTGAGAGTGTACTCGCCGGGCGTGAGTTTGACGCTGCAATTGGAGGTGCATCGCGTTTGATCGTTGACACGAACGTCGGCGCCGGGAGGAACGGTAGCGACGTTGACGGGAACGGCGGAGGGCGGCGGGGGAGGATGCGGCTTCTTCACGAGAAAAATTATCAAGATCACCAGAAGCACGAAAAGAAGCCCGATGCCGCCGCCGATCAGGACTGGTCTTTTCCAGTTGACGGGAGCGCCATCGAGGTCCGGAGGCGGGGCCGGCGGAAGAGGCGGCGTCCGTACGGGAGGGACGAAGACTTCGCGCGTCGAGTCGAGCTGGGACGGGGGAGGTTGTTTGGCTCCGGCGGCGGGCAAGGGGTCCGTTGCGGCGGCGTCGAAGGGCGCCGGCGGACGAAACGGGTCGTCGATGACGGGAGCGTTTGCTTTCGCGGCGCTGTGCGGAAGATTGGGAAGCGAGGGCGCGGTCGGCGGAGGGGGACTGTAATTCCCGGAGCCGATGGGATTCGTCGCGGTCGCGACCTGCCCTTGCTGCTTCAACTGAATGCCCCGGCTCATGAGGTGCTGTTTGATGTCCGATACCAGCGTCTGAACGTCGAAGTCGGCGGCGTACTCTTTGGTGATCTCCTCAAGCCGGTAAAAGATCGGCTTGAGCGCGTTCAGATCGTGAGCAGAGTCGATTTGCGCGTCGAGGCGCTTTAACTCCTGCTCCGCCGTTGTCGAATCCGGTTTATAGTCCACAAAGGGCCTGTATCAAAGAATTATATATTCCCGCACTGGGATTGCCGCAGCGAGTATTACCGATGCAATTATTTCATGCTGCGGACTTCCGCGGCGAGCCGCTCGGCGACATCGGCCGAATCGAGCAGCGCCTTGCCCAAAGCGCGAGCGTCGGCGGAACAGAGCAGGATGGCGACGGGCGTCGCCATCGCGCCGGGCTCGACGGACCTGCGGATCTGCTCGATGTCGAAACTCAACGTGATCTGGCCGGAGCCGTCGCAGGTGCTCTCGGTCCCGATGAACGTTTCGATGGGAACGAGGCGTCCGGCGCCGGATTCGGGTTCCTGGGTGAGCCGAGGAATGATAATTTTCGTGTTAAGAAGCTTAGTACCCTGCATTTGTTAGCGGCTCATGGCTACTCTTCGATTGTTAGTATTCAGTTAATTGTCACTATTATCGCGCACCGGCGGCGACGGCGCGGCTTTGATGCGGATGCGGTTTTACGCCTTATATCGGCGTGACGGCGGCGCTGACAGGCTTGGAGCCGACCGGGACCATCATAAAGAGAGCGCCGCGGCGGCTGCGCCAACGCTCGGAGACGGCGCGGACAATGCTGGCGGTGCGAATCACGGCCATGTCGCCCGAGGTTTCGTTCAGGACCAGCGCATAGTTGCCGTCGGGGGTGATTTCGATGTAGTTGGGATTCGTGCCGGCGGGAGTGATGGCGACTACTTTGCGGCTATCGATATCGAGGATACTGACATCGCCGGATTTGGGATTGGCGACGAAAAGATAAGCGGGATCGGCGCAGGCGGCCATGGCCCCGGGACTGCGGCCGGCCAGCATGGTCATGGAGACCTCGGGGGTGTAGTAAGGCGCGGCGACGACCACGGCATCGCCACCCTCGCCGGTGATGAATAGCTCGCCGCCATCGGGTTTGAAGCAGAGACGATCGGGTCGTACGGCGAGCGGGAGATCGACCATGGCGGCGCGCGCCGCGACATCGTAGAGCGACAACATGCGGCGCGTGAGATCGGCCGCGATGAGGACCTGCCCATCGCCGCGGAAGCGCACGGCGCCGATCTCGCCTTGCGCGCGGATCGGGGGCGTGGGACGAGCGTCGGCGAGACGCAGAATGCCGATGGCCTGTTCGGAGGCATAACTGACGCCGGCGAAGAGCGCGTCTTTATCGAGATCGAAGTCCCGCGGCTCGGCGGAGAGCGGCGTTTCAGAAACGACGCGCAGCGCCGGGAGAGAAAGCAGCGCGATGCGGCGGGGCTCGCGGCACAAAACGGCGAGCGCCGCGCCTCCGCGCGCCAGCCGCATCGAGATGGCGGACTGGGCAACGCGGATACGGCGTGAAAGAGCCAGCGTGTCTGGAAGGATCTCGTGGATGGTCCCCGATTCGGGAGTGAGGGCGTATACGCGCGAGGCGAAGAGGCTGGCGAGGACCTGGGAGGGCTTGCCGTCGAGCCGGATGTGGCGCGCGACGGTGAAGCTTTCGAGGTCGACGGCGGCAATGGCTTGGCCTTCCTGATTGGCGACGAAGGCGAAACCGGAATAGCCGGAGGGCTTTCTGCGGCAGGCCGCGAGGGAGAGCGCGCCGGCGGTCGCGGCCGTGGCGACGAAACTGCGGCGGGAGAGCGGCAAGTCTTAGGGTAGCGTGCCGTGCGGCGCGCGGACGCAGTTCTCCCGCGGATCGCAGGTTATCGCAGATTTATGAAGCGCGGCGCCGTTATTTGCGGCGCCGTTACTTATGAAGCGCGGCAGTGGGCGCCGAAATTTCGCTGCGCGCCGGACATTTTCGAGGAGGCCTCCCAAGCCGTTTTGTTAACCCGCTACGGTGCGGGACAGCTCATGGAGCGGCGGCCATTCGTCACTCGTGACTGGCGCAGGGGAGCCCGGGTTTGCTTCTACGCTGTAGCGATCGCCTCTCCGACGAATGAGCGACGAACTCTTGATCGAAGAATAGCGCGGGTGTTGCGGCGTTTCGAGACGGCGTCGTCGTGAGCGCGGCTGTAAGTAGTTGGCAATGCGCGGTATTTTATTTGCAGATTTTCGGGAACGGCGCAAAGTGTGAGTAGAATTTTGAAGGTGTGTTGAAATCGGGGTGTCTATGAAGATTGCCGGGCGCGTTCTGTGGGGCGTGGTGTCGTTGGCGGCGGGGTTGTGCCTGGCGGCGATCGCGACGAGCCGTGGCGAGCCGGTGAACAGTTTGTGGATTGTGGCCGCCGCCGCGTGCAGTTACGCGGTGGGATTTCGTTTCTACGCGAAATTCATTGCCGCGAAAGTGATGGCGCTGGACGACCGGCGCGCGACGCCGGCGGAGCGCTTGCGCGACGGGCACGATTTCGAGCCGACGAATAAATGGATTTTGTTCGGCCACCATTTTGCCGCCATTGCGGGGCCGGGGCCGCTGGTTGGCCCGACGCTGGCGGCGCAGTTCGGGTATTTGCCGGGGACGCTGTGGATCATTCTCGGGGCGGTACTGGGCGGGGCGGTGCAGGATTTCGTGATTCTGTTTTGCTCCATGCGGCGCAACGGCAAGACGCTGGGGCAGATGGCGCGCGAGGAGATCGGCAAAGTGGGCGGCTTCACGGCGCTGCTGACGGTTCTGCTGATCATGATCGTTCTGCTTGCGGTGGTGGCGCTGGTAGTGGTGAATGCGTTGAAAGAGAGCCCGTGGGGGACGTTCACGATTGCGGCGACGATGCCGATCGCGTTGTTCATGGGCCTGTACCTGCGCTATTGGCGGCCCGCGCGGGTACTCGAAGCATCGCTGATCGGGTTCGCGCTGGTGATCGCGAGCATTTTCGGGGGAGAGGCGGTGTCGCAGTCGGCGGTTTTGGCGCCCTGGTTTACGCTCTCGGCGGGGGCGCTGGCGTTGGCGGTAATCGTCTATGGTTTCCTGGCGAGCGCGCTGCCGGTATGGATGCTGCTCGCGCCGCGCGATTATCTGAGCACGTTCGTGAAGCTGGGCGTCGTGCTGCTGCTGGGCGCCGGTGTGATCCTGGTGCATCCGCAGTTGCAATTGCCGGCGCTGACGCGATTCACGGATGGGAACGGGCCGATATTCGCGGGTAAGATTTTTCCATTCTGCTTCATCACGATCGCGTGCGGCGCGGTGTCGGGTTTTCATGCGCTGATCTCGTCGGGGACGACGCCGAAGATGATCGCGCGGGAGTGGAACGCGTGGTACGTGGGATACGGGTCGATGCTGCTCGAGAGCTTCGTCGCGATCATGGCTTTAATCGCCGCGTGCTCCCTGCAGCCGGGAGTTTTTTTCGCGGTGAACTCGCCGGCGGGCGTGGTGGGGGCGACCCCGGCGGCGGCCGCGGCGACGATCACGAGCTGGGGTTATGCGGTGTCGCCGGCGGAAATGGCAGCGCTGGCGCGGGAGACCGGCGAGCGTACGCTCTTCTATCGCACCGGCGGGGCGCCTTCGCTCGCGCTCGGGATGGCGCGGATTTTTTCGCACTGGCTGGGAGGGACCGCAATCGTTGGGTTCTGGTATCACTTCGCGATCATGTTCGAGGCGTTGTTTATTTTGACGATCCTCGATGCCGGAACGCGTGTGGGGCGGTTCATGCTGCAGGATCTGGCGGGACATATTTACAAGCCGTGGGCGCGGCCGGCGTGGATGCCGGGCGTGATAGGAGCGAGCGCGGCGGTCGTTCTGGCGTGGGGTTATTTCCTTTACGAGGGCGTGCGCGATCCGTTGGGTGGCATTAATTCCTTGTGGCCGTTATTCGGGATCGCGAATCAGTTGCTGGCGACGATTGCGCTGTGCGTGGCGACGACGATCTTCGTGAAAATGCATGGCGCGAAATACATGTGGATGACGTGTGGTCCGCTGGCGTGGCTGGTGGCGGTGACGTTCACGGCATCGTGGGAAAAGATTTTTTCAGCGGCGCCGCGGTTGGGGTTCCTGGCGGAAGCCGCGAGGATACGGGCTGCGGTCGATTCCGGAGCGATCGGCGCGGCGGGCATGCCGGCGGCCCGAGCACAGATATTCAATGCGCGATTGGACGCGTTGGTGTGCGGCGCGTTTTTGATTTTAACGGCGGTGGTGTTGGTCGATTCGGTGCGGGTGTGGAGCGGCGTGCTGCGAGGGACTAGGGAATCGAAGGTGGGCGAAGCGCCGTTTGTGTTGTCGCGATTGCAGGTGGAGGAATTATGAGATTTGCGCGCGGGTTGGCGCGGATGCTGCGGGGAATTGTGAGGGAAATAGCGGACCAGAACGCGTATGAACGGCATCTGCGGTGGTGCGGACGGGTTCATTCGCCGGAGGAGTGGCGGCGGTTTTGGGATGCCCGGATGGCGAGGAAGTTTCGGGGGGGCAGATGTTGTTGAGACCGCTTCGTTGTGATCGCGGCGGGTAACGGCGCGTTGGGGATGGCGCCGGTCATGGCTCGCCACCTGATTCTCGCGCTTACGCTCGGCGCCTGCGCGCTCGGCCGTCAGCGACCTGGGCCTTAAAGCTGCCGGCCGGGTAAAGAATTACCCTTCACTGTGCGCGCCGGACTTGGTGCCGTCGATTTGTAATAAGGCTTAGTGGCCCCTTGCGGAGGCTGCGACCTGGACATCGCCGACCGGTATCACTTCCATTTTCGCCTTGGATCGAGGTCGGCCGGCTTCAAGACCGGGAACAGCAGGAAGAGCTGTTTTACGCGACTGAACAGGTCGAGACGCCAGGGCATCCGTTTTATGAAGAGCTGAACCGGGTGCTGGACCGAGCTGGGTTCGATGCGTTCTGCGAAAGGGCATGCGCCAAGTTCTATCACTCCAAGTTGGGGCGACCGTCGATGGCGCCGGGCGTATACTTCCGTACCCTGCTCATCGGGTTCTTCGAAGGGATCGGCAGCGAGCGCGGCATTGCGTGGCGCGTGCGCGACAGTCTGAGCTTGCGGCGCTTTCTGAAGTACGGTCTGGCGGAAGCGACGCCGGATCACGTGACCATCTCGCGGACACGGCGGCTGATCGATGAGCAGACCCGAGGCGGTGTTCACGTTCGTGCTGGGAGAGGTCGCCAAACGAGGACTGCTGAAGGGGAAACAATCGGCATCGACGCAACGAGCTTGGAGGCCAATGCCGCGATGAAGTCGATCGTGCAGCGTGACACCGGCGAAACTTACAGGGAGTATTTGCGGCGGCTGGCCAAAGAAGCGGGCGTGGAAGCCCGTGACGAGGAACTTCGGCGGGCCGATCGGAAGTGCAAGAAAAAAACATCGAATGAAGAATGGAAGAACCCGCACGACCCGGACGCCGAGGTCACCAAGATGAAGGACGGTGCGACGCATTTTGCCTACAAAGCCGAGCAGGCGGTCGATCTCGACACCGGCGCGATCGTGGCGATTACAACGCACCCCGGAGCTACTGGCGACACTACATCGGTCGAAACCACGCTGCCGGAGGCGGGCTTGGCGATCGCGAACCAGATCGATACGCCGACGGCGGAAGGTCAGTACAAGGTTCACGCGGAGGGCCTGCAGGAGGTGGTGACGGACAAGGGATACCATAGCGACGCCAGCCTGCAAACCATGGCATCGCTGCAATGGAAGTGCGAAGTTACATTCCGGCTCCTACGCAGAAACGGAATTGGGCGGGCAAGCCGGACACCAAGGCCGCATTTCTCGCCAATCAGAGGACTAGTTCTCGCAGGTCGCGAATCCGCGGACAGGGTATGCAGGATACAGAGAACCAGCTCGTCTCTGGCCCATATTCTCGCTGCGCCGGAAACGTCCACCCCCGTCTACCGATCTTATCTACAGTGCCGAAGAAACAATCGTCCGAAATAGAAAAGCAAATCGCCGAGGTAGCGAAGGAGAGGTGTGGATTCGATCGGTTTCTGCCCGGTCAGGAGGAGGCGATCCGGTCTGTCCTGGAAGGCCGCGACACGCTGGTCGTAAAGCCCACCGGCTCGGGGAAATCTGCCATTTACCAGATCGCGGCAGCGATTATACCCGGTCCCACGGTAGTAGTGTCACCTTTGATAGCGCTTCAGAAAGACCAAGTGGATGCCATCGGCGATCAGGATGTTGGCGATGCGGCCGTGGTCAACTCCGTGGTACGCGCTTCGGAGGTGAAGGAAACGTTCGGGAAATTGGAGGAAGGCGACCTGGAATTTGTGTTCATGGCGCCGGAGCAGCTTCACAAATCCGAGGTCTTAGAGAGATTGAAGGCTGCCGGACCCAAGCTGTTCGTCGTCGACGAGGCGCACTGCATCAGCGAATGGGGACACGATTTCCGTCCGGATTATCTGAAGCTGGGGCGGGCCATTGAGGCGCTAGGGCATCCCGTCGTGCTCGCCATGACCGCAACGGCGGCTCCCCGCGTACGCGACGAAATTGTCGAGAAGCTCGGAATGCAAAAACCGAACATCGTAGTTCGCGGTTTTGACCGCCCGAACATTTGGCTCGGCGTACAGTCTTTTGAGAGCGAGGCTGCAAAAAAGGAGAAGCTCTTCGATGAGATCGAGAGCGCGGATAAGCCAGGGATCGTTTACGTCGCCACGCGAAAACATGCCGAGGAGATCGGAGGCGCGCTGTCCGAGCGCGGTCTCAAAGTACTTTATTATCACGGCGGCATGAAAGCGAAGGATCGCCACCAGATTCAGGACGAGTTCATGTCCGGGGATGCGGAAGTGATCGTGGCCACGAACGCCTTCGGCATGGGAGTGGACAAATCCAACGTTCGCTTTGTATTTCACTACGACATTTCGGACTCCATCGATTCCTATTACCAGGAGATCGGCCGCGCCGGACGTGACGGCCAGCCGTCCAAAGCCATCCTCTTTTATCGCCCGGAAGATTTGGGCATACAGAAATTTTTCAAGGGCGGCGGGAAGATCGAGGAGCAGGAGATGAAACAGATCGCCGAGGCAGTGCTGAACGAGGGCGAGCCTGTCGATCCTGGCGATCTCAAGGAAAAGCTGAATTTGTCCGATCGCAAGCTCGCCAAGGCGATCAACCGCCTTGAAGACGCCGGAGCATTGGAGACTTTGCCCACCGGTGAAGTGATCGCGGCGGAAGACGGGCCGGATCTCGAACAGGCCGCGCGGGATGCCGCGAGCGCGCAGCGGGAGCGCAAGGAGCATGAGGCTCTGCGCATTGAAAAAATGCGCGCTTACGCCGAGTTGAACGCATGCCGCCGGGAGTATATATTGAACTACTTCGGCGAGGCATTCAATGGCCCCTGCGGTAACTGCGATTATTGCCAGGGCCTCCTCGCGGCACGGACCAAGCCGCAACCGGCGATTCGCGCTTCTGCGGCCGCGCCGCCCGAAGGACCATTCCCATTGAAGAGCAGGGTGATACACAAGGAGTGGGGTAAGGGCATGGTCGATAGCTATGAAGGCGGCAAGATCACTGTCTTGTTCGATGAAGCCGGCCGCAAGACCCTGTCCGTGGAGGCCGTGCTGAAGGGAAATCTGCTGGAGCAGGCGGCATGAGGTTCGGCGGCGGTAAAAGCGCGCCGAAAAGACGCTCGGCTTAGTGGGAACGCTGGGCGGCGCTGAACAACAGCAGGCCCAGCAATCACAGGTCGCACATTATGTGCGTTCCAAAGGCTTAGACCTTGCGGTTGAATTAAATCGCCGCTAAGCCGAGCCCCATTAACAGGGGTGATGGTTTCGTCCAAACAATTAGGCCTGAGTGCGGAGTGCCTGGTGCTCTGATTAGTCCTGAATCGCGCCGGCCGGAGGGATAGTCCTGGTACTCCAGGAAGGCGCCTTTTCAATAGCCGAATTAAACATCGCGGATGGGGTAATGGGAAACCGTCGGCTGCGCCTGAATTCTGAATATATGTTGAGGTGGATGTTTTCTAGTCTCAAGGGTACCGGGGCATTTCTACTTCCTAGTACTTTAAGAGAAATTGGGGTCTTGACCGTAATTCAAAAAATTATATACGCTTAGGCACGTCCTGCTCTACAAGGACGGTCTGAGGAAAATGATAGAGGAGATGAAGGAGAAAAGGATATGAAATTATTGCTGACGATCGGGGCGTTTCTGGCCTTGATCGCATTCTCAGCGTCCGCTGCCACGCTTCCGGCGTGTCCGGTGGCGCTTTATAGCGTTTACGATACAACCTACGGTCCCGGATCGTCGGGTTGCATGATCGGCGACAAGGTTTTCACCGGTTTCGTTCACGAACACGATCCCAACTCGGTGGAGCATCCCGATACATCGATCATGGTGACCCCGGACGATTCGAATCCGAACGCGCCGGGTCTCATCTTCGGCTTTACTGGCCCGTTTCAAACGGTCACCGCCGGGCTGGCCTCAAACTTCGATTTGTTGTTTCAGGTCACCAGCACGGGGGCGCCGATCGTTGGAAATGTTGCCATGTTGCAGGGAAGTCAGATTGGTAGCGGGAACATCGATTTGCTGAAACAGTTCTGTTTGAATGGAAGCTTCACCCCGGGCCAGCCGCCCACTACCGGATGCACGGGATTGTTCGATGCGAACGATTCCATCCATATCAACGACCCTTTGACCGGGGGCGTTAACCAGACAAGAGCGCAGGCTCTCTTAGAAGGCAGCACGACGGAAGAGGGAGTGCGGGATAATTTTCAGATCACCGGCGGAAATCCGCCGAATTCATCTGCAACGCTGATGGAAGCGGCCAATTATTTTCCAGAGGCCGTACCGGAGCCGGGCACAACGGCCCTATTTTCGATTGGTTTGATCGGATTGGGGTTAGTGGGGCGTAAGCTTCGTCGCGGTTAGGTTGTTAGCGCGTCACGTCCGAAGTCTTTCAAAAAGAGGGCTCGCGGGTTGCGGGTCCTCTTGTGCTTTTGTTGAGGGGCGCGCCGGCGCCCGGGCCAGCCGCCAGGACTCCACAACTTATGGGAGCGCCTCGCTCGCGTTTATCGTCATAAGCTTTCCGACGCACGCTCGCTACAGACCCCGCGCCGGTCAGGACAATTCCTCGTTTCTGAATGCGGCGATCTTCGACGCCCAATTTCTCGATCTGCTGCGGCCCTTTCGGGATCGCGTCGCCGTCCTCATCGTCGAATTCGGAACTTTCCCGAGTGGTGTTATCGCGAGCCCTGGCAATCTGTCGAGGCGCTCGACATTTTCCTCCAATGCTTGCCAGGGGACTTCCGCTACGCCGTGGAAATCAGGAACGAAGAGTTTCTGGCGCCCGAGTCTTTCGCCTGCCTACGCGAGCACGGCGCCGCGCACGTCTTCAACGCATGAACGCGCATGCCCAAGTTGCGGGATCAGATCGCCATTCCAGGGGCCTTCGCGACGCAGTTCACGGTGCTGCGGGCGCTCCTTCGCCGCGGCCGTCCTTACGAGCAGGCGGTCGCGCAATTCTCCCTTATAAAGAATTGCGCGATCCCAGCCTATCCACTCGTGAAGCTATGCGGGCGGTGATCTCCCGCGCCCGCGACCGCAACGAACCGGCCTACATCTTCGTGAATAATCGCCTGGAAGGCAACGCCCCGCGCAGCATCCAGGCGGTTCTGAGCGATCCCGGCTAAATTGCGAAACATTCCTCCCGCGCGACTTGTCCTATGTAATGGCCGAGGCGGCGCTTGAACGCGCTACCGCGCCGATTGCAGGACTGGGAGGTGAGCATGACTTGTAGAGAACTGATGACGCCCAATCCGTCGTATTGCGTGCCACGCGATACGGTGGTTAGCGCCGCCATGATCATGAAGAGCCAGGATGTTGGCTCCATACCGGTCGTTTCCGACCGCGATTCCCGGCGCGTGATCGGAATCATTACGGACCGCGACATCGCCATGCGGGTTGTCGCCGAGCAGCGCGAATACTACGCCACTCACGTGGAAGATGTAATGTCGAAAGACGTCGTCACCTGCCAATCCGACGACGATTACGATGAAGTGCTCGCGGCCATGAAGCAGCATCAGATCCGGCGGGTTCCCGTCGTCGATTCGGAAAAGCGCTTGGCCGGCATCATCGCGCAGGCCGACGTCGCCCGCGACGACGCCAATTACAAAGAAGTCGCAAAAGCGGTGAAGCAAATTTCGCAGCCGGGTTCTTCGGAGGGCCGCAACGCCGGAGGCGGGTTCACAAAGACCGGTCTGCTGGTCGCCGGAGGGCTAGGTCTGGGAGCGGGATTGATTTACCTGCTCGACCCGCGTTGGGCCCGCGGCGCGCGCCAATCCGTAAACGACGCCGCATCGAAGGTCCGCGATTCGGTGACGAATGCTGCCGATAGTGTCCGCGAATCGGTGGTCAATGCCGCCGACAGCGTCCGCGAATCGGTCACCGGCGCTGCGGATTCTCTGCGCGAAACGGCCAACCGGGTGACTGGATCGAACGCTGAGCAGCAGCCCGATCGATCTACCGAGACTGTAAACCGCTAGAAATGCTATGTAGCGGTCTGCCGAGCGGCGGACCGCTTCTTTGCCGTCCTTCGCGACGGTTTTTCAGAAAAAGCTCCGTAATCCGACAGCCGCCACGCTCAGTGGGATGTAGTTCGGATACAAATTAGCCCAGCGCCGGTTCGGTACGACTTGAATAATGTCGCCCGAAAGTGGTTCGCCCGTGGCATCCACCGCCCCGGGCCAATGCAACATCGTGGGTCTCGCCGTCCCAGAATCAAATGGCCATCACCCATTGCGGGTCCGCCTCGTGAACGTAGAGTGGACCATCGCCAAACGGAGCGCTCCATTCCACCATCGCGGTGTAGTAAATGCGGATGGGAGATCGCGATGCCCGCAATCCATCGAGCTCCCGCGCGCGGCGGACGATCGCTCCGTCACGCAGCCGCGCGCCGCTTCCGAATTGCCGGGCCGGACCGGATTCGCGTCCTCAATGGCATCGTGCGATTAGCGCAAAGAAACCGACCGGATTTTTTGCCTGGCATGTAGGCCACCGACTCAGGCATCCCGAGCGACTGCTCGAGATGCGGTTCCGAAGCAACCTCCGTGGGGCCCGGCGCAGCCGCAGCCTCTGGTGCTCAGGACGAGAAGGGGCCGGCTTCTCTCAGCCGAT
>CAWITB010000066.1:0-41682 GCA_963838885.1 Bryobacterales bacterium | reverse complement strand
TAGCCCAATCCGCGGCAGGGCGCATCGCGAAGTCTCGGCCCCACCGGCTATTCTTTGGTCAAGAGTTCGTCGCTCATTCGTCGGAGAGGCGATCGCTAGCTGAAGCAATCCCGGCTCCCGTGGAGTCACGAGTGACGAATGGCCGCCGCTCGATCAGCTGTCCCGCGCCTAGCGGGTGAACAAGACGGCTTTAGGAGGCCTCCTCAATTTTTGGTTCCGTCCGTTTGGTTCGCTTCGATGGCATCGCACGGCGCCCTGTGCGGGATAAACTGCGTAACAAGATCGACTGGAGAACCGCGCCGCAGGCGCGCGATACACTGAAGACACAGGATTATCCCATGGACTCACGCCGCAAGTTTCTCGGCACGGTCGCATCCGGCCGCCACCACGCTAGCCAATCCGCGAGGCGTTCTGGGCGCGAACGACCGCATTCGCGCCGGCATCATCGGTATTGGCGACCGCGGCACGGAAATCACCCGCTCGGCGCTGCGCTGCCCCAACGTCGATTTCGTCGCCTTCGCCGACATATACACGCGCCGCCTCGAAAACGCCAAGGCCCTCGTTCCCGGCGCCGACACTTATCTCGATCATCGCCGCCTTCTCGATGACAAAAGCATCGACGCAGTTCTGATCGCCACGCCGCAGCACCTGCATTGCGAGCATTTCGTCCACTCCATGCAGGCAGGCAAGCACGTTTATCAGGAAGAAACGATGGCGTTTACGGTGGACCACGCCAAGCGCAGCGCGCCGCCTACCGCGCTCGAATGGCAAGCTCACCGTCCAGGTCGGGCATCAATCCTGCTCCTCGGGCCAGATGCCGGACGCGCAATCGTTCCTCGCCACGAGCAATATCGGAAAAATCACCGCCGTCCACATGCACATGTATCGCAATACTCCGCATGGGAAACCGCAGTGGGCGCGTCCCGTTCATCCCGACATGACATCTGAAAATATCCTCTGGGATTCCTTTCAGGGCGAAGCCGCCAAACATCCCTTCGATCCCAATCGTTACATCAACTGGCGTTTCTTCTGGGACTATTCTGGCGGCAACGTATACGAAAATATGTGCCACCAGATCTCCTTCTGGTACAAGGCGCTCAACCTGCAGATCCCTAAAGCCGTGACCATGACCGGCGGCCTCTATCTCTGGAAGGACGGCCGCGAAGTGCCCGACACCATGAACGTTTCCCTCGAACAGCCCGAGGAAATGCTGATTAGCTGGGATTCCGGATTCGGCAACAACGCTCTCGGCTCGACCGAAAGCGTGCTCGGTACCGACGGCACAATTTCAAAAGGCCAGCAGATCCGCTACGCTCGCAAAAGGTCAATCAGCCGGACGGCAAGGAGCTGCTCGGGACAACAACCGCCTCGCCTATCGCGCACATGCAAAATTTCTTCGATTGCATCCGCTCGGGCAAGGAAACCAACTGCCCCTTCGATCTCGGCTTCAAAGTTTCCATCGCCTGCCGCATGGCCGTGGACAGCTATCGCACGGGCCATACCATGAAATGGGATCCGGTCGCGGAAGCGACCGTTTAGCCCGCGATGGACTTCTCTTATACCCCGGAGCAAGTCCAACTTCGAAAGTCGGTCCGCGAATTCGCCGAGGCGGAAATCGCTCCTCATGTGCTCACTTGGGATGAGGAACAGATCTTCCCGCTGGACGTTATCAAAAAGGCCGGCGCGCTCGGCTTTATGGGAGCGATTTTCCCTGAAGAGCTCGGCGGCGCGGGTCTGGGCTACATCGAATACGCCATTATCGTTGAAGAGTTGGCGCGCGTCGATCCCTCCGTCGGCCTCATCGTCGCCGCTCACAATTCCCTCTGCGCGAACCACATTTTTCTGGCTGGGAGTTGCGAGCAGAAGCAGCGTTACCTCCCCAAGCTCGCCGCGGGCGAATGGATTGGCTGCTGGTCGCTCACCGAGCCTGAAGCCGGCTCCGACGCCGCCGGCACCCGCACTCAAGCCGTTAAACACGGCGAGTGCTGGGTCATCAATGGCGGGAAGACGTTCACCACCAACGCCCAGTACGCCGACGTCTGCGTTGCCATGGCGGTCACCGATCGCGGCGCTTCGCAGCACGGCATCTCGGCGTTTATTATCGAGAAGGACACCCCAGGCTTCCGCGTCGGCAAAAAGGAAAATAAGATGGGCATGCGCGCCAGCGCTACCGGCGAGGTCCTCTTCACGGATTGCCGCGTGCCGCAATCGCAGTTGCTGGGCCGCCAGGGCGAGGGTTTTGTCGACAGCCTTCGCACGCTCGACGGCGGGCGCATCTCGATCGCCGCGCTGGCCATCGGAACCGCGCAAGGCGCCTATGAAGCGGCGCTGAAATATTCCCGTCATCGCAAGCAATTCGGCCGCCCCATTTCCGAATTCCAGGCAATTCAGAATAAGCTCGCCGACATGGCCACTTCCATCGACGCTGCGCGTCTGCTCACTTATCGCGCCGGCGCGATGAAAGACTGCGGCGAACGCGTCACAAAAGAATCCGCGATGGCCAAGCTGTTCGCTTCTGAGGCGGCGGTCGAAGTCTGCAACGAGGCCGTCCAGATCCACGGCGGCTATGGATTCATCAAGGACTACCCGGTCGAGAAGTTCTACCGCGACGTCAAGCTCTGCACCATCGGCGAAGGCACCAGCGAAATCCAGCGTCTGGTGATTGCGCGGCAGTTGCTCAAATCATAATGGAGCCGGTCGTAATGGACTTGGCCGCCGGCGTCCTTCGCGGCGATGTCCGCGCGCTCGCCCGCGCCGCCACGCTCATCGAAAACCGTCCTAAAAAGGCCGAGCCTCTGCTGCGCGAACTGTTCCCTCACACCGGCCGCGCGCTGGTAGCAGGCATCACCGGTCCGCCTGGAGCGGGCAAGAGCACGCTGGTCGACGGTCTCGTACGCGCGCTGCGCCGCGAAAATAAACAGGTCGGCGTAATCGCCGTCGACCCCAGCAGCCCTTTCAGCGGGGGCGCCATTCTCGGCGACCGCATCCGCATGCTCGATCACCACGCCGACCCGGGCGTCTTCATCCGCTCCATGGCAACGAGAGGCTCGCTCGGCGGCATCGCGCGCGCCACCACTGAAATGGCGCTGCTGCTCGACGCCGCGGGGCGCGACGTGGTCCTAATCGAGACCGTCGGCGTAGGGCAGGATGAAGTCGAGATCGCGCGGCTCGCGGATGTCACGGTGGTTGTGCTCGCGCCGGGCATGGGGGACGACGTTCAGGCTGTCAAAGCGGGCATCATGGAAATCGCCGACCTCTTCGTGATCAACAAGGCGGACCAGCCCGGCGCCGATCGCCTGGAGCACGAAATCAAGGCCGCCCAAAGCCTCGCGAAACGTCCCGATGGCTGGAAGCCGCCCATTGTGCGCGCCGTCGCAAAAGACGGTGTGGGAATAGAGGAGACGCTCGCGGCCATTCGCGCTTACCGGGAGTTTAGCCGCGGGAAACGGCGCGGCGTTGAAAACTGGAGCGCTCGATTGCGCGAGATGTTGCGTGAGCGCGTGCTTGAACGATATGCGGAAATTGACTTCGACGCCGCCGCGGCCCAGGTCGCGGGCCGCCGCGCCGACCCGTATACTTTGATCGAGAATTGGATGGCAACCGGAGGACGATGAAACCAACCATCGGCATTATCGGGGGCAGCGGCCTCTATTCGATGCCGGGCTTTGAGGCCCAGGAAGAGAAGACGGTCGAGACGCCCTGGGGAAATCCCTCGGATCCCTATGTCGTCGGACGGCTCCAAGGGCATGACGTCGCGTTTCTGGCGCGCCACGGCCGCGGCCATCGCATTTCACCCTCGGAGTTGAACTTCCGCGCGAATATCTACGGTTTCAAAAAGCTCGGCGTCGAGCGCATTATTTCTCTCAGCGCAGTTGGATCGCTCAAGGAGGAGCACAAGCCACTCGATTTCGTGATTCCGGATCAGTTTTTCGACCGCACGCGCGGACGCGCGTCAACATTTTTCGGTGAAGGTCTCGTGGCCCACGTCAGTTTCGCTGATCCCATCTGCCCGCAGCTCGCGCAAGTTGTCGAGCAGGCCTGCGCGGGGGTCGGCGTCACCGCGAAACGCGGCGGAACATATCTCTGCATGGAGGGTCCGGCGTTTTCGACCAAAGCGGAATCGAGCGTTTACCGAACCTGGGGAATGGACATCATCGGCATGACCAATCTGCAGGAAGCGAAGCTCGCGCGGGAAGCCGAGATCTGCTTCGTGACGGTCGCCATGGTCACCGACTATGACTGTTGGCATCCCCAGCACGACGCCGTTACGGTGACCGATATTCTCGCCAATTTGAGGGAGAACGCCGCCAATGCTTGCAAGGTGGTCGCGAACGCCGTCGCGGCCATGCCGCAATCGCGCGAGTGCAAGTGCGGCTCGGCTCTCAAACACGCCCTCATCACCGATCCGAAGACCGTGCCCGAAGCGACGCGCAAGAAGCTGGAGCTGCTTGTTGGAAAATACATCGGCGGTTGAGCAGGCGCGTGAGCTGCTGGCGCACTGCCTCGCCGGCACGCATTGGCCCGAGGCGCTGGTCGATAGCCTCATTCAAGATGAGGCTAGCCGCGCGCTGTTCGGCATCGTGGTCGAACGCCTCTCCGATCTGTTCGAGCCGCGCCTGTGCGACGTCTACGCCGAGCTGTTTTCCGAAGTAATCGCTCGCGTGCTCCCCGACGACCTGCACGCCCCACACCTGCTCGCCCGCTATCATCGCATCCGTCGGTCGCGCCCATTCGCCGCCGCGTCCCACGAGCATCGCCTCGCCGACCCCCGCCTCGCAACCGACCCCCGCCTCCAGCAACCGACCCGCGCCTCCCAACTGACCCGCGAGCCGCAACCGAGCCGCGACTCCGCGCGATCCCCCGAAATGTCTTCGTGCTGTCGCGCGTGACGCTCGGCGCCGACGTCGCCGTTACGAGCGTGGTGCTCGACGCCGCCAAGCGAGCCTTCCCGCATGCCCAGATTTATTTCGCCGGACCACAAAAAAGTTGGGAGCTGTTCGCGGGCGATCCGCGGTTGCAGCATTTCCCAGTGCAGTACGGCCGCGGCGCCACCTTGCGCGAGAGACTGTCGATCTGGCCGGAGCTGCGCGAAACCCTCTGCCGGCGGCGGAGCATCGTGATTGATCCGGATTCGCGGCTGACCCAGCTTGGACTGCTGCCGTTGTGTCCCGAAGACGACTACTATTTCTTCGAGAGCCGGTCCTACGGATCGGATTCGCGCAGCTCGCTCGTATCGCTGACTCGGGATTGGATCGCCGAGACATTCGGGATTGACGACGCCCGGCCGTACATCCATCCCATGCCCCTGACGACGAATTTGCCGGAGTTTGCCGCGACCGTGAGCTTTGGTGTCGGCGAGAACGCAGCGAAACGGCTTCCCGATCCCTTTGAGACGGAGTTGCTGAAGCGGCTGCCGCGGCCACTGTTGATCGACAAAGGCGCGGGTGGCGAGGAGGCCGAGCGGGTGGAACGCGCGGTGGAGGCTTGCGGCGGCGACGTGCAAGTCTGGGAGGGATCGTTCGCGGGTTTCGCCGCGCACGTGCAGCGCAGCCGTGTGTTCGCCGGCTATGATTCCGCGGCGGGACACGTCGCGGCGGCGTGCGGCGTGCGACTGCTCAGTATTTTCGCCGGATTTTCCTGCGAGCGCATGTTTGACCGCTGGCGTCCGACGGGACCAGGTCCAATTCGCGTCGTGAGGGTCGAAGCGGGAATCGACCCGTGGCCCGAAGTGGAAACGGCGCTCGAGGAGCTTATGTTTTCGTGACGATTCGCCCGCTTATCGCCGCTTTTGTCTTCGTCGCCGCCATGCAGGCACAGCGCCTGAATCCACAACTTGCCGCCGCGATTGCGCGCATCAAAGCCATCGACAATCACGCTCACCCCGTCATCCCCGGCGGTGCGGACCGCGAGTTTGACGCGCTGCCGGTGGACAACATGGAGCCGCAGTCCGACCCCGTGCGCGAGCGGCCCGGCAATCCGGAGATCGCGCAGGCCTCGCGCGCGCTGTACGGTCACAACTCGAAAGCGGCGGTAAAACAGCGCGAGGGCCGCAACTATCCGGCATGGGTGCTCGACCGTCTCGGCATCGACATCATGCTGGCGAATCGCGTGGCGATGGGTGGCGGAATCGCGCCTCCGAGGTTCCGGTGGGTTTCGTACGTCGATGCACTTTTGTTTCCGCTCGACAACAACGAGCTCGCGGCCGCCAATAGCGATCGCAAGACGTTCTTCGGGTTAGAGGACAAGCTGCTTGCCCGCTATTACGGCGAGTGCGGCGTGAGCGGGCGTCCGGCGACGCTGGATGAATATCTGGCGAAGGTGGTCACGCCCACGCTCGAGCGGCAGAAGCGTGGCGGCGCCATCGCCGTAAAGTTCGAGGCGGCCTATTTGCGATCCTTGGATTTCGAAAAAGTATCCAAAGAGGATGCCGTCCGAGCCTACGCAGCCGGTTCGCCGCCGCCGTCCGATTACAAGATCCTGCAGAATTACATCTTCCGCTACATCGCCGCGGAATGCGGACGGCTCGGGATGGCGGTGCATTTGCACACGGCGGCGGGTGGCGGCGGATACTTCGACGTGGCGGGCGCGAATCCTCTGCTGCTGGAAGCGGTGTTGAACGATCCGGAGCTGCGGAAAACGAATTTCGTGATGCTCCACGGCGGCTGGCCCTTTACGCGCGAGATTACGGCCTTACTGACGAAGCCCAACGCCTATCTCGATTTTTCGGAGCAGACCCTGCTGCTGCCGCCGCGCGAGGTCGCGTCCTCGATTCGCGAATGGCTCGAGTACGTGCCGGAAAAAGTGATGTTCGCGACCGATGCCTATCCTTATTCAGCGCGGTTGGACTGGGAAGAAGCCGGCTGGATCGCGGAGACGTCAGGCCGCCAGGCGCTTGGGATGGCATTGAGCGGGATGATGGATGACGGAGAAATCGATCTGAAGCGTGCGATGGAGTTGGCGCGAATGGTCCTGCGGGAGAACGCGATTAACTTGTACGGTCGCGCCCTGCGAGGCGATCGTATAAATGTAGATCGGCGGTAGTGCCGAGGCCGAGGTTGTAGAGGCTGGTCAGACCGAGCGCGTCGCGCAGATCTTCCTCAAACCCGTGCAGCTCCTGAAGCTGCGAAGCGAGCGCGGGGCGGCGTTTCCCGCTGGGTGTGACGAAAAACATCTGGTATCCGCCGTTGACCATGAGGCCGATTTCATCGCCTACGATCAGACCGGCTTTATCGATGTGCGGCCGCTGGCCGGGCACATCGTGAATGACCGCGCCGATACCGCGCCGAGTGATGCGTAACGCGCCCCTCTCAATCTTATGGATCTCGAATCCGCACTGTTTCAGGATCGCGATGCGCTCCTCGAACGTCGGCTCATGCGGCTTCACGCGATTAAAGAACACGTCACTTATATAATGCCAGAGTGGCATTTCTCCTGTCCCTGGACGAAGGAACGACGAGCGCGCGGGCGGCGCTGTACGACGAGCGCGGCCGGCGCATTGCGATGGAATCGGCGCCGATCCAGTGCATTTTTCCGCGGCCTGGCTGGGTGGAGCAGGACGCCAATGCCATCTGGAACGCGCAAATCGATGCCGCGCGGCGCGTCCTTCAAAACGGACGCGGCGACGGCGGGATCGCGGCGCTGGGAATTACGAACCAGCGCGAAACGACGATCGTGTGGGACCGGAAATCGGGGCAGCCGGTCGCTCCCGCAATCGTATGGCAATGCCGTCGGACGGCGGGATTTTGCTCTGAATTAGCGGCGTCGCCTTTCGCCGCGGCGATTACGAGCAAGACCGGTCTGGTGATAGATGCTTATTTCTCCGGGAGCAAAGTACGCTGGATTCTTGAGAACGTGCGGGACGCGCGGGAGCGGGCGCGCGATGGCGAGTTGTTGTTCGGCACCGTCGACACCTGGCTGGTTTGGAAGCTGACCAACGGCGCCGTGCACGTAACCGATCCATCGAACGCTTCGCGTACGATGCTGCTGGATATCGGGACGGGCGAGTGGGATCGCGAGCTGCTGGACGTGTTTGGGATTCCGGAGGCGATGCTGCCAAAGATTGCGCCATCGAGCTCGGTCGTGGGGACGGCGGCCGCGGAACATCTGGGCGCGGAAATTCCCATTGCGGGGATTGCGGGCGATCAGCAGGCGGCGCTGTTCGGGCAGGCCTGCTTCCGGCCGGGATTGTCGAAGAATACATACGGAACAGGCTGTTTCGCGCTGCTGCACACGGGGGCGCGACAGCCCGTTTCGAAGCACAAGCTGCTGGCGACGCGGGCGGCCTCGACCGGCAGCGAAGCGCAGTTCGCGATCGAAGGCAGCATCTTTATCGCGGGTGCCGCGGTGCAATGGCTGCGCGACAAACTTGGGATTATCGCGAGCGCTCCGGAGACGCGCGCCATCGCCGAGTCCGTGCCGCACACGGGCGGCGTGCATTTCGTGCCCGCCTTCGTGGGGCTAGGATCGCCGCACTGGGATCCCAATGCTCGCGGGATGATCTGCGGGATGACGCTGGCGACGGGCCGCGCGGAAATCGTGCGGGCCGCGCTCGAAGCGATCGCCTACCAGACGCGTGAGCTGGTCGAAGCCATGGAGGCGGATAGCGGCGAGAAATTGAAAGAGCTGCGCGTGGATGGAGGCGCGGCTGCGAACGATTTCCTGATGCAGTTTCAGGCGGACATTCTAGGCAGGCGAATCGTGCGGCCGACCGATACGGAGACGACGGCGCTGGGCGCAGCGTATCTTGCGGGGCTGGCGACGGGTTTTTTCAAAAGCCCGGAGGAGGTCGAGCGCTTCTGGCGCGCCGAGCGCGTTTTCGAACCCACAATGAGCGAGGAGCGCCGCGAGGAGTTGTACGCCGCGTGGAAAGGCGCGGTCAAACGCTGCCGCCACGTCCCGGCTTGAACCGCCTTCGCCGCATCCAGAGGAGAGCGGCCCCGCCCGCAGCCACCGTGATCCAGGAGCCCGGCTCGGGAACGGAGGTGAACGTGAATTCAGTGATGCTGTTCCCATACGCCAATGTGCCCGTCGTCGCGGTCGTGCTCCCGCCTGCGGTAACACGGGCGATCGCAGCCTCCGGCGAGCCGAAACTCACTGCGTCGTTGACGCCGCTGCCCACGACCCCAGTTGAAACGAGCTCGAGGAGGAGACTCCCGTTCGCCGGGTTGTAGTAGAACGGAGTCGTGAAATTGATATTGAGATCAAACGGGCACACGCCGGGCCCGCTGCAACCCGCGTCGGCCAAGGTGGCATTTGTTCCGGACAACACGAGCGTATTGTCCGACCCGATGTTGTTTGCGAAAGTGGTACTCATCATCGCCGCTCCCGTCCCATTGGGAGACTTGGAGCTGGTGGAAAGATAGACGCTCAAGCCGCCGAAGGTCCAATCGATCGGCCCCGCGCCGGGTGCTGCCCGGAACGAGACCCCAGTGATGTCTATTGCACCCGGAAACTGCCCCGCACCAAACAATGTCTGGGCGATGATTGCAGTAGGACTGCCGGGAGCAGTACCTTCATCGTTTCCCGGTGAATTGGTATTCGCATTTGGCACGACAATCGTGCCGCCGAACGCAGCGGCGCACACAAATGCGCCCGCCAACCAAAATTTGAACATCGCAAGTCCTCCTCTTGCTAATGCGGTGTGTTGGTTTAGTATATACCAACTTGGTCCGCGCGGCGATAAAAAGATCTTCGCGTGAACATTGCCTCGTGGGGGGTTACGCATAGGAGCTATGGCAATACGCCAGAAACCTGGATCGAGTCGCCGGGATTGTAGAATTCGGCCGTCGCTGGGATCGATCCGAACCAACTGGGCGGGAAACTGCCAGTTTGGATCTTCAGCGGACAAACCGTACAGTTGGGAACCCGGCTGGTCCGACAGGAGTGCGGAAAAATGCAGATCGGGCGCGATTTGACGGAGCAACTGTCCCGTTGCGGGATCGACGATCCAGGCGTCCCCCGGAACTTTCGCCTACAGGGGTTTCTGCGATCCAATTTGAATCCGAACTCTTCATAGAGGAAAAGGTTGCCGGCGGCCGCGGCGATCCCTTTTGACGATTGGTCCGAACATCCGGCAACATGGCCGAGTGGGGCGACTGCCGCTCCGGCGTCCAACGACGGCTTTTCCGGCGAAACGCTCCACAGCCGGCCCGAGTCTTTGTTAGCGGCGTACAGATAGAATCGGTTGCCGGACCAGGTTCCGGTTGGCCACCAATCGCCCTGCAGCCCTTGCGGAGTGAGTTGGCGTAGAACCTGACCGCGCGCAACGTTGTACATGTCCAGCGCGGGTCCGCGAAAGCTCCTTACCCAAACAACCAGCGGCCATTTGGGGAAAGATGCAGACGGCTGTTGTTCAGGTCTTCGGGGAAGCCATTCAAGTTGATCGCCATGCGTCATAAACCAGGCCATCGGCAACGGCGAACATATTACGGGAGCGACTCCCCGGAATGGAGGCGACGACTTTCGTTTGAAGGGTTGCCAGGTCTATCGAGCAGAGGGCGCAACAGTCGTTGCATTCAGCCGGATTAGGTCTCTCGACGTAGAGTGAGGAACCATCGGCGCCGGCGGATATTCCATTTAGCCCGGCGCTTTGCGGCCCGAGATCGAAGTGGATCCGACCAACCGTTTCGAGCGTCGCGGGATCGATGATTTCCTCAACGCCGGAGCGGGCGGGTGCAAGAATCATATTTCTTGAATCTTGAGCTACGAGAGTCGACCAGAGCAGCACAGCCGTTAATACGGATATTCGAAACATAGGCACTCTCGGAACCAGAATACTTATTCAGCCCCGGGCTGCGCCAGGGCTGTGACCTCCGCCGGGTGGATCACCCTCAATACCCGGAAAGCGTGAGAACCCGGTTTTATCAAATGTCAGAATGGCGGTGAGGCGGTGCACTTGCACGCCGCGACCAGACGCGCGTTGTGAGAAGGCTTTCCCGAAACAGCGTGTTCCAGCACGAGAACTTCCCATGCGGGATAGATCGCGGGCGTCTTCGGCAGGAAAAGGAATATATTCTTGATGCGCACGAGTTCCGTGGCTGCTTCGGCGGGAGTCATGCCGAGGCCGTTTTCTCCCAGCGGCCGGGTCACAACCACCCATAGCTCGATGAGATTCTGGGCGGCGATGTGGAGTTTCTTGCCGCGCGCAGGCAGGATGCGAATGGCGCGATCGGGGAGAGGAAAGAGCGGACGGTGGGGCTGTAGGGTTCGGACTAGGACGCTCGTGTCTACAAGCACGTACTAAACGCGGCCGGATAGAGACTCTCCCGGCGGATGGCTTGATCGCTTAAAAGCGGCGTCGTGCGATTGTGAGCCTCGGCCCATTGGTGAAACAGGCGAGCCCACTCGGGGGGTCCGTTTCCTGCAAGTGGGCAATTGACGTGGACGGCGCGATCTGCGCGGCGATCCGCTCCAGCCAGCGCTCGACCTTCAGCCCCTGAGCTTCGGCCTGGACTTTCAGGGCGGCCGCTTGCCCGTCCGAAAGTTCGATATTCACGTTCATGGGTCAAATCCTTCTCTTTTCAGGGCACAGTATCGGGCGGCGATGCACTCCGTTTGGCTATCATGGCCGAGAGCCCTGCCTTGCTAAATCCCCGTGTTTTCGCTTGTCTGATTCCTGCCGCGCTGAGCATGATGGCCGGTCCGGCGCATACGACGTGGCGCGATTATTCCGGCGCTCCCGATGCGGCGCAATACTCCGCACTGAAGCAGATCGACCGCTCCAACGTGGCGCAACTGGAGGTCGCGTGGACGTACCCGACGGGCGATCACAATCACTATCTTTTCAATCCCATCGTGATCGACGGGACCATGTATGTGCTGGCGAAGAACAACTCCATTGTGGCGCTTGATGCCGCTAGTGGCCGCGAAATCTGGACGCACCCGCAGGAGCCGGGAACCAGGATCGTGACCAGCCGCGGCATCAATTATTGGGAAAGCCGTGACCACTCCGACCGGCGGTTGCTGTTCTGCGCCAACCACTCCTTGCGCGCCATCGACGCCCGCACTGGTGAGACCATTCCTTCGTTCGGCGCCAATGGCGCGGTGGATTTGAAAGAAGGTCTCGACCGCGATCCGCGCACACTCAAGCTGGTGCAGTCCACGACGCCGGGCCGGGTGTTCGAGGACAAGCTGATCCTCGGATCGGCCACGAATGAAGGTTATGGCTCGGCTCCGGGCGACATCCGCGCGTTTGATGTGCGAACGGGAAAAGTGGCGTGGACTTTTCACACCATCCCGCGCGCGGGCGAGCCGGGCGCGGAAACATGGCCCGCGGAGGCGCGAAAACAAGTTGGCGGCGCCAACGTGTGGGGGGAGTTCACGCTGGACGAGAAGCGCGGCGTGATCTACGCCCCTACGGCCAGCGCGAAGTATAACTTCTATGGCGTGGACCGCGCCGGCAACGACCTGTTCGCCGATTGCCTGCTGGCGATCGACGCCCGCAGTGGCCGGCTCCTGTGGCATTACCAGACGGTGCATCACGACGTGCTCGATTACGACGACGCCACCGCGCCCAAACTTCTTACCGTGCGCCACGAGGGCAGAAATGTCGATGTCGTCGCGGAGGTGAGCAAGCAGGGCTTTGTATGGGTGTTTAATCGGGACACGGGAAAACCGCTTTGGCCGGTTGAGGAGCGGCCAGTTCCGGCTTCCGATGTGCCGGGCGAGAAGACCTCGCCCACGCAGCCGTTTCCGGTGAAGCCTCCGCCCTTTTCGCGGCAGAAGTTCACGGTGGACGACCTTAGTCCGTACTTGAGCGCGGAAGATCGCGCGCGTTTTCGTGACATGATTCTCACGGCCCGCAACGAAGGGCTGTTCACGCCCCCGAGTTTCCGCGGCTCCGTGGAGATGCCCGGCAACAACGGCGGGGCGAACTGGGGCGGCGCGGCGGTTGACCCGGCGCATGGCGAGTTGGTGGTGGTGTCGAAGGATCTGCCCTGCATCATCAAGTTGCAACCCGATCCGGCCACGCCAAAAAACAAGCCGCCGCGCTATGTAAGCGGTTTCGGATTCCTCATCGCCAGCGACGGGCTTGCAGCGATCGCGCCGCCGTGGACTTCGCTCACGGCCTACGATTTGAACGAGGGCACGATCAAGTGGTCCATCCCGCTAGGCGAAGTGCCCGAACTCGCCGCCAAAGGCATCAAGAACACGGGAACGCATTATCCGAAAGTGGGTCCGGTGATCACGGCCGGCGGTCTGGTTTTCACCGGCACACGCGATCGCAAGGTGCGCGCCTTTGACGTGGAGAGCGGGAAGATGTTGTGGGAGAAAGAGGTCCCCGAGGCGATCGAAGGCATTCCCGCGGTGTATGAAGTTGGTCGGCCGCGAGTACATCGTGTTCTGCGTGGCCGCGCAGGCGGGGCTGATTCCGGCAACGCAGCGCAAAATCAACGGCTCCTACATTGCATTCGCGCTGCCCGCGGGCAAGTAGCGAAATGCGAACCGCCGAGCGGCGTGATATCATAGCCGCCAATTATGGGGAGATCTTTCGTTCTGCTTCTGGCGGCCTTTCTGCCGTTCACAATCTCTTATGGGCAGACCATCAATGCCTCGCTGACCGGGGTGATCAGCGATCCAACGGGCGCGGCGGTGCCCGGCGCAAAAGTCGAAATCGTAAATAACGCCACCAATGTCGCGACCGTCGTCACGACTCGCGCCGACGGAACCTACCTGGCGCCGGCGCTCGCTCCGGGGACCTATTCAGTGACCGTCGCCGCGGGCGGTTTCAAAACCGCACGGCGCAACAACGTGACCCTGGATGTCAGCGAGGCGGCGCGCCTCGACATGGCGCTCGAAGTGGGCGCGGTAACCGAGTCCGTCGATGTCACGGCGCAGGCGGTGCTGCTCGATTCCACTACTTCGTCCGTCGGCACGGTAATCAATTCGACCAGCATGTCGAACCTGCCATTGAATCAACGCAATCCATTTTCGCTCGCGTTTCTCGCGCCGGGCGTCACAGGCAGCATCGCGGTGGGATATAACAGCGACAATATCTCGATGAACGGCGGCCGTCCGGGCAGCACCGAAGTGTTGCTCGATGGCTCACCCTCGGCCCCGCCGGGCGGCACTCCCATCAACGTTCTCAGTATTTTTCCCAGCGTCGACGCTCTCCAGGAGTTCCGGGTTCAGACTTCAAACTACTCGCCCGAATTCGGCCGCAGCGGAAGCGGCATCATAAACATGATCTACAAATCCGGGGGCAACCAGTTACACGGGACCGCGTTTGAGCTGCTGCGCAACTCGGTGCTGGACGCGAATTCGTTTTACAACAATCAAAAAGGGATTCCGCTCAGCCAGCTTCAAGCGCAGCCAGTTCGGCTTTACTTTGGGCGGTCCGGTCGTGATACCGAAGCTCTATAACGGCCGCAACAAGACGTTCTTTTTTCTGGATTACGAAGGATTGCGGCAGATCACGCCTTCAACGGTGCAGGATACGGTACCGACGGCTCTACAGCGCGCCGGAGACTTTTCTCAGACGTATGCTTCGAACGGAGGCAAAGTCATCATCTACGACCCGTTAACCACGACGCCGGCGGGCTCGACCTACGTGCGCCAGCCCTTTCCGGGCAATGTAATTCCGTCGAGCCGCATCGATAAGGTCGCCGCAAACGTCATGAAGTATTATCCACTGCCGAACACGGCCGGCGATCCGATTACCGGAGTCAATAATTATTACGCGGCGGGGAAGGCGGTACAGAACGTCGACCAGTATGACGTGAAAATAGATGAGAACCTCGGTGAGAAGGATCGCTTCTTCGTGCGGGTCTCGCGCCGGGACTATGCTAATCCGGCTCCTATCGGAACTTTTCCATCGGATCTGAGGGTCGCGCAGGGCGACAGCAGCCAGGACCAGATCGGCAGCGGCGCATCCGCCGATTACACCCGCATCTTCAGCCCCAGTTTTATCTCGGAACTCCGCCTGGGATATGGCAGATCTCTGGTGAATATCGTTCCGACCGGGTACGGATTCGATCCGACCCAACTGGGATTTCCCACCTACATTCGCGAGAACGCGCAGGTGATCGCGTTCCCAGCTTTCGCTCCGGCGGGGTATCTCAGCATCGGCAACGGCGGCCCCGATTACCGGCATTCCTCCTATAACACCTATAATCTGCTTTTCAGCAACACGAAGATCAGCGGCTCGCACGTCTTCAAGTTCGGATTTGAGGCGCGCCGTCTGGAAGTCGACAACGGCGAGGCGCAGGCCTTTGATGGCAGTTTCAGTTTTGCCTCTACTCTGACGCAGGGACCCGATCCCACCAAGGCCACCCTCAACGGCGGCAATGGATTAGCGAGCATGCTGCTCGGGCTGGGCAGCGGCACGATGACGCAAAACTCCAAAATCGCCGACACCCGCAGCTATTATTACGCTTGGTATTTTGGCGACGATTGGAAATTGACGCCTCGTCTGACATTGAATCTGGGAGTGCGTTACGAAATCCAGGTCCCGCGCACGGAACGGCATGACCGCATGAACTATTTCGACCCGAACGTCGCTTCTCCGCTGGCCGGCCCCGCCGGCATTCCCGGACTGAAGGGTGGAATCGTGTTCCTCGGAACGGACGACGTCGGCAACAGGCAGTTCCCGATTCGATGGGGTAATATCGCGCCGCGGCTCGGGTTTGCCTACGAGCTGACCAAGAAAACGATTGTGCGGGGCGGCGCCGGCATCTTCTTTGCGGGCGCGCCGACTACGGCGGGCGGTGTGGTCGGAAACTTCGGTTTCCGCACCGACACCCCGTTCGTTGGATCGCAGGACGGACTTACACCCTTCAGCTATCTCTCCAACCCATTTCCCACCGGACTGGTACCGCCCACGGGCAGCAGCCAGGGATTGCTTACCGCCATCGGCACTGCCATCGCGGAACCGCTTCCCTCCGCGACCGTTCCATACACCGAAAACTGGAGCCTCGGCATCCAGCGCGAACTCCCCGGCTCGATTCTTGTCGATGCAAGTTATATCGGCAACCATGGAGTCCAACTGATTTCGGGAGCGGAGACCAATTGGAACCTGGATCAGCTCACGCCGCAACAAATGGCGCTCGGAACGGCGGCGCTGCAATCCGTGCCTAATCCGTTCTTCGGACTGATTACCACCGGCCCTCTTTCTACGCAGACTGTGCCTCGGTATTACTTGTTAAGACCGTATCCGCAGTTCACCTCCGTCGTGGCCTTGTATATACAAGGATCGAATTCCTCTTACAATGCGGGTCAGCTCAGGATAGAGAAGCGGTTCAAAAACGGCTTGCAGTTTCAGCTCGCCTACGCCAAGCAGAAATTGATCGACGATAATTCCATCATCGAGAACGAAGGCACGAACGCCGCGCGCCAGAACATCTATTGCCGCGCTTGCGAGCGCTCCGTCTCGGCGAACGATATCTCGCAGCGCTTTGTGTATAGCTCCGTCTACGAATTGCCGTTCGGCCGCGGCCGCAAGTTCGGATCGAGCTGGAATTCTTTTGTGAACGGGGTGTTGGGCGGATGGCAGGCAAACGGCATTCTGGCGTTGCAAACCGGACTCCCGCTGAACATCTCCAATGGCGCGAATACGACGCTCGGTTCGGCGACTATCGGGAATGAGTCGCTGCGGCCGAATAATAACGGGCAGAGCGCCAAGCTCGACGGTTCCATCGAAAGCCGTTTGAATGAGTACTTCAACACGGCGGTCTTTTCCGCGCCGGCGCCGTTCACTCTGGGAAACACGGGACGCACGCTTCCCGACGTGCGCCGTCCCGGCGTGCGCGATCTGGATTTCTCGTTATTTAAGAATTTCCGGATTAAGGAGCGGCTAACGGCGCAATTTCGTGGCGAGGCGTTCAATATGACCAATACAGTGCAGTTCGGCGCGCCGAACACAACGTTGAACTCCAACCAGTTCGGAAAGATCACCAGCCAGGCGAATTCCCCGCGGCAGTTGCAGTTCGGTTTGAAGCTTTTGTTCTGAGAGGACCGCAAGCCTGTGGGCAACCGATCGGGGGACCTTGTTTCCGCGACAGGATAGACCGATAATGTTTAGAGGAAGGGAATGGCGTTCAGAACGACTGAGATGTATTACGAGGCCGACGACCCGCGCTTGTCGCCAGCTTACTCGGTGACTGAAGCGGCTCATTATTTGCGCATGCCGGAAGAAACTTTGCGCAGTTGGATAGAGGGCCGGTGGTATTCAGTTGCTGGGGGGTCGAAGCGGTCCAAACCATTGATCCACGTGGACGATGCTAAGAAAGAATATCTTTCCTTTATCAACTTCGTGGAAGCGCACGTCCTGGCCGCCATTCGCCGCCGCCATGGCGTAAAGCTCCCAAAAGTCCGCAACGCTCTCGATTACGTACGGAGCCAGTTTCGCATCGCACGTCCCCTCGTCGACGAGGCCTTCCAAACAGACCGTTTGGATCTCTTCGTCGAACGCTATGGTGAACTGATCAACGCCTCGCGTGAGGGTCAGCGCGCGATGAAGGAAATTATCGGCGTATACCTCAAGCGGATTGACAGGGACGCGAAAGGTCTTCCAATCAAACTTTATCCGTTTACTCGGGAAACTCAAGCGGAGCTGGCGCCCGCTTCAGATCCCCGTATCGTGGTGATGAATCCGGCAGTTTCATTCGGCCGGCCGGTGATCGACGGGACAGGCGTACCAGTTTTATCCATTTACGAACGATATAAGGCCGGCGATTCCGTCGCGGGCCTCGCGCGGGACTTCCGTCTGGAGATCGGTGCGATCGAAGAAGCCATCCGCTGCGAAGCCGCCTGATGAAACTGTATTCTTCATCGACAGGTCGCTGGGCGTAGAGCCAATCCGGACGGAACTCATCAAAATGGATGTCATGGTCGAGATTCACGACGAGCATTTCGCTTCCGACGAAGCAGATCGCGTTTGGCTCGAGAAGATAGGATAGCGAGGCTGGGTTATTCTCACCAAGGATCAGAGATTGCGATATCGACCGCTTGAGATCGCGGCGCTCCGAGCCAGCAACGCCAGAGTATTCGTACTCACCGCCGGCAATCTCCGAGGCAGCGAGATCGCCGCGGTTTTCGTGTCAGCTTTACCGCGGATTCACCGAATCCTCCGTACCCGTCCGGGACCATTTGTGGCCCGCATCTCACAATCGGGACACGTCACAATCACATGATCCGCCGACCACAGCAACGATTCACCAACGGTGTTTCGCCTCAGAACGCCAGGCGCAGAGCCAGCTGCAGCTCGCGGTTAGGAACGGCGGTGCTGCTAATGACGCCCGCCGCGGGATTGCCTATCGTTGCTCCGGGAAAACCGAACTGCGGATGATTAAATAAGTTGTAGGCTTCGGCGCGAAATTCAAGCGTGGTGGTTTCACGCAGCGGTAGGTGGAAGCCGCGGTGCAGGGCGAAGTCCAGGTTATCGCGGCCCGGTCCGGTGAGAACGTTGCGGCCTTCATTGCCAAAAACGTAGGATGGCGGAGCGACGAAACAGCCGACATTGAACCATTCGGATAGCGTGGGGTTCGCCAGAGCGCCGTTGCAGACGCGGTTGGGATAGGACGTAGTTCCGGCGTTGGCGTTGTCGAAAGATAAATTGACGGTGAACGGCAGTCCGCTTTGCACCGCATAGACGGCGCTGACTTGCCAGTGGCGCGCGACCGTGCTCGCCCAGCCTTGCCGCAGCAGCGGCCGGCCGGGGCCGAAAGGGAGGTCCCAAATACCGCCCAACGCGAAACGGAGTGGGACATTGTTGTCCGACGGCCCTTTCTGTGCGTCGCGATTGTAGCCGTTCTGCACGGTATCGCCGGATCCGCATCCGTCGCAAGCATCGAGCGCGGGGTTCTGCAGATCGAGGGCGCGTCCATAGGTGAAGCTCGCGATGAAGGATAATCCCGCGGAAAAGCGCTTCTCCAGACGCGTGGAGAGGCCTTCATACGTGCTGCGGTCCCAGGGCGCGAAGGCCTTGACGGTCGCGACGGTATATTGGGCCAGAGGCCGCCGCGTGGTGGGCGAGCCGGGGCCGTTCGTCAGCGGTTGATTCCCGTCGGTCTGGCCCCACAAATGAATTCCGATGTTGCCTACGTAATTCGTCTCCCAAACCATATCCCACGGTAATTGTTTTTCAATGGTGAAATTCCACTCCTGAACGTAGGGGGTCGTGTAGCGCTCGTTCCAGCTAACCAGGGTACTGGTGGCGGCCGGACTCAGAACGAATTTGGAGGGAGCGATGGGGGCCGGACGCGGCGCGAGCTGGCCGGAATTGAGGACGAAACCAGTCGCCGGATTCAGTTGATCGCTAGTGATCGAGACGCCGCCGTAACCGTAGAAGGGAGGATTATTCGTCATGCGCGAAGTCACGCCGTTGCCTTGGTCCTGGGCATAAAAAATTCCGTACGAACTTCGGATCACGGTGTTCTTCAACTTTGGGACGCGCCATGCGAAGCCGACTCGCGGAGCCCAATTGTTCTCGTCGAGCGAGACCAGAGAGCGCGGCTTCGAGGGATCGCCCGCGAGAACGAGATGGCCGTACAGCGGATCGGAGGGATCGAGAATGAAATTCGCCATGCGGTTTTGTGTTTCGGTGTAGGGAAAGAACAGCTCGTAGCGGACGCCCAGATTCAGGGTCAGGGACGGCGTTACGGTCCATTGATCCTGGACATACCAGCCGCCGTAGCGTCCGCGCTCGACCGCCTGAGCTACGGTTCCAGTGGTCAGGCTATTGGCATCGCCGAGAAGCAGGTCCGCCACCGGGCTACCGGTTTTAGAGCGGTTCTGCGGATCTTGCGAGAACACTCCCGTGAATCCGAAGCTGCCCCGGCCATTGAGCGCCGAGAAAGTGGACGGCTTGATGGCCTGCAGGTCCGTTCCGAATTTCAGCAGATGCCTGCCGAAGGATTTTGAGACGTTATCGGAAATATCCCAGACGGCGGAGCTTTTCGTCAGCGGCGAATTTCCCACGACGCCGGGCTGCGCTCCGATCGCGGCGAAACCGCTGACGTTGACCGTGGGAGTTCCGTGCTGGATGGCGGGATCGAGCGTGCCGGAAATGATTTCGTTTCGCGGCGTAGTCTCGTCCTGGTCGATGATCATGCGCGTCCAGGAAAAACGGAACTCATTGACCATCGTGCCGCTGAACGTCCGCGTGTATCCATAGCCGATTCCCTCGGAATGAATGGTGCGGTCGACCGGATCCTGGGCGGGCGGCGGAAGCGGATTATTGGCGTCGATAGAGAAGCGCGTGACGGAGCCGCGCAGAAACATGCTGTCTTTGGCGCTAACCTGCACGTCGCCGCGCACCACCATGTTGTGATTGTCCTGGAGCTGCGGGACGTTGGCGGTGTAGTTGTTGGCCAGACCGGGCAAATTCGGCGCCGGGTAGAAATTGATGATCTGCTGGCCGATGGGGTCGAAGCGCGAGGCCGGGATGACGTTGCCGGGAAACTCCGTGCGCACATAGCCGGAGCCGTTGGGATTCGGCGCCGTGGTGGCGGGATCGAAAATGGGGGTCGAACCGAAATTGCCGGCGCGCATGGCCGCGGTGGGCAGCGTCGCGAACGCCACCGATTCACTGCGCGTATGAGTGCCCTCGTAGGCGCCGAAGACCCAGGCGCGATTCTTGATCACGGGAGCGCCCAGGGAGCCGCCGTACTGGTTCTGCACCAGCAGCGGCTTTACGCCCGGTTGCGCGAAGAAATCGGAGGCGTCCATCTGATCGTTGCGCAGGAAGTCGTATGCGGAGCCGTGGAACTGGTTCGTGCCGCTCTTGGTGATGGCGCTGACGACGGCGCCGGCGGAAGCCCCGAACTCGGCCGAGTAGTTGCTTGTCTGGACCTGAAACTCGCTGAGGGCATCGAGCGGAGGGCGCAGCATATCGCGCGCGCGATTATCGAGTCCGCGCAGATAATTGTCGTTGCGCGCTCCGTCGATCAGGAAGGCATTCTGCAGACCGGTGTTGCCGTAGGCCGAAAAAGTCTGATCGCGGCTGCCCTGCGAGGGGATGGCCCCGGGAGCGAGGCGGCCGAGGTCGAGATAATTGCGGCCGTTCAGGGGCAACTGCACCATTTCCCGCTCTTCCATGACCTGCCCCAGGGTGACGGACTTCTCCTCGAGCAGCGGCGTCTGGCCCACGACGGTGACCTCTTCGGTGGTGCTGCCGGGCGTGAGCGTGAGGCGCAGATTCAGCACATCGCCGACATGCAGGACGATACCACGCCGGACCAGTTTTTCGAAGCCAGGGACGCTGACGGCGACGTCGTAGGCGCCCGGCGGGAGCAAGGGCGCTTCCGCCAGTCCTCTATCGCCGGTGGTGAGCGTGCGGACCAGGTTGCCGGTGTCGGAGCCGGTAATGGCGATCGTGGCTTTGGGAACGACGGCGCCGCTGGGATCTTCGACGGCGATGTCGATTTCACCGGTCGAGGTTTGCGCCGGCAGCAATGCGGCGCTCAGGAATATAGCAATGAAGAGCGTCGAGCGAGACATGGAAGCTGTCCTGTCAGTATATACCGGCGTGCGATAACATGGCTGACATGTTTTCCCGTAGAGAATTTTTGTCGTCGGCTACAGCGGCGGCCGCAAGCGCCGCGGCGCAGACTCGCGGCGGCGCGAGCACGCGGCCGAATGTCGTCATTTTTCTTGCCGACGACCTGGGCTGCCACGACATCGGCGCGTGGGGCGCCAACGATTTGAAGACGCCGAATATCGATGCGCTGGCGGCTTCGGGAGCGCGCTTCACGAACTGGTATGCGGCCGCTCCGGTGTGCGCCCCCTCGCGCTCCGCCGTTTTGACCGGGCGCTATCCGATCCGGGCGGGCGTTCCCAACAACGGCCCCCCTCTCAAACCCAGCGAGTTGACGATCGCCTCCGTCGTGAAGCCGGCGGGATATGCGACCGGCATTTTCGGCAAGTGGCATCTCGGGGCCGATCCCGAGACGGTACCGAATTCGCATGGCTTCGATCGCTTCACCGGTTTCCATGCGGGCTGTATCGACTATTACTCGCATCGCGTTTATTGGGGCGAGCCGCGCATCGTGAACTACCACGATCTGTGGCGCAACCGCGACGAGATTTTTGAAAATGGCGACTACTCCACTGAGATGTTCGCGCGGGAGGCCGCGCAGTTCATTCGCGACACCCAGCCGAATCCGTTCTTTCTGTACGTCCCCTTCAACGGCGTGCATTACCCCATGCATGCGCCGAAGAAATACGTGGAGCGCTTCCCGGATCTGGGGAAGGAACGGCAAATGTATGCCGCCATGCTTTCGGCCGTGGACGACGGCGTCGGCGAGGTGATGCGCACGTTGCGTGAACTGCATCTCACCGAAAATACGCTGGTGTTCTTTAGCGCCGACAACGGCGCCACTCGCGAGCCTCGCGCGGGGCTCAATCAGAAGCCGGCCACTGCGGGAAATAACGCGCCGTTCCGGGGCAACAAGTTCAGCGCTTTCGATGGCGGCATGCACGTTCCGATGATCATGAGCTGGCCGGGAGTGATCCCGAAAGGACAAGTCCGGCGGCAGATCGGCAATCACGTCGATCTACTGCCGACGATCGCGAAGGTAGCGGGGGTGAGCGCGCCGGCGGACCGGACCATGGACGGCTTTGACGCGCTGCCCATGGCGGTTTCGGACGCCCCCTCGACGCACGATGCGATTTTCTGGTCCTCCAGCGGGCAGCTAGCGGTGCGCCGCGGAAGTTGGAAGCTGGTTAAGAACGGAAAGATTTTCGATGGAACGCCGCAGGGAGCGAAGGCGCTCGAAGGGGATGACGCGCTGTTCCTTTCGAACGTCGACGAGGATCCGGGTGAATCGAAGAACCTGCGACATCGGAATGCAGCGCTGGCGGATGAGCTGTTGACCGCCGCGGAGAAGTGGCAAGAGGACGTCAAGCGCCCCTGAGCGGGAATTTCTTTTTCCATGTCGACAAAAGAGATCCTGAAAGGCTATTTCGATGCCATTCATAAGGGCGGATGGCAATCCTTCATCGCGGACGATTTTGTTTTTAGCAGCTCCAATCTCGACAAGGTTGTCCATGGTAAAGCTGCGTATGTGGAGCGGGCCGGGCGTTTCTTTAGCGCTACGACGGCCGTTGATGTGGCGCAGCTCGTTATAGACGGAGATACTGCGTGCGCGGTCGCCCGCTACCGATTGCGTTCTCCCAGCGGAAAAACGGGGGTCTGCGATGTCGCCGAGATCCTGACCGTTGAAGATGGCAAGATCAATTCCTCCGCCATATTTTTCGATACGAAGGCTTTCGCCGATTTCATCGCGCAGGGATAGGGTCAGTTGCAGTCGATGCTGTCCGCGCCCAAGATGCGACGCGTGGCCCGGTCCTGCACGAATACGACGGCGTGCAGGTCTTGGCGCTTCCACTGCGGCGGCAGCTTAATGGCGGGGTGAAGGCCGGCTTCGGGTTTGTCGCGCGACTCGATGTTGCCGATCGCGCCGAAGCTTCGCACCACGGCGGCGTGACTCAGCCGGCGGCCTGAATTCTCGCCGCGCTGCACGTCCGAAGAGAGGTTGTCCTCGGTAATGGCGAGGAAGACGGTGAAGGGCGCCGGGCCGTGCTCCGCGCCCGCTCGCGCGGGGGGAAGATCGCGAATGGACACGGCGAGATCAAACATACCGGAATCGTTCGGGTCGCGGCTACCTTGTAGGCGTACGTTGGCCAAAGGTTGCGAAGCCACGCGGCCGATCTCCGCCTCGGCGCGGTTCAGATCGTCGCCGGCGAATTGCACCAGCCCGTTGACGATCATTTGCGGCGTGTAGATGCTATCGACTCGGAAGGCCTGCGCATAGTCGGTCTGCCGCGCGCGAAACTGAGGCGACGAGAAGGGGTCCGCCCAGCCGAGGTTGTTCCAATAATCGACGTGCTCGCTCAATGCAATAATGCGTGCGTTGCCGACCGGCTGGGTACGGGCGAGCCGCGCCAGCACGGCGTCGGCCGGAGGACAGCTCGAACAGCCCTCGCTGGTGAACAGCTCGACGATGACGGGCGCCCGGCCGGAGGAGCTCGCCAGGCAGGACATGCACAGCGCCGCGGAAAGCAATACGCCACGAAAGAACATACGAATCTATGACGCACTGACGCGGAATAACGTGTACGCCCGCGCCGCGAACGCCGGGGCTGTTTCGGCGGCATAACAACCTACGACGTCTTAGCGAGGGCTACGAGTTGATCGAGCGCCGTTCCCCCATCCCTGGTATCTTCTCGTGTTTTTTTTGTTGTGGCTTCGTCGGCATGGATTGCTACCGCCGTGTATTTCGTCCCGGCGCCCTGGGCTTCGAGCGTGATTATGGCCGTAAAATATAGCTCGTCGAACCACCCTCTTCTGGCGGCTCGGAACGCCGGCCGGTAGCCCGGGCTGAGCGCCGATGTCCACACAAGTTTCTCGTTGGGTACGATCTCGAGATAACAGCCGGCATTGGAAAACTCCTGCCCCTCCGGCGAGCGCATGAGGGTCCGAAAGATGCCCCCTGGGCCGAAGATCGATTTCGCAATCGACGGTCGTCCACGGCGCGGGCGTGAACCATTTCTTGATGTGTTCGGGTTTGGTCCATGCCGCCCACACGAGTTCCCTCGGGACGTCGACGAACCCGTTTCAGCACCAGGTCGAGCTTTGAGTTCGTCTGAAGAGTCGCGGCGGCCACCAACGGCCGCGGCGTGAGCCGATACGTTCGCACGCGCCCCGGCTTGCTCGATTTCACGCCAATTCGCTCACGGCTGCGGGCCCGCTGCTCAGCCATTCCAGCACCGCCCGGCGCGTAGGGTCGGCCAGTCCGTGGAAGACGCGATCCAACCTCGCGACGGCTGCCGGGGAAATGGCGCGGGCTAAACGCTCTCGGAAACCGCCACGCGGCCCTGATAGGCCGCGAACACCTGCTCGACGCCGCCCTCCATCATCAGTTCGCCGTGATCGAGCCACAGGGCCCGATCGCAAAACCCGGCGATCAGGACGGGGCTGTGCGAGACGAAGAGCAGGGTTTTGCCGGAAGCGCGAAACTCCTTGATTCTTTCGAGGCACTTCGCCTGAAACGCGGTGTCGCCTACGGCAAGAATCTCGTCCACGACCAAAATGTCGGGGTCGAGATTCACGGCGATTGAAAAGGCCAGGCGCATCGACATGCCGCTCGAATAGGTTCGCAACGGCTCGTCCATCACCTCCGCGAGCCCGGCGAAATCGACAATGGAATCGAACAGCGCGTTTGTCCTTTTTTTCGTGAAGCCCAGCAGCGCGGCGTTGAGATAAAGGTTCTCCTCTCCCGTAAGATCGGGGTGAAAGCCGGCCCCCAATTCGAGCAGCGCCGCGATCCTGCCGTTCACCGTGACCTTACCTTGAGTGGGACGCGCCAAGCCGCAAATCACGCTCAACAGCGTGCTCTTGCCGGCGCCGTTGCCGCCCACGATCGCAATGCTCTCTCCCTGCGCGACTTCGAACGAGACATTTTTCAAGGCGTAGAAATCGAACTCCTCGCGGCGCTCGCGCCGTCCCCACCAGGAGGCCACGTGCTCGCGCAATAGTCTGGGGTGGGCGGCGCGCCGGAAGGTTTTCGAAACGCGGTCGCAGACGATGAGAGGCATATTACAGGTAATCGTAAAAACGGCTTTTCAGCCGCTGGAAAATGAAAAATCCCAGTATCAAGGTTGCGAACGATACGGCGCACAGCTTGAACAGAAGCGACTGCGGCGGCGCGATTCCCTTCATCACAATATTTTGCATGGCGAGGACCAGCGCCGCGAGGGGATTGTAGTGGAAAATGGGCACGTACTTCGCCGGAATCCATTCGAACGGATACACGATCGGCACCAGCCAGAACAGAATCGTGGTGGCCGATTCCACGATGTACCGCATGTCGCGAATGAATACGAACAGGGCGCTGCAGATCATCGCCAGACCCGATACAAACAGGATTTCCATGCCCCACACCAGCGGCAGCCAGCCCCATTGTCCGTTCGGCCGGATTCCGAAAAAGAATGCGATCAGAAACAACAGGCCGATCTGAATAAACAGATGCAGGCAGTTGGAAAGCACGCTCATGAGCGGGAAAACGACGCGCGGAACGCCGACGCGCTTGCATAGACCGGCATTGTCCAGCAGCGACGTGGTTCCGCTGGCCCATGCGACCACGAAGAAGTTGTAGGGCACCAGCCCGCACAAAATGAACACCGGAAAATTCTGGATGCGGCTCGGCATCAGGGTGGTGAAAACGAAGGTCAGCACCGCCATCATGACCAGCGGATTCAAAAGCGACCAAAACACGCCCAGCGACATGTGCCGGTAGCGCAGCTTGAAATCCTTGAGGATGAGGTTAGAGCACAGGAAAAAATAATCGCCGCGCCACATGAAAGAAAACACCAGTTTCGCGAGTTGACAAAGAATCCATTCTAACTCATCAATCGGCGGTGCTCCCGAGCGCCTGCGCATTCAGCTTGTCGGCGAGCATCCAGCCGGGGATCGCGCCCATGCCGACCGCGACCATGCGAGCGCAATCACGCGCATCCTTCCGCCGTCCGGGTGCGCTTCAGGCCGCTGTGGCTCGCTTGCGTTATGAAGGCCGGCAAGGAGCCGGCGTCAGGCGGTGAAGAAGAGGCGGAACGTGGTGGCGACCAGGGCGTGGGTGACCATCGCGGCGCGCACGCTGCGGGCGCGCAAGAACGCCGCGCCGCAGAACAGTCCGAGGGTTGCCGCAAGCGCCACCATACGCCAGTTTGGAAACGAGCGGAACGGGAGATGGGCCAGTCCGAACAGCGCCGATGCCGCCAGCAGCCCCGCGATTTCGCTGCGCAAGCCGCGGCTGAGCAACTGCTGCAAGAATCCGCGAAAGAAAAACTCCTCTCCCAGCGCCACTACCCACAGCATCCCCGCGAAGGTGCCTACCACGACGGCCGCATACTTCCACCACGCGATTACGGGAAGGCGCAAATGGAGTAAATGGAGCGCATAGGCAAGCACGGCCGCGACCGGAAGAAACACGAGATACGACTGCACCCCGATCCTCCAATCCGCCCTCGAGGGCACAAATCCGAAGCGGATGTTTTCAAAGCCGCGGATCGAGAGGATGGCCATGATGCCGACGCGCACCCACATGAGGTGTCCCATAATGGCGAGCGAAACGTGCGGGTTCGCGCGCGGGGGACTCGCGTAGGGATAAATCCAGTTGAAAACGCCGCTCAAGTAAACGGCCGCGAGGAACGCGAGGAAGAATAAATCCGCGAGCGGCCCGCGTTTAAGCGCCGCGTACCAGAAGGAAACGATGCCCGCGAGCGCCACGATGGCCAGCAGCGCCGGAAAACGGAACGCATGGAGCGCCACCCCGGCGAGGGCATAAGGAACGGCTGCGCTAACGGTCAGCACACCGGCGCGAACCGCCTTCGACCCCAGCCGCTCGAAGCCCCGGCGGGCCGCCTGACATCCCGGCGCGATATACAGCGCCAGCTCGATCAGGAACGCCGGCAGCAGCGCAATGGCCACGTTGGGCGGGATATTCTGTTGATGGGAGTAGAAGTACGCCGCGATGCATGCCGCCGTCCAAACCACGAGCAGCGCGATCAGGAACTGCCGCATTCGCCTCATCGTAGCATTCGCATTTTGTGCGGCCCCCTTCGCGGCGGCGTTCGCTTCCGAAGAGCCTCCGCCCGATCTGATGAAGCGTATTGCCGCGGTTGAAACCGCCGCCCAGCAGGCCGAGAGCAACTATACGTATCGCCAGAGCGTCACCGTCGAAGAGCTCGACAGCCATGGCGCGATCGCGGGCGATTATCACGAGGTGCGCGATATCGTTTTCTCGCCGTCGGGCCGGCGCACGGAGCAATTCGTCGGCTCGCCGCGGCTGGGCCTTAAGCGCCTGAAGCTGACGGACGAGGATTTCCGCGATATCCGAGAGATCCAGCCGTTCCTGCTGACCACGGAGCAGGCATTTATGTATGAAAGCAAATTCCGCGGCGAAGAAAACATCGACGGCGTGGATTGCTATGTCGTCGAGATCCGGCCGCGCCAGATTCTCGATGGGCAGCGCCTGTTCGACGGCAATCTATGGGTGGACAAGACGGATTTTTCCGTCGTCCGCGCGGAGGGCCAAGCCGTCCCGCAAATTGTTACTACCAAGACCGAGAACCTCTTCCCGCACTTCACCACCATTCGCCAGAAGATCGATGGACAGTACCGTTTCCCGGTGACGACGTACGCCGACGACACGCTCTACTTCCGCGGTGGTCCGCAGCGTATCCGCCTCATCATCCGTTACAGCGACTACAAGAAATTCGGGAGCGAGTCCACCATTACGTTTCACAATTGAAGCGCCATCTCGCATCACAGAAACAGGGCCGATGTCTTAAAAGCCTCCTCGGGCGTGCCCAGATGGTCACCGCTCAACAGACGGCTTGGTTGGTATTTTTCATGGGCGTAGGTGTACCAGGCGAAGCTCCATCGATCTTCCTCGCCGCCATAACGAAGGCGGCAGAGATGGATCGGCTCCTCCGGCGGGACGGGCCGGCGTAGGCGTCAATGTAGCAGAGAGCGCCATGGAAGCGCACATCGATTCGAGTGAACTTTCCGGGACAATTTTTTCCGCCGGGATTGTGGACCCACTTGGCCATGCAGCCTCCTTTTTATCTTCCGCGAGGCGCGGCGGCTCGCGCAATCACGGCGCGATCCCACGCACGATGTTCAGAATCTGACCGCCCAATTGCAGGCCGACGCGGGGGTCCACCGCTAGCATGGCCAACATTGGAGCGATCGCGCCGCCAGCCAGGCCATCGAGCGCCGCCAAAAGCAACAACGGCGAGAGGGTCCGGCCGAAGGCATAAACGTCCGACCACAATTCTCCTGGGGGCAGTACGAGCGCGAGTAACGCGAACAGATAAATCGCGATGCTCAGGGGAGTCCAGGCGCGGTGAAAGGCGCGCGAAAAAGCCCAGATCAGGGCCACGGCAATTCCGGCCAGCGCGAGCAAATCGAGGCCCCGAGCCAGGTTGGCAAGGAGTTCCGGAAGGGCGTAGCGCAGGGGATGAATCACGCGTCCGACGATTCCCGCAAACGGCGCGAACGACAGAAAGCGGAGGGTATCGGGGGCGGTGCGCAACTGAACGAACACATACCAAGCGAGGGCGGGAGCCGCCGCGGTCGCGAACAAAATCGCTTCCCGCAAGCGCTTCTTACTTGCCGGGTAAAGCACGCAGGCGGCAACCAGCAACAATCCTGTTTCACGCGTCAACGCGGCCGCGACCAGTACGGCATAGAGCTTGCCCGGCGATCGCTCGTGCGCATAGAGCGCAAAACCCGCGCAGCAGGCGGCCAGGGCGCCGTCTACGGTCAGGCGGTCCATGGAAACGATAACCGCAGGGACCAGGGCGAAGAACAGCCCGAGCCAGGCGCGATATCCGTAAGAGACGGCGAAGCGGCCCACCCAATAAGCGCCTAGCAGGACAAAGCCCAAGAGTACGCATATATAAGCGGCGTCGATGGCCCGATCGTTTCCCAGCGCGAGCAGATACGCCAGCGCCGGCTCCAGAATGCGGCGATAGCGGAAGCGGGGATCGTCGATGCTGGAGGAGAAGCCTCGCGCCAGAAATGGATCGTGAGCGATGTAGTGATAGAACTGGCCGTCGTACCCGAAGCTGTTCTGAAAGACGTAAAGTCTCTCAGGCCTTAGTGCGGCGGGCGGCGGCTTGGAAAGCGAGCCGACGCAGAAAAGTGCGGTCCAGTTTCCACCGTAGCTGTAATGCACGGTCAGGGCCTGCCAGCTCGCCACCGCTGCCATGCAGGCGAGGGCAATCGCCGCGCACTGGCGGCGGATCTTTCTTTTGGGGAGAGAGGCGCGTGGGGCGCGGCGGAGACGCGCTCATTCGACCGGAAATGCGCCATACGGCTGCGGGAACTCGACAGTGTAGCACCGCTACCTCGATTTCATCGCAGTCCGCCGCGGCGCTTGACAAGTTTTATAATTCTACTATTATAGAAGTATGGAATTAGACGACCGGACGAGACCTGCTTCATCGATGGCGCCGGAGAATCTATCCTCGACGACTCCGCCGTTGCGTCTTTGCGGGCGCAAGCGCCTCCCGGCTGTTTTCTCTGCCTCCTGGACGACATGGACGAGGAAGACTAAATCGTGGCGAAGCAGACGGCGAAAGACATCGCGCGCTATGCCGACATGTTCTCGGCCATGGGAACGGAGCCCAGGCTGCGTATCATGCGCCTGTTACTCTCCGCGCATCCCGGCGGCATCGTCGCGAGCGATATCGGCGGCGAGCTCGGCATAGCGGCTTCAACCCTGTCGCACCATCTTGAAAAACTGAAAAACGAAGATTTGGTGCAGGCGCGCCGGGAGGGCACTTTTCTTTGGTACTCCGCGAACACCGGCGCGTTACAGGAGCTTTTGGGGTTCCTCTATGCGGAGTGCTGCACTCGTAACAAGGCAATTGAACCGCAGGCAATTGCAGGCGCGCAGAACCACAACAAAAGGTGAAAAACATGGAAATCAAACAGGCTGTTAAAGAGAAGTATGGAGAGGCGGCCTTGCGGGCGCGGAGCGGCGGGAGCTCCGGCTGCGGCTGCTGCGACCCCATTACGGCGAATCTTTACGACATCTCGCAGACCGGCGCATTGCCGGAAGGAGCCGTGCTGGCCTCTCTCGGCTGCGGCAATCCCACGGCGCTGGCGATGCTCCAGGCTGGCGAAACCGTCCTTGACCTCGGCTCCGGCGGAGGCATCGATGTGCTGCTCTCGGCGCGGCGCGTCGGTCCCGCGGGGAAAGTCTATGGCCTTGACATGACGGATGAAATGCTCGCGCTGGCGCGTGAGAATCGGCGCCAGGCCGGCATTGAAAACGTGGAATTTCTCAAGGGCGAGATGGAGAACATTCCGCTGCCTGACAATTCGGTCGACGTCGTCCTGAGCAACTGCGTTATTAACCTTTCGGCCGATAAAGACCAGGTCTTGCGCGAAGCGTTCCGAGTCTTGAAGCCGGGCGGTCGCTTGGCCGTGTCCGATATTGTCACGCGCGGCGACGTCCCCGCGGGTGTACGGGAAAACATGTTGCTGTGGGTGGGCTGCATCGCCGGGGCGCTGCGGGATACGGAATATGCCGCGAAGCTGGCCAACGCCGGTTTTTCAGCCATCGACATTGAACCCACGCGGGTGTATGACATTGAGGACGCCAAGGCCTTCCTGAGCGGGCAGGGAATCGATGTGGACGCCATGGCGGAGCAGGTCGAGGGCAAATTCATGAGCGCTTTCGTGCGCGCCACAAAACCCGCGCAATTTATAGGCCACTCCGGCTAGCCGGTGCTAGAATTGACCTAGGAAACATGCTGTCCCCTAGGCTTCAGCTCAAGGTCTCGCAGAAGCAAATCCTGACTCCAGGGCTCGTCCAGATGGTGACGGTCCTGCAATTAAACCGCCTCGAATTGAAGGACATGCTGACGGCCGAAATCTCCGAAAATCCGGTTCTCGAAGAACTGGCGGAAGGGGGCGACGAGCTGACTCCCGAAGAGGTCCTGGCGGTCATTGAATCGGAGCGCGTGGGCGACCCCGCCGACGAAGCCATTCTCGCGGCCGTGAACGGCACCGCCGCCGATGCCGAAATGGATCTCTCCGGTATCTTGCCCGATGGCTTTCCGGCCGAGGCGCAGTTGACGGCTCCGGTCGAAGAAGCCGGTCCGGCCGCCGAACCCGAACCGAAAACCGATAAAGACCCCTTCGACGAGATCGACTTCGGCTCTTTCTTCGACGATTACCTCGACCCCGGTTACAAGAGCCCTTCGGCGGAAACGGTGGAGAAGCCGTCGTTTGAAACGTTCCTTTCTTCTCCCGTTACGCTCGCCGATTACCTGCAGTCGCAGTTGGCCGTCCTGGTGATGCCGGAAGGAGTGCGCGACGCGGCCATGAATGTGATCGGCAATCTCGACGAAAACGGCTATGTCGGCGCTCCCCTCGAAGAGATCGCGCAGACCGGCGATCACAGCATGGAGGAAGTCCTCGAAGCCGTAAAGATCGTCCAGACTCTGGACCCGGCCGGCATCGGAGCCTGCGACCTGCGGGAGTGTCTCCTATTGCAGCTTGAAAGCCGCAGCGGCCTCGGCGGAGTCGCCGCGCAGATCGTTGCGAACCACCTCAAGCTGGTGGAAACGCGGCAGATGAAAGAGCTGGCCAAGGCTCTGGGGCTGCCCATGCATCACATTCAGATTGCGATGGACGTGATCAAGCACCTCGACCCGCGTCCGGGCCTGCGCTATTCCGGACCGGGCGCCCGGCAAGTGGAGCCAGACGTTTACATCTCCAAAGACGGCGACGAGTATCTTATTCAACTGAACGACGACGACGTTCCCCAGCTTCGCCTTAACGGCCAGTACAAGCGCATGCTGGACCGCGATCAGGAGCCGAGCAAAGAAGTTCGCAACTACGTCAAGGAGCGCTACGCCTCCGCCATTCAGTTGATGAAAAATATTGAGCAGCGCAAGCAGACGATCCTGAAGGTCTGCCAATCCATTGTGCGGAGGCAAATGGATTTCCTCGAGCACGGCATCGACCAGCTCAAGCCCATGATGATCAAGGAAGTCGCCGAAGAAATCGGCGTCCATCCTTCCACCGTCAGCCGCGCGGTGGCGGGGAAATACGCCCACACGCCGCAGGGCGTTTTCGAGCTTCGTTATTTCTTTTCCGAGGCGGTGCAGGGGTTTGCCGGCAGCGCCATGCCGCTTCTGATACTGAAACGCAGGGTGAAGAAAATGATCGAAGAGGAGGACACCAGACACCCGCTCACGGACGAACAGATCACCGCGCGCTTGAAAGCGGAAGGCATCGACGTGACGCGGCGCACCGTCGCGAAATATCGTGAGGACATGAAGATCCCTTCCACGCACCAGCGGCGCGCCCGCTCGTAGCCGGCTTTTTTTTCAGACCGGAGGGTTTTCGAATCATGAATATCATCTACACCGGAACGCAGAACGAATTCACGCCGCAGTTCCGCGAGAAATTGGAAGCCAAGCTCCAGAAAATCTCGAAAATGGTCGAGCGGAAAGGCGAGAAGGAGGCCCACGTCACGCATCGCCAGGAACGCTTCCTTCACGTCGTCGAGATCACCATTCAAATGTTCGAGCACAGCATCGTGTGTTATGGCGAGGATTCCGAGGTGCTCCCCGCCATGAATACGGCGCTTGAAAAGCTCGAAAAGCAGGTCGTCAAATTACGGGAGAAATGGCGCGATACTAAGCGCCACCAAGCCCCCGAGCAGGAGGAAGCGGAGACCGGGATGGAGGCTGCGGCGGCGGGGCCAAGCGGCTCCGCGCAGGCCTCGAGGCGCCAGAGTAAACGCGTCTTTCGCGTGGATCATGAAAGCGACGGCCGCAAGCCCATGACGCTCGACGAAGCCGTCCTCGAAATGGACGGTACGCGGGAGGGCAAGCCCGACTACCTCGTCTTCCGCGACGCCGGAACCGATCGTCTCTCCGTTCTGCTGCGCCGCAAGGATGGCAATTTCGATCTGATTGAAAGCTAGTGGCGAGCCGCACCAGGGAATCCGGCAAGCGAGCCGGCGCGCGGGAGGATAAAAAACAGGGGCGCCCCGAGCTCGTGGTCATAACCGGGTTCAGCGGCTCCGGCAAGGGCACGGTGCTCAAGGCGCTCGAAGACCTTGGGTACCATGCCGTCGACAACCTGCCGCTGGATCTCATCCCCAAGTTCGCCGAGCTGGTCCACGATTCCACGCGGCGCGCCGCGCTGGTGGTGGACATTCGCGAAGGGGAGGCGCTGAAGCGTTTCCCGGCAATGTACCGCCGCATTCGCCGCCAGGCGCCCGCACGCCTCATTTTCCTAGAGGCCGACGATGCCACGCTGATGCGCCGCTACAGCGAGACGCGCCGTCCGCACCCGCTCGGGGCCGGCCTCTCGGTTGCTCAGAGCATCGACTCCGAGCGCGAGCAGCTTGCGCCTATCCGGGCCCTCGCCGATCACACCATCAACACCTCGAAGCTGAACGTCCACGAGCTCCGCGATCTGATTTCGGAAGAATTTCAAGGCGGCCCCGATGAAGCGAAAATTCGCATCGACGTCACCAGCTTCGGTTACCGCTACGGCGTCCCGACTCATAGCGATCTGGTCTTCGACGTGCGCTTCCTTCCCAATCCCAACTACATCCCGGAATTCAAGGGACACACCGGCAAGCACCCCAAAGTGGCCCGCTACATCCGCTCCTTTCCGCAGACGAAGGAGTTCATGGACCGCATCTCCGACCTGCTCGTCTATCTCCTGCCGCACTACGTTGGCGAGGGCAAGAGCTATCTCACGATCGCCTTCGGATGCACCGGCGGACGCCACCGCTCCGTCCTGATCGCGAGTGAAATTCGCAAACGCCTGGCCGGCGCGGGCTATAAGGTCAAGGAAACCCACCGCGATATCGCGAAGGGCTCCTGAACCAGCGGCAACTGTTTGACGCGCGCGGCCGTGCTGCGTAGGATGGAGAAGTCCTCGTTTGAATGAAAGATAAAGTCGCAATTATCGGCGTGGGCTGCACCAAGTTCGGGGATCTCTTCGATCTCAGCTACGAGGACATGGTGGTGGAAGCGGCGCATGCGGCGTTCGCCGACGCCGGCATCGAAGCGGAGCGAATTGAAGCGGCTTGGCTGGGAACCTTTTCACCTTATGGCGGGCACGGGAAGGCGTCGGTTTCGCTCGGCGATGCGCTGCGGCTGTATGGAAGCCGATTACGCGCGTGGAAAATTTCTGCGCTACGGGAACCGACGCGTTCCGCAACGCCGCAATGGCGGTCGCGTCGGGGGTGTACGATATTGCGCTGGTGCTGGGCGCGGAGAAGTTGAAAAACCGGCCGTCGCGGGGGCTGTCTTCGGAAGGCGAGCATCCGTATCAGACGGACGGCCTGACGGCGCCGGGGATTTTTGCTTTGGCTGCGACGCGCTATATGCACGAATTTCATGCCGGACGCGAATCGCTTGCGAAGGTCGCGGTGAAGAACCACGAGAATGGATCGAAAAATCCAAAGGCTCATTTTCAGATGCGCATCACGGAGGAGCAGGCCTTGAACGCTCCCATGGTGGCGTGGCCGTTCGGGCTGTTCGATTGCTGCCCCACGACGGATGGCGCGGCTGCCGCGGTCATCTGCCGCGCCGATATGGCGAAGCAGTTTCGCGGCGATTACGTGTTGGTGAAAGGCATGGGCCTGGCCGTGACGAGCGGCCGGCCGTGGTACGATCCGGCGTTCGAATACGTGGGATTCACCGCGACGGAGGCGGCAGCTCGGGCCGCGTATAAGATGGCCGGCATTTCCGATCCGGTGAAGGAGATCGACCTCGCGGAGGTTCACGACTGCTTCACGTGGACCGAGATTACGAATTATGAGGACCTCGGCTTCTGCGGCAAGGGCGAGGGCGCGCATTTCATCGCGGAGGGCCGCAGCGCGCTGGACGGCGATATGCCCGTGAACACCAGCGGCGGGCTGAAGTCCTGCGGCCATCCCATTGGCGCGAGCGGCGTGCGCATGATCCACGAAGTGGTCACGCAGCTTCGCGGGGAAGCGGGCGCGCGGCAGATCAAGGATGCCGGACTCGGCCTGGTGCATAACCTCGGCGGACCCGGATCCGTGGCGTGCGTGCTGGCGCTCGGAACGGCTTGACTCCCGGGATTGCGGACAACCTGCGCGTCGTTCTCGTGTCGCCCCGGAATCCGCTGAACATCGGCGCGGCGGCGCGAGCAATGAGCAATTTCGGGTTTCTGCATCTACGGCTGGTCAATCCTTACGAAGTGGCATTTCGGGAGGCGCGCTCGGCCGTTCACGCGGGGGCGATTCTCGAAGGCGCGATCGAATACAAGACGGTGGCGGAGGCGATCGCGGATTGCGCGTTGGTGGTCGGCACGACGGCGGCGCAGCATCGCGAGCTGAAACATTCACTGCGGCGGCTTGAGTACGGGGGCAAAGCGCTACGCAAGGCCTTGCCGGGTGGGGCGGTGGCGCTGTTGTTCGGCTCGGAGAAATACGGGCTGGGGAACGACGATCTTTCTTATTGCCACTGGCTGATGCGCATTCCCACGCGCGAGGAGCACGGCTCGATGAACCTGGGCCAGTCGGTCGCTGTATGCTTGTATGAATTAATTCGGGCGTCCAAGGAGCCGCAGCCGGAAACGCGCAAGCGGCCGCCATCGGCGGATCTGGAACGGCTGACGGAGTTGTTGCGGGAGGCGCTCGAGCGATCCGGTTATATACACGCCTCCTCGACGGAAACGAAACTTCGGCGCTTGGTGCGGCGGATGGAGTTGTCCGGGCATGACGCGGAAATCTGGGCCGGGATGCTGCGCCAGATTTTGTGGAAGCTGGGAGGCGGCGGCGTTTGAGCCTGGCGCAACTCTGGTGCAGCCGAGCTAGTATAAGATCGAGGGCAGATATGCCCCTTGGGGCTCGTTATAAAGTCCCATGCTCATCAGCGTCATCGGATAAATGACGCGCAAGCCATTGTCGAGACACCAGCGGAACAGATGCGCGTTGCGGGTTGGGACGATGATGCCCGGTCCGCTGAAACTATCCGCGGACGCGATCAACGCCTGCAAGTCCAGGTTCGACTCGCACACGGTATGACCGAAGAATCCAAGCGCGGAAGTGTAGCCCGTAATGCGGCCGTGCCGCTCGACAAGGAAGGCGGTGCCATGACCGATGGCCTCCCGCAATTCGCCGGCCCGGTTATGGCCGTGCACGCTCTCGCAAACCCGGTTCGCGGCCTCCAGATCACCTTCTAAGGCGGGGCGAACCGCGCATCCTTCAACGACACGTTTCAGGGGCGGCCCTTGCATCACCGACATCGGCTCACGAGCGTCGAAGCCTAGCTTTGTATACAACGATAAAGAACGGTTATGGAACGCCGCCTGAAGCAGCCTTATTCCCGGAAATCCACGGTCACCCGCGCGGTCGATGACGGCCTGCATCAGCGTCCGTCCGATGCTCCGATTTTGAGCGTCCGGAGCAACCGTTATTGGTCCAATTCCGCCGATGGTAGAGCGTTCATCGAGGCAATTGCTCCCGGCGATTCGGCCATCGAATTCCGCGACGACGCAATACACGCCCGGGTGCGAAAATATCATCCGGAGGCGTCCCACGCCAACTTCCGACGACGGAAAATCCGGGGGGAAGTTGTGTTGACGATTGATTGCGCTAAACGCCTCGTAACAAATACGACCGCAGAGATCGGCATCTTCGGCCTTTGCGCGGCGGATTTGAACCGCTGCCGCAGGTGTTGAGCTGGACATGAAAACTCCTCAGGAAAAATTGAAGCACAATAGCGCGATATCGGTCCTGGCCTTTAGGAGATCGCAATGCGGCAGAGCGGCGGCGGAGGATCGCGAGCTGGAGATCGGCGCTCTCGGGGAGCCCATTCGGGGCTGGGAATTGCACGGCGTCGTCTGGTGCGCGGTGAGGCGTCGCACACGCGAGATCAAAATTCGCATCGGTCTGAGGGCGCGGCGGGGCGGCGGTGCTATGGATGCTGTTTCGCCATACGCTCGCGATTGCCTCCATCGGCCGGGCGTTGGGGACCGCGGGATCGTTGGCCGCGGACGCGCGTGGTGGGCGTTTCTTTTCGGCGTGGAGGCGCAGGACGCGGTCGATCCGATGGTTGCGCTGCGGCACAAATAATCGGCTTTGCGCCAAACCGCGGAGCCCTTTCCGGTGTCCAATGAAACAAGGCCCGTATGACATCCTGGCTCGATAACCTGCGAAGCGAGATTCGATATGCCTGGCGCATGGTGCTGAAGACTCCCGGGGCGAGCGCCGTGGCGGTGCTCTCGCTGGCGCTGGGCATCGGCGCCAACACCGCGATCTTTTCGCTCGTGAACGCCGTGCTCATGAAAATGCTGCCGGTCAAGGCGCCGCAGCAGTTATATCTGGTGGGATCGCGTGCCGAACGCTTCAACGGATCTTGGAATTATCCCGATTACCGCGCCATGAGCGATCACAACACCGTGTTTGACGGTCTGGCCGCCTATAGCCTGGGCCTGCAACGGATCGGGGTTCAACAGCGCGTGCAGCAGGCGACGGAGATCGCTTATGGAACTGAGGTGTCGGGAAACTATTTCGACGTTCTGGGCGTTTCGCCGGCCGCTGGCCGCGTATTCAGCGCCGCCGAAGACCGCGCGCCAGACGCCGCCCCGTACGTCGTTTTGAGCTATGCCTATTGGCAGCGGCGCTTCGCGGGCGCGTCCCAAGCGATTGGCAGCAAGCTGCTCCTGAACGGCTACCCGTTCACCGTTATCGGCATTGCGCCGCGCGGATTCTCAGGAACCGACGTGGCGTTCAAGCCCGATCTCTTCGTGCCCCTCATGATGCACACTTCACTGCAACGCATTCCGTTCGCTATCTGGAACAGCCGATATTACTGGTGGATGGGCGCGCTCGGCCGTTTGAAACCGGGCACACCGCTCAAGAAGGCCGAAGGCGAGCTGTATTCCATTTGCAGGGATCAGGAAGCAGCGGAGCGCCGTACTGAGGCGGATGCGAAGCGCGTCAACAAGGCGCGACAGATAGCCCTTATCCCGGCGGGGGCCGGTTACTCGTTCGTCGGGAACAATCTCAGGAAGCCGCTGCTGGTCCTATTCGCTGTCGTCGCTTTGGTCTTGCTGATCGCCTGCGCCAACGTCGCAAATCTGATGCTGGCGCGCGGGGCGGCGCGTGAGCGCGAAATCGCGGTGCGGCTGGCCGTGGGCGCGAGCCGTTGGCGCATCGCGTCGGAGCTGTTCGCCGAAAGCGTATTTATCGCCGCCCTGGGAGGCATCGGCGGGGTTCTGGTCTCGCTTCTGGGCGTGCGCGTTCTAATGCGCTTCGCCCCGCACCCCGGGTGGGCTCCGGTGTCCATCGACGCGCCCGTAGATCTGCGCGTGCTGGCGTTCACCATGGCCGTTTCGATTCTGTGCGGCGTCTTGTTCGGGATCGCTCCGGCGCTGCGCTCAAGCCGGCCGGATCTGCTGCCGGCCTTGAAAGAAGACGTCCCCGGCTCGACCGGCGCTTCGCGCTTGACGCTGCGGAGAGCGCTTGTTGTAGCCCAAGTCGCCCTTTCGCTGTTATTGCTGGTGGGCGCGGGGCTGTTCATCCGAACCTTGGGAAATCTGCGCGCACTCGATCCTGGCTTTACGCCGGAGCAGGTTGTTGTCGCCAACGTGGATCCCACGCGCTTCGGCTACAAGGGTCGACGAACGAGGGATTTCTATGACGCTTTAGAGGCGCGGGCCGCGAAGATTCCTGGAGTGCGTTTGGCGAGCCTGACCAGCATTGCGCCATTATCGGGCGCAATGTGGAACGGAAGCGTTGTGGTCGAAGGGTACACGTGGAAGCCGGGGGAGAAAAAGTACGTTTATTTCGATGCGGTCGGACCGCGCTACTTCGCAACCATCGGGACGCCTGTAATCCTCGGCCGGGAATTCGAGGAGCGCGATAATCCCACCACCACGCTCGAGATGCCGGACCGTTTTGTGCCCGGGCAGGAGAGGCCGGAAGCGCCTGGGCCGCGTACGGCGATCGTGAACGAGACCTTCGCGCGGCACTTTTTTGGCGCCCGCAATCCCCTCGGGATGCACGTCGCTCTCGACGAAAAGTACCGCCCCGAAAAGCTCTACGAAATCGTCGGGGTAGTAAAGGACGCGCGCTACTTCAACGTCCGCGACGCGGTCGATCCCATGATCTTTGTGCCCATCTGGCGGCAGCCCGCGAACTCCTGTTCGCTCGCGCTCCGAACAACCGCGGGTACGACCGGGATCGCCGCCGCTCTACGGCGCCAGATCGGCGCGCTCGATCCCGTCATCCCGTTGTTGAACGTTCGCACGCTGCAGAACAATCTGGATCAAAATATTCTGAACGAGCGCCTCATCGCGACGCTTTCGGGATTTTTCGGCGCTCTCGGGCTGATGATTTCGGCCGTAGGACTGTACGGCGTGATCTCGTACGCAGTGACGCGCCGCACGCGCGAGATCGGAATTCGCGTGGCGCTGGGAGCGCGGCGGGGGGCGGTGCTGTGGCTGGTATTTCGCGACGCGCTCATCATGGTCGCGATCGGCGCGGTGTTTGGGATCGCGGGCTCGTTCGCGGCAACGCGACTCGTGAAAGCGTTCCTTTACGGCGTGGGGGCGCAGGATGTGGGGAACCTTTTCATTGCGGCGCTGATCCTGGCTGCCGCGGCGATGATAGCCTGTCTGGTTCCGGCGCGACGGGCGACGAAGGTCGATCCGATGGTCGCGCTGCGCTACGAATAACCACGGCGCTTTTGAAGCGCCACAACGGCGCATGAAAATGGGCGCTGCCCAAGCGTGATTGACGGGTGTATGTTGACAGCGGCCCTCGGCGAAGAGGCCGAGCTATTCTGGCGCGGTCGAGCCCGTGCACGCATAGGCTCCAAAAGAGGAGCCGTGCGACCATAAGAGGGCCATGCCTCAACCACTGCCGCGTCTGCGGTTGGGCCTCGACTTCATGCCATCGCCGGATCCGGAGCAGCCGGGTCTCTTTATCCGGGATCACTACCATTTTTCCGATACGATGCTGCTGATCCCGCCTCCTCTGGTCGCTTCTCTGGCGTGTTTCGACGGGGAGCAGACGGAGCTCGATCTGCGGCAAAGCCTGGTTCAAGCCACGGGCGAAATTCAAATCGGCGACTTGGAGAAACATTTTTTTTGAGGCGTTGAGCGGCGCCGGGTTCCTCGAAAACGAGATTTTCGAAAATCTGCGCGAGCAGCGCATGTGCGAATTCGCTTCGGCGCCGGTGCGCGAGGCGAGCCATCGGCTCCGCCTACCCCGATGAACCCGAAGAGGCCCGCGCGCAGTTGCGGGAGTTCATGACGGGAGCCAACCCGCCGTCCACGGACTCTTTAATCGCCATCGCGGCGCCTCACGTCAGCCCCTTCGGCGGCTGGGAATCGTACCGCGACGCCTATGCCTCGCTGCTTCCCGCTTATGCCGGCCGCACATTCGTAATCCTCGGAACTTCGCATTACGGTGAGCCCGATCGTTTCGGCTTGACGCGCAAGCCGTTCTCGACGCCGCTGGGCGAGGCTCGCACGAACGGGGAGTTTGTCGATCCGCTAGCGGCGGCGGCGCCGGGCGCCATCAAGATGGAGGATTACTGCCACGCGGTGGAACATTCCATCGAGTTTCAAGTACTGTTTTTGCAGCACATCTACGGTCCGGACATTCGCATCCTTCCTATTCTGTGCGGCTCTTTCGCGCAAAGCATTTATCGGGGCGGGAAGCCGGAGGACAACGAGAAGTCTGGCGCTTCCTCGAGGCGTTGGGTGAAATGGCCGCGCGCGAGGCCGGGAAGCTGTTTTTCGTGCTTGGCGTGGACATGGCGCACATGGGCCGCCGCTATGGCGACGAGACGATCGCGCGCGCCGACGACGGCGGGATGCTGGCTGTCGCGGAGCGCGATCGCAAGCGCATCGAGCGCATGGCGGCAGCGGATGCAAACGGTTTCTGGTCGCTCGTTCAGGAGAATCATGACGACCTGAAGTGGTGCGGCTCGTCGCCTATCTATACGTTTTTAAAGGCGGTCCCGAACGCCACCGGCGACCTGCGGCGCTACCAGCAGTGGAACATCGACGAGCAGAGCGTCGTGACGTTTGCGGGAATGACGTTCCGCTCGTCCTAGGCGGCTCCAGTACTAACGCGTCATCGGAGCTAAGCAGCTTTGCGGATTAACCTGAATCATGGCTCAGGTAAATACACGCTTCGGACTCATTTGGGGATCTTA
>CAWITB010000065.1:0-89017 GCA_963838885.1 Bryobacterales bacterium | reverse complement strand
ATGGGGTTGCTCGAACGCGCCGGGTTTCGCTGCTTCCTTCCGCGCGGCGCTTATTACATCATGACGGACGTGACGGCGTTCGGATTCGCGAACGACTTCGAAATGGTGCGGCACATGATCGAGCGCGCGGGCGTGGCGGCCGTGCCCGGTTCCAGCTTCTTTGCCGATCCCGCGGATGGCGCACATCTCGTTCGCTTCTGCTTCTGCAAGCGCGACGAGACGCTCGACGAGGCCGGTCGACGCCTCGCGCGCCTGTAACTGCCTATAATTAATTTTCGCTGTCCATCAAACACAAGGAGCACAACCATGAGAGTTGGCGTATTCACGGCGCTGCTGTCGCCGTTTCCGCTCGACAAAGTCCTCGAAAAGCTGAAGGCGTTGAATATCGGAACGGTCGAGCTGGGGACCGGAAATTACCCCGGCGATCCGCATTGCAAGCTGTCCATGCTCAAAAATAAAAAGGAGCTGAGCGAGTTCAAAAAGAAGCTCGATGATAACGGTTTTACGATCAGCGCGCTGAGCAGCCATGGCAATCCGCTGCATCCCGACCCGGCGGTCGCGAAGAAGTACGCGGAAACGAGCCGTAGCACCGTGCTGCTAGCCGAGAAACTCGGCGTGCCGGTGGTGATCGATTTTTCGGGCTGCCCTGGCGACAGCGACAAAGCCAAATACCCGAATTGGGTGACCTGTCCGTGGCCGCCCGAGTACCTCGACGTCCTGGCATGGCAATGGGAAAAGAAAACGCTGCCGTACTGGATCAAGCATGCGAAATTCGCCGCCGATCATGGCGTGAAGGTCGCCATCGAGATGCACCCTGGTTTCGTCGTCTACAGCCCCGAGACGATGCTGACGCTGCGCGAGGCGTGCGGCCCGTCGATCGGGTGCAATTACGATCCCAGCCACATGTTCTGGCAAGGCATCGACCCGATCAAGGCGGTCCGGGTGCTCGGCGATTCGATTTTCCACGTCCATGCGAAGGACACGCAGATCTACGATTACAATTTGCCTAAAACCGGCGTGCTCGACACGAAGAAGTACACCGACGAGCGCAATCGCTCCTGGATTTTCCGCACCGTCGGGTACGGACACGACGCCGGCTGGTGGACCGAGTTTATTTCTACGCTGCGCATGTTCGGATACGACTACGTGCTCTCGATCGAGCACGAGGACACGCTGATGTCGCCGGACGAAGGTCTGACGAAAGGCGCGAATTTCCTCAACGAAATCATGATCAAGGAAGGCACGACGGCCGCCTGGTGGGTGTAGGGGCGCCGTGCGGTTCGCAGTAACGTTTCTGCTCGCGAGCGCGCCGCTGCTTGCCGATCTACGCGCGGGCGCGGCGAAACGGACTATCGCGCCGGATCTGGCGAAGTACGGCCCGGTGTATATGGCGGGTTTCGGACACAACCGCCGCGCCACGGGTATTCACGACGACCTGTGGACGCGCTGTCTTGCTATCGGTTCGGAGCGCATGGCAATGGCGATCTGCGGCGTCGATTCGATCGGCCTTTTTCGCGAGGACGTGAATCGTATTCGCGATCTCGTCAAGAGCCGATCGGGCAAGGATGCGGATGTGGTAGTCGCATCTTTGCACGATCACGAAGCGCCCGACACCATGGGGCTGTGGGGGCCCGCGGAGGGCGAAAGCGGCCTCAACGAGGCGTACAACAATTACGTGATCGAGCGCACCGCCGAGGCCGCCGTCGAAGCGATGCGGTCCTTGCAACCCGCCTCGTTCGTGCTGGCGAAGACACATCCCGCCGTGCTCGACGACTATATTCACGACAACCGGCCGCCCGTGGTCCACGATGCCGAGGTAGTCGCCTTATCGGCGATAGCGGCTGATGGCAAGCGCATTGCCACGCTTGTGAACTGGGCCAATCATCCGGAGACGCTGGGGTCGAAGAACACCGCAATCACGGCGGAATATCCGGGTTATCTGCGCGACGAATTGGAGAAGCGCCTTGGAGGCGTCGCCGTGTTTATCAACGGCGCGGTGGGCGGCATGCAATCGCCGCTGGGCGCGAGAATCGAAGGCGTGCCGGACGAAAGCTTCGAAAAAGCGAAGTATATCGGCGAGCATGTCGCGGATATTGCGGCGGATGCGGTCCAAGCGGCCAAGCCGATGGAGCTCACGGGCTATGAGTTCGCGGAGAGGATTATTCACATCCCGGTCGCAAACGCCGGTTTTGAGGCTGCGGCCAAGGCCGACCTCTACAAAGGCCGCAAGCCGATGAGCGCTGCGGGCACGACCGCGGCCCCCGTAGGCTTGATCCGCCTTCGCGATCACGAAGCCACGTTACTGGAGATCGCGTTAATCCCCGGCGAGCTCTATCCGGAATTAAGCGTTGGCGGGGTGGAACGATATTCCGGCGCGGATTTCCCCGATGCGCCCATCGAGCCCGCCATCAAACTTGCGATGCGGGCGCCCTATCGGATGCTGTTCGGTCTCGCCGACGATGAGATCGGATACATCATTCCCAAAGCCGAGTGGGACGACAAAGCGCCCTGGCTGAACGGGGCTTCCAAGCGCTGGTACGGGGAAGTGAATTCCGTCGGTTCCGAAGCCGCTCCCATCATCGTAAAGACGTTTCTGGAAATGCTCCAGGCGCCTTAGTCGCGAGTGCCGCAGTTCCCGCCAATCCGACTCGTTCAATTCAACGTTGAATTTCTTCGCCGCCTGTTTGATGCGGCTCCACGCCCGATCGCGCTCTTCGTCCGTTACGCCTTCTACCTGGTCGAATCGCGCAATAGCGTTTCGGACGTGCGCGGCGTCGTTCAGCGGCTCTTTGCGCTGCTTCTCAAATGCAAAGTCACCGGTCGCGATGTGGTCGCGTTCTTCCGCATTCATTTTGCTCATGCGAGGTCTCCTTTGGGGGGCGCTCAAAGATCGCGCTTGCGGACCCATACCAGGAAATGGACGGCCTGAGCGGTCAGGAATCCCACAACGCAAAACCAGTAGATAGCTTTCTGCGTGATATTCGCGTTTTCCGGCCCGGTCACCCAAATTCCACAGCCGATCAGCACCGCGGCCACCAGGATTGAGATCAAGTTCCAGCGCATTCTGCGAAAGTCCCTCCGTACGTAGATGCTCCTGGCCGCCAACGTGTAACTTTGTCATGAGCCGGAGGCGCCGCTAGCCGCTGGCCGAAAAGCACCACCGTGGTGGACCACGGCCACGGAATTGAGCTTACGTAACGCATTTGCACCCACTTACGTCCCCTTTGCGGGTGGCGATCAACGTGCATTGATCGCTGATTTGAGGCCTCTAGGGAGTAGAGAATGAGGAACACTGTAAAACGACAGCTTCGGTTTTTTAGCTTGGTTTTGCTGGCTGGACCCGCTATGGTATTGGCGCAGGACCAGCCCCCTTCGCAGCCGCCGCAGCAGCAGCAACAAGTCACGCCGCCGCTGCAACAGGCTGCCCCGCCTCACGCTTGGCGCAGGGCGGATGAGCCGCCACCGCCCGTGGCCGCGACTCCGCTCGATCAGAACACGCCGCCGCCGAGCGCGAATGCCGCTCCGCCGAGCGCTCCACAGACGGACACGCAACAGCCAACGTATGCCCAGAGCGAGCCGCGCGATCAGTATGGCGCGCCAGTGAACGCGCCGCAGCAGCCCGCGAACCAGCCCTCCTATCAAGGGCCACCTCAAGGGCCTGCGAATCAAGGGCCGCCATACCAAGGTCCCGCACAGGGCCCCGCGAATCAGGGCCCCCGCAATCAGGCCCCCCCATACCAAGGCCCCCCATACCAAGGCCCGGCGAGTCAAGGGCCGCCGCCTTATCAGGGCGCGCCTTACGGACGTCCCAATCAGGGTCCGCCGCAATATCAGGGATCGGCGAATCAGATGCCGCCCGTGACGCCTCCGCCCGCGCCGCCGGCACAATTAACGCTGCAGCGCGGAACCTACGTAACGGTCAGGTTGAATCAGCCGCTTTCATCGGACCGTAATCAGTCTGGGGACGCGTTCACGGCAACGCTGGTCCGTCCAGTCGTGGTGGGTGGATTTGTGGTCGCGGAAGCGGGCCAGACGATCGGGGGCCGCGTGGTGGAGGCGAAGAAGGCCGGACGCGTCGAAGGCGTGTCGCATCTCAATATTCAATTGACCGATATGACGCTGGCCGATGGCCAGAATGTGCCGATTACGTCGCAGCTCATCAGCCGTTCGGCGCCGACGTCAGTCGGGCGTGATGCCGCTGGAGTGGCTGGAACGACGGCGTTGGGAGCGGCTGTGGGCGCGGCTGCCGATTGGGGCCGCGGGGCGGCCATCGGGGCCGGCGCAGGCATGATCGTGGGGTTGGCGGGCGTGCTGCTGACGCGCGGTCATCCCACGATTATTTATCCCGAATCAGTTCTGACCTTCCGCGTGGACGCGCCGATCACCATCGCAACCGACCGCGCTCCGCAGGCTTTCCGATATGTTGAGCCGCAGGATTATAACCAGGGATATCGCACCGCCGGACCGATGGGCGCGCGGCCTCCCTGCGGTCCGTACGGTTGCGGCGGCCCAGGATACGCCGCTTCGCCTTATCCTTATACCGCATACCCCGGATACCCGGCTTATTACGGTCCGGGCATCTATCCGTATTACTATGCCCCAGGGTTCTCTTTCTTCTACGGACCTCGATTCTGGGGACCGAGATTCTACATTGGAGGACGTTTCCGCCGTTAATTTAGCGGCGCTATTCTAAGCAACGGGATTGATGTTATGAAACACAAGCTGATCGTTATGTTGGTATCGGTCGGATTGGCCGCGGCAACCTGCTCTTATGCTCAACGCGGTGGCGGGGGGCACGGAGGCGGCGGGGGCGGCCATGCCTCTGGAGGTTTCGGCGCTCGAGGAGGAGGCGGAGGTGGATTCGCCGGCCACGGCTACGCTGGAGGGGGCTTTGCGGGTCGCGGCTACGCCGGAGGAGCGTATGCCGGTCGTGGTGGATACGGTTATGGCGCCTATGGACGTGGCGGATACGGATGCGGCGATACGGATATGGATACGGCCGGGGTTACGGCTACGGCGGCTATGGCCGTGGCTGGTATGGCGGCTGGGGCGGCTGGTATGGTGGATGGCCTTATTGGGGAGTGGGCTTCTACGACCCGTGGTATGGGCCGGGTTACGGCGGCTACTACGATCCGTATTATTATCCCTATGGCGCTTACGGATACGGCGGATACCCAGGCTACTATGGGCCGGGCATCGGCGTGGGCGTCGTGATTGGCGGCGGGTGGCGGCACTTCGGACGTTGAAGAACGAAACCCGTTAGCGGCTGCGACCATAGCCTGCTAACATCGTCAGTTCATGTCCCACTTGCTTCGCGGACGCATCCGCTGGGCTCTCGTCCTGTGGATGTTCGTGATGAGCGCGATCGCTTACCTTGATCGCGTCAATATCTCCATTGCCGGAACGGCCATTAAGGAGACGTTTCATCTGAGCGATCTCCGGCTGGGTTGGGTTTTTAGCGCCTTTGTCCTCGGGTACGCCCTGTTTCAGGCCCCGGGCGGACGGCTCGCGGATCGCTTCGGACCGCGCTGGATCGTGACCCTGGGAGTGCTGTGGTGGGGCGTATTCACTTCCTTAACAGCGGCTGTTCCGGCCATCGCGGGCGCGCTGTGGATACTCATCGGCGTACGCTTCGCGCTCGGCCTGGGAGAAGCGGTCGTTTACCCCGCATCGAACCGTCTGGTCGCGAAATGGATTCCCTCGAACGAGCGCGGCATCGCCAACGGTCTGATCTTTGCCGGCGTCGGTGTGGGGGCCGGCGTCACGCCGCCGCTGATTCGTTATGTGCTCGAAAACTACGGCTGGAGATGGTCGTTTTGGGTGAGCGCAATCCTCGGTTTGCTCGCGGGTCTCATCTGGTTTTTATTGGCGCGCGATGAACCGGCGGAGCATCCCTGGGTCGATTCCGAAGAGCGCGCGCACATTGAATCCGGCCTGCCGCAAAGCGGCGATTTTAATGCGCCCGCGACGCTGCCCTGGTCCACAATCCTCGCGAATAAGGAACTGCTTGCCATCACGGCAAGCTATTTCACCTACGGATATGCGTCGTACATTTTCTTCACCTGGTTTTTCATCTATCTGAACGAGGTGCGCAAGCTGAATCTGAAAGCGAGCGCCTATTACGCCATGCTGCCTTTTATCGCGATGGCGATCTGCTCTCCTCTGGGCGGCTATATCAGCGACCGCTTGACCGCCCGGTTCGGCAAGCGCGCGGGGCGCTGCGGCGTCGCGGTCGCCGGCATTGCATTAGCGGCCGTTTTCATTGCATTGGGCACACAGGTGGCGAGCGCCGAGCTCGCCAGCGTGGTTCTGGCCGGCGGAGCCGGGGCGTTGTACCTTTCGCAAAGCTCGTTTTGGTCCGTCACGGCCGATCTGGCTGGCTCCTCGGCGGGCTCGGTCTCCGGCGTGATGAACATGGGCGGCCAGATCGGCGGCGCTATTACGGCATCTCTAAGTCCGTGGATTGCCGCAAATTTTGGTTGGACCGCCTCGTTCCTGGTGGCTGCGGGACTTTGCGCGCTCGGTTCGTTGGCGTGGATCCTGGTCGATCCGCGCCACCAACTGCAAGCGCTTCCCGCAACGGCAGTAGATAGCTACCGCGCCGCCCGAGCGCCTCTGCGCTAATACCGCTCCCTCGGGGTCGCGGCGCGAATGAACGCTTCCGAGCCGGACGCCTGGCGCTACTTGCGCGCCCCCCGCCGCGGCCCCTTCAATCTCGACTGCCGCAGCTTATGCGCTCGACGCTTCGGTTTATGAATCACAAAGGTCCCGCTTCCGAGATATTCCGCGCCATACTGGTTTTCCTTCGCAGCCGCGGCAGGCGACTGCCCATGCCCGCTCGCCAACGCAACAATCTTTCCCGCCGCAGCCCCGATGGTTTTCGCCGCGGTGGCTAAGATACCGTCGTCCGATTTAGCCTTGTTATCTTTTTCCGCCATTGGTCCTTATTGTAGCGGGAGCGCTGCCGCAATGCCCGCAAAATCGCTACACTAGACAACTATGATCCGCCATATCGCGATTCTCTTTGCCGCCGCTCTGGCGGCCCAAGCCCAGACCACGTCCCCGGCTACAACTGGAAACCCGCTCAGCACGGAAGCGCGGCAGGCTTATACGAGCATAAAGAATAATCTGATTAAAGCCGCCGAGAAGATGCCGGAAGAGGACTACAACTTTAAACCCACAGGCGACATCCGCACCTTCGGCCAACTCATTGGGCACATTGCTGCCGCGCAAAACGGGATCTGCAATACCGCTCGCGGCCAGCAGCCGGGCGCGAACCCAACGGGCAAGACCTCCAAGGCCGATCTTGTCGCCGCGCTCAAAGAATCCTTCGCCGCCTGCGACGCCGCCTTCGACGCTCTCACCGACGCCAATGCAACCGAAATGATGAAATTTCGCCGCGGAGAGCGGCCGCGCCTCGGCCTCCTGGTCTACAATACGACGCACGACAACGAAGAATACGGATACCTCGCCGTCTACATGCGGCTGAAGGGCGTCGTTCCGCCGTCCAGCGAAGGACGCTGAAGGGCGCTTAAAAATTAAGCTGGTCGCGTATGCGGCACCGGCGGTCGCATGCCTGCCTTTGGAATCGCACCGATTAACCCGCCAGGCTTCCTATGTGGCGAATACGGCTTCGACGGGAATTTCTATCTTGGGATTTTCGGTGCGAAGAACGGTCGCGGCATTTCCGGCCGGATCTTTTTTGGAGTAGACCAGGGCCGTCTTCTCGTACGGGTCGATTAGCCAGATCCATTCGACGCCCGCGTCGAAATAGTCGCGGATCTTGGGAACCATGCGAGACATGCGATCTTCGGGCGATAGGATCTCGACCACGAGGAATGGAGGAACTTTGGGAATGGCATGGCCCGCTTCGGCGGCCGATCGCCAGACTGCCAGATCCGCAACCCGGTAGCGCCGGGGATTGATTTGGATTCGAATCTCGGACATGGCGGCCGTCCCCAAAGATTGCTTCAACGCCAGCAGCATCGCGCCAAGAATCAATTGAACCGTCCCGTGCAGAGCTTCGCCCATGTTCCTCTCGAATACTTCGCCGTCCACGTAATCGCAGTCGGATCCTTCGAAACTGGTGCGAAGATACTCTTCGACGGGCATCAAAGTTTTCATTTCTATGAGTGTTATGCCCGGACCGCTACTCCCGCCTTTTCGTACCACGGCTTGGCGGATTTGATGGCCGCGTTTACCGTGTTGATGTTCTTTACGCCTTCATTGGACAGCCAGCCTTCGAGTGCTTTCACGCCTTGCTTGGCGTAAACCGCGATGCCGTCCTTCCACGTGGCGCGCCCACACAGAACGCCTGAGTAATCCGTTCCCGCTTCGGCGGCCATCTTCAGCGACTCTATGAATTGCGCGTTGCTGACGCCCGCGCTGAGATAAATAAATGGCTTGGCCGCGGCAGCGGCGGCCTGACGATAGTATTTCAGCGTATCCTGACGGCTGTATGCTTTTTGTCCCTTATATACGGCGCTGCCCTCGACGTAGTTGGCGTTCACGGGAACTTCAACCTTCAAGACGTCGACTTTGTATTGTGGCTTTGAGAACTCTTCCATGCTGCGGATCACGACTTCGGGCTTTTTCTTAGCGAACTCAAATCCCTTCTCGTCCCCACCCTGGGGATCGTAGCCGACGAATTCGAGGAAGAACGGAATCTCGTAGCATTCGCACTCGGCGCCGATGCGCTCGATGAATGCGTGCTTGATATCGTTTACATCGGCGGCATCGAAGGGCGTGTAGTAGATCAGGATCTTGACGGCGTCCGCGCCCCAATCGGCGATGCGTTTCACGGAAACGTGCGGCAGCAGGTCGGGGAGGCGCCCGGGCTTATTATTGTCGTAGCCGCTCGCTTCATAGGCCAGGAGAAGACCGCACGATTTCGCGCGCTTATCGAGGATGCCGAGGCTGTACTCGGGGTCGAGCAGAATGGCGCTTGCATGGGGAGTCAACGCCTTGACCACGGCTTCCTTAAACTCGGTCATCATCTCGGGGGTCACCGCTTCGGGGCTGGCGTCTTTTGCGGCCGCGATGGCGTTCTGCAGGCTGCCGCGTTGGTCCATTGCCGCGGCGGCGATGACGCCGTCTTTATTCGCAAGCGCATTCATACGGCGCAGCTTGCCGCTCGATAATTGCATACCCTCTCCTTAACGATTTGGAATTCTAAGTTCAGTATAGGACTTCCATCGCTCGCGACGGCTGAAATAGGACTCCGCGCGCCCGACGTCGCGCAGGATTTGCGCTCGCAAGGCTTCCGGCGATTCGAATTTTCGTTCTTCGCGAAGACGCTTCAGAAACTCGACCGCAATTCTGGCGGGCGCCGGCTCGTCGAAGGCATCGAGGACGAAGGTCTCGATTGTCAGCCGGTTGTCCGCCCCAAACGTCGGGCGATATCCGGCATTGGTTACGGACCGCCACTGCCGATCGCCGCCCAGCTCGTGCGTTTGCGTGATGTAGACGCCGGCGGCGGGCAGCACCTCCGCCGTCGTATCGAGGTTGAGAGTGGGAACGGTCTTCTTCGATCCGATGCCCTGTCCCTGGACGACCTCGCCTTCGAGCGCGAAGGGGCGGCCCAGCAGGCGGCAGGCGCGCGAAACATCGCCGTTCTGAATATACGTTCGGATTTGGCTGCTCGACACCGGAATACCGCGCCACGCAACGCGATCGACCACGTGCGTTTCAAACCCGTACTTAGGTCCGAGCCGTCTCAACGTATCGATGTTGCCCGCGGCTTTATTGCCGAAACGGAAATTATGCCCGACCACGACGGCGCGGGCGCCTAGCCGGCCGGCAACGATCCGCTCCACGAACTGCTCGGGAGTGAGTTGTGAAATTTCAGTGGTGAAGGGAAGAACCTCGATATGTTCGATGCCCTCGCCCCGAAGGAGGCGGCAGCGCTGCTCGAGCGTGGTGAGCAGACGCGGCGCGCGGACGGGCGCGACGACTCGCATGGGATGCGGATCGAAGGTCAGCAGCGCGGGCGTGAGGCGTTCGCGCCGCGCGATGTCGAGTACGCGCTGGATGAGGCGCTTGTGCCCCAGATGCACTCCATCGAAATTGCCGATCGTCAGGGCTGTGTTCATGCAGCCGCTAACCCGGCGCGCAATAACAGTCCATCGTATGCGAGATGTACGTTGCGCGGCAGCTTCTTCTCCGTCGCGTCGTGCGGAAGATCGTGGCAGATGTGGGTGAAATAGGCCTCTTTCGGCTGGAGCTGTTCGACCGTCTGGAGCGAGCGCTCGACGGTGGAGTGCGTCGGATGAGGACGATGGCGCAGGGCATCGACGAACAGAACATCGAGGCCCGTGAGCTTCTCCATCGACTCTGGCGGAATCGCGCTGTGATCGGTCAAATAGGCCGCCGCGCCGAAGCGGAATCCGTATACGGTGCCCTTGCCGTGATCGAGTCGCAGGGGCGAGAACCGCAGCCCGAACAGCTCGATCGGCTCGCCGTTGAATGTATGTGGAATGAGGCGGGGCCGCGAGGACTCCGTCTCGCGCGGATCGAAGATGTAACGGAAAGCGCGTTGAATATCGGCCATCGTCTGCTCGGAGCCATAGATCGGAATCACGCCGCCCTGTCTAAAGTTGAATGGTCGAACGTCGTCCAAACCCATGATGTGGTCCGCGTGCGAGTGCGTAAAGAGAATGGCATCCACGCGCTGAATGTTGGCGCGCAATGCCTGCTGCCGGAAATCGGGCGTGGTGTCGATCAGTATCCCGCGGCCGTCATAATCGACAAGGATCGACGGGCGCAGGCGATTGTCGCGGGGATCGCTCGACGTGCATACGGCGCAATGGCAACCGATCGTCGGCACGCCGGCGCTGGTACCCGAACCCAGCACGGTGATGCTGAGCGAATCGGACGCCATGCTATTCGGCGGCCTGGCCTTCGTCAGGTTTCTCCTGGGGTTCCTGAGGCGGCTCCTGCTTCGATTGCTCCATTACTTGTACGAACCGGAATCGCAATTCGGTCAGCGAATTTTCGATCAGCCGCTGCTCTTCGAGGTTCAGATTGCCCTTGGTCTTCTCTTGCAGCATGGAGAGCATATCGATGGTGTGCCGGGCAATGCGAAACTCGGGTTTGGGACGGTCCTTCTCTTCGCCGAAGTGCAGCAGGCCCAGGTGCATCTCGGCTTGCGTTTTGAGCGAAATGGTCAGAAATTCGAAGGTTGCGGGGGGAAGCGGAAAATCCGAGTCGCTCATAAGACTCTTATTTTAGCGGTTGCAAACCCTGCATGCTAACCTGGAATTCCGGTTCCCGCGAGCGTCCGCATCCTGAACCGATAATGAAACAGTCAGAAGCAGTTGGCCGGAAATTCGAACGTCTAGTCGAGCTTATGTCGCGCCTGCGGGCGCCCGGCGGCTGCCCCTGGGACCGCGAGCAGTCGTTCGATACCATCAAGCCCTACCTGCTTGAAGAAACGTACGAAGCGCTTGACGCAATCGACGCGCGGAATTGGCCCGGCCTTGCCGATGAGCTTGGCGATTTGATGCTCCAGGCCGTGTTTTTCGCGCAGATGGCAGCCGAGGAGAACAGGTTCTCGATCGCGGATTCTCTCGACGCCATCAATGAAAAACTGGTACGGCGGCATCCCCACATCTTCGGCGGCGCCGGCGCGAAGACCTCCGGCGAGGTGAAGCGGCGCTGGGAGGAGATCAAGGCCGAAGAGAAACGAAGCCGCGGAGACGCATCCCGGAACACGCTGGATTCGGTTCCGCGAAGCTCGCCGGCTCTCGTCGAGGCCCAGCAGATCTCTTCAAAAGCGGCGCACGCAGGCTTTGATTGGGCGAACACCGAGCAAGTCCTCGACAAGCTGCATGAGGAGTTAAACGAGCTCGCCGAAGCGCGCCGAGGCGAATCGCGCGAGGAGATAGAAAACGAGATCGGCGATATCCTGTTCGCGATTGTGAACGTCGCGCGGCATCTGCAGGTCGATCCCGAGCAGGCCCTGCGCAAATCGAACGCGAAGTTTCGCCGCCGCTTCGCGCACGTGGAAGCGAACGCAGCGCTTCCGGGCGCTACGCTCGAAGAAATGGAGGCGCTCTGGAAGGAGGCCAAGGCGCGGGAATAGTGCCCGCCCGGAGCGCAATGATTGAGGTCCGTCAACTCACCACCCATCCGCAATTCGTCGAGGCGGTGCGGCTGCAGCAATCCATTTGGGGCTTCGAGGATGTCGAGTTGCTCCCGGTGCGGCTGTTCGTCGTTGCCAGTAAAGTCGGCGGGCACGCCTTCGGAGCTTACGACGGAGCGCGGATGATCGGCTTCTGCCTCGCGATTCCAGGTCTGAAGCCGGGCGGTAGCTATTATCTTCACAGCCACATGTTGGGCGTGCTGCCCGAATATCGCAATGTCGGAGCGGGCCGCATGTTGAAGCTGGCGCAACGCGAGGAGGCATTGAGCCGCGGCATTCCGCTCATCGAGTGGACCTTCGACCCGCTCGAGATCAAGAACGCGTATTTCAACATGGAGCGGCTCGGCGCCGTGGTACGCCGCTTCGTATTGAATCAATACGGGACGACATCGAGCCATCTTCACGGCGGGCTGCCGACCGACCGCTGCGTCGCGGAGTGGTGGCTGGGAAGTCCGCGCGTCCAGGCTATTCTCAGCGGCGGCGCGTTCGAGCGCAATCCGGTCGAGGCGCGAATCTCCATTCCGGCCGCGATCGCCGCGATTCGCGCCAATGATAACGCAAGGGCGCGCGCTATTCAGAAACAGGTCAGCGAGGAGTTTCTCAGGCATTTCGAGAACGGCCTGGCGGTTATTGGATTCGAGCGGTCCGCCGAGACCGGAAGTTATTTACTAGGCAGATGGGAATCAAGCTAGACAGAATCGTCTTGCGGCGCATCCGCATGCCGCTGGTCCATTTTTTCGAGACAAGCTTCGGCCGGACGACGGAGCGGGAGATGATCCTGGTCGAAGCCATCGCGGATGGAATCTCGGGCTGGGGCGAGGTCACCTGCGGCGAGCATCCGTTCTACAACGAAGAATGGACCGATTCGGCGTGGCTCATCTTGCGCGAGTATGTTGCGCCTCGCGTGCTCAAAACGCCGCTCGCGGACGCCGCCGCGGTAGGCGCGCGGACGTCGCATATTCGCGGGCACAACATGGCTCGCGGCGGTCTCGAAGCCGCGGTCTGGGACCTGCAGGCCCGTATGAACGCTCGTCCATTGTGGGAAGAGATCGGCGGCGGAGGGCGCCGCGAAATTCCCTGCGGCGTATCGATCGGGATTCAAGATTCCGTCTCGCAGCTCATCGGAAAAATCGAGAAAGAGTTGGACGCCGGCTACCAGCGCATCAAAATGAAGATCAAGCCGGGATGGGATGTGGACGTTATCCGCCATGTGCGCGAGCGCTTTCCCTACACCCCGCTGATGGCGGACGCAAACTCGGCCTACACGCTCGCCGACGCCGATCGTCTGAAGCAACTCGACGATTTCAATCTTATGATGATCGAGCAGCCGCTCGCTCACGACGAGATTATCGATCACGCCAAATTGCAGGCGCGGCTCAGGACGCCGATCTGTCTGGACGAGTGCATCCGATCGGCGCACCAGGCGCAACAGGCGATCGAGATGCAAGCCGGGCGCATCATTAACATCAAGCTCGGGCGCGTCGGCGGATTCGCGGAAGCCAAGCGCGTTCACGATGTCGCGCAGACCGCGGATATTCCGGTATGGTGCGGCGGCATGCTCGAGGCGGGCATCGGACGGGCGCATAACATCGCGCTCGCCACGCTGCCGAATTTTGTGCTTCCGGGCGACGTCTCGGCGAGCAAGCGCTACTGGTCTCGCGATATTATCCATCCCGCGGTTGAGACCACGCCGCGCGGAACTATCGAGATCCGCGACAGGCCCGGGTTCGGCTACGACCTCGATCTCGATTTCATTCGCGGCATCACGGCGCGCGAGGAAACAATCGCGTAGCGGCGCCGATGTCCGATTTCCTGCGCCTGCTGCGCAACAATCGCAACTACCGCTTCACGTGGACCGGGCAAGTCGTCAGCGAGATCGGCGACCATTTCAACAATATCGCGGTGTTCAGCCTGGCGCTGGACAACACCAAATCCGGCATGGTCGTGACCTTCATCATGTTGTCGCGCGCCATTCCGGCGATCCTCGCCGGGCCGCTCGCGGGCGTGGTTCTGGACCGCCTCGATCGCAAACGCTTGATGATCGCAAGCGATCTGGTGCGCTTCGCCATCGCGCTGGCGTTCATTTTCGCGATCCCGAAGCCGCATACCTGGCTGCTGTATCCGCTGAGCGGCCTGCTGATGTTCGCCTCGCCGTTCTTCACGAGTGGGCGATCGTCCATTCTCCCCACCATCGCCAGCGCGGAAGAACTGCACACCGCCAACGCGCTCACGCAGACAACGCAGTGGACGACCCTGACGATCGGCGCATTCCTGGGCGGCATCAGCGTCAAACTCGGTTACGAGTGGGCCTTCTTCTTTAACTCGCTATCGTTCCTCTTCTCGGCGGCGTGCATTTCAAGATTGCGGGCCGTGGGCGACGGCTTTCGCGCGCGCCGCACAGAACTGACGGAAGCGAACGTCGTGCAGCCCTGGCGCGAGTATCTTGCCGGCATCCGATATATCCGCTCGACGCCCTTAATCATGGGCATCGTGCTGATCGCCGTGGGTTGGGCAACCGGCGGCGGCGCCGCGCAGATTCTATTCAGTCTCTTCGGTGAGCTGGTGTTTCATCGCGGCGCCTTGGGCATCGGATATTTGTGGGGCTCGGCCGGAATCGGATTGCTCGCGGGCGGAGCCTTCGCGCACTGGCTCGGAAAACGGATCTCGTTCAACGGCTATAAGCGCACAGTCTCCATTTGCTACGTGATCCATGGCGCCTCCTACGTCGTATTTAGCCAAATGCAAAACTTCGGCGCGGCCATGTTTTTCATTGGCCTGTCGCGGGCGGCCGTCGCCGTCAGCTCCGTCCTCAACTTTTCCGAGCTTCTGAAACACGTCTCGAACGAATTCCGCGGACGCGTGTTCGCAACCTTGGAAACGCTGACTTGGGCCATGATGATGGTTTCCATGATGGGGGCGGGGGTGGCATCGCAGACCTACAGCCCACGAGTTATAGGAGCGGCTGCCGGAATCCTCAGCTCCACGACCGCAATCTTTTGGGCATGGGCGAATTTAGCCGGGCGGCTGCCCGAACCCGCGGTCGAGGGCCTCGACCCCGACGAGGTCGAAGTACACGGCGACCCCGTGGGTTAATCCTCCGGCGCGTATCCCGCAATCGCGATCCCCGCCTCGCCCGCGCGGCGGACCATCTGGTCGCGATCCAGCAGCAGAGTGCGCCCCGCGTCTACCGCCAAAAAGGTCGCTCCCGTCTCGCGCATTACCTCGATGGTTTGCAGCCCTGCGACCGGAACGTCGAACAGCAGATGCTTGCGCCGCCGCGATGTCTTCACAAGCGTGAGGGGCCGGCCGTTTACCAGCGACGCGGCGCGGCGCAGCATGGCGTCGGTTCCCTCCATGGCTTCGAGAGCCACGCAGGCGCGCTCGCAAACGACCACCCCTTGTCCGAGGTCGAGCGCTGCCAACGCATTCGCGATGCGGCGGCCATAGGCGGCGTCCTTTTCTTCCGCTGAGGTTGGCTTTCGTTTCGAGATGACGCCGGCCGCGGCGAGCAAAGGTTTCAGCAACGCCGTCGAATCGGTGAGGCGGATTCCCTCCCCTTCGAGGACCCTGCCGACACCGCCGATCAGGGCTTCGGTGTTGCGCTCCTCGAGCGAAGCCAGCAGTTTCAAGAGCCGCCAATCCGGACGTACGGACGAGAAGATGCTGGCGTGCTTGATTTGTCCCGCCATCATGATTTCGGAGAGACGCTCCTCTTTGCAGATTTCGATCAATCGGCTGAGCTGCCCGAGCGAGATCCAATGGCAGCGCGCGGCGAGTTTCTCGATTTCAACGGAAGCCTCGCCCTTGATTCCGATCGCAATGGCCTCGTCGCCGATCTGGCGCGCCGATTCGAGCGCCAGCAGCGGGAACCGGCCGTTGCCTGCGATCAATCCGTAGCGGCGGCTCATTTAACAAAGCCGCGCTCGGAGCGCGCGATGAACGCCAGCAGATCGTCTATTTCGGGCGCGTGCTCGATTTCGGCATTGATTTTTTCGACGGCTTGCGCGGTGTTCAGGCCGGACTTGGCCAACAGCCGCAACGCCTTGTGCAGCGCCTCGATCGAGTGTGGTGAAAAGCCGCGGCGCTCAAGCCCCGTCTTGTTGGCGCCGAAGATCCTCGACTCGCGTTCACTCACCACGAGCGAAAATGGCAGAATATCCTGCGTTACGACGCTGTAGCCGCCGATCATGGCGTGTTTGCCGACGCGGCAGAATTGATGGATCCCCGTCCAGGCGCCGACGATCGCCCAATCCTCCACAATGACGTGGCCCCCGCAGGTGGCGCCATTTGAAAGCACGGTATGACTGCCGATGCGTACGTCGTGGGCAATGTGCGCGTAGGCCATCACGAGATTGTCGTCGCCCATTTCGGTGACCATGCCGCCACCCGCTGTACCGCGATGAATCGTGACGAACTCCCGGATCTTATTGCGGTCTCCAATGCGGGTGTCGGAGCGCTCGCCCTGGTATTTGAGGTCCTGCGGCGCGACCCCGACCGTAGAATAGGGATGGAAAACATTGTCGGCGCCGATCTCGATGGGACCCTCGACGAAAACGCCGGCCATCAATCGAGTACGCGGGCCAATGACGGCGTCCGCTCCAACGATGCAGTATGGGCCGATCTCGGCGGACTCGTCGATCCGCGCGCCGGGATCGACGATCGCGGCCGGGTGGATGGACATCAGACTTGCGCGACGGCCGGTTCGAGCGATCGTTCGGCGGGCTTATCGGCGAGTTTGCACATCAGCTCCGCCTCGGCCGCCACCGCGCCGTCCACCGCCGCAGTGCCGTACATCTTGGCGACGCTGGGCTTGCGCTTTGTCACCTTCATCTCGATGCGGAGCTGGTTACCGGGCACTATGGGCCGCCGGAATTTGGCCTGTTCCACCGACGCCAGCAACACCAGTTTACTGTGGCGATCGGGGATCTGCATCAGCACCAGAATGCCGGCCACTTGCGCCATGGCCTCGATGACCAGCACGCCGGGCATGACCGGAAAATCGGGAAAGTGGCCCGCGAAAAACGGCTCGTTGATCGTGACATTCTTGATTCCCACGATGCGCTCTTCCTCGAGCTCGACAATGGCATCGACCAGCAGCATGGGATAGCGATGCGGCAAAATGTCGCGAATTGCCTGGATATCCAGGATGGCCATGGGAGTGGCTATTATAGCAGGCGATGAGATCGTTGCTCGCATTTGCGGCCGCTCACGAGCGCGAGATCGTGCAGTTGATTCGCGAGTTGGTGGAATGCGAATCGCCGAGCTTCGATGCCGCGGCGGTGAACCGTTTCGTCGATCTTGCCGGCGAGAAACTCAACGCCATGGGGAAGGTCCGGACCTTGCCGGACGGCCGCTTCGGAAAAAATCTACGGTGCGAGTTTACGCTTCCCGGACGCAAGAAAGATGGGCAGGTGCTCGCGCTGGGACACTCCGATACGGTGTGGGAGCTGGGCACGCTCAAAAGCATGCCGTTCCGGCAAGCCGATGGACGGCTGTGGGGGCCGGGCGTGCTCGACATGAAGTCCGGCATTGCGTTTTTTATTTTTGCGATGCGCGCGCTCGTTGAGTTGGACCGGCCCGTGAAGCGGCGCGTGGTGCTGCAGTTGAACTCCGATGAAGAGGTGGGCAGCGAATCCTCGCGCGCTCCGACCGAGGACGCCGCGCGCAACAGTGTTGCCGTGCTGGTGCTCGAACCGGGCACGGGATTGGGTGGCAAATTGAAAACGGCGCGCAAAGGCGTGGGAGATTACACCGTGACGGTGCGCGGAAAGGCGGCTCACGCAGGCGTTGATTTCGAGGCCGGCGCCAGCGCCATCGTGGAGCTTGCGCGACAGATCGAGCGCATCGTTGGATTCACGGATTTGCGACGCGGAATTACCGTCAATCCGGGCGTGATCGCGGGCGGCACTCGTACGAATGTGATCGCGGCGGAGGCGCGGGCGGAGATCGATATTCGCGTCTTGAAACCGAAAGACGCGGCGGGGCTGGACCGCAAGTTCCGCGCGCTCCGCCCGTTCGACAAGCGCTGCAAGGTCGAAGTGGAGGGCGGGCTGAACCGGCCGCCCATGGAGCGCTCCGCGGGAATTCGCGCGCTTTTCAAAACGGCGCGCTCGCTGGCCCAGGAGATCGGCGTGGAGCTTGAAGAATCCACGACTGGCGGCGGGTCGGACGGCAGCTTCACAGCGGCTTTGGGCGTTCCAACGTTGGACGGTCTCGGAGGGGTGGGTGTTGGCGCTCATGCTCCCGACGAAAGCATTCTGGTTAATCGTATCGCCGACCGCACGGCGTTACTGGCAGGCTTGGTTGAGCGGCTGTAGCGTAATCGTGGCCGGAAGCGCGTAGATATGAAAGCGGTCGGTAAGCTTGTGCCCGGGATCCGCGAGGAAGATCAATTTATAAGGATGTTCGCGAAGGAATGCGCGGACAGTTTCCACCGATTCGTGTGAGATCGCAAGCACCGCGACATGGTCGGACACCTCGGACTGCAAACGCGCCAGCTCGGCGCGGCAGGGGAGGCACCAAGTCGCCCAGAATGCGATGACCACGGTCTTTTGCCGGTAGGAGCTCAAGCGCACGCGAGCGCCGTCGAGAGTTACGAGCGGCGGGTCGAGCAGGTCGGCTAGATCGAGCAGCGCCATGCGCGCCCGGATCGATGGATTATCGAGACCGGCGCTGAGCTGCCGGGCGCTGATGATCTCCGCAAGAGTTTCGTAGGCCGCGGGATCGTCGCCCTCATGCTCGATGCGTTGTACCAGCGCCTCCATCGCGGTGGCGCTGGCAATCACGGCGGGCAACGCGAAATGGCGCGTAGGCGGCGGCGAGGCGACAGCGGCCAGCTTCTGAAAATGAGCGGCCCCGCAGGGGTCGAAACGTTGAAGAAGCATCGCCGCTCGGCGCAGCGTATCGACGCGCGCCACCGGCGCCTCCTTGGAGGCTAGAAACTCGATGCGCGCTTCGAGACCTTTGACCTCGTCTCCCAGCACGGGGAGCGTCAGGAGGAAGAACGCGAGGCGCCGTGTCACTTCTTTTTCGCGATGACGCCGTGTTCGCGAAGAATGTCCAACGTTCGGTCAATCGGCAGGGCCTCGACGGTGTGGCCGCGGCCGGTTGTCGTCGTCGCCATAAAGAGCGAGTTGTACACGGCTTCCTCGGTAGCTTCAATGGCCGCCAGGAAAAGGGGCGACATCGCATTGTTGCTCAACAGATCGTTCGATTGGGAAGTCGAGAACGCGATGGCGTAATCGCCGCTGCCATTGCTGCCGGAGGAGCCCGTCCGGCCGAGTCCCAGCATGGTGCGCGCGGCCAGACGTTTCAAATTGCGCGAGTCGATAGGCGCGTCGGTCGCTACCACGATCATGCAGGAGCCCTTGCCGGAGTCGAGCTCGCCGTGCAGATAATAGCGGCCAAGTTCCCGTCCCACGGGCGCTCCGGCGATGGTGAGGATGCCTCCGAAATTGGTTTGCACGAGAACGCCAACGGTGTAGCCGCCATATCTGGGCGGAATCTTGCGAGATGATGTTCCGATACCGCCTTTGAATCCGAATGCTACGGTCCCGGTTCCAGCGCCTACCGCCCCTTGTTCCACCGGGCCGATCTTCGCGCCGCGAATCGCGGAGAGTACGTCCTCCGCTGAGATATGGCGTCCGCGGATATTGTTCAAGTAACCGTCGTTGGTTTCGCCCACCAGCGGGTTGATGGATTGCACATGTTCGTTACCCGGAAGCGAAAGCATGTAGTCGAGAAGGGCATCGGCCACGCGCGGCACGCTGAGCGTGGACGTCAATAGAATGGGCGTTTCGATCTCGCCAAGCTCGTTGACCTGCGTCGATCCGGCTAGTTTGCCGAAGGCGTTGCCGATGAAAACGGCGCCTCGTACCTTCTGCTGGAACATGTTCCCGGCGTGCGGCAGAATCGCGGTGACGCCCGTGCGGATGTCGTCGCCGCGGACAATGGTGGTCTGGCCGACCTCTACGCCGCCCACGTCGGTTATGGAGTTAAGAGGGCCAGCCGGTAAAATCCCCACCGCAATGCCCCGTTCGCGAAGCGTGGCGCGGCGATCCGGCTCGCCGTTGAAGTCGATTTTCGGTGGCATTTCGCCGAGTCCATGATATTGCGATTCGAATTTTCCATCTTTGACGATGACGATGCGAAAACCGGAGGGATCGCTTCCGCCAGGTTTGCCGACCGGGCCAGTCGTGATCATCTCGAGCGCGCCGTCCCGCCCGTAGTCGTTGCGATGATAATGGCCGGCGAAGACATGCTCGACCCCGTATTCATGGAACAGAGCAAGATAACGGCGGCGAGTCTCGATCGGAATGTTGAAGTACTGATCGGGCTCCTTGGGATCCTCGAGAAAGAAGGGCTGGTGCAGAAATACGACGAGCTGTTTAATGCCGTCGCGCCGGGCCTTCTCGAGTTCGGCGCGCAACCATTGCTCCTGCTTCGCGGCTTCCTCCGGCGCGCCCTGCGGCGCTTTCAAAAGATTACCGTCCAGCGCGAACGCGGCGATTCCGTGCGTGCGAAACGTAAAGTAATCGGGGCCGAAGCGCTCCCGGTAAGCGGCCAGCGATTGCGGCGTCGGCTCGTTTCCCTCATCGTGATTACCGGGCAGGCTATAGAGCGGAATCGAAGGGTCGAGTTTGGCGGCGATGCGCTTGTACTCGGCGATCTGCGCGGCATCGCCGGATTTATTCACGAGATCGCCGGTGACTACAATGAATGCCGGTTTTAGCCGATTGGCGGTGGCAATCGCGAAATCGAAATTGGCGGTCTCCTGCTCAAATCCGCGATTGTCGGTATACATTCCGAATTGCGGGTCCGACATCTGAATGAAGAACCAAGGTTGTGTTTGCGCGCCTAGGGACAAGACCGCGGCGAGCGGCAACAATATGCGCGTTAGCATTGCCTTAGAGTTACCATACGCCTTGGCGCTCCGCTTCTACAACACCCTTACCCAAAGTGTCGAAGAATTCAGGCCCATGGACGGCAAGACCGTGCGCATGTACACCTGCGGGCCGACGGTGTACAACTACGCTCACATCGGCAACCTGAGGACCTTTGCATTCGAGGACGTATTACGCCGCTGGCTACGGGCGCGCGGTTATGAAATGGACCACGTCATGAATATCACCGACGTGGACGACAAGATCATCCGTAACGCCGCCGAAGAGAACAAATCGCTTCGGGAATACACCGAAAAATACACTCAGGCCTTTTTCGACGACACCGCGACGCTGCGCCTGCAGCGGCCGGAGCGGATGGTGAAAGCGACGGAACATATCGAGGACATGGTTCGCGCCGTCGAGCAGCTCCAAGCCAAGGGATACACCTATAACAGCGACGGCTCCGTATACTACAGCATCCAGAAATTCCCCGAATACGGCAAGCTCTCGCATAACGATTTCAGCGGCGTGCGCGCGGGCGCGCGCGTCGATCAAGACGAATACGACAAGGCCGACGCGCGCGATTTCGTGCTCTGGAAAGCGCCCAAAGACGGCGAGCCGTTCTGGGACACGCCCATCGGACCGGGCCGCCCCGGGTGGCACATCGAATGCTCCGCGATGGCCATGAAATGTCTTGGCGAGACGCTCGACATCCACGCCGGTGGCGTCGATCTGATCTTTCCTCATCACGAAAACGAGATCGCGCAATCGGAGGCGATCACCGGAAAACCGTTCGCGCGCTTTTGGCTGCACTCCGAGTTTCTGAATATCGAGTCGCGGAAAATGGCGAAATCGGCGGGCAACTTTTATACTTTGCGCGACCTGTTGGCCATGGGACACGCGCCGGAGGCGGTGCGCTATCTGCTGATTTCGGTGCCTTACCGGAAAAAACTGAACTTCACGATGGAGGGCCTGCAGTCGGCCGCTACCTCCATCGAGCGCTTGCGTAATTTCAAGCAACGCCTCGAGACGGAGAAGTTTCCCGAGGGCGCTAACGAGGCCCTCGCAGCCCGCACCGAAGCGGCGCGCCGGCAATTTGAGGAGAGCCTCGACGACGACCTCAACACGGCCGAGGCGCTGGCGGCCATGTTCGAATACGTCCGCGACGCCAATACCGCCATGGACAGCGGCGCGTTTCAAGCGGGCAACGCCGCGGCTGCGCTGCGATTCGTGGAGCTGTTCGACTCCGTCGCCGACGTGCTGAAACCCAGCGAGCGGGAACAAAGCGGACTGCCGGACGCGGAGGTGGAGCGGCTCACCGCCGAACGCCGGCAGAGCAAGAAGGCCCGTGATTTCGCCCGCGCCGACGAGATCCGCAGGCAGCTTGACGAGGCCGGAATTATCCTCGAAGACACCAAGGAGGGCACGCGCTGGAAAAGGAAATGAAACTCGAAACGAAAGCCGTTCACGCGGGAGATCGCCGCAAGCCCGGCGCCTCCATTCCGGTGACGACGCCGATCTACGGCGCCACAACGTATTTGTACGAGAGCACCGCGCAACTCGACCGCGTAATGGGCCGCGAGGAGGAGGGATTCTCCTATGGACGCTACGACAATCCCACCAACACGGCGCTCGAGCAGCTCATAGCGGCGCTCGAAAACGGACATGGGGCGCTGGCTTGCGCTTCGGGAATGACGGCCATTCACACGGCCATACTCGCGGCTCTGACGGACCGCGCCAAATCGATCGTCGCCGCGAATGCGCTCTATGGGGCCACGTCGGCGCTGCTGACCAACGTCCTCGAGCCGCTTGGTGTGGAAGTCGAGTTCGTCGACATTTGCGACGAGGCCGCGCTAGAGACCGCGGTTGCGCGGCGCAGGCCTGGCTGCATTCTGATGGAGACCATCTCGAATCCGCTTCTGCGCGTGGGCGCCGTCGACCGCATCGCGCAGTTGGCTCGTAAAAACGGCGCCGCTCTGGTCGTGGACAACACCTTCGCCACGCCGTTGCTGCTGCGGCCTCTCGATCTCGGCGCGCACATAGTAGTCCATAGCGTGACGAAATTCCTGGCGGGACATGGCGACGTGCTCGGGGGAGTGATTGTCGCGGACGCCGAGCATTCGAACGTGATGCGAACGCTTTCGCGCACCATCGGCCCGGTGCTGGGTCCGTTCGAGAGTTACCTGACCATGCGCGGCGTCAAGACGTTTCCGCTGCGTATGGAGCGGCAGTGCGCCAATGCTTGCCGCATCGCGAATTGGCTGGGATCGCACCCTGTGGTCTCGCGAGTGCATTATCTCGCGGATCCCAATCACCGCGACGCCGCGACCGTCCGCCGCCTGCTGCCGAACGGACCGTATGGCGCCATCGTGACGTTCGAAATCAAGGACGCCGGGAAAGAAGACGTCTTCCGGTTCATGGATGCACTGGAATTGGTTGTGCGCGGCACCTCGCTCGGCGATGTGCACAGCCTGCTGCTCTACCCCGCCATCGCCTCGCATCGCGATATCTCGCCGAAGCAGCGCGAGCGCCTCGGCATTCACGATGGCGTCGTACGGCTGTGCGCCGGCATCGAGGCCGTGGAGGACATCATCGCGGATTTGGACCAAGCGCTCGCGCGCGCGGCGGGGTAGCCGTGCGTGTTCAAGCGGCAACTGCGGCGCATTGACGGCGCGCGCGGCCCCTTACTCCGTCTTCTCCTCGGCCTCGTCCCCATGCTTGACGATGTCGCCGTCCTGAAACAGAATTCCCTGCAGCGTTTCGCGCCACTTCGGCTTTTGGCGCATCAGAAATTCCAGATTCATCCCGAAATGCTTGAACTCCTCGTGCTGCGCCTCTTTCATAATGGCTATGGCGGTCTTGTCCTTTTCGACCGAGATGCGCTGTTCATACCAATTGATCGCGTCCGCCTCCTCCATTAATGAAGCGATCATTCGAGCAAACGTCCGCGTTTCCCTGGACAGTTCGCCGGCAGGTTCGTGATATTGTTCAAATCCCATTGGTCTTCTCCCAGTAGACCTCCGCCGCGTCGTAACGGTGACATGGCATTCGCCGCTCTCCCCGGGGCGGATTTGGCGTACTTTGCTCTTGACTATTACGACCAGTACGTATATACACATATAGGCGAAGGCAACAGCAGGTGTGCTTTGCGTAATTTGAGAGGAGCCGAATGAGGAGAACAGCCTATTTACTGTCGTCGTGCTTACTCTGCGCGGTGGCGATACCTTCAACGTCGTGGGCGGCGGATCTGTCGACTTTACTATGGGGCAATAATGCCAGCGGTGGAGAAGCCTACATCTTCGGCATGGACCCGGCAACTGGCGCGGTTATGGACCAGTTTCTCGTTCCCGCCGGCGGACACACTAACGGACGCGGCGTGGTCACGGTGGGCAATTTGTTGTATTACACGGTCGCAACCTCGCCAACGGTGTACGACTACAATCTCACCACGAACACCGACATGGGCCCCGTCTTTACCGTCGCGGGTGCAAGCGGCGCTCTCGACCATGGCTTTCGACGGGACCAATTTCTGGATCGGCGATTACAGCGGTACCAACCATGCGTATCTCTATAGTCCAACGGGAACTTTGCTCAAGACGATATCCCTCTCCAACTGCACCGGGGACTGCGACGGGCTCGAATATGTCGTGCTGAACGGTCAGTCGCGATTAATTGAAAACCGGGGTGATGCGGTTGGGCCATATGACCTGTACGATACGAACGGCAATTTGATCCAGGCGGATTTCATCGATCCCACTAAAACGATTGGGACGAATCGCAACAACTGGAATCGCTTTTGACGGCACCGACTTCTATGTCTCGGAGATTTTTAACGGCAAGATTGCCGTCTATGATTCGACGGGAGCGTTTATAAGACAGGAGACTATCACTGGGGCGACAGTTGGGTCACCGTTAGTAGAGGATTTATCGGCGAACTATCAAGTCGTTCTGGGCGGCGGAACACCCGAGCCCGCTACTGTGATTCTGTGCGGCGGGGGTTTGGCCGCGCTAATCGGTTTACGTTTGCGCCGGAAGCGCGCCAACACATAATTCCTTGTCCGAACCGCCGCCGCGCCGGTCCAAGACGGGCGGCGCGCCTCCACTGCCGCGAGCGGAACCGGCCTTTGACCGGAAATTACCGAACGTTATAACTGAACGCGAATTGCAGCCGTACTTCGTCGCCCTTAAACTCCGGGGGTAAAGCGGGAAAGGGAACCGAGGCGCTAATGCCCGCCACGGCGGCGCGATCGAAGGCCTCCGTACCGGACGGCATGGCAATGACCAGTTTCGGCACGCCGCCGTTCTTGTCGATGATAAACTGCAGCAGCACTTTTCCGCGCCGGCCCATGTGCGCGCTTTCCGGAATAATCGCCATCCAATTTCGCCGCACGATGGACAAGATACGAATGAGATAGGGCTTGAAATCGACGCCTTTGGGATCGCTGAGCAACTGCAGACTGCTCGATACCGCCGCCGGCGCGCGCTGGCGATGCAACTGGTCGGCAATGCTGGGCGGCTGATCCTCGTCGCCCACCGTCGTTCCGCCGCCCTGTCCCCCTCCGCTTACAACGCTGTGGATGGCGTCCGCGACCGTCGTCTTTGGAATCGGGATGCGCGCGGCCTGTCCGGGGGCGCGCTGCGTGTCGACGCCGTTCTGTCCGGGATTCTCCAAGGCTAGTTTGGGCGCCTCCGCGCTCTTGGGAGGCGGGGCTTCGGGAAGCCCAAGCTGCGGCAAATTTTGCGGGAGATTGGGCGATCCCTGCGCCAGAGCCTCGATCTTGGGCGGAAGCAACTGCGGCGTTTTTGGAACCGGCGGCGCAGGCGCGGGGGCCGCGCCCGCCGGCGCTTTGAACGCCCTGGCCGGTTGCGGCACATGAAGCTGCGCCGCGGCGTGCGAGAGCAGGCCCTCCACGTTCACTTCTTTGGCAATTTGACCCGTATTGGGGTCCTTTTGCGTGAATTGCTGCAAACGCGGGGCGACCAAGTGTACCGCGCGGCGCAAATCGAGCCGCACTTGCGGAGCCGGCCGGGGCGTATCCGGAATGCTCTCGGCCACGAAAACGAGCCCGATGAGAGCGGCATGCACGAACAGCGACACGGCCCCGTCCCGCACAAAGACGCGGGAATCCGCCGTGTCCGCCCCAGTGCATTAGCAGATCTGGGCCGGAGTCCGTCTGTCGCTGCTGGGCCACGTTGTTTTCCGGCACGATGTTCGACTGAAAAGACGTTCGTCCAAACCCCGAAGTTGCCCGGGCGATGCCCTTAAGACGCGGAGTTTAGACGCCGTTTCACAAGCTGTGTGTGTTCTTCGATTGTATCAAGGATGGACAGCGCGGCCTCGAGCGCGCGCAGGCCGTCGCGCCCCGTTACGCGCGGCTTTGCGCGGGTTCGAACGCACTCGAGAAAATGCTCCAGCTCCAGTTTCAAGGGCTCGCCTTTTTCGACCGGAAGCATCCGAAAATCGATCTTTTGATCCTCTTCGACCGTAAATGCCGCCGCTTCCTGGCGGCCATAGTCGAGCGAAATGTACTGGCCGGGCTGAAATAGCCGCAGCTTGCGCACCCTTTCGGTGGAGACGCGGCTGGCGGTCAGATTTGCAACGCATCCGCCGGCAAAAGCGAGCCGCACGTTCGCGATATCCACTTTCTTCGAGAGGACGGAAATTCCCGCCGCGCGCACCTCCTCCGGCGCCGCGCCCGCCAAGTCCAGCACGATGTCCAGATCGTGGATCATGAGGTCGAGCACGACGTCGATGTCCAGGCTGCGCGGCGAAAAAAGGCTGAGGCGATGGACCTCGAAAAACAACGGAGTCCGCACCGCCTTCTTAAGCGCCGCGACCGCTGGATTGAAGCGTTCGAGATGCCCCACCATCAGCACGCGTCCGTGGCGCTCCGCGGCTTCGATCAACCGCTCGGCCCCTTCACGCTCAGCGGCGATCGGTTTTTCGACCAGAACGTCGATGCCGGCCGCCAGCAGCTCGCAGCCAATTTCGGCATGGACGCAAGTAGGAGCGGCAACGATGGCGGCGTCCACCTTACCCGCGAGCTCGCGGTGGCTGCCGAACGCGGCGCCGCCATACTGTTTCGCCATGGCCGCGGCGCGCTCCGGGTCCGTGTCCGCAACCCCCGCCAGGACCGCGCCGGCGCATTCGCTCAGCACCCGTATATGGTTGCGTCCAAACGCTCCCGCACCGACGACCGCTATTCGAGTGGGATGCAACGAACACAGTAACACTCGCTCCGGGAGGGCGGCGTTTGACACGCATGAAGCGCTCCGACGCCGAGCGGCAACGAGTCGTTCATGCGGCGAACGCGAATCGAACGCAGTACTACATTGATTCGGCGGTTGCGCCCAGCGGAACTGATGCGCCGGAAGGCCTCGCGCGTTACGGCAAGGCAATGGAGCAGCAAACCTTAAGGTCGTCTCGAAAGGCCGGTTTCATTGGCTTTCGAGCGCTTGCCGACCGCGCTAATATCGATTGTGCCACCCAGAATCCTGGGCGTAGCGCTTCACCGGGCGAATGCCCCTTTATCAGGTAATTGTCCTGCCATTGTTCAAGGCCTGACGGAGTTTCTGCCGGTCAGCAGCTCCGCGCACCTTGAAGTTGTCCCTTGGCTTTTCGGTTGGGCCGCTGCAAAAGTAGATGAGAAGATCAAGGAAGTTGCAGACTGGCGCGGAAACACGCTCGCGAAAGTGCGCAAAATCGTACACGACGCGGACCCTGAGATCGTCGAAGAGTGGAAGTCGAGAGGGACTCCTGTCTGGTCCCATGGCGGCATCGTCTGAACGGGAGAGATATACAAGAATCACGTGAAGATTACATTTGCAAAGGGAGCTGCGTTGAAGGACCATTCCGGCCTATTCAAGGCCAGCCTCGATGGAAATGTCAGGCGCGCGATCGACATCCGCGAAGGCGACAAGATAGATGAGGCGGCCCTGAAGGACTCTCATCCGCGCTGCGGTTGCGCTCAATCCGACGGGTAAGACCAAGCCGCAGCCTCCGAAAACGGCAGCAAGCGCGCCCCTTAAAACAGAACGTTCCAGGAACACCGGATCGGCGACGTGCCGCTGCAGGCGGTCGATGCATCGGTACATGACGCGCGAAATAAAATAAAAACCACCTCGGATGAGCCGAGGCGGTTTCGCGGACAGAGAGGCGCAACTATAGCGGCAGGTTTACCGCGAGTTCTGGCGGGCAGCACGGCGACGCCACGTCAGCATTCCCAGCAAGCCGACGCCGAGCAGGCTGAAGGCGCCTGGTTCCGGAGTTACCGTAACGCCATTCGCATGATAATCCAAGGCCGTAGCGTGGGTAGCGACAGCAATGCCGTAACTGATCGGCCCGGTTCCGGTTGGAGTACCGGGGCTCCAAATGTCGACCACTCTGGCGCCGCCGATATCGAACATCAGTCCATAGATATCGAGGAGTCCGCCGGAGAACGGGTAGCTGCTGGCAGTTTGCGGTGAGCCTCCGGGATAGAACAGATTGTCGTACGTCAGAACGCCGTTATCCTGGGCCCCCAACCCAGCCGCCACCGCGAACCTGCTGAAATCGTGTGGCGCGAGCAGGTTGCCGGATTCCGGTATGGCATAGTTAATCGGCTCGAGCCCGCCGATCGGTGCGTTGATGATGTTCAGCCCGTTGTTCGTATCCGTGAAGGTACCGCTGATTCCAGTGATTTCAAACGCTTGCGAATCCGTCGCGTCAGTTGCTAAGCCGTAACTCAAACTGACGCTCCCGCTGACCCCCGGGCCCATGAAGTTGAGCACGAATGTACTCGCGCTTGCCTGCGAACAGAGCGATGCAGCGAAGAACAGCGTCGCCGAGACCACGAATTTGTTTCTCATGAATGTTCAAACCTCCGATTGATTGAAAACTCCTTTTAGACATTGTTACCGCTATATGTACCGCGCCGGATTGCGATGAGCGGAGTGCCCGCAACCGATGGTCCGGTCGAGAGTCCGCGCCGGGCGATGGAACTATAGCACACGAGGGCTGCGCGAACAGGCGCAGTCATGTCCAATGCAAATGAGCCTGGACGGAGGGTGTGTTTTTACGCAAAATGAGCCTAGACGGGCAAAGCTGGCCAGTGTGCGATAATCGATATATCGATAATCGATGCTATATGCCCAAGCAAAAACTCAATCCTCTACCTTCGGCCGCTTTCCAAATCCTACTTTCGTTGGCCGATGAAGACCTGCACGGGTACGGCATTATGCGGCGAGTCGCGGAACAGACTGGCGAACGCATGCGGCTGGGCCCCGGAACGTTGTACAGCTCGATCCAGGCGTTACTCGAAGGGGAGCTTATTGAGGAAGTTGGCCTGCGACGAGATGAAAAACTGGGCCATGAACGACGCCGCTATTACCACTTGACCTCTGCCGGACGCAAACTGGCGCGCTCCGAGGCCGAAAGACTCGCCGATTTGCTGCGCGTCGCGCGGGCCAAAAAGATCTTGAGGGGAGATTATGTCTGAAAAGATATACGCCTTGCTGTTGCGGCTGCATCCTTCTCGTTTTCGCGAGGCATATGGCGGCGAAGCTCTGCAATTGTTCCGCGACCGTGCCCGCGATGAAAGAGGATTTTTTGCAGGCCTGCGGCTGTGGCTCGATCTGCTGGCGGATTTGGCAATCACCATCTCTCGCGGCTACGCCTATGGCGAAGGCGATCTGCATTTGGACGGCATGCCTCTATTCCGTCTTCTGGGCCGTGAATCGCCCCATCGAGGAGCGCTCCTTGCGGGAAGTCTGCTCTCGCTGGTCACCCTCGCTGCAATCCCCGTTTCCATCAGCCATTTCGGCATCGCCGATCCGTTAGCCCCGCAAGCCCAGCCGCCGGGCAACGCCGTTGCCGTCACGGTTAAGCTAGACGCTGCCGAGCGGCAACGAGTGATCCATGCGGCGATCGCGAATCTAGAGCAGTACTACATCGATCCGGCGGCCGCGGCGAAGATCGCGGATGCGTTGCGGGCGCACGAACAAAATGGCGATTACAACGCGATGACGGATGGCGCGGCGTTTGCCGATCTGCTAACCAGGCAAATGCGGGATGTGAGCCAGGACATTCACTTGGATCTGATTTACAGTCGGAGCCCGTTGCCCGATCGGCCGCCGGGACCAACACCAGAAGGCCTCGCGCGTTACCGGAAGGCAATGGAGCAGGAAAACTGCACATTCGAAAAAGTTGAAATTCTGCCGCATAATATCGGCTATTTCAAGCTCAATTCGTTTCCGGATCCGTCCGTCTGCCAGGCGGCCGCCAGGGCTGCGATGGCTTCCCTAAACCATGCCGACGCGATCATTTTTGATTTGCGGGACAATCGCGGCGGGTACCCGGCGATGGTCATGCTGCTGGCCGCGTATCTCTTCGATCATCCGGAGTACCTGTACAATCCCAGGGAAAATACGACGCGGCAGTCCTGGACGCAGTCGCCGGTTCCTGGAAACAGACTGGCGGATAAACCGGTATATCTGTTGACTTCATCCAGGACTGCGTCCGGCGCGGAGCACTTCTCATACAACCTGAAAATGTTGAAACGCGCCACGCTGATTGGCGAGACTACGCGTGGTAGCGCCCATTCGGGAGTCTTTCATCGCATTGACGATCACTTTGGAATGGGTATTCCGGAAGTAAAAGCCGATCAATCCATTCTCCAACAGAGACTGGGAAGGGACGGGCGTGGAGCCGGACGTCAAGGTGAACGCCGCGGACGCGCTGGAACGAGCAAAGAAAACGGCGGAGGACAACCCCGAAAAGAATAAGCGATAAGGCCGGTTTTATTGGCGTCGAACGCTTGCCGGCTGTGCTAATATCGATTGTGCCACCCAGAATCCTGGGCGTGATTCCGGCCCGCTTTAATTCCTCCCGTTTTCCTGGCAAAGCGCTCGTCTCCATCGCCGGCAAGCCGATGCTACAGCACGTTTACGAACGGGCATCGCAGGCGCGCTATCTTTCAAAACTGATCGTCGCCACCGATGACGACCGCATTTACTCCGTGGCCCGCGATTTCGGGGGCATCGTGCGCATGACGCGCTCCGATCACGTCTCCGGAACCGACCGCGTCGCCGAAGCGGCATCCGCCGAGCATGCCGGCGTGGTGGTCAACATTCAGGGCGACGAGCCGCTCATTGATCCCGATGCCATCGACGCCTCCATTCTCGCCATGGTAGAGGACGAAGACGCGCCCATGGGCACGCTGAAAAAGCGCATCGAGGATCCCGGCGAGGCGGCCAATCCCAACGTCGTCAAGGTTGTCACCGATCGGGCCGGCAACGCCGTCTATTTTTCGCGGCATCCCATTCCATTCTCGGGTGACGCCGCGGCGCCGCGCTTCAAGCACATTGGATTGTATATCTACCGGCGCGAATTTCTTTTGCGATATCCCGATCTCCCGATCGGCCCTCTCGAAAAGGCCGAGCGCCTCGAACAGTTGCGCGCCATCGAGAACGGATATCGCATTCGAGTGGTTGAAACCGATTACGATTCCCTGGGCGTGGATACGCCTGAGGATCTGGAACGCGTGTCTACGCTGTTCGAAGCATCGCTAGCGAGGTAAACGATGTCGACGGCTAAATACATCTTTGTCACGGGCGGCGTGGTCAGCTCCTTGGGGAAAGGCATCGCGGCGGCTTCGATCGGCTGTTTGCTTGAAAGCCGCGGGTTGCGCGTTACGCTGCAGAAGTTCGATCCCTATCTCAACGTCGATCCGGGAACGATGAGCCCATTTCAGCACGGCGAAGTTTTCGTTACCGACGACGGCGCCGAGACCGACCTCGATCTGGGCCATTACGAGCGCTTCACGCACGCGCCGCTGACGCAGAGCAATAATCTCACCTCCGGACGCATTTACGAGCAGATCATCCAGAAGGAGCGCCGCGGCGACTATCTCGGCAAAACCGTGCAGGTGATTCCGCACGTTACCAACGAGATCAAGGCGGCCGCGCGCAAAGTGGCGGGAGATCGCGATATCGTCATCGTCGAAATCGGCGGCACCGTCGGCGATATTGAATCGCTGCCGTTTCTCGAAGCCATCCGCCAGCTTCGCCACGAGCTCGGCCGCGACAACACTGTTTTCGTTCACGTCACCCTCGTCCCCTGGATCGCCGCGGCGCAGGAATTGAAGACCAAGCCAACTCAACATAGCGTAAAGGAGCTGCGCGCCATCGGCGTACAGCCCGACATCCTGCTGTGCCGCTCCGAACGCGCGCTCTCGTCCGAAATGAAAGAGAAGATCGCGCTGTTCTGCGACGTCGATGTCGAAGGCGTCATCACCGCCAGCGACGTGCAATCGGTTTATGAAGTCCCGCTGGTCTTCGCCGAGCAGCGCGTCGACGAGATCATCCTCAAGCACATGCGGCTCGAAGCCAAGCCGCGCGATCTGAGCCGCTGGACCGGCATGCTGGAGCGTATGCAGAATCCCGAAGATCAGGTCGAGATCGGACTGATCGGGAAATACGTCGAGTATGAGGATTCTTACAAGAGCCTGAAGGAAGCTCTGCTGCACGGCGCCTTAGCGCATCGCTTGAAGGTCCACATCACGTGGGTCGAGTCGGAGCAGTTGCAGTGGCCCGGCTGCGCGCGCCTGCTCGAAGGCTTCGACGGCATCCTGGTGCCCGGCGGCTTTGGAAAGCGCGGCGTGGAGGGCATGATCAACGCCATACGCTACGCGCGCGAATATCAGGTTCCCGCGTTTGGAATTTGCCTTGGCATGCAGACCATGGTCATCGAATACGCGCGCAACGTCTGCGGAATGGAGAACGCGAATTCGACCGAAGTCGACCCCGCGACCACCGAACGCGTCATTTATAAATTGCGCGAGCTGAAGGGGGTCGACGAGCTGGGCGGCACCATGCGCCTCGGCGCTTACCCCTGCGATTTATCGGAAGGCAGTTTGGCGCGCGCCGCTTACGGACGGCCGCGCATCAGCGAGCGCCACCGCCATCGCTACGAGTTCAATCGCGAATTTGAACCGGTCCTGACGGAGCACGGCTTGAAACTTACGGGCCAAACGCCCGACGGCGTCTACGTCGAGATCTGCGAGCTCGCCGACCATCCCTGGTATCTCGGCTGCCAGTTCCATCCCGAGTTTAAATCGAAGCCGCTGGAGCCGCATCCGCTCTTTGCCGCCTTCATCGCCGCCGCCTATAAACAGCGGATGAACACGCGCGCCGTCCCGCGCGCCCGCTCCGAGCAGTTCTCGCACGCCGATTGACCGCGCTGCCTTCTATTGGACCCGGCCACCCGCTGGCGTTGATCGCCGGGCCTTGCGTCATCGAAAGCGAAGGGCACGTCCATTTTCTGGCGCGCGAGATCGCGCAGATTGCCGGCCCGTTCATCTTCAAGGCGTCCTTCGATAAAGCCAACCGCAGCAGCGCCGGCTCCTATCGCGGACCGGGCTTGAAGGAAGGGCTTCGCATCCTGGCCGGAATCCGGCAGGCGGGCTTTCCCGTGCTCACCGACATTCACGAGCCCGCGCAGGCCGCACTCGCCGCCGAAGCCGTGGACGTGCTGCAAATTCCGGCATTCCTGTGCCGCCAGACTGACCTTCTGATGGAAGCCGGCCGCACTGGCAAAGCCGTGAATATCAAGAAGGGCCAGTTCGTGTCGCCCTACGACATCCGCCACGCCGCGGACAAAGTCGCGTCCACAGGAAATAACAATATTCTGCTCACCGAGCGCGGCACGACGTTCGGGTACAACAACCTGGTTGTCGACATGCGCGGCCTGGCCATCATGCGCGAGTTCGGCTGGCCGGTGGTCTTCGACGCTACCCACAGTGTGCAACTACCGGGCGCCTGCCGGAAGCGCCTCTTCAGGTCAGCCGCAATTCATCGCGCCGCTGGCTCGCGCCGCCGTCGCGGCCGGAGTCGACTGCTATTTTCGTCGAAGTCCACGAAGCGCCGGAACGCGCGTTGTCGGACGGCCCGAATGCCTTGCGGCTCGATCTCCTCGGTCCTTTATGGCAGACGCTCAGGCGTATTCACGAAGCCGCCGGGCAATAAAAACCGGGATCAGTCCGTCGCCCGCTTGCGCCTGCACGAAGTCGAGCAGATCAGAGGGGCTCCGGATGCCATTCTGGTGTAGCGGCCGCATCATTTCCGCCCGCCGCGCCACGCGCCACGAAAGCAAACTCTATGCTGAAGCAATTCTCTGAAGGAGAGCTACTCGGGAAACCACTCAGTGAGCAACAGAAACGCGAGCTACTGGAGCTGATGAGCAGGCCGGAAGACGAAATCGATACTTCGGACATCCCCCGAAGTACGGGAGCTGCCGCCCGATGCGGTTCGCGCCAACATCTTCGTCGTGCCGCAGGCGCGCGGTCTACCTGGACCAGAGGATCGACGCCTCGTCGGCCGTAACGATTATTTATCCGGATTGACATCCTGCCCATGGTTATTTTAGTCTAGGCATAGAGATCCAAGGCATAGTCTACATGAAGCCCGATGAACGCCGCGACCTCTTCCCCGGCGCGCTCGAAATGATGATCCTGCAGACCCTCCGCCGCACCCCGCTGCACGGCTACGCGATTGCGCGGCATATCCGGCAAACGTCCGAAGATCTGCTGCAAGTAGAAGAGGGATCGCTGTACCCGGCGCTGCAGCGGCTGCTGCGGGAAAAAATGGTGAAGGCCGAATGGGGCATCTCGGCGCGCAACCGCCGCGTGCGCGTCTATCGCATCACTCCCGCCGGCCGCAAACAGCTCGAGCGGAGCGTATCGAGCTTCGAACGGATGCTCGACGGCATCGCCCGCGTGATGAGGCCCGCCGAGTCGTGAACTACTTCCGCCGCCCCAGCGCTGGCGACCTCGCGGCTGAATTCAAAGAACATCTGCTCGAGCGAACCGAGGAGCTGATCGATTCCGGCATGAGCCGCGGCGAAGCCGAAGCGCAGGCGCGGCGAGAATTCGGCAACATGACCGCCACTCTCGAGCAAAGCCGCGAGGCGTGGACCCTGCCGTCGATCGAGTCTCTATTAAAGGACGTCAGCTACGGCGTGCGCACTCTTCGCAAGCGGCCGTTGTTTGCCGCGGCAGTTGCGCTGACGCTGGCGCTCGGTATCGGCGCTAACGCCGCCATCTTCGGTCTCATTGACGGCCTCTGGTTTCACCCTCTAGGAGTTCCCCGACCCGGCGAAATCACGCGCGTCTTCTCCGTGAGCGCACAGGACCGCGAAGGCATGTTTTCCTACCCCGAATACCGCGACATGGCCGCGGGAGCGAATGCGTTTCGAGCCTTGGCAGCATGCGGCGGACGAGGCGTTCGCATTAAGCATCAAGACGGAACGCATGAGCTTCTGCTCGTCAACGTGGTATCCGATAACTTCTTCGATGCGCTCGAAGTACATGCCGCGACGGGGCGCGTCTTTCAGTCTGCGAACGGCGGCGAGCTTCAGCATGGCGTTGTCGCTGTCCTGGGCTACACCTTTTGGCAACGGCATTTCGGAGGAAATTCCGGCGCGATTGGCCAGACGCTGCGAGTCGAACACGGCGGCAATGACGTGCTTCTGACGATCATCGGCGTGCTTCCCCCCGACTTTCGCGAGATTCAGACCGGGTCCGACCGCGATCTCTGGATTCCTGCGTCCGGCGCCGCTCAACTCTACTCGCGCGAGGGCTTCGAGGCGCGGGATGCCCGCTGGTTCCGCGTCATCGGCCGCCTCGCTCCGGGCGCATCCGTCGACCTCGCGCGCGCGCAAGCGAAAACTATCGCGGCCCAGTTCGCGCGGCAATGGCCCGCCATCAACGCCGGGCGCGGCGCAACCGCGGTGTCGGATCTTGCGTATCGCCTCAATCGCGCCGGCGCCAACGGAATCGCATTGATCTCAGTCGCAATCCTGGTGGCGCTGCTGTGCTGTCTGAACGTCGCGAATCTGCTGCTCGCGCGCAACGTGTCGCGCCGCGCGGAGTTTGCCCTGCGGCTCGCGCTCGGCGCGAGCCGTTCGCGGCTTGCCCGTCAGCTCATGACCGAGAACGCGCTGCTCGGCATGGCCGGACTGGCGCTCGGACTGACGTTAGGCTATGGGCTCATCCAATTGCTTCCGGCGCTTTTCGTACCCGCGCCCGGTTTTGTGTTCCGCTTGCATTTCGCTTTCGATGCGCGCGTGATTCTGTTCTGCACTTCTATCGCGCTCGGAGCGCTGTTCGTCTTCGGCCTCGCGCCTGCCCTCCGCGCCGCGCGAGTCGACCCCGCGCCCACGCTAAAAGACGCCTCCGGGGGCGCTGGCGGTTATCGGGTCCGCCGCTGGCTCGTGATCTCGCAAATCGGCATTTCTCTAATCCTGCTGGCGGGCTCCGGCGCGCTCCTCGAGAGCCTCGCGAATTCGCGTTCCTCCCGATCCGGCTATCCGCCGCGGCCGCTGCTCATCGCGTGGCTGGGCGGAACAAGTCATCTCAACCGCGGCGGCTTCGACGGCATTCTTGAGCGTTTGAAGGCGCTTCCCGGCGTGAAGGAAATTGCCTTCGCGATCCGATCCCCGCTCAGCCTTTCCGGCGGCGGCTATGCCCAACGCGTAGTCTTCCCCGGCAACGCCGATCCGCGGCTGCGCAATCCGATCGAAGTAAAGTTCAACGCCGTCAGCTCGAATTTTCTGCCGATGATGGGCGTTCCCGTGCTTCGCGGACGCTGTTTCGATCCAGCCGATCAAGTGACCGGACCGCCTACCGTCGTCGTGAACGAGCGCATGGCCCAACAGTTCTGGCCGCACGACGATGCGATCGATAAAACGATCCGCCTGGCCGATAGCAACAACGCCGAGTACCGCGTGATCGGCATTGTCGCGAACACGCCGATCAACGACGTAGGCGAGCCGCCCGAACCTTACATGTACCTGCCATTCTGGCGCAATCCGGCGCAAGAGGCGACCCTCATCATCAATGCCAGCGGCGACGCGGCTGCGCTGGCGCCCGCCGTTCGCCGGGCGCTGGTCTCGATCGATCCGCGACTCGATCCCTTTACCATCACGACCTTCGTCGAGCTGCTGCGCAATTCCACCAGCCTCTATCAGCTCGCCGCGCAACTGGTCACCTCCCTGGGCATTCTCGCGCTGCTGATCACCGCCGTCGGCCTCTACGGCGTCACTTCATTCAGCGTCAGCCGGCGCTCGCGGGAAATCGGCATCCGCATGGCGCTTGGCGCTGAGCGCGGCCAGACGTTGGCGCTGGTCCTGCGCGAAGCCGCCTCGCTCGGCGCCTGGGGAATCCTGATCGGCGTGCCGTCCGGCGCGATCGCGATTCGTCTTGCCGCAAGCGTCCTCTTCGGAGTCGGAGTTTTCGACGTGAAGGCATTCCTGTGCGCGCTGCCGCTGCTCGCCGTGGTTTTGTTCGTGGCTGTTCTCGCGCCCGCGCGCCGCGCCGCCTCTATCGACCCCGTCGCGGCGCTGCGCGATAACTGAATAGGCGGCTCCCGCTGGGGCGGCGCCGACGCGCACGCTCACCGGCTGAGCGCAAAAAACTGGTTAAACGGATTCTGAATCGGCAGCTTCTCGAACGTTCGAAAAGCCGGCCTTGGCGGCAAGCTCGCGCGCGCCTTTTTCGCCGATGACAGTTCCCAACCCTGCGCCATGGTAAGCGAGCGACACGGTCATGCAATGCAGTGGGCTGATGGCGTGAAAAGTCCGCCCCACCGGGTTTCGATTTTCATGCGCTTCATGAGAGCAGTTCGGCTCCGACCAGATGTAAACGCCGTCGGGCGCCAGAACGGCGTGAATCGCCTTCAGCGCACCGAGCGGGTCAACCATATCGTGAATGCAGTCGAAGCTGCAGATCAGTTCGTAGGCGCGGTCCCGCGGAATCTGGTCGGCGGCGCCTTCCACGAATTCAATGTTCTTCAACCCGGCGTTCTCCGCCAGCTTGCGGGCTGCGGCAATACTCCCGCGATCGTAGTCGATGCCGAGGAATCGAGATTGCGGGTAGGCCTTGGCCATGGCGACGGTGGATTGGCCACGGCCGCAACCGATGTCGCCGGCCATGATGCCGTTCTCCAGCCGGGCGATCAATCCCGGCACTGCGCCCAGCCAATCGCGAGCCAGGAAATTTATGTAGCCGGGGCGGAAGAAGCGCTCGATGGCAGGCGGGATTTCCTCGCCGATTTCCGAGTATGGAATTCCGCCGCCGGTCTTGAAAGCCTCCATGATCCTTGGCACGTTCAACAGCGACGGAGCCGTAAAGTGAAACCCGCCGCCAACAAACATGGGGCTGTCTTCGTTGGACAGCACAAAGGCCTGTTCCGGAGACATTGAATACCTCTGCGACTCCGGGTCGTAATCGATATACTCGGCCGCGACCATGGACCGCAGCCACTCCCGCACGTAACGTTCGTTTAAGCCCGTCTTCGAAGCAAGCTCATCACTGGTGATGGGGCCTGCTCCGTCCATTGCTTTGTAAAGTCCGAGCCTGTCTCCGATGTAACCTAACGCCATTATGAAGGCCCCGCCCATATCCCCGACTACGCGGAAGGCCAACTCTTCAACCTTGCCAAAGTCCAACTGCGCCTGTGCCGGCATATTGCCTCCTATTTGCGTGATTCTATCTCATTGCGTCTATGATGAAAACATGCCAAAACTTGCGGGCCCGCAGCTCGACTCGGCCCTGTCCGGCCTTCCCGATTGGCGCATCATAGAGGGAAAGCTTCATCGCGAATACCGCTTCCCCGACTTCATCCACGCCTTCGGCTTTATGTCCACGGCCGCGCTTGCGATCGAGAAAATGAACCATCACCCGGAGTGGTCGAACGTCTACAACCGCGTCACCGTCGATCTCACCACCCACGATGCCGGCGGAATCACTTCCCAGGACATCGATCTCGCCAAGCTTCTCGACGCAACCGCAAAAAAACTGCAATGAAAATACTCGCGCTCTTCGCTTGCGCCGCCTGCCTCTCGCTCGCGCAGGAAAGCTTCTCTGGCGGCGCCGCCATCGATGCCCAGATCGATCAAGCCGTACAGGATCAACTCATCCCTGGCGGCGTCCTCATCATCGGCCACGACCGCCAGATCGTTTATCGCAAGGCCTACGGGCATCGCGCGCTCGTTCCCCAAACCGAGCCCATGACCGTCGATACGATTTTCGACGCCGCGTCGCTCACCAAAATAATCGCAACGACGTCGAGCATGATGAAGCTGGTCGAAGAGGGCAAGGTCCGCATCTCCGACCCCGTCACCAAATATCTGCCGGAATTTCAGGGCGGCCACAGCGGCATCACCGTCCGTAACCTGATGACGCACTTCTCCGGCCTGCGCCCCGATCTCGACCTGAAGCCCGCCTGGAGTGGTTATGAGACCGGCATTGAAAAAGCGCTCCATGATCCGCCCGCCGGACCTCCCGGCGTCCACTTCGTTTACAGCGATATCAATTTCATCCTGACCGGCGAGATCGTCCATCGCGTCAGCGGCGAAATGCTGAACGACTATGCGCGCGAGCACGTCTTCGAACCCATCGGCATGAACGATACCCGTTTCCTGCCGAGCGCCTCCGAGATTCCGCGCATCGCCCCCACGGAACTTGATCCCGCGACCGGGCTGCCGTTCCGCGGCGTGGTCCACGACGAAACATCGCGTTACATGGGCGGCGTGGCCGGGCACGCCGGCCTTTTCACCACGGCCGACGATCTCGCGAAATTCGCGCAGATGATGCTCGATATGGGCGAGGCAAACGGGAAACGCGTTTTCGATCCCCTCACCATTCGCTTCTTCACGACTCCGCAAACGCCCGCGGACCAGCCGATCTTGCGCGGTCTCGGCTGGGACATCGATTCGCCTTATTCCTCGAATCGCGGCGAGCTGTTTCCCATCGGCTCCTACGGCCATACGGGATTCACGGGAACATCCCTCTGGATCGACCCTTTCACGCGCAGCTACGTGATTTTCCTCACCAACTCCGTCCATCCGCATCGCGGAAAATCGCTGACATCGCTGCGCAGCCGCATCGCGACCATCGTGGCCGCGTCGTTTCACGTCGACGTTCCCGGCGTCCTGATCACCGGCTATAACGACACCATCAGCGGGCCCGGACTGCATCGCGTCGTCGGCCGCGAGGCCCACACGCTGACCGGACTCGATGTCCTGGCCGAAGAGAATTTCGCCCCGCTGCAAGGGAAACGCATCGGCCTGATCAGCAATCATACCGGACTCAGCCGTGACGGCAAGCGCAACGTCGATCTCATGATCGCCGCCGGAATCAAAGTGACCAAGCTGTTTTCTCCCGAACATGGGTTCGCGGGCAAGGAAGACCAGCCCAACGTGGCGAATGCCGCCGATCCCGCCACCGGCCTGCCCGTATTCAGCCTGTATCAAGGTCGCACGCGCCGCATCACCCCCGAAATGCTCAATGGGCTGGACGCGCTAGTGTACGATATTCAAGACGTCGGAGCGCGCTTTTACACCTATTCCTGTACCATGCTGTGGAGCATGGAGGAAAGCGCCAAGCACAACCTGCCGTTTTTCGTCCTGGACCGTCCCAATCCGATCACTGGAGTGCGCGTCGAAGGCCCCGTACTCGATCACGACCTCGAATCATTCGTGGGTTGCTTCGACGAGCCCTTGCGCCACGGAATGACCTTCGGCGAACTGGCGGAGATGGCGAATGGGGAGCGCGCTCTCAAGGCCGACCTGCACGTCGTTAAAATGAAGGATTGGCAGCGCGGCGACTGGTTCGATTCGAGCGGACTCACCTGGATCGATCCTTCTCCGAATATGCGCAGCCTCAACGCCGCGACGCTATATCCCGGCATCGCCATGTTGGAAGCCTCGAAAAACTTTTCGGTGGGCCGCGGAACCGATGCGCCTTTCGAGCAGATCGGAGCGGATTGGATCGAGGGCGAGAAGCTCGCGGCGTTTCTCAATCCCGCATGATCCCCGGAGTGCGCGTTTACGCCACGCGCTTTGAACCCCTGTCGTCCAATTTCAAGGATCGGAATATTCAGGGCGTCCGTTTCGTAATTACGGACCGCAACTCGTTCGATAGTACGCGCTTAGGGCTTGAAATCGGCTACGCTTTGCAAAAATTGTATCCGGGGAAAATCGACTTTGACGCCTGCCGCCATCTGATCGGCAATCAGGCGGTGATTCAGGCGGAGAAGGATGGAGTGGATCCGCGCACGATCGAACAAGATATGTCCGCCAGCGTCAGGGACTTCGAGGCGCGGCGCGCGAAGTACCTGCTGTATTAAGTGATTTAGGGGTGGTGACCAGCCACCCCCATCCTATGCGGCCGTGACCGCCGACCGCGCGCTCGCGACCCTCTGCTCCGGCTTTGGTTTGTTCTTACTACCCGGCGGCCGGCCCCGGCGCTTAATTTCCGTCATCCAGGCTGGTGGCCGACCCCGCCGCTTACCGCGGCCGCGGGCGAGGCGTTCCAGCGTTAGAATCGCTTCTTCAATGTGCTCACGCTCTTGGCGAAGCTCCGTTAACATTTTCGCAACGTCCATACAGGTATGCATCTCCAAAATCGTCCCTTCCAAATGGCTCCTACGTTCGGAAAAGCGAACAGGCTATCCAGATCAACCCAGATCCGATAATGTAGTTGTACTCCATTTATCCAGTGATTTCAATACCCCTGTTCGTGAAACAGAACAAAGAACGATCTTTTAGGGTCAATTTTTCAGGGTTTTGGAGGCAGCGCGGTACCAGTACCCGCCGTCCTGCGCCAGAACAGATAGAAGGGGACGCCCAAAGCGATAATGGCCAGGCCCATAAGGGATTCGCGGGGCGAATTTATGAGGGTCGAAACGACCAGGCTGGCGATGGCGGCCACGAACAGAATTGGCACCACGGGGTATCCCAGGGTGCGATAAGGGCGCTTCATGGCGGGCCGCTTGAAGCGCAGCACAATAACCGACGCCGTTGCCATTCCATAAAGGATGACGCTGGCGAAGATCACGTAGGTAAATAGCTGGTCGTACCTGCCGCTCAAGACCAGCAGCGCCGCCCAAGCGCTAAGCGCCAGAATCGAAACGCTCGGGGTGCGGTGGACGGGGTGGACGCGCGCCACGGCCCTGAAAAACAGCCCATCGCGCGCCATGGCGAAAGGCACTCTGGAACCTGACAGAATAGAGCCATTCAGGGCCGCGAAAATGGAAATCATGGCCGCGATGCTGACTCCATTCGCCCCCCAGCCCCCGAGAACGCGGCGCATCATCTCGCCCGCGACGCGGTCGCTCGCGGCCACGGCCGGCGGGGAAAGCACGTAAAAATAGGCCAGATTCGTAAGCAGATAGATGATAATCACGGCCGAAGTTCCCAAAATCAGCGCCAGCGGCAGGTTGCGCTGCGGATTTCGAATCTCCGACGACACCATGCTGACGTTATTCCACCCGTCGTAAGCCCATAACGCCGCGACCAACGCCGCGAAAAAGCCGGTGATTCCGCCCGGCGCGGTGATCGCGCCGCCATAATTCGCGATGGAGCCGTGGCCCGATCCCAGCCCGATCGCGATAATCGCGCCGATCAGGGCCACTTTTACGATCGTGACGATCACCTGCAGATTGCCGCCGGCCTTCACCCCGAAATAATTAATCAATGCCAGGACCAGGATTACGCACATTGCGAGCAATTGGCCGTAGCGGATTTCAAGCGGCCTGCCGTCCCCGCCGATGGGGAGCGGGACCACTGCCCAGACGCCTTCCAGCTTGGGATTGAAATTAGCCAAGTAGAGAAAAAACGCGGTCGCCAGGGTCGCAATCGACCCGCTCTTGGCGACCCACATCTGCGTCCAGCCATAAACGAAGCCCCAAAATGGTCCATAGGCTTCGCGCAGATACACATATTCACCGCCCGCTTCGGGAAGCGCCGCCGCCAGCTCGGCATAGCTGAGAGCGCCGAACAGCGACAACAGGCCGCCCACGACCCAGACCACGAAAACCATGCCGGGCGTTCCGACGCTGAGAATCATGTTCTTTGGCACCAGAAAAATTCCGCTGCCGATGACGGTCCCGACGACGATGGCCGCCGCGCTCCAGATGCCCAGGTCTTGTTTAAGCGTGAAACGCGCTTGGTGTTCCATTTTTCTCCCGCAACGCCAACGAGGCCAGCCACCCGATCCCGAAGGTCGCGGCCGTTCCGATCAGAACGTACCAGGTAAAGGCAATGCTCGTGAATTTGAAAATGCAGAGCATCGTAAGCAGTCCGGCGATCATTCCGGCGATGGCCGCATTCTCAGGCGCCGACTTGGTCAGCAGCCCCAGCAGGAACACTCCCAGGAGCGAGCCATATAAGACCGACGCGATGGTGAGCCCCGCTTCGAGTACCGACGGGACGTGCCGCGCGAATAAGCCGATCACGAACAGCGCCACGCCCCACGCCACGGTCGCCCAGCGGGCCAGCTTCAAGTAGTGCCGTTCCGAGCGCTCCCGTCCCGCTCGCGCCACCCAGGGCTTGTAAAAATCCATGATGCTGGTGGAGGCCAGCGCATTCAACGCCGCGCTTAGATTTGACATGCCCGCGGCTAGGATTGCCGCGATCACCAGTCCCGCCACTCCCGGCGGAAGATTATTCCAGACGAATTGGGGATAAATCTGGTCGCGTATCCGGGGGGCGCCGAGCCGCAGATCGGCATAATGCACCCACAGCATGACGCCGATGAGCAGGAACAACCCGAACTGAAAGAAGATGACGATCCAGCTTGCGAACAAGGCCGCGCGGCTCTCCCGCTCCGAGCGCGCCGCGAGCAGTCTTTGCACCATCAATTGCTCCGTGCCGTGGCTCGCCGTGGTCAGAAAGCATCCACCTATTATTCCCGCCCAGAAACTGTAAGGACGCGCGAAAAATGCGGATGTCCACGCGAACCGGAAATCGAACATGTTGAATTTGTGCGCCGCGCCGGCGAGCGCGCCGATGTGCGCCCAGCCGCCCGGAATCTGCCCTAATATCACGTAGAAACTCAGAATTGCCCCGCCAACGTATAAAATCATCTGCGCCACGTCGGTCCAGATCACGGCCGTCAGGCCGCCCTCGAAGGTGTAAAACAGCGTCAAGCAGACGATAACCACAATGGACGCGACCTCGCCGGTGCCAAGTACGATGGCAATGACGATTGAAATCGCGAATACCCGGACTCCCTCGGCGAGCGCGCGCAGAATCAGAAAAGTGCCTGCCGTAAGCCGCCGGATGCGCTCACCGAAGCGCCGCTGCATCAGCTCATAGGCCGTAAACATCTCGCCGCGGAAATAGTGCGGCAAAAACAGCGCGGAGATCACGATGCGGGCCAGCAGATAGCCGTACACGACTTGCAGGAATTCGAAATTGCCGGCGAAGGAGAGGCCCGGCGTCCCGATTACCGTCAAGGTGCTGGTCTCGGCCGAAACGATGGACAGCGCGATGGCCCACCACGGCGCGGAATGGCCGCCTAGAAAATAATCCTTCAGGCTCTTTTGCGAACGGCGGAAGCGCGCTCCAAACCAGGTAATGCCGATGAGATACGCCACGATGACCGCGAGGTCGACGTAGTGCATTTGCTAGCTGAGCGGGGCCTCAGAAAGCGCCACTTGCTCGCGCCCGCGGCTCGGAAACGCCCGCGCGCTACCGAGCGGCGACCGCGAGGGACCCGGATCTTCCGGCGCATTCGCGACCCGCGCCTCGCAAGGTTGCGTCCCCGCGCTAACGAGCGGCGGCCGCAAGGGAACGGTTTTTCCGTCCGCTTCGCCGCCGATCATTCCGCCTTCGGAGCGCCCCGGGAGGGCATATGGGCGGGTTTGGGCGGCGGACCGAACGGCAGCGTATCGGGCACGACGCGCACGCCGGTGGTGATCTTCATCGGATATTTGCCCAGCCCCGGATATGTCATCTCGATGAAATAAGCCGCCCAGCCCTGCGGCGGTTTCTCGACCTTGGCCACATACAGTCCCTTATCTTTCTCCGCGAGCGGGGCGCTGGTCCATACCGCGCCGATTTTCTCCAAACGGAAATCGCGTGCATTCGGATTCGTGGCCTGCCACAGCTTCACTTCCGTCGGCTTGGTCGTGGTCTGCATGCGAATCGAGCCGTCCTTCTCAAATTTCCACGAATACTTCGGCCGAGGGGTGTCCGTCACGATCATTTCGTAGAAGGCCTGCATACTCTCCCGCGCGTCCGATCCCTTCAACGAATGGTCCGTATTCGGGATGTAGCGCAGATGCTTCTCGCCTTTCAGATCGTCCCAGTAAAACTGCGAGGAATCGGGCAGAAAAAATTGGTCGCCGGAGTCGTTGACGATGTATTTCGGCATCGTGAGCCGATCGCGGTAAGAATACGGCTCGACCATTTTCATCAAATCGCGATATTGCGGCGTGCCGCTCCAATCCATCAGGCCCATGTCCTGATAATCGTGTACGGCGGGGGCCCAGAACCCATAAGCTCGCCAATGATGCTCGAAGGACTTCTCGATATTCAGTAAGTCGATCACCAGGGGCGTAATCGCAACCACCCTTTTATCGACCGCGGCCGTGGTCCACGTCGTCCAGCCGCGCTTCGATCCGCCCGCCACCATAAAGCGGTCGACCTTCACGTTTCCGCCTTGGGCGCCCGCGCACAATGCCGTCACGGTGTCCATGGCGCGAACGGCGGCTTTCGTCATAGGCAGACGCAGCGGCCATTTTTCATCGCCCGTGCGCAGATATTTGTCCCAGGTGTAGGCGATGATGGCGTCCTCGGACCGCAATTTCGTTTCGCCGGCGAAGGTCACCGGCTCATTCGGCACGTCCTCGAGCATGCTCGCCACCGTTCCGGTCGCCAGCGCCGTCGAAACCAGCATGGGGTCGGCATTTGCCGGAGCTTTCCCGCCGATGCGTCCGCCGGTAATAAATAGAAAGCCGATGTCGGACTTCACGGCGTCCGGTTTCACCACGATCAGCCAATGTTTCCATATGGGGTGGTCTACCTCGGCCGCCGTCAAATACTGTTGCGATGTGAGATCGACGACAAATGTGGTGTATCCCTCGCCGGGAATGGTGTTGGCGATTTCCCATTTGTAATGGGGGTCGGGAGCCGCGACATAACGGTCGAGCGCAGTCTGCTTTTGCGCCGCGTACGCCGAAAGCGCCAACGCGCCCGCGACAAGTAGGGCGCGGCAGCGGGAACGGAGATGAAGTGCCATTAGGGCTTAGTCTAGCGCGTCCCGCCTTAGCGCGCCGCGCGTCTGCGGCGCCATGCGCTACCGTTGGATCGGAGGACCACCATGGCAATCCAGGACTTCATTCACAGCCTGACCGAGCGGCTGCATGCCAGCGCCGATGTTGGCAAAGTGTATGGCGCGCCGATCGCGGCCGAAGGCAAGACGATCATTCCCGTGGCGCGCATCGGCTATGGGTTTGGCGGCGGCTCCGGCACGGCGACGAAAAAAATCACCGAATCGCTGCATCCGGCGGGCGAAGGCGGCGGTGGCGGCGGGGGAATATTGGTGTTACCAGTGGGAGTGTTCGAGGTATCACAATCGGGCACGCGCTTCGTCTCGCTTACCGATAAACGTAAGCTAGGCATTACCGCTGCGGCTGGAGTTTTCCTCGGCTTGATGCTCGGCCGTCGTCGCCGGAGGTAATTTTCTCCTGACTATTTGGGAATGGCTATCCAAAATTGCAGGGCAGCCTTTCCACCTCGGTAATACTTTCATTATCCCTACGGTATATCTCTTTTTGTTTGCTGAATTCGCAGGAGTTTGTTCTTTGGCAGCGTGGGTGCTGTCCAAAAGACGGCATGAAACCAGGGAAGACTCAAGGGACAGCGGTTGATCCTCCGACAAACCCCTCTGCTGTTAACTCCATAACCCTGAAACTTCTGTAGAACCCAAAGAATAGCCCTCCCAACCCGTCCCTTGAGTCCTAAAACCCGTTGCTGCCGATTCCGTTTTAAATTACCGTCCCATTAAGAGCAGCCGTTGCTGCCGCCGAACCTGATTCGGGCTTAAGGTACTTTCCGTACCACCCTAGGTATCGCTCGTAACGATCACGTATGAAACTGGGGCGCGTGAAGCCGTGGAACTGGCCCGGATAAATGACCAACTGGGTTGGGATGCCAATGCTCCGCAGGGCTTGATACATCTGCTCCCCACCGACCACTGGAACATTGAAATCGCGGTCTCCGCCCATGAACAGCGTGGGGGTATGGATGCGATCGGCATGGTAGAAGGGATACGAGATCTTGATCCAGGCCTGCGGGTTTTTCCACGGAGGGCCGATCTCGTTGTCGTATTGGAACGTGTACTGGTCGATGCCGTACATAGCGGCCTGATTGGCGCTCCCCGCTCCGCTGATGGCCGCCTTGAAGCGCGTGTCGGAGGCGATGGTATAGTCGGTCAGAATGCCACCATAGCTCCAACCGCCGATGCCCAGCCGCTCTGGGTCTACGATCCCCATAGCAAGGACGTGATCCACCCCGGCGAGCAGATCGGCAACTTCCTTATTCCCCCAATCGGCGAAAATGCTTTTCTGATATTCCGATCCGCGCCCCGAACTCCCGCGATAATTCACGTTTAAGACCACATAACCGTTCGCCGCAAATAGCTGCCGCTCGAAATTGAAGGCGTGCTGGTCCTGCCCGTTGGGGCCGCCGTGTATGCGCAGGAGCAGCGGATACTTTTTGCCGCTTTCGAACGACGGCGGTTTAGTAATCAGCCCGTGAACTTCCGTTCCATCCTTGCTCTTGAAGCTGATGTCTTCGGTCGCGCCGAGCTGCAACTCGGCGAGCAGCGCATCGTTGTGGGCCGTGAGCTTGCGCAGCTTCGATCCTTCAAGCGCGAACAGCGCCGTACCGCCTTCGTCCGTCGAGCCGAGCAGGGCCGCGTGGCCGCCTTCGCGCGATTCCGACATCACGGCCATGGGCCGGTCGAGGAGCCGCTCGACGGACCCGTTTGCAAGCGATACTTCGGCCGGATACTCGGAGCGGTCGTCGGCGACGAGCACGAATACATGCCGCCCGTCCTTGCCGAAAATTGGCGCTGAAATTCCGCGATCGAATTTTGCGGTGATGACGCGAGGCTGCCCGCCATCGGCGGGCGCAAGCGCCAGCCGCATCATTTGATAGGCGCTGTATTTGGGATCGTCGCCCTGGGCGTAGGCGATCCATTTGCTGTCGGGGCTCCACGCCAGCCTTCCGCCGTCCGGGCCGGGATGATTGGTGAGCCGCCGCGGCGTGGCGCCGGGCGCCGCGTCCACGACGAAGACCTCGCTGTTCTGTGTGCGGTCGGGGTCCTCGTCGTGATTGCTCACGAAGGCGATCTTTGTGGCGTCGGGCGAAAGCACGGCCTGCGTTTCGTCGTATCTCTTGTCGTTGGTAATGGGCTCGAGTTTGCGGCTATCGATATCGAACAAATAAATATGCCCGCGCTTATCGCCGCTTAAGTAGCCTTGCACGTCCTGCTTGAAGTGATAGCGGTCGATGACGATCGGCTTGGGCGGTTTAGGAGGGGTCGGCGATGCGGCGCGAGGCGTCTCGTTCTCGGCCTCCGGTTCGTCGCTCTCGCGCATTAACAGCAGCAATTTCTTGGAATCCGGCGACCACTGGTACTCCGAAATTCGTTCTCCCTTGACATCGGTGAGCTGGCGCGCTTCGCCGCCGCGCCGGTCGAGCACCCAAACCTGGCTGCCTTTCGCCTTGCCCGGCCGCGAGGAGGTGAAGGAAATATATTTTCCATCGGGACTCCAGCGCGGCGACCCGGCCGCGTCCGCGCCATAGGTAAGCTGCACGTCTTGCGCGCCGTCCCAACTGACCATCCAGAGGTCGGTCTTGCGCTTATCGCCTTCTTTGTCGACGCTCGCGACAGTGTAGAGGACCCATTTCCCGTCCGGCGAAACCTCCGGATTGGCCACGTCGCGCAGCCGCGCCAGATCGTCGAGGTTGATATTTCGTTTCGCGCCATTCTGCGCCGGCAGCGCCGCCGCTGCCGCCAAGGCAAGGGAAATTCGGAGAAGGAGCCGGGCCATGCGAGAAAGTCTATCACGCGGGGATGGGCCAAGAAGATCTTCGCTAATTGTCCCGGGTCGCTCATGGAGCAGGCACGCCGCGCCGCTTCGAGACGTTTCCATCCCGACAGCATCGACGTGCGTGACTCGGGCGACCGGGTTGACGGCGAGCGATGCGGCGCCCGGGACGGTGAACCATTAGTGGCATCGATCCGCGATATGCCGCTTATGTGTTCCGTGTGTCCAGGCGGCTGCACGCGCCATCGCTGGACGGCGATCGGACTGGCGATCTGTGCTTGACCTCACCAGGCCGCACAGTGATGGCTTTGAAAGGCCGACGAGTATTCGCGCGAATTCGGGGCTTATTCAGGCGCTGCCGGCGGATGCTTTGCAGACCGTTCTTGCGCTGCGCGGTCGCTGTATAGCGGCGCAGCATGATAGCTCTCTTACCGAGCCGGCCGTAGAGCAAATTTCTACGGCGGACCATTCGAACCGGCATTCCACAGCGCCAGAAGCTGGTGAGCCGCCGCGTGGGAGCTGAGGCTACCCTCCAACACCGCACGCTCCAGGCCGGGCAACTGGGCGCGAACGGCGGGGTTCGCGAAAAAAGCGTCGGAAAGGGCCGCGCGGATGGCCGCAAACATTGCGGCGCGCGCCTGCTCGCGGCGTTTACGTTCGAAGTCGCCCGAGGCGATCGCGCGAGAGCGGTGGTCGAGCACGGCGCTAAAGATCTCGGGAATGCCCTCGCCGGTTCGCGCCGAACACGCGAAGACCGGCGGTTTCCATCCGTTCGCCTGCGCGGGGAATAGCGCCAGCGCGCCTTCCAGTTGCTTGCGCGCGGCTTCGGAGCGTATCTTATTCTCACCATCGGCCTTGTTGAAGGCGACGAGATCGGCGAGTTCGAGGACGCCCCGCTTGATGCCCTGCAACTCGTCGCCCGCGCCCGCGAGCATCAGCAGCAGAAAAAAATCCACCATGGATGCGACCGCCACTTCCGATTGACCGGCGCCGACGGTCTCCACGAGGACGTTCTGAAATCCGGCCGCCTCGCATAGCAGGATGGCCTCGCGAGTCTTTGCCGCCACGCCGCCCGCGTATGCGCCGGAGGGGGACGGTCGCACGAAGGCGCCCTCGCCGGCGCTGAGACGCGGCATGCGCGTTTTGTCGCCGAGAATGCTGCCGCCTGTTACGGGACTGGAGGGATCGATGGCGAGCACCGCGACCTTTTCGGCGCGTTCTCGCATGATATACGCGCCGAGCGCTTCGACGAAAGTGCTCTTGCCTACGCCCGGAGCGCCCGTTATGCCGAGGCGCACCGCTTGGCCGCTGTGCGGAAGACAAGTTTCCATTAATTCGCGGGCTCGGTCTTCGTCGGCGGGACGCGAGCTTTCGACTAAAGTGATGGCGCGGGCGAGAGCGGCGCGATCTCCCGCAAGAACGCGCTCGGCCAACTCGGGAACGGGTGTCGCCTGTGGCATCTACGATTGGATCGCACGCGCCGCGAGCGCCCGCAGAATTTCGACAGCCGCATCGGGAATGCGCGTACCGGGGCCGAAAACGGCGGCCACGCCGCGCTGCTGTAGGAAATCGTAATCGCGGGGGGGAATCACGCCGCCCACGACGACCAGAATATCGCTGCGGCCGAGTGCGTTCAGGCTATCGATCAGCGCGGGCACGAGCGTCTTATGGCCCCCGGCGAGCGTCGAAATACCTACGATATGAACGTCGTTCTCGACGGCATTTCGCGCCACTTCGGCGGGGGTTTGAAAGAGCGGTCCGATGTCCACGTCGAAGCCCAGATCGGCGAATGCCGTCGCGATAATCTTGGCGCCGCGATCGTGACCGTCCTGCCCCATTTTTGCGACCAGCATGCGCGGGCGGCGGCCCTCCGCGTCCGCGAATTCGAGCGTGAGCCGGCGGGCTTCTTCGAATTGGGAATCGCCGCGGCTCGCCGCCGCATAGACGCCATGGATGGCCCGCACCGGCGCTTCGTAGCGGCCCCACACCGTTTCGAGCGCGGAGGAAATTTCCCCCAGCGTCGCGCGTTTGCGTGCCGCTTCGATCGCGAAATCGAGCAGATTGCCTTCGCCGCTGCGGGCGCAACGCGTTAAGCCTTCGAGCGCGGAGCCGACCGCGGCTGAGTCGCGTTCGCGGCGCACCTTCTCGAGTTTTTCAATCTGTTTGGCGCGCACGCCGGCGTTGTCCACTTCGAGTAGTTCGAGGCCCGTGTCCTCGTCGACGCGGTACGCATTTACGCCGACAATAACGTCCTTGCCGCTGTCGATGCGAGCCTGACGGCGCGCGGCCGCCTCTTCGATGCGCATTTTTGGCAAACCCATTTCGATGGCCGCGATCATACCTCCGTGCTCTTCGACCTCCTCGATCAGCGACCCGGCGGCGACGGCGATTTCCCCCGTTAGGCGTTCGACATACCACGACCCGCCCCAGGGGTCGATCGCGCGCGTGATGCCGGTCTCCTCCTGCAAATAAAGTTGTGTGTTGCGGGCAATGCGGGCGGAGAAATCGCCGGGGAGCGCCAGCGCTTCATCAAGCGCGTTGGTGTGCAGCGATTGCGTGCCGCCCAGCGCCGCCGACATCGCTTCAATGGCGGTGCGCATGACGTTGTTGAAGGGGTCCTGTTCGGTGAGGCTCCAGCCGGAGGTCTGGCAATGCATGCGCAAAGCCATGGATTTGGGATTCTTGGGATGGAAGCTCTGCACGATTTTCGACCACAGCAAGCGCGCTGCGCGCAGCTTGGCGATCTCGCGGAAGTGATTCATGCCGATGTCGAAGAAAAACGAGATGCGGGGCGCGAATTCGTCAACGGCGAGCCCGGATTTCAGCCCGGCGCGAAGGTACTCCAGGCCATCCGCGAGCGTGTAGGCCAGCTCGATCTCTTCGGTCGCGCCGGCCTCCTGCATGTGATAGCCGCTGACGCTGATGGGATTGAATTTCGGCATTTTCGCCGCGGCGTAGCGGAAGAAATCGCCGACGATCCGCATCGACGGCTCCGGCGGATAGATGTAGGTGTTGCGCACCATGAACTCTTTTAAGATGTCGTTCTGAATCGTGCCGCTTAGTTTGCCGGGCGAGACTCCTTGCTCCTCGGCGGCGACGATGTAGAAGGCCATCACGGGCAGCACCGCGCCGTTCATGGTCATGGAGACGGACATCTTGTCGAGCGGGATCCGGTCGAAAAGGATTTTCATGTCCTCGACCGTGTCGATGGCGACGCCCGCCTTGCCGACGTCACCGGGAACGCGCGGGCTGTCCGAGTCGTAGCCGCGATGCGTGGCGAGATCGAAGGCGACCGAGAGGCCCATTTGTCCGGCGGCGAGATTGCGGCGGTAAAAAGCGTTCGATTCTTCGGCGGTGGAAAAGCCGGCGTACTGCCGGATGGTCCAGGGGCGGACGGCGTACATCGTCGCATACGGGCCGCGCACGTAGGGAGGCAGGCCGGCGGAGTAATCGGCCTTCACGGCTGCCGCTCCGCGTCGAGGCGTTCTTTTTCGTAGCGCCACGCGGCGCGGCCGGCGTCGGGCTCGATCTTGAGCCGGGGTAGCGCTCGATCGTTCGGGTCGGCGTACTTGTTAACGCCGACGAAGACGCGGGGCCTTGGTTCGCTTGGCGCGGGTTGTCCCGTCTCGAATAATTCCCAGGCTTTTTTTGCGAGCGCAGCCGTGAGCCACTCGATGTAATAGCAGCCTGCGGCGGGATCGGGCATTTCGCGGAAGCAGGCCTCATCGCGCAGCAGGAGCTGCGTATTGATCGAGAGCCGCCGGCTGAACTCGCCGGGATGTTCGTAAGCTACATCGAAGGGGCGGATAACCAGAATGTCGCAGCCACCGATGATGGCCGACATTGCCTCCGTCGTACCGCGCAGTAGGTTGACGTACGGATCGTAGATTGTCCGGTTGTGCTTGGAAGTTCGCGCCAAAATCCGCAAGGGCGTCTGCGATACGCGCGGCCAAAGCAGGCGAGCGGCGCGGAATTTCGCGATTTCGATGAAGTATTCGAGGCCGATCGGAACTTCGATGGCGCTTGCGGCGGGTTGCGCCGCGGCCTTGCGCAGCAATGATGCCAGCTCCGCGGCGGCCGTGTCGTCATCGGCGCGGATCAGGTTTGGCGAGTCGGCGCGCAGGACTTCAATGCCTTCAAAGCTTCCGATATCGCCGCGCTCGACATAGAGCGCCATGGCCCCGCGCGAGACGGCATGGCGCGCCGATTCGAGGTCCGAAACTTCGCATCCGATCTTCCAGCTTCGCGAGGAATACAGTTCACGCGGTTCCATGCCGGCGAGGTCAGCGGAAGCATAAAGCGGCTTTACCGTTATGCCATCCTCCGTGGTCCAATTCAACGATTCCGCCGGGCGGCCGTTGAGATCGCGCGCGACCGCGGCTTCCCAGTCGAGCGGCGTCATGAGCGGCCCTCCTGGACCACCTCGATCAAATATCCAAGCGACTTCGGGTGTACGAAAAAGACGGTTGTTCCGCGAGAGCCGGGACGCGGCGATTCGTCGATAATGTTGAACCCTTCCTCTTTCATATAGTCGAACGCGGCGTGAACATCCGCGACCCGCAGGGCGAGATGCGCGAAGCCGCCGCGGCCGTTGTTGCGCTCGATCAGTTTCGCAACCGGCGAAGCCTCGCTGAGAGGCTCCAAGAGCTGAATAAGGTTGGGGCCGTCGCCGATTTGCAGCAACACTTCGCGGACCTGGTCGGAGCCGAGCACATCCTCGCGATGAATTTCGTGAAAGCCGATCGATTTGTACGCCGCAACCTGCGAATCGAGCTCGCCCGGCGGCGCCGCGACGGCCACGTGGTCGATGAACAAAAATCCAGGAATCCGATTAGTTTGCAAGCGAGGGGTCCTTTTCTATTCTGTGCCATCCACCGTTGTTACGATAAATGACGTCACGGAGCGCCCCATGCAACTCGCTCTTCTTGGACGATTTTAGGCATCGCAGCCTGTTTTGTCACCGCCGGCTAGCGCAATCCGCGGGCGATCAACGCCATAGACTCATTGCTCCGAACATTGCGCCCGTTTGATGGCCAATGGAAAATCCGGATGCACGAGGCTGCGCGCTAGCATCTCATCTTTATGCGCGCCAACCGGCTCATTCATGAGAAGAGTCCGTATCTCCAGCAGCACGCTCACAACCCCGTTGACTGGCATCCGTGGGGCCAGGAAGCCTTCGACAAGGCGCGGGCTGAAGATAAGCCGATATTTCTCTCCATCGGTTATTCGACGTGCCATTGGTGCCACGTCATGGAGCGGGAGTCGTTCGAGAACGAGTCCATCGCCAACCTGTTGAACCGCGATTTCGTGCCCATTAAAGTCGATCGCGAGGAGCGCCCCGATATCGACCGCATTTACATGGCGTTCGTGCAGGCCTCGACGGGCAGTGGCGGATGGCCCATGTCGGTTTTCCTCACGCCGCAATTGAAGCCCTTCTTCGGCGGTACCTATTTTCCACCCGACAGCCGCTATGGCCGTCCCGGATTCGAGCGAATTCTGGAATATTTGGCGCAGGCGTGGCGCGGCGATCGCGCAAAGATCGATCAGACCAGCGCCGAAGTGATCCGTCAATTGCAGCAGCAGGAGAGTACGGGAGATGGCGCCCGTCATTCCCTCGACAAAGGCGTGCTCGATTCCGCGTTCTACTACTTTCGCCGTACCTTCGATACCACGCACGGCGGTTTTGGCGAAGCGCCCAAATTTCCGCGCCCGGCCGCTCTCAACTTTTTATTGCGTTATTACTACACGACGCGCGACCAAGAGGCGCTGGAGATGACGCTCGCGACATTGCGCGCCATGGCGTCGGGCGGCATGTACGATCAGCTTGGCGGAGGGTTCCATCGCTATTCCGTCGATGCCATGTGGCTGGTACCTCACTTTGAAAAGATGCTGTACGATCAGGCGCAGCTCGCGACCTCGTATCTCGAGGCCTACCAGATCACGCACGACGAGTTCTTCGCCACGACGGCGCGCGGCATTTTCGAATACGTACTCCGGGACATGACTCACCCCGATGGCGGCTTTTTCTCCGCCGAAGACGCCGACAGCGTCATCGATCCGGCGGACCCGAAGGTGAAGGGCGAGGGCGCGTTCTACGTCTGGTCCTACGACGAGATTCGCGAGGTTCTGGGGGAGCCCGAGGCGGACGTCTTCTCGCAGCGTTATGGCGTGCGCAAGAACGGGAACGTCGAGAACGACCCTCACGGCGAGTTCCCGAATAAGAACATCCTGTTTCGAACCCGCACCCGGGAAGCGCCGGACGCCTCACTCGATCTGGCGCGTCAAAAGCTTCTGGCCGAGCGCAATAAGCGCCCACGCCCCGATCGCGACGAGAAGATCCTCACGTCCTGGAACAGTCTCATGATTTCGGCCTTCGCCAAAGGAGCCCAGGCGCTTGAGGAAGAGCGTTATCGCTCGGCGGCGGAGCGCGCTGCCGCATTCATCGCCAAGAACATGCTGGGGCGGCCCGATCACACACTGCTGCGGCGCTATCGCGATGGCGAGGCCGCGATTCCCGGCTTTCTCGACGATTACGCTTTCTTTGCGCAGAGTCTGCTCGACCTGTACGAAACGGATTTCGAACCCGCCCGCATCGAGATGGCGATCGCCGTTACGAGCAAGATGCGCGAGCTTTTCGAAGATCCCGTGCGCGGCGGATTTTTCACCACCGCCGAGGGCGACGCATCGCTCGTGCTGCGCATGAAAGACGATTACGACGGCGCCGAGCCGTCCGGCAACTCCATCGCTCTCATGAACCTTCTGCGACTCGCCGTCCTGACCGGCAGCGAGGAATTCCGCGCCGCCGCGGACCGCACGCTCAACGCGCTCGCCCCGCGCATCGCCACGCAGCCGATCGGCGTTCCGCAAATGCTGGTAGCGCTCGATTACTCGCTCGCCGCGCACAAGCAGGTCGTGCTGGCGGGCGCTCCCGGCAGCGATCTCATGAGCGCTTTCCTGCGCGCGCTGCGGAGCCGCTTTCAGCCGCGCACGGTCGTCGCCGCCGTTGATGACGCGGCCCGCGCGCAACTCGAACGGTTCATCCCCGCGATAGCCGAAATGAAAGAATTGGACGGCCGCCCGACCGCGTATGTCTGCGAAAACTACGCCTGCCAATTGCCCACTCACGACGTTGAAAAATTCGACGAGTTGCTACAATAGCCAGCGATGATCAAAGCCGACGAAGTACAAGAGAGGGCCGGAGCGACGACGCTGCGAGGCAATCCCATGACGCTGCTGGGGCCGGAGCTCAAGGCCGGCGACAAGGCGCCAGATTTCGACGTCGTGAACGACAGCCTCAAGCCGGTTTCGCTCGAGAGCACCGGTCATGGAGTCCGCATCTTTAGCGTCGTCCCCTCCCTCGACACGCCCGTGTGCGACGCGCAGACGAAGCGTTTTAACGAAGAGGCCGCCAAGCTGCCGGACGTCGCTATTTACACCGTCAGCATGGACCTGCCCTTTGCCCAGAAGCGCTGGTGCGGCAACTTCGGCGTCGATAAAGTCAAAATGCTGTCGGATCATAAAAGCGGATCGTTCGGCGAAAACTACGGCACGTTAATAAAAGAATTGCGCATTGAAAGCCGCGCCATCTTCGTCGTGGACGCCGCCAACACGCTCAAATACGTGGAATATGTAAAGGAAGTAGGCGACCACCCCAACTACGACGCCGCTCTGCGCGCAGTGAAATAGTTTGCGCGGCGCTCCGCGTTATCATAATCGTTTGAAGGGGGCAATTATGAAAAATTCCGTCCTGGTTCCCATGGTCGTCGAGCAAACGTCGCGGGGCGAGCGCGCGTTTGATATTTATTCGCGCCTGCTGAAGGAAAATATTATCTTTCTCGGCACGCCTATCGACGATAACGTCGCCAATCTGGTCATCGCGCAGATGCTTTTTCTGGCGGCCGAAGATCCGGAGAAGGACATTTCCCTTTACATCAATTCCCCTGGCGGCTCCATCACGGCCGGCCTGGCGATCCTCGACACGATGAACCTGGTGGAGCCCGACATCGTGACCTACTGCGTCGGCCAGGCGGCTTCCATGGGCGCGGTATTGCTAGCCTGCGGAAGCAAGGGGAAACGCTATTCCCTGCCCCACGCCCGTATTCTGATTCACCAGCCATCGATGAGCGGTCTTGGCGGCCAAGCCACGGACATCGACATCTATGCCCGTGAAATCCTGCGTATGCGGCAAACCCTTAACGAAATCCTGGCGGGCGCGACGGGTCAGACGGCCGAAAAAATTTCGCGCGACGTGGACCGTGACTATATTCTTGAACCCGACGCGGCACTGGAATACGGCCTCATCGACCGGGTCATCGCCAGCCGGGAACTGACCCCGGTGCCAACGCGGTAAGCGCCAACCTCGCGGTGAGCGAATCCCGCCGAAGTGTAAGGCGTGTTATGCTCGAATTTCCCTTCTGCTAAGGAAGTTCAGCCATGCGCCACAACGTTGTAATTGCCTTTCTATTCTCTTTTTCACTGGCAATCGCCCAGACGCCTGAAAACGCCGCCTCTTTGAACTCGCAAACAGTTCCGCTCGTCATTCCGTCCGGCAGTCCACTGCGGGTTTACCTCACGAAGCGCCTTCCCAAACGCCTTGGCGAACCTGTTCATGCGAAACTGCTCGAGCCGCTCTTCGCGTTCGACCGGCAGGTCGCGCCCGCCGGCTGCGAAGTACTCGGACGAGTGGTGCGGCTCGATCCGGTGAGCAAGATGAAGCGTACCGCCGCGATTCTCGGCGGAGACTTTACCCCGCTGCATCAAGCCGAGGTTCAATTCGATACGCTTGTTTTCCCCGGCGGCCGTTCGATGCCGCTCGACACCGTCGCATCCGTAGGTCTGAATACCATCGTCCCGTTGCATCCGCCCAAGGCGCGCTCCCCCGCGGCGCAAAACGGCGGCCTTCTCGGCCGGGGAAAACAGCAGGCGCAGGCTCAAATCGATGCGGCCAAGGCGAAGGTGCAGGGGATCGCCGATATGGTCCGCGGTCCCGATAAGAAGGATTACATCGAGGATTATCTGGTGAGAAGGTTGCCTTATCATCCACAGTGGGTGAAGAGGGGAACGCGTTTCGACGCCGAGCTTCGGCAGCCGTTGGCGTTCGGCACTGCGGCGGTGAAGGACGATTCTCTGCGTTCGCTCGGCGCCCAGCCGCCGCTCGATTCCATCGCGCACGTGCGCTTGCTCACCCCCGTCGATTCCGTTTCCGCGACTCAGGGTACGCCCGTCGAGGCCGTTCTCTCCCAGCCGCTCTCTTCAGCCGACGGTAAACTCATCTGGCCGGAAGGCACACGCCTGACCGGAGCCGTGACATTCGCGCATCGCGCCCGCTGGTTCCATCGCGGCGGTCAATTGCGGTTCAGCTTCCAGAACATTGAGCTGCCGCAAGGCATTGTTCGCCCGGCCATCGACGCCGCGCCCGTGACCGCCAGGACCCAGGCCACGGTGGCATCGGCGGAATCGTCGGGAAGCGGAAACATCAAGGTGGACGACGAAGGCGGCGTCAAAGCGACGGAGCCCAAGACCCGTTTCATCGCGCCGGCAATCTCGATATTGATCGCCAACAAATCGGCGGATAACGACGAGGGGCGCGTCGGCGGCGGAAGCGCCAACGTGGGCGGCAGGACCCTTGGCGGCGCATCCGGATTCGGCGTGCTGGGAGCGGCGGCGGCGCAAGCCTCGCGCACGGTGGGAACCGTGTTCGGCTTCTGGGGCATGGCCGTATCGGTCTACTCCACCATCGTCTCGAAAGGCAGCGAGGTGGAGTTCGACAAGAACGCCGCCATGGACATCCGTTTCAGCGGACGTCCGTCTATGCCCGTAACGAAGTTCCAGGCTGCTGTCGTCCATTCTCATTGAGAATTCATTTCAAAACACTGCCCATCGTTTGTTTCATCGTCTGCGGTCCGCTTGGGGCGGCGGACTGGCAAGCCACCGGCGCCGCGGGTTTCGGCGTTTATCGTTACCTGACGTATCAGAACCCCGCCGGGACCGCCCAGGCGGGCATCGGATCGCGTTACGCGCTCGATGGGGCGGTGGGCCGCGCCTTTGGCCGACACTTTGCGATTGAAGGGGCCTGGACGTTTCAGGACGGCGATTTCGAGATCGCCTCCGGCAGCCAGAAGACCGCATTCGACGCCAATACGCACGCCGTCCACGGCGATCTGCTCTACTACTTCCGCCGCCGCTCCGCGCGATTGCGACCGTATGCCGCCGTTGGAGCGGGCGTGAAGATGTACCACGGCATCGAGGCGGTACGACCTCGGCCGCTCGCGCAGTTCGGGTCGTTTGCCGATGGCATTGATGCGCGCGCCCTGATTGCCTTCGGGGGTGGCGTGGAATGGTCCATCGCGCATCACTGGGCTTTGCGCTTGGACGTGCGCGACTTTGCAACGCCCTTCCCCACCTCGGTCATCATTCCGGCGGCTGGATCGAATCTCAGCGGCTGGTTGCACGACCTCGTCGCGACCGTCGGAATTCAGGTGAGATAGCGCGCGCGTCCCTTAAGAGCCGTTCTGCTTAATCCAGCAAATCGGCTTTCCAGAACCGCTGTCCCGCCGTGGAGGCGTAAAAACCCCAGGCCGCCAGCGCCACAACGATGGCCTGTAGCAATACCGCATTGCCGAAATACCAGACCGATGCGTTCAACGGAACCGGGGCGGCTTCCACGACGCTGAGGACAAAAAAGGCCACGCCCAGCATCAGAAAACCATAGCGCAGCACCGCCACCGCGACCAGTCCGAATATCAGTACGCTCGCGGCCGCGGAAGCGGCCATATGCTCCGGCGACGACAGGGCGCCGAGCGCGCCGAAGACGATGGCGAACACTGTGGCCGCCAGCCATTGCTTCCGCAACAACACGCGCAGCAGGAACAGAAGAAAGAAAAATATCAGAACATTCATCACGGCGCTCGCCAGTTGCCTGAGAAGAGCGCCCAGCGCGCCCCGAACCCCGAGGAGCGCATCCACCGGCGTTAAGGTCGGAGCGGATCCGCTCCAGGCCATAAGCGCGTGATCGACCAGCATCCAGATCAAGCCCAGTGCGGCGCCGAACAGAACGTCGCGGCCCACGATAGGATCACGTATGCGGCCGCTCAGGACGCTGCTCCACGCAATGATGCTGTGCGGCCAACGCCGCCGCACGTACGGCTCCACCGCAATGTACAGCGTCCATACCAGAACCGCAAAGAACAGGGATGTACACAGAGCGATGAGAAACATGGCCGCGATGCCGAGCGATGCAACCAAGTGCACACGGAAAACCCATAGCGCCATATGGACAGAAAACAAAAAGAAAGCCAGCCGGATGGCGCCGCGGCGATCGCCTTGGCCTCTCGTAAGATTGCGCCGCGCCAGCAATGCCGCTCCCAAACAAACGATTACAACCATCGCCAGCAGAACGCCGGCCAGAACGTCGTCGTTGGTGGAGGATTCGCTCGATACCATGCGGTCCGGCTTCGTCCAATCGCCCGTCAGCGAAAACGCCACTGGCTTGCCGCGCAGCGCCGCGGCTTCCACGCGCAACGGCCGCGTTGTGCCAGGCCATGCGCCCGTCCAGGCGAAGCGGGCGTCCGATGCGCCCAGAAAGGTCCACAGCGGATCGGCGGTTTGGAATTTCGCCGCGTCCAGACCGGCGGCCGCAAAAAGCGGTTTCCAATCCACGGTTGCCTCGTCTGGCTGGCCCGGCGCTTGCCGCTGCGCGGGGATGCGCTCGTAATTCAGTAACCGCCCCTGTGCATCCAAGACCACCTGCGCCATGCCGGACACAATCGGTGGCGGATCGTCACTCTGGACGATTCCCGGCGTCAACATATCGTCGTGAAATTCGAGCGCGGTCAGCGTATCGGGACTCTCGCGATACCAGAAGCGCAACGCAGACGGCCTTTGCCGCATCTCTTCGTCCCAGTGCGGGCGAAGCTTGCCGGTTCGCTCCAGATACTTAACGTAATCGCCGTCCCAGTAGAAGTTGTCAGCATGATCGACCGCTGACGCGTTGCCGCCCGCCGCGCGGATCGTGTCCCGGGCTCTTTGCGATAACACTTCGGGACCTAACTCCGGTCCGATCTTCTCGAGCGCGCTCGAGCGGTTCGTCAACACGTAGCTGACCGCCAACCCCGCGATCACGGCGAGGAATAACGGAACGGCCACGGCCGGCCGCAAGCCCGCTCCTTCCCCCGCCGCCGCCACCATCTCGGGCGAAGGCGTCTCGCCGGCCGCCAACGCTGCCGCCAACGGATCGCCACCCGGCAGAGCGGCCGCGACAGCCAGCGCCGAAGCCGGTCTTCGCGACGGCTCCGCGTCGAGACAGCGTAGAATCACGCGCTCGACTACCGGATCGAGATCGCGCACCAGCTTCGAAATGCTTAGCGGCGTCGTTTCCGACCGCAGCCGCACCAATTCCGCGATCGTGCTCGCCTCAAACGGCCGTTTCCCCGTGAAGATCTCATACAGGACCAACCCCAACGAGTAAATATCGCTGCGGATCGTTACTTCCTTGCCCGCAAGCTGCTCCGGGGCCATGTATGCCGGCGTTCCGCTGCGCACCTCGTTCCCTTCGATCTCGCCCGCAATGCCTGCCAGTCCGAAATCCGTGAGCAGCACTTGCCCGCGCCCGTCCAGCATGACATTCCCCGGCTTCAGGTCGCGGTGCAACACGCCCTTTTGATGGGCCGCCGCTAATCCCGCGCAGAGCTGCCGCGCGATATCGACCGCCTTGTCCGCGGGCAGCCGCCCGATGCGCCGCAGCAGCGATGCCAGGTCTTCGCCATCGACATATTCCATCGACAGAAAGAGGTGTCCCTCGACCTCGCCGGCATCGTACACGCGGCAGACGTTGGGGTGCGATACCTGCCGCGCCACGCGAATCTCGCTGCGGAAGCGCGCCGCGGCCTCGGGATTGGACGCCACCGCCTCCGGTGGAAACTTCAACGCCACTTGCTGCCCGATAGTCAGATCGTCGGCGCGATACACCTCGCCCATACCGCCGCGCCCGAGGAGCGCGACGATTCTGTAGCGGTTCGCCAGCATCTGCCCCGGCAGAAAACGGCTCTCGACGGCCCCTCTCGCGGACGCGCCCGCACCGCTCGATGACGGCACTCGGGGAGACGACGCCGCAGCCGGAGCCGCAACCGTCTGCGTCACCAGCGCGGCATTTGCTTGAACGGAACGCCCGCACGAAAAACAGAATCTGCTGTTAGCGGGAATTTCGCTTTCGCAGGAAGGACAGATGGCCACAAAAGAGCCAACATACCATGGCGCGCGCCGCAATATCGGCGGCTACAGTGGATCGGCAAAGGCCGGCAAAGCTCTTTCCACTAACCCCTCTCAAGTTTTCCCGCGCCCACCGCCGATGCGCAAAACGCGCAACGGCGCGCTGCAATCGGAATCACGCTCAAGCACTCCGGACACTCCTTCGTCGTCGGATCGGGCGGAGCTTGGCCGCGATGCAGCCGCGCCAACATCGTGTTCACCGGCAGCACCACGAAAAAGTAAACCGCCGCGGCGATCAGTACAAACGAGATCACCGCATTCACGAATTCTCCGATCATGAACTTGCTTCCGTTCACGGTGAAAAAGATTCCCGAAAAGTCGGGCTTGCCTACGATCGCGGCCAGCAGTGGCGTAATCAAGTCTTTGACCAACGCCGTCACAACGGCGCCGAACGCCGCCCCGATCACCACTGCCACGGCGAGATCGAGCACGTTGCCCCTCAAAATGAACTGCTTGAATCCTTTCATGTTTGCCCTCCGTCCCGGTGATCGTAACAGGAGTCCGCGCAGCCGCGCTATGCCACAATGTTCCTTTATGGATCAGCCCGTAATCCTTGTCGCCAGCGGCGACTTGCGATTGTCCGCCAATCAGAAATGCTGGCCGGCCCAGCAGCGCGCCGAGGCAGCCGTCATACGCGCCATCGAGCGCGAGGGCCGCCCGGCGAAGCGCGGCCATCCCTACGACGCCGCCAAACAGCACGGGTTCATCGACAGCCAGAAGTACGGCATGGAAGTCTTCCGCCAGATTCCTCGCGATGCGCCGCTCGTCGTCGTCGAGGCGGTATGGCAATACAGCCATCACTTGTTCCACGGCTTGTACTCCCATCGCGGCCCCATTCTGACCATCGCAAACTGGAGCGGCGAGTGGCCCGGCCTCGTCGGTATGCTCAATCTCAACGGATCGCTCACCAAGGCGGGCATTCCCTACGACACGCTGTGGAGCGTCGATTTTACGGACGATTTTTTCCTCGCGAACCTTCGCCGCTGGCTACGCCGAGAGCCGCTCGAACACGACAGCTCCCACGTCCACCCGCTCGCCGCGCTCAAGCTCCCGCCGGATTCCGAGAAACTGGGAAGCGAGCTGGCGCGCGATCTCCTCCACAACAAAGCCATCCTCGGCATCTTCGACGAAGGCTGTATGGGAATGTATAACGCCATCATCCCCGACGAGCTGCTGCATCCGGCCGGCGTGTTCAAGGAACGCCTCAGCCAATCCGCGTTGTATGCCGCCATGCGCCAGGTCGCGGACGACGAGGCGCTCGAAGTACGCCGTTGGCTCGACCAGCGCGGAATGAAATTCAAGACTGGTCCCGATCCCGAAACCAGCCTCACCGACGGCCAGATTCTCGAGCAGTGCAAGATGTACATCGCCGCCTTGCGCATTGCCGGTGACTTCGGCTGCGACGCCATCGGCATCCAGTATCAGCAGGGCTTGAAAGATCTCGCGCCCGCCTCCGATTTGGCGGAGGGTCTGCTCAACAACGTCGACCGGCCGCCCGCGTGCTCGACAGATGGCCGCGAGCTGTATCCCGGGCGCGCGCTTCCGCACTTTAACGAGGTGGACGAATGCGCTGGCCTCGATGCCTTGGTCACTAATCGTATCTGGACCCGGCTCGGCTACGATCCCGAAACGACCCTGCACGACGTCCGCTACGGCGAGGATTACAACGGCGAGTTCGTATGGGTTTTCGAGATCAGTGGCTCGGCGCCGCCGCGGCATTTCATCGGCGGTTACGCCGGCGCCGTCAGCGAACGCCAGCCGGCCATGTATTTCCGGCTCGGCGGCGGCACGCTGAAAGGCGTCAGCAAGCCCGGCGAGATCGTGTGGAGCCGCGTGTTCATCGACAACGGCGCGCTCAAGGCCGATATCGGCCGCGCCGCCGTTCGTGAATTGCCGCGCGAAGAGACGGAGCGGCGCTGGCAAGCAACGACGCCGCAGTGGCCCATTATGCATGCCGTCACGTACGGCGTCTCACGCGATCAAATGATGGCTCGTCACAAGGCCAACCACGTCCAGGTGGTCTACGCGCCGGACGCCGCGGCCGCCAATCGCGGGCTCGCGGCCAAGGCGGCGATGTTTCGCGAGTTGGGTCTTGAAGTAAGCATCTGCGGTACAAATAACGGCCTCTTACAATAACGAAAACGGCGGCGGACACATTATGCGAGTTGGCTTATGCGAGTAGGAATGATCGGCACTGGCGCAATCTCACACAAGCATGCGCAGGCCTATCGCAACATTGGCTATAACCTGACAGTCTGTACCGACATCAACCCCGAGTCGGGACAGAAATTCGCGGAAAAGTACGGCTGCGAGTTTGTCCCCAGCTACGAAGATGTCTGCCGGCATCCCAACGTCGATTATGTCGACGTCTGTACTTTCCCCGATTTCCGCCTGCAGCCGCTCAAGATCTGCGCTCAAGCCGGCAAGCACATCCAGGTGCAAAAGCCTATCTCGACCAATCTCGAGACCGCCCGCGAAATGATCGAGATCGCCCGTAATGCCGGTATCCAGCTCGGCGTCGTGAGTCAGCACCGCTTCGACGATTCCACCCGCTTCTTGAAGCGGGCCATCCCCGAAGGACGCCTCGGCAAAATTCTGCAAGCCGACGCGTACGTGAAGTGGTATCGCACGCCTGCCTACTATTCACGTCCCATCAAAGGCAGTTGGGAAACCGAAGGCGGCGGCGCCCTCATCAACCAGGCTATCCATCAGGTCGATATGCTGCTGTACCTGATCGGCAATGTTTCGGAACTGTTCGCATACTGGCAGCTCGGCGCTCTCCACAAGATCCAATCGGAGGACGTCATCAGCGCTCTGCTGCGCTACGAAGCGGGTGCAACAGGCGTGATTCAGGCTTCCACCGCGTTCTGGCCGGGTTATACCGAGCGGCTCGAAATCAATGGCTCCAAGGGCACCGCCGTGATCTCCGGCGACAAGTTGACAACCTGGGACGTGCAGAACGACTCCGGCGAACCCGCTCCGGTGGAGCGCGACGTCGCTTCCGGCGCCTCCGATCCCATGGCCATTCCATTAGCGCCTTTCGAGCGCCAGTTTCAGGATTTCGGTGAAGCCATCAGCACTGGCCGCAAGCCGCTGTCATCGGGCGAAGACGGCTACCGCGCGCTTGAAATCGTCATCTCGGCATATAAGTCCTGCCGCGAGGGCCGCAAAGTAGCGCTCTCTTCGTGAAGACCGTTCTGGCCTCTTCAGTCTGCTAGGGGCGCAGTGCGAACACGGCGTCAAGCAGGTGCGCGTATCGAGGATTGGAACGCAGAAGGTCGAGACGCCGTTCGACGGCAAGCCATAGCAGTGGAGGGTCGCGACGTTTGGCGGCGCTTTCGAGGCAATCAAGTGCCCGCTCGCAATCGCCAAGCGCGACATGAACGAGGGCGGCCCAGCATGACGAGGGCGTGAGGTCCGCGAGGATGCCGCGGGCCGCATCGAGATCGCCGACCGTGGCATAAGCATGGCCCAGGGCGGCGCGCGCTCCGGGGTGCTGGTCCGAACAGAAGCAGGCGTTTTCAAACTCGACAATGGCGTCGTCCCAGTTGCCGGCTTGCATATGGACGAGGCCGAGAGTGTGCTGGGCGGGAGCGAAGCGGGGCTCGAGCGCCAGAGTATTCCAGGCCTGCCGCAGAGCGCTTTCGGTGTCCCCCGCAATGTAGTGGATCCAGGCGAGGGCGTTGTTGGCGGCAAGCGAGAGAGGATCGACCTCGCAGGCGCGCCGCATTTCCTCCAAAGCTTCGCACGTCTTGCCGAGCGCCGCGAGGAGCATGGCTTGGCCGCGATGCGCCTCGGCGCAGGCGGGATCGAGATCCATGGCCCGGGATAGTTCCGCCGTGGCGCCTTTCCAATCCCAATCGCGCAGAAGCTTGGCGCCGGCGAGCGCGGCGTGTGCGCCGGCAAGACCGTTATCGATTGAGAGGGCCGTAAGCGCGAACTCCGTGGCGCGCGTGAGAGCCTCGTGCGGGGGAGCGGCTTCAATACAGGCTAGCGCGGCATGCGCATCGGCAAGAGCGGCGTAGGCAATAGCGTACTTATCGTCTTCGGAGACAGCCAACGTGAGATACGCGATGCCCTGACGCAGCGCCCCGGCGCTCATGCGGGAGCAGAAGAACTTTCCTTTCAGGTAATCCCGATGGGCGGCGGCATCGGGAGATCGCGCACTCGCGTTGGAATGGTCCGCGGGCCGGTTCGTCTCGATGGGGGAGAGGAAGCGGTAACCGAGGCCGGGGCGGGTTTCGAAGAAGCGAGGATTGCGAGGGGAATCCCCCAGGGCTCGGCGGAGCGCATTAACGGCGGTGTTAAGAGAGCGGTCGAAATTCACGTAAATGCCGGGCCACAGCCGCGCGGCGATTTCCTTGCGAGTAATTAACTCGCCGGGACGCTCGAGGAGCAGCTCGAGAATTTGAAAAGGCTTCTGCTGCAGCTTCAGGCGCAAGCCGCGTTTGCGCAATTCGTGCAAATCGAGATCCGCCTCGAAGGGGCCGAAGCGCACGATGCGCCGCGCCGTAGGTTGTAGGAGACGATCTTTAGACATCGCGGCTGACATGGTGGCCGAAGCGGAATCGATCAAACCGGTTGCGTCCTCACATACTGCTGATGCGTTGCTGATGGCCCCAAGCTCCGAATCGCTCGTCTGAGCTTTTGTACAAAACAGACCGGGAATGTTTTCCCAAGAGGAGAGTCAACATGTTTAGGAAATATGCGGCTCATGCCGCACTGTTTGCGCTGGCGTGCGCCGGCGCCGCGCTTCCGGCCCAGGCCGCAAAATACGAGGCGACCTTCACGCTTCCGTTCGAAGCGCAGTGGGGTAAGACGCATCTGCAGCCGGGCGAATACAAGGTCATGGTAGATACGGCGTTCAACATTCCGGTTTTCCATTTGACCGGGAATGGCCAGACGGCGGCCATCATGGGCAGTACGATCGAATACACGTCGCTGACGGGATTGCATTCGCAACTCGCTCTTACAGACGTAAATGGGACGCCAGTCGTCACGAAATTAACCGTTCCGTCGTCTGGCAAAATCTTCTGGTTCGCGGTTCCGAAAGAGCTGAAAGGCGAGGGCGCGGGCGTGGCCGCAATGAAGAAGGTCGTGGTACCGGTTTCGAGCGCGCAGTAAGCGGCGCGCGAGTGCGTCTTTCGATGTTCAGCCGAAATGCATTGGGCCCGAGTGGCGTCATCTTGTCGAATGTCGCAGGCGGGCCCACAAATGAAAACCGTGGCGGCGCTCACGGCAGAGGGCCGGACCGTACCGGTGAAGGTGGCCCTCGATGTTGAGACGCTCGATCCGGACGATATACCAGAGACGATCACGGGCGGCTTTGCTTACGAGGCAGGCAGCGAAGAAGACGCGCTGATCCACTCCAACGAAGCGAAGCAATTATGGCTGCTAGGGAGTTCGTTCGAGTACGAATTCACCATGGAATCGGCGCAGAGCAACCGTTTCACGGCGAAGATCGTGCGGCGCGCTCCATGATAATAACGGTGCTGTCGTAGTCGCCGCGAAGGTTCAGATTAATTCCGTTGCGCATCAGATATGCTCCGCTTAAAGCGGGTTGCTTGTCGAGCAGCTTCCCGTCGGGCGATTCGAGACGATAGACGGCGTGCTCCTCGAGGCCCCGAAGATAGACGGCGGGCGCCGCGGTGTTGTATTGCTGCGAGTGCCGGAACGCGAACAGGACTGCCTGCCCGCCATCGGCCGCGATGTACTCGTTGGCGGTAACGTCGCTGCTGCGCGGCGATAACAGACGATAGAGATCTCCAAGCTGGACGGTGTTGCGAATGCGTTTGTAGAGCGCGACCATGCTGCCGGCGAGCGCGGTGTCGCCAGTCGACCAGTGGTTGAGATTGGCTCCGATGCCGAGCGCTCCCTGCATGGCGACGAGAAAACGATACTCCAGCGGCGTGCTGCGGCCGTTCATGTTGGGAACGTCGGTGACCCAGGCCGACATGAACTTGGGCGCGTAGGCCTGCGAGAAGCCTTCCTGAATTCGCAGACGGTCGAATCCTTCGGTATTGTCCGACGTCCAGAACTCGTCGACGCGGCGAAGAATCCCCAGGTCGACTCGTCCGCCGCCGCCGGAGCAGGATTCGATTTCGAGGCGCGGATGTTTGGCGCGCAGCCTGTCCATGATGTCGTACACGTTGAGAACGTATTGCACCCACATCTTGCGCTCATTTTCAGGAGACTGCTCGGGCCACCCCGGCTCGGCGAAGGTGCGATTCATGTCCCATTTGAAATAGCGGATATTGTATTCACTCGCGAGCTTGTCGAGCACGCCGAAAATGTGTTCTTTCACGTCCTGGCGCGCCATGTTAAGTACTAGCTGGTTGCGCAGCTCGCTGCGCGGGCGTTCAGGGAAATTCAGAACCCAATCGGGATGCGCGCGATAGAGATCGCTATCGGGGTTGACCATTTCGGGTTCGACCCACAGGCCGAAATCCATGCCGAGATTATTGACGCGATCGATCAGCGGTTGAAGGCCATTGGGGAACTTCTGTTTATTGACAAACCAGTCGCCCAGGCCGGCGCGATCATTATTGCGGGCTCCGAACCAGCCGTCGTCCATGACGAAGAGTTCGACGCCAAGCTTCGCCGCTTTTTCAGCGAGCTCTTCCTGTCCTTGCTGGCTGACGTTGAACTCAGTCGCTTCCCAGGAATTGTAGAGAACGGGGCGCAGACGCGATTGAAGGCCGCCGGGCGCCACATCGGCGCGCTCGAAGCGATGCAGGATGCGAGATGCGGCGCCGAATCCATCGGGGGTGAATCCGGCGTAGAAGCGCGGCGTGTCGAGCGACTCGCCCGGCTGTAGCGGGTACGCGAAATCGAAGGTGTTGAATCCGCCCGTGACGCGTACTTGCCGGTAAGGAGTCTGCTCAACGGTGATGCGCCAGTTGCCGCTCCAGGCGAGGGCGCCGAACCAGACGCGGCCGTGGTCCTCCGTGGCGCCGCCGGCGTCGATCGCGAACCAGGGGTTCATGTTGTGGCTAGTGTGTCCGCTGCGGCTTTCGAGGATCTTCATTCCCTCATCGATCGGCTCGCGGTTGAGCTGCGTCTCGGCGGCCCAGCGGCCGGTGAGATAACTCAAGCGATAACCGATACCGGGAGGCAGATACCAGGCGGCGGATTGAGCGCTTTCGATGGTGAAGGGATCGCGCGTGTTGTTTTGGATCGTGGCGCTGCGTTCGATGATGCCCATTTCTGGGTAGACGCGATAATGGAGCGCGACATCGATATCATCGCGGATGTCTTTCATCAAGACGTCGAGCTTGTCGCCGTCGATGCGATGAGAGACGTAGTGGAGGACGAGATCGCGATCGCCATCGCGGCGGGTAATTTTCAGCGCGGGCTCATAATAGCGCGGTCCGCCCCAGCCGGGGAATTCCTCGTTTTCGATCATCTCGTGGGGGTCGAAAGAGGAGATGTCGCGCTTGGTGGCGATGGCGCCGAGATCCTGGGCGCGCCACAGCGGGCCGGACCAATAGATGTGCTCCAGACGGCCGTCCGCGGCGAGACCCATGGCGTACGACGATTGCGCCGTCGTCAGGAGCCAAATCTTTTGGCCGGCGATGTATTGGATGGACTGGGCCGGCGCCGCAAGAGACACCAGGAGAAAAGCGACTGAAGAGACGCATACGGAAAGGACAGGCTACCAGAAATATGTCGCGACTACCTCGGGAGGGCCGGGAGACATCGCGACTACTTTGGAGCGCAGGACGATTTGAACATTCTTCCGCGCCCAGTCGGCGGGGGCTTGACGGAGGGCCTGCTGGAGATAGACAGGATTGCTGATCAACTCACCCGCCGAAGTGCATCCGTATTGGGTGATGCCGGACGCGCCAATGACCACTTGGCCGGTCTCGGCGCGCAGAAGGCGCCAGACCACGGCGTAATCGACCAGTTCGCGGCCGTTCTCGTCCAACTGCAGCTCCCAGGCGACTGCGGGATGCTCGCGGTCGCAAATGCGATTGGCGGTCTTTTCGTCGAAGAAGAAACGAAGCTGACGGCTGAGGCGCAGCGTCCAGCGGTTCGAGTAAGCGCCGACGAGAACCGTGGGATATTGGCGCAGATCGGCGAACGATAGATCGACAGCGGTGCGCAGCATGCTGGTCTTACCCCGCAAGGCAAGAACGTTCGACAGCATCTGGATGGATTGCGCGCCACCGACGCCAACGAATTGCCCTTGCATCGAGACGAGATCCCGTCCGTGCACAATATCGCCGGGAGCGAGCTGGACGGCAGCGGGACCGGGATCGCGCGAGGGCGGATGGCGCTGAAAATAGTCCCGGCGGAAGTCTTTCGATAATCCGAATACTTGAGCGTCGCCGAGGCAAAACATGACGGGTTTGGCGCTATTGATGACGGGCGCCCAGAATTCGTCCACGACGGTGCGGGCGCTTCGAAAGCGCTGCACCGCGATACCGGAGGCAAGCAGCAGGGCGACGGCGGCCAGAAGCAACCACCAGTACCGCGCGCGCGGCTGCCGAAGCAGCGGCTCGGATGGGGCGGCGGTAGCGTGGACGGCCAAGTTTTGGGGAACGTCAGGAAAGACGAACTCGGGAACGTACGATCCCGCGGGAAGGTGGATGCGCAGCTCATGCTCCCGATCCGCCGCGCCGTCGTAGTATTGCGCCAGCCGTTTGCGGACATCATTGGCGCGAACGCGGACTATGGAGTCTTCGCCGGTATCGTAGGTGGGGGTGCGCTGAAACACCTCGGCTCCGATGACGCGCTCGCGAAGCATCTCGTCGTGACCCTCGAGTCCGTTCTCGATGAAGTAGCGGAGCAATTGCTGGCAGCGCGGGCTGGACCGGAAGGAGGGGCTTTCGAGGATGCGGTTCAACTGCTCACGAACGGCAGCCCGGCGCTCCGCGTCGAGCGGTTGCGAGCGCGTAGCCGCCCCGCTTGAGACCTCCATGCAACTCCCCTTCCGCAGAACCCAGTATATTCCACCCGTTACGAGCGTGATACGAGCCGTTATGAGCGTTACGGAAATCCCCTTTCAGCGAGATGCTCTGGTTGGTGGTTCTACGGCTACTGCTCTCGACGGCCCTCTCCGTGGCATGCCTGACCGGCGCCACGGCTCCCACGAATTCCTTCGATGTCGTCGTATATGGCGCGACCGCGGGGGGCGTGATGGCCGCCATCGCGGCGGCCGGCGAAGGCGTACGCGTCGCCCTGATTGAACCGGGGCGGCATGTCGGCGGCATGGTCTCGGGCGGTTTGAGCAAGACCGATATGGACCGGCAGGAGATGGTGATCGGGGGATTGGCGCGGCAGTTCTTCGAAGCACTCGGGCGGCGCTACGGCGAGCGGGTGGCCTGGACATTCGAACCCAAGGTCGCCGAGGCGGAGTTCCGCGAAGAGCTGGCGCGCGCCGAAGTGAAAACGTTCTTCGCGTCGCGGCTGGCGTCGGTGAAGAAGGCGGGATCGCGCATTGTGACGCTGCGGACCGAGGATGGCGCGGAGTTTAGCGGGACGGTATTCATCGACAGCTCCTATGAAGGCGACCTCATGAAGGCGGCCGGCGTTTCCTACACGGTGGGCCGCGAAGGGCGGGCGCGATACGGCGAGTCCCTGGCGGGGCGCCAGGATCTGCTGCCGGGCCATCATCAGTTCCGGTTTCCCGTTTCCGCGCTGCGTCCGGATGGCGGCGGCTTATTGCCGTATGTGGTCGCGCAGGAAAACGAAGGACAGCTCGGAGAGGGCGATGGAAAATTCCAATCGTACTGTTTCCGGCTGTGCTTGACGGATATCGCGGAGAACCGGGTTCCGATCGAAGCGCCTCCGGGTTACGATGCGGCGCGTTATCTCATGCTGAAGAGGTATATAGACAGCGGCAAGCGGGAGTTGTCGCTGGAGAGCTTCATCGCGATCGCGCCGCTCCCGCACGGTAAGGGCGACGCAAACAGCAATGGCCCGGTGTCGACGGACCTATTGGGCGCGAGCTGGGAGTACCCGGACGCGAGCTACGCGCGGCGGCGGCAGATCTGGGACGAGCATCTGCATTGGGCGCAGGGCCTGCTCTATTTTCTGCAGCACGACGCCGCTGTGCCGGAGCGTTTGCGCGCCGAAGCGCTGCGCTGGGGTTTGCCAAAGGACGAGTTCGCCGATACGGACCACTGGCCGCACCAGCTCTATGTGCGCGAGGGGCGGCGGATGTTGGGCGAGTACGTCCTGACGCAGCACGATCTCGAAGAGAACCGCGAAAAATACGATTCGATCGGGATGGCCGGATATAACATCGATATCCGCGAAGTACAGTGGCTGGCGCACACGGTCTATCGCTTTCCGCAGGCGACCGACGAGGTGTTCACGGAAGGCTATATCAGTTATCCGGTGCAACCGTGGCAAATCCCATACCGGGCGCTGCTGCCGCGGGAGGAGCAGACCGCGAACTTGCTGGTGACCTCCTGCATTTCGGCCTCGACAATCGCTTACGGCTCGTTCCGTATGGAGCCGCAGTACATGATTGCGGGACAGAGCGCCGGAGTCGCGGCGGCCCTGTCCATTCGCGCCCGGCGGCGCCTGCGCCAGATCGATTTGGAACAGTTGCAGAAGCGCCTGCGCGAGCAAGGGCAGATTCTTTCTTTAGACGACATTCGAACGAATCGGCGGAATTGAGAGGGATTGACGATGCGAAACATTCAGTTGCTGTTTTGTTTGCTCCTAACGCTTTCGACAGCATGGAGCCAGACGTTTCAAGCGCAGATATCTGGCGTTGTTACCGACAGCAGCGGCGCGGTAGTTCCGAATGCCAAGATCGCGGCCGCGAATACGGGCACGGGCGTGACGTTCAACGCCATATCGAACGGCCAGGGCATCTATCGTCTGCCGGCGCTGCCGCCGGCCCAATACAAGCTTACGGCGACGCTGGCGGGGTTCAAGACGTATGAGCAGGGACCTATCACGGTGAATATCGGCGATACCCTGACGATCGACATAAAGATGCAGGTGGGCAACACGAGCGAGGAGGTGGTGGTTTCGGCGGCGCCGGCGCCACTCGAGACCGACAGCGCCACGCTTGGCGCCGTCGTAACGGAGCGCAGCATCGAGAACCTGCCGCTGAACGTGCGCGACCCGATAGCGCTGATCGGTTTGACGCCGGGAGTCGTGTTCGGAAATAACTTTGGCAACGGCGGCGGAACCGACGTCGGCCGCAATTTTTTCAAGAACGATTTTTACGTGGGCGGAGGCCGCTCGGGATCGCAGGAGATCATGATCGACGGCGCGCCCGATACCACGCCGGACAGCAATTACGGCATCATCGATCCGCCGGTCGATTCCGTCCAGGAATTCCGGGTGCAGGCCAATAGCTACGACGCGGAGTTCGGACGCACGACGGGGGGCATCGTCAACATGATCACGAAATCGGGCACGAACGATTACCATGGGACGGCCTACGATTTCTATCGCAACTCGATTTTCGACGCGAACAATTTTTTCAATAATAAGTCGGGCATCGCCAATCCTTCATTTAAGCGGCATCAGTTCGGCGGCAATGCCGGAGGCCCGGTATTCAAGAACAAAACATTTGTCTTCGGCGATTACGAAGGGCTGCGGCAAGGATATCCGGTGACCAGCATTTCGACCGTGCCGACGGCGTTGCAGCGTCAGGGCAACTTCTCGCAAACGTTCGCGAACGTGAACGGAGCGCCCGCATTGATTCAGGTTTACGATCCGGCGACGCTGGTAGTGAACGAGGACGGGACGCGCTCGCGCAGCGCCTTCCCGGGGAATATCATCCCGGCAAGCCGCTTCGATACGGTCGCCGCGAAGACGCTGTCGTTCTATCCGCAGCCAAACCTGCCGGGCGATCCGATTACCGGGCAGAACAATTTCATCTACTCGACAAACGCGATCACCAATAGCGATAAGTGGGACGTGCGCGCGGACGAGAACTTCACGGATAGTACGCGCGCTTTTCTGCGCTTATCGCATCAGCAAGACGTTCGCCTGACGGCCGGCCCGATGGCACCGCCGGTGGGAGGCGGCCGCAATACGACGGACGTCTTCAGCCAGGGCGTGGTCAACCTAACGCACGTATTCTCGCCGCAAATGCTCGGGTATTTGGAGTTTTCGGCGAGCCGTGCGCAGGGCACGCAGTTCGGGCGCTCGAACGGCTTCAATGTGGGCACGCTGGGCTTCCCGGCTAGCTTCGTTTCCGAAGCGGCGCCGCAGTTCCCGGTGTTTAATATGACGGATGTGGTGGGAACGTCCAATGGCCAGGACGCGTTCGTGCAGTTCCAGCCGCGCAATGTGTTTGTATGGCACGGCGGCATGTCGTACACGCGCGGGGCGCACAACGTGAAGTGGGGCGCCGAGTTCCGGATACTCGATTTTAACGAAGGGCAAAACCAATCGCCTTCCGGCGTTTTCAGCTTCGACCGGACTTTTACGCAAGGACCGAATCCCGTGGCGGCCAGCAAGACCGCCGGTTACGGATTCGCGGATTTTCTGTTGGGAACTCCCACGACGGGCGTGATCCGCGAATTGGAGCCGATTTCGACTCAGGGATCCTACTGGGGGTTCTACCTGCAGGACGACTGGAAGGTGACGCCGAAGCTGACATTGAACATCGGGCTGCGCTACGACCTGGAACGCGGCGCTGCCGAAAAATACGGACGGCTGGCTTCGTTCAACCCACTGGCGCCCAGTCCTCTCGGCGCCGCGGCAGGCCTTCCGAATCTCAAGGGCGTGCTGGATTGGATCGGCGTCAATGGGAACGATAGCTACACCCAGCAGACGAATTATTTGAACTTCGGGCCGCGCTTCGGTTTTGCCTATCAGGCGATGCCGAAGGTGGTGATCCGCGGCGGGTACGGCATCTTTTACGCGCCGCGATACTTGAAAGGCAATAGCGGCGGAGCAGTGGAGGCGTTTCGCGATACGCCCATGACAGCGACTATCGACGGCGTCACGCCCGCGAACACGTTGAGCAATCCTTTTCCGCAGGGCGTGCTGCCGCCGCTGAACGACAAAGATCCACTGGCGAATGTCGGCGCCACGATTCAGGCGCCTGAAGATCATTTTCGAACCGGATACGTACAGCTCTGGAATATTGAGGCGCAATGGGAAATGCCGGGGAAGATCGTGATGAGTGCCTACTATTGGGGCAACAAGGGAACGCACTTGATTAGCGGTCCTTTTAACATCAACCAGCTTCCGGACCAGTATCTCGCGCTAGGGCAATCGCTGAACGACCAAGTGCCGAATCCTTTTTATGGATTCATCGCGACAGGCGGGCTATCGGGTCCCACCATTTCGCGGCGGCAGTCGTTGTTGCCGTTCCCGCAGTACGTGGGAGACAGCGGCGTGCAACAGGAATATGTGCCGAACGGGAGTTCCACCTATCACGCGGGCACGATTCAAGTGGAACGGCGCATGTCGGCATCGTTCACGCTGCTTGCCTCCTACACGCGCTCGAAGGCGATCGATAATATGCAGAGCACGACCTCGCTCGATTACTACAATCAGCATCTGCTGAAATCGCTGTCGGCATTCGATACGCCGAATAATTTTATCGGCAGCATGGTTTATAACCTGCCGTTCGGCCGTCATCGCGCGATCGGCGCAAACTGGAATCGCGCGGTGAATTTCGTATTGGGCGGCTGGAACCTGGACGGCATCGCGCGTCTGCAGAGCGGCACGCCGATCGGATTGGGCTTGCCGGCGGTGAATAACGGGCAGAGCGCGGCGATCTCGAATCCCACGCTGAGCCACTGGTTTAACACGAGCGTGTTTTCGGTCGCTCCAGCGTTCTCTTTTGGCAACGTGGGACCGCGGCTGCCCGATGTTCGCACCGATTGGATACAAAACCTCGATGCGGTACTGGTGAAGAATTTCGAGACGAGCCTCAAGGATCACATGATTCGCACGCAGGTCCGCGCGGAGATGTTTAATGTCCTGAACACGCCCAACTTCGCGGCGCCCAACACGAGCGTGTCCTCGCCATCGTTCGGCGTCGTTTCGTCGCAGTTCAACAAGCCGCGCGAGATGCAGTTCGCATTGAAGGTGTCGTTCTAACGCCAATTTCGCGATGGGGCGGGGACGGCTATAGCTTCTCGCCGCCGCCCTCGTCTACCTCAATCTCCATCCGCAGCAGCGCCGCGCCGAGCGTCTTGCCCTGCGCGTCGGTGCGCAGAGAAATGGTGCCGCCGCCATCGAGCGCATCGCGCATTACAAAATTCAGCGCCCATAAATTCGGCAGCTCGAAACGCTCCACTTGGCCCTTCACAAACTCGCCAAAATAGGCCTTCACGCGCTCGGCCGTCACTTCCCGCAGCAGGATCGGATAGTCTTCTTCCCGGTAGGCGATGATGCCGATGTTCGAGACGTCGCCCTTATCGCCGGAGCGGGCGTGAGCGATGCGCGCGAGCGGAATCTTCATTCGATCGCCTCCACGCGGGGCTGAATCAAATCGCGCGGCACGAGCGCGGGCCAATAGGCGATCACTTCGCGGACCGCCGGCCGACCCTCGCCATACCCGGTCGCCGTGGGAGGCCCACTCAACACCAAAGGGATCAGCTCGCGCGTAAACCGATCGACCGCCTTCTTATCGTGTCCACGCACTCCCATGCGCACCTGCACCTCCGGTGTATCGGGACACGAAACGGCCACCGGCCCCTGCACCGCATTCACGCCGAAAAACTCCGTGTACACGGCGTCGAATTGGAGCCCGAGCTGCTGCAGCCGCTCGCGTACCACGGCATCCGCCACCCGCGCCTTTTCGATCGCGTCGGGCGCGCTGTAGACCAAGGTCCCAATGGCCTTCCAGCCCCACTCGTAGCTGATCGAAATTTTCAGCATCTCCGTCCGCGGTAAACCCCTGACGCCAGTGCCGCGCACGCAGTCGGGGCCATCCTGCGCCAGCCGAATCGACGTGAAGTCGGCGATGACATCCGGTGTGATGTACTGCCGCGGATCGCCGATCTCGTATAGCAACTGTTCCTTGATGCCGTCGAGGTCCACGCGCCCGCCCGTTCCGGGATGTTTTGTGATCGCGAAGGAACCGTCCGGCTCGGCCTCGACGATCGGATATCCGATATTTGCGAAATCCGGAATGCCGCGCCAGTCGGCGATGCAATTGCCGCCGGTGCATTGCGCGCCGCACTCGACGATGTGCCCCGCGACGATGCCGGAGGCAAGACGGTTCCAGTCGCCGGACTTCCAATCGAAGCGCTGGATCATGGGCGCCAGCGCCAGCGCCGCGTCCGCGCAGCGTCCCGTGATGACGACGTCGGCGCCGGTATCCAGCGCCTGCGCCAGGGGAAAAGCGCCGAGGTAAGCGTTTGCGCTGGTGATCTTTTCGCGAATTTTACGCAGCGGCTCGCCGGTGTCCATGTTGCGCATCTCGTAGCCGTGCGACAGAAATTCATCAAGACGGCCGAGCACGTCGTCTCCCAGTACGATGGCGATCTTGAGATCGGGCGCGAGCCGCCTGACTTCTCGAGCGCAGGCTAACGGATTGACGCCGCCCGCGTTGGCCAGCACCTTCACGTTGCGCTCGCGCAGCAGCCGCGCCATGCGCCCCATGAGCGGCGGAAAATCCCGCGCGTACCCCAAACTCGCATCGCTCTTGCGCTGCTTCTGGAGAATCGACATGGTCACTTCGGCCAGATAATCGAGGATCAGATAATCGATGGGCCCTTGCTCCACCAGCCGCACCGGCGCTTCCAGCCAATCGCCCCAAAATCCCTGGCCGTTGGCGATGCGGATCATAGGGTTTCGAGCGCCAGATGCTTACGCGGATTATTCGCCAGGCACGCTTCCAACGCGAACGTCAGGACGCGCCGCGTCTCGAGCGGATCGAGAAGCGCATCGACGTACCCCATGGCCGCAGCGTGGCGGGCGTCCAGCCACTGCTCGTAATTGTGCCTCGTATTCTCGATCTTCTCCTGCAATTCTTCCGGCACGGGCCGGTTCTCTTCCTTGATCTTCGCCAACTCCGGACCATGCACGGCCTGCACGGCGGAATCGCCCTCCATGACGCCGATGCGCGCCGTGGGCCACGCAAACGCAAAGTTTGGATCGAATCCCTGGCCGGCCATCGCGTAATATCCCGCGCCGCTCGCGTGATTGATCGTGAGAATAATCTTCGGCACGGTCGAGCACGCCATGGTTTCGACCATCTCCGCGCCCGCGCGAATGATTCCTTCCCGCTCCGCCTCCGCGCCCACCATGAATCCGGAGACGTCCTGAAAATAGATCAGCGGGGTGTTGTTGCGCTCGGCGTTTTCGACGAAGTACGCGACCTTGCGCGCCGACTCCGTATACACGATGCCCCCGATGCGCGGCCCGGCTTCGGTTTTCAGAAACCCGCGCCGATTCCCGATCAGCGCCACCGCATGACCCGCTAAGCGCGCGTTCGCGCACAACATTTCCGCGGCGTAATGGGGCTGGAATTCAAGATAATCGTCGTGATCGACGATGCGCTCGATGACTTCTTCGACGCTATACGGCAGGCGATGATCGGCGGGCACGAGATCGTATAACGCCTCGGCGGATTTAGCCGGCGGCGTGCCTTTCGGGGATACGGCGGGGGACGGCATGTCGCGGAACCTTTGGCGTATAAGCTGCAAGCAATCGGCATCGTCCGATGCCATGTAGTGGGCGACGCCGCTCGCCGTCGTGTGCATGCGCGCGCCGCCGAGCGATTCCGCGTCCACGCTCTGGCCCACCGCGCCTTTAACGAGATTCGGTCCGCCCAGCCCCATGAAACTCGTCTTGTCCACCATGAAAATAACGTCGCTGAGAGCCGGTAGATATGCTCCGCCCGCGATGCACGGACCCATTACCGCCGCAATCTGCGGGACGCGCAGCACGCGGCGCATCAGCGAATTGTAGTAAAAGATGCGCGCCGCGCCGTACTGGCCGGGAAAGATGCCGTCCTGAAGGGGCAGATTCACGCCCGCGGAATCCACCAGGTAGACGATGGGCAACCGGTTGCGCATGGCGATCTCCTGCGCGCGCAGGATCTTGGTGATCGTCTCCGGCCACCACGCGCCGGCTTTTACGGTGGCATCGTTCGCGACAATCACGGCGGGCCGCCCCTCGATTTTTGCCAGCCCCGTGACGACGCCCGCCGCCGGAGCCTGCCCGTCATATTTGTCATAGGCCATCAACAGGCCAATTTCGAGAAACAGGCTGCCGGGATCGGCGAGCAGGCGAATGCGTTCGCGCGCCGTCAGCTTGCCGTCGCGATGCTGCTTGTCGATTTTCTTCGCGCCGCCTCCGCCGCGCAGCTTTTCTTCCAGCTCTTGGAGCGATTCGACCATCTGCCTCATGCGGCTTTGAGGCGTGGTGGAGGGCACGGTTTTAGAATACAGGAGTTGGGCGTATTCATCGCTGCAATCCCGGTCGCCGTTTGGGCGTATCTGCTGGTGGGGAGGGGCGGGTTCTGGCGCATCCGTCCGCATCGCGCGCCCGCCTCGTCAACGCGGCACAGCATCGCCGCCGTGATTCCGGCGCGCGACGAGGCGGCTTCGATCGGCGCGGCAGTCTCGTCTCTAATCGCGCAGGATCTGCCGGTGATCGTCGTCGACGACCACAGCGCGGACGCGACCGCGCTCATGGCGCGCCAAAACGGCGCGATTGTGCTTGCGGCGGCGCCGCTGCCCGCGGGTTGGACTGGCAAGATGTGGGCCGTGGCGCAAGGCGTCGAGTTCGCGTCCAAGCGCCGGCCCGAATATCTCCTGTTGACCGACGCCGATATCGTTCATGGCGCGGGTACGATCGCCGCCCTCCTCGCGACGGCCGCCGAGGGTGGCTTCGATCTCGTCTCGCTAATGGCGCTGCTGCGCACCGAATCCTTTGCCGAGCGGGCGCTTCTTCCCGCCTTCGTCTTTTTTTTCCTGATGCTGTATCCGCCGCCCTGGATCGAGAACGCGAAGTATCGCGCCGCGGGAGCCGCTGGAGGCTGCATGCTGATCCGCCGCGAGATGCTCGAACGGATTGGCGGCATTGCGGCCATACGCGGCGAGCTGATCGACGATTGCGCGCTCGCGCGCGCCGTGAAGCGCAATGGCGGCAAGATCTGGCTAGGTCTGACGCGCGAGACTCGCAGCGTGCGCGCCTACGCCGGCGGCGAGGGAATCTGGCGCATGATTTCGCGCACCGCATTTACGCAACTGCGTTACTCGCCTGTGCTGCTCTGCGCCGCGCTGGCCGGCTTGGTTACCACGTCTATGGCCCCGCCTGTTTTCGCATTTATCGGACCGCGCCGCGCGGCCGGCTGCGCGGCTTGGCTGACGATGTCGATCGCGTACGCTCCGATGCTGCGTTTATATCGCCGCTCCCTCGTGTGGGCCCCGGCGTTGCCGCTGATTGCCGCGTTCTATGCCGCCGCGACGATCGATTCGGCCGTCCGTTATTGGAGCGGCCGGGGCGGAATGTGGAAAGGCCGCACGCAGGCGCAATGCGGATCGCGTGGGGTGGAGGGAACGATCGTTTAGATCCGGCGCGGCGCGCGGGGACAACACAACGTCAACGCCGGCGGGCGCGAGGTTGTGGACCGCTCACGGGGCGAGTCAGCAAATCCTTATACAGGGCGTAGGCTTTCGCGGCGTCGACATCGAGCATGACATCAACGGGCGTCGCCTCGGGCGCCAGTTTGCGGTCTAGCTGAATTACGCGGCCGTAGGCGGGACCGAGGCGCGTGTCGATATCGAGATACATCGACTGCGATTTGGTTGTAAAGGATGGATCGATCAAGTAGCCGGCGGCGAGCTCGTCCCATAGATAGGCGGGTTGAGGATGGGCGCCGAGGAACCCGGGAAAGCGGCGTCCGAAATCCGCTTTGTAGATCTTCGTGACCGGCGTCTTGACGGCAACGATCTGCTTGAAAAGCGTCTTGGAGAGCGGCGCGCGATCGCAGACGTCGAGCCCGAACATGACCTTCGACGGAATGCGCGAGCGCAAGACGATTTGGGCGGCCTCCGGATCGAACCAGAAATTGAACTCCGCGGTCTTGCTGGCATTTCCCGGCGCGTGAATCGTACCGCCCATCAAGACCAAGCGGCCAATCCTGGTTTCCAGGTCCGGCCGGATGCGGAGGGCCATCGCGATGTTGGTCAGGGGACCGATAGCGAGCACAGTGATGTTGCCGGGATTTCGCTGCACGGCGTTAATGATAAAATCGACGGCATTTTCGCGCTGGGGGCTCAAGCCGCTGAATCCGTAAAACGGCTTAGCGAGCTCCGCGGAGGAATTGGGAGGCGTCCTCGCGAGGGCGCCGATATAAGCAAGCTCGCCAAATTTGCGCTCCTCGGCGGCAATGGCGGCCGTGTGGACGAGAGGAGCTTCGGCGCCGATATACACGGGAACATCGGGCCGCCGCATCATCTTGAGATGCGCGAGCATGTACTCGGCTCCCTGGAGTGGCCATACATTCCCAGGGACAACCGTTATTCCCTGGAGGGCCACCTGCGACGGGCTTTGCAGAAGCATGACCAGCGCGACGCCGTCATCGTTGAAAGGACCGGAGTCGGTGTCGAGAATCACCTTTGCGGGCGTGTCGGCCAAGGCCATGCAGAATACCGCAGCCGGGACGAGGAGCAGTGGCTTCATGCACTAGACCGGGAGATTTGCGGTGTTCCCGACGCCGGCGTCAACCCAGATACATGACGTGCACGTAGGTGCCGAGTCTGGCGTTGTATGCGAGATACCAGCCGGGGTGATCCGGGTCGTCGTAGAGCACGATCTGGTCGGAGCCCCACAGCCAATCGCCGCAGTACGGGAGATCGGCGGGGGCAACGCTGAAGTAAGATCCACCAATGTCAAAGCGATCCGGGCCTCCGCCGACGAGCCTCCAGATGTGGCTGGGGCCGATGCCGCGGGCGAAGTGTCCGTGCTCCCAGGGGCGATCGAGATGGTAGCGGGCATCGTTGCGGCCGGTGTCATGCCCCACCCATTGGTCGTTAGCGTGAACGTGGGGCGCGTTGGGATGCCCGGCCTGATCGCGGAAGTCGCGCGTCTGCTGGGGCGCATTTTCGCGCGGGGCGTTATATTGGCGACCCGCATTTTCGCGGGGTGCGGCGTTCTGTTGCGGGGCGGCGTTCTGGCGCGGGTTTTCGCGCGGCGCGGCGTTTTGGGGAGCGCGCGCAGCCGGAGCGCCGCGGCCCGCTGGAGCCGGGCCGTGAGCGGGGATGTGCTGCGCGCCGGGGTTACCGGCAGGGCGGCCGCCGCCGCGCTCACGTTGGTCCTGGGCTAGGCCGAGGGCGGAAAAAGTCAGCAGCGCCGTTATGAACACAAAATATTTCTTCATGGACCCTCCAAAAGGCAGGGTAACATCGGCGGCGAGCCAGGGTCGTGCGGATTCTCCGCGACTGCGAGACCGGCAGGGCGCCTTCCTGCATAACTCCTGATGAAGGCTGGCCAGTTCCACGGGAAATTGGATGCCTCAAGACGCACTCGCCGATCACACTGGATATCGCGGACAAGATGAGTAACGGACTTCTCGGGAATCACGGGGGTTGCGGCGCTCGCGTTGTGAGCGGGCTAGTTGGCCGGGACGAGGCGGATCATGCTCAGACTTACGGTCAGGTCGCGATCGTCGCCGGGGGCCCGCCAGGCGGGGGAGGCTTGTATCGTGACGCGATATTCGGAGGCGCTGGGCAGACTAGTCTCGACGATGAAGAGGCCGGGGCGGTCGAGCTTCCAATGTCCCGCCTCATTCTCATTGACGAGGGCGCGCAGTTCGACGCGGTGATCCGGGAAGCATGGCCGCGCACGCGGAGGCGCTGCGGGCCGGGTTTGATGGGGCGGAGCCGCGCCGATGCTTGGTGACCGATCCAGCGGTATTTGTTCCCGAAGACTCCTTCCAGCTCGTACCAATCGCCGAGGAGCCGGGCTTCATGGCCGGGCAGAGAGAAATCGACGATGTCGTCGCGGTCGCCGGGGTACAACTCGGCTTTTTCAGCCGAGGGCAGAAGGTTGTAGACGCCGCCTTCATAGTCGGCCTGGTAAGAGCAGGCCGTGCAGCGTAAGGCATCGCCCGCATCGCGCAGCAGCGGCGAGCGGCAATCGGGGCAGCGAAGATGGGCTTCGAATTTCGCGGGATTGAAGGGAACGGGCTGGGCCTCGCCGGCCTTGCGGCACACCGCGGCTAGAGTGCCGCCTAGCAGGCGGGCGGCGCGCCAAACGGAGCGATAAGGGTCGGCCGCGATGGCAGCGCGCTTGACGATGCGCTCACCCCAGCCGCGCTCCGGCACGAACATCTCGTATTGGGCGCGCTCGAAATGTTTGTGGACCAGGCGGTCCCAATCCTTCAGGCCCATGGTATGGTTCTGGCGGATGCCGAAGCTTTCTTCCTGGCGCGCGCCGATCACGTCGCGGACGAAATAGCCCAGCAGGCCGGCGTCGTAAAGGCGGCGCTCCCAAGGCTTCATGGTGTCGTAATAGGGGCAGCGGTAAAGGCGCAAAGTCAACAGGCGCTTGAGCGGCTCCTCGCCGAACAGAAAGATGCCGCCAGGCGCAAGCACGCGCTTGACCTCGAGAAAGATCGTTTCCATGCCGACGAATTGGCTCAGCGTCTGGAAAGCCATGACGAGCCGGAGAGAGCCGTCGGCGAAGGGAAGATTCGCTGCATCCCCGGCGATGCGGATGGGCGCCTTCGGCATGCGCCAGGCGTCCTGGAGGGCGATGCCGTGGCGTAGAGAGTCGGCCGAGATGTCGAGCGCGAAGCCGCCCGAGCCGAATTCGTTGGCCAACATGTAGCTGGAGTGACCGGCGTTGGAGCCGATCTCGAGAAACGGCGTCATCTCGCCGATCGCGGCGCGGTGTTTATATATGACGCCGGCGCGGCGGTGGTTCTGCTCCGCGTATTGTGCGATGACGCGCTCGGGCTCGCCGAGCGAAGCGAAGTTGTGGAACTCGACCTGAGCGCGTTTGACGGAGAACGATTGGGCTTCCGCGGTCACAGCAGCATGGCGAGCTTGAGGGCGCGCAGGTCGGCGAGGAGAAGGTCGGGCGAGTGCTCCGCCAACTCCTCGATGGCAACGACGCCGGTGGCGACGGCAATGGCGCGGATGTTGTTGGCGCGGGCGGCTCGCACGTCATTGGGATGATCGCCTATGAGAGAGATGCGGGAGGCCGCGCCGATCCATTTCTTATGTCGCGCATGGCGAATGGCGATACGGACGAGGCCGGCGCGGTCTGGAGCATGCTCGGCGAAGGCGCCGTAGCGGAAGTACGGCTTCAACCCGGCGTGCTCCATCTTCTTCCAGCCGATACGGGTGAGATTGCCGGTGACGAGCCCGACGGCGAGGCCGTGGCGTTCCAGATCGCGCAGAAGGCGGCGGACGCCGGGACAGACCTTGCGCTGCAGGTCGGGACAGGATCGCGCGTAGATGGTTTGCGCGCGGCGGACGATGGCGGGCATGGCGCTGCGGATCTGCCCCGGCTTCATTCCGGCGCGCAGCATCATCACGCGTAGAATATCGCGGTCGAGCATGCCGGCGACGGGCACGTCCTCAGTGGTGGAGTCGAGTCCGGTGGCATCACGAATAGCCTGGACCAGGGCTTCGCGGTGATGCGGCCCGGCGCGGCGGATCAGAGTGCCGTCGATATCGAACAACACCAGTGCATTCGCCGGGACCATCTTTTAATATAGCGGCATGGAGATTGAGTTCCCCAATGGGAAAACGCTGCGGTTGCTGATGGGCGATATCACGGCGATCCGCGTCGACGCGATCGTGAACGCCGCAAATTCGGCGCTGGCGGGCGGCGGCGGAGTGGACGGGGCGATTCATCGCGCCGGAGGTCCCGAGATTATGCAGGAGTTGCATGCCATTCGAACGGAACAGGGCGGTTGCGATACGGGCGGCGCAGTCGCGACGAGCGCGGGGTCGCTGCCCGCCCAATATGTCTTCCATGCCGTCGGTCCCATTTATCGCAATGGAAACGAGGGGGAGGCGGAGTTGTTGGCTTCCTGTTACAGACACTGCCTGGCGCTGGCGGAGGAACGCGGCCTGCGCAGCGTCAGTTTCCCCGCCATCAGCACAGGCGTGTACGGTTACCCAGTGCAGGAAGCCGCCCCCATCGCGCTCGGCACGATCGCCGATCACTTGCGGGACGCGGATACCGGCGTGCGGGAAGTTCTTTTCGTTCTCTACGACCAGGGCAGCTACGATGCGCATGCCCTGGCGGCGCAATCGATCTTCGGCCGGACTGGCGCGGGCGGATAAAAGCGCAAGCGGTACCCGCTAGAATAAGAGCTTATGCAGGTTTTACAGGCGGGCGAGCACAAGCTGCTATTGCTCGAGCTCGATTCCGACTTGGTTGCCAACGTCGTCAAGCAGGCCGGATTTGAACATAAGATGTCGGAGACCTCGCGCAGCATGAATCTGGAGCTGTCCGCGGTCGAGCGGCAATCGCCGCTGCTGCTGTTCGACGCCGCCGATCCGGGCAATCTGGGCTGGTTTTCCCGCTGTCAGTTTTACGTGGATGGGACGACGGGGCTGGTGTTGCAAACGCCGATTTCGGTCGCCAATCAACGCGACCGTTCCGGCCGCGTGTTGCCGAACGCGCTGCGGGTGCAGATTTCAAAAGAGCTGCCCACGTCATTTCGCTTGCCGGGAAAACAGGCGGTGAGCGAGCGCATGCTGTATGCCGTGCTCTTTAACTTTTTGAATGCGCTATTAAATTCCGGCGTGGGAGTTTGTGGCGGCGCCGTGGTGAAGCCTTTGGCGGGACGCACGGAGAGCATCGGCGCGCGGAACTGAGCCTCGTGGTTTGGCACGGGCAAGAGACGTGGTTGGTGAGGGTTGGGGGTGGGCCTAAAGAGGTAACAGGGTGCCGAAATTTTGTGCAGAGTTAATCGAGGATCAACCGCGTCTCTTGCGCCTTTTCCTGTCGTTCACGGCTTTTATCTAGGCAAGTACGGTTCCAAACGCCGTCGAGCCCGATCTCGATTGTTTTCAATACAGATCCGCAAGGGGGACGGCAGCTCTGGATGAAAGGTTTACATCTGGCCCACGTGGCAGGTCAGAATGGCATCGGATCGAGCCAGCTTGGCGCACTTCTGTAAAAGTAGATACCCGCCGAGCCGCGACCTGCGTTGACGTCCAGGACTGGCAGCGCCGGAAGACTTCTTCTATTCGCATGTAATAGGGCAAGCAAAGGCCCGCCGCCTCCGCAATCTGCCCCAGGTATTTCCCGGGGTAGATAGGGCGCAAGCGAGATCCGCGTTTGCAATCTGCGGAAGCGGCCGATTCAGGTGGAGGCCGCGTTCGCACTCCCGGCGGGGTGGCGCAGCGATCCCGGTGCCGTGCCGCTGCGCTGAAGCGGGAGCCTCGGGCAAAGCGCCGGTTTCAATTGCAGTTCCGGCGGCCCTGACGCGGACCGGAATCACGGGTCGTCCTCGCGCTCGATGTATTGCCGTGTCTGTCCCGCCGCCATGATTCTCTGGTAAGGATAAATCTCCGCCCACGACCGTTGAGCTAGAAAATTCTCGGCCGCTTCGAAAAGATGGCCCTCGTGCACCGGAACCGGCAAAATGGGAAAACTGCGCTCGACCGCAAGGCTGTCGCGCTGCGCCTGATTGCGATGTTGGTGGGTGTGCAGTATCCAGTCGATCGACCCGACGCTCAGCTCCCCAGGTGTTCTAAAATCGCGCCGGGTCCAAACGGATTCTCGGAGATATTGTGCGGCTTGGCCTGGCGTGAAAACCGTGGGTTTGACTGTGCTCCCGTCAGGCGCTGTGAACCTGCCCCCGCATCGCGTTCTCAGCTTCCTCAAAAAATTCCTGAAGATTGATCTCCCAACTGAAGCGCCGCCGCCCTCCTTCACGAATCGCCGGATCAACCCGGGAGAGGTCTTGAGACAACGCATCGCAGTAATCGCCAGGAGTGGCGCAGGGGATAATTCCCGCCGGTAGATCCTCTCCAAACGTCTTGCAGACCGCGGGCGACGCGAGAATCCACTTCCCCATCGCGATCGCCTCGAGCACCTTGTTCTGAATCCCGCGAGCGATCTGCAGTGGAGCGACCAAGGCCAGGGCGTCCGCGAGGTAAGGACGAGGATCCGCCACGGCACCGGTCACGGTGATATTCGGTAGCTTTCCGAGCAGGACGACCTCGCGCGTAGGGTTGCGGCCGACAATGAAGAATTCAAGCGAGGGATCGCGCTTTCTCAATTCTCCAAACACGGTTTCGGCGAACCAGCGGACCGCATCGGCATTGGGGTAATAGTCCATAGTGCCGACGAAGGCGAGAAAACGGCGGCCGCGCAACTCTTCGAGGCGCGGAGCGATCGCCGGGTCAAACCGATCGAATTCGACGCCATTTTCCATAGCTCCCGTCCGCACTTTCTCGTCGGCAAAGCTGCGGAACAACAGTTCCTCCCGGCGTGTCGTAAAAAACGTCCACGCTGCCGGCCGGGCAAGCTTAACCTCAAGCTTGCGAAGGCGCCGCGCCTCGGCCGCATACAAGAAGCTGGGGCGGCGGAAGCGACTGTACTGAAACCATTTTTCCGAATCCACATCCTGCATATCGAGCAAGTACGGCACTCCCGCTGGGACGTATGGAACCATGGCGAGCGAGTATGCCACCGCGCCCGAAAACGATACTTCCTTCGCCAGCCGATCGATTGCCCGTCGCAGGCCGCGGCTGGAAAAGAACTCCAAATTCAGGCACCCACCGGCGGCAAAATGAACCGCGGCATTCGCCAGGGCGCGCCTGGGCGATAACAGCTCAACGTGCACGGAGGCGAACTCGGCGCCGGCCTCTAGCGTGGATTGCATCTCCGACGGATTGCGGGCAAAACAAACCAGGTGAACCCGGTGTTTCCTGGCCAGGATTTTGGATTCGAAATGCGCGCGAAATTTCTCCCCTTTGTCGGGCGGGAAAGGCGCGCAATGGGAAAGATAAAGGACGTCCATAGTGCCGGCAAGCGGCATCCACCATAAAGGCTGTTGAGCGGCGCGCAGCGAATAGCGCGTTGCTGACGTTCGGCGGACCTTTGGCGTCAGTAGTCTAACAGATCGCGCATTGTGGTTACAAACGAGACCGAGAAAGGACCCGCGTCGAATCTGCAGCCGGCGACAGCGCGCCAAGCCTCCTCCGAAGAAATAGAGTGCGTTCGACCAAATCGCCCAGGATGTGACCAATCGCAATGTGCGCTTCCTGGCTGTGCCGCACGTTTCCTGCCGGAAATATTCGCGTTCACCGTGTCAATCAGCGTCGCGCCACCGAATAGATCCACCCACATGGGGGCGTTGGGATTGTTTGCGTCCCCAGACCAGCCCATAGCGCGGCGTAGTTGGCCACCTCGAAATGACCTTGATAACTCTGCCCCGCGCCGCGAAAGTAAACATAGCCGCCAGCGCCAATCGCAATATGCATTTCATGGTAGCCGCACCTCGAAGCGCGAAAAGTCGAAGTTGTTCTGATGCTTCTGAAACTCCTCCAGGGCGTCACGCGCTTGTCCTTGCCTTTAAGCAAGGTCTTAATCGAGGGATCGGCTAAAATCTGCTGAAAAGCGGCGCGGTTGGCGGCGACGAATTCCACCAGAGCGATTTTCGTCGTCGCTCTCGACGAAGTTGAAGGCCAGGATTCCCGCGCGCAGGCCGCATTCATCCGACTGGGGGATGGCGCGTAAAGCGGCCGGCGCGCGGATCGTCCCTGGTCCCTTTCCCTGTGAACGGCACGACCGCGAGGACGCGCTCGTAGGTGTTGGGCGAATCAACCTTGTGCTGCGTCACAACTCCAGGCGCCGTCAAAAGAAAACACAATACCGGCCGAATTCGAAGAAAGCGGAACATTTCGTCTCATTTTTATCGTCGCTAAAGAGGCGCCGCATTGAGATTATGAAAGGATTTTACGGGGGAGAAAATCAATTTCCCGAT
>CAWITB010000064.1:0-49333 GCA_963838885.1 Bryobacterales bacterium | reverse complement strand
GCGCGCTCTATTCCTGAACGCGAAAGCCGCCCTCGAAATGGCTCCGCGAACGGCGCAACTGCTGGCCCGGGAATTGGGCCGAGACGACCGCTGAACTGCGCGGCAAATCGCCAGCTTCGAAGAAATCGCGCGCGGATATTTGATTGCGAAGTAATCGATCAACCCGCGAGGCCCGCCCCTCTGGAACGACGCGGCGCCGAGCGCCACCTCGCCATCATACGAGTCCATAAGAGCGGCCCGTTAGCCAAATTCCCACGCCCAGGCTTACTGCGCCTCCGCCGCCGAAAGACCGCTCTCCCGCTGCTCCGCCTCCTCCAACTCCAGATCGGCCCGCAGCTCCCGCTCCAGATCCGTTCGCGTTCTCTAAGCTTCCCGCCGGCGCATTTAGCCTTCCTCCTCGGCAGGCCACATGATCCGCGCAATCGCGGCGCTCAACTGCTTCCACTTCGATTCTTCCGCCACAAGTTGTTTCTTCCCCGCCGCCGTGAGCCGGTAATACTTAAATTCGCGCTTCAGATCCTTCCCCGCGGGCTCCCACTTCGCCGCCACCCAGCCTTTTCGTTCCAACCGATGCAGAGCCGGATAGAGCGACCCGTGCTCAACTTGCAGCGCCTCATCGCTGGTCCGCTGAATGTGTTTCGCGATCTGATGTCCATGAGCACGACCAAACAGCAATGTGCGCAGGATCAACATGTCCAGAGTTCCCTGCAACAGCTCAACCCGCTTCGAAGAATCCTTCGGCATAGGCCTCGGTAGTCATCCTACCAGGAATTGCAGCCACACAGGGTAGATGTACGACCCAATATGGCTTCGGGCGATGACGATGAAGCGTGCCATGGCTTCTCTTCTCAACTACGCCATTCGACCGGCAATACTCGACACGGCGCGCCGCGTAATCGCTCCTCGCGAAAGTATTGAGCTGCGTCGTCATGCTCGAACGATTGTCGATCGCGCTTCGAACGTATCCTGGCCGATTATGCAAGTGCGGAAAACGACCATTACCCGCTGAGATCCGATTTTTAATCGTCGAACGTGTCTCTGCGACGGTCTTCCGAAATCCACCGCTGCGGCTACTCCGCGACACCACGATTCGCCTTCGCGTTTCGCCTTGGCAAACGATCTCTCAACCTTATAAAGTAAGGTGGGCGCGTATCAGACGCGCATTCTTGAGTTTCAGTGGAGCCCGCCCGGACCGCCCCAAATAGGCGGAGGTTGTCCAGGCACAGGCTTCGTCTCTTGCGGTTCCGGTCCCTTCGTCAGCCGCGGCAAAAACACGGTTTCCCGTTCCTTCTTTTTCCTGCCCTTCCCCTTCAGTTTTTCCGCCAGCGGAATCCAGCACTCGGCGCAAATGTCGTACTCCTTACCCTCAATTTGCTTTTGCATGCACTCTTTTGCTTCACCGCACAGATCGCAAACAATTATCACCTCCCCCCAATCCTTCTCCTGAGCGATCATCCCCGCGATTAAGCGGCTGGAGTCGATTCTTTGACCACTTTTTCAATCTGGCTTGCCACAACCTCTATTGGAAGATTCTGAACATTTAAGCCGGGTCGTTCGGCAATGAACCGTGGGAGAGACGTAATAAGGACCAAAAGCTCATCGCAGTTCCGGGCGGCCTCGACAATGCGTTCTTCGAAATCGTCGCCAATCTGAACATCGGCCTCATCGGGAAAGGTCGAAGCTCCACATAACTGAATGTGGCCCGCGACCTGACGAGCGACGCATGTATCAACGGCCGCATGGGAGATGAAAACAGTGAATTCCTCCCTCTCGGCATTCGTGTCTACCCCGCATGATGAGCCGAAGAAGCACCTTCATTCTCAGCCCGAACTCGTTCCTCCGACAAGCCGTCACCGCGCCGCCCGCGCTTTAGCAACCATTTCCTTCACCTCCCCAAACAGCGCCGGCGCGTAATACGGAATGCCATCCTTAATAGTCCACTCCACGCCGCCCGAATGCGCTACCTTCCCCTCGCGGATCTCGTCCACGCCCGTCGGATAGAGCACCTTCAAATTCTCCAGCGGATTTCCGTTCACTACCAGAATGTCCGCCGCGTACCCCGCGCGCACGCGCCCCAAATGATTCTCCTGCCCCAGAATGCGCGCATTATTCAAAGTCGCGTGTTGAATCACAATTAGCGGCTGGAACCCCGCCTCCTGTTGCAGCTCCAGCTCCCGTAATAAACCAAATCCATACATCTGATATATGAAGCCCGCGTCCTCGCCGCAGCCGATCAGTCCGCCACGCCGCGCAAACTCCTTCAGCGCCGCCATCCAGATCCGGTAATTCTCTTTCCAGAACGTCTCGTCCGTCGAAGTCCAGCCGAAAAAATACGAGCCGTGATTCGCCGCATTCGGCTCGAAATATTTGGCCAGCGTGGGATGCAGATAATCGCGGAACCAGGGCTGGGTTTGCGCGCGCTGCAAATCGCGGCTCGCCTCATAAATGTCGAGCGTCGGGTCCCACGCGACGTTCGCCTTCACCATGCCGTCAAACACCTGCATCAGGCGCTCCCAATTCGCCTCGCGCCAAAGATGGCCGGCGTAACGGAAGCGGTCGGTCTCGTTGTTGTAGTTGTAAGTGGCGGGAAAATTCTGCCGCCCGCTCTCGATCGCCGCGTCCGGAATGCCGTACCAATGCTCGATGCTAGTGGTGCCGAACTTGATGTCGTCCCAGGCGTTCGTTTCTTCCACTCCGGTGTGATGCGCCACGCGCAGCCCCAGCTTATGCGCTTCGTCCTCCAACGCTTCCATCACATCGCGGTAGACGCCGAGAATCTTGACGCCGTCCGCCCCCATGTCTTTGATTTCCCGCACGCGTGCCCGCGCCTCGGCGGCGTTCCCCGGATTGACCCCGCGATTGAACATCGGATAAATGAACAGGCGCGGACAAGCGATTTCACCTTCCGCGCTCCGCCGCCGCAGTTGCACCGCCTTACGCGTATCGCTGCCGACATCGCGAACGGTCGTAATGCCGCAGGAGAGCCACAGCTTCAGTTCGTACTCGAACGGCTGCGGGATGCCGCCGCGCTCATCCTGAAGATGACCGTGGGCATTGATCAGGCCGGGCATCACATACTTACCCGCCGCGTCGATTTCGACGTCGCCCGCCGGCCGCCGCGAGTCGCCCCGTCCCGCGGAAACCGCATCGAGCGGAACAATCGACGTAATCACGCCCTTCTCGATCACAATGTCCTTCGGTCCGGAGGCGGGCGTTCCGTTGCCCTCGATAATCGTGGCGTTGCGGATCACGAGGCGCGGGTAACGTCTGCCGCTGACAATCCGCGTCGCGGATGTCTGGGCCAGCAGAGGCGCGGCTGCCAACAGAATCGCGAGCGCTCGCATAATGAGCCGTATGCTAACACGCAGCCACTACAATAGTGTTTACAAACCAAGCCCCACATGACCCTCGACGATCAGATCGCTTTCCTAAAAAAAGGCATGGCCGAGCTCATCCGCGAGGAAGAGCTCCGCGAGCGCCTCGCGCAATCGCAAAAGACCGGCCGCCCCTTGCGCGTCAAAGTGGGCTTCGATCCCACCGCGCCCGATCTGCATCTCGGCCACACCGTCGTGATCCGCAAGATGAAGCACTTTCAGGATCTTGGCCACACCGTCATCTTCGTGATCGGCGATGTCACCGGCCTCATCGGCGATCCCACCGGCCGTAACGTCACGCGCCCTCCCATGACCCGCGAAGAAATTGAGCGCAACGCCGAGACGTATAAAACCCAGGTTTTCAAGCTCCTCGATCCGCGCAAAACGGACATACGGTTTAACAGTGAGTGGCTCGGCAAGCTCGATATCTACGAACTGGTGCGCCTGTGCTCCAAATATACGGTGGCGCGAATTCTGGAGCGCGACGATTTCTCCAAACGCTATAAAGACGGCACGCCCATCTCCATCCACGAGTTCATTTATCCGCTCGGCCAGGCCTACGATTCTGTCGCGCTCGAATGCGACGTCGAAATGGGCGGCACGGACCAGAAATTCAACTTGTTGGTCGGCCGCGAAATCCAGCGCGATTACGGACAGAAGCCGCAAATCGTCGCCACCACGCCGCTGCTCGAGGGCACCGACGGAGTCGAGAAAATGTCGAAGTCGAAGGGCAATTATATCGGTATCGCCGAGCCGCCCAAAGACATGTACAGAAAGGTCATGGGTATCGGCGACGAGCTGATGTGGCGCTACTACGAGCTGTTGACCGACAAAAGCATGGACGACATCGCGGCGATGCGCGCGCTCCATCGCCCCATGGAGCAGAAGATGAATCTGGCGCATTTGATCGTGAGCGATTTTCATTCTCCGCAAGCCGCGGACGATGCCGCCGAAGCTTTCGATCGCGAAGTTCGCCAGCACGAGGTCCCCGCCGATATCGAGACGGCTGCCTATCCCGGCGGATCCGTCAACGTCGCCAAAATGCTGCAGGCCACCGGCCTCGCGCCCTCCCGCAGCGAGGCTGAGCGATTGGTCAAATCCGGCGCCTTAACCATTGATGGCGAGCGCTGCACGGCTCTGGCGCTGGAGCTTCCGCCGGGCGACGTCAAAACCTTGCGCGTAGGGAAAAAGTGGAAACGTATCCAGGGAGCGCCATGATGAAAACCACCACAACGCAACCCTCAATGGACCTGCCGGCCACCAAGCAAGTACGGGCTCCGGAACCGAGCCGCGACCGAAGGAAGCGGCTTCCGGTCGAAGCCGGTTTTTCAACCGAGCGGATTTCCGCGCACCCTTCAACGTAGCCTTCCCCCGATACCCCTTGTTCAACGCACCCCGATGAGACGACGCTACGAGTGGAAATTAAAAGACCGCACGGTCCTCCTCGGCGAGCGCACCCTCATCATGGGCATCCTCAACGTGACGCCCGATTCCTTTTCCGATGGCGGCCGCTACGACGATCCCGGCCGCGCCTTCGCCCGCGCCGTGGAACTGGAGGACGCCGGCGCGGACATCATCGACATCGGGGCAGAATCGACCAGGCCTGGTTCCACTCGCATCTCCGAAGCCGAAGAGCTGCGCCGCCTGGTTCCAGTTTTGAAACGGCTGCACGGCCGCATTTCGGTTCCGCTTTCGGTCGATACCTACAAGTCCGCCGTCGCGGAAAAGGCCCTGCAGCTTGGCGCCGAAATCGTGAACGATCCCTCCGCCCTGACCTTCGATCCGCTGCTCGCGAAGACCGTTGCCCATTACGACGCCGGCTTCATCATCAACCACATGCGCGGCACGCCCGAAAGCTGGGGTAAGCTTCCGCCTATGAAAGATCCGGCCGCCACAATCGCGAGCGATCTTGACGCCGGCGTTCACCGCGCCGTCCGCGCGGGGGTCGAGCGCACTCGCATCGTTATCGACCCGGGACTCGGATTCGGCAAGCGGCGCGAACAAAACTCGGAAATTCTGGCGCGCCTTCCCGTTCTCGCCAAGCTCGATCTGCCGATTCTAGTCGGCCCCTCGCGCAAGGCCTTCCTTGCCCAGTGGACCAAGGACGCGGCCCTGCCGCAGCTCGATTTCGCAACCGCCGCCGCCGTCACCGCAGCCATCCTCGGAGGCGCCCACGTGGTTCGCGTCCACGATGTCGCGCAATTGAAGCCCGTGGTTCAGCTCGCCGATCAGATTCTCAGCTTCTCTGACATCGAGGACAATAATGCGTCCCCCGCGACCCGAGCACAATCCGGCGTATCGGATTCCCGCACGCCGCGCACGGCTCCCCCGCGCGGCCGTAAACCTGATGATGTAGCTGGAAACTTCCCTTCCGTCCCTCGGAATCCACGTAATCCGAAATAGACGATCCCTTCAAATCGATCGCCGCCGAAAGAATATCGCCCATGGCCCGGTGCAGCCGCTCGGCGCGCGCGCGGCTCAGGCGCGAGGCGATCGCCTTGGGATGAATGCGCGCCAAAAACAGCGCTTCATCGGTATAAATATTGCCCATCCCCCGCACAAAGGCCTGGTTCATCAGGAGCGGCTTGATCATGGAGCGGCGTTTGCGCAGCAGCGCCGTGAACTCCGCGAGTGAAATCGCAAGCGCATCCGGACCGAGCCCTTGCACGCGCTCCGGCAGTCCTTCGCTCCATTGGATTTTGCCGAAGTGGCGGATATCGTCGTAGACCAGCATGCCTTCGTCCAGCTCGAACAGCGCGCGCGTGTAAGGTCCGGAACTCCCATCGACTAGCAGCTTGCCCGTCATGCCGAGATGAATCGTCAAAGCCCCGGAATCGAGATCAATGACGATGAACTTGCCGTGCCGCCGCACGCGCCGGACCCTCTGTCCGCGCAGGCGCGCCGCCAGCTCCGCGAAGTCTTGCTTCACCACATGCTTGGAGAAAAAATGAGCCTCGCGGATTATGCGCGCCGTCAAGCGCGGCGCCAGCGATCGAACCACAGTCTCGACTTCGGGAAGCTCCGGCAGAACTTACCCAACCTCGATCAGGATGTCGTCCCCTTCCACCTTGAGCGGAACGCGCGCCACCGTCATCAGCGGATTGTCGAGATTTTCTCCCGTGCGCGGATCGAACTCGTAGCCGTGCCACGGGCACATCAGAACGTCGTCGATTATGGTCCCCTGCCCCAGCGGACCGCCCGCATGGGGACAAACGCCGTCGAAGGCATGCAGTTGCCCTCCAACGTTGCAGATCGCGTACGAATTGCCGTCCGCGATGGCTTCCATAACCGACCCCGGCGGCAGCTTCGACAGCTCCCCCACCTTCACAAATCCCATGTTCGAACCATTTGTCGCGCGGCCTATCTGGCCCGCGCGTTCACTACGCCGGCATCTTCTTCTTCGCCGCCAGCGAATTCATGTAGCTCTGCTCCGACTTCGCGATGTTGGCCTGCCATTGCTGCGGTGTGACGTCGCGACCCAAACCGTCGAACTCGCTGAACTGTACTTTACGGTCCTGGTCCAGGCACATGTTCGACAGGATCACGGCCTTGGAGTCGGCCAGTCCAACTTCCAGATCGGCCTTGGGATGGCCGCCGGTGCGCGTGTCATTGAAGAAGCTTTCGAGCTCCGTTTCAACCGGGTTGCGGTCCTCGTCGTCCGTCATGATGCCTTTGGAATAAAGCCAGCGCTTGGCGAACTTCGATTCACGATTGAAGAAAGAATCGTTCTGGCGGATCGCGAGCTCGCCCGTGGCCATGGCGATGGGCATGCCCTTCTGGCCCGCTCCGAGAGCGAACGAGGCGCCGGCGGCAGCGGGTTTTTCGGGCGCGCTGGTGGCGGGCGTAATGGTGACATGCGCCGGCTCTTTGAACCACATCGCGGTCGGCATGGTGAGCTCGCCATCGCCCACCGTCATTTCGAGAGCGCCTTCGGTGCCCATGATGCACTCGCCGAACTCCGGCCGCGTGCTATCGAGATAAGGCAGGTGCTGGTTGGTCGAAATCGCGCTGTAAATGCATTTCTGGTTGTTCGGATATTTGTAGATGAGCTGGATATTATCGAACACGTCGCGCCCGTCGTGCCAGGTATCGAGGCCGCCCACGCCGATCACCCATTCCGGAGACGATCCGAAAAGCCAGTCCGCGATGTCGATCTGATGCGAGGCGAGCTCCGCCGCCAGACCACCCGAATATTCGCGGTACAGGCGCCAGTTGAACCCGTTCATGCGCCAGCCGGGGTTGCGGTGCCATTGCGCTTGAATATGAGTGACGTTTCCCAGCACGCCTTTATCGACCATCTGCTTGGCGAGCTGGTAGAACTTGCTGTAGCGGCGCTGCAAGCCGACCTGGAAAACCTGCTTGGGATGCTGCGCCACCTGCGCCCGCACCATGTGCGCTTCCTCCGGCTTGAACACCAGGCTCTTTTCGCAAAAGACGTGCTTGCCCGCGTCGAGCGCGTCCTGGGTGACTTTATAGTGCTCGAATAACGGGACCGCGATGATCACGGCTTCGACGTTCTTGTCGGCGAGCAGCTCGCGATAATCCTTGTATTTCGAAGGATTCGTGCCGATGACGGCGGAGACCTGGTCCATTTTTTTGGGATCGAGATCGCAGACCGCGGCGCAGCGTCCGTTGTCGATCTTGGTCAGGTGCTTCAGCAGATAGCCGCCCCGTCCGCCGTTGCCGATAACGCCGTATTTCACCTGCTCGGGCGCGGCTTTTACGACGGCGGGAGCGGCGGCGATGGCGGCGGCGCCCGCGAGTTTCACTACATCGCGGCGTGTGAGGTCTTCCATGGGGTGTTCTTATTCTAAGTCTACAAAAATCCCGCAAGCACGGACGGCGGCCAAATCGGCTGAGATATTTTGCCGCGGCCCGGCACTGCATAGGCGTGCAACCTACGCCTGTCCTCGACCAGCCCGCGCGGCAGCGCGCCATCGACGCCGCGCTCACCCAGATGGAGAAGCAGTTCGGAAAAGGATCCGTGCTGCGGCTGGGATCGCGCAATGCGCTGCCGGTGAGCGCGATTTCGACCGGATCGATTTCGCTTGACTACGCTCTGGGCGTTGGCGGCCTGCCTCGCGGACGCGTGGTCGAGATTTTCGGACCGGAATCGTCGGGTAAGACAACGCTCGCATTGCAGGTCATCGCGGAGGCCCATCGCGGCGGGCGGCGCGGCCGCCTTCATCGATGCCGAGCACGCCCTCGACCCCGCCTACGCCCGCAACCTGGGCGTGGACGTGGACAATCTGATCGTGTCGCAGCCGGATTACGGGGAGCAGGCGCTCGAGATCACGGCGGCGCTGGTCGGCTCCGGCGCGATCGACGTCGCGGTGATCGATTCCGTCGCGGCGCTGGTTCCCAAGGCCGAACTCGAAGGGGAAATGGGCGAGAGCTACATGGGTCTGCACGCCCGGCTCATGTCGCAGGCTCTGCGCAAGCTCACCGGCGCCGTGGCGCGCACCAATACGCTGCTCATCTTTATTAATCAGATTCGGGAGAAGATCGGGGTGGTTTTTGGAAATCCCGAGACCACTACCGGCGGCCGGGCGCTGAAATTTTTCTCCTCGGTGCGCGTGGAAGTGCGGCGCGCCTCCGCGATCAAGGACGGCGACACGGTGGTGGGAAACCGCACGAAGATCAAAGTCGTGAAAAATAAAGTCGCGGCTCCGTTTCGCGAAGTGGAAGTCGACATCTTATATGGGTTGGGAATCTCGCGCGAAGGCGACCTGCTCGATTTCGGCGTCGCGCAGGGGGTGGTCGAAAAGAGCGGATCGTGGTACAGCTACGGCGGAGATCGCATCGGACAGGGCCGCGATAACGCCCGCGCGTTCCTGATCGAGCACGCCGACATTCGCCAGACGCTCGATGTGGAAGTGCGCCGCATCGCCGGGCTGGGAGAAGCGCCGGCGGCCGAATCCGAAATCGCCGCCAAGACGGTCCGGTCCGCTCCGACTGCCCGCACGGCACAGGCGCAAACCGCGTAGAATAGGGTCTTGGGCGGCGCGGAATGCTCCAAACCCGCGCTCCGACGCTCTTTGACAATGCCCTGCGGCAAAAAAGCCTTGAAAAATGGCTTTTTGTGCGTTTTCAGGCTTTACATCGGACCAGCCTTTCCGTATGATTGAGTTGCAAAAACATTTTTGAACGGTTTTGTTTCAGAACCGTCCAGACGGAAGCAAGAACGCAGCACACTCAAAATCAAGGAGAGCTACATGGCAGTGACGAAGATGACGCAGACTCAGATTGTGAAGGAACTGGCGGGCGGGACCGGGGTGCAAACGAAGGTAGCGAAGCAGTTCATGACTAGTCTGGCGGACTTGGCGGTGCGGGAGACGAAAAAGAACGGCATGTTCGTAATCCCCGGCATCGGCCGCCTGGTTCGCGTGGAGCGTAAGGCGAGAACCGGCCGCAACCCCGCGACGGGCGAGGCGATTAAAATCCCGGCGAAGAAAGTGGTGAAGTTTCGGGTGGCCAAGGCCGTCAAAGACGCCATCGTTCCGCCTAAGGCAAAGAAGGCCCAGGGCTAAATTAGGCCTGGCGCGGTCCCGAAAACAAAACCCCCGCGTTCGTAGCCGCCATGCGGGCCGGAACGCGGGGTTTCCTTTGAATGTCCTAAAAAAGCCGATGGTAGGCAGGCTCAAATTGCGAGCCGGCCCGGAAGCCTACGCCTGCTTCTTGTCGTCGGCGCCGTCTTTGAGGGAGTCTTTGAAATTCCGGATTCCCTCGCCTAATCCTTTAGCCACCTCGGGAATCTTCTTTCCGCCGAAAAGCAGAACAGCGACTACCAAAATGACCAACAGCTCAGGCAGTCCGATGGACCTCAGCATATGGCCTCCTTGTAAGATACACTTCTATTGTATGGAGCTTCGATAGGCGGCGTCAAGCCGGGTCGCTCGCTCATACGCTGGATATTAAGACGCACGGAAGGGATGGCTGGGAACATCCGCCCGCGCCTTTCCTCGAAAAATGTCTCCCGCGAAGAAACGGCCCAAGCGGTTCGACCAGAACAAGGGCGTGCGCAAACTGGCTCGCGAACGCGTTGGGACGGTGCCGCCGGCGCGCGCCATCGAGCCGAAAGATCTAAGAAAGAAGCCTAAACACAAGAAGAATGTCGAAGACAGCGATGAATAGAGAGCGCGCCCGCGCGGCGAATCGCATCTAGCGGCGATGCTCCTCTTCACGCTGCTGGTGTTGCTGGCCGCGATGGGGGCGGGGTTTCTGGGCTCCTTGACCGGGCTGGGAGGCGGCGTCGTCATCACGCCCGTGCTGGCGCTCCTGTTTCATGTCGATCTGCGTTACGCGATGGGGGCATCGCTTGTCTCGGTGATCGCGACGTCTTCGGGCGCGGCCTCGGCCTATGTTCGCGAAGGCTATTCGAACGTGCGCATCGGTCTGTTCCTCGAGATTGCAACCACTCTCGGAGCCCTGGGCGGCGCGCATTTGGCGGCCGTCCTACCCACGGCTGTACTCTCGATCGTCCTCGGGGCGGTTCTGCTCTATTCGGCGTACAGTTCGCTGCGCGCCCACTCGCGGCAAGTGGAAACCGGGGAGCCGGACCCGCTCGGCGCAAAGCTGCGGCTGAACGGGAGCTACCCCGAAAACGGCGCCGCGAAGAAGTACACAGTGCATCGCGTGAAGAGCGGATTCGCGGTGATGTTTAGCGCCGGAGTGATATCGGGGTTGCTGGGCATCGGATCGGGCGCGCTGAAGGTGATCGCGATGGACCAGGTGATGCGCATCCCATTTAAAGTTTCCACCACGACGAGCAACTTTATGATTGGCGTGACGGCGGCCGCGAGCGCGGGCGTGTATCTTCGGCGGGGCTACATTCTGCCGCAGATTGCGATGCCCGTGACGCTGGGCGTCCTGGCGGGATCGTTGCTAGGCGCGCGTCTGCTTGGCGGCGCTCGCATTGGGCCTTTGCGCGTTCTCTTTGCCGTGGTGGTCGGCGCGCTCGCCATCGAGATGATCTACGGCGGCGTTACGGGACGTCTATAATAATGCGATTGAACAGGATGCGCCTGAACGACCAGCAGATCGAAAACGCGATCGCGATCATTCTGCGCACGGGCGTCTTGATCGCCGCGCTGCTGGTTGCCGCCGGAGGAGCCTGGTACCTGGCCGGACATCATGGCGCGCGCCCTTCCTATCGCGTCTTTCGCGGTGCGCCCGCCCCGCTTGAAAGCATCCCCGCCATCGCCGGCGGAATCTCGAACGGCGATCCGCTTTTCATCATTCAATTCGGACTGCTGCTGCTGATGGCGACGCCGGTGGCGCGCGTCCTGGCGTGCGCCTTCGGGTTTGGGCTGGAGCGCGACTGGAAATACACCCTAATTTCCGCGATTGTGCTATCCGCAATTATGGCCAGCTTGGTAGGGTAAGCCGTAATGTAGGGCAGTATTTATGCGTATTCCTATCGGATATACGGCCATAATTGGGCTGGTAAATAGTGCGCTTCTATGGCACAAGCGTCGTGGTGTCAGCCGGAACAGCATAGATTCCTCTTGTCTAATGCCGCTTATAATGGTAGAAATGATTATTAAGTGATGCCCGACTCCACTGAACAAAAGCGCGTTAGAATTTTGATTGTCGAAGATAATCGCGCCGATGTGGTCTTAGTGCGCGAGGCTCTAAAGGACTCCGCGCTCGATTTCGAGCTGCTGCACCTCGCGGACGGCGAGCAGGCGTTCGACTATCTCCACCGCCGCGATGGCCATGCGGGAGCCCCGAGACCGGATCTCGTTTTGCTCGACCTCAATCTTCCCAAGCGCGATGGCTGGGAGGTTCTGAACGAAATTCGAGCCAACGCGGAGCTGCAATGCACGCCGGTCGTGATTCTAAGCTCTTCGGGCAATCCGGCCGACCGAGCGCGCGCCGCGCGCGGCGACGCCGCCCTGTACATTCAGAAGCCCTCCAACCTGAATGAATTTCTGGCGGTCGGCAAAACCATCAAGGCTTTCTGGTTTCAAGCGCGGCAGCCCAGCGCGCTCATCGACTGAACCCGATTTCGTCCTTGAAAGCTTCCAGGCTGTTATAAACGATGGGGCAGTAGGTGGCGCGATCGGGCATCTCCCAAAGTCGCGAGAGAAACGATCCGGGACCGCGCGCCAGGTGAGGAAAATCTTCGCACGTATGCGGACGCCCCTCGTATACCGTGCAGTCGTTCCCGCTCAGAAAAACGCAGCCCGCTTCACTCCTTCTTAGGATCAGGCCCTCGTCCTTGTCCGGTACGGCGAAATCCCGCAAGAACTCCTCCCGGCGCATTCCTAGAAAGCGCGATAGCTTGTCCACATCGCGCGGGGTCAGCTTCGTGGTTGCGACACGGCAGCAATTGGCGCACGCGCGGCAGTCGATGCTTTCCTCAACCTCCTCGGCCAGATGCTTGAGCCGCCGCTCGACGAAGTTGTGGCGCTTCAGATGCGCGCGCAGCCGCCTGTTCTGCTCCATGTTTTTCTCGCCCAGACGGCGAATCTGGACCAGGTCGGTGACCATGCTTTAGTATGACGCGGGCCCCGTCCTCCGATCCCGTCCTTCAAGTATGATATGCTTCGACCGATGTAGGCTGGCTACGCCCGTGCGTGCGATACCTCCTCCTAACGCGCGCGCGGGCGTCAAACCTCTTGACCCGGCGTGAGAGTTTTAGGGCAACGCAGTGTGAGGATCGCTATTGCGGCGGTTGCTGTCCTTTTATGTGGCGCCTTCGCCTTTGTGCTCGCGAAGTGGCCCTTCAAGAAGGATGCCGTCCGCAGCGAGCTGAGCCAGTTTTTGAGCGCCTCCGTGGAGCTGCGATCGTTTCGCAGCGTCTACTTCCCACATCCGGGTTGTGTGATCGAAGGCATCGCGTTTCACGGGCCCAAAGCCGACGGGAGCATTCTCAAGCTGACTATTGAGGCGGCCTGGACAGCGTTGCTGACCGGCCGTAAGCGCATCGAACGGATTCGCGCCGAGAAGCTTTACGTGCGCGTGCCCGGTTCCGGTGAACCTCCGGCCCCAAAAAAATCGAACGCCTCCCAGCTCGTCATCGGCGAAGTGATCGCCGATGGCTCGATATTGGAGGTCCAGCGCCACGGTGGTTCGGCGCTGCGCTTTGAGATTCACAAACTCGCCGGAGCGAATGCCGGCGCGGGCCGCGTCATGCCGTTTCGCGCTTCCTTAAAGAATCCTTTACCGCCTGGCGAGGTGACCTGTTCCGGCGCCTTTGGCCCGTGGAACTCCGGCGATCATGGCAAAATGCCTCTCTCCGGCCAGTACGCCTTCGAGCAGGCGGATCTCGATGTTTTTTCGCTGCTCGGAGGGACGCTGTCCTCCCAGGGCAAATTCAGCGGCATTCTGGAGAGCATCGACGTTCGCGGCGCCGTGAATGTCCGGAATTTCTACGTGAAAAGCAGCGGACATCCCGTCCAGCTCGCTACAAAATTCCACGCGATCGTGAATGGAACGAATGGCGATACGATGATTGAGCCCGCCGATACCCAATTCGAGAGAACCTCCATCGATTCCGAGGGCGCCATCGCGGGCAAAGCGGGCGAAAGCGGTAAAACGGTATCGCTTGAAATGACCGCGCGGGAGGGCCGCATCCAGGACCTCATGCGCTTGTTTATGAAATCGAATCGTCCGCCGTTGGCCGGGGCCATTACGTTCCGCGCTAAAGCCGGGCTTCCGCCAGGGAAGGAAAAGTTTCTCCGCAAGGTCCAGCTCGAAGGCGACTTTGGAATCGCCGACGCGCGCTTCACCGGCTCGCGAACGCGCCAACAAATCGATATTTTAAGCGAGCGCGCGCGCGGGGATAAGGATGCCGACACGGATCCGCAAGACGTCGTTTCCGATCTCACAGGCCATGTTCTGTTGAAAGACGGCATCGCCAGATTTTCAACGCTCTCGTTCACCGTGCCCGGCGCGCTGGTGCGTCTTCACGGAACCTACAACCTGCTCAACCAGCGCATCGACCTCCGTGGAACCCTCGCCATGCGCGCCGACCTCTCGCAGGCGACCAAGGGGATCAAATCGTTTCTGCTAAAAGCGCTCGACCCGTTCTTCAAAAAGAAGCGCGCCGGCGCTGTGGTGCCGATTCAAATAGGCGGCACCTACTCGCATCCATCGTACGGCGTGACCTTGTAAGAAACATCGACGCCCCGCGCCGGCCGCTGCGGAGGGCAAGTTCAAAACACGCGTGACGCCGGGATCGCGGGGTGGCGCCAGTCCGGGCATCTCGCGTCCCATTCACGGCCCGCATGGCGGGCGAGGAAGATGCGCCGCCGGCCGCTGCGAGTGCGGCTACGAAGGACAAGTCAACCTCACTCGAGGCCGAGATCGGGAGCAGGCGCCAGTCCGGGCATCTTCGCGACCGTTCCCGGCCCGCATGGCGGGCGGGGAAGATGCGCGACCCGTCGGCCGTCCGCCCGTAATCCCGCCGCCGACGGCGATCGTGATCGCCACGCCCGCTTGCCGATTGCGCGATCGCCTCGCCCGCTCGAGAAGCAGCGCGCTGACGCCCCATCCTGAACCGCTACTTTCTTCGCCGCTTCGTGATGCGCTGGTTCCTCGCCGCGAGCGCCGCGAAACGATCCGCCTCGGCGCTGCGAATGTGCCACCATTGGACCAAGCCTGAAATGGATTTCGTCGAGCAGGTGAAATCTTCGGTGGACATCGTCCGCCTGGTGGGCGAATACGTTCGCCTCAAAAAAGCAGGCAGCCGCTATGTGGGCCTGTGCCCGTTCCACGCGGAGTCCACTCCTTCCTTCGGCGTCAACGCCGTCCATCAATACTATAAGTGCTTCGGCTGCGGCGCCGGCGGCGACATCTTCAACTTCGTCATGCAGCTCGAGGGCATCACTTTTTTCGAGGCTCTCAAAAGCATCGCCGAGCGCCATGGCATTCCGATGCCCAAGCGCGCCGAGTACGCCGATGCGGAATCAAGACAGCGCGCGGCGCTTCTCCAAATGCAGGAGGCCGCCTCGCGGCTGTTTCAGAGCAATCTGAACAGCCCCATGGGCGCGTCCGCGCGGCAATATCTCGCTGGGCGCGGCGTCGGCGGCGACCAGATCGCCGAGTTCGGCTTGGGACTCGCGGCCGATTCCTGGGACCAATTGACGCGCAAGCTGGAGCAGGAAGGCTACTCGCCGGAGTTGTTCGAAAATTCGGGCCTGCTGGGGCGCCATAAGGAGTCCGGCCGCTTCTACGACCGCTTCCGCGCTCGGCTCATGTTTCCGATCCAGGACGAAGCGGGGCGCACCATCGCATTCGGCGGCCGCGCGCTCCAGGCCGGCGAGGAGCCGAAATACCTGAACTCGCCGGAGACCCCGCTCTATCACAAGAGCGCCACGCTCTACAATCTGCATCGCGCCAAAACGGCGATTCGCAAGCTCGACCGCGTGGTGCTGGTGGAAGGCTACATGGACGTCATTGGGGTCTATTCGGCGGGCGTGCAGGAAGTCGTGGCGAGTTGTGGGACGGCGCTGACCAATGGCCAGGTGCGCACGCTGAAGCGCCACTCCAGCAACATCGTGGTGAACTTCGATCCCGATGCCGCGGGCGCGAACGCGGCCGAGCGCTCGCTGCAAATGCTTTTAGAAGAAGGGATGCGCGTGCGGGTTCTGGAATTGAGGGGCGATCTCGATCCCGACGAATACGTCAAAAAATCCGGAGCCGATGCCTACCGGGCCGCGCTCGCGCAAGCGCCGCGGTATTATTTCTGGCTGGCGGACCGCGCCAGGAAAAAGTTCGATCTGCGCTCGGCGGAAGGCCGCATGGATGCCTGGAAGGAGCTGCTTCCCGCCATCGAGCGCATCCACGACAAGATCGAGCGCGCCGCCGTGGCCAAGGACATGGCGTCTTATCTGGGGGTGGATGAAAACCTCGTTCTGGAGCGCTTCCGGCGGGCGGGGCCGTCACGCGCCGAATCTGCGCCGGGCAGACGCGAGCTCGTCGTGCCGCCGAGCGAGAAACTATTGTTGGACGCTCTGCTGCGGAGCGCGGAGGCTCGCGCGGAGGTTCTGCCAGCTTTGCGCGATCTCGAAGCGATCGAGCGCTTTAAGACGCGCGGCATATTCGAGGCTCTTTTCGCCGCCGCCGCGAGTGGCGATGTGCTAACCTTTTCCAGCCTGGATGGACGCTTGGGGGACGGCGATAAGGATCTATTGTCGCGGCTCCTTTTGGCCGATGAAATGAGTGAGGACCCAGTCCGTGAGGACCAAGATAATGTGGCGCTCGAACAAGCGCGCGATTGCATGCGCGCCATCGCGCGTCAGGAGCGGGAATTGCGGCGCTCCCATTTGAAGGCCGAGATCCAGGCCGCCGAACGCGGCGGAGACCTCGCCGAAGCGCTCCGTTTATCCGGGCAATTGCGCCAGATGGAGCAGCTTGTGGCGATCAAACGAGGACGCTAAGGCGCGGTAAGAGTGGCGCGCTAACCGTGTTGTACACTGAATGGGGCTGGGGTTCGATTCGCTGGTTATTGGGGTGCCAGTGGGCGTTGATGAAAAATTCGGCCGCGTGAAACAGCTCATGGAATCCGGCAAGGAAAAGGGTTTCGTCCTGTACGACGAAATGAGCGAGTTGATCGCCGACTTCCCGTCGGGACGGGAATTCGAGGACCTGCTATCGGACCTCGACAGCGCCGGCGTCGAGATTCTCGAAGAGCCGAAAATCGATTTTGAGAAGAAGGCCGAGGAGGGCGACGAATTCGCCGAGATCGACCTCGCCCAGGACGTTGGCGACAAGACGAACGATCCCGTGCGGATGTATTTGCGGGAAATGGGCACGGTCCCGCTGCTCACGCGCGAAGGCGAAATCGAGCTGGCCAAGCGCAGCGAGCGAGGACAATGGGCCGTTCGTAAAGCCTTGTCGCGCTCGCCGCTGGTGATCCGCGAAATCATTCAGCTCGCCGCCGATCTGCGGGACGGCGCCAAGCTTGTCAAGGATATTCTGGTCTTGCCGGAGTTCGTCGTCACCGACGACGATTTTTCCGCGCAGCTCGACGAGCTTCTTCGCAAAGTCGACGAGATCGAGAAACACTATAAGCGAACGCAGCAGTACCGCCAGAAGCTGCAGGCGATTTCGCGCAGTCTGAAGCCCAAGCAGCATCGCGGTTTCCGCTATTCGCTCGCCCGCGGCATGGTGCAGATTTCGCGTATCATTCGCGACATTCCGTTCGGGGCCGCCGTACGCCGCACCCTGGCCGACAAGCTGCGCGCCGCGGTCGATGAATTGAAGCCCCTCGAACGCGAAATCGCCAAGATACAGCGCAAGATGGAGGAAACGGCTTCCGCGGACGGGCGCGCCGCTCATCCTTCGCGCGATCTTCGCAAAGAGCTGCGGCAATGCAACCAGCGCATCCAGCAGATCGAGGAGGATTGCGGCGCCGGCGCCACGGAATTGCGCCGCACGCTCCAGATCGTCGAACGCGGCGAGCAGGAAGCAGATGTCGCCAAGAAGCAACTGATCGAAGCGAACCTGCGGCTGGTTGTTTCCATCGCCAAGCGCTATACCAACCGCGGCCTTCAGTTTCTCGACTTGATCCAGGAAGGCAACATCGGCCTCATGAAGGCGGTCGACAAATTCGATTACCGCCGCGGATATAAGTTCTCGACCTATGCCACCTGGTGGGTCCGGCAGGCCATTACGCGGGCCATCGCCGACCAGGCGCGCACCATTCGCATCCCCGTCCACATGATCGAGACCATCAATAAGCTGGTCCGCACGCAGCGCCAGCTGCAGCAGCAGCTCGGCCGCGAGCCCACCACCGAGGAGCTTTCCCACGCCATGGAATTGCCGGTCGGAAAGATTCGCAAGGTGCTGCGCATTGCCCAGGAACCGATCTCGCTGGAGACTCCGGTGGGCGAAGAAGACGAATCCCACCTGGGCGATTTCCTCGTGGACCGTAGGGTCGTGTCGCCTTCGGAAGCTGTGATTAACCTCAATCTTCGCGAACAGACGGGCGAAGTTCTCAAAACGCTCAGTCCCCGCGAGGAGAAAATCATTCAGATGCGCTTTGGTCTGCAGGACGGAAGCGAGCACACGCTCGAGGAAGTCGGTCAACACTTCGCCGTAACGCGCGAGCGCATCCGGCAGATCGAGGCCAAGGCGTTGCGGAAACTCCGCCACCCCAGCCGCAGCCACCGCCTGCGCGCTTTTCTAGACACTACCCTGCGCGATTAATTCCGCTGTTGCGTCCAGCGCGGCGGCAAGCCATTTCTGCAACGAACCCTGCAAACTGTTTTCCTAAAACGCCTCTCTGTCCGGCAGCAAACTTGGGCCGTAGTAGGTCGTTGCGCCTCTCGGCGCGGGCGGTAAGCGGCGCTAAATCATCCAAATATCGTTGCCGTGTACGATGCGAAATTGAGCGACCACCATTCCGGAGTATGGACCCCCGGCGGCCAAATACTCTCCGATCAGGCCGGCATGCGCGGGCATCTGGAAGTTTCAGCCGCAAAGAAGTTAGTTGCCGACGCACGTCGAGGAGGCTTTATCGCCATCGATAATGCCGACAGCGGATTCGTGTCCAGAATAAACGCTAATCGCTTTTCTGGACGGTTTCGAATTCTTCCTCAATTGCTTCCGCTATACGTTTGGTTTCGTCGCCTAGATCACGCAGGTCCCGAAGGCTCGCATCCATGCTGGTTCGCTTTGGGCTGGTTCGCTTTGGGCCGGTTCGTCGACGGGTGCTCGCGACATCGCGGACGTTCCGCGCAACTTTTGCTTGAGCGCGTCAGTCAGAAACTCCTTCTAAAGAGACGCCCTGGCGCGCCGCCGTGGACTTGGCCCGGCGGAATATGGCATCGGGGATCTCAACGGTCGTCTTCGCGCGCCCATTTTCCCGTAAATATGGGTGTCGCTCGCCGCCTGTCCTGAGAGGCGCTCTTGCGCGGAGCGATAATCGAATACATGCGAATTCTCATGGCCGCTTTGCTCGCTTCGGGAGTGTTGGCCGCGCAGGATGGCGTCGACCTCTCGGTCGTCAACCAGATCAAATCGGAAGAGTTTCAGAACTCGAAGGTGATGGAGCACATCGAGTACCTGACGGATGTTTACGGACCGCGCCTCACCGGGTCGCCGGAGTTCAAGCAGGCGGCGGATTGGGCCTTGCAGCGGCTCGAAAGCTACGGGCTGGTGAACGGGCATCTCGAGAAATGGGGACCATTCGGCAAGAGCTGGTCTCTCGAACAATATGCAGTCGAAATGTTGCAGCCTCGTTATGCGTTGCTCGATGCGGCGCCGCTAGCATGGTCGAAGAATACGAACGGCGTGGTCGCGGCGGGGGTCGTTCTTGCGCCGCTCGCCGCGCGGACGTTCGATCCCGCGCAGGCCGAGAAAGATCTCGAGGAATATATCGCCAAGTATAAGGGGAAGCTGCGCGGCAAGATCGTTCTGGCGTCGCGTGAGGTGCGGCCGGGCGCTGTCAGCTCCGAAAACCAGCCGTTGTTCCGCCGCTACACCGACGCCGAGCTGGCCGCCATGGCGAAGGCTCCCGAACCCGTGCTGCATATGCAGATTTCCCCGAACGAGCCGCTGAAAATGCCCGAAGATCCCATGCAACGGCTCGAGTACATGACCAGTCTCCCGGAGACCCTCCGGGAACAGATGCGCGAGCGCGGACAGCAGGTCGCCAACCGCCGCAACCAGTTCTTCGAGCAGGAAGGCGTCGTCGCGGTCCTGATGGACGACGCCCGCGCGCACGACGCTCTCTTATTCGCCGAGCAAGCGGGATCGCGCGAGCCGAAAGACGCGCAGGCGCCTCCTACCTTCGTGGTGACCAAGGAGCAGTACGACCGCCTGCTTCATCTCATGCGGTTGAACGAGCCGTTGAAAATGCAGGTGAGCCTGCGGGCGCGCCAATCGGCCGAGGCCGTGGACAGCTACAACGTCGTCGCGGAGATCCCGGGCGCCGCGAAGCCGGATGAAATCGTGATGGTGGGCGCGCACTTCGATTCCTGGCACACTGGGACGGGGGCGACGGACAATGGCGCGGGCAGCGCCGTGATGATGGAAGTTGTCCGCGTTCTCAAAGCGCTGAATCTGAAAATGGACCGCACTGTCCGGATCGCGTTGTGGGGCGGGGAAGAGGAAGGCCTGCTGGGGTCGAAAGCCTACGTGAAGGAGCATTTCGGCGATCCCAAGACGATGAAGCTGACAGCGGAGCACGCCAAGCTTTCGGGCTACTTCAATCTCGATAACGGCAGCGGCAAGATTCGCGGCGTCTATTTACAAGGAAACGACGCCATGCGTCCGCTCTTCGAGCGCTGGCTGAGCCCCTTCCGCGATCTCGGCGTGAGCACTATAACCATTCGCAATACGGGTGGTACGGACCATCTCTCGTTCGACGCCGTGGGGCTGCCGGGCTTCCAGTTCATTCAGGATCCGCTCGACTATTTCACAGTGACCCACCACTCGAATATGGACACCTACGATCACATCGTCGCGGCGGACTTGATGCAGGCCTCGGCGGTGATTGCGTCGGTGGTGTACGAGGCGGCGACGCGGCCGCAGATGCTGCCTCGCAAGACGCTGCCCAAACCGCAGGGCGAAACGGAACACCATCGCACGGACGCATCGGGACAATAACGCCTTAGAGAAGCCGGCCGCGGCCGCCGCGAGTTCTACAGCGGCCGCCGATTCCCCACCCTTCCAATGCCGAACTGCGCGCCATCGCGCGCGCTCGGCTGTCTTTGGCCGAGCGCAAGGCCGTAGCGGACTTGGGGAGCGGGTGACGGAAACGAGGGTACTTGAAGGAGAACTTTCGGATTCGGAACTCGGGGGAGAGGAGGGCGGCGGGACGCTCATTTGCGGGAGCCGGGAATCGTCGGCGAGGTTGCGAAGACCGCTACCCCGCCCGGCGATTCCCGAGGGTCAAAATGAATCGGTGAATTTTCAGTTCTGGTCGCCGTCGTCGTACGCGGACGCTTGTATCGCGACGTTTGAGTTCACGGTAGTCCCCCAGATGACGCTGAAACCGGCGAGATTTACATCGCCCCAGACGACGCTCGATCCCCACACGACGCTGTAGCCGTTCAGAGTCCCGGAGAATACGGAGCTCCCCCATACGACGCTGTCGCCCCACACGACGCTATCGCCCCACACCACACTCATGTCCCGCATCATGGTTACGGCGTTCCCTTTACTGTTGAATGTCACGGAAGGCGACATAGCGGGTTGCATCACGTAGTCATTGTTCGCGAGCGCTGCATTGACATCGAGGTAACCGGCGCCAACGGTAAAAATGTCGGCCTGGTTCATGTACAACACGCCATGCAATCTGTCGAAGCCGCTCATATAAGGGGGAAGAATCTTGCGCGCGGTCTTCATCAGACGGGCTTTTACCTGGTCTGGCGTGAGCGCCGGGTTTTGCTGGATCAACAGCGCCGCGGCGCCGCTCACGACGGGAGCCGCCATGCTGGTTCCACTCAGGCTGAAATAGTTGGACGACATTCCCAGGCCCGTCTCGTAGGCGCTGTTGGCGATCAAAGAAAGTGGATTGTTCAGGGCCAGCGTACACAGCGGCGACGCGAGGTCCGAGATGACGTTGTTCCCCGGCGCGACTAGATCCGGCTTCACCAGGCCATCGATCGCTGTGGGACCTTTGGAGCTATAAGTCGCGATGGTGTCGTCGGACGGCAACGGCGTGCCATGGGCGTTGGTGGCGCCGACCGTGATGACATAAGGATCGTTGCCGGGCGCCGTGATGGTGCCGTAGCCATTGGTGCCGAGTGAATTATCGCGGCCGTAATTCCCCGCCGCCGCGACCACCACAATGCCCGCCTTGTAAGCCGCTTCCACCGCCTGGCAGAGCGGGTCGAGTTTATAGCTTTCATATACGCGGCGTCCCAAGGAGAGATTGATCACGCGAATGTTGTAGGTCGACCGTAACGCGATGGCCTGCTCGATGGCGGCAATCACGTCGCTTTCCTGACCATTGCCATTTTGATCGAGGACGCGCAGATCGATCAGATTCACGCCGGGAGCCATCCCCTTGAATGTCCTGGTGAACATGGAACCGATCGAGTTGGCGCCGTCGCCGCCGATTATGCCGGCCACGTGCGTACCGTGTCCGTAGGAATCGGAGCCATTGCCCCCGATGAAATCTTGCGTGTACACGACGCGCGACGAGCCACCGGCATTATTGAAATCGCTTTTGGTTGTAATGCCGCTATCGATCACGGCTACGCCGACGCCGCGTCCGTCATATCCGTAGGACCATGCGATATTCGCGTTCACGGTCGCGGTGGAAATATCGACCGCGCCCATGCTTTTGCGATTGGGTGAGATATAAGAAACCATCGGATCGAGCGCGATCAGCCCGATCAGCCGGCCCGGCAGCACCATGTGGATCCCATTGATCGACGTGAAGAACTTCTGTATCGCTCCGTAGGCCGCGTATTTGCCCGCGGCGTTCGGAAGGCTGACGTTCTTGAACTGAATGATCACGTCCTCGAGGGCGTTCGTATTTGTGTTGACATCCGGCGCCACCTTCGACGCCGCAAAAGCCATCGCGGCGGACTGAAGTAAAATCACGGCGGCCCTAGAAAGTCTTTTCATTTTGCTCCTCCAAGTAAGCTCCGGGCTTTCAATGGCACGCCTAGCGCCGCTGCCATACGATTGAAAACAAAGCGCACGGGGACGATTAAGAGACATTCCGGCCCAGATCGCGCGACAACTTGTCGCGCCTTGTTCGAGCCTGTCTAGATCCTCCAGTGGCTTAGGACTAGGCCACGCGGGGAACATTATTGAGTGCGGGCAGGCGAGCAGGAATAGCGCTGTATCGCCAACGCGCCGTATTGCCTCAAACCGGCCACTTATGGCGGGACAATTCGTCGCAATATCGTGGCAGCCGCCTCGAGCGCCGTTTTCGCTGTTGCTTCCAAGCGATTGAAAGCATGGAGAGCGACTTGCCTTTGAACGCATCGCCGGCGATTGGGACACCGGATTGCACCATTGGCCGTCATGATGCCCCGCCGAGCTATTTTGTTCGTCGCGATCGTGATCGTGAGCGGAGCATCGGCGCTGTTGCCGGCATCGCGCAGTTCGCGTCCACAGACGCGATCCGCTTTCTCGTTTTCCTTACTGTTGCGCTGTGCTCTTCCGGGTGGAAAGTGAGATTGCCAGGCGTGACGGGGACGATGTCCGTGAACTTCTTTTTTGTTCTCGTCGGCCTCGTGCAGCTGACTCTCGCCGAAACCGTCGCCATCGGTTGCGCGGCCGTCCTGGTCCAGACATACTGGTGCGCGAGCCGCGCGCCCCGCGCGGTTCAGGTTCTCTTCAATATCGCCGCTGCTGCCGTGGCCATCACCGTCGCAGACCGCGTCTTCCGCAGCGGCCTTCTGCAGCGGATCGGGCTGGAGGCGCCGATGCTGCTCGCGATCGCGGCGTGCGTCTACTTCGTCCTCAACACCGGGCCTGTGGCCTTGATCATCGCGCTCACGGAACGCAAGGCGGTCATCACGGTTTGGAAGGAGTGCTATTTCTGGTCGCTCGCCTATTATTTATTAGGCGCGGCGGCGGCGGTTCTCTTCAACTACGCGGCGAAAAGGGCGGGATGGCAAACCGCGATGCTGATTCTACCGTGCGTGTACCTGGTATACCGCTCCTACCGGCTCTATCTCGACCGCCTCAAATCGGAGAAAGAACGCGCCGAAGGGGAAAGCCGCCATGCGCAGGAACAGAAGGAGCACGCCGAGGAAATCGCAAACCTGCACTTGCGGACGATCGAGGCGCTGGCGCTCGCCATCGAAGCCAAGGACCAGACCACGCGCGACCATCTACAACGGGTCGAGGTCTACGCGACAGGAATTGGCCGCGAGCTAGGCCTCGATGGCGAGGAAATGCGGGCCCTGCGCGCGGCCGCCATGCTGCACGATATCGGTAAACTGGCGGTGCCGGAGCACATCATCTCGAAACCTGGAAAATTGACCCCCGAAGAATTCGAAAAGATGAAAATTCATCCCGTCGTCGGCGCCGAGATCCTGGAGCAGGTGCGCTTTCCTTACCCCGTGGCTCCGATCGTGCGAAGCCATCATGAGAAGTGGGATGGGACAGGGTATCCGGACGGCCTCAGCGGAGAGCAGATTCCCATTGGCGCGCGGATCCTCGCGGCGGTGGATTGTCTGGATGCCCTGGCCAGCGATCGCCAATACCGGCGCGCGCTGCCGCTTGAGGAGGCGCTGGCGGTAGTGGTCGCGCAGTCCGGCATCGGCTTCGACCCCCGCGTCGTTGCGGTCCTCCGGGAACGCTGCGAGGAGCTCGAACTATCCGCGCGAGCCGTTCCCGCGGGCGCGCTTGCCAAGCTGTCCACCGGCGCGAAGATTGAGAATGGGCGCGCTCCGGCAGCCGGTTTTCAAAAAGAACGGCATTCGAGCGGCGGAGCGGAGTTCGTGGTTTCGATTGCCGCCGCGCGCCAGGAAGCGCAGACCATCTTTGAAATGACGCGCGATCTCGGAACCTCGCTGAGTCTGTCCGAGACCTTCTCGGTGATGTCGGGCAGGCTGCGCAAACTGGTTCCGTTCGACGCCATTGCCGTTTATGTCAAGGTCGGCGACAGGCTGATCCCGGAATACGTGACCGGAGAAGACGCCCGTCTATTTGAAAAGCTCGCCATCCCGATGGGCCAGGGCCTCTCCGGCTGGGTCGCCGAGAACCGCACGCATATCGTGAACGGCAACCCTTCGGTCGAGCCCGGCTATCTGAACGACAGCCGTAACGTCACGGCCCTGCGATCGGCGCTGGCGGTGCCGCTCGAGGGCACGGAATCGGCCGTCGGCGTTCTAGCGCTCTACCGGCGGGAGAAGGACGCGTTCAGCAAGGACGATGCGCGCGTGCTGCTGGCGGTCGCCTCCAAGCTGGGCATCAGCGTCGAGAACGCCATGCGGTTTGAAGAGGTGGAGACCAGCTCGGTGACAGACTATTTGACGGAATTGCCCAACGGCAGGTCGCTGTTCCTGCATCTCGAGCGCGAGATTGCGAAGTGCCGCGAGGAGGCCGAGGAGCTGAGCGTTCTGGTTTGCGATCTCGACGGGTTTAAAGGCATCAACGACCGCCACGGCCACCTGGAAGGCAATGAATTTCTGCGGCGCGTCAGCCGCGTACTGAAAGCAAGCTGCCGCGACGGCGATTATGTGGCGCGCATGGGCGGAGACGAATTCGTCCTGGTCATACCGGGCGCCCCGGCCGCCGCCATCGAAGGAATCGCACTCGGGCTGCGCGCCGCCGTGGAGCGGACCGCAGTAGAAATGTTCGGCGCGGCTGAGGTCTCCATGAGCATCGGATTTGCGTATCTGGGCAAAGATGGGGCGCAGGCCGAGGAGCTGCTGGCCCGCGCGGACAAGCGCATGTACATGCGCAAGAGCACGTCGAGCATCCGCCGCGACCACCGTCTGACGGTCGTCGCAGTGCCGGCATAAAGGCGAGACGCATCGCTTCGAGAGGCCCTCAACCTCCTAACGCTTACAATGGAGGCTGATGATTCCTAAAGTCAGGAAAGCGGTCTTCCCCGCCGCCGGACTGGGGACGCGATTCCTGCCCGCCACCAAGGCGCAGCCGAAAGAAATGCTTCCGCTGGTGGACAAGCCTCTGATCCAATACGGCGTCGAAGAGGCGATGCATTCCGGAATCCAGAACATCATCATTGTTACGGGGCGCGGCAAGAGCGCCATTGAGGATCATTTCGACGTCAGCTTCGAGCTCGAGCAGGTGCTCGAAGCCAAGGGCAAGAAAGAGCTGCTCGGTATCGTTCGCAACGTCTCGGACATGATCAATGTCGCTTACGTGCGGCAGAAGGAGGCGCTCGGACTCGGTCACGCTGTGCTGCGGGCCAAAGAGCTGGTGGGGAACGACCCGTTTGCGGTTGTGCTTTCCGACGACGTCATCGATTCCGAAATTCCCGCGGTGCGCCAGTTGCTGGACGTTTATGAATTTTATGGCGCGCCCGTGGTGGCGCTGATGGAAGTGCAGGGCGACGCCATCTCGGCATACGGCGCCGTCGATGCCGAGCCGGTTTCGCATAATGGCGGGCGCGACCGGCTGTTTCGCATTCGCAACATGGTCGAAAAACCCAAGCCCGCCGAGGCTCCTTCCAACCTGGCGATCATCGGGCGCTACGTGCTGACGCCGGAGATTTTCGATTCGCTCGAGCACATCGAGCCGGGTAGCGGCGGAGAGATCCAGTTGACCGACGGCTTGAAACACCTGCTGCGCAATCGCCCGATTTATGGCTATCGTTTCGAGGGGACGCGCTACGACGCAGGCGATAAGCTCGGGTTCCTGAAGGCGACAGTGGAATTTGCGTTGCGCCGTTACGATCTCGGCAGCGAGTTCCGCGACTATCTTGCGAATCTCAAAATCCAATGACCAGGAGAGATCTTTTGGGTTGCGCGCTAGCTACGGGAGGCGCGCTTGGCGCAGAGCGCGTTGGCGAGGGCCCATTGACGCGAGGCGGGGCGCCGGTGCGGCTCGGCATCGACCTCTTCAGCCTGCGCTCGCAGGGCTGGACGCCCTTTGAATACCTCGATTATTGCGCCCGCTGGAAGGCGCGGGTCGTCCATTTTTCGGAGATCCGCTTTCTCGGAGGATTGGAGCCGGAGCATCTTCGCCAAGTCCGCGCGCGCGCCGAACAGCTTGGCATAGAGGTCGAGATCGGGATGCGATCCATCTGCCCGTCCTCGACGATGTTCGATCCGACGCAGGGGACCGCCGAGGAGCAGCTTACGCGCATGATCGATGCCGCGGGAATCATTGGCTCGCCCATTGTACGGGCGGTGCTCGGCAGCATGGAGGATCGCAAACCTCCGGGAATCGAGCCGCACATTGAGGACACCGTCCGCGTGTTGCGCGCCTGTCGCTCGAAGGCCCTCGATAATGGCCTGAAGATCGCAATTGAGAACCATGCGGGCGATATGCAGGCTCGCGAATTAAAAACGCTGGTCGAGGAAGCGGGACGCGATTTCGTCGGCGTGTGCCTTGATTCCGGCAACCCGCTGTGGACGATCGAAGATCCGCACCTCACGCTCGAGACGCTGCATCCTTATGTTTTGACCAGCCATGTGCGCGATAGCGCAGTGTGGCGAGTGCGTGAGGGCGCGGCGGTTTCGTGGGTGCGCATGGGCGAGGGGAACGTCGGAATCGACGATTACGTCGCCAAGTATTCCGAGCTTTGTCCGGGGCGTGCGCTATCGCTGGAAGTGATCGTCACGCAGCCCCGAATTTTCGCGTTTGAAGATCCGAAATTTTGGGAGGCGTACCGGCGGACGCCCGCCTGGGAATTCGAACGCTTTCTGGCCATCGCCGAAAAAGGCGCGCCGCGGCCGGCGCCGCCCGCGGTTCCCCGGGAGCTTGCGCCGCAACGCGAGCGCGAGGATCTGGAGGCGAGTCTGCGCTACGCGTACAAGTTATTAGGCATTTCCGCGCCGCAGGCTTAGAGCGCTGCTGGGAGATCACGACGGGACATGGGCCAACTCGAACAGAAGGTTGCAATCGTTACGGGCGCGAGCCGCGGAATCGGCAAATCCATCGCGGAGACGTTCGCGCGCGAAGGCGCAACAGTCGTCATCTGCGGGCGCAAGCGGGAGACGCTCGAAGCGGTCGCGCAAGAGCTGAAGCCGCTCGCGGGCCGAGTCGTTCCGAAAGCGGCGCACGTGGGGCGGATGGACGAGCTTACGCGGCTGGTCGAGGAGACCACGAGGGAGTTCGGACGAATTGACATCGTCGTGAACAATGCCGGCACCAACATCGCGCAAGGGCCGGCCATCGCGATGGACGAAACGCAGTTCGACAAAATGGTGGAGGTGAATCTGAAGAGCGTGTTCCGCATGACGCGTCTGGTGGCGCCCGGTATGGTCGCACGCAAATGTGGATCGATAATCAATATCGCGTCGATCGCGGGGTTGCGGCCGCAGTTCCACGGGATGTTGTACAGCATGACGAAAGCGGCGATGATCATGATGACGCAGTCCTTCGCGGTGGAGCTCGGACCGAATGGCGTGCGCGTGAATGCCATCGCGCCGGGCCTGATACAAACGCATTTGAGCGAGTATTACTGGAAAGACGAGGAACGCTGGGGTCAAATGCAGAAGGCGCAGCCCATCAAGCACCTCGGGCAGCCGCACGAGATCGCGAGCGTGGCGCTGCTGCTGGCGAGTGACGCCGGGTCCTACCTTACCGGCCAGACGATCGTGGTGGATGGCGGCCGCGTGCTCTCTTCAATGTGATGCGCCGGCTCGGGATTTTCGCTGTGCTCGGCTTAACGGCATTGGCCGTCGGCGCTCCCATGGATTTCGTCACGAATGTGCGGGTCGCGATCGCGCGGGGGAATTTGTCCCTGGCGGATTCCGAAATTCACCGCTATCGCGCGCAACACGGCGTTACGGCGGAGATGCTCGAAGCGTTGTCGTGGATGGCGCGCGGAGAGCTGGACGCGAAACAGTTCGACAAAGCCGAAGCCTACGGGCGCGAGACGGAAACGCTGCTTCCCGGCGTTTTGAAAGGCCGTAAGCTCGATGCGGACGCGAATCTGCCGATTGCCTTAGGCGCGGCGATCGAAGTACAGGCGCAGGCGCTGGCCGCTCGCGGCGATCGCAACGGCGCTCTCGCGCTGCTGCGGCGAAATCTGGCGGCCTGGGGCGGAACGTCTATCCGGGCGCGCATTCAAAAGAATATCAATCTGCTTTCGCTGGAAGGAAAGCCGGCTCCGCCGCTCGAGGAGCGGGAATATCTCGGACCAAAGCCGCCGGCGCTGCAAGCGTTGCGCGGTAAGCCGGTCCTGTTGTTCTTCTGGGCGCACTGGTGCGGCGACTGCAAAGCAGACGCTCCGTTTATCGCTCAGATTGATCGCGAGTACGCCTCCCACGGCCTGACCGTGATCGCGCCGACGCAGCGCTACGGCTATGCCGCGGGTGGAGTGGACGCCACGCCACAGCAGGAGCTGAAGTACATCGGCGAGGTGTGGCGGCAATACTATGCGGACCTCGCCGCGGTTCCCGTGCCGCTGAGCGCGGAAAATTTCAAGCTCTACGGCGCCAGCACCACGCCGACGCTGGTGCTGATCGATCGCCGCGGCATCGTGCGGCTCTACCATCCGGGCGCAATGACGATCGAGGAGCTGCGGGCCGCGATCAAGATGGTGCTGTAGATGGTGCGCACTTTGCTGCAGGACCTGCGTTATGCCCTGCGATTGATGGGCAAAAATCCCGGGTTCACCGCCATTGCAATCACGACGCTGGCCCTCGGCATTGGGGCCACAACCGCGATTTTCAGCCTTGTTTATGGCGTCATGCTGCGGCCGCTGCCATATCCGCGAGCAGACCGCATCGTGATGGTGAAGCCAACATTTCCGGGCGGCCGGAACGACCAGACCACCGGGCCGAAGTACCTGTTCTGGCGCGAGCGCCAACACAGCTTCGATGCGGTGGCATCATATGGCGGGGCTGCGGGCGCGAATCTGCAGACCAGCGATCACCCGGAACGCATTCTGGTGCGGCCAGTAACAGCCGAGTTCTTCCGCGTTCTGCGGATGCGCCCGTTGGCGGGCCGGGATTTCGCCTCCGGCGACGACGAACCTGGCAGGGCGGGCGTGGCCATGATCGGCTACGGTTTCTGGCAGCGGCGTTATGGCGGCGCGGACGTGCTGGGACGCGGCTTGACGCTCGGCTCGTCGGCTTACACGGTTATCGGCATCGCCGCGCGCGGGATCGGCGCGGAGCTGGCGGCGGACGTTTTTGTGCCGCTGGTAGTGCGGGGCAATCCGATGAGCGGCGGGTTGAACTTCCCGGTGCTTGCTCGTCTGAAGGACGGGATTTCGCTGGCTCGGGCGGACGCGAATATGCGCGTGGTGGCGGCCGAGTGCCGGGCGGAACACCCGTCAGGTATGCGGCCGGGCGAAATGGCTGGCGTATATGCGTATCAAGGCGAAGTGGTGCGCGAGGTTCGTCCCTCGCTCCTGATTCTTCTGAGCGCGGTCGCGTTGGTATTGCTGATTGCGTGCGCCAACGTGGCAAACCTGCAGCTCGCGCGAGTAGCGGGGCGGAAGCGCGAGATTGCGCTGCGGCTGGCGATAGGCGCGGGACAGTGGCGCGTGGCGCGGCAGTTACTCACGGAAAGCGTTTGTCTGTCATTGGCCGGAGCAGCGCTCGGCCTCGCGCTGGCACAGGCGGCCGTGGGCGCGGTAGTGCGCTTTCGCCCGGTAGCGTTGCCACGGCTGGATGATGTCGACGTCGATTGGCGCGTGCTGATGTTCACGATTGGCGTAGCATTTTCGGTCGGCGTGCTCTTCGGATTGGCGCCGGCGCTCGAAGCGCTACGGGCGGACCTGCGGACGGCAATCGAGGAAGGCGGCAGGGGCGCAAGCGGAGCGCGAAGCGGGCGCAGGCTGCGGGAGACGCTGGTCGCGGGCGAGTTCGCCCTATCTATGATTTTGCTTATCGGCGCGGCGCTGCTGCTCCAGAGCTTCGTTAAACTGCGCCTGGTCGATCCGGGTTTCGATCCGTCGCACTTGTTGACGATGCGAATGACGCTCACGGGGCAGCGCTACCAGACCGCGGCGCAGGTGGCGGCATTCGCCGCGCAGTTGACGGGGCGAGTGGCACGCGCTCCCGGAATCGTCAACGTGGCGATGACAAATTATCTGCCCCTGACGCAGGGGATGAATATTCCGTTGGGCTCCATTGTGGGGCGGCCCAACCCGGACAGAAAGTTCCTCGGGAACCTGGAATGGTTTGGTGTTACGCCAGGGTTCTTCGATGTAATGCGGATACGAATCCGCAGCGGGCGCGGAGTCGACGACGGCGATACGGCAGGCTCGCCCCACGTGGTCGTAGTCAACGAGGCATTTGCGCGCAAGTACTTGGCAAACGAGAAGTCGGTGGGACATCGGATCGTTATCGCGTGGGATGGTCTGGGGCCGCGGTACGCCGACGAACCGCGCGAGATCGTGGGGGTGGCTGGCGACATACACGAAGGTTCTCTCAACGCGGCGCCGGCTCCGGCGGCTTTCGTTCCACTGACGCAGGTTGGCGATGCGGTTTCGGCGTTAGTGAACAAGATCATGCCGATGAACCTGCTGGCGCGTACTGCCGGCGATCCGATGAGCTTGAGCCGCGCGGTTATGGCTGAAGTGCGCACAGCGGACCCGATGCTGCCCGTTTACGACATCCGTCCGATGGACGAAGTGCTGGGCAATTCGATTCAAGCACAGCGTTTCATGACGATGCTGCTGGGGAGCTTTGCGGCCCTCGCGTTGGCGCTCGCGGGGATTGGAATCTACGGCGTGATGTCGTACGCGGTTGCGCAAAAGACGCGGGAGATCGGCATTCGCGCGGCGCTGGGAGCCGAGCCGCAGGACGTCATGGGCATGGTCATGAGGCAAGGTCTGACGCTGGCAGCCTGGGGCGTGATTGTTGGCGTGGCCGGGGCGGCGGCGCTGACGCGGTTGCTCGGCAGTTTTCTTTTCGGCGTAACGGCGAGGGATTTGCCGACATTTGTTGGGACGCCGCTGTTGTTGACCCTGGTTGCGGTGTTGGCGTGCTATGTGCCGGCGCGCAGAGCGTTGCGGGTCGATCCGCTGACGGCGTTGCGGCACGAATGATTCAGAGCTGGCGCTCGAAGAAGGCGAGGCTTTTGCGCGCGCATTCTTCCCAGCGATATTGTGCGGCGCGAGCGCGGCCGGCGGCGGCGAGCTGGGAGCGCAATGCAGGGGAATCGAGCAGCTGTTCGAGCGCGGCGCGGAGTTCGGCGGCGCTTTTCGGATCGGCGTAGAGAGCGCCTTCGCCGGCGACTTCGGGAAGACACGACGTATTCGAAGTCACGACGGGAACGGCCGCCGCCATGGCTTGCGCAACCGGGAAGCCGAAGCCTTCATAGAGCGACGGGTACACCAGCGCGGTCGCGCCGGCGGTTAAGGAAGGCAGAACGTCTTCGGGGACATAGCCGAGGTACTCGACTCCCGTTTCTCCAGCTTCGAGCCGCCGCATCACGTTCTCAGAGGACCAGCCGGGCGGCCCGGCGATAACAAGATCGAATTCGCGGCGAAAGCGCAGGGAAGCCCAGGCGTCGAGAAGCGTTTCGAGATTTTTGCGGGGCTCGATCGCGCCGACGAACAGAACGTATGGCTTGGCGCGCCGCATGGGCGCGGCATTGAAGTACTCTTCAGGCACGCCGGGATAGATAGTTTCGATCTTTTCGGGCGGAATGTCCAGGATTCGCATGGCGTCCTGTCGCGTATTCTCCGAGATTGCGATAAGGCCGCCGGCGCGCTTGCAGGTTTGCGCGGCGAATGAACGGTCGGCGCGCAGGTTCGTGGCGGTGTGCGTTTCGGGCGTCAACCAGCATGTGAAATCGTAGACCGTGGCGGTGATCCTGGGGCGTTTGGGAATATTGCGGCGGAGTTGGTTAGAGACGTGGAAAACGTCGGCGCGCGCGGCCATCCAATCGAGCAGGGGAAGGCCGGGAGCGTTGGCCGCGTAAAGCAGAGCAAGACGCGGATAGGTTGCGAGCGGACTCAGCGTGGAGCGCTCGTGCGTGAAGCGGCCGAAATCGTCGAGAAGCGGAAAGGCGCGGATTTCGCCGGGACGCGCGAGGCGGCGGAGGGCGCGAATCCAATAATAGGTGTAATTCTTGACGCCGGCGCTGCGCAGCAGCAGCGAACTGGCGTCAATCAGAACCCGCATGATTGGTGAACAGGTACTTGCCGCCGCTCTCGGCCACTACGTGCAGCGCATCGCGGCCGACGACGGCAGCGGCGAGCGGAACGCGCGGAGCCTCGATGAGCAGATAATACCGCTGCGGCTCGGTCCAATCGCGCGCGAACTGTGAATTGTCGATGAATACATCCGGCGCGTCCGGCGCGTTCGATCCATATTCCAGATTGGTCTTTCGGCCGTTCAGAAGCAAGGCTCGGCGATTGGTATAAAAAAAGACCGACGAAAAAGTGTAGTACGCGTTGTCTTCGATCAGCCGGCCGGGCGGCGCCTGCAGCAGCGCGTTGGCGAGCGGGCGTGAAGAGAGATAGGGATCGAAAGTGATGAGCGCGAGCCGCGCGGCTTGGTAGAAGATCACCATCATGAGCGCCATCGCGAGCGCCGTCCCCAGCATTGCTTCGCGGCCTCGCAATGCCAGAAGTCCCGCGGCTCCGACTACGAAGGCCAATCCCGCGACAATCAAAGGCGTGCGCAGATAAGCGAATGATGCGAGCGTGAGATCGCCCAAGTGTCCCAGAGAAAACGTGTATTCTTCGGGATGTTCGGTCAACGCGCGAGAGATGTCGCCGGGCGACGGGCAGACTCCAGACGCGCACGAGAATGATGGCGACCGCGATTGCCGCGGCGATCGAGAATCCGGCCGCGATGCGCCGTCCGATGGGGTTCCAGCGGCTTCGTGACGCCATGGCCGACCCGAGCAGCAGAGCGAAAGCCGGATAGCACGGCATCGAATAATATTCCTGCGTGGAAGAAAAGGTGAAGAATCCGAGGACGACGCCAATCCAGCACAACGAGAGCAGGCGCGCGCGTCCGGCGCGATCGATGGGGCGGTAATTCAATGTGAAGGCGGCGGGAAGGAAGACGCTCCAGGGAAATAGCCAGACCAGGTGAAGAAGCCAGAACAGCGGCCGGGGGACGGTATTGTAATCCCGCGGATAACGGAGATTCAGGAAACGGAGGACGTGCTCGTTGATGAAGTAGAACCAAAAAAAGCCGTGGTATTGTCCCGGGCCGGAGTGCATGGTGAACGCGAAATAGGGCGGATTGCGAAGAGTGGCGAGGATGTGCCAGGGAGCGGCGATGGCGAGGATAATGAGCAGGCCGGTCCAGGGATGCAGTCGCGTCCATGTCTTGCGATTGAAGAGACGGCCCGTGAGGCCGAGATAAATGAGAGCGGTTCCCAGGGGGAAAACGGCGGCGATCAGACCTTTAAGCAGCAGGCCGACGGCAATGCCGGCGGCGAGCACGGCGGCCCACAGGCGCGGGCGCGCCTCCGCTTCGTCGAGCGCTCGAAGAAAGGCCCACATGGCGAGCGCGATGGCGAGCGTCAGGGCAGCGTCGGGGATGAGGATGCGCGTGAAGAGGAACAGACCGATGCAGGTGGCGATCGTCAATCCCGCATAGAGGCCGGCCAGTTCCGAAAAGGCCCATGCGGCCATTCGCGCCGTGACCCAGCAGAGCAGAATCGCGAACAGCGCCATGGGCAGCCGCGCGGACCAGTCGTGCACGCCGAAAATGGCGAAGGAAACGGCAATGCTCCAATATTTGAAAGGCGCCTTCTCGAGGTATTTGACGCCATCGAGGCGCGCCGTAACCCAATCGCCCGAAGCGAGCATGTTGCGGGCAATCTGGGCCTGCACGGAGTCGACGTCGTCCATCAACGAAGGCGGACTGATTACGGAAACGAGATAGATCGCGGCCGCAAAGAGAATTACGACGATCTGGTAACGGCGGCGGCGTTGAGAATTTTCTGGCTCCGCTCCGGCATCCCCGCGGTCTGAATCCCCCATCGCTTCATCCAGAGGAAGAGCGTTAACAGACCCCATAGGTGATACCCGAGGTTAGCACGGCGATCCATGTGGTTGTCGATCAGGGCTTGCACTTCGGACCAATGAAACAGCCCTGAATCCTCAATGGATTGGCGGGTCAGCGTATCGAGTAGAAGGGGCCGCAGAGGTCCGCGCAGCCAGTCGTGAGCGGGGATATCGAAGCCCTCTTTTTTGCGCGTGAGCACTTCGCTGGGCAGCTTGCCTCTCATGCAGCGCCGGAGTAGAAATTTCAGCTCCGATCCACGCACTTTCAAGTGCTCCGGCAGGCGCGCCGCGAATTCGACGATGCGATGATCGAGAAAGGGCGGGCGCACTTCGAGCGAATGCGCCATGCTCATACGGTCGCATTTATAGAGGATGTCGTCGGGCAAATAGTAGTTCTGATCGAGCCACAGAAAGCGGTTGATGCGGCCGGAGGCGTGGATGCCGCGAGGAAGGCGGTCCCACAGCGCCGCCACCGTGGGCTGGCCGTTCGAGGCGTGAAGGCGCTTCTTCTCGGCTTCGGAAAACGTTCCATTCCAGTAGAAGTGCGCCTCTTCGGGGGAGAGAAAAGAGCCGTCGAGCATGCGGCGCAGCTTGTATTCAAACCCGATTTTCGAATCCGACACGGGCAGTTTTGCCGCGGCCGAGAGAGCCAGGCGGCGCAGGAGCGCGGGAGCTTTGCGAAGCGCGCGGGAATAGCTGTCGGCGAGGTAGGTGCAATATCCGCCGAACAATTCGTCGGCTCCTTCTCCGCTCAAAGCGACGGTGACGTGTTCACGGCTGAGGCGCGAGAGGAACCACACCGGCAATGCGCCGGCGTCGGCTCCGGGCTCGTCGGAGTGAAACGCCATCTCCTCGATCGCGCCGGCCAGATCGAGCGTGGGGTTGAGATCGAGCTCGTGATGCTCGGCGCCGTAATGCCGCGCCACGCGCCGCGCGTAACCACCCTCATCGAACTCACGCCCTTTGAATGTGATCGCAAACGTCTTCACGCGGCTCGGCGAGGCTTCGGCGGCATAGTGCAGGACGGTCGAGGAATCGAGTCCGCCGCTGGCCCACAGGCCGAGCGGCACGTCGGCGGCGAGGTGTTCGCGAACGGAAGCGCGGAGCAATTCGTCGAGCTCCTCGGCGGCGTCTTCGAGTGTTTGGCGAGGTTGCGGATCGAGCCGCAGCCGCCAGTAAGGCGAGGTGCGCACGCCCCCGTTGTCCCACTCGAGCCAGGAACCGGGTGCAAGTTTTTCGATCCCCTGAACCATCGTGAGCGGACTGGGCACGTAGTTCAGCGACGTGAAATAATGCAGCGCCTCCGCATCGATGTTGCGCTCGATTTCCGGATGGGCGAATAACGCTTTCAGCTCCGATCCGAAATAGAGGTTGGGGCCGCGGCGGGAGAAATAGAGCGGCTTGATGCCCATGCGGTCGCGCGCCAGGACGAGCCGCCGCGAGCGCTCGGACCAGATCGCAATGGCGAACATTCCACGCAGTTTCTCGAAACAGTCCGTATCCCAACACTCGAAGGCGGCAAGGACGGTTTCGGTGTCGCAGCGCGAGCGGAATTTCGCGCCGAGGCCGCGCAACTCCTCGCGTAACGCCGTGTTGTTATAAATTTCGCCATTGAAGACGAGCACGGTATTGCCGTCTTCGGAGCGCATGGGCTGGTCGCCTCCTTCGAGATCGACGACTCGAAGCCGGACGGCTCCCAAAGAGACGAAATCGGATTCGAAGGTCCCGTGCTGATCGGGACCCCGATGTCCGAGGCTTAGCGTAGCCTCGCGTATTCGCGACCGATCAGGCGCACACCTGAGGTGTGTAAAGCCGGTAATGCCGCACAATTTGCGTTTCTCCCCGTTCGTCTCGTTCCGGCTTGCGCCGGTCCATCCAAGGCGTTGGCTTCACCCGCCAACTTCACCCGTAACTTGAAAAACACTATATCACAAGTAAGTAGGTTGTTTGTAGACGACCGGTTTCCGGCAAATTGATCGCTTGCGCCACCGTTGGCCGGACTGCTGTACTGACGTGTATGAGAATTGCGGTTCTGGGACTGGGCTTCATGGGAAGCACGCATCTCAAAGCGCTACGCGGCGTGGCTGGGGCGGACCTCGCCGCCGTCTACAGCTCCGACGACCGGAAACTCGCCGGAGACCTCACGGCCATCCAAGGCAATCTTGGCGGCGCGGGCGAATATCTCGATTTCAGCGGCGTCGCGAAATATCGCGAGATTGAGCCGTTGCTGGCTAGCCGCGAGATCGACGCGGTGGATATTTGTCTGCCGACCGATCTTCACGCGGCGGTCGCGATCGAGGCGCTGCGCGCGGGGAAACATGTGCTGGTCGAAAAGCCCATGGCGCTCGATGGCGTCTCGGCCGATGCCATGAGCGCGGAAGCGAGGACACGTGGGCGGATTTTGATGACCGCGCAAGTGCTGCGCTTCTCCCCCGCTTACGCCATATTGCGAGATGCCGTTCGTTCAGGAAATATCGGGCCGGTGCGACACGCGTTTTTTCGGCGCCGCTGCGCCGCGCCGGCGTGGAGCCGCTGGCTGGGCGATCCGGATCGCAGTGGCGGGGGCGTCTTCGACCTGTTGATTCACGACGTGGATATCTGCCTGCATTTATTTGGCATGCCGGAAGCGGTTGCGGCAACGGGATACGCGGCTCTCGAATCGGGGATCGACATAATCGCGGCGGAATTGCATTATGCCGGACGGGGAGCGGTGCTGATCGCCGGCGGCTGGCACCATCCCAGGAGCTATCCATTTTCGATGGAATACACGGTGGTGGCGGACAACGGCACGATTGAATACAGCTCGGCCGGTGGCGGTCCCATGCTTTATAAGCTGAATGGGGATGCGGAACAATTGAGCATGCCCGCCCACGACGGATATCAGGCCGAGATCGAATATTTCGCGGCATGCTGCAATACGGGACAGCAGCCGGATTTATGTCCGCCGGAGGAATCGGCCTGCGCGGTAAAACTGATGCGTCTGATGCTGGAAGCGAGAAACGCGAATGGAGAACGAATAGCATGCAAGCTTTAAACGGCCTGGAGCCCGGCGCTATGTTTTGGGCGGGGCGCGACCGTCTGGAGGAGATTGAGGAGTTGGGCGTGCGTTGCGGGCAGCTCGGCATACCCGGCAGCGCCGATCTGACAACGAGCTTCACCGCGGACTGGAAGGCGGCGCTGAGCGATCGAGATTTCACCGTAGGGACCGTTGTGGCGGCTTATAACGGCGAGGACTATGCCGATATTCCGACGGTGCAGCGGACCGTGGGATTTATTCCACGGGAGACTCGCGACGAGCGGGTGCGTCGGACGCTCGAGATCGCGGATTTCGCCGCGAAGCTCGGGATCGGCTCGATTGCATGCCATATCGGCTTCGTGCCGCACGATACGCGGCACGAGGATTACGCGGCGGCGCTCGAGATAGTGCGGACAATTTGCGATCACGCCGCGAAACACGGGCAGACGTTCGCGCTCGAAACGGGCCAAGAACCGGCCCCCGTGTTGCTGCGTTTTCTCGAGGACGTGGACCGGCCGAACCTCGGCATCAATTTCGATCCGGCGAATATGATTCTATACGGCACGGGCGATCCCATCGACGCTCTAGGCGTGCTGGGGCATCGCGTGCTTTCGGTGCATGCGAAGGATGGCGTGTGGCCGCCGAAAGATCGGCCGGGCGCGTTGGGGAAGGAGATGCCGCTGGGCAAAGGCGACGTGGGCATCGATCGCTTCGTGAGGAAGCTCGCGGAGGTTGGTTTTCGCGGGCCGCTGAATGTGGAGCGGGAGACGGAGAATCAGGAGGAGCGGCTGCGCGACATGCGGGACGGGGTGGAATACTTGCGCGCGATTCGCGTGTGAATATGGAGGTCCTCTCAGGGCGTCCTGACACGCGAAGCGACATCCGCGCCCAAGCGATTGAAGTCTTTAAGGTTCCATGTGTAAATCGCCTCGGCCTTAACCTTCAGGGCGCAGCGCGCGAGGAGGACGTCATAAATGGCGCCGCCCTGGATGCCGTTAGCCGCTGCGTTCTTGAGCGCTTGTAAGTATTCCTCTTCATCGAGCGATACCACAGTCAGCCGCTCGCGGACATCATTTAGGAAGAGCAGCGCCTCGTCGGGGCTTGCCCGATGCTTGGCCGGCATGCCCGTGAGCACGGAATAGACCTCCGCTAAGGAATGCGCCGCCATGCCGGCGCCGCGCCGATTTTGCCGCAAAAACAGAGCAAAGCTTGGTTCGTGGTGGTCGTGCTCTCCGTAGAACGCGGCAACGAGTACGGACGTATCAAGGAAGGCCTTCACGAGTGTGAGCCGCGATTAACACGATCACGCTCTTCACGAGTGTTCCGCAGCACTCTATCCGCCACCGCGGCAGGTAGTTTACCGCCGCCCCGGAACACCCACACTCCTCGCTCTTTCCGCAATGGAGAAGTCGGATCGAACAGGGCGAAGCGTTACGCGCTCGCCCTCACATTCCAGGTGCAACGCGTCACCCGGTTCCAAATGCAACTCCTCGCGGACGATCTTCGGGATCACCACGCGGCCGGCTTTATCGAGAGTCACAGTGCTATTCATAATGGGCATGTTCGTGGGACCATCCACTGCCAAATGCCATTTTACAAATAACATGCCGACGGGCCAGTAGCGTGCTGCAGAAGTGAGCAGATCGCCGGAACCCGGCTACTTCACCACGAAATTGACAAGTTTATCCGCAACCACAATTGTCTTCAACATCTGCTTGCCATCGAGCAATGCACGCACTTTTTCCTCGGCGCGAGCGCGGCGCTCAAGATCCTCGCGCGGCGCGCCGAATGGAGCGTAGATGCGGCCGCGCAGCTTGCCGTTGATCTGGATTACGACTTCGGCTTCTTCCTCGCGCGCCAGCTCCGCATCGTAGGCCGGCCAGGGCTGCTTGAAAACGGGTCCGGTGCGGCCCAACTCCTCCCACAGCTCGGCCGTGATATAGGGCGCGAACGGCGCCATTAGCAGCGTCAGTTTTTCCAAGGCCTCGCCGATCACCGGTCCGCTCAGGTCCGCCTCGTTGTCGTGCAGAATATTGACGAGCTCCATGATGGCCGCGATCGAGGTATTGAAATGCCAGCGCGATTCGAAATCCTCGGTGACCTTCTGGACGGTCTGATGAAGTTTGCGCAACGCCTTGCGATCGGCCCCGGTCGCTTCGCCGGTGCGCGGGCCGATGCGGTCCACGTTGCGAGTCACGAAACGATAGATCCTCTTGAGGAAACGCGAGGCCCCTTCGGCGCCCGAATCGGTCCAGTCCATTTCTTTTTCGGGAGGGGCGGCGAAAAGCTCGAAAAGACGGCCGGTGTCGGCGCCGTACCTTTCGATCATCTCGTCGGCGCTGACGACATTGCCCTTCGACTTGGACATCTTCGCGCCGTCCTTGATCACCATTCCTTGCGTGAAGAGGCGCTTTGCGGGTTCGTTGTTTTCGATTAACCCGAGATCGCGCATCATTTTCGTCCAGAAGCGCGAATAAATCAGGTGCAGAATGGCGTGCTCGACGCCGCCGATGTATTGTTCGATGGGAAACCAGCGGGCGATTATCGCGGAATCAAAAGGGGCATGGGAGTTGCGCGGATCGCAGTAGCGATAGAAATACCAGGAAGAATCGATGAAGGTGTCCATGGTGTCGCTTTCGCGCCGCGCGTTGCCGCCGCATTTGGGACACTTGACATTGATGAACTCAGGCACATTCTCGAGCGGAGACTTTCCTTCGCCCGTGATCTTGACTCCGAGCGGCAATACTACGGGCAGGTCGCGCTCCGGCACGGGAACGATGCCGCATTGCGCGCAATGGATCACGGGGATGGGCGTCCCCCAGTATCTCTGGCGCGAAATGCCCCAGTCTTTTATGCGATACGTAATCGCGGCTTTTCCGAAACCGTCGCGCTCGGCTCGCTCCGCCATAACGGCGCGGGCCGTGGCGCTGGGGAGCCCGGAATATTCGCCGGAATCGATCAACACGCCGTAGTCAAGATACGGCAAGTCGACTTGCGAGCCGTCGGCGGGTTGAATCACTTGCCGGATCGGGAGATCGTACTGCTTGCAGAATTCGTAATCGCGCTCGTCGTGCGCCGGTACGGCCATGATGGCGCCGGTTCCATATCCCGTCAGAACGAAATTGGCGACCCAAATGGGCGCTCGCTCGCCGCTGAAGGGATTGATGGCGAACTTACCGGTGGCGAATCCTTCCTTGAGGACGTCCCCCGGCCCTTGCTGCGCTCGGGCGTCGATCATCTTTTTCGCGCGCGGGTCGTCTCCGATGAGCTGCCTGGTCAGCGGATGCTCGGCGGCCAGCAAAACAGCGGTAGCGCCATATATGGTGTCGATGCGCGTGGTGAAAACGCGCACGGGCTCGCCGCTTTCCTCGAGTTTGAAATCGACTTCGGCGCCCTCCGACCGCCCGATCCAATTGCGCTGCATCGCAATGACGCGCTCCGGCCACCCTTGCTCGATTTCAGCGATATTGTCGAGCAGCTCTCCGGCATATTTCGTGATGCGCAGGAACCACTGCTCCAACTCGCGCTGCTCAACCGGGGTATTCTCGTGCCGCCAGCAGCAGCCGTCAACGACCTGCTCGTTGGCGAGCACCGTGCCGCATAGCGGGCACCAGTTGAGCAAAGCCTTCTTGCGATAGGCTAGCCCGTTCTCGAGCATCTTCAGGAAGAACCATTGGTTCCAGCGATAATACTCCGGCTCGCACGTGGCGATTTCGCGCGACCAGTCGTAGCTGAACGCCATACGGCGATGCTGCCGCTTCATGTTGGCGATGTTCGACATGGTCCATTCGTAGGGATCGCGCTTGTTGGCGATGGCGGCGTTTTCCGCCGGAAGGCCGAACGCGTCCCAGCCCATGGGGTGGAGCACGTTGAAGCCGCGCATCCATTTATAGCGGGCGAGCGCGTCGCCGATGGAATAGTTGCGGATGTGGCCGATGTGCAGCGTGCCGCTCGGGTAGGGCAGCATTTCGAGCACGTAATATCTTCGGCCTGGAGGCGTCGTTCTCGACTTTGTACAGATCGGGATCGCGCTGCCAGCGTTCGTGCCATTTCAGTTCGATTGTTTGCGCGTCGTAGGACTTTTCGGGCATTGCGCTTGTGTTTTCACTATAGCGTTAGAACGCGCGGGCACACTTCGGCGCCGCATGTTTTCAGAAAAGTTTGAAAAGGCTTGACGCCCGTCCCGGTCCCCCGCATGAAAGCGTTAGGGACCGGCCGAAGCGCCCCGATTTCCGCATTGGACGAAGGCTTACCTTCGATTCCAAGCTTCGTTATCGGCGCTATCCCTGTGAATAACAGCCGGGAGGACCTCCACCGGTTCCCCGCGTTTCGCGGGCCGGTTTCTCAGTAGGTGAATTCGGTTGGCCAACCTATTTTCCCTCACCTTAAGGGTTGAGTGGGGCGAATAGCCCTTCCCAAATCTAAGTATACGATGAGGGTTCCTAGCGAATATATCTAAGTTGTTGAAACGGCGGGCGAAGAATCTTGTCAACGCTTTCCCGGCGTGGCGGAAAGGCGCTTCACTGTCTCGATATTACGGCGATCGTCGCCCTCCTCGTCGACGGGTGTTTCGAGGATGAAGGGCTTGGTACGCAATTTCGGATGAGTGAGAATGCGCCGGAATCCATCCTCGCCGATGAAGCCTTCACCGATATTTTCGTGCCGGTCCACGCGGGAGTTAAACGGCGTCTTGGAGTCATTCGTATGGATGACTTTCACGTTATCGAGGCCGAGGACGCTATCGAGAGCCGCGACCGTTTTGCGCAGACCGGCCGCGGTTGCGACGTCGTAGCCGGAGGCGTGGCAATGACAGGTGTCGATGCAGAATCCGACGCTCAGGCCGGTTACCTGAAGGGCGCAGTCGCGCATGAGCGCGAGTTCCTCGAAGCGGCTGCCTAACGCGTCGCCCGATCCAGCGGTGTTCTCGAGAAGAACGGTGAGACGGCGCGTATCGAGGCCGGAGGAAGCCTCGGCGAGCGAGCGCACCACGGCGACGATGCCCTGCTCCACCGTGTAGCCTTTGCAATTGCCCGGATGTACGACGAGGTATTCCGCGCCGATCGTTAAGCCGCGCTCCATCTCGGCGCGGAACGATTGGGCGGACTTCATTCGCAGCTCTTCGGAGCAGGATGCGAGGTTGATGAGATAGTTGGAGTGAATCGCGAGCGGCGCGAGATCGTGCTTCTCGCGGGCGGCCTTCAGCAGTTTTATTTGTTGAGCATCCGGAACGCTCGCGCGCCACATTCGCGGGCTGGTGGAGAAGATTTGAAACGTGTTGGCGCCGATTTCGGCGGCCTTCAGGGCGGCGTTTTCGAGCGAGCCGGAGATGGAGGTGTGGCAACCTATGCGCAAAGGAGGACTAACCATATTTATGGTAGCCTGAAGTTATGAAGTCTTGCGTTCGTACCACCGTGGATCTCCCGGCGCCGCTTTACAGGGAATTGCGCGAACGGGCAGCCAAAGAGGGAACGACGATAAAAGCGTTGCTCGTGGAAGGCGCGGACCGCGTGCTGCGGCCGAAAACGGGCGCGTCGCGGCGGCGTGTTACGGAAGCGATCGTGAAATCGAAGCACCCCGGTACGCTCGACATCACGAACGATCAGATTTATGAACTCGGTTTTCCGTGATGTCCCAGGCTCTTCCCGATGTGAATGTGTGGCTCGCTCTGACGCATGAAGGGCATCGCCATTCCGTGAGCGCAATGAGGTGGTTGGGGACGACGGCGGCGGGAAGGATCTGGTTCTGCCGCGTAACGCAGATGGGTCTTTTACGGCTTCTATCGACGGAAGCGATCATGGCGGACGAGTGCATGAGTCAAGCGAGGGCCTGGGCCGCCTACGACGCTTGGCAAAAGAGAGACGATCGCGTCTGCTTCGCGGAAGAACCCCAGATCCTTGAAGCAATCTTTCGGGGATTGTCGCGAGGGCGGCAACAAACCGCGCCCGGGCATTGGGTGGATGCCTACCTTATCGCATTCGCGCAACTCATCGGCGCAACGCTCGTCACGTTCGACCGGCGTCTCGCGGAGCGCGCTCGACCCGAGGCGCTGCTTCTCGACTGAGCGGGCGCGGCCCCGCCCATGCCGATCCACCGCGGAGCCCAGTCGGCATTCGCCCCACGCTCGATCAGCGAATTGGCTGATTCCCGCGGCGGTGATTGTCAGGGGTGACCTTTCGTCGAATTTGATCGCGTCTGTCTGGATGGGCGACTCAACCGAACGCCTGTAATCCCGGAGTGGGCGAACGAAGGGGCTCGAAATGGCAATCTCCAACGTGGCGGGCCGACGTTCTAACCGACGGAACTATGCCGGGTGCACCGCCTCGAGTATTTCCATGCTGAACAGACGCTGCTAAGTGGGCGAACAGCGATGCTTAACGTGGGGTCTTGACCCGTAAGGGCTGTCGGGCGCATACTTAGTTTACTCAGTAAGCAAACTGAGGACAGCCCGATCCCGATGGCGCGTCAAGACGCATTGCAAGGCTCACTTCCGCTGCTGGCGCTGAAAATCCTGGCGCGTCGCGGGCCGCTGCATGGCTATGGTATTACGGCGCAAATCGAATCCATGTCCTCCGAGGTGTTGCGGGTGGAGGAAGGATCGCTGTACCCGGCGCTGCATCGCATGGAAGAGGCCGGCTGGATCAAGGCTCGCTGGGTGACGACGGAAAACAACCGCCGCGCGCGCGTTTACGAGATCACGGCAGCGGGCCGCCGGCAGTTGGAGGAAGAGGAAACGCGCTGGCTGGCGATCGCGGCGGCGGTCGGCCGCGTCTTGCAACGCGCTTGAAAGGAGGCGCACATTGTCCTGGTTTTCACGTCTTCGAAATACTGTACGCAGCGAGAGATTGGACCGCGCGCTCGACGATGAATTGCGCTCCCACCTTGAAGCGCGAACGGAAGACCTCGCGAAACGCGGGATGGAGCCGCGGGAGGCCGCGCGGCAAGCCCGGCTGCGCCTGGGCAACAGCCTGCTGCTGCGGGAATCGAGCCGCGACGCAAAGCTCCTCACGTGGCTCGAATCGCTGCTGCAGGATACCCGTTTCGGACTGCGCGTGTTACGCAAGCACGCCGTCGTCACGATCGCGGCTGTGCTGTCGCTTTCGCTCGCGATAGGAGCCTGTACGGCCGCGTTCACGCTTATCGACGCGTTGATCTTGCGTCCTCTGCCGGTTGCCGATCCGGGCCGCCTCATGGCATTGTCCTCGCCGGGCGGAAGTGGCTCCTCTGGGAATCCTAACGAGTTCTTCAGCTATCCACTTTACGGACAGTTTCGGACGGCTGCGCGCGAGCAAGTGGATCTGTTCGGAATGCAATATGGAGGACCGCTCACGACCGTAGCGTTCGCGGACGCTGGCGGACAGGAAGAAAACGTTCGCGCGGAGTGGCTATCGGGCGATGCTTTTACAATTCTCGGCGTCGGGTCCGCCTATGGCAGCGTTCTGACTCCCGGGGACGACCGGCCGGCCGGGGGCAATTCCGTGGCAGTGCTGAGCGAGAATTTCTGGAAGCGCCGGTTCGGAGGCGGCCGCGGCGTCCTGGGGCGGTGGTTGACGGTGAACGGCGGCAAGTTTCAGATCGTCGGCGTTGCGCAGCGGGGCTTCACGGGCGTGGAGCCAGGCTACATGGCCGACATATTCTTCCCCGTTACCGCGCAAGCGGATGCGCGCGCCATGCAGGATCCCTACGCGCGATTCCTGCGGGTCTGGGGACGTTTGAAGCCAGGCGTAACGATGGAGCAGGCACGGGAGACTCTGCAGGCGGCGCTCACGAACTTCCGTCGCGAACAGGCTCGACCGCTGGCGCTCGATCCGCGCGCCGCCCACATGGCCGATTTTGTCAGCTCCACGGTGCAAGTGATGTCCGCGGAACGGGGCACGTTCACGATGCTGCGCTGGCAATTCCGGCGTCCGTTCTGGATCGTGGGCATGATCGCCGCGCTGCTGCTTTTGATTGCGTGCTCGAATATGGCGAATCTATTCCTGGCGCGCGGCGCGGCGCGCGAACATGAAATGGCCATGCGGCTCTCGATCGGCGCGGGACGCTCGCGGCTGGTTCGCCAGTTGCTGATCGAGAGCGGCATGGTCTCCGCCGCGGCGTGCGTGATCGGACTTGCGTTTGCAGCGGCGGCCGCGCCGAGCATCGTCGCGCTGCTTGCTCCGTCCGAGTACCCCGCGTACCTCGATCTGCAAGTGAACGCTCGCGTCCTCGGTTTCCTCGCGGGCTTGGGTCTGGCCGCCAGCATTGGCTTTGGTCTAATTCCCGCGCTCCGAGCTTCCGCCGTTTCGCCGCACCTGGCACTCAAAGCCGGCGCGGAAACTCATTCCAACCGTATCGGCATGCTCCGTCCCTTGCTCGGCGCGCAGGTTGGATTTTCTTTCGCGGTCCTGTTTGTCTCCGGACTTCTGCTGCTGTCCTTTCAAAAATTGATGACGGTCGATCTCGGGTTCTCGAAGGACAATGTCGTGCTGCTCAAGCTCAACAGCAAGACCAAGCGCAAGCCGGAGGCCGCGCGCGCGGCTATGCTCGAGGTTCTCGATCGTGTTCGCGAGGTTCCCGGAGTTCGGGATGCGGCCCTGTCCAGTACGGCGCTCATAGGCGGCGCGTATGGCTGGATCATGATTCCGAGTATCCGGCTGGAAGGCGGGGCCGTTGAAACGATGCGGCCATACTATATGGAGATCTCGCCGGGGTTTCTGACAACCATGCGTATTCGACTTCTTGCGGGCCGCGACCTGCAGCCGCGCGACACTGTCCTTTCTTCCACCGCCGTGCTCGTCAATGAAGCGTTCGCGAAGCGATTTTTGTCCGGACAAAACCCGTTGGGCAAGCGCTTCGAGCGGCGGGCCGACGACCCCAAGCCGTTCCCGCAAGAAATTGTGGGCGTTATCGCCGACGTGAAATACAACAACGTGCGCGAGTCCGTGGCTCCGACTATTTACGCGCCGCTACGCGGGGCGGCCGGGGCGTTTCTCGATGTCCGCGCCGTTTCCAATCCTTTGGCGCTGATTCCGGTTCTGCGGGAGGAGATCCAACGTGCCGATCCCGCTCTGCGCGTTGCCGGCGCGAGTCTGCAAACCACTCGCATCGACAATACGCTATTAGGGGAGCGGCTGCTGGCTCTGATCGCCGCCTTTTTCGCGTTGGTTGCGATTGTTCTGGCGGCCATCGGATTGTACGGCGTGCTCAGTTACGCGGTGGTGCGGCGAACGAAGGAGATCGGCATACGCATCGCGCTCGGCTCGCGGCGTTCCGCGATTCAACGGCTGATCGCCCGCGATGTTGCGCCTTCGATCGCTCTTGGAATGGGGGCGGGTCTTGCGGGCGGCATCGTTCTGGCGCGCTTGGTGACCGCCATGTTGTTCGCGATTGCGCCGTCGAGCCTGACGGCGATCGTCGTTCCCCTGATCTGTCTGCTGGCCACCTCCGCGCTCGCGGCGCTTGCGCCCGCCATTCGCGCCGCTCGCGTCGATCCCAGCGTGGCGTTGCGTTATGAGTAACCCACCGACGGGTTGTGGCGTTAAGATCGAAATATGTCAACCGTCACGCGGTCCCTGTTGACCGCGATTCTCTTTGCCGGAGCCGCCCAACTCGCGGGAGCGGCCGATCCTGCATCCGCCACGGGCCTCGATCTTAAAGCCATGGACACGGCCGTCAGTCCATGCCAGAATTTCTTTCAGTATGCTTGCGGCACGTGGCGCAAGGAAAATCCGATCCCGCCGGACCGCTCGCGCTGGAGCCGTTTCGACGAATTGCAGGAGCGCAACCTGGCCATTGAGCGCGGCATTCTCGAGAAGGCCGCCATTGCGAGTCCCAACCGCTCGGCGGTCGACCAGAAGATCGGCGATTTTTATGCCTCGTGCATGGATACGGCGGCGATCGACGCCAAGGGCGTGCAGCCAATCGAGCCGGCGCTCTCCGCCATCCGCAATATGCGATCGAAACAGGAACTCGCCCAGGAGTTGACGCGGCTACACCCGCAGGGGGTGCGCGCATTTTTCATGTTCGGCGTGCGGCCGGACGCGAAAAACGCCAACAATCAGATTGCGGGCGTGGCGCAAGGCGGACTGGGTTTACCCGATCGCGAATACTATCTGAAGCAGGACGCGCGCTCGGTGGAGTTACGCAAAAAGTACGAACAGCATATTCGCAATATGTTTGACCTGCTGGCGAAGGCCCAGGGCAATGCGGATAACAATGTAGACGCGCAAGTACAGGCCGTGATGAATATCGAAACGGCGCTGGCAAAGGCTTCGCTAGATCGCGTCTCCATGCGCAATCCCGACAACACCTATCACAAGATGACCGTAACGGAGTTGTCGGGATTGAGCCCTGACTTCGAATGGAAGTATTACATCGCGAATATCGGCATTGCTCCAATTCAAACGCTAAACGTGAGCGAGCCGGAATTCGTCAAGGCGCTGAACGGCGTTATAGAAAACTCGAGTCTGGCGGACCTGAAGACCTATTTGACGTGGCATCTGCTGGCGGCCGATGCCGATCTTCTGCCTACGGCGTTTCAGGAAGAGAACTTCAATTTCGAGGGCAAGACCTTGATGGGCACGAAGGAGATGCAGGCGCGTTGGAAACGCTGCGTGCAGGCGACGGACCGCTCTCTTGGCGAAGCCCTGGGACAAAAATTTGTCGAAGTCGCTTTTAGCGGCCCGAGCAAGACCAGAGCGCTGCAGCTTGTCGGACAAATCGAAAATGAAATGGAGCGGGATATAAAAACCGCGAACTGGATGAGCCCGGCGACCAAAGGCCAGGCGCTTACCAAGCTGCGCCTGGTTTCGAATAAGATCGGTTATCCGGAAAAGTGGCGCGACTATAGCAGTGTCCAGATCGTGCGCGGCGACTACTTCGGCGACGCCAATCGCGCGCGGGAATTCGAGCGCAAGCGGAATTTGGCGAAGCTCGGCAAACCGGTAGACAAGACGGAATGGGGCATGACTCCGCCGACCGTGAACGCCTACTACAACCCGCCCGAGAACAACATCAACTTCCCGGCCGGAATTTTACAGCCGCCGTTCTACAATCCCAAGGCCGACGATGCCGTGAATTACGGCGCTATCGGCGTGGTGATCGGGCGCGAGCTGACGCACGGCTTCGACGATCAAGGGCGGCGCTACGATGGTGGCGGCAATCTGCGCGACTGGTGGACGGCGGAGGACGCCAAGGCTTTTCAGACGCGGAGCCGACTGCGTGTCGAATGAATATAGCGGCTTCAGTCCCGTCGCGGGCGTGCATTTGAACGGCAAGCTGACCCTCGGCGAGAACGCGGCCGATAATGGAGGCATTCACTTGGCCTACATGGCGTTAATGGACGATCTCGCCAAGCACGTTGTTCCCACCAAGGACGGGATGACTCCGCAACAGCAGTTCTTCCTCGGTTACGCCCAGATCTGGTGCGCCAACGTGACGGAGCAGGCGGCGCGTTTTTCGGCGCAAACCAACCCACAT
>CAWITB010000063.1:0-16742 GCA_963838885.1 Bryobacterales bacterium | reverse complement strand
TATGACCGCGCGTGACCTAAACGCCATGCAACCGCTCACCACGGTCGCTCCTCAAGACGAGTACGTTGCGCCAGTCCCTCGCCCAGGTTGGCCGGGGCGCTATACTGTTAACGGTCGCAACCAGAGAGGTTATGATGGTGGCGCAAAGACCCACAACAAGCAGCCGGCTCGCATATTTGATCCCCCATTTTGCGGGGCCTCCTTGGCGCGTTTGCATATGCGGCGGACAGCCCTCGGGATAACGCCAAAGTTTCGATAGAGCCGCGCGCAAAACCGTCCGCGGACAAGCCCGACGCTCTGGAAGAGCGCCACCGCAGCATCCGGATCGACACCACGCTGGTCCAGATCAACGTGACCGTCACCGATCCGCTGAATCGCTTTGTCACGGGACTCGAGAAAGAATATTTCCGGCTTTTTGAAGACAAGGTGGAGCAGATCATCGCGCAGTTCTCGAACGAGGACGCGCCGCTTTCGATCGGGCTGGTGTTCGATACCAGCGGCAGCATGGGGAGCAAGCTGCAAAAATCGCGGCAAGCCGCGGCGCAGTTCTTCAAGACCGCGAATCCGGAAGACGAGTTTTTCCTGGTCGAATTTAACGACCGGCCGCAAATGATCGTCCCGTTCACGACCGATACCGAAGACATTCAGAACCGGCTGACGTTTACCCAATCGAAAGGCAGGACGGCGCTGCTGGACGGCATTTATATGGCGATGAATCAGATGAAAAAGGCGCACAATCCGCGCAAGGCGATTCTGATCATCTCCGACGGCGGCGACAACAGCAGCCGCTATACCGAGAGGGAAATCAAGAACGCGGTGCGCGAAGCGGACGTCCAAGTCTATGCCATCGGAATTTTCGAGCCCATGGCGTCGCGCGGCCGGACAGCCGAAGAGCTTGGCGGGCCGGGGTTGCTCAGCGAGATCGCGGAGCAGACCGGCGGGCGCGACTTTCCGGTCGAGAATCTGAGCGAGCTACCCGACGTCGCGGCTAAAATTGGAATAGAGCTGCGCAATCAATACGTGCTGTATTACTCGCCCAAGAACGCGGAGCGGGATGGCAAATACCGGCACGTCAACGTCAAACTCGTCCAACCGAGAGGTCTGCCGCCGCTCAAAGCTTTCTACCGCCTTGGTTACTATGCGCCTACTCAGTAGTTTGTTGTTTCTGGCCGCCATCGCGGCGGCGCAGCCCGCCGATCCCCCCACCTTTCGCAGCGATACGCGACTGGTGATTTTGCCCGTTACCGTCGCCGACAAGAGCGGCAAGCTGATCCCGAACCTGCCACAAAACGCCTTCAAAGTTTTCGAAAACGGGACGCAGCAGCCCATCAAGATTTTCCGGCGGGAGGACGTTCCGGTTTCTCTCGGCATCATTATCGACAACAGCGGCAGCATGCGCGACAAGCGCCTGAAAGTGGAACTGGCTTCCGCCGACCTGATGAAGAATTCCAATCCGCAGGACGAGGTCTTCGTCGTGAACTTCAACGACGAGGCCTTTCTCGACGTGCCCTTCACGAACGACATCAAGAAGCTGGAGCAGGGCTTGGCCCGGCTCGATGCGCGCGGCGGCACCGCCATGCGCGACGCCATCTCCATGTCGATCGACTATATGAAGGAGACCGGCAAGAAGGAAAAGAAGGTGCTGCTGGTGGTCACCGACGGCAACGATACCGCCAGCACGGGCTCGCTCGAAAAACTGGTGGCCAAGGCCCAGAAGAGCGAAGTTCTGATCTACGCCATCGGACTGCTGAACGAGGAAGAGCGGCGCGAGGCCAAGAAGGCCAAGCGCGCGCTCGACGATCTGACCAGCGCCTCCGGAGGGCTGTCCTACTATCCCAAGGAGCTTGCCGAGGTAGATAAAATCGCGCTGCTGGTAGCGCACGAGATCCGCAATCAGTACACCATCGCGTACACGCCCACGGTGCAGGCGCTCGACGGAAGCTTCCGGCAGATTAAAGTGACGGTATCGGGCGCGGGACGCAGCGCGCTGGTGCGCACGCGCACGGGATACTACGCCACGCCGGATCTGCCCGACACCAAATCCACTCGCGCGAGTAACGCGTACAAGGAGTGACGCGTTTCCTCTGGCTCGCCACGCGCGGCTATCGTCTTAGGCCGTGGAAAAGCCCCTATCTCCGCTGGCGGATCGAAACATATTGGGGACTGCCCGCCGACCGGATCGGGTTTCGCGAGTTCTGGCGTTTCGTTTGGACGCAAAGGCGCGATCTGTCGCGTTTTTTCGGTGGCATACATTGACCCGGTGCTAACCTGAAAAATGAAGCGGCGCGGCGCCAGGAACAATTACATCCTGATTGTGTTCGATAGTTGCCGCTACGACGCTCTGATCCGCGCGCGTCCGAAAACGATTCGCAAACTCGGGCCGCTTCAGAAACGTTGGTCCTATGCCTCCTGGACCGCGCCTTCGCACTATAACCTGCTGATGGGCCTGATGCCGCACGCCAGTCCGCGCGGAGTGTTCGCGTCCGAATATTACAAGCGCGATTTCCTGAAATTCAACGAGAGGCTTGGCGCCGAAGGCATCGAATTCAAGCGCTTTTTACCGCGCCTTTATCTCCCCGTGTTGCTGCAAAATCTCGGCTATCCCACGCACGCCATGGTGTCGCTGCCGGTTTTGAATCCCTCCACGGTCCTGAACTCCGGCTTCGACACATACCGGTTAATGGATCGTCACAACGATATGCGCGCCATGCTGCCCAAGCTCGCATTCGCCGCCGATCAGCCCTCGTTCTACCTGCTCAACGCCGGTGAAACGCATTATCCCTACGCTCTGCCCGGTGAGCCCGAAGACGAGTGGCCGCGCATCAGCGGCGTGCACGGCGTCTTCAAACATCTTGACGATCACGTCGTGGGCGGCAAACTACGCCGCGCCCGAGGCAAGATGTTCGATCCCGCCAAACTCCGCATCCTGCGCCGGCGCCAGATCGATGCCGTAAAATATCTCGATACCGTGGTCGAAGAGCTGTTCGATCTCGTCCCGAAGAACACCTACGTCACCATCACGTCGGATCATGGCGAGCTCTTCGGCGAAGACGGCTATTTCGGCCATGGGCCTATCCAGCATGAGAAGGTTCTTGAAGTCCCCTTTCTCGAGGGCAAGATCCGATGACGTCGACAACGTCTTCAGAGCCACGGCCGCGGGAAAGCGGTTTCCGGCGGAGGCCGATTTTTCAACGAAGTGGTTTTCGCCAACTTCCGCAACCTGACGCCACGGCAATTCGCGCCGCCGCAATCTTCTGCGTGGCCATGCTCCTATCCGTCCTCGCGCGCCATCCGCATCACAGCGCCGGGCCGCGGCTCGCCTACATCGGTCCGGGCGCGGGCTTCGCGTTCCTCGGCTCCTTCCTAACGTTGCTGCTCTCCCTTCTCGCCAGCCTCGCATCAATTCTGTTCTGGCCCTTCCGCATGGCTTGGCTGTTCCTGCGCCGCAAAGGCGCCTTCACCCAAGCGCATGTTAAGAAGATCATCTTTCTCGGACTCGACGGTCTCGATCCCAACCTCACCGAGCAGTTCATGGCGGAAGGCAAGCTCCCGAACTTCGCCAAACTGCGCGACGAGGGCGGCTACAGCCGCCTCCGCACCACGTTCCCGGCGCTCTCGCCCGTAGCCTGGTCCACTTTCGCCACCGGCGTCAATCCTGCCAAGCACAACATCTTCGACTTTCTCAATCGCGATCCGCGCACCTACGTTCCCGAGATATCGTCGGCCAAAGTCCGCCCCCCGCATCGCATCTTGCGCCTCGGCAAGTTATGCATCCCGCTGTCCCGCGCCGCCGTCGAGTTGCGCCGCAAAAGCGAGCCATTCTGGAAGATCCTCGGCCGCCATGCCATCGCAAGCACCATCTTGCGCATCCCCATCACGTTCCCGCCGGAGCGCTTCAAAGGCCGCCTGCTCTCCGCTATGTGTACGCCCGACCTGCGCGGGACGCAAGGCACGTTCTCCTGGTTTTCCGCGCGCTCCGAAACGGCCCCCTGCGAGAGTGGCAATCGCCTGCCGCTCACGGCGAGCCAGGACGGATTCCATGGAGCGCTAAGCGGTCCGGCGAATGAGTTCGTCGCGGGTGCTCCGCCGCTCGAAATCCCGTTCCGCATCCGCCCCGAAGGCGACGGCGCCTTTCTCGATATCCAGGATGAAACGTATGCCCTTCGCCGCGGCGAATACACGCCCTGGATCAGATTGTCCTTTCACGCCGCTCCCGCCGCGCGCATAAAAGGCATCGTACGTTTCCTGCTTACCAACACCGGCGCGGATCTCTCGCTTTACGCCACGCCGGTCGAAATCGACCCCGAAAATCCCGCGCTGCCCATCAGCCATCCCCGCCATTACGCCGTCTATCTGGCGAAGCTTCTCGGATCTTTCGCCACGCTCGGCATGGCCGAAGACACGTGGGCCTTAAATGAAGGCGCCATTGACGAAGACGCCTTCCTGAAACAGGCCAAGCTGATCCAACACGAACGCGAAGCCATGTTTTTCGCCGCGCTGGACCGCACGCGCCGCGGCGTGGTGGCCTGCGTCTTCGATACCACCGATCGCGTGCAGCACATGTTCTTCCGCCACCTCGATCCCACGCGCTCGCCCAACGATCTTCACCGCGGCGTAATCGAGGATCTCTACCGCGACATGGACCGCGTGGTCGGCCAGACCATGCGCTACGTCGGCCCTAAGACCGTCCTGTATGTTCTCTCCGATCACGGTTTCCGGGCCTTCCGACGCGGCGTGAACCTGAATGCCTGGCTGCGCCAGCGCGGCTATCTGGCGCTCCATGACGGCGCGCTCGAAAGCGGCGACTATTTCGGCGGCGTCGACTGGAGCCGAACCCGCGCCTATACCTTCGGCCTCGGCGGACTCTATCTGAATCTTCAAGGCCGCGAGGCCCAGGGCATCGTTGCCCCCCGCGACGCGTCCGCCCTCAAGCAAGAGCTGATCGCGCAGCTCACTCACCTACGCGACGAAGAAGCCGGAAGCATCGCCATCCACAACGTTTACGAAAGCTCCGAAATTTATAACGGTCCATATTTGGCCGCGCGCGCCCGACATGATTGTGGGCTATGCAGCCGGTTATCGCGCGTCCTGGGGCGCGGCCGTGGGCAAGGTCGCGGCTCGCGTGTTCGAGGATAACGACAAAGCCTGGAGCGGCGATCATTGCGTCGATCCGCTGCTCGTTCCGGGCGTGCTCTTCTCAAACCGCAAGTTCGATTCGCACAACAATCCCGGTATTGAAGATTTAGCTCCCACCACGCTGCGATTGTTTGGAATCGAGCCGCCCGCCTGGATGGACGGAAAACCGCTCGTCAACTTTGCTTAAGCCCAGTCCTGGAATAACCCGCTCCACCGTCCCCTCGCGAGCGCCCACTCCCGCGCGATGCCCCATCGCAACGCGATCCCCCCTCGCCGCTCGATCCCCCCTCCTCACGCGATCCTCCATCCTCCCGCGAGCCCCCACCGCCACGCCAGCCCCCATACCAAGCCGCGACCGCGAGGGAGCGGTTGTTCGGTTCGCCCGCGCACTGGCCTTCATCGCTCTTGCGCTCTCACTTTCCACTGCGTGCTCTCACGGCGCACGCGGCAAGAAAGTCGTCGTCATTGGCGTGGATGGCATGGACCCCGGCTTCGTGGAGCGCCATTGGAGCGCGCTTCCCAACCTCGCCGCCATTCGCGCTCGCGGCGGATTCTCGCGCCTTCGCACCACCACGCCGCCGCAAAGCCCCGTCGCTTGGTCGACATTCATAACGGGCCTCCCCCCGGCGGCTCACGGCATCTTCGATTTCGTGCAGCGCGATCCTTCGACCATGCAGCCCTACTCGTCCGAAAGCAGGACCGAGGACACCCGTTTCGCGCTGCCGCTCGGTCCCTATCTGCTGCCGCTCTCCGGCTCCCGCGTGATCCTGCTCCGCAAAGGCGCCGCCTTCTGGAAATTGCTTGACGACCGCGGCATCCCGGTCACGATCATGCGTATCCCGGCGAATTATCCGCCCATCGCCGCCGGCCAGGGGCTCGCCGGCATGGGCACGCCCGATCTTGAAGGTACGCTTAGCACGTTCAGCTTTTTCACGTCCGAACCCACGGAGCTCGAGCGCTCCGTCCCCGGCGGTCACATTTTCACAACTCAGATCGTCAACGGCCGCGCCGTTCTGCAAATCCCCGGTCCTCCCAATCCTCTGCGCAAGGATCACGCCACGTCATACGCGACCCTCACCGTCGACGTCGATCCCGAACAACCCCTCGCGCGCCTTTCGATCGGCGGCCACGAAAGTATCCTGCGCCCGGGCGAATGGTCGGACTGGATCGCGGCCGATTTTCCTCTGCTCCCGCACATCGCCTTTGCCCACGGCATGTTTCGCGCCTTCGCCAAACAACTTCATCCCACCCTCGATCTCTACATCTCGCCCATTAACGTCGACCCGCTCGTCCCCGGTCTTCCCATCTCCACCCCAGCCTCCTTCAGCCGTCGCATCGTCCAGGAAACCGGCCGCCGGTTTTATACCCTCGGTACTCCCGAAGACACCGCCGCGCTTCGCCAGGACATTTTCGACCTCGCGCAATTCCTCTCTCAAACACGCCTGGTGCTCGACGGCGAACGCAGCCTACTTTCCTATTCCCTGAGCCGCTTCCACGACGGTCTTCTCTTTTACTACTTCTCCGTTGTCGATCAGAACTCGCACATTTTGTGGGGTAAGCACGAGGCCGAGCTGCTCGATTTTTATCGCGCCGTCGACGCTTCGATCGGCGAAGTCGCGCGCCGCGAGCCTTCCGCCGATCTGATCGTCATGTCCGACCACGGCTTCACCGCCTTCGACCGCGCGGTCAATCTCAACGCCTGGTTGTACGATCGCGGCTTCCTCGCTTTGAACGTGCCGCCCGGCGAGGACGCCCACCTCGGGAATATCGATTGGGCCAACACCGAAGCCTACGCCCTCGGCCTTAACGGGCTGTATCTCAATCTCTCCGGTCGCGAGCGCCACGGCATCGTTCGGCCCGGCGAGCGCAGCCGCGAGATCGTCGCAACGATTCGCGAACAGCTCCTCGCCTTCCGCGACCCCGATAATGGCCGGCAAGTTGTCGAGGCCGTTTACGAAACGCACGCGGCGCCCGGCAATGCCCGCATCGCCCCCGATCTCATCGTCGGCTACGCTCGCGGCTACCGCGCCTCCTGGCAAACCGGTCTAGGCGACACGCCCGCGGCCGTGGTGCAAAACAACGACGACCCCTGGATCGGCGACCACTGCATCAACCCCGCCGATGTCCCTGGCGTCCTCTTAACAACCGGAAAACTGCGCGCCCCAAACCCCGGTCTCGAGGATCTCGCTGTCACGATCCTGCGCTTATTCGGCGTCTCTCCCGCGCCCGGGATGCGAGGTCGCTCGATATACTAACCAACAGGGCAGTGCTTTCGAAGACCACCGTAAAATTGAATAAATCTCTCTGCCAGCGCGCCCGCAAGGTGGCCGAAAAGGCGGGCTACAGCTCGCTCGAAGAATTCATCGAGCACGCGCTTGAAAAGGACCTCGCGCGGCTCGAGGAAGCCGAGTCGAAAGAGGAGCTGGTAAAAAAACTGAAGGGCCTGGGTTATCTCGATTGATTCCAATCGATCTCGGCGCGCAAGCTCTTGTCTTGCTCATCGCGGTGAGCGCCGCCTGGGGCTGCGCCATGGCGTGGGTCTTCCGCCGCTTCTCGAACGGCGTCGTCCTGCGCCTTACCGTCAACCACATCGTCGCGCACCTGCTTGAATTCCAGCTCTTCCTGGATGAGCCGAGCATCGTTCTCCGCGCGCAGCGCGATCTGATACGCGCCAACCTGCGCCTGCTGGGCCAAATCGCCTTCCCATCTCTGATCCTCGTCGTCCCGTTCATTCTTCTGCTGGCGCAACTCGACGCCCTCTACGCCCACGCGCCGCTGCCCGCGGAGGAACCCGCTGTTCTAACGGTCCAGCTCAAAAGCGCCGCAATGCCCGATCTTCAAGTGCAAGCCCCGGCGGGCATCGCAGTGGAAACACCGCCCATGCGTATCCCCGCTGCCGGCCAAATCAGTTGGCGATTGCGGCCCGCGCGCGCATCTTCGGGTCGCCTTCAGATCGTACGCGCAACTCGCATTGTCGCCAAGACCTTCGCGTCCGGCCGCGGCTTGCGCTTTTTGAACGAAGACCGCGCCGGTCTCGCAGCCTTCCTCCTGCATCCCGTCGAGCCGCCTCTCTCCGATCCCGCCATTGCCTCCATCCGTCTCGATTACCCGCCCGCCACGATTCTCCACGTCCACTGGCTGGTCTGGTTCTTCGGCGTTTCGACGATCACCGCCATTGTATTCATGCGTAGCGCCCCGCCGCGCCGAGGGCGCCCCGGCCAAGCCTGAGATACACTGCCGCACCACCAACGAGCCGATCTGGGATCACGTGATCTTGGAAGCGCGCGAACCGAGGTGAATGAGGCAGCCGTCTTCGATTCGGTAGCTCCGCGCCTCTAAACGTCGCAACGGACGAGAACGTGATGGCCGAAGGCCTTCCCGTCGCTCGGCGACGCCAGCTTGGCGGACGATTCTTTCAGACACGCCGACATCGATCCGTTCCTTGCCTCCAAAAGTCAGGTCGGGCCTGCTTTACTCAGGCACAGGCATGCGACGAGTGCGCTTTGTGGACGTAACGGCCTACGATTACGGCGGCGACAGGGGCGGTGTACGCCGCTTGGTATCATCGGATATAACAGCAGCAGCCCCACATATACGCTGTTGAGCGATTCTCGGATCACTCGGGTACTTCGGAGCCCCGAGTGGCTGGCCGCCTGGTTGGGAGAGTCGGTATCCGGTCTGTGAGAATCAAGAACATCGCTGGTCTGGGAATCGCAGCTTTACTCGCCGGCGGAATCAGCGGGGAGAAGCCCAAGCACGGCGATACGCTGCAACGTTTCAGCCCGGCGTTCTATTCGTCAATGGCGACTATAGACGAATCGCCACGATTGCGGATGTTTCCGGTCCGTGCTGTAGCATTCACCATAGCGCTTCCGTTTGCGCTCGGCACATTCATTTACAGCCGCGACGGCGAAGCGCTGTATGCAGCCGCGCGATCAAGTCCGCTGGGCCTCAGCGAACCCGGGCTGTTCAAAATAGAGTTTAGTCCGGTTCGCGCCACGGCGATAGCTGGTTCGGAGTCGTTTGGGATAGTCGGCCTAGCCGCCGCGCGGGATCGAATCCTCATCTCGGGGAACCATGGTCGCGGCGCGATAATGGAATCGGGCCTTTTTGAATTAAATTTAACGGACGGGAAATCGCGGCTCCTCATCCCGAATCATGAAGGTAGGCGTGATGCTGTATGGGCGTGGTCTCATCTGAGTGCCTCTCCGGACGGCCTACGCGTCGCGGCGATGCGTCATCGAACGCTAGAAATAATCGATCTAGCGCGCCGAACCACCACGGCACTACCTGCCAACCTGATGCTTGGGGCTTGGTCGCCCGACGGCAGATGGTTAGCCGCAATCGATTGGAAGAAGGACAAGACGATTTTGATGGACGCGGCCACTCTGACACCGCGCCGCACGCTTCCCGAGTCGAACGTAGACTGGTCGCCTGATTCCCGATATCTCCTCGGCACTAAGAAATACGACTTCCTCTTCTGCGGACCTTATTCCGGAACCCTCCAGGCAATAGATATCGAAACGGGAAAGACAACCACGATCCGGAGTTCCCGGTGTAAGGTCAACCAAGCGACGATCGGGTGGGTTGTTCGCGGAATCTCTCAGTAAGTGAGCCCGCCCGAACCGGGTAGCCCGATTTGGATAGTCTGTAGGTGAAAGCCGGGTACACGCGAATCATTTGATTGGCCTGAGCATGCCTCGGCCATGCGTGCGGCGGATCTCGAAGCCGCCTAGCACATCGGCTAACCTACCGTGACCAGGATTTCCGTTGTCGACCGCACGCCCCAGAGAGAGGCCGATGGCCGTGTTATGCCAACGGATAAGTCGATGGCGTCCTCCGCTTGTGGGCAGAGCTTCGCCGTTATGCTCCGTGTCCGCATCGCCCGGACAGCCTCTCCCCGGCGACGATTTTGCGGTTTTCGTTTCGGTCCGAATCGCCGCCGTGCCTCTAGTCACCGTTCATTGAAATGGCCGGACGAGCAAGCACGGCCAAGCCGCCCCTTGACATCCCCCGATCATTTCTCATACGATGTTATACAAATGGCGAACCCCGGCTCCCTCGGCCAATTTGAACAGCTTGTCCTTACAGCAATCTTGACGCTCCGCGACGATGCGTACGGCGTAACGATTCATTCCAAGATTCAGGAGCTGGCCCGGCCCAAGGCAATTTCTCTCGGAGCGGTTTACGTCACGCTCGATCGCTTGGAGGACAAAGGCCTCGTCGCATCCTGGCTATCCGATCCCACGCCGGAGCGCGGCGGCAGGGCCAAACGCTGCTACCGCCTCGAAGCTCTAGGTGAACAAGCGTTGCAGGAATCGGCCCTCACCGCGAAGCGCATCTGGGACGGTATTGCGCAAGTCTGGGGCAAGGAGTGGGCCAAACAATGGGGCAAGCGGTGGGGAAAGGAAATCGGCTGATGCATTCCGGCCCCTCAAAAGCCGCCGAGGCCATCGTCGCCGTTCTCCTCCCGCCTGCTTGCCGCGAGGAGGTACTTGGCGATCTGCACGAACGCTACGCTTCCCCACGCCAGTACGGATCGGATGCGCTGCGAATTATTCCACTAATCGTTATCGCCAGAATACGCCGCACCGCTGACCCCCAACTACTCCTGATCCAGGCATTCGCTCTTTACGCATCGTTCCTGGCTGCGGCCTGGCTCCAGGATGGCCCCTTTCTGAGCGAACGGTGGGGGCTCGCGCGTCTCGCCATTCCCGCGACTATGGCGCTGCTCGGATTCATATCGGAGGGCGCTTACGCGAACCAACGCGCCGCTCGCCGCTGAGCTTCGTCCGAGGTCCGCTGCTCGGCGTTGCAACGGCTCTTCTATCGCAGTGCGCGCTCTGGGCCGGCAACCCCGCTCTCTCCATTCCACCCTTGGTCGCGTTGTACGGGTGCGGCATGAGTCTGCTGTTGTCCTCCGCGATCCGGATGTTGTTCCCGCCAGTTGTTCATCGCCTTCAAGAAACCGCTGCTCCGACTCCGCGGAACCTCCCAGCCGTCGGCGGTAATGCCGCAATGGTTGCGGTCGCGATTCTCTTATTGGCGATCTGGATTGCATATCGAATATGAAAACAAAATTGATTCTCGTCGCGGCAGTTTGTCTAATTCTCTTTTGTATGGCCGCCGGACGCGAAGGCGGTCAAGCCAAGCTGACCTATTCCCAGTTCCTCGAGCAAGTACAAGCTGGGCAAGTCGCCGGAGTGGTTGTCATGACCGGCAATTCCGGCCCTATTCACGCCGTTTGCCGTCTGAAGGACGGCAATACCGTGCGAACGATTCTGCCCTACGATTATCGCGACGCCCTGCTGACGATGCAGGACCATCGCGTCGACGTTGAAATCGAGGATGCTTCCTCGGCGCCGCGCCAGCCGCTCCGCAACGCAACCCCGTTTCTTCTACTCCTGGCCGTTTGGATCCTCCTGATCATGCTCCGCCGCACGCCTCCTCCCCGGCTCACCGGGGCTGGTCCAATCGCGCGCTGACAGGCCGGCTGCGACACACGGGTGGCGGGTGTTGTACGCTCGAACTGAATGGATCGACGATACTTCATGGGGACTCTTTCCAGCGTGGCTCTTCTCGACAGCAAGGCCGCGACTCCACCGCAAAAGTCCATCATAGAATTGCGCTGGCTGCGAATGCGCAACAGCCCCAGCAACCAGATGCAGCGGACGACGGACTTTCTCAAGAACACCGCGGTTCCGGCGTTGCGGCGGGCCGGCGCGGGAATGCTCGGATTTTTTACCAGCGTCATCGCGCCGGAAAGTCCATTTATCCTCGCGTTGGCGGCGTTCCCGAACGTCGCGGCCATGGAAGAGGCCCGCTCCAAGGAGGCCGCCGACCCCGAATACGTGCGCGGCCGCGACGCCTACAACTCCGGCCCGGAGCCGGGCTACGAGCGGCTCGACAGCTCGCTGCTGCGCTGCTTCGATGTCATGCCCAACGTCGAGCCGCAGCCTGCGGCCGGCCGGCGCCCCGCGCGGATCTTCGAATTGCGTATGTACGAGTCGAACAACAGCACCACGCTGGCCCGCAAAATCAAAATGTTCAATGAGGGCGAAGCCGGCATTTTCAAACGGCTCGGAATGCAGCCCGTGTTCTTCGCCGAAACCATCGTGGGAGCGAAGATGCCCAATCTCGTCTACATGCTCTCTTACGAGGATCTCGCCGCGCGCGACCGCCTCTGGAAAGCCTTCGGAGCCGATCCCGAATGGCAAAAATTGCGCGCCCAGCCGGGCAATAGCGACGCCGAGATCGTCTCCAACATCAGCAACTCCATCCTGCATTCTTTGCCATTCTCCGATATCCGCTAGGCGCCTCGCGAGGGCGTATGACATCATGGTCATCTATGACGCCGCCGCAAACACCCCCGAAAATTCAGCTCACGCAAGCGAGCGATTACCGCGAGAGCTATGCCAACAGCGTGCAGATTCGGGTGAACCTGTGGGACTTTTTTCTCCTCTTCGGAACCATCAATCAAACCGGCCACGACAGCGTATCCATCCAGAATTTTCAAGGCGTCTACCTCAGCCCGCAACAGGCCAAGGCGTTGCTGAACGTCTTGCAGCAGAACATCTCGCAGTACGAGGCCACATTCGGCGAAATTAAGCTCGAACCGCATGGCTCGGGCAACGTTATTCAATGATCGCGGCGCCCGCGAAGCCTCTCCGGGCCGCCCTTCTGTTCTTATGCTTCGCCGCCCTGCTCTTCGGCATTCATATCTTTTATCTGAGGCTTCCCTATTTCTGGGACGAGTTGGGCCAGTTCGTGCCCGCCGCTCTGGACATCCTGCGCGACAACGCCTGGATTCCGCGCTCGGCGACGCCCAACGTGCATCCGCCCGGCATCATGGCGTATCTGGCCGCGATCTGGCGCGTGTTCGGCTACTCCATCGCGGCCACCCGCTCCGCCATGCTCGTCCTGGCCGCGTTCGGCGCGCTGTTCACGTATCTGCTCGCCAAGCGGCTGAATGCTCCTTTTTGGGCGGTGCTCCTTCTACTCTGCGACCCGCTCTTTTACACCCAGGCGATGATGGCCCAGCTCGATATGCCGGCCATGGTCTTCTGCCTGCTCGCGCTCGTTCTGTTCTTCGACGGGCGCCACGCCGCCGCCGCGGTTGCGTCCACCGCCGCCGTGCTGTCGAAAGAAACGAGCATCCTGCTACCGCTGCTATTCGCGACCGTGCTGCTCCGCGAAGGACGGCTCAAGACTTACGCCAAGTACTACCTGATCCCGTTTGTGGCGCTGGCTGTTTGGATTGTCGCACTGTGGAGCGCGACCGGAACGCCGTTCGGCAACCGAGGCTTCGCGCACTACAACCTTGGCTACGCCCTCAATCCGGTGCGCGCGGCGATGTCGATCGCACGCCGCATCTATTATCTTTTCATCGACAACTTCCGCTGGGTCGGGACAGTGGCGATCGTGCTCGCCTGGCGGCGCTTCGACAGCTTCGCCGCGCGCGCGTGGCGAATCACCATGATATTCGCGGCGGCGCACATCCTTCTGGTCAGCATTCTCGGCGGGGCGGAATTGGAACGGTACCTTCTGCCGGCGCTTCCGATCTTCTACATCGCGGCCGCGGCGGCACTCTCGAAAATGCGGCGCTTCGCCCGCAATTTCGGGGTCGTGGCGATGTGCGGCGGCCTGATCGCCGGCCTCTTCGTGAACCCCGTATTTCCTTTCCCATACGAGGACAACCTCGCAATGACCGATTTCGTGGAGCTGCAGCAGAGCGCCGCGCAATATCTGCAAAGCAACTATCCGCGCAGCATCGTCTACACAGCATGGCCGCTGACCGCGGCCTTGCGGCGGCCGGTTTACGGCTACGTTCAACAGCGCTTGAAAACCCACGAGACCGGCGACCTGCGCTATTCGACGCTGGCCCGGCTCGACCCCCGGGCCGTGGACGTGCTCGTAATGTACTCGCGGACCTGGGAGCCGCGCTGGGGAGTCATACGGCTCGACTGGATCGCGCGGTTCTTGACGAAGTTCTACGACTACGAGCCGCAGATGACGGCGGAGCAGTGCCGCGTCATTTTGGGACTGGCGCGGGTGGCGCGCTGGCAGCAGCGCGGCCAATGGATCGAGGTATACGCGAAAGCCTCAGGCACACAGAATCAGGCTCCCGTGACGGTCCCTTGAAACGCGCCAACCGGGCGGAACGAGGGTTGTCGAACCGTAATCGACGACCAGAACGGGGCCACCGGCGGGCGTAAGCTGGGCGCGAGCGTAAACCGGCGTGTCGCGCCATCGTCCGGAGGAGTAGATGCGGCGGGAGACCGGCGCGGAGCGCTTTTTGGCGCTCGGCCGCCGAGAGGGCGAGATGCCGACCTCCGGCGTTTCGAATGTGGCGCGCACACGCGCCGCAATGATCTCGATCGGTTTAAGCGGAACAGCGTAGCCGTAAACGCGTTCGTGCTCGCGGTGGAACGGCTGTCCCGGATCGGCGGGGATCCAGGGGACGGTGAGCTCGTAGCTTTGTCCGGCGTAGCGGATATCGGCGAGGCGAGTCAGTTTGGCGCCTTGCATCTCGCGTAACGCTGTACGCTCCAATTCTTTGAAGGCATTTGCCAGATCCGTTCGGTTCAGAACGCCGCTGGCGTAGTCTCGGACGTTCCGCGCCAGCAACATTCCGAGAGCCGAGAGGGCGCCGGCATGCTCGGGCACAATGACAGTTGCGATCCCGAGCTCGGCGGCTATCTCGCAAGCGTGCAATCCTCCACAGCCGCCGAAGGCGAGCAGGGCGAAATCGCGCGGGTCGTGACCGCGCTCGACGGAAACGAGGCGGATGGCTCGCTCCATGTTGGCATTGGCGACGCGTACGATTCCGGCGGCGGCGGCGGCGCGATCAAGATGCAATTCCTGCGCGATAATATCGATGGCGCGGGCGGCGCGCGCGGCGTTAAGGCGCATTTCGCCGCCCACGAGTTGATCCGCCGCAATGCGCCCCAGCACGACGTGGGCGTCGGTCACCGTAGGACGTTCACCCACGCCATAGCAGGCGGGACCGGGATCGGCTCCGGCGCTTTGCGGGCCGACGCGGAGAAGGCCGCCTTCATCGACGCGGGCGAGGGAACCGCCGCCGGCGCCGACGGTGTGGATATCGAGCATGGGAACGCGGATGGGAAAGCCGTCGAGGGAGGCCTCCATGGTCTCGCGAGGATCGCCGTCGCATAGACTGACATCGGTGGAGGTGCCGCCCATATCGAAGGCAAGAATGCGGCTATAGCCAGAGCGCAACGCGGTCTTGGCGGCGCCCACGACGCCTCCGGCGGGCCCGGACAAGACGGTGCGCACAGCATGACGGCGGGCTTGGCGCGCCGAAATAAAGCCGCCGTTCGACTGCATGATCGCAAGGCGATGGCGGCATCCGGCTTCAAGCTCGCCGAGATAGCGGTCCATGAGCGGGCCAACGTAGGCGTTGATGACGGTGGTCGCGGCGCGCTCGTATTCGCGAAACTCGGGGCAGATCTCGTGCGAGGTTGAGACGTAGCCGAATTCCCGTAGCGCGGTGGCGGCGGCCTGCTCGTTTTCGGGGACGCGATAGGAGTGAAGGAAGCAAATCGCGACCGATTCCACGCGAGCGCGTTTGAGCCGGGTGGCAAGGGCGGTCAATTCGCGGGCTGCGGGCTGGCGCGCGATCTCCCCGTCATAGTGGGCGCGTTCGTCGACGCCGAAGCGCAGGGTGGCGGGGATGAGCGGCGGACGCGGGAAGGGGGTCAGATTATAGAGCTCGGCGCGGTTCTGGCGCGCAATTTGGATGATGTCCTCGAAGCCCGCGGTTGTGACTAGGGCGGTGCGGGCGCCCTTGCGCTCGAGCAGCGCGTTGGTGGCGACGGTGGACCCATGGACGACATCGGCGCGGGCGCGGCCGGCGGCGCGGTTGAGGCCCTCAAGAATGACGGTTGCGGGCGCGGAGGGATTGGACCGCATTTTGAAAGTTTCTATTGCGCCGTCGTCTCTTAGAACAATAAAGTCGGTGAATGTTCCGCCCGCGTCGATACCGATTCTCATGTGGGATAGCTCATATTTTAGCGGCTGGCCGGCGGAAAGCTCTTGAATATTTGGTGACGAGCGCAGTGCGGCTGTTGGGTGCGGTCCGGCGTTGGCACGCGGTGACGGATTGGATGATCGGTTTCGCGCCGCTGGTGGCGGGTTTGAGCGAGGGCGCGGCCTGTGGTTGGGTTCGCCGCGCGGTTCGCGTCGAGCGCGGCGAGGCTGGGTCTTGCGAGAGGCCGGGGTTGGGGAGACGGGTTCCCTTCGCGAGCGGCGGTTGAGCGGCGGCGAGGCGGATTTGAGCGATGGTGAGACCGGGGGTGTTCGCGTCGAGCGCGGCGAGGCTGGGTCTTGCGAGAGGCGTGGGTCGGGCGACGGGTTCTCTTCGCGAGCGGCTGGTTGAGCGGCGGCGAGGCCGGATGCTCGGGCGATGGGAACATTGGGCGGACGGCTCGGTTCATGGCGCGGCGGATTTGAGCAATGGTGAGACCGGCGGGTGTTCGCGTCGAGCGCGGCGAGGCGGGGTCTTGCGAGATGCCGGGGTTGGGGAGACGGGTTCCCTTCGCGAGCGGCGGTTGAGCGGTGGCGAGGCGGATTTGAGCGATGGTGAG
>CAWITB010000062.1:0-66623 GCA_963838885.1 Bryobacterales bacterium | reverse complement strand
AGCGCCCGCCCGGCATTCAAGTTGTCCAGCACTGCATGGATCTCCCGGTTGGGATGCGCGGCCACGATCTCGTTCATGAAGTCCAGGAACTCCCCCCGGCGGCGGCGCGGATAATGCGCCGTTTTCACCAACCCCGTCGTGATTTCCAGCGCCGCGAACAGGGTGACCGTACCGTGCCGCTTATAGCAGTGGCTGAAGCCGTTGACCGCTTTTCCGTCCGGCAATCGTAGATCGCCCTGGGCCCGTTCCAGAGCCTGAATAGAGGGTTTCTCGTCAATGGAAAGCACCACGGCGTTTTCGGGCGGATTCAGATATAGGCCCACCACGTCGGCGGCTTTCGGGCCAAACTCGGGATCCGTGCTGATGCACCAACTCCTGCGGCGCTGCAAGCCAATGTCGTGACGCCGGAGCACGCGCCACACCTGGTCTTTGCTGACGTCTTGCAATCTTTCCGCCAGCAGCTTGCCATTCCATTGGGCATATCCCTTCGGCGGCGCTTCGTCCAACAGGCCAAGCACGCGTTTTTCGGTTGCCTGGTCGTATTTAGCCGGTTTGCCGGGACGTTGCGAATCCCTCAAACCGGCCACACGATTAACTCCGAAGCGCTGACGCCACTTTGAAACCCGAGCCGTGCGGGTGCCCAGCCGTTGTGCGATCTGCTGGTTGGTGCGCCCCTCATGGGCAAGCAGGATGATGCGCGCCCTTTCGACGAGGCGGTTTTCAGCCTTTCCCTTTCGCGTCCACTCGTGCAGCGTCCGGTGTTCTTCGCCGGTGAGATCGATGACGGCGGTTTGCCTGCGCATGCCCCAGCATGTCACAATACGCTAACTTCTGCAAGTAAGTACTAGGAGGAAGCACAAATTTAGGGCAAACGGCAGCGGGGCTCTACATGGCAGCGGGGGATTCACGATCGAACAGCCAACTTTGCAACCGTGTGCGTTCCGAGACATAGGTAACAGAACGTTCCGGAGACATGGGTAACACTTTATTCTGCCAGTGCGGCAGGATAAAACATGCCATGGAGGAAATGTTCTGTGATGGACGAACGAATGCGCTTCGTGATCCGGCTCAAGGACGGCGAGAGCATGGCGTCGCTGTGCCGCGAGTTCCAGATCTCCCGCAAGACCGGATACAAGATCTATGAGCGGTACCAAGAGTGCGGTCTGGAGGGTCTGAGTGATCGCACTCGACGGCCGTTCCGCTATGCCAACCAGCTGCCCCAGCAGATAGCAGCGGCAATCGTAGCAGCCAAGCGCGAGAAACCGAACTGGGGAGCACGCAAGATCCGCGAGCGCTTGCTGCGGCGATTGCCGCACGCCGTCAAAGTGCCGGCTGTCAGCACCATCCACGCCATCCTAGACCGTCATGGGTTGGTGACTAGGCCTACGCGGTCGAGGACGCGCAGCGAAGGCACGCCTCTTTCCCAGGGTCTGGCTCCCACTGACCTGTGGTGCACCGACGCTAAGGGCGAGTTCATGCTCGGCGACAAGCGGTATTGTTATCCGCTTACCGTTACCGATCACGCTTCGCGCTACCTGCTGCTGTGTGAAGCCATGCAGTCGAACGCGGAAATGCCCGCGTTTACGGCCTTTGAGCGCTTATTCAGAGAAAGGGGTTTGCCGCGGGCCATTCGTTCCGACAACGGTGTTCCGTTCGCTTCTCCCAACGGCCTCTTTAACCTCTCTAAGCTTTCGGTGTGGTGGTTGCGCCTGGGCATCGGCATCGAACGCATAAAGCCCGGCCATCCGCAGCAGAACGGCCGCCACGAACGCATGCACCTGACTCTCAAGAAAGAAGCCACGCGGCCGGCTGGCGCCAACATCCTGCAACAGCAGGGCAAGTTCGACGCCTTCATCGAGGAGTTCAACAACGAACGACCCCACGAGGCGCTCGATAGGAAGTACCCCGCCGAAATCTACACCGCCTCACTGAGGCGCTATGAGGGCATTCCGGAACCGCATTATCCCTTTCACGACAGGACTGTTGTCGTGACCAGTTGCGGCCGCCTCTGCCTGCACCGCAAAAAGATCAATCTGAGCACTTCTCTCGCTGGCCAGGCCGTCGGCATCAAGGAAGTAGAAAACGGTATCTGGCTGGTCAGCTTTATGGAATACGACCTGCGCTACGTCGACCTGGAGGAGAAAACTCTCCAGCCGCTCGAAACCCCGTTTGGACCGAAAGCGTTACCTATGTCTTAGGAACGAACTGTTACCTATGTGTCCGGAATGGACATGTCCGGAATGGACAACGCTTGATTTGGCTCCTCAGGTAGGACTCGAACCTACAACCCTTCGGTTAACAGCCGAATGCTCTACCATTGAGCTACTGAGGAGCAAGGCGGGCAGATTTAATGTTCATTACAGCAAAGCCACTCGCGTAAGTCAAACGAGATTGCCCGGAGTTCCGTTGAAAGTTAGCGACCCTCGACATATAGGCTAGGCGACTGCGGCTCGTTTCGCAATCGGCTTCTTTGAATCGTCGTTGGCCATCGCAGCAAGCAGCAATGGAATATGGCGATAACCGATGACCTTACGGAACTGCCGCTCGGCAACGAGCAGCCCCGAACCGACCCACCGCTCAATTTGATCGCCATTCCGCCAGCGTTTCACATTCCGGCAAACGTTCTCGACGATAGAAAAAGCGGACTCAATGACGTTCGTGCAACTGAGAGTGCGCCGGAGTTGGTCCGGTACGCGTAGCCTGTGTACAGTGAGAGTTTCCTCCATGCCCTCTTCCAGGCTGCGCGCCGCGCTCGGATTGAGATCCATGAGCTCGCGGCGCAAACGCTCCAGCGCGTGCTTAGCGTCAGCGTAGTCTGCCATCGAGTAGGCGTTCTGGAGTTTTCTCCTGACGTCGGTTTTATGTTCGTCCGGCAAATGATCCACGACGTTGCGTCTTTTATGAACTTGGCAGCGTTGGATGAACGCGGCCTCGCCCGCATGCTTGCGCACCGCCGCCTGCAGCGCTTTGCCTCCGTCCAAAATGTAAAGCCGCGGCGTCGAGAAGTCCAAGCCGCGCTCCACCAGTTCATTGAGAAGACTGCTCACCACCGTTGTATTCTCCGTTGCTCCTTCGCGGATACCCAGCACCATTTTGCGTCCATCGCAGCCAATACCAAGCGCTACAACCATCTGTCGATCCTTGAACGGCGTGCCGTCAATCAGCACCGCGCACAGCTGCAGGCCCGTCAGCGGCCGCTCCATCAATTGCTTCACTTTCTCGCGACTGGCTTCGATGAAGTTCTCGCTCACCGCGGACTTCTCGATTCCATAGGCGTCCTGGAAATCCTTCACCACTGCGCCGTAATTGCGCGTCGACAAACCGCGCATCATCTTGTCCCATACGCTGGCCTGCATCGGCCCACTACGCTGGAACATTTCGTAACTGCCCAAACGTTGCTCGCGGTTTTCGGCCGTGCGCAGCCGTGTCCTGCGGATCGGCACCTTCTGCCCGTCCACCACGCAATATCCGTCTTCCTTGCCCCAGCGATGCACGCGCCGTCCTTCCTGCTGCTGATGGCGTTCGCCGGCTAGCGACTTTACTTCCTCGTCCATGACCAGGTGCATCAACTCCAACCCAGCCTGCCGCAGCAGGTTACCCACGCCCTCCTTCAACAAGCCGACGATGTCAGCCAACGGGAGCGTCATTTGAATGTTCGGATTCTGTTCGGTGGCGATCCGGCGGAATTGCTGCACGGCTCGTTGCTGTTCGATTTGGTATTGTCTCTTCATAGCGACTCTCTCCTTTTTCTTGGCAGAAAAACTCACCCTCGGCTCATTATGGCTGAGGGTGTGAGAGTCGCTACTTTCTACGAATTACCGGGCATCCTCAGTCAAACTTCAGAATTGTCCAACGCAGGATAAGCCTGAAACCGGGGAAACTTCAGATAAATGCAATTCAGCACGAAGAACCTGGACCAACTCAGTTTAAGCGAGATGGAAGAGCTGCTTGCGAGCAGCCGGAAAGTGAAAGGGAAGACGGAAACCAACGGAGAGAAGTATGCGCTGATCGCGTCGGTGATGAAGGCACATCGATACACCAAACTCGGCAAGCGGGAAAAGGGAGTGGTGCGGAGCTTCCTGCAAAAAGTGAGGGGTGCCAGCCGAGCCCAACTGACCCGACTCATCGGCCAATGGATCGAGGATCGCAAGATCGTCCGAAGGACCGCCGCTCGCCCCCAGTTCCCGGTTCGATACAACCGAGCCGATATTGTGCTTCTGGCATCCACCGATGCCGCCCATGAGGATCTGTCCGGACCGGCCCTGCGACATATTCTGCGCCGCGAGTTCGAGGTGTTCGGCAAACAGGACTACGAACGCCTGGCCAAGATCTTCGCGTCGCACCTGTACAACCTGCGCAACGGTTCCATGTATCGAGGCCAACGCGTCCGTGTGAATCACACGCAAAGCCGGCAGATCGCCATCGCCCAGCGTCGCAAGCTGGATCCGAAGGGCCGGCCCGGGTTCTTACAAGTGGATACCATCCATCAAGGCCAGAAGGACGCCAGCCAGGCGTCTACCACATCAATTCGGTCGACACGGTGACGCAGTGGGCAGAACATCGGATGCGTGGAAACCATCAGCGAAACGCACATGCTTCCGATCCTGGAAGCTATCCTGCATCAATATCCATTCCGGATCATCGGCTTTCATTGCGACAACGGAAGCGAGTTTCTGAACCGCCAAGTGGCCAAGATGCTGGGCAAGCTACTCGTCGAGTTCACCAAGTCGCGGGCCTACCGAACCACCGACAACGCACCGGCGGAAGGAAAGAATGGAGCCGTCGTCCGCAAACACATCGGCTATGGGTTCATTGCTTCCGCACACGCCGAGTCTCTGCAGAAGTTCTTCAGCTCGCAGTTCAATCCATACTTGAACTTTCACCGGCCGTGCGGCTTTGCCGTTTTGGTCAAAGGCGAACGCGGCCGTATCAAGCGGCGCTATCGGGCCGACGACTATCGTACGCCATTCGAAAAGCTATGCTCGCTGGAGAATTGGCGGCAATACCTCAAGCCGGGAACCAGCGAGGAACTGCTTCGCTCGCAGGCAATGCAAACGCAGCGACACCGAGGCGGGCGGCCAAATGCAGAAGGCCAAGCTCGGCATACTCAAGCGCGTCCGGCTGTGCGTATGATCGCGGCGTTCCACCAGCAGCGCTGGTCTCTCCAGTGCTGACCGGGGAAGGGGGCTTAAACGCCGCCCCCTTCCCTCTCGACCCATCCCCGGCTCAACCCCATAATCGACTAAGGAGGAAAGATTCCGAAGCTTCCTGACGCTTCGCTTCGGGCTCATCTCGCATTGGAATCAAACCGCCGTTTCAGGGCTCATTTCGCATAGAACCATTTTTAACTTTCAGGCTCACTTCTCGATTCGAAATGCTACTTCCCTCATTTCAGCACTCCCCGCCGTTACCAAGGCGTTCAGGCGGCCTTGGGCCACTCGGACGCCAATAGTCGAACCGGGCGGCGCTTGATCGGGAGACTTGACAATCCCGCCCTCGCCATCGGCCACGATGGCGTAGCCACGGTCGAGAATCTTCAGCGGGCTGAGTTGCGTCAAGTGGGCCAGCAGCGGATCGAGGCGCCTGTGAGAACGCGCCAAGCCCAGGCGCATGCCGTGTTCCAGCGCGGCGTTCGCGCTTTCGATCCGGCCGCGGGCGGTGGCGAAGCGTAGGCGTAGATCCTGCCTCCGTAGGCGCATTGATAACTCCTCGAATAGGCGGCGGCGCGATGCTAATTCCTGGCGCGCCAGGTCGCGCAGACGGTATTCGAGCTCGTCTCCTCGCTGCTGGCGGCGTCCGATGGAACGTCCGAGCGTCGAGATCATGCGTTCCAGGGATTGCTGCTGCAGCCGGCGCGCGCACATGGCGATGCGATAACGAGCCCCTTGCAGCAGCTTTTTTTGCGCCGCCGCGATCTCATCCAAGAGCTCCTGGCGCGTGCAAATGACGAGCTCGGCGGCGGCCGAGGGCGTGGGCGCGCGCAGGTCGGCGACAAAATCGGCGATCGTGAAATCGGTCTCATGTCCGATGGCCGAAATGACGGGCGCGGTACACGCCGCGATGGCGCGCGCGACGGATTCTTCGTTGAACGTCCAGAGATCCTCGAGAGAGCCGCCGCCGCGGGCCACGACGACGACTTGCGGCCAACCGGAGCGGCTGAAGTAATCGAGGGCGCGGCAAACCGCTTCGATGGAGCCTTCACCCTGCACCAGAGCCGGATAGAGTCTGAGGTGTAGGCCGGGGAAACGACGCTCGAGAATCTGAAGAATATCGCGGATCACTGCCCCGCTGGTAGAAGTGATGAGGCCGATGCGGCGCGGCAGCTTCGGAATCGGGCGCTTGCGCGCTGCGTCGAAGAGCCCTTCGGCGGCGAGCTTAAGCTTGAGCTGCTCGAACGCGAACTGCAGGGCGCCGTGGCCTTGCGGCTCGATCACTTCCACCAGGAGCTGGTATTCTCCGCGCGCTTCGAAGACATCAATGCGCCCGCGCGCCAATATTGCCAAGCCGTCCCGAGGCTTGCATTTGAGATACCGCAACGAAGCGCGGAAACACACGCAGCGGAGCTGCGCTTCTTTGTCCTTTAGAGTGAAATAGCAATGGCCGCTCGACGCGAGGCGGCATCCGGAGATCTCGCCCGCCACCCACACGTCCTCAAACTCGTCCTCAAGCAGGCTCCGGATGCGCGCGTTCAACTCCGCAACGGTAAACGTGCGGCGCCGCGGTTCCCAGCCTAGGGCGAGCTGCTCCATCTCTCCATTGTCGTGCTTTGAATGTCGTGCTTTGAGCGAGCTCGAGCGCGCTCGCCACAGTTCCGCGCGCGAGCGTCGGTTACAATATCGTTTCATTTAAGGGAGGACCGTGCGGATCGTTTCGGTGATCTTACGTCTGTACAGTTACGCATTTGAATTCGTGCTGTCGCTGATTGCGCTGACGTTGGGGATCTTCGGCGCAGCGCACGGAAACGACATTCGCATGGAGCTGCTGCCGTGGACTGGCGCGGCGCTTACGCACTGGCTGACCGCGCTGGGGTTGATCGGGATCGTATGCACCGTCCTGGCGGCGACGGGCTGGTTCCGCTTTCTATTTCCGCTTTGGGCGCTTCTGGTTGTCGTGGCGTTGTTTCGCGGATACATGTTTAGCAGTTACACGTTTAGCGGACCGTCCGGATTCAGACAGGCCCTTTGGTTCTTCGGGGCCGCGATCGTCGCATTTATCGGCAGCCTTTTCGTCTTGGGGCCGCGCCGGCCGGAGAAGCACTACAAAGGCTGATCCATTCCCAGCGCGCGATCGGACGTAAAATGGCTCTATCATGAGGCGCAGTCTTCCAATATGCGCAAGGTGGTTGCGCGATTGGGCGCTGCTGGCGGCGCTCGTGTTTTCAACCCGCGCACTCGCGCAGCCGCTGGAATTGAAAGGCCGCGTCCTGAACGAGAACGAGGCTCCTATCGGTGGCGCGGCCGTTCACATCCGGCCGGGCAACCTCCAGGCCGTGGCCAACCCCGACGGCGCGTTCTCAATCGAGATGCCCGCGCCGGGAGATTATTTCGTCACGGTAGAGCGCGAAGGCTTTTATGAACTGCGCGATTCGCTGGTTCATCTCGATGCTTCGCGCGAGATCACGCTCACTCTGACTGCCGTTCGTGAAGTATTCCAGAGCGTCAGCGTCAATGGCGCCCCCTCGGCAGCCGACGTGGACCAAACCAGCGTGGAACAGCACCTCAGCGGGACGGAGATAAACGATATTCCTTACCCGGCCAGCCACAGCCTGCGGAACGCGATGCGGCTGATGCCGGGCGTGGTTCAGGATGCCACTGGAGCTCTGCATTTCGACGGAGCAGCCGAATACCAGGTACTTTATACTCTGAATGGTTTCGAGATCGGCGATCCCGTTACGGGCCGCTTTAAGACGCGATTGGGAGTGGAGGGCGTGCGCTCGCTCGACCATTGGACCGGCAGGTTTTCGCCGGAATATGGCAAAGGATCGGCGGGCGTGTTGGCGATACGCACCGATGAAGGAACCGACGCCTTCCACTACACGTCGACGGACTTCGTGCCGGGAGTCGATACGAAGGGTGGATTGCATATCGGAGGGTTTACTCCGCGCTTTGGCATGTCCGGCCCTATTGTCAAAGGCCGCGCGTGGTTTGCCGATAATTTCGACGCGGAGTACGATAACTCGTACATTAGCGGAGCGCCGAAGGGCCAGAACACGAGCTCTGGATGGGGCGGCAGCAACCTGCTCCACGCACAATTCAACATAACGCCCAGCAACATCCTGTTCGCGGATTTCCTGGTAAATTTCAATTTCCAGGGGCGAGTGGGACTGGGAGTGCTCGACCCCGTATCAACGACCACCAGCGACCGTGCGCGGGAGTATTTCTACAGTGTGAAGGACCAGATTTATCTCGGACATGGCGCAATGATCGAGTTCGGGTTTGCGCAGAACCGATTTTTCGAGCGCGTGATTCCGCAGGGAAGCGATTTGTATGTGCTCTCTCCGGAAGGACGCAGCGGTAATTATTTCGTTGATTCTACCACCACGTCCAGCCGCGACCAGTTGCTCGTTGACGGGTATTTGCCGGCGTTTTCGTGGCTCGGCGCGCATCAGGTGAAAGCCGGGGTAGACGCAGACCGGCTCGATTACACCGGAAATTTCCGGCGGACGGGTTATGAGGAGATCGGCTTGGCGGGCTATGTCCTCTCGGAGACCACTTTTCAAGGCAGCGGAATTTTCCAAAGGCCGAATGCGGAGCTGTCGTCGTATGTGCTCGATACCTGGCGCTTGCGGAAGAATCTGCAGGCGGATATTGGCGTGCGCGAGGATTGGGACGAGTTGATCCGGCGCGTGAATATCTCGCCGCGGCTGGCGGTGTCCTACGCGCCGTTCGGCTCGGAGCACACCAAGATTTCGGGCGGGTACGCCATTACATACGACGCCACCGACCTGGCGCTGTTCAGCCGGCCGCTCGATCAGAACTCGCTCACTTATCATTTCAACCCGGACGGCAGCCTTTCAGGTGCGCCGGCGGAGACGTTGTTTATAATCGGAAACAATCGCCTGAAGTCGCCACGTTACCAGAACTGGAGCGCCAGTTTGGAGGAGCGGCTTCCGCATCGCATCGACGCGACGGTGAATTATCTGCGGCGGCGCGGCGAGGATGGGTTTACATATATCAACACGCTGGCCCCGGGCGCGGCGCCGGAGTTGCAGAGCGGTCCGTTGAGCGGAAGCTTCGATGGCATTTACGAGCTGAGCAATTACCGCCAGGACCGCTATGACGCCGTGCAGTTCATCGTGCGGCAGCGGCTAGCTAAACAATACGAATGGATGGCGAGCTATACGCGGTCGCATACAACATCAAACGCGGTGCTCGATTTGAGCGTCGACCAGCCCTTGCAGGTTCTCAATAATTTTGGGCCAATGCCGTGGGACACGCCGAACCGCTTCATGGGTTGGGCGTATCTGCCGCTGCCTCGAAAGAATTATGCCATCGCCGTGCTCGCGGACGCGCGTTCCGGATTTCCTTTTTCGGTGCAGGATCAAACCGGGGTGATCGTGGGCCAGGTGGATTCGCGCCGCTATCCGTTCAATTTCGATTTGAACGTGCATGTGGAGCGGCGTTTCACGCTGCGCGGCTATCGGCTGGCGTTGCGTTTGGGAGTGAATAATCTTACGAACAGCCGCAATTCAACCGCGGTGAACAATGTAATCGGGTCGCCGAATTACTTGATGTTCTACGGGGACGAGGGGCGCCATGCCGTAGCTACGATCCGCTTTTTCGGGCGCGCAACGTAGAGTGAAGCGCGGGTGAAGCGGCGGTTCCCGGACCGCCAGGATCGAGGTTGCGTCCGATTCTGACGACTGCCGCTGCTCGGCTTTCGGCCGCTCTTCCGGATCGCTTGCAGCCTACAGCCCACGATAATTTCTTGCGGAGTCTGCCCAGATTCTTTTCGATCTGCTTGATCGTCCAGCGCGGCAGGCAATAAAAGGCTCGCCTACTCCGTAGAGGAAAGCCGATCTCGTCCCGCTCGAACGAAGTAATCGATCCGGCTCGCCCGCGCCGGCCCTCGTAACCATGCTGAAATCCGAGCCGGCGCTAATGCGCGGAGGTCGACACCATCGTCCGCAGCGCCAGGCTGATGCACAGCATGATTACGGCGGCCACGGGTAGAACCAGAAGCGCCTTGCTGAGGCGCTTGGGGTCGTTCCCGGCAATCGATCCGATAATGCGCGAGCTTACCGCAAGTCCGATCCAACCGCACGTGATGGCGATGCCCAGCGCCGTCGCGGTGAGCGTGGTGAACGTATCGGCCACCACCGCGAGAGTGGTCGGAAACACCGGCGCCATCGCTACTCCGGCGCAAAAGACGAGCACCCAGGCGGCGCTGGAACTGCGCGCGCGCGTCATGTAGAACGTGAAGACGATCATCAATATGGAAGCCACGGCTAAAACCGTAAGGGCGGAAACCGAGCGCAGCACGGGCGCTACGGCAACGCGCCCCAGCAGCAGGCCTAATGCAAACCCCAGCGAAAGAATGTTGAGCGCCCTCGCTTCCGGCAATCCTTGCGATACCAGGTGGCGCACCAGCCAGTTCCACACGCCTACCTCGCACGAGACGTACAGAAACAGAAGCGCGGAAAGCAGCCACAACGCCGGGCTGCCGACCAGATGTCCGGCGCCCGCCCAAACCTCCCCTACTCCGGTTGGACCGGGCATCGTCGTCGCGGCGTTAAACGCCAGCGTGAATAAAGCGAGAACCGCGACCGTGTAGCACAAGCGGATGGAGTTGCGCTTCAGCAGGTTTGCGGCGAGAAATGGCGTGGCCAGGCCGCCCAATCCAAAAAAAAGGTTGAGCAGGTTCAGCGCCGTGCCGCGGTGCGCCGGATCGACATCGCCGCCCAGCGCATTCGCGCCCGTCACGATAATGCCGCCGCCGATCCCGAGCAGAAAGAGAGACCCTATAACGGAGCCGTACCCTTTTGAATTGGGCAGCAGAAACAGCGCAATGGTTATGAGCGCCAGACCGAGCACCATACCGATCTTTTTCCCCTCGTTGTCGATCAGCGGCCCGACCGAGACCGAGGCGATGATCAACCCGATGGCCTGCGCCAGCGCAATGGTCCCGTTCTGCGCGGGCGTAAGCTTAAATCGCGCGGAAAGGTCCGGCAAAATGGTCCCCAGCATGGCCGCAATCATGCCGTACACGAATATCGCGAGAATCGCCGCAGTGATGAGCATAGGAACTAAGCGATCTTATCAAACTCCCGGCCGCCACTCTTAGCTGGCCTCCAATTCCTCCTCCAATAATTGCTTCCGGTACAACTCCGCATAGTAGCCGCCGCTCAACACCAGCTCCGCGTGCGTCCCCTCTTCGGCCACCGCGCCTTGCTGCAACACGAAGATTCGGTCCGCATTCCGCACCGTCGAGACACGATGAGAAATCAGAATCGTCGTCCGCCCGCGCATCACTTCGGACAGGCCGTTTAAAATGCTTTCCTCGGTCAACGTGTCGACGCTCGAAAGCGCGTCGTCGAGGATAAGAACGCGCGGATTGCGCAGAATCGCGCGAGCGATCGCAGTGCGCTGCTTCTGCCCGCCTGAAAGGGTGATGCCGCGCTCCCCAACTACGGTCTCGAAGCCTTGCGGAAAACCGGCGATGTCCGGGCCAAGACCCGCCAAATCCGCCGCCCACGCGATCTCTTCCGCCGTAGCCCGCTCCACGCCCCAGGCGATGTTTTCACCCAGGGTGGCGCTGAACAAAAAAGTCTCCTGAGGCACAAAACCGATCTGCCGCCGCAGCCATTCCGGATCGAGATCGCGCACATCGGCGCCATCGAGATAGACCACGCCTCGAGTGGGATCGAGCAGACGCGGAATGAGGCTCACTAGCGTACTCTTACCGCTGCCCGTGTGCCCCACGATGGCGACTGTCGCGCCCGCTGGAATGCGCAGATCGGCGCTCGACAACGCTTCGCCTGCCGCATACTCGACCTGCACATCGCGAAACTCGATCTCGCCGCGCACCGGCTCCTTCCCGCGCCCGAGGCCGGTGATCGCGGGACGCTCCCGCATGAGCTGTTGGATGCGCTCCCACGATGCCGTGCCGCGCTGGATGAGGTTTACCACCCAGCCCATGGCGATCATGGGCCATACCAGCATGCCCATGTAGGTGTTGAACATCACAAAGCTGCCGAGGGTGATGCGATGCGAGAGCAGGCGGTACCCTCCCACCCACAGCACCAGAAGAAATGTCAACGCGATCAGCGCTTGCAGTAGTGGATTGAATAACCCCTGCAAGCGCGCCAGGCGGATGTTCTGCTCTACATAATCCTCGTTCAGCTCCTCAAATTTACGCAGCTCGGCATTTTCCTGTGCGTATGCGCGGAGGACGCGCACGCCGGAAAGATTCTCCTGCACGCGGCTGCTGATATCGGAAAACATGGCCTGAATACGCTCGAAGCGCTCGTGAATACGGCGTCCGAATACGATTACGACCAGGCTGACCAAGGGCGCGGGCGCGAGCGAGATCAACGTCAGCGGCCAATCCACCCACAGCATGACGGCGATCCCCAGCGCCGCCGTCAGCGTTGTCTCGGTCCAATACATAATGCCCGGTCCCAGCATCATGCGCACCGCGTTCAGATCGTTCGTCGCCCGCGCCATGATATCGCCGGTGCGGTACTTCGCATAAAAATTGTGAGATAGCGCAACCAGGTGAGCGAACAGATCGTTGCGCAGATCGTATTCGATGTCGCGCGAGATGCCGATCATGATGACGCGCATCCAATACTGGAAGACGCCTTTGCCCAAGGACAGCGCTGCCAGAATGGCGGCGAACTCGAACACGGCCTCGATCCGGAACCCCTGCGTGAGTGAATCGACGCCGCTCTTGATCGCGAGCGGCAGCATCGCGCCCAAAATATCCTTGATTACCAGCGCGCCGATCCCGAGCGCGAAACCTCGCCGATAGCGCCAGAGAGAAGGTCCGGCCTGCCGCAGAAACGTGCGCAATTACTTGTTATCTTCGGAGTTTTTCTGATCGATGTGCCCGACGGTCTTCAACCGCTGGAACATGCGCTCGATGTCCGCTTCGTCGTCGGGAAGCAGCAGCGGATAACGGTGCGGGGCGGTCTGTTTGCGGTCCTTCGATGGCTTCGCGGGAACGTCGCCCCAGAACTGACGGTAGGGCACGCCGTCGATCACGGCCTCGCGCGAGAAGCGGCGCAGGTGCCGCAAGAGACTGTTGGAAGAATCGGGATCGCTGGGATACACCAGTAAAAGACGGGCCTTATCGGCGAGCGTCAACTGCACGATCAGCGGCAACGTGGAACTGCGATCCAGCCGCCGGATTTGCGCCCACGGGATAACGCGGCCGCACAGCTTCAGGTGCGTTTCATGGATCTCGATGGGAGGACGCAGCGCGAAGTAAAGCACCAGCGCGGCGCTCGCAAACAGCAGGCCCGCCGCGATCCAGGCATAAGGCCAGCGCAGCGCCACCCAAGCCGAAAACACTGCGAACGCGAGCGCCGTCAACCCCGCCCAGATCGTCTGTCGCGAAGCTCGATACGAGGTGATGGGCGCAGGCACAATATTAGACTACCCCCGCTTTCCCGCCCCGTCAATTCCACCGCGGGCGATGGCTCGCGACATAAAAGTTATAAATTGTTCGAGGCTCGTTCAGAGCAGCTTGTCGAGCGTGATGGGATAATCGCGCACGCGCTTGCCGGTGGCGTGAAAAATGGCGTTCGCGATCGCGGCCGCGGAGCCGGTGATGCCAACTTCGCCGATTCCTTTGACGCCCAATGGATTGACATGCTCGTCCACTTCGTTCACCCACAGCGCTTCGATTTTGGGAACGTCGGCGTTGACGGGCACGTGGTACTCGGCCAAGTTGTTGTTGACGATGCGTCCGAGGCGCTCGTCGTAAATTGTGTGCTCGTAGAGCGCCAGGCCCATGCCCCACACCATGCCCCCGATGAACTGGCTGCGCGCGGTTTTCGCGTTCAGAATCCGGCCGGCGCCGTAGACTCCCAGCAGCCGCGAAACGCGCACTTGCCCCAACGCCGCGTCGACGCGAACCTCCGCGAAATTCGCGCCGAAGCAATACATCGAATAGCGGTCTTTCTCATCGCCCGGCTTCGATCCCGCTTCGGCTTGGACGTACTGTTGTCCATGTCTGGCCAGAAGCGTTGCGAGCCTCTCTCCGCGTCCAGTCCCGTGGACGGTCAGCCTATCGCCTTCCAAGACCACGTCGCGCGCAGCGGCGCCGTGCAGCGGCGATCCGGCATCGCCAATGGCAAGCTGCACCAGCTTCTCGCGCAGCGCCTGCGCGACGGCGTGGACCGCCGAGCCGGTGCTCGCCGCGGTTTGCGAACCGCCCGAGACCGGAGTCTCCGGCATATCGGTATCGCCGAGGCGGAACGTCACCTGCGATGGCGCGACGCCGATGCCATCGGCTGCAATCTGCGTCATCACGGTGTAGGTTCCGGTCCCGAGGTCCTGCGTTCCGGACTCGACCAGGATGGAGCCGTCGGATTCAATGCGCGCCCGCGCATTCGAGGCGCTGCGATGCGTGGGATAGACGGCCGAAGCCATGCCCCAGCCGACCAGCGCGTCGCCATCGCGCATGGCGCGAGGAGCCATTTGCCGGCGGCTCCATCCGAAGCGCTCCGCGCCTAGTACTACTGTGTTATAAAGTATTGAGCTGCTTGAAGATCCGCCGATGAGGGTTAGGATGGAGAGGATGGGCGTCGTTGAGGCGAAGATTCAGACCGTCGAGGATATCTATGCGCTGGTGCGGATGGCAGTCACGACGAGACGTTCCATCGCCGCCGTCTATGGACGCCACCAGCGGTTGCTTTGTCCGCACCGGCTGGGGCGCAACAGCGCCGGGCAGTTACGGGTGCTCTGTTATCAGTACGGCGGAGAGAGTGGCAGCGGACTGGAACCAATCGGCTCGCCGGCAAACTGGCGCTGCATCGCGCTGGAAAAACTCAGAAGGGTCACTTTGCTCGAACGCGGTAGATGGTGCACCGCTGCCAACCATTCCCGCCCACAAACCTGCATTACCAATGTGGATGTGGATGCGGAAGACTACCCCGAACGCGATCCACAAAACGGACACTGAGAAAGACACCCGAGCAGATGGCGGGCCAGCATGATTCGGAGCGTTGTTATCGAGAGTGGATTATGCCGCTCGGATCGGATGCGAGCCCCGTGGCCGGAAGTCCGGTGGAAGCTCGGGAGTAGATAGTCCAAGAGCGCCGGCGCGTGCTGAGGGGGAAAAACGGTTCCGCTCGGCGACAAGGAACCCATACGCGGCAATGCACAGCGTGGCGTGGTGATGAAAGCCGCGCCACCCTCTGCCTTCGTAGTGACCGAGCCCGAGTTCCTGTTTCAGTTCCTGGTAATCCCGCTCGATAATCCAGCGCTGTTTGGCAATCGCGACTAGTTCCTTCAGTTTGGTTCGCGCGGTCAGCGTCGATAACCAGTATTTGGCCGGTTCGGCTTCTCCTTTCGGCCATTCGATGAGCAGCCATTCTTCCGCATGCGGTTCGGTCTGCCAATAATCGCGGTGTGCGGGCCGGACTCGCACTGCAGCAAAGCGGGAGCGGAGTTTGTGACGCGTGCCTTGCCGCCATGTAACCGAGCGCCATGCTTCGGCCGGCAACGAGAGCGCCAGTTGTTTCACTGCTACGGGCTGATGTTCTGGGTCCCGGCGCAACAAGCGAGGTGGTCGACCCAGTCGCTTGCGTGGCAACGGTGGAAGCGGGTTCATACCCGGTTTCCAGACCGTCGTCGAAGATTGCACACCCATCACATATTCCAACCCCAGTTTGGTGAGGGCGGAGCGGAATGTGCCATCCACGCCGTAGCCGGCATCCGCCACCACGACGCCTCTGGGAACCTTCTCCTGCACGGCCGCGCGGATCTGCCCTAAAGCAATCCGCGGTTTGGTTTGAAACTGAACCTCTTTGGGAATGCCGGCTTCTTTTCTGCGCCGTTTGTCGTTGGCCCAGACCTCTGGCAGATATAAGGAGTAAGCAATTGGCAGGCTGGATGACCAGGTGGCCACCGACAGGCTGACCGCCACACGACAGTTATCCTGCTTGCCCACTTGCCCACAATACTGCCGCGCAACCCCCACCGAATGGCTCCCTTTCTTCGGAAACCCGGTGTCATCCACAATCCAGCACATCACCGGCCCGTGCTTTTGCAGGGCGGGAAGGACGGCACTGCGCACCTGTCGCAACAGCGCTTCATCGCTCCAGGGCGCATCGGCGACCACATGATGCAGTGACTGGTGCATGCGCCGAACGTTCGCCGGGGCCAGTCGCGCGGCCATCGGTTCTACGCTCTTGCGCTCTCCCGGCAAAAGCAAACCTGTGCAGTAGTTCTTCAGTGGAACTGCACGATCAGCATGCCCTGCGGCTTGCGCCAGGCCTTCCATGTATGCCGCAAAGCGTTTCTGTTGTGGGCCTGGCGCGGTTCCTTTGCCCACAAAACAATTCTACATCAAATTGTTTATTTATAACACAGTAGTACTAGGAACTTGTTGAAAAACGCGCCGGACCACTTCCATCCTGAAACATTTCAGGGCATGATTGTTTCATGCGCGGCGACGATCAACAGCAGTCCGGGATGTTCAGCTACGTTTCGTTAGAAGAAAGGGTTCCGCAGGATCATCCTCTCCGGGCCATTCGGAAAACCGTAGATGAGATCTTGCGTGCGATGGCGAAAGACTTCGATGGCATGTACGGCCGAACGGGCCGACCGTCGGTACCTCCGGAACGACTGTTGCGGGCGGCACTGCTGCAGATCTTCTATTCGGTGCGCAGCGAACGCATGCTGATGGAACAGATGAATTACAACTTATTGTTCCGATGGTTCGTTGGCCTGGAGTTGGATGAGCCGGTGTGGAACCATGCGGTGTTCAGCAAGAATCGGGAACGTTTGTTGAACCATGAGGTTGCCCGAGAGTTCTTCCGGCGGGTCCTAGCCCAAGCCAAGCCGCATTTGTCGGACGAGCACTTCAGCGTGGATGGCACGCTGATCGAAGCCTGGGCGAGTCAGAAGAGCTTTCAAAAGAAAGATGGCGGCGATGATGACGCCTGGCGAGTTTCGCGGGGACAAGCGCAAGAACGACACGCATGAGTCCAAAACAGATCCGGATGCCAAGCTCTACCGCAAAGGGAATGGTCAGGAAGCGCGCTTGGGTTATCTGGGCCATGTGTTGATGGAAAACCGCAACGGAATGATCGTAGACGCAATGGTGACGCAGGCCGATGGGACCGCCGAGCGTGACGCCGCATTGCTGATGCTGTATCGGAAATGGAGGCAGAGGCGGCAACAACAGCGCCAAGGTGCGATAAGCGTAGGCGCCGACAAGGCCTATGATACGCGGGACTTTGTCGAAACCGTACGTGAGTTGAACATCCGGCCTCATGTCGCACAGAACATCAAGCGATCCGGAGGCAGTGCGATTGATGCGCGAACGACACGGCATGCCAGCTACAGAGTGAGCCAGCGAAAGCGACCTCTCATCGAGAAGGCGTTTGGTTGGATCAAACAGACCGGCGGGATGCGCAAAACCAAGTTACGCGGTTTGGCCAAGGTCAGCTGGCAATTCCTGATGACCGCCGCCGCGTTCAATCTATGGCGGCTTCCGAAGATACAAACGGCAGAAGTGTAGGTGGACGCCGAAAAACGGTGTTTTTCAACACCACCGGCCGTTCTCGGCCCGATCAACGCCCTCGTTTATGACGTTTTTGTGCGCGCTTTCGCCGGACTCGGAACGCTCGCTTAAGAAATGATCAGGGCACTGGAGCGTTTTTCAACAAGTTCCTAGTACTACTGTGTTATAAATAAACAATTTGATGTAGAATTGTTTTGTGGGCAAAGGAACCGCGCCAGGCCCACAACAGAAACGCTTTGCGGCATACATGGAAGGCCTGGCGCAAGCCGCAGGGCATGCTGATCGTGCAGTTCCACTGAAGAACTACTGCACAGGTTTGCTTTTGCCGGGAGAGCGCAAGAGCGTAGAACCGATGGCCGCGCGACTGGCCCCGGCGAACGTTCGGCGCATGCACCAGTCACTGCATCATGTGGTCGCCGATGCGCCCTGGAGCGATGAAGCGCTGTTGCGACAGGTGCGCAGTGCCGTCCTTCCCGCCCTGCAAAAGCACGGGCCGGTGATGTGCTGGATTGTGGATGACACCGGGTTTCCGAAGAAAGGGAGCCATTCGGTGGGGGTTGCGCGGCAGTATTGTGGGCAAGTGGGCAAGCAGGATAACTGTCGTGTGGCGGTCAGCCTGTCGGTGGCCACCTGGTCATCCAGCCTGCCAATTGCTTACTCCTTATATCTGCCAGAGGTCTGGGCCAACGACAAACGGCGCAGAAAAGAAGCCGGCATTCCCAAAGAGGTTCAGTTTCAAACCAAACCGCGGATTGCTTTAGGGCAGATCCGCGCGGCCGTGCAGGAGAAGGTTCCCAGAGGCGTCGTGGTGGCGGATGCCGGCTACGGCGTGGATGGCACATTCCGCTCCGCCCTCACCAAACTGGGGTTGGAATATGTGATGGGTGTGCAATCTTCGACGACGGTCTGGAAACCGGGTATGAACCCGCTTCCACCGTTGCCACGCAAGCGACTGGGTCGACCACCTCGCTTGTTGCGCCGGGACCCAGAACATCAGCCCGTAGCAGTGAAACAACTGGCGCTCTCGTTGCCGGCCGAAGCATGGCGCTCGGTTACATGGCGGCAAGGCACGCGTCACAAACTCCGCTCCCGCTTTGCTGCAGTGCGAGTCCGGCCCGCACACCGCGATTATTGGCAGACCGAACCGCATGCGGAAGAATGGCTGCTCATCGAATGGCCGAAAGGAGAAGCCGAACCGGCCAAATACTGGTTATCGACGCTGACCGCGCGAACCAAACTGAAGGAACTAGTCGCGATTGCCAAACAGCGCTGGATTATCGAGCGGGATTACCAGGAACTGAAACAGGAACTCGGGCTCGGTCACTACGAAGGCAGAGGGTGGCGCGGCTTTCATCACCACGCCACGCTGTGCATTGCCGCGTATGGGTTCCTTGTCGCCGAGCGGAACCGTTTTTCCCCCTCAGCACGCGCCGGCGCTCTTGGACTATCTACTCCCGAGCTTCCACCGGACTTCCGGCCACGGGGCTCGCATCCGATCCGAGCGGCATAATCCACTCTCGATAACAACGCTCCGAATCATGCTGGCCCGCCATCTGCTCGGGTGTCTTTCTCAGTGTCCGTTTTGTGGATCGCGTTCGGGGTAGTCTTCCGCATCCACATCCACATTGGTAATGCAGGTTTGTGGGCGGGAATGGTTGGCAGCGGTGCACCATCTACCGCGTTCGAGCAAAGTGACCCTTCTGAGTTTTTCCAGCGCGATGCAGCGCCAGTTTGCCGGCGAGCCGATTGGTTCCAGTCCGCTGCCACTCTCTCCGCCGTACTGATAACAGAGCACCCGTAACTGCCCGGCGCTGTTGCGCCCCAGCCGGTGCGGACAAAGCAACCGCTGGTGGCGTCCATAGACGGCGGCGATGGAACGTCTCGTCGTGACTGCCATCCGCACCAGCGCATAGATATCCTCGACGGTCTGAATCTTCGCCTCAACGACGCCCATCCTCTCCATCCTAACCCTCATCGGCGGATCTTCAAGCAGCTCAATACTTTATAACACAGTAGTACTAGGCGATAGCATTCGCGCAGCGATTTGCTGGACCAGGGGCGGCGTTTTTCCGGATCTTCCTCAGCGTAGTTTTTCAAGCGGAACTCCAGCGGATCCATGTTCAAGGCGTAGGCCAATTCGTCCATCGCGATTTCGAGCGTGTTGGTTCCCGAGGACCAGCCGGGAGCGCGCATGAAAGACGGCGTCCCGATATCGGAGCGCACCAGACGGTGCGAAGTAGACTCGTTCGGCGCGCTATACAGCATTCGCGAAGGCATGCTGGAGGTTTCCAGAAACTCGTCGAACGAAGAGGTCTGGGCGATGGTATCGTGACGCAACGCGAGGAGCGTTCCGTCCTTCTTGGCGCCCGCCACGATGGTCTGGCGCGTATGCGCGCGAAAACCCACCATTCCGAACATCTGCGGGCGCGTCACCATCAGCTTCACGGGCCGGTTGACGCGCCGCGCGGCCATTGCCGCCAGCACCACATGCGACCAGGTCGGCCCCTTACTTCCGAATCCGCCGCCCAAGAAGCGCGAAATCACGCGCACGTTGTCTGGTGGCAACCCGAGCAGCGTGGCAACGCGCTCGCGATCGCCGAAAATGCCCTGTGTGGCGTCGTAGAGGGTGAGCTTATCGGGAGCCTCCCAGACGGCGATGGTGGCGTGCATCTCCATGGGATTATGCGTCTCGAACGGCGTGGTGTATACGTGCTCGATTTTTGAATCCGATTGCGCCAAGCCTGCCGCCATGTCGCCGCGGCTGTCGTCCGGAGGCTCGCCGTGCGCATCGCCCTTTCCGGGCTTGTAGGCGCGCGCGATTCCACGCTCCAAATTCACTGAGAAGGGTTGCTCCATATAGTGCACTTGAACGAGCGCGGCTGCCTCCTCGGCCGCCGCAAGGGTTTCCGCGACGGCCACGGCGATAGGCTGGTTGGCATATAACACGACGTCGTTCTGCAACAACTGCAGCTTGCGATCGGAGGGGCGCGCCGTCTCCTGGCTCTTCGGTTTTTCGGGTAATTTGGGCGTATTGTGATGCGTCATGATGGCCAGCACGCCCGGGCTTTTTCCGCCGCACGCGTGTCTAAAGACGCGATTCTGCCTTTCGGGATCGTGCTGGTCACCATCACGGCGTGCGCCATGTTCGGTATTTTGAATTCGGCCGAATATGTCGCGGTTCCGGTGACTTTCGCGCGGCCATCCACGCGGTTCAGCGGCTTTCCAATGGATGGGGTCTGCTGCATGGTAATTCCTTTACGCGAGCGCCGCCGTCGTGGATAAGGCTCGCGCCAGCGAGCGGCGGGCCAGTTCCACTTTGAAAGCATTGAAACGGTGCGGCTGCGCTCCCCGCAACAAGACGTTGGCTGCGGCGCTATAGGCGGCATCGCCGGGTTTGCGTCCCAGCAGCGCCCTCTCGGCCGCGGGAACCCGCCAAGGTTTGTGGGCCACGCCGCCGAGCGCGATGCGCGCTTGCCGGATAATTCCCGAGCCATCGATGTCGAGCGCAGCCGCGACCGAGACTAACGCAAATGCATAGGAGTTGCGGTCTCTGACCTTCAGGTAATGAGAGCGCGCGGCGAACGGCATCGCCGGGAGATCGATCGCCGTAATCAATTCGTCGGGACGTAGATTAGTATCCAACTGCGGCGTCGCGCCGGGGAGGCGATGAAACTCGGCCATCGGAATGGAACGCTCCCCGCGCGGACCTTGCACTTGAATCACTGCTTCGAGAGCCGCCAAGGCCACGCACATATCGCTCGGATGCGTCGCAATGCACTCCGGGCCGGCTCCGAGAATTGCGTGAATGCGGTTATACCCGCGCAATGCCGCGCAGCCGCTTCCCGGATGGCGCTTGTTGCACTCGCGATAGCTGGGATCGTAGAAGTAATAGCAACGGGTTCGCTGCATGAGGTTGCCGCCCATGGTGGCCATATTGCGAAGCTGCGCCGAAGCGCCCGCCAGCAGCGCTTCGCTCAACACCGGATAGCGCGTTCGGACGAGGGGGTGCGCGGCGATATCGCTGTTGCGCGCCATCGCGCCGATCCTTAAACCTCCGCCGCGTTCTTCCACCTCCGTCAAAGGCAGGCGCGTGATGTCGACCAGCCGGGCGGGGCGCTCCACGCCCATCTTCATCAGGTCGACGAGGTTGGTTCCGCCGCCCAGAAATTTCGATTCCGGCTGGCCGATCGGCGGTTATGGCGTCGCCCACGTTGCCGGCGCGAATATAGGCGAACGGTCTCATGCGCGCCCCTGTTGCGCCGCGCGCACGGCATCGACAATGTTAGGATAAGCGCCGCAGCGGCACAAATTTCCGCTCATGCGCTCGCGGATCTCATCGTCCGTAAGCTCTATTGGATGAACGTCGCGAATATCGCTTGTCGCGGCGCTGGGATGGCCGGCGCGGACCTCGTCCAGCATCGCGACGGTGGAGCAGATCTGTCCCGGCGTGCAGTAGCCGCACTGAAAGCCGTCATGCTCGATGAAGGCGGTCTGCACGGGATGAAGTTCATCGCCCTGCGCGAGGCCTTCGATGGTCACGATCTCGTCGCCTTGATGAACCACGGCCAAGCTGAGGCAGGAGTTCAGCCGCCGTCCGTTGACCAGCACGGTGCAGGCGCCGCATTGCCCGTGGTCGCAGCCTTTCTTCGTGCCGCTAAGCTGCAGATGCTCGCGCAAAAGATCGAGCAACGTTACGCGAGGATCGAGAACCAGGTCGTGGTCCTGTTTATTGATGCGAAGCTTGCAGGAGACCGTTCCGGCGGGTGGACCTCCCGTTTGCGCATCGGCGGGAAGCAGCGCCGCGACGCCGCCCGCTAGCACAACAACGAACTGCCGCCGCGAGACCGGCGCGTCTTTGCGCGATTCGGAGAAACTCACTCTTGCGCCTCCCGAAGTCCATGGACGCGGATGGCCGAAATAGGTGTCTAGTACTTAATTGCATAAGTCAGAGTACTTCCGCTTTGGCGCGGACGGGAAGACAACGGCCTTCTTCCATTCAAACGGCGCAGCCTTTTGGTTGTACACCACGACGAAATCGTCAATCGCTTGGCGGAGCTGCTGTAGCGAAGTAAAACTGGCCCCGCGCAGCGCCTGACGGCTTAGAATGCTGAACCAGCACTCGATCTGATTGAGCCACGACGAATACGTGGGCGTGAAATGGAAATGTACATTGGGATGACGCTGCAGCCAGCGGTCCTCCTTCGGCTTGTGCGTATTCAAGTTGTCCAGCACTGCATGGATCTCCCGGTTGGGATGCGCGGCCACGATCTCGTTCATGAAGTCCAGGAACTCCCCCCGGCGGCGGCGCGGATAATGCGCCGTTTTCACCAACCCCGTCGTGATTTCCAGCGCCGCGAACAGGGTGACCGTACCGTGCCGCTTATAGCAGTGGCTGAAGCCGTTGACCGCTTTTCCGTCCGGCAATCGTAGATAGCCCTGGGCCCGTTCCAGAGCCTGAATAGAGGGTTTCTCGTCAATGGAAAGCACCACGGCGTTTTCGGGCGGATTCAGATATAGGCCCACCACGTCGGCGGCTTTCGGGCCAAACTCGGGATCGTGCTGATGCACCAACTCCTGCGGCGCTGCAAGCCAATGTCGTGACGCCGGAGCACGCGCCACACCTGGTCTTTGCTGACGTCTTGCAATCTTTCCGCCAGCAGCTTGCCATTCCATTGGGCATATCCCTTCGGCGGCGCTTCGTCCAACAGGCCAAGCACGCGTTTTTCGGTTGCCTGGTCGTATTTAGCCGGTTTGCCGGGACGTTGCGAATCCCTCAAACCGGCCACACGATTAACTCCGAAGCGCTGACGCCACTTTGAAACCCGAGCCGTGCGGGTGCCCAGCCGTTGTGCGATCTGCTGGTTGGTGCGCCCCTCCTGGGCAAGCAGGATGATGCGCGCCCTTTCGACGAGGCGGTTTTCAGCCTTTCCCTTTCGCGTCCACTCGTGCAGCGTCCGGTGTTCTTCGCCGGTGAGATCGATGACGGCGGTTTGCCTGCGCATGCCCCAGCATGTCACAATACGCTAACTTCTGCAAGTAATTGCTAGAGACCCATGCGCTCGAGCTTGCGATAGAGCGTCTTGCGCTCGATTCCTAGAATCTTGGCGGCGCGGCTCTTGTTGCCGCCGGTCGCGGCGAGTACGCGCCGGATCTGGTCGGCCTCGGCGTCGGCGAGCGTTTCACCGCCGAATTCGCGCGGCTCCGTCGCCTCGATGGCGTCCTTGACGGCGCTCTCGTCGATGCGCCCCTGAGGGGCGAGAATCGTGAGCCGCTCCATGATGTGCTGCAACTGGCGCACATTGCCGGGCCAACTGTAGGTTTCAAGCGAGGCAATGCCGGAATCCGTAAGGCGCGCCTTCTGTCCATAGCGCCCGTTATGTTTCTTCAAGAAAAAATGCGCCAGCAAGGGAATGTCGCCGCGCCGCTCGCACAACGGCGGCAGCACCATGCGCACAACATTGAGCCGATACCAAAGGTCTTCGCGGAACTTCCCTTCCTCGACCATTTTCTGGAGGTCGCGATTCGTGGCCGCGATGACGCGCACGTCGACCTTGCGTCCTTTCGAGGCTCCTAGCGGACGTATTTCCTTCTCCTGCAAAAAGCGCAGCAGCTTGAGCTGGGAATTGTGCTCGATGTCGCCGATCTCATCCAGGAAAACGGTGCCGCCGCTCGCCGCCTCGAAAACGCCCAAGCGGTCGCGGTCCGCGCCGGTATAGGCGCCTTTGAGCGCTCCGAACAGCTCGCTCTCGATCAGCGAAGGCGCCATGGAGGCGCAATCGACCGGCGCGAAGGGTTGCTGGGCGCGGGGCGAATTGTTGTGGATCATGCGCGCGACCATCTCTTTGCCCGTCCCGGTCTCGCCTTGAATAAGTACGGCGGCGCTTGTTGGAGCCACCAGCGAGATCGTTTTGTAAATCTCGACCATGCCCGGCGAGCTGCCGATCATATCGGTCTCCGGTAAGTCGTCGACCTCGGCGCTGTCTTCCTCGCGGTTGCTGAGGGAAGCCTCGGCGCGCTTCACGGTGTCGAGCATGCGGTCGAGCTCGAACGGTTTGGCGATGTAGTCGAATGCGCCGCCGCGCGTGGCCGCCATCACGGTTTCCATGCTTCCGCGCCCCGTCATCAGAATCACGGCGCAGTTGGGATTGCGCTGACGGGCGGTATGAAGCACGTCGAGCCCGGTGCGTTCATCAAGATAAATATCCGAGATGACAATTGGATAAGCATCGGCCTGCAGGCGCGCCAAGGCCTCCCGCGTGGAGGAAACGGCGTCCACGTCGTAACCCTCCAATTCGAGAAAACTCGATACCGTACTCCGCACCGAATTGTCGTCTTCGACCAACAATAGCCGCGACACGAACTCTCCCATTTCCGGCTTACGTCCCGATCTCTTGAATCCTCGGCTCCACCGCGCCCTGTGTGCGCGGCGCTTCCATCGCGGGCGCGACCAGCGTGAAAATCGATCCCTTGCCAGGAGCGCTGGTGACTTCCACGCGGCCGCCGTGCAGTTTCACGATCTGATCCACGATAGACAATCCTATTCCCGTGCCGGCTTCCCCGGAAGCCTCCGCCCGGCTGGTGCGATAAAAGCGCGTGAAAATCCGCTTCAATTCGCCCGCATCCATTCCCATTCCCTGGTCCTTTACGGACAATCGCAGAAAACCGGAATCCCTGCGAGCGGAGATAATAACATCCGTTTCAGGAGGAGAATATTTCACCGCGTTGGTAAGCAGGTTATATACGGCGTATTCCAATAACTCACGATCCCCGGATACTTGCCCTTCAAGCGGCCCGGCGACGGTCAATGTAATATTCTTACGCTCTGAAAGAGGACGGACGCGTTCGAGACAGGCACGGACGAGGGTCTCCATCGCGACCGGCTCCCGTTTCAGCTCCATCTGATTGTCGGTTAGGCGCTCGACGTCGAGAAATGTCTGGATCATCCGCGCCAGCCGCTTCGATTCGGAGTTGATCATGGCGGCCATCTGCCGGCGCTTGTCCTCGTTCAAGTTGTAGCGGCCCATCATCTCGCTCGACCCCTGAATGGCCATGAGCGGACTGCGCATTTCGTGCGTGACGAAATGAATGGCCTGGCGATAGCGCGCCCGCTCCACTTGCGCGGCGCGAAGCTGGCGGCCGACGACTAGGCTGCGGTAGGAGGCTGCGCCGGCGACGGTCAGCCAGGCTGATGCGAGCGGCGCGAGGGTTGGCAAGACGATGCCGTCTCGAAATAAGAAAAACGGAGCGGCCGACACTGCGGCCAGCAGAGCCGCCCCGGCCAAGTAAGCGGGCCAGCCGGCGAAAACCACGAAAATGCATCCGGCAAGCAGCGCGATCAGAGCGCAAAAGACGAACACGGCGCCGTCGGAGACATCGGTCAGGAATTTGCCGCGCTCCAGCGTCTTGAAAACCTCGGCATTCAGCTCCAGCCCCGAGATCATTCCGTCTCCGTTGGGGGTCACGACGCGGTCGCCCGCGAATAAAGGCGAGGTCACGCCTAGAAACACGGCCTTCCCTTTCAACCGGGCCGCCAGCGCCGGATTATTCAGAAGCGTGGCCGCCGGGATCTGAGGAACTCCTTCCCGCGAATACAGGATTCGCAAGGACCAATCCTTGTTCGCGCGCGCCGGAATCACTTCCGGTCCAATTTGCAAGGCATCGGGCGATTCGATAATTTTCGCGCCCCGCGCGAGGCGGAAGGCTTGCAACGCCAATTCCCAATGCTGTCTTCGCAACCCCGTCTTGGCCAGAGCGACGAAGCGCGTCACGCCGTCGGGCGATACCTCGTCGGCGGAAACCGTGCCCAACTCCCGGGCCGATCGCGCGAAGGCCGGCAGTGGGTCGTCCCAACCGGAGCGGGTGAGATTCGTCGCCAACACCAGCGGCTTCAGCTTCGCCAGCGCAGCGGCGAGACGGCTATCCTCGGCGGGGTCGCCTTTATCGTGCAGGATGATATCGGTGGCGACGACGGCGGGGTTTGCGGCAGCAACGCGCTCCGCCGCATCCGCAAGGATTCCGCGCACTCTTCTGACGCCGCCCAACTTCTCGAAGCTGGCGTCGTCAATCGCTACGACAACGGCCTGCGTGGGCGTGGGCGGCGGCGGATTGAGATTGAACAGGAAATCGTAGGCGTAGCTGTCGATCTGCGGGCCGAAAATCCATCCGGCGGAGATTGCGATCGCAAAACAGCCCGCCAGTACGCCAACGTAGCCAGCCGTGGTCTTACTTGGCCAAAGCTTTTTCAACTTCGTCCGCTTCCTTGGGCAGCGCGGCGCTCAGGACCTTCGCGCCTTGATCCGTCACCAGCACAACGTCTTCGATGCGGATCCCGATGCCCTCCTCCGCTATGTAAATGCCCGGCTCGACCGTGATAATGGCACCGGCCTCGAGCGGCTCGTTCACCATGGGGTCGTGCACGTCGATCCCGACCGGATGACCGAACCCGTGAGTGAAATATTTTCCGAGCGGCTGGCCGTGCAGGTCCTTCCCATGCGAATCGATGTAGTCGCGGGCGATCTTGTTCAAGCTGCCGTTCTCGCCCATCATGCGCGCGCCGGGCTTGATGGCCGCGATTACCGCCTTCTGCGCGCCCAGTACGACATCGTAGAGCTCGACGCTGCCGCGGCGTGAACTTTCCATCGACCGGCGTGGTACGCGTAATGTCGCTGGCGTAGCTGTTGCACTCCGCCGCCGCGTCCATCACGACCACTTCGCCGCGGTCCATGCGCCGCCGGTTGGCGGAGTAATGCAGAATTGTGCCATTCGGTCCCGAGCCGACAATGGGCGAATAAGCGTATCCGCATCCATTCTCAAGAAAAACATCGCTCGCCGCCGCAGCAATCTGATATTCATATAACCCCGGTTGCATGCGCTTCCAAGCCGCGCGATGCCCCGCGATCGACACATCGGTGGAGTGCTGAACGGCCGCGATCTCGGCTGCGGACTTCTTAATGCGAAGCTTCGCGAGCAGCGGCATGGCGTCCGAAATCTGGCGCATCGCCAGTAACGCGCGGAGCTTTGCGGTCCCCGGATCTTGCGGTAGCGCATAGACGTTTTCAGCCGATTGGAGCGCCAACATCAACTGCGCCTCCAGCTTCTCGATCGGCATAACGCGTTCGAAACCGGTGAGTCGATCGGCGCCGGGATCTTCGGCCGAGACCTTGGGCCCCGTGAACGTCTCCATGTGTTTGTTGTGATGGGGCAAGAAAAGAATTGCGTCGTTCTTATCGACCAGCAGCACGGCCCCGGGCTGGGTCCAACCGGTCAAGTAATAGAAATTGGATTCCTGTTCGAACCCGAAAACTTCGTCGTTCCCGACGGTCTTTCCAAATAACACGACAACGCCGTCCAGCTCCTTTTGTAGGGCGGCGCGGCGCGCACGATACTCGATCAAAGCGATATTTTGCGCCGCCAAAACAGATAGCGGCAGGGCGCACAAAAGCCCTGTCACAAAGTAACGCCGCATATAACGAGTTTGGCACAGGGAACGCTTACACGCTCATTTGCGCTTGCGCTCGACCGTCCTTTGGAAATAAGGATCCGGCTCCGGAATGGCCGCGCCGTCTTTGCGTGGCGAGCTGGCGCCATAGTTCACGCCCGTTGCGGAATCGTGAAGCATGGCCTGGCCGCCGCCCATCCAACCGGAGAAATCGCCTTGAACGGTCAGCTCGTGGCCGCGCCTGGTCAGGTCCGCGCGCACTGGCTCCGGGACGCGGCCTTCGATCCGAAGATCGCAGCCGCCCAGAGTTAGTTTCGTGAACCGCGGGGCTTCCAGCGCCGCCTGTATATTCATGCCGTAGTCCACGATGTTCGAGACAAACTGCATTTGCGCCTGAGCCTGGTTCATGCCGCGCATGATTCCGAATCCGATGTGCTCGGTTCCACGCTCCATAAAGCCGGGAATGATGGTGTGAAAGGGTCTCTTGTGGGGCGCGAGCGCGTTCGGATGTCCTTCTTCGGCCGTGAAAGCGGCCCCGCGATCGTGCAGAATGAATCCCATTCCGTCCGCCACGATTCCCGATCCCCAGATGTCTGAGTTGCTCTGAATCCAGGAGGCGATGTTGCCGTCCTTGTCCACCACGCTCAGGTAAGTGGTCTCGCCGGTTGGAGCCGGAGTTCCCGGCGTTGCATCACACTGCGCCTTATTCATGTCGATGAGGCCGGCGCGCTCTTTGGCGTACTCCTTCGAAAGCAGCCCTTCCACGGGCACTTTGCCGAAACGCGGATCGCCGATCCATCGTTTCAGGTCTTGGGTGGCCAGTTTCTGCGCCTCAATCTTGACATGGAGCGCGTCCGCCGATTGCGACCCGTATTGGGCCAGCGGGAAACGCTCGATGATGTTCAGCATTTCGAGCGTTCCCACGCCCTGGCCATTAGGTGGCAGCTCGTAAACCTTCCAGCCGCGGTAATCGGTCGAGATAGGTTCCACCCACTCGGGCCGATACTCGCGCAGGTCCTCCGCCGTCATCGTGCCGCCGAGGCGCTTTGACGTTCTAAGAATCGCCTCGCCGATGGGACCGCTATAAAACGCGGGGGCGCCCAGCGAGGCGATCAACCGGTAAGCATGCGCCAATTCCGGATTGCGAAAAATCTGTCCTACGGCAGGAGCAATGCCGTTGGGCAGGAAAACGCGTCGCGCATCGGCGTCCAGTTTGGCGCTGCCGTGCTCCCAGTCATACTGGATCAGCTCGGTAACCGGGAATCCATGCTCAGCGTAGTAAATGGCGGGTTGAAACAGATCGCGCCAGGGCAGCTTTCCGAAGCGCGAGTGCAGCATTTCCCAGCCTCTCACGCATCCGGGGACCGTTACGGTCTGAATGCCGCTGGACGGCATCGCGATAATATCGTGACGCCTGAGATAGTCGATCGAAAGGCCTTTGGGCGACCAGCCGCTAGCGTTAATACCGGTAAGCTTGCCGGTTTTGGCATCCCAGAGGAGCGCAAACAAGTCGCCGCCGATGCCGTTCATCATGGGCTCGACGAGGCCCAGGACGGCATTCGCCGTGATGGCCGCATCCACCGCCGAGCCGCCTCGCGCCAGCGCCTGTGCGCCCGCCTGCGATGCCAGCGTCTGCGCGGTTCCGGCGATGCCGCGCGTCGTGATGGTCATGGAGCGCGCTTGCGAACGGTCCTGAGCGATTGCGGAACCGCGCAGCATTATGGTAAGCCCGGCGAAGAGAGCGGAAGCTGCGAGGCGCGACACGGACCATCATACCGCCAGCGCGCGCGCATCCCGAGGGATCGCCGCTGCGAGAAGTAATGTATGCGGCCCGCCGGCAGCCCTCGCAGGCGATTTAATGCACCGGCGCATAACGCGGAGGATCTCCATCGTAGACGACGGCATCGACGCCATCGAGCTCGAGCGCCGGGCCAATGTCGCTCTTATTGAGATAGGATGTCAGCCGCGCGCCTGGAAAATAGTAATGAATGAGAGGAACATCGCCGTGCGGCACGAGCAGCTTTTTTCTCCCTCCATCTTTGGCGCGCAGGAGGTCCACTAGCGCGAAGGCATTCGGGTTAGGCCGCGGACGATGACGTACGAGTTGCTGAAAAGAGGCGGCGAACATCGCGAAGCAGATCAGGATGACGGCGGCATCTCCTAATTTAGCCTTATAGCGCGCCAGCCAGAGACCCAGCGTGAAGGCCGTCAGCAGCACGATCCCCGGGTAAAGCGGCAGAATGTAGCGCGGTGTTTCCGTATTGACTTTGAGAATAGCGAGGAACATTACGACGCAGAAGATTCCTGGAGCGAGCAGGAGAGGCGACCAGATTTGGCGTCTACGGGCGATCAAGAGGACCAGAGCGATGGCCAGTAGGATCCAGGGAACCGGGTTCGTGATAAACCGCAGCCACCAGGTTCCGGCGACGCCCACGCTACTGCCCCAAGCGCCTTTTCGGAAGACCGCAAGATAGGCCATGAAAAGGTAAGCCTTGACGAACGAAAGCTTAAAAATCGCCCCGGGCCAGAAGACAGCGACCACGCCCAGAAACACCGCTACCGATTTCGCCGCGAACGACACGCTGGGTTTTAATCGATCGCGAACTAGATACGCGTAGATGACCAGCGTCGCGATAAGCGCCAATGCAACTTCGAGCGTGCAGAAGGCAAGCGCCGCCGCGGCGACCGAAAGATACCAGTAACGCCGCCCCTGCCCCGAGCGCGCCACGCAAAACAGCGCGCAAACCACCCACATCGCAAACATCGCGTGCGGTGCCAGTTCGGCGCCGTTCACGACCGGGAAGCTCCACAGCCACAGCACAGCCCCCAAGATCGCTGCGAATCGGCCGGCGGGTCCCGGCAACAACCAGAACGAGCCGAGGTAGATCAATAGTGCGGTCGCGATCGCAAAAACGTAGTTACACGCCCGCAGAGATTGTTCGCTCCTCGTGAAATGACGCGCGAGATCGAGCCAGTAATCGTATAACGGGCCATGCCAGTGACGGTAAAAGACCACGTCGCCGCTGCCGCGGATTATTTCGGAGAGCTCGTTCCGCCGGCTCGGGTCTTTCCCGCGTGCGAGGCCGGTTCGGAGGAATTGAGGAAAGGGTAGCGTCGGCGAATCGAAGGCATTGGCCGCGATTCCCCGCGAGACGGCAAACATATAGTCCGCTTCGTCATAGCCGAAAGGCCCGTATAGCACTTGGCGGCGCGCTAGAAACCAAAACGCGGCGAGCAGGATTGTCAGTATGGCGGCGTGCCTCAGCATCCGGGCAGCCGTTCGAACAATTGGGACATGGCTTCTCAGAATTAGGAAGTCACCTATGGCGCGCGGCATGCCCCATCGGCCTGGGGGCGGTGCTTTCGCGCGGCGAGATGCAACGCTCGCCCGCGAGTCCATCGCCGATCACGTTCCTAGTCTAAGACATCTCCCGGCCATAGGCCGAGGCTTCATCCGCCTGGGATTTGCACGACCGGAACGGGCGTCATGTTCGAGTCGCCGGAGTGGACACCGCCGTTAACGCGTTCGAAAACCATTAACTCTCCATATTGACCCGGCCTGCGAAACATGAGACGCCAATCGCGGTTATCGTCCCTTAGCGCCTCCACCAGCAGATCCATGTGTTTCTGCCCGCTATGGGGATCGTCCTCGAAAGCGACAAGGCTCACGCCGGCGCTGTCCAGGTAACGATCGATTTCCACGCTTGTGTGAAACAGGGTGCGGTAGTTCCCCCCGTTCCAATCGGCACGGTACAGTACCTTGCTAGCCCGAAGTACAAACTGGCTGGGGCGCCGGTGATCGTGCATTGCGATCTCGGAAATCACGGCGCCTTCCAACGCGCCGCCGCCGCACACGAGAACATTCGCGTTATTTAAAGCCTGTTGGCGATCAAGCGCCAAAATCTCGGCCGCGACGCCATATTGCGGTTTAGCCGGAATGAAGAAAGCCGAAACCAGAAAAAGCGCGGGCACGGCAATCGCGACGGCCGTGGCCAACCATGGGCGCGGCACACGCGCGATACCGGCCATCCAAAAGGCCCCTTGCAATGCGAAATACAACAAAGCCGGAAGCGCCATGATCATTTTTCTGTCTTCCGCCCCGGCGGGGACAACGGAGTGAAGGGCGATAGCTCCAAGCAGCAGTCCGAGCATTGTGGCGGCGAGCGAAGGTAATGGCCGCCGCCGCGAAAGAGCCCCGAAACACGCGACTGCGATGCCCGCGAGAGCGAGGCAAAACAGCGGCAGCCCGCACATATGCGCGAGTATCAGAACGAACCGGCCCATGGTATCCACCACATAGGGCAAGCCAAAGCTTTCGGGTAACGCTCGCGTGACGCTCGACATCGTTAGGAATTGCCAAGGCAGCGAGAGCGCGATGATCGCCGCGAAAATCCAGAACGCGCGCGCCATTACCAATCTCGCCCGTCGAGCCAGCAACATTGCGGCCGCGAATGCCGGAACGAGCGCCCAACCATTCCCTTTTGTCATAATCGCGAAAAGCGTCGCGATTCCGCAGAGCCCGGCATCCCGCACGCTGCCGCTGTCGAGATACTTCGCAAACGCGAACGCCGCGAGCAACGTGAACAGCGCAAAAAGCATTTCGAGCATGACCATTCCGGTCTGGATCTGCACGGCGGGAGTGGCTATGAGTACCACGGCGGCCGCCGTTGCCGCGGGCATCCCATAATGCCGGCGCAGGCCGAGCGCCAGGGTGGCCGCGAGAACGGCGGTAATCAGCGCCATGAGCAGCAACACGGACGTGCGCGATTCCGAGAACGCCAACATCCAGGCGGCCTCGACGAAATAGAACACCGGAGGCCAATGTCCAAACGCGACCTTTGGATAATGCGAGTAGTAATTGCGAGCGTATTGAAGCGGGTTCCGCGGCAGTCCGGCGGCGATGTAGTCGCGTACCATGAGCCCTGTTACATAATGCGCCGGTTCATCGGGATAACCGTCGAATTCACTGCTATAGGCCCGTCCCGCGATCTGTAGCGCAATCGCGCCGGTCCAGAAAAGAAGGACAAGGCCCACAAAAATCCAGATCGCGCGGTTGCGGATCGCGATGCTCGGCGCTACAGCTGGACCGGGGTCTAGAAGTGAAAGCATCGTCAGTCTAGCCTCCGGTAAACCGCATAGTCGGAATTCTTGAGGACCAAACGGTAATCCGACTGGACCTTTTGGGAAGCGCGCCGCTTCTCCTCCGCCGTAATCATTCCCGTAGTGACGGGATCGGGCCCGAAGGGCCAGCATTTCACCGCTCCCGCAAGCCCGAAATGCGTATTGAGAATCACGAATTTCGGGTTCCGGCGCACGACGTCCACTAGAGTGTAATCCTCGCTCACGCGGTCGAATCCAAGCGGCAGGCCGAAATAGGCGTGCGTCACAACAAGATCGCGCGGGCCCATCTCGCGTTCCAGCATATTTAGGACAGGCAAGTAATTCCGGGCGTAGCGGTTGTCATGGATATAGGCGAGCGTGGCCGCCGCGTTCACCAAGACAGCGCCGCACACGATCGCAATCCCGGCTTTGCGATAGCGCTTGAACCGGGCCGAGCACAACGGCAGGGCGAGGCAAAAAGCGAACCATGGCAGCACGTGGATGTTATACGGAAAGAATTTGCCGCTTTCAAAGAACGTGAAGTACAGCGTCGTCATTCCAAACAGCGCGACGACGATCTTCTGCGCGCGCCCTCCGCGGCGCAGCGTGACGATGGCCAGCGCAATACCGGCGCCGTATAGAACCAGCACTAAAAGAAGCAGCATGCGGCCGGCATTCGGCGGGAAATGGTCCGAACCCCCGAATGGGTAGTAATAGCGGAAGATGAATTCCTGCTGCAAGGCCCAAATCGGACGCAGAAACGCGGTGAAGCGGCCTTGCGTGTGACTGCGCATCTGAGCTTGCCAGATCGCGGGCGACTGTAGGACAACCGGAATCATGAGCGCCAGCGGAGCAAGTCCGGCCAGCGCCGCGGGAGTAGCGGAGGTCAAATTTATCCGCCGGCGGTCGAGCGTGAAAGCGAGAATCGCCAACCCGCCGAAAGCGAACATGGCGTTGGGATGAAATAGCAGACCAACGGAACCGATCGCGAATCCGGCGGCCAGTGCGCCCGGAATGGAACGCCTGCGCAGACCTAAATATGCGAGCCACGAGGACAGGTTTAGGGCCAGCGAGATGGTGTCCATGCGGGCCATGGACGAGCGGGCGATCATGTTGAAATCGGTCGCGAGTAGAGCTACCGACACCGCCGCGAGCGCTCGGGAATCCGATATGGCGCGAACGAAACGATAGAAAAGAAATAACGCCGCAACCCCGGCGATTACGGAAAGAAACCGCGCCGACCGAAGCGTCTCCGGGAACACGTGAAACCAGCCCGCAAGCGTGTACAGATAGCCGGGCAGCACCCAGAAGTTGTATGTCTGCGATTCGGGAAGCGGAATGCCGAGGCCCCACGGCGGCGTGGAGGGGTTGCCGCTCTGGCCGGTATGCAAAATATTAAGCGCGCTGCCGGCGAAGGTCCCCTCGTCGACGAACGGCAAGCGCGTCCAAGCGGTCGCGGACGCCGCAAAAACATAATAAACGCAGGCGGCGCCCAGCAGCGCCAACTGCCAATGCGGGCGAACTCCTCGGCTGCGATCGGCATCGATCGCCCCGGAAGCGTCAACAGATCTCAGAGGCGCCGCTGACACAGCAAAAAGTCCTCAGGTCCGGAGCGGATAAGCCGATCGCCTAGGGTTCCAAGGCGGGAGCGTTTCGAAACATAAATCAAACCGCGGCAGCCCTCTCACCGCCAGCCTCGGCGCTCGCCCTCTGCTCCGAGCCGGCCTGCTCGTCGCTCGCTTTCTGTTCGTGGTAGTCCTGCTCGGTGTTCACCTCCCAGATATTCGATTTGCTCGTCCTGCCCGCGATGATATTGTCGACCGCAACCATCGCCGTCAGCATCGAATGGTCCTGGTTGTTGTAGCGGTGCATACCGTTCCGGCCCACGAGAAATAAGTTTTCAATCTCATCGACGAAGGCCCGAATCTCGTCGAAGCGGTCGTATGTACCAAAATAAGCCGGGTAGGTCTTTTCGACGCGTATAACCGTGGAGTCGAGGACCGCGGACTCGTCGATAATTCCAATGCGGCTCAACTCTTCCTTAGCGAGAGCGATCATTTCAGCGTCGGGCAGCTTCCATAATCTATCGGTGTCGTTGCAGAAGTATTCCAGACCGACCCACGCATGGTTGGAATCCGCGACCATATAGGGACTCCAGTTATTGAAGATCTGGAGGCGGCCTACCAGAACATCGGGTTCCTGAATGTAGATCCAATTGTCTTTAATGAGCTTCGCGCCTTTTACGGTGTCGTCTTTTATCTTTAGCCCGCTCAGCAGCAGCCCCACGGTTATGAAGTCGCGATAAACGAGTCCGTCGCCGACCTCCAGTACGTTCGCCGGAGGGGCCGGATCGAACGCCCGCAAGAGATGGCGTACCGGCATGGTCGAAAAAACGTAGTCGGAGCGGAATGTTTTTATTTCGCCGCTGTCCAGGTTGCGCGCCCGCACCGCCTCCACGCGGTTTGAGGAGCGCACGAAGGATTCCGCGGCGTGGCGAGTCAGGATGACTCCGCCGCGCGCGATTACTTGACGCGCGACCTCTTCCCACATCTGCCCGGGACCGTATTTCGGATACAGAAACTGCTCGATAAGGGATGTCTCGGTTCCCTTTTGGCCGAGATCCCGCGCCCCGCCGCCGAGCGCCTTCTTGGCCGCATGACGCAGCATTTTCCAAACGCTGAGCCCCTTGATTCGCTGCGCGCCCCAGGCGGCGCTGATTTTGCTGCAGGGAACGCCCCAAACTTTTTCGGTGTAGGATTCGAAAAATGTTTTATAAAGCTCCCGGCCGAAGCGGTTGATCAAGAATTGCTCGAGCGTCTTCTCCTCGCGAAGAGGCAGCGCCGCGCTCTTCATATAGCTCATGCCGATTTTTAGCGTCCGCAGCGCGCCAAGCTGCAGCATTGTGTCTTTGCTGAGCGTGATGGGGTACTCGAAAAATCGCCGCAGATAGTAGATACGCGATTTTCTGGGCCGCACCAGCATAACGTTGTCCTCACGCTCGGGATCGGGGGCGGCGCCGTTGCGCGACACGTTGCGCCTCATCTGGCGATACGTGATCGTCTGTTCCGCTTCGGCGACAGCCTCCATCGGAAGCCGATCCAGCCACCATTGCATGACGCGGTCCGACTTCGAGAAGAAGCGGTGGCCGCCGATATCAATGCGATTGCCTTTATAGTTTACGGTGCGGGAAATCCCGCCCATGCAATCGCTCATTTCGAGCACGATGGGCTTCACGTCCGAGCGCGTGAGCAGTTCGTATGCGGCCGTCAAGCCTGCCGGGCCCGCTCCGACAATTATCGCTTGGGCTACACTTTGGGCGTTATGATCTTGCATTGCCTCAGCATAGAGATGCCTCGGCATGTGGATGCGTTCGCAACCTAACGGTTAGTAACGGATTGCGCACGCATTAATTTTTCTTTGCCTGGCGCTAACCGGGAACAATCCACCGTTCGCCGGGTTGGAACACTTTGAACCCCGTTGCGGGACGGTGACCGAGCATGTGGTCGATGAAGCGGCTGATGTCGGCGTCCTGCTCGATGAAAGTTCCATAGTGCATGGGAACCAGCCAGCGCGCGCCGATATCTTCGGCCAGTTGAGCGGCTTCCCCAATATCAAAATTGCCGTCTCCGTTGACGGGCAGCAGAGCCACGCCGATCGCGTAAGGGCGCAGGCGATCGACCATGCCCTCGTACGGCCTGCAATCGCCGGCATGATAAATGTTCACGTCTCCAAACCTCATGATGTAGCCGAGCGAGGGATAGCCGCCGAGCGGCGTCCAATCGAGCGTGGGGTGCGCCGACGGCGCGGAATAGACGCGCGCGTAGAGGCCGCTCTTAAAATATTCGACGCGAAGATCGGAGTCCGTGGTCGTCATGCGCTCATAGGGAATGCCAATGGCGAAGGCATGACCGGCGGCGCTTTTGGGCAGCACCACGCGGCAGCGCGGCGAAGCCTTGAGCATAGCCGGCAGCGACCCGGGGTCCATGTGGCCGTCGTGGGGGTGCGTGCAGAGGATCATGTCGGCGTTGATCGCCTGCTCGCCGCCGAGAGGCGGCTCGAGAATCCGCGTCCTTCCTTGCGGCGTCGACAAGCAAGGGTCCACATAAAAAACGATGTCGCGATATTTAACGACGAAGCCGCTCTGCCCCAACCACCATAGCGCCGGCGAAGTGGTGGCTTCGGTGTTCTCGATATCTTCAATGAAGTTGGCGCCGCGCTGTACCGGTTCCGTCATATATCAGACTCCCGGCGGAGTTCCCGCGGCCCGCGCCAGTCGATCCATAATGGCCTCCCACTCCGGACTGACCGGCGGGCGCTCGACAGCTATCCAGTCGAATCCTCGCTGATCGAGGTCGTGGAGCGCGTCGTAAAGGCGCGCCGCATATTCGTGGGGGGTGGCGGGCATGCGCACGACGCGCGCGGCCGGCTCGGAACCGCGAATTCGCAGAAGAGCGCCGCGCCCTGGGGGCAATGCTTCGTCTGCATCGACGAGAAAAAGCGGCGTGAGCGGGCTGTAATGTTTGCGATGCAGTCCGGGCGAGGGATGCGCTTCACCGGGGGCTCCCTGGAACGACTGGACGGGGCCGATTATTTCTTCAATTCGCGCTCGCGAAATCATTCCGGGCCGTAACAGCATTGCCCGCGGAACGGCCAACGATAATACCGTGGATTCGATTCCCACTCGCGCGGGACCGCCGTCGAGCACCATCGCCACGCCGTCGCCGAACGCCGCGCGCACGTGCGCCGCTGTGGTCGGCGACAGCCCAGTAAAGCGGTTCGCGCTCGGCGCGGCAATGGGCACATCGGCGGCGCGGATCAACGCCAGCGCGATCTCATGGTCCGGCATGCGCACGCCGACCGTCGGGAGACCCGCCGTGACGCAGTCCGGTACGCGATCGTCCTTGTGGACAACCAGCGTAAGAGGTCCCGGCCAGAAATGGGCTGCGAGAAGCGCAGCTTCATCCGGCCATTCGCGCGCGAGTTCGCGGGCCATTGCGATGGAGCCAACGTGAACGATCAAAGGGCTGCTTGCCGGCCGCCCCTTTGCGGCATAAATACGCTCCACGGCGGCCGCGTCCAGCGCGTTCGCGCCCAGCCCGTAGACGGTTTCGGTGGGGAAGGCGACAAGTTGCCCGGCGCGGATGAGGGCCGCCGCCTGCTCGATTGGCGCAGCCACCCGCGCTTCCATCAGCGCGCGCCTCAATCGGGCAAATCCTCTTTTCCATCCTTTCCATCCGAAGCCGTCCTGCCGGTTTTCTTCCAAACCAGATACGCGTGCATGAACGGATCGAGACCGCCGTCCAGAACGCGATCCACGTCGCCCACGGCGAGCTTGGTGCGATGATCCTTAATCAAGCGGTATGGAGCGAGCACATAACTGCGAATCTGGCTGCCGAAATTGATCTCCAGCTTGGCGTCTTCAACCTTGTCCTGCTCCACGCGCTTCTTGGCCATTTCGTACTCGAACAGGCGCGCCTTCAATTGTTTGATGGCGCTGGCGCGGTTCTTGTGCTGCGAGCGCTCGTTTTGGCATTGCACCACGAGTCCGGTTGGGATATGCGTCATCCGCACCGCCGATTCGGTCCGGTTCACGTGCTGGCCACCCGCGCCGCTGGCGCGAAATACGTCCACCTTAATTTCATCCGGCTTAATATCGATCTTCACGTCGTCGTCGATTTGCGGGTACACGAACACGGATGCGAATGATGTGTGGCGGCGCGCGTTGGCGTCGAAGGGAGAAATACGAACCAGGCGATGAACGCCGATTTCCGATTGCAGCAGCCCATACGCGTTTTCGCCGTTGACTTCGAAAGTCACGGACTTGATGCCCGCGCCCTCGCCCTCCAGCCGGTCTGTTATTACGGTCTGAAGGCCGTCGCGCTCGGCCCAACGCAAATACATGCGGAGCAGCATCTCGGCCCAATCCTGGCTTTCCGTGCCGCCGGCCCCCGGATGGATGGTGATGATGGCGCTCTTGGCGTCGTTGGGGCCGGACAGCAGCATCGCCGTCTCCACTTTTTCGAGCCGTTGGGAAAAGCTCTTGATCTCCGATTCCAGATCGGAAATAACGTTCTCGCCTTCGCGCGCAAGCTCAAACAGCGTGTCGAGGTCGGAGCTGCGAGATGCCAGCTCCGCCGCGCTCGCGAGCGCTTCTCCGAGCCGCTTGCGGTCTTGCAGCAGCTTCTGGCTCTTGTCCGGCTGGTTCCAGAAATCGGGCGCCGAGATCTGTTGTTCGAGCCGCTCTAGTTGAGCTTGCTTTTGGGCGGGGTCAAAGATAGCTCCGCACAGCGTCCGATTGCTGGCGGAGCGAGGAGTATTCTCGTTCGAGTTCGTCGAGCGTCATGGAACTTTTATTTTAGCAATGCCGGCTACCGTATGCTCATCGTGACGCCAGACTGCGCCGCGGCGGCGCCGACCGTCAGCGTCACCGGGATTTGATCGCCGTAGGGGGCGTTGGCGGGGACGACGGCGTTGATCTGGAGCACGCCCGCTCCTTGGGGCATTTCGCCTGCGTATGGAAGCTGCGCGGTCTGCGAACCAATTTGTAACACCACGGGGAGCGCCGGCGCGGGCAGCAGGGCGCCTTGAACCAAGCGCCCAGTCATGCCCGGAGGATTCGTCTGGCCTTCGCCGGTCGCAAACAGAGTCACGATCTCGCCCGGGTGCGCCGGATTGGAGGGCGTATTTGGAGACCCGTTCTGGTTCAACACGGCGCCTTGGGAATTGACGAATATGCCCGGCGCGGCGGCCACGATTGTTATCGTAAACGCGTTGGAATGGCGGCCGTCCGACACGACCGTGACATTGGTCGAACTTCGTCCGGCCACCTCATACGGAACTATGGCGTTGATCTGCCCTGGCGAAATGTAGAGCAGCGGAGCCGGGATGCCATCGAAAAAAACTTGCGTGTTCGCGGCCGTATTTTCAAGTGCCAGGGTCGAAGCCGGGACCACCGTCGCGAGTCCCGCGGGAGCAAGCTGCGATCCGTAGATGGTTACCATCTCGCCGGGCGCCGCCGTCGAGCCCGTAAGAGCGGCCGCATTCACGATACCGGCGATCGATACCTGACCTGGAACGAGCTTACGGACGCGATTATTGTCCTGGTCTGAGAAATAGACGACGCCTTTGGCATCGATCGCGAGGTCCCAGGGAGACGCGATTGCAGCCGCCAGGGCCGGTCCGCCGTCGCCCGCATCCCCGCTTGTGCCCACGCCCGCCACGCTGTGTAAAGCGCCATCGGCGCCGAGAACGCGGATGCGATGGTTGAGCGAATCCGCGACATACAAATTGCCGAGATTATCGAACGCCAGGCCCGCGGGGAGAGCCAGTTCGCCCGTCCCGCCCGCGACCGTCGAGATCACACCCGCCCCCGCTAATACTTTGCGAACCACATTGTTAAAGAAATCCGCGATGTAAATATTCCCATTCGCATCGAGCGCCAGGCTGCGCGGATAATTCAAGTGCGCCGACGCAGCGAGCCCTCCGTCGCCATCGTAACCCGGCAGCCCCTGGCGCCCATCGCCCGCGAAGTTATGGATATTGCCGTTGATCGTGACCACGCGAACGCGGTTGTTCCCCGAATCGGCGATGTACATGTTTCCGGCGGCGTCGAAAGCAATCGCATTGGGATGATATAAGTGCGCCTGCGTTGCCGGACCTTCATCGCCGTCGTTCCCGGATTGGCCGCCGATGCCGGCCACCGTCGATATGATCCCGTTCGAAACCTTTCGCACAACGTGATTCTCGCTATCGGAAATATATAGAGCGCCGCTGCGATCGAACGACAATCCGTTGGGGCCGTTCAAGTAGGCCGCCGTGGGTTGCAGCGAATCTCCGCCAAATGCCGCGGTCCCGGTTCCCGCAAAATCGGAAATCGTACCGGACGCATCCACGCGGCGAACGCGATTGTTAAGGGAATCCGCGATGTAGGCATCGCCGGCCGCGTCCAGCGCGATCCCACTGGGGGCGAATAAGCGCGCCAAAGCTGCCGGACCGCCGTCGCCCGAGCCGTGATCGGCGCCCGCCACGGTCGTAATAATTCCTTGCGGGTCGATTCGACGGACGCGATTGTTCTGGCTATCCGCGATCAGGACATCGCCCTGCGCATCGACCGCAACGCCTCGCGGATAGTTCAACCATGCGCTGCGCGCCGGGCCGCGGTCGCCGCTGAATCCGCCCACTCCAGTTCCGGCGATCGTCGTAATGCGGGCGTTGGACGTGAGCGGCTGCGTCATTTTGCGCACCAGGTTGTTCTCGGTGTCGGCGATGTACAAGGCGCCGCTGGAATCGACGGCCAAGCCGGAAGGGTAATTGAAAGCCGTCCCCAGAGGGCCGTTGTCGCCGTTGTATCCGCGCGCGTTCGTTCCGGCGATGGTATCGATGTTGCCGTCGGGCGTGACGGCGCGAATGCGCTGGTTCAGAGAATCCGAAATGAATACATCGCCGGCGGCATCGAGCGTGATTCCGTAAGGGAAGTTGAGCAAGGCCTGCGTTGCGGAACCGCCGTCGCCGTGATAGCCGGCCGAGCCGGTTCCGGCGAAAAGCGCGATCCGGCCGTCGGGCGTTATCTTAAGCACGCGATTGTTACCGCTGTCGAGCACAAAAACATTCCCTGTGGAGTCGACGGCGACATCGCGGGGCGAATTGAGCTGAGCGTTCAAAGCGGGACCGGGCACTCCCGAATTCCCCGCGATTCCCGTTCCCGCGAAATTGGACGCAACGCCACCGGCGGAGATGCGCACAATGCGATTATTGGCGGCATCGGCGACGTAAATATCTCCCGCCGGCGAGGCTGCCGCATGCCACGGAAACAGGAGCTGGCTTGTCAGCGTGACGATTGTGCCGCCGTTTGAGATGCGCCGCAGCAGATTGTCGCTCGTGTCGGCGATGTAGATATTCCCGGCGCCGTCGACGGTCACCCCGTGCGGGGAATTCAGCAGCGCCCCGATTGCGGGTCCATTATCGCCGTTGTCGTTCGGCGCGCCGGCGAAAGGAAGAATCGTAAACTGCGGAACCTGCTGCGCCAATGCGGAAGCGCCAAACAGCGCGACCCCGAGCGTCGCGAGACAGCAGGCCGATCTACGCATCACGTTCGGAAGCCGTCTCCAGACGAACTTTCCAGGACTCCAGAATCTCGGCTGCAGCGGCCGCTTCGACGCGCGCGCATCCCAATACCAGCGCCTCCAGAGCCGCATCCAGCGTCGCCACACCCCCCGCCTTCAGTTGTACGCGATCGCGGGTGTATTCGCGCAATAAAGAGATGTCGCGCGCGTCCGGGCAAGCGATAAAATCCGCGCCCGCGCGCTTCGCCACGCGGCACGCCACGATTTTATGCTCCGCGGTCAAAGGAGCGGTGTCGAGATGAACGGTCAGAAGGGCGCGAACTTCGTGGCACGCCTCCGCTATCTGCAGCAACTCCATCTCGAGATACTGAAACTGCCGCGAAATGAGCTTGCCGCTGTTCACCGCAAGCGTAATTTCAGCGGCGCCGCGGCGCAGCGCATCGCGCACCGCATACTGCTTCACGGCCGTGGTGGAATAGCCGTGCGGCCAGTCCACTACAACACCCAGCGCGACCGGCGCGTGGATCCAGCGCTCCGCCACATCCAGGTCCGAGGGACGCACCACCACCGCCGCCAAACCATAATGCTTCGCCAAGTCGCAGCCGGCCGCGACCGCCTCTTCGGTGAGTTCCGGCGCCGTTAGCGGCAAATCGATAGTCTTGGCCAGTTCTTCGAGCGTGCGCGGGCCGGGCTTTACGGACTCCTCGGTCTTCGTTATTTCGGGCACGGCGAGCGGGCTTCCGCGCTAGCGCCGCGAGCGGCGCGGAGCCGCTCCGGTATTGGCGGACAGGCCCAGACTCCGCAGTTCCGTCTTGGCGGAAGCCGCCACGTCGCTATCGGGATACTTACTCAGGATTTCGCGGAACTCCTTTGCGGCCGCATCGCGCTTGCCCATCGCCAACAGCGTCTTCCCCTTCCAGTAATGCGCGCCAGGGGTCTTCGAGTTGTCGGTATAGTGCTCCAGAACGGCATCGAAGGCCTGCAGGGCGTTAGGGTAATCCTGCTTCTTGTAATAGATGTTGCCTATGTAGAATTGCGAATTGGGGGCGAACTGCGTCTCGTTGAAGTACTTTATGTAGTCGTTGAACTCCGAAAGCGCAAGATCGTAGTTCCCGCCAAGATAATCCCGATACGCATTCGAATACAGGCTTTCGGCCTGCATGCCCGCCGGAGGAGCCACCGGACCGGCGGTTGCCGGAGGCAGGCTCCCTGCCGTGGGAGCGCTCCCTGGCGTCGCAAGCGGTTGGCCATTTGTTCCCACGCCCGTTGCCGCCGGAGGAGGAGCAGGCTGCCGGATCACCGTGATGGCATTTCCCAGATCCGTCATCTTGGCGTCCAGCTTACCGATCCTGGTATTGAGATCGTTCACGGTTTCCCGCAGATTACGGAAGTCCTCCGACATGGCATCGACTTTTGTACTGAGACCGAGAACCGGTTGCGCGACCATCTCCTGGACGCGCTTGATGGCGTCGCTGAGATTGTTCTGCATGACGGCAATGGAAGTATTGGCCTTGTCGCCCGTGTTGTAAGTCTGCTGGACCACTACGGTCAACTGATCGAGCGACTTCTGCAATGTCCGGACCTGGTCCTGCAACTGGGAGACATCGCGTTGCAACTCGATCATCTCTTTGCTGGCTGCGAAAGACGCGGGAAGCGAGGCCAACAGGAGACAAATAACTCCTACGATTTTCATGGACACTCCTTAGGAGCGGACCGGATGGGAATCCGGCCCGCTCTCGAACTTACGTCAGGCCACGCCCGCGAGCATCGCGGCTGTCCGCTTTACTGCGCCACGGACAGGTGGGCCCGCCTGTTCTTTTGATAGCACTCTTCGGTCGCTTCGGTACACTGCGGACGTTCTTTTCCGTAGCTGATCGTGGTCAGCCTATCGCCGGGAACGCCGAGCGCCACCAAGGCGTCCTTGGCCGCCGTGGCGCGCCGATCGCCGAGCGCCAGGTTATACTCCGCCGAGCCGCGCTCATCGCAATGGCCTTCCACTTGGATCCTGATGTTGGGATCCTGCTGGAAGATGCGCTTCAGCAAATCCGCGTCGTGCGTTACGGTGCCTTGCTGATCGGCCCGGATGTCGCTCTTATCGTAGTCGAAGTAGACGTCCTGGCCTTGCTGCGACAGCATCTCGCTGCCGCTCAACATCGGAGTGGTCGGCGGCGGCGGCGGTGGTGGCGGAGGCGGCGTCGTCACTTCCACCGTGACGGAACGCGTGTCGGAGCCACCGGGGCCATTCGCCACCAACGTGTAAGTGGTTGAGTTGCCCGGAAAAACCTGCCGCGAACCGTTGCTCTGAACCGGTCCGATGCCCTGGTCGATGGTCATGTCCGTGGCTCCGCTGATGGACCAGCGTAGCGTCGAGGACTGCCCCTTCTCGATGGTCGTAGGCTCAGCCGTAAAGGTGCTTATAACGGGTTTCTGCGCCGGTGGCGCCACGGCGGGCGGCGGCGCGGCCGGGGGTGGCGGCGGGGGCGGAACTTTCTTCTTGCACCCCGACGCGAAAATAAGCAGCGCAAGCGCCAGGAACATGGCGCCTAATTTCCACCACTGGGTCTTATGTCTCATGATTTTCGATCTCTTCTCCTCTGTGTGAAGGTCTGTGAAGGCTATTCTGTCAAATCTTTTCTATTGCCGGCTCCATACCGGCTTTTCGTTACTGCCGGCGTTCGTAATTTGCCGCTTTTCCGTGCCATCGGCAAGCATGGACCAGATCTGGCTGACGCGGCCGCGCGTCGATGCATAAGCCAGATGAACGCCGTCGGGCGCCCAGGACGGATTTTCGTTTCTTCCTTCAGCGTGAGTCAACTGTACCGTTTGGCCGCTCGCCACGTCCATGACAAAGACGTTGTAATTGCCGGGCTCGAATCCTCGTGTCCAGGCAAACGCGATATGCTGGCCGTCCGGGTTCCAGGACGGATTTACGGCTTCGCCCTGCCCGTTTGTCAAGCGTACTATATCTGTTCCGTCCGCGTTCATTCTATATATTTGCGGCAGTCCCCCGCGATCCGACACGAACACGATCTGGGCCCCCGTTTTGGGGTTGACCTTCGGCTCCACGTCGATGCAGCGGCAGTGGGAGATGCGTTGCAAATCGCTGCCATCGACCCGCGCGCTGTAGATCTGCGAGTAGCCTCCAGTGTCGGGCGCAAGGTACAGCAGCAGGCGCTGGCTGTCGGGCGTGAAATCGGAAGGAGCGCTCAAGGACGCGTGCTGGTTATAGAACGACAGCCGCCGTCCGGAATCGAGCGAGTGCATGAAGATCTGGGGATTGCCGCGCGCATAGCTGGTGAAGGCCAGTTTGGTGTTATCGGGCGAGACCGCCGGATAACTGGTGATGGAGTTGTAGTGCGTCAGCGGGGTTTGGTTCTGCCCATCGTAATCCATAGACCAGATCTCTTTCGCTCGGGCGTTAAGGCGGTTCGAAACGAAGTAAATTTTCGTTCCCGCGAGGCTTCTCGCGCCGAATTGCTTTAAAATGTCGGCGGCGAAATCGCGAGCGACTTTTACCGCGCCCGCCGCATCGAGCGTTCCCAGGTAAACCTTCCCCAGAACTTGCGCGCTTTCGGGCGAGGGCTGCTGTACATTAAACAACCAGCCGTATAAGACAAGCTGTCCATTCTGCTCCGCCGTATAGCCGAACGCCAGCCAGTTGCCGTTGACCGGCGGGCCGGACCACTGCGCCATCGCCGGCGTCAGCGGAGCCGCTTTGAAATCCGCGGGCTGCTGCGGAATCTGGAGCGGGTAGAGAGTCTTGGGGATCATTTTCAACTGTCCCGAATCCTGCAGCTCGCTCCACAACGTGCGGTTGAAGGCGTCCATTAACGGCTGCGCGCTGCCCGAGCCGCGGAAGTCGGGCACGGCGATCGTCGGTTTCTGTCCTTGCCCTGGGACCTTAATCGTGGCGCGCTCCTGCGCCCAGAGGAAAGCGCAAAGGCTCAATGCCGCCACGCCAAGCAAAAGAATAAGAGTTCGTTTCATGGATGTAACTGAAATTGGAAGTCGACGTTCAAATAACTGCCGCTGTAATCGGGCGGCAGGGGTGGAAACGGCGCCGCCTCATCGACCGCGCGTAAAGCGGAATAATCGAGCGTTGCGTTTCCGCTGCGCTGCGTAAGCTTTGGATTTTGAATCGTCCCGTTTCGCATAATGTCGACATTCACGATCGCCATGGGCGCTTGCACACCCGCAAGTCCACCGGTATTCCAGTGCCGCGCGACGGCTTCCATCAGCGCTTGCGCATATCCGCCGAATCTGGTCCCTACAACGCTATTGGGATTGATGCCCACGCCCGCCGTGGTTCCCGGTTTCATAAACATCTGCGATACGGCGGCGGGCGGCTGCACGCTCGTCGCCTGATTCGGCCGCAGCGGCTGGTTGCGGTATTGCTGTTTCAGATAATCGTGTGGCTGCGGCTTTTCCGGCACGCGGCTTTTCAGCGGAATCGCGTTCTTGTTCGGTTCGGGTTCGCGCGGACGCGGCTGCGGTTTCGCCGCCTCGCGCTGCGGAACCTGGCTCTCCGTATCGTTCGCCACGGGATTCACCGGCCCCGGCCGCGGCGGCAGCGGAATGGCGTGCACGGAATTCACGGAAACGGCCGTTCCAAAGCCCGGATTCGTTTCTCCAAGTATCATCCTGCTCGGCGAGGAATACGCGTTCCAGCCAAGCAGCGCGAGCACGGCGGCATGAAAGAGGAAGGAGGCCGCCAGCGGCTTGCTTAACGACTCGCCCTCCTCGAGTATGTCCGCGTGCGCCGCCATTGTCCTACCGTCTCTTGCCGGTCTCGTCCTGAGGTTGCGTCACGATGTTCACCTGCAACTGGGCGTCCCCGATTATGGCGATGACTTGCGCGATCGGATCGAACGGGGTCTCCTTGTCGGCCTGCAGATAAACTGATGTTGCGCCCGGAAAGCGCTGCTTCACCTCTTGCCCGAGCAAATTAATATTGACGGGCTTACCGTTCAGGTACGATTCTCCGTCGCGCGTCATGGAAATCACGGGAAGCTCGCGCATGGTATTGGTTACTCTATTTACCTTTGGCACGTTGATCTCGAGGCCGTACTCCATCACGTGCGCCGTGAGCATAAAGATGATCAGCAACACCAGAACCACGTCCACTAGAGGGACGATATTGATGTCCGCCAGCGCCGTCGAGGCGCGGAAACGGCCGCGCCCGTTCGATGCTCCGCCAAGTGTGAACGCCATGCGCTAATCCTCGAAGGTGCGTTCGGTCAGATTCAGAAATTCCAACGAGAAGTCTTCCATGCGCGCGCCAAACTCGCGGATCCTGCTTCCGAAGAAGTTGTAAAAGATCGCCGCCGGGATTGCCGCCGCGAGTCCCAGCGCCGTCGTGATCAGAGCTTCGGAAATGCCCGGCCCGACGGCGCGCAAACTTGCCGCTCCCGCCGTTCCCAACGCCAAGAAGGCGTCGATAATGCCCCACACCGTCCCGAACAGCCCGATGAACGGCGATACCGCCGCCGTTGTCGCCAGCAGATTCATATTACGCTCCAGCCGGGTCAATTCCTCGCTGATACCGAGCTGCAGGTTGCGCTCCAGCGCGAGCTTGTTCGTCACCGAGCCGCGCGACTTCATCTGCCGGTCCACTTCGCTGTAGCCGAAATCGAATACCGCGACCAGCGGCGAGGAGCGGAACTGCTCGCTCGCCACCGCTACCGCTTCGAGTCCCGCCGCCTTGCGGAACGCCCGCAGAAACGAACGGTTGGCCGATCGCGCCTGCCGGAATACGTTCCATTTTGAAAAAATAACGGCCCAGGAAGTCAGCGAAAAAAGCAGCAGGATCACGATTACGACCTGCGGCACCAGGTGCGCGCCTTTGATCAACTCCCAAAAGCTGAGTTGCAAAAAGATCCCACCGGCGTGGGGCAGTGTCAATCCGGCTCCTTTCACCCGTAATCACCATCATATCGAGTGCTTCGGCGAATACGGGGCCCATAGAACATTATGTACGGTTTTTGTTCTATCGCAAGCGCTACTTTTTTTGCCCTGCTACCTGGACGCTCTTTGGCTGCGTTTAGACGAGCCGCGACCTCGTATAATTTCATCCAGTGCTGGTTGAGCTGATCGTCGAGAATTACGCCGTCGTGGAGCGCGCCCGCGTGCGCTTCCATCCCGGCCTTAATCTGCTTACGGGAGAGACGGGCAGCGGCAAGTCCATCGTTGTGGACGCGCTCGGCCTATTGTTCGGGGGACGCGCTTCGGCCGCCATGGTCCGCTCCGGTACGGAGCGCGCCCGTGTCTCCGGCATTTTCGAAACGCCGCGTTCGGCCGATCTTCGGAAGTTGCTTGACGAGGCCGGCATCGAGACCGAAGACGGCGAAATGCTGATTGAACGCGAGATCCTCGCGGGGGGAAAGTCGCGCGCCTTTGCCGCTAGCCGGCCCGTCACAGGAGCGTTTCTGAGAGGCGTCGCGCCCTATCTCGGAGACATTCACGGACAGCACGATCAACAGCGCCTCTTCTCGCCCGAAGAGCAGCTCGAAATGCTGGATGAGTTCGCGTCCTTGAGCGGCGAAGTCAACGACACCGCAAAGCTCTTCCGCGAGTGGCGGGCCGCCGCCCGCGAGCTCGAGGAGTTGGCCCGCTCCGAGCAGGAGCGCCTGCGCATGGCAGATCTGTGGAGCTTTCAACGTCATGAGCTCGAAGCGGCGCAGCTAAAGCCCTCCGAGGATGCGGAGCTTGAAAATGAGCGGCGCGTCTTACGTAATGTCGCCAAACTGCAGGAAAGCGCGAATGCCGCTTATATGGCGCTTTATGACGCGCCGGAAAGCGCCGCCACGCAATTGCGGATCGCGGAAAAGCGCATCGAAGAGCTGTGCCGCATCGATGAAAGCCTGCAGGGCGTGCTGGAGGCGCTGCGCCCCGCCGGAATTTGCGTCAACGAAGCTTCCGTCGCGTTGCGCGATTATCTTGATCGCCTGGAGGCCGATCCGCAGCGCCTCGAAGGCATCGAGGCCCGTCTCGCCCTCATCGAGCGCCTCAAGCGCAAGTACGGCGGCTCCATCGAGGACATGCTCGCCTTTCTCGCCTCTGTCGGCGCCCAGCTCGGCTCCGTCGAGGGCGCCGCCGAACGTAAAGCCGCCCTGGAGCTGCAGCTCGCGCAGTTGGCGGACGCCTACTCGGCTTCAGCGGCCCGCCTCACCGTGCTCCGCGCCGATGCAGCGGCCAAGCTCGCGGCGGCGGTCGAAAGCGAGCTCGCCGCCCTGGCCATGCAAAACAGCGTTTTTCAAATTCGCCTGCGCCCCGCCGAATGGTCCGCGCGGGGCGCCGATTCCGTGCAATTCTTGATCTCGCCCAATGCCGGCGAGGAGCCCCGGCCGCTCGATCGCATCGCCTCCGGCGGCGAGCTTTCGCGCATCGCGCTGGCGCTCAAGACCTGCGTGGGCCAGCCGCCCTCGACCGGAACGCCGCGCACGCTGGTCTTCGACGAGATCGACAGCGGCATCGGCGGCGCCGTCGCCGAGACCGTCGGACGCCGCTTGAAAGAGCTCGCCACCTCAAGCCAGGTCCTCTGCGTCACCCATCTGGCCCAAGTCGCCGGATTCGCAGACCATCATTATCTGGTCGAAAAGCGTGAGCTCGGCGGCCGCACCATCGCCGAGGTCGAGGAGCTTTCGCCGGAAGCCCGCAAACGCGAGATCGGCCGCATGCTTTCAGGCCAGCGCGTCACCAAGGAGGCGCTGCAGCATGCCGAACAGTTGATGCGGCTCGCAAATCGAAAATAGGTATGCTGCATGGCATCCCCCGATCGCTCGAGGCCTATTTCACTTCGATTGCGGAGCCGGCCTCTCCAGCCACACGCCGGCTGCGACCCGATTGCGAAGAATGCCATGGGGCGCCTCCTTCAAGGCGCTATCCACAGAGAACAGACTGGGAAATCAGGCCACTGGTTTGAGGACGCGCGGTATCCGGTCCGCCCTACCCGTCAGCCTGCGCTCACAGCAGCTTGTCGAGAGTAATGGGTAATTCCCGGACCCGCTTACCGGTCGCGTGATACACCGCATTCGCGACGGCCGCCGCTGTGCCCGTGATGCCGATTTCACCGATCCCTCGCGCGCCGTAAGGAGCGTGTTCATCCGGGATGTTCAGGAAAAGGACTTCGATGTCGGGAACATCCAGGTTCACCGGAACATGATACTCCGCAAGAGAAGGATTCATAATCCGGCCGCGACGTTCGTCAAACAGCGTCTCCTCCGTGAGCGCCATCCCGATTCCCATGATGATGCCGCCACGAAGCTGACTGGTCGCGGTCTTCGGATTGACAACCCTCCCGCAATCGAGGCAGCAGAGCCATCGCGACACCCGCATCTCGCCGGTCTCCTCGTGCACCCGCACTTCGCAAAACTGCGCCCCGTAGGACGCCATGGAATATTTCATCAGTCTCCATCGGCGCGCCGACTCCGTCTCAATCTCAACGAAATCCTGTTTCGCTCTCCGCAGAATTTCGACGTAGGTCTGCCCGGACCCGCTTGCCGTCTCGATACAACCCGCCATCGCGCGCCTCCAACTGCTCGTACTTCGCGCCCGCGAGTGGCGAATCCGCATCCTTCCGCGCCAACGTCAGCAGTTCGCGGTGGACCTCCTCTACCGCCGTCTGCACTGCCCGGAAAATGGTGGCGGTCTGGTTGGAACCGCCCGCCATCACTGGCGTATCCGGCCAGTTCGAATCGCCGTAATGAAAGGAAACCCGCTCCAACGGAAGGCCCAGACGGTCGGCGGCATGCTGGATCTGCACCGTCGCGGTTCCCATCCCCATCTCCGCCGCGGGCGTCTCCACCACCGCCTTGCCATCTGCGAAGAGGCACACGCGGGCCTTTGCCGGGAATCGGATAAAACGGATAGTAAGCGGTAGCGACACCCTGCCCGATCAACCACTTGCCATCGCGTTGGGAGCGCGGCTCCGGGTTGCGGGCGTTCCATCCGAATTTCTCCGTGCCCTGGCGATATGCCTCCGTCAAATGGCGCGCCGAGAACGCAGTGCCTTTCGTGGGGTCTTTCTCGGGCTCGTTCATTCGCCGGACCTCGATCGGATCCATGCGCAATGCATAGGCCAGTTCGTCCATCGCCGATTCAAGAGCAAACGTTCCGATCGATTCGCCCGGAGCGCGCATCCAGGTATTGGCCACCGTGTCCAGGTAAACGATCTTCTGCTCGATCAGAAAATTTGGCGACGCATAAAGGTGCCGCGTGGGAAAGGTGCATTGCTCCGCGTAGCGCCCGTGCGATGTGGTCGCCGTCAAGGCCGTGTGCAGCACGGCCGAGAATTTTCCGTCCCGCTTGGCGCCCAGACGCAATCCGCTGCTCCGCGATGGTCCGTCCGCCCACCGTTCGGTAGACGCCCTCGCGCGACAGCGATAGCTTGACCGGACGCTTCAATACTTTGGCCGCCGCCGCGCAAAGCGGCGTGTGGTTCCACAAGCCGCCTTTTCCGCCGAAACCCGCCGCCCACGAAGGGAGCGATCACCTGCACGTTCTCCGGCTTGAGGCGGAAAATCAACGCTAACGATTCGGCCACGGTATAAACCGATTGGGAGACATCCAATACCACCAGACTGCCGTCGTCCTTCCAAAACGCGATCGTCGCGTGCGGTTCGATGGCATTGTGGTTATAGCGAGGCGGTGCGATAGACATGATCCACCCTCGCGTCCGCCTCTTCGCATGCCCTTCTCGACGTTCCCGATTCTGACGACCGCCGGCTCGCCCATAACATCGGAAGGCTCAAATGCCTCGGCTTTCGTGCCTTCGAACGACACCGTTGGACCCTCGGCTTTGTATTCCACTTCTACCAGCGACGCGGCATGCTCGGCTTGCTCGAGCGTTTCCGCCACCACGACCGCGATTGGCTGCCCGTCCCAATGAACCGAGGCGTCCTGCAGGATCGGCAGGTCGCTCGCCGCCATGCCCTTTTTCAGATCGGTCATATCCATCAAAGGCGGCGCGGCCATATTGGGCATGTTCTTATACGTGAGGATTTCCAACACGCCGCCGGCCCGCTTGGCCTCTTCCGTATCGATCCTCGACACTTTGCCTTTCGCGATCGTCGGCGTAGACAAGCGCGGCGTGGGCCAGGCCGGAGATCTGGTACTCGGCGGTGAAGCGAGCCTGGCCCCTCACCTTCACTTCCCCATCCACGCGCGGCAACGGCTTGCCCAAGAAGCCGATCGCGGTCCAGCAATGGATCGCGTTCCTTATCCGGCACAAACCGCGCGACTGTTTCGACTACGGTTTTCATGACGCTCATTGGTTGCCTCTCGCTTCCGCCAATTCGCTCAGCACGCTCGCAATGGTGCGTTTAGCAAGCTCTATCTTGAAACTGTTGTCGCGAAATCCGCGCGCTTGTGAAAGTTCCGCGTCAGCCGCCCGGCGAAACGTCTCCAAAGTGGCGTCCGCTCCCGCCAGCGCGTTCTCGGCTTCGTAAGCCCGCCAGGGCTTTGGCGCAACCCCGCCCAGCGCCAGGCGCACGTTGCGGATTTTGCCGTTCTCTACTTCGAGCGCCGCCGCCACGCTGACCAGTGCGAACGCATAGCTCGCTCGATCGCGAACTTTCCGGTACCGCGAATTCGCGGCAAAGGCGAGAGGCGGCAATTCGATCGACGTTATCAACTCGTCCGGCTTGAGAGCCGTCTCAAGGTGCGGCGTGTCGCCCGGCAAGCGATGAAACTCATCGAACGGAATCTTCCGCTCGCCGCCTGGGCCGTCAGCGAGGACCATCGCGTCCAGCGCCGCCAGTGCGACGCACATGTCGGATGGATGCGTGGCGATGCAGTTCTCCGAGGCGCCCAGAATGGCGTGGATACGGTTAAACCCGTCGATGGCGTCGCACCCCGCTCCGGGGTGCCGCTTATTGCATCGCGCCGACTCGTCGTAAAAGTAGTAGCAGCGGGTACGCTGCATAATGTTGCCGCCCACGGTAGCCATGTTCCTGATCTGGCCGGAAGCGCCAAACAGGATGGCCTGCGACAACATGGGATAACGCTGCCGTATTAGCGGGTGGTTCGCCAAGGCGGTGTTTTTCACTTCCGCTCCGATGGAAACGCCGCCGTCCGCCGCTTCGGCGATTCCCTTAAACGCCAAGCGCGTCACGTCGATCAGCGCGTCCGGCTGCTCGATGTTTTCCCGCATCAGATCGATCAGGTTCGTTCCTCCGCCGAGGAACTTTGGGTTCGGGAGCGTCGCTATGAGAGTCAGAGCCTCCTGGGATGTCCTCGCCCGCGAGTATTGAAAGTTCCTCATCGCGATGCCTCCGAGCCAAACGCCTCGCGAATGGCGGCCCGGATACCGACATATGCCCCGCAGCGGCACAAATTGCCGCTCATCCGTTCCTTGATCTCTTCCTCGGAGAACTCGATCTCCTTCGCGGAAACATCGGGTGTGACCGCGCTTGGCAATCCAGTTCGAAACTCTTGCAGCATTCCGATCGCCGAGCAAATCTGCCCCGGCGTGCAGTATCCGCACTGAAAACCGTCATGTTCCACAAACGCGGCCTGTAATGGGTGTAAATTTCCGCCCGAGCCGAGACCCTCGATCGTGGTGATCTCCATTTCTTCGTACTGAACGGCTAGCGCAAGACAGGAAAGAATCCGCTCTCCGTTACAAAGGACAGTGCACGCGCCGCAAGCTCCCTGATTGCAGCCTTTTTTTGTGCCGGTCAGGTCCAGATACTCTCGTAACGCATCGAGCAGTGAGACACGGGGCTCCACCTCAAGCCTGAGAGACGCGCCGTTAATTCGCAGGGTAATCTGAAGCGTATCCGAAGACGACATTATCGGGGCCTCATCCGCGACCGTCGCTTGGTAATTTTCTTTCACGGTACTCCTTAGATTGAAGCGCCTGAAGAAACGTTTCGGCGCGCTATTCGGGACCGGCGGCGATCCCGGCGACGGCGACGTTCACGCCGGCCTTTAAGAACAACACCACAAGGAACTCTTCGGACGGCGTGCCGCGGCAATTTCGCGGCTTGGATTCGACGTCGGGTTCACTTTGTCCGTCACAACCCGTGAGTGATTGCTCATAAGAGGGAATCCAAATCCGGTACCTCGGATGAATGGCCGCGACAATCCGACCGGAACATGCTTGCTCTTCGCGTCCTTTCGCGAGCCGAATATTTCTAATTGCAACGCCAGAACGGATGTAGTTGGGAGCAGGTAGATCCGTCCGCGAATGAAACTCCACCTCAGTTCACACACCGCAGTTCACAGTTGACGCGAAAAGCTCTGGAGCCATACTTTGCGAAGCTTCAAGCAAGACCCAGCGGATATTGTCCGGTGCGTGTCAATGAAAATGAGACACGCGGCGTAAAAGTTTAAGGAGTTTCCTCGTTCGGGAGGCTTGTTGATCCAGACGGCAGTAGGGAGAGAAGGCGGCTTGGGAGCCTGGCGGACGAAGCGCTCCGGGTGAACCTGAAAGGCGGTATCCAAGACGGCTTGGCGTTGGACCAGGAGATCGGGGGCCTTTCCCAGATGAACCACGGCGGGGGTCATCAAGCCCAGGCCGGAGTGGTGGTGTTCGTAGTTGTACCAGCGGAAGAAGGACTGGCAAAAGCCACGGGCGTCTTCGATGGAGCCGAAGCGGTCCGGGAATCCGGGTCGGTATTTCAAGGTGCGGAACTGACTTTCCGAATAGGGATTGTCGTCGGAGACATGGGGGCGGGAATGTGTTTTGGTTACGCCGAGGTCGGCCATCAACAACGCAACAGGCTTGGATTTCATGGATGAGCCGCGATCGGCGTGGATGGTCAACTGGCCGGGCGCGATGAGTTGTTTGCGGCAGGAGTGATCAATCAAACGCTTGGCCAACTCGGCGCTTTCGCGATAGGCGATCATCCAGCCCACGACGAAACGGCTGAAGACATCCAAGATGACATAAAGGTGATAGCAGGTCCATTTTGCCGGGCCGCGCAGTTTGGTGATGTCCCAACTCCACAACTGGTTGGCTTGGGTGGCCAGCAGCTCCGGCTTCCGATAGGGCGGATGCGTCAGCTGATCGCGCCGTTCGCGGTTTTCCCCGCGCGCTTCCAACAACCGATACATGGTGCGGATCGAGCAATGAAACCGGCCCTCATCGAGCAGCGCCGCGTAGACCTGGGCGGGCGAAGAGTCCTGAAAACGATCCTCATGAAGGCACGTCAGCACTGTTTGCTGTTCGGCTTGCGTCAAAGCCCGGCGAGAACCGCGGCCCAGCCGCAGGCCGGGGAAAAAGACGGCGGCTGCGCCGCCGTACCAAGTGGCACGCGGAAGCGCCAACGCCTGGTAGGCTGGTTTCACACCCACCAGCGGGCTGAGTTGATCGACCGCAGCCATCACGATTTCTCCGTTTCCGTGATCGGGTGACCCAACAGCTTGGCCACTTCTTCCGAAAATGAATCTCGCCGTCATGTGCAGGCGTAGCGGCGACGAAACCTGGATCGTCAGGACCAGCCAGGCGAAGTGAAGACACCGCAATACCCAGTCGACCTAAGCGCCGGACGTGATGACGAATGAGCCGTTTCCGCTTGCGTTCGTCTACCTCAACAACGCCTTTTTCCTTGTATGGCTGTCCACTGGAAACAACCCGGTAGACCAGAACCAGAAGCGTGTGGGCAATAGCGACAAGAGCGCGCTTCTTGCCCCGTGCGGCAAGTCGCCAGTAGCGATGCATTGCGCCACTTCACGTAATCGGAATAACGGTCGGTACCGGCGTTGCCGTCGTCCAGCAGCACGCGGTCGAAGCCCGTGCTGCGGGCGTGCTCCGCGGTCGGCGGATAGTAGTGCAGCTTCCCCACCGAGCCGGTCTGATACCCGGCCTCTTGCAGCATGAGCTGCAGAAGACCTCGCGCCCGTCGCAGGGCGTGTAGTTGACCCGGTTCTTATGGCTGTGCGGATAGCGGCCGGTCAGCAAGCTCACGGAACTAGTCCGCCAGAATCAGCAGCACATTCGGCCGCGCTAGGCCCGTCGCACACAGCGACGCGCCCCCGGAGCCAAGGAATCCCCTGCGGGTGAGGCGTGGCATAAGAGAAAGAGAGACTTTAGCGCAGGCGGACCGCGGCCTCGCGCTGCCTCAGAACAAGTTCGCGAGCTGAGCGTTCCGACACATAGGTAACAGAACGTACCGGACACATGGGTTTCACTTTTTCCCCCGCAAGGGGGGAAAGTGGGCATGCCCTGGAAGGAGCATCTGTTATGGACGAACGCATGCGCTTTGTGATCCGGCTCAAAGATGGCGAGAGCATGGCCTCTTTGTGCCGCGAGTTTGGAATCTCAAGGAAGAGCGGCTATAAGCTCTTCGAGCGGTACGAAGACTGCGGCCTGGAAGGGCTGAGCGATCGGGCGCGCCGGCAACCACTACCGCGTCCGACCGGTCCACCACCCGGCCGCCGACCGGGTTCGTCTCGGCGTCGCGGAAGGGGTCACGTATCAAGCCAGGTGGCCATGGATCGGACACACCCACAGCGTGCACGGATTCCTCTCCACGGCCGGCCAAGCGCGAGTTCGCGAGAGTTCTTTGGCTCCCCAAGTGGATTCATCGAAACCAGTCATCCAGTTAAGGAGCCATCTGCGCATCCCGGCGCTCAGTCCAGGCTGGAAAAGCTTTGCGGTCGGTCATTAACTGTTAATCGGGTACCGGGGTTGGCTGTGAGCGCGGCGATTTATGATTCGTCGATCCCCTCGGTCGGCCGCCGCGCTTGCCGTTCTCGCGCGCTGCGGTGGCCTTGGCCTTACTGCGCCCAGCGCCGCAAAGCGCCGCAACTTCGGAGGGCGTGATCTCGCGTTTACAGTGAGGGCAGGTACGCATTCTTATCTTGTCCCCTGTAGGCGCGGCTAAATCCGTTCGGCATCCAGGTCGTCGGGCAGCAATTCCGCTCGCGAATGTTCGGTATCGTGCCGAAGCTCCACGATGAAGTCATAGGCCTGCCGGTCGAGGACGAGTTTGCCGTGCGCATCCATAGATATCGCGTTTTTCAGCGTCATGCGCAAGACGAGGGGATCCTTCAGCTTTTCCAGATTCGCTTCCCGCCATTCTACTGGAACACCCGCATACGGCGCTCGGGTTGCCCTTTATGCCGGTTCAGGTCGAAGAGGCCTATCTCAGTTGGCCGCTCCTCATCGAACTCATGCCGAAATCGTTCCCGGGTGTCAAAACCAGCCGCGATGACGTCCTGGTCGATATCGACCGCGAACGTCTGGTTTGTCGATTGGAAACGTACTTCGACTCGAGCGTAAGCCATGAAGAGCTAACTCGTTCGGCACCGGGCTTTATGCAGCGCTCGGCACGCTTTGACCCGGTAAAGGTTCGAGAATATCTGCAAAACGAGGGATGATTCCGGAAAACGTAACCGGTTACATGTATAGGCCTTTCGACTGTCGATGGCTCTACTGGGAACCAGAGACGAAGTTGCTTGACGAAAAGCGCACGGAATACAAGCCCCACGTGTTTGAAGGCAATCTCTGGATTGAGGTTCGTGAGCGTCAGCCGATGGACAACTTCAACCGCGGAGCCGTTGTCCGGGACCTCGGCGACAATCTCGGAAACGGACTCTCAAGCTATATACCTCTTTATCTGGCGCCCACGGCGAATCGCGAGCAGACGAGTCTTTTTCCTCCCGAGGAGGTCACCGGACCAGAGCACAATATTTCAGTTAGAGCACGCGCGTATGTTGAAGGCATCGGCTCCTCCCCAGAGGACCTGTTTTTCCATGTGATAGCGACTCTGAATACACCGAGGTACCGAACGGAGAACGCCGGTGCACTCGTTTGGACTGGCCACGCATCCCACTTGCCATCGACAGGGAGATGCTTGAACGTTCCGCCAGCCGTGGTAGACAGGTTTCAGAGCTGTTGATGTTGCCGGGCAATCGAATGGGGTGACCAGTGGAACGATTCGCTCCGAGCTTCGCCTGATCGGTATCGTGTCCCAATTTGGCGGAGGCCAACTCGGCTCTACTGAGGGCGATTCACTTTCCACCCGGAAACGATGGGGGTACCTCCAAGGCACAGCTATCTTCCCAGGGCCAGACAGCTCTATCCACGGGGAGTATGAACCCGACGAACTTCAAGCGATACAGGAAGGAGCCGCCGCTCTCGGTATTTCTGGCGACCATGCGCTGTCGCTCCTTGGCGCCGCAACCGTCGACGTCCCGCTAAACGAGACAGCGTACTGGAAGAACATCCCGAGGAAAGTCTGGGAGTTTAGCGCGAGCGGTTATAGCGTTTTAAAGAAGTGGCTCAGCTATCGTGAGTTTGCTATTCTCGGCCGGAACTCTCGGAGCCGGAGGCAGAAGAGTTCCGCAATATCGCCCGCCGAATTGCTCCTCGGGCTGGAACTGGACTCGAATTATCAGGCGATCGAAAGCGCCACTCAGTCCTGGATCGCCAACACAGATACTGGGGGGCCGGTATGACCGTCACGGAAGTAAGCCATGGGCGCGTCCTCGCGTACCTAACGCAACCGGAGCTCGAATTACTTAAGGAATGCTTAGACGAGGCGCTTGAACGGGGTTCTGAGTACAGCGTGAAAGATCGTATTGGGTTCGAATATGAGGAGGTCAAACATTTGATGCGCCAGATCGGTGACGGAATCGAGATGATTAAGCGTGGCACTGAACCCGCCGCTTTCGGGCAACTACGCCCGAAAAGGCGATCCTAATGTCACATATAGTCGGGAACTGTAATCCCCAGCACCCCCAGCGTTCGTTCCAACTGCCGCCGGAAGTAGTCGCACATCCACAGCAGGAACGTCCTACGTTCCCGGTTCTCTTCATGAATCACCGGATACTCGTGATAGAAGTTATTGAAGGCCTGCGAAAGCTGAAACGCGTACCGGGCCACGTGCGCGGGCTCGCCTGAGGCGACCGCCCTCGCTATGGCCGAATCCGCCTTCGAAGCAATCAACAGTAATTGCCAGAAATCTTCGGACTGCAACTGCCGCGCCATCGCGGACTCGTTCAATTCCCGCTCAAAATCGGGCAGCGCTTCGCCGCGCTCGCTCAGTTTTCGCAAGATATTGCGCGCCCGCACGGCCGCGTATTGCGCGTACGGACCGGTTTCCCCTTCAAAACTAAGCGCCTCCTGAAAATCGAACGCGATCACCGAGTTTCGCGTGTACTTCAACATGAAATAACGCAGCGCTCCCACGGCGATTTGCGTGGCCACTTTTCGCCGTTCTTCCTCCGGCGCTTCGGGGTGTCTTGATTCGACCTCTTCGAGCGCCTTTTCGATCAGCTTATCGATCAGATCGTCGGCCTTAACGCCTAGACCTTTGCGGCCCGAGACCTCGACATATGGCCGCCGCCTATCGTCTGCGGAAAGCTCGATCCCCATCTCGACGCAAGTGCGCGGCGAAAGCGCGACCATTTCGTACGAGAAATGAATGGAGCAATCCGCCTGCTCGTTGTACCCTAGAGCGCGCAATCCGGCCACCACGACATCCTGCAAATACGACTGCCGCGAATCGATGACGTTGTACACGCGTCGCCCGTTGCCGAACGACACCGCCTCGGCCTGAGCCGCATCGCCCGTCGTGACATAAACATGTTCGTCCCACGGCCGGTAATAAAAATCCTTTCCCAACAGCCCGAATTTCCAAAGCTGGTACGCGATGTCTTTACCGACGTACGTGACGGTGCCGTTTGACCGCACGATCACCTTGCTGTCGTCTTCCGCGGAGGATTCGGAAAAGGCCGCGGCCGGCATCACCCAGCACCCTTTGTTCTTCCCTTCCCTCTCGAAATGTATTGCCTGGCGCCGCTTGAGCTGTTCGAACGCCGTCTCCCAGAACTTCAGATAAATGATCTCGCTCTCGCGCGGCAGCACGTCGTACACGATGCCCAGACGGCCCATGGTCCGCAGGTGATAGCGCACAATTTCGTCCGCGATCACAGCGCCGATGTACCGCGGATCGCCGGCGTGCTCCTCGATTTGATGCAGAATTTCGTTGCGCCATTCGGGCAGCCTGGGGTCCTGCGAAACGGCCGCATAAACGTCCCAGCAAAGATAATCGAACCGCGTCGCGCCATCGCGAATCGTGGCCTCGACATCGGACGTCGTTTTGCTTTGCAGGTACTTGAATCCGGCGACTACGTCCGCGACCTGGACGCCGGTGTTGTCGATGTAATTCTGGACCTCGACGATGTTGCCGCCCGCCCGCAGCATGCGCACGAAGGTGTCGCCCAGGATAGCGTTGCGGAGATGGCCGATGTGCGCCGCCTTGTTCGGGTTGATATTCGTGTGCTCGACGATGATCTTGCCGGCCGCGGCTTGCGGGACATCGGAAACGCCGCCCAGAACGGCCGCGCCATAAGCCCCGCGGTCGAAGCGGACGTTGATGAATCCATTGCCCGCCACTTCCATCGCGCTTACGCCTTCAACCGCGCCGAGATCGGCGATCAACTTCGTCGCGATCGCCTTCGGCGCCTGCTTCAATTTCCGCGCCAATTGGAACGCAACCGGAATCGCAAGCTCGCCGAACGACGACTCTTTGGGCTGTTCGAGCGCCACCGCGGCGTCCGCGCCATACTTCTCGCGCACGTGAGCGGCAACGCGACCCGCTATGGCCTGTTCTAATTTGTGAAACACGAGGGAGCTGTACTGTCCTTAGCCGTTACCGCTCTTATGAACGTCGACCTCAACGCCGTCCCGGATCGCGTCCGTGGGATGCAGGACAACCAGCTCGCCAGGCGCGATGCCGGACTGGATCTCGAGCTCATTTCCGTAATCGTTGCCGATCTTCACGTCGCGGAAGCGGATACGATTCCCGGCCTCCACCACGGCCACGCGCGGACCTTGCGATGTAAGCATCAGCCCATCGCCCGGAATCAAAACCGTGCGGGAGGCCGCCCGCACGCCGGGAAAGCGGACCTGCGCGTACATGCCTGGGAAGAGAACGCCGCGCGGATTCGGCACTTCCAGGATGGCGAGCATCGAACGCGAGCCGGTATCGACCTCGTTTGAAATGCGCGTCAGCGTCGCGCCGAAAACCTGGCCCGGCAGTTCCTGGACGCGTAATTCCGCCTTTTGGCCGACGCGGATCGATTCCAGGTAGGCTTGCGGGACGTTGACGAAAATGCGCAGCGTGCCAATCTGGGCCACGCTGAACATGGGCTTCAGCGTACCCGCGTTGCCCGAGTTGATGAGCGTACCCACATCGACGTTGCGAATGGTGACGACGCCGTCAAATGGCGCCGTGACCTTCGAAAATGCCTTCATCTGCTCCAGGCGATGAACGTTCGCCTGATTAGCGGCGATGACGTCGCGCGTGGAAACAATCTTGGCTGTCGCCGCGTCCGCTTGCGCCTTCTTGACGTCCAGATCGGCGCGTTTCTCGTCCGTTTCCTGGTGCGAAACGGCGCCCTTGCCCTCCAGCGCGACATAGCGCTGCTCCGTCTGTTGCGAGAGTTTGAGGTTGGCCTTGGCGAGCGCGAGGTCGGCCTGGAGTTCTGCAAGGGACGAGATGGAATTCGACAGCGTGGCGCGCGCCTGTTGCAGCTGCTGATCGAGCTCCGGAGTCTCGATTTCGGCCATGACCTGGCCCGTCTTCACGCGATCGCCGATATCGACGTTGCGCTTGATTAGATAGCCGTCGGCGCGGGCGAAGATGGGCGATTCGACCTCGGCCTGCAGGTCGCCCGGAAGGTCGACCGGAACGGTTGAGGAAGGCGAGCGGGCGGCGATGACGTTGACCACCGGCCTTTGCGCCCGTTCCAATTGAACCGCCGCTTTGAGACCGCGCTCCCGATCAAGGCGCGGCAGCACGCCCGCGATAACGGCCGCGACAACGATCACCGCGAGAACCGCGAAAAACGCCAGCAAGGGGAGCAGGCGGCTGCGCGGCCGCGTCACACGGCGTTCTTGCGGTTCGACGATGACCCGGTCCGTTGAGGTCTCCAAAGCTACTCCTCAATTATCCTTGAAGTTTCCGCTCACACGAGTTCCCCCGCGGTGTCGAAGGGCGGTTTCTTGCGCAACACCGAGTAGACCACCGGGACGAAGAAGAGGGTCGCTACCGTGGCCATCACCAGGCCGCCGATGACGGCGCGGCCGAGCGGGGCGTTCTGCTCGCCGCCTTCGCCGATTCCGATGGCCATGGGAAGCATGCCTACGATCATGGCCAGTGCGGTCATCAATACGGGGCGCAGGCGGGTGAATCCGGCTTGCAGGGCCGCTTCTCGCGCGTTCGCTCCTTCGTGCCGGACGTCGTTCGCGAAGTTGACCAGCAGAATGCTATTCGCTGTGGCGACGCCGATGCTCATAATGGCGCCCATGAGCGACGGGACGTTGATGGTGGTCTGCGTGAGGAAGAGCGCCAGCACGATGCCGCCGAGAGCGCCCGGCAGGGCCATCAATATGATGAACGGGTCGAGCCAGGACTGGAAGTTGACGACCATGACGAAGTAGACCAGCAGAATGGCGAAGAGCATTCCGACCCCCAGGCCGATAAACGACGTCCGCATGGTTTCGACCTGCCCGCGCGTTTCGAAGAAACTGCCCCTGGGAAGCGTCGGCTCGAACTGGCGCACCAGCTTGGCGACATCGGCGGCGACCGATCCCAGATCGCGGCCCTCCACGTTTGCGTAGATATCGTAGAGGGGCTGAACGTTGTAGTGATCGACGACAGCTGGGGTGGTTCCGCGGCGCAACTGCGCCACGTTGGCCAGCAATTGCGTGGACCCGTTGCCGGCGCGGATGGGCGTGGCGAGGAGAGCGGCGGTGGAATCGTTGCGGTATAGCGGGGTCTCGACCTCAACGGGATAATCGACGTTGTTCTGGGGATTGATCCAGTAATTGGGCGAGGTCTGGCCGTTGGAACTGAGCGAGACCAGGAGATCGGTGGCGACGTCTTTCTGCGTCAATCCCAGTTGTGACGCGCGCGTGCGGTCGACGTTGAAGCGGATCTCGGGAACATCGACAACCTGGTGGATGTGGACGTCCACGGCGCCGGGAATCAGCGCCAGGCGCTGCCGCAACTCTTTCGCGAGCCGGTAATTTTTCACGGCATTCGACGCCGGGCCGATGACCTGCAGATCAATCGGGGCGGGAAGGCCGAAATTGAGGATCTGTCCGACGATGTCGGCAGGCTGAAAGAAAAACGTCAGATTGGGATATTCGCGGACGAGCTCGGCGCGCATCTGGCGGATGTAGTCCCACGTCGAGCGATGCCCCGGCTTGAGTGAAATTAGGATCTCGCCGTCGAAGGGTCCGATGATGCCGCTATCGCTCATGGCGACGTTAAAACCGCTGTAGGGCAGTCGATATCGTCGAGGATGTCGGAAAGCTCGCCTTGGGGAATGATGTGGCGAATGGAATCCTCGACTTGGGCGAAATATCCTTCCGTCTCCTCCAGACGCGTGTCCGCGGGAGCGCGGACCCGGAGCCGGATCTGGCCCGCATCCACCCTGGGAAAAAAGTCCGTGCCGACGAAGGGAAGCAGGCCGGCGCAGACGCCGAGGATTCCGCAGAAGCAGATCGCGGCGAGCTTGCGGCGCTCGAGCGCGGCCGACAGCAGATTGACGTAGCCGTCGCGGAGGCGATGGAACTGGCGATTGAAGGCGTGGTGGAAGCGCCAAAAGACGTTGTCATCGGCGCGGGCGCCGGCGTCATCTTCGTCGGCATAGCGGTCCACTTCGCTCGCAAGCAGATACTTGACCATGGTGGGGACGAGCGTGCGCGACAGCAGATAAGACGCCAACATGGCGAGCACGACGGCCAGGGCGAGCGGCGTGAAAAGATACTTCGCGGCGCCGCTCAGGAAGACGACGGGCACGAATACGATACAGATGCACAGGGTTGAGACGAAAGCGGGCGTGGCGATCTGCTGCGCGCCATCGAGAATCGCGCGCACGATCGGTTTCTTCTGCGCCATGTTGCGATGAATATTTTCGATTTCGACGGTGGCGTCGTCGACCAGAATCCCGACCGCGAGCGCCAAGCCGCCGAGCGTCATCACGTTGATCGTTTGCCCCAGCAGGTGGAGGATCGCAAGGGACGTCAGGATGGAGAGTGGAATCGAGATGCACACCACGATGGTGCTGCGCCAGCTTCCGAGGAACATCAGAATCATCAGAGCCGTGAGCAGCGCGGCCGTGATGGCTTCCTTTAAGCACGCCTGCAATCGCGGCCCGCACGAAGATCGACTGGTCGAACAGAAGCTTGATCTTGAGCGCGGACGGGAGCGTGGACTCGATGCGCGGGAGAATGGCCTTGAGCTTGGCCACGATGTCGAGCGTGGAGGAGCCGCCATTCTTGAGTACCGTGAGCAGCGCGCCGCGACTGCCGTTATGGCGCACGATGTTCTGCTGCACGGAGTAGCCGTCGCGGACGTGAGCGACGTCGCGGACGTAGATAGTGGTTCCGTTGACTTGCTTAATAGGAAGATCGTTGAACGCCGCGACGCGCTCGGGAAGGCTGTTGAGCTTGACGGTGAATTCGTGCGATCCGATGCGGGCGTCGCCGGACGGCAGAATCAGGCTCTGCTCGTTGATGGCGTTGACCACGTCGCTAGGCGAGAGGCCTTGGGCGTATAGCGAGTGGGGATCTATGTCGACCATGATGGCGCGGGGCTTGCCGCCGAAGGGCAGCGGAAAGCTGGCGCCCTGGATGGTGGCCATTTGGGTGCGAATGAAGTTGTAGCCGTAATCGTAGAGCGCCTGCTCGGGCAGCGTGTCGCTGGAGATGCTGAGCTGCAGAATGGGCACGCTCGAGGCGTTGTAGCGCAGGATGCCGGGCGGCGTGGTGCCGAGGGGCAGCGAGTGCAGCACGGATTGCGAGGAGGCCGCCAGTTGCGCGACAGCGGCTTCGATTTTGGCATTGGGATGGAAGAAGATCTTGATAATGCTGAGGCCCGGCAGCGACTGCGACTCCATGTGCTCGATGTCGTTAACGCTGGTGGTAAAGGAGCGCTCGCAGCGGACCGTTATCATGTCCGCCATGTCTTGCGGAGGGATGCCGCCGTAAGACCACACGACGCTGACAACGGGAATATCGATTTCGGGGAAAACGTCGGTGGGCATGCGCAGGATGGCGAGCGTGCCGAGCGCCAACATCAACAGCGCCATGACGACAAAAGTGTAGGGCCGGCGAAGGGCGAGGGCGACTATCCACATAAACTATGTTTGGCGGGGGGCGGGGAATGCAAAGCGAACGAAACTATATTGTAGCTTGAGGCGGCCCGGGAATTCCCGGCAGACTCTTAGGCACAGGGCAAGTTTCTGATTGCGTGGAGCTTGCGCGTGCGAGGAGGGCGTTGCTGGCGCACGCGCGGGGTGGCTGCGGCAAGGCGTTGGAGTGTGGGCTCATTTCCAACTTCATGGTACCTGCGTGCGCCCGTAATCTTGAAAAGGCGCGCCGCTGGCGCGCTGATAACAGGGGAAATAGAGGCGCGAAAAGTCGTGACTCCGCCGGCCGCTTGGCGCGACATGATTGACAGAATGTCGGAGGAAACTTAGAATCGCTTAATATCGTAGCCGTTCAGGAATTGACGTGATTTTATGGCGAGACTAATTCTTCTTACTCTTACACTTTGCTGCTGTGCGCTCGCGCAGGAGTTCCGCGCCACGCTCGCCGGCCGGGTGACCGATTCCACAGGGGCGCCGGTTATAGACGCCAGCATCGAAGTCAGGAATGCCGATACCGGGGAGGTGTCCAACACCAAGTCGGGTGAGGACGGCAATTATCAAGTCTCGTTCCTGACGCCGGGAAACTACGTGGTCACGGTGGAGAAGCCGGGTTTCAAGAAGGAAACCCGCCAGGGCGTGCGACTCGAGGTCGCGGAGCGCGCCGTGGTGGACATTGCGCTCGCGCCCGGCCAAGTCAACGAAAGCGTGACCGTGACGGCGGGCGCCGAAATACTCGAGACGGAAACGGCCGACCGCGGCATGACCATCGAATCGAATCGCGTGCTCGCCGCGCCGTTGCAGGGACGCAATCCCTTCGCGGCCGCCTGGTCGGCCCCCGGAGTGATCGAGGATGCCGGTGCCCAGCGCCTGCGGCCATTCGACATCGCCGGCTCATCCAGCATCACGATTAACGGAGGCCGCCCCAGCACGAATGAAGTCCTGGTGGACGGCATAACGAGCCTGTACCAGGCGACCTCGGTGTCCTACGTGCCGACCGCCGAGGCGGTGGAAGAATCCGGGTACAGGACACGAATTTCGACGCGCAGTACGGATGGACTCTCGGCGGCGTGATCAACATGATCACTAAAAACGGAACGAACGCGTTCCATGGGTCCGTGTTCGAGTTTTTTCAGAACACTCACCTGGACGCCAACCGTTTAACAGCAACCTGACCGGCGTGAGGCGGTCCTCCTCGCACATTAATACGTTTGGCG
>CAWITB010000061.1:0-37393 GCA_963838885.1 Bryobacterales bacterium | reverse complement strand
GGCAGGCATACGAGCAGTCCGGAGGCGTCACGCTTCGGATGCTAAGCCTCGCCGCGTGCGCATTTCGCCTCCGCGGCGCGCTGCTGCGAGAGCGCAAAACTGTACACCAGCCGCTGCCAAACCGTGGGCGCCGCATTCGTGCGCGCGACGGCCTCGTAAGAGCGGACGAAGTTGCACAGCGAGTGCGGAATGGGCGCGCCTCCCAGACCGGCGGCCACAACCACCGTTGCGAGACTCGCTAAACCGACTTTGGAACGCATTCGCTTCACGTACGTAAAGACGAAAAAATTGTGCGGAAGTTAGTGCTCCAAACATTTCTTTACATCTTCGCCGTACCGCGGTTCCATAGCCGGGGATCCACAACGCGGTTATATCAATTTTTGCGCGCCGATTTCGGCGAAGGCTTTTTTCAACGATGCCATTGTAGCGGCCAGCGCCTGATCGGGCGGCATGCGCCGGACGGCTTCGTTGAAAGGCTCCGCGCGGACCGGACCCGTGAAGCCGATCTTCTCCAACGCGCCTAGAAAACTTCCGGCATCGATCACGTGGGTGGCCGCGGGGAGTTCCCGTTTTCCATCGATGAGCTGGTCTTTGGGCACTCCCGCGGGAGCATCGTTGAGGTCGACCGAGATTACATCTTTCGCCCGCAGCGACAGCAGGTCGTCCTTCGTGTCGCCGGCGTTATACCAGTGCCAGCTATCAAGCACGAAGCCCACGTTGGGCCGATCTATTTCGGCGAACAGCTCCTTCATTTCCGCCATGGTGTGAATGAACGGATAGCGCTGCGAGGTCCACAATGTTTTCGGCGCGACGTACTCGACTCCGAAGCGGATCTTCTTATCGTTGAGCACGCCGGCAATCTCGCGCAGACGGCGGGCGTGCATTTGGAAGTTCTCGAGATAGGGGAGCCGCGCGCTCGCGGGCATGATCCAGGTCGTGACGCGCTCCACCCCAGCGCGCCCCAGCGCTTCCACGTAGGCCCCGAACCCCTTCATGGTCTCGGCAAAACCGGCATCGCTTCCTCGGAACTCGACCGGTAGGCCGGCCATCGCCCAACCTACATTTTTCGTTTGCATATAGCCGCGTAGCTCAGCTAGGTTCGAGGCGGAAAGACTCGCGAGATAGCGGCCGTCGGCGTCGACAACGTCGAAGCCGTATTGGGCGGCATAGTCGATGGCCCGCCGTTGGTCCGCTTTGATGCCGAGGGCCCCGCAACTGAGGTGTAATTGCATGCCATGGTCCGTGGCTCGCGCGAGTCGCGCGGCCGCCGCCAAGGCGGCGCCGGCGAGCAGTTCGCGGCGCGTGGGCTGTCCCATGGAAGGCTTGCTACTGGCCCAGCGCGGAGCGATACATGCCCGACATGGCGTGGTGGAACGAATCGAGGCAGGCCTTTTTCATGTACAGCATGTGGCCTGCATCGCAGTAATAAATGGAGACGTGCGGCCGCAGCGAGGGATCGAGCTCCAGGTGGTCCGCGGTATACTCCGCCGCGAAGAAAGGCGTCGCCATGTCGTAATAGCCCGCTCCGATGAGCACGCGCATGGCGGGATTTTCAGTGAGCGCCTGGCGCATGCCTTCCGCGACGTTCAAGTATTGATTCTGAGAGCGCCCGTAGCTCCACGGCTGAACCTTGCCCGTAAGGATCTCATATGGCAGATCACTCGCGTAATTCAACTCCGCGCGCACATAGTTGTTGAACATCGCCGTATAGACGCCCAGCACGGCGGAGTAGCTGGGATCGTATTCCGCGCGCTCCCCGGCGGCATCCAGGTCGATACCCTCGAGGCGCCCGTCATAGCGGCCCACCGTGCGGCGCTGATCGCGCAGCAGCTCTTTCGAAAATCGAGACATGGAAACCCGCAGATTCGATTCCTCAATAAAGTGCTGCGAGAGGCCGGTCAATCGCGCGAGCTGTTGCGACACCGCTGTCCGCTCTTGCGGCGTCAGACTGGTTCCTTTCATCAGCGCCACCGTATATTCGTTGCCCGCGAAGCGGCGCGATTCGGCAATCGCCTTCTGAAGATCGCCCGCCAGGTCCGGCGGCAGCTTCTTGTGATACCAGGCAGTCGCGGTGTATGTGGGCAGGAACATGATGTAGGGCAGATCGTTGCCAACCGCGAAATTGATGGTCTCGAAATTGAGGACCGAGGAGAGCAGCGTGATGCCGTTCAGATAAATGCCCTGCTGCAGCAGCAACTGCGACAATCCTGCGGCGCGCGTCGTGCCGTAGCTTTCGCCCGCGAGGAATTTCGGCGAGGCCCAGCGATCGTTGCGCGTGGTGTACAGGCGAATGAAATCGGCAACTGATTGTAGGTCGCCCTCGACGCTGTGAAACTGCGCCGGATTTTCCCCGGGAGCATGGCGGCTGAAACCCGTTGTCACGGGATCGATGAAGACCATATCGCTGATCGCCAGCAGCGTGGACTCGTTATCCACCAGCGAATACGGCGGCGCCGGCTGCTCCCCCTCCGGGTTCGCCATCGAAACGCGTTTCGGTCCCAGCGCGCCCAGGTGCAGCCACACCGAGGAAGATCCCGGCCCACCGTTGAAGCAGAACGTCAGCGGCCATTTCGATTTATCGCCTACGTCCTTGCGCGTGTACGCCACATAAAAAATGCTGGCAAGCGGCCGCTCGTCCTCGCGCCGTAGAACGAGGGTTCCGGCGGTCGCCGTGTAAGCGATGGCGCGGCCATTAATGGTGATCGAGTGCTCCGTGACGGAGGAGCGCTCGACCGCCGGCGGGGCGGGGAATTGCTGCGTGGAAGCGGCCGCCGCGGCCGCCGAGGGAGCCGGCGTGGTGGTGATGGCGGTGGGCTGCGCCGCGCCGCGTCCGCCGCGCCTGGCTGTTTCCGGCTCGGGAGTTCCCGGCGCTGAAGCGGGCGGCGCGACCGGCGGCTGACCCGGTTCCGTCGGCGCTGGAGCGGGCGTGGTTGGCGATGGAGCCGCGGGCTGCTGCGGACGCCGTTGCTCCTGAGCTTCCGCTTGCGTTAGGGCCGCAGTCAATGCCAATGACGCGAACAGCGCGAGGACGTAGGCGCGATACAAAGGATTCCTCCCTTGTTACTGTATCGAAACCCCAGTCACTTAATTCAAACCTTCGCCTCCACCGACATGCCCGGCCGCAGCCGCGTCGTGTCCTGACCGGAATCGAAAACAAGCTTCACCGGCAGACGCTGCAATATTTTCACGTCGTTGCGTTGCCCGGAAACTATCGATATGCTGCTCCAAATCGCGGTCCAGCGCGTCCACGTGAACTGCCGCCGATTGCCCGCAGGCACGTTTCGAAGCTTGAGGTTCTCTCACATAAATTGTTAAGATACTCATGTGGTACATCCACATGAGGAATGCATGAACGAATCGAAGCTCGACCTTTTGCAGGGCACGCTGGATGTAATGGTCCTGCAGACGCTTGCGGCGATAGGTTCGCTGCACGGATACGGCATTGCGCGGCGCATTGAGCAGGTAAGCGGGAATAAAGTCCTGCTCAACCAGGGGACGATTTATGCATCACTGGTGCGATTGCAGCAGCGCGGATTGATCGCCGCCGAGTGGGGTACTTCGGAGAATAATCGCAAAGCTAAGTTCTACTCCATTACGAAAGCAGGACGGAAGCAGCTTGCGCAAGATGCGGCCTACTGGCAGCGGCTGGCAGGAGTGATGCGGCGGGTTCTAGCGATGCAGGGCGCAGGAGGTGAGCGATGACGCAGTTCTTGCGAGAGGCGCTCAACCGGTTTCGTTCATTCGTCCGCAAACAGCCTCTTGACCACGAACTTGATGTAGAGATGGCTTCGCACATCGAAATGGCTACTGAAGAGAATCTTCGGCGTGGCCTGTCCCCGGCGGAAGCGCGGCGACAGGCACTTGTGCAATTCGGTGGGGTGCAGCAGGCGCGTGAGCAGATTCGCGAATCGCGCGGACTGCCTTGGCTCGACGTGCTGATGCAAGATCTGCGCTTCACTTTTCGCACTATGCGGCGCGACGGCGCATTCACGATCATCGCTGTCCTGATTCTCGCGCTCGGCATTGGCGCAAATATCGCTGTCTTCAGCGTGGTGAATACCATTCTGCTGCGTCCTCTTCCGTTTCGCGATCCGCGGCAGCTGGTGCGGATTGTAGAGAAAAACCCAAAAGCCGGCGAATCCAGCAAAACGTATACCGCGGACGCCACTCAGGACTTCCAACAACAAAACCGCTCTTTTCAATCGGTAAGCGGGTACTTCGCCTTTACCGGACTGGATAATTTCAAGCTGATAGGGAAAAGCCAGCCTCTGCCCCTTACGGGCATCCTGGTCGCGGAGAACTTCTTCGAGACGCTTGGCGTTAGGACCTCCCTGGGACGGCTCTTCAGGCCCGAAGAGTTCGTGAAAAACGCCGGGCCTGTGACGCTCTTAAATTACCCGTTCTGGAGACGACAGCTGGGCGGGAACCGCGACATTATTGGACAGGCAATTAACCTGAATGGCGCGCCCGTGACGGTGGTGGGCGTATTGCCGGACACATTCGATTTTGGCTCGGTTTTCTCGCCGGGAGCAAAGGTTGATCTCTTCACGCCCTATATCATGGATAATTTCCGCGACGACGGGAACGACCTGGCGCTGATTGGCCGCCTCAAACGGGGAGTCAGTCTGGCGCAAGCACAAAGCGAAGCCGATCAACTCTTCCCACAACTCTATTTCGAGCACAAACATCCAGAGTATGGCAAAGGCTACACGGGACAACTCACTGGATTGAAAGAGTACGTAAGCGGCAAATTACGGCGGTCGCTGATTGTGCTGTGGTGCGCCGTAGGGTTGATTCTGCTGATCGTCTGCGTGAACCTCTCGAACTTGCTGCTGGCCCGGGCCGCTGCGCGCAGCAGGGAATTCGCGATGCGCGGCGCCTTGGGGGCGCGACGGGGGCGCCTCCTTCGCCAGTTGCTGACTGAAAGCCTGGTTCTTTCCGGAGCAGGCGCGGTGCTGGGACTAGGGCTTGCCTACGCCATTACCTCGTACTTGGCCCATCAGGGATCGATGGCGTTGCCGCTATTAAGCAGTGTGCGAGTGGACGGAACGGTGTTGGCGTGGACGCTCTTGATCGCCGCCGGGACAGCGGTTCTCTTCGGGTTCGCTCCGGGACTCCGGATGTCCCGAAGTAGTTTGCAGGAGGGGCTCAAGGACGGCGGGCATGGAGCGGGCGAGGGAAGAAAACATGACCGCATGCGCTCGGCGCTGGTCATCACGGAAGTGGCTCTGGCTTGCGTTCTACTGGTGGGCGCGGGGCTGTTGTTACGCAGCTTTTTGCGGGTGTTGGATGTTGACCTGGGTTTCGCGCCGGCAGGGGCAGCCGCCATCAGCGTGGACTATGACGATGGCAGGAATGCGGCCAAGCGCGCAGCGATATGGGAAGAGGTGGTGCGCCGGGCTTCGATGATCCCTGGCGTCGAGGCTGCAGGTATAACCGACAATCTGCCGATGAGCCGGAACCGCAGTTGGGGCATCAAAGCAAAGGGCGGGGACTATGACGGAGGAAAATTTCAGGGAATCTTTGTCTACATTGTTTCGCCGGGGTATCTCAAGGCTGTGGGGATACGCTTGACCGAAGGCCGCGACATGCGCTGGGAGGACATTTTCAATAACGAGAATGTGGTCATCATCAACGAAACGGTCGCGCGTAAACTATGGCCGGGGCAGGATCCTATCGGACGTATAGCCCTCGCGGGCGGCAAGGAGACACGTGTGATCGGCGTGATTGCCGATGTTCGCGAAACCAATGCGGAAGAGAATGCCGGATGGCAGATGTATCTGCCGGCTACGAAGCAGTTCGGGCCGGAAGGAGCAGAACTCGTGGTGCGATCGAAACTGCCTCCCGCCACGCTGGCTGCGACGGTGATGAGCATGCTGCGGCAGATCAATCCTGGGCAGCCCGCGACGGAGTTCAAACCTATTCAGAATCTGGTGGACCATGCGACATCGCCGCGGCGCTTCTTTGTGCTGCTGGTTGGACTCTTTGCCGGCTTGGGTTTGCTGCTGGCTTCACTCGGGATTTATGGAGTGATCTCATATTCCGTCACGCGGCAGACGCAGGAGATTGGCATCCGCATGGCCTTGGGCGCTACGCAGTCACGAGTGTTGTTTGGCGTGATCTCGAAGACTTTGCGGCTGGCAATTATTGGCATTGCTTTTGGGACCGTGGCTTCGATAGGAGTTGCCCGCCTGATTGCTTCTCTTCTGTTTGGGACTGCGCCGACCGATCCGTTTACATTTGTTGCAATGTTGGTTCTGTTGGGGACCGTCGCGCTGCTTGCCGGTTACGTTCCGGCGCATAGGGCCTCGCGAATTGATCCTATGCTCGCATTGCGGACCAATTGAAATCAGGACAAGATTGTCAATCTGCACCTTCCGTTGAGGGAGCTCCAAGCTCCCCCTGCGCAAGCTGGCAACGGCTCGATTGGGAACTAAACAACGAGAGCGGAGCAGGAGAACTTGGAAGTTGCGGGTTTAAGAACTAAGCTGCGCTCAGGTAACTTCCTCATCATAGATTAAAGGGGCGCAGTGTTTACCGATGTTCGGCTTAGTTAGTCCTTAATATATCTGCTTTTCCGGACAAAGCTCCTTCGTCGATACGATTGGCGTTGGGCTTCCGTCCGCTAATCCGAACTCATTGCGAGCACTCCGAAATCGATCTTTCCCGGATTGTTGCGGCAACTCGCCGCCATGCGGGCTCGTCTTGACGTGGACGTGTACGTACTCGGCTAAAAAAAGTCACTTTATCCAAACCTTCGTCTCCACCGACATGCCCGGCCGCAGCCGCGTCGTGTCCTGACCGGAATCGAAAACAAGCTTCACCGGCAGACGCTGCACAACCTTTACGTAGTTGCCGGTGGCGTTTTCGGGCGGCAGCATGCTGAACCGAGCGCCCGTCGCGCCCGGGAAGCTATCGACGTGCGCCTTGAAATCGCGATCCAGCGCATCCACGTGTACCGTCGCGGATTGACCGGCGTGCATATTCCGCAGTTGAGTCTCTTTGTAATTCGCGGTGATCCAGAGGTCGTTGAGCGGCACCACGGACATCAGATCCTGGCCGGCTTGAATCTGTTGTCCCACCTCCACCGAGCGCCTGCCGATCACGCCATCGACGGGAGCGGTGATAGTGGTATATTGCACGTTCAGCTCGGCCTGCTGCAAATTCGCGAGCTCCGCCTGGGCGTTGGCTTCGGACGACGCGGCGCGCGCCCGCTGCGCCCCAATCTGCTGCGCGCCGCTGCGGGTCGCCTCCTGCTGCGCTTGCGCCTGAGTTACGCGGGCCCTGGCCTCCGCGATCTGCCGCGCGGCCGCGTCGGCCGAGGCGCGCGCCGTGTCCACCGTCGCGCCCAGAGCGGCCGCAGTCGCCTGCGCTTGATCGAACTGCTGCCGCGAAATCTCCTCCTTGGCCGCCAGAGAACGGAACCGTTCCACGTCCTTCAGCGCCTTGTCGTAATTCGCCTGCGCTTCTCTTATGCGGGCTTGCGCCGCCGCATACTGCCCTTCCGCCGCGGCCACGCCGGCCTGCGCCGCCGCAACGCCCGCGCCTGCATTGGCGGTCTGGCTGGTTGTCGCCGTCGTTGTCACCGGCACCTGGGTCTGAGCGGCGCGCGCGTCGGCGCGCGCTTGGGCCACGTCCGCCTTGGACTTTTCTATCGCGAGTTTGTAATCGGTGGGATCGAGCTGCACCAACACCTGGCCGGCCTTCACCGGCTGGTTGACATCGAAATTGACCGCCACCACGCGGCCGCTCACGCGCGCGCTAATGGGGTAGATGTGACCATCGACCTGGGCGTCGTCGGTGGATTCGAAGGACGACAAGTAATTCCACAACCACAGGCCGCCGATGGCCAACACGACCAGCAGGACGGCTCCAATGGCCAGCGCCATGGGATGCTCGCGGAAGAAGGAGCGCTTGGGCGGCTCGGGAGTCTCGCCTTGAGCTTGTTGCGGCTCTTCGTTGCCGGGGGGCTCGGCCTTGCGGCGTCCGCCGCGCTCCTCAACTGGACCCACGATGGCCGTTTCTTCGCGGTCCTGTGTTTCGATGTCGCGAGCCATTGTCGCTATTTCCCTCCCATAAATTCGCCGATACTTTGCTCCGTCACGCCCACAGATCGCGCCAAGGCTACCTTTGCCACATTGTGGGCGAACACGCTCGAGATGTAATTCGCCGCGGCGTTCGCCAGCGCGCCCTGCGCCTCGACCACCTCAATGTTGTCGGCGACCCCTGCGGCGAAGCGATCGCGCGCCTGCGCCAGCGCCTGCCGCGCCAGATCGACCGAGCTTTCGCCCACCTGCACCTGATCGGCCGCGGTCTGCAGATCGAGCAAAGCGTTGCGGACGTCCTGATCGATCCTCTGTCGCAGGTCCGCCTCCTCCGCCTTACGCTGTTCGAGAGCGGCGTCGGCCTGTTCGATATCCGAGCGGATGCGGCCGCTGTCGAAAATCGTAAACCGCATGTTTCCCGTCAAGGTAAAGGTGCCGTGGTTTTGCCAGATCGCCGGGCCGATGGTTCCGTAATCCGCATTCAGATCGACCGCCGGCAGCCGCTCCGCCTGCGCCGCCTTCTTGCTTAGCTCCGCCGCCCGCACCTGCGCCGCCGCGGCCTGATAATCGGCGCGGTTCTTCAGAGCGCGGTCCAGGGCCGTTTCAACGCTCATGGCCGCCAGCGGCGCGTAAGGTATCTTGTCCGTCAATACAAAGTTTTGTTCGAGCGGAACGCCGATCAGGCGCGCCAGCGATAGCAGATCCTTCGCGCGATTGTTCCGCAGCCCCCGCAGTCTGGTCTCCTGCTGCTGCAATTCCACCTGCGCCCGCAAGGCGTCGATGGCGGGCGAAAGGCCCGCGCTGCGCATATCAACGGCGCGCTGATAGAGGGCTTGCGCGGTATTGACCTCCGTCTGCGCTTCGTCGATCAGAGCGTCATCCGCGAGAATCCCCAGATAGGCGTTCGCGACCACCTGAACAACCACATCGCGGGAGTCTTTGAAGCTCAAATCCGCGGCGCGGACGGACTCCGCCGCCGAGCGCCGGTTATCGATGGCCGTGAAATCGAGCACCGATTGCGATATATAGGCGCGCGCGTCGAAAACGTTGAACGGACCCACGACGCTCGGAATGCTGAAACCCGGGAACTTGAAATTAAAACCGAAGGCGGCGAGATTGATCTGTTCATAGGTATCGGCGACATGGCCCGACAGCAGCGGGCGAAGAGCCGCGCGCGCCCTCAATTCGGCGGCGCGGGCCGTTCGGGTCTCCTGATTTCCAAGCAGCAGCGCGAGGTTGTACTTCAAGCCCCGCTGAATGGCATCCCGCAGAGAAAGCGATAGAAGCGTTGCCGGGCTTTCATTCGACGCAGCGCTGCCCTGATAAGGGTTTTGCTGCGCCGCCGGCGTGGCGGCTTGCGGAACAACGGCGCGAGGCGCTTGCGCCGGCGCGGCGCCTTGGCCGCCCGGACCGCCTTGGGCATAAAGTCTTAAGGAGCACATCGATACGGAGCACACAACGAGCAAGCCGATTGCCTTGAACAATTCAACTCCCAGGGTGTTAGATGCGCTTCCGAATTCCGAAGAACCGCCTAATCTATTCTAAATCTCAGCCGATCAAATCCTTGGGAATGTTTGCCGGGCCGCTTGTGGTCCGCGGAACGATCTCCCAGAGAATTTTTGCGGCCTGCGGCCACAGAAAGGTAGAAACGTACCGGCTCTTCCGGTACAATAGAACGTTTCAACATGAAATTGGCGGTTCTCCTGGTCCTCGGGATCGGTGTATCTCTGGGGACGTCCGCATCCCTTCCGGACAAAACCACCCTGCCCGCCGCCATGCAAGCGCAGGTTGACGAATGGACTAAGAGCTGGCAAAAGCGGCTCGATTTAGGCGAGTGGAGGATCACGACCCTGGTCGTACGCCTCTCCGATCTCAAACCCGACACACTAGGCAACTTGAAATGGAACAGCGGCAGCAAGACTGCCGTCATCAGAGTGCTCAACCCTCTCGATTACGACCTGCCGCCCGCCGAGATCCCGGCCGATATCGAATACACCATCCTGCACGAGCTCATCCATCTGCAACTTTCGGCGCTGCCGCACGATGGGACCGCAAAAACCACCGAGGAAAAGGTCGTCAACCGCATCGCCGAGGCGCTGTTTCAACTGGAAAAGGGCGCCGGCTATCACCCCCGCGCGAGCTTGGCCAAGAACTTCGTGAAAACGCAGGGCGCGGCGGCGGAAGCGAGCCGTTCAAAACCTAAGCCTTAGCTCGCCGCGGCGGAGGCTTTCCAGGTCCCTTCATCCACGGCCGATCCGTCTGCCACCGCTTTCGTCTTATAGGTCCCTTCGAGCGTGTTGCCCTTCAGCTCACCGGTTGCAGTGGACTGCAGCTTGGTATCGCCCAAATCGAACTGATAGACCACCTCCACTTTCGAGCCGTCCACCTTTACCGACGTCACGGTGCACTTGACGTCCTGGCCTCCCATCGCGAACGACACATCGGCCGTGGGCGTCCCGCCCCCGTCGGCCGCCCGGAACGTCAATGTGATCTCGCCGCTGGCCTGCCCTCCCGTCCAGGTCCCTTTATATGTCCCGGCCAAATCGGCTGCCGCAAGGAAAACAGTAAGCGCGAGAACAATCGTAACGCCCACCGTAAGCTGCCGCATGCGCATCACGTTAACACAATACCCCTCAAAGCCGCAGCGCCTCCACTGGATCGATCCGGACGCCGCGCCGCGCCGGAATGTAGCTCGCCGCAACCGCCACCAAAATGAACGACAGCGCCAGCCCCGCGAACGTCGCCGGATCGGTCGTACTGACGTGAAATAGCAGGCTCTTCATCACGCGCGTCAAGGCGAGAGCGCCGCCGATGCCGATTGCCGCGCCAATCACAGCCAAGCCAAAGCCCCGCCCGACGATCAGCCGCAGTATGTCGCCTTCCTGCGCGCCCAGTGCTCGCCGAATAGCAACTCATGGGTCCTTTGCGCCACCGAGTATGCGATCACGCCATACATTCCAATCACCGCAAGTAATACCGCTACGCCCGCGAACGACGCCAGCAGCATCAGAATCGTTCGCCGCTGCCCCATCTCCGCATCCACCAGCTCGTCCATGCTGCGGACGGCCGTAATCGTCTGCTCCCGATCCAGGGACTGCAACTGTTCGCGAACCATGCCGATGAACCGGGAGGGGTCGCCCGCGATTCGCATCGCCACCACCGCGAATTGCGGAGGTGCCTGCTCGAACGAAACATAGACGGTCCCGGGCCAGGCGCTGTCCTCGAGATTCTGATGAACATGCGCGACAATCCCGACGATTTGCGCCGGCTGGGGATTCACGCCTCCTACAAGAAGCCGCTGGCCCACCGGATTTTGGCCGCCCGGATAGCCCGGCCACAACAGCCGCGCCAGCCCTTCATCGACGATGGCAACGCGCGGAGCGGCCGCCTTGTCCCGTTCCGTAAAATCCCGCCCCCGTCTGATAGGAATTTCCAACGTCCGAAAATATCCCGGGGTGACGGTCAAGATGGTCGCGATAGGTCGCTCGTTCAACTTCAGTGGCGGCTTGGAAGCGTCCTGCACGGGAGTTCCCGGATAGGCGGTCATCGGAACGACATTGGCCACCGCGGCGCAGCGGACGCCCGGCACGGAGTTCACGCGCTCGAGAAGCTCGTCGAAAAACGCCGTCTTTTTCTGGTCCGTGTCATAGCGCGACTGCGGCAAAGATAACTGCAGGGTGAGAAGGTTCGCGGGGTTGAATCCCAGATCCGCCCCTCTCAGATTCGCCACGCTTTCCATCAGCAGCGCCGCGCCGATCAGCAGCACGATCGAGAGCGCCACTTGCGCAACCACCAACGCGCTGCCGCCCGTGAAGCGGGACAGAATGCGCCCTCCCTCGTCCGCCGCTACGCCGCTGGTTCGCAACACGCGGATCAGATCGGGCCGCGAGGCGCCCAGCGCGGGCGCTAACCCAAAGAGCACGCCGGTTGCAATCGAGAGCGCGGCGGCGAATCCCATCACCATCCAGTCGAGATGAATTTCTCCGGCGCGCGGCAGATTGAAAGAAGGCAGACTGGGAATTGCCCGCAAACTCCACACCGCGAGCAGCACGCCCATGATTCCGCCCGCGCTCGATAATAGAATGCTTTCTGCGAGTAGTTGCCGCATCAGGCGGGCGCGAGCGGCCCCCAGCGCTGCGCGCACGGCGAATTCCCGCGAGCGGGACTTCGCCCGCACCAGGAGCAGGTTTGCGACATTTGCGCAAGCGATCAGCAGCACAAAGCCAACCGCGCCGAACAGCATCCAAAGCATCGAGCGGACATCGGCCACCAGAACGTCCTTCATGGGCGACACTCGCACCGGCGATCTCGGCTTGGCATCGAGCATCGCCGGATGCGCGAGCGCATAGCGCCGCTGAATTACCTTCATCTCCGCATTCGCCTGTTCGAGGCCGATGCCCGGCTTCAGCCGTCCGAATACCGTCAAAAAGGGGCTAAGCGCGCGCGATTTGGGCGGCATCAGCGGCCATTCCTTGGCGCCGTCATCCACACGTCCACGCCCGGGAAAGGAAACTGGAAGCGCGCCGGGAGGACCCCGATAATCGTGTACGATGTCCCGGAAAGATTCACGCTCTTGCCCACGATTTGCGAATCGCCACCGAAGCGCCGCTGCCACAGTTCCGCGCCGATCATCGCCACCGGCGCTCCGCCCGGCGCGTCTTCTTGCGCAAGAAAGCTGCGTCCCAACAGCGGATCGACGCCCACAACCTGCAGAAAATTCGCCGAGACGCGCGCGGCTTTCACAACCTCCGGCTGAAACGCGCCGGAGAGCGTTACGCTCTCCATGCCGGTGAAGGCTCCGATTCCCGCGTAGGATCGCGCTTCGCTCTCGATCTCCTCGAAGCGGGCCGGCGCGGCGCCCCCGGAGATCCGCACGAGCCGGTCCGGCTCGGGGTAGGCGAGCGGTTTCAGCAACACCGCGCGGATTACGGTGAACATCGCGGTGTTTCCGCCGATCGCCAGCGCCAGCGTCAAGACAGCCGTCGCCGTGAATACTGGTTTGTTGCGCAGCAGGCGCAACGCGTAGCGCGCGTCCGCGAAGATCGTGCGCATTAAGGCGTGATTTCAACCACGATGGTGACGGAAGCCTGCACCTGAATCAGCCCCGGTTCCACGGGCGTGGAAGCGGTGGCCCCCGTTGGCGTGAGCGCGACGATGGGCGTGGTGACGTTGACGCCCTCGCTGGCCCGAATCACGCTTCCGGTATGAACTCCCAGACCCGCCGCGATCGCGCTCGCCTGCGAGAGCGCCGATACCGCGGCGGTTTTCAGCGCCTGCGCCTGCACTGGGTCCGGGTTTTGGAGGCCGAACTGAATGCCCTGCACGCGATTCGCGCCCGCTGCTATGGCCGCGTCAATCGCTTTCCCGATCAGAGTGAGATCCGTGATGGTCGCCTCCACAATGTTGCTGGCGCTATAGCCGGTGATCGAAGGATTCTGGCCCGCCGAGGGATTGTTGTAGACCGGGGTGATCGAATAGTTGACGGTCTTAATCGTGGCGCTGGCCCCGAGAATAAATTGCAGCGCCGCGATGACGGAACTTACCTGCGTGGCGTTCTGGGTCGAGGCGTCCTGCGCCGTCGCGGCCTGCGTTGTAACGCCGATGTCGAGAAGAGCTTTATCGGGCGCGGCCGGGACGGTGGCGTTTCCGACCGCCGTTATGGATCGCGTGGGCGTACCGGTAGTAGTCTGCGCATTCGCTATGGCGGCGAACGCGACAATGGCAAGGAATGCGGATCTCATTTTCGTCCTCAACAAATGTGCGCGCCGCGCGCTTCGACATACACCGCATACAGCGATTGCCCCGCCGCCATGAAGAGGCGGTTCCGGCGTGTCCCGCCGAAGCACACGTTGGCGCAAATCTCCGGCAGCAGGATCATGCCGATGCGCTGCCCCTCGGGATCGAATACGTGGACGCCATCGTATCCTGCGCCCACCCAGCCCGTACCAGCCCAGATATTGCCGTCCGTGTCTGCCCGGATGCCGTCGGCTAGTCCCGCGCCCTTGCCCGGCAATTCCGTCGAGATAAAGCGGCGGCCGTTGCGCAGCGCAACGCTGTCCGCGACGTCGTAAACCTGAATAATCTTCGGCGCATCCGGGTAATGCGTCGCGCCCGTGTCGCAGATATAGAGCTTCTTATAATCCGGCGAAAAGCACAGGCCGTTGGGTTTGCGAAGCTCGTCGCTTACCATGGTCAGCTTGCCGCTCTTGCCATCGATGCGGTAAACCGCTTCCTTCAGCAACAGCTCGGTTTTCTGGCCCTCGTAAGCCACCAGGCTGCCGTATCCGGGGTCGCTGAACCACACGCCGCCATCGGGATGCACGACAATGTCGTTCGGCGCATTGAATGGTTTGCCGTTCCATTTGTCGGCCAGGACCGTCACGGTTCCGTTGTGCTCATAGCGGACAACGCGGCGGTTGAGATGCTCGCAGGAAAGCTGCCGTCCTTGCCAGTCGAACGTGTTGCCGTTGCTGAAGCCGCTGGGATTGCGGAATGCGCTGACATGGCCGTCCTCTTCGAGCCAGCGCATTTGCACATTGTTGGGAATGTCGCTGAGCACCAGATAACGGCCCTCGCCGCTCCAGGCCGGCCCCTCCGCCCATAACATGCCTGTATAGAGGCGCTGGATCGCCGTATTCCCGATCTTGTACTTCGCGAATTTCGGATCGACGGCGACAATGTCGGGATCGGGATATCGAATCGGATTCTTGCCGCTCCAGTCCCGCTCGCTTTCAAGGCGCGAGGGGTTTTGGGCGCGCAGCGCCGCCGCGCCGGCGGCCGCCAACAGAAACGATCGACGATCGGAAGTCATCAGACGCAGTATACTGCCAATGCGTCAGCGATTTTCTAAGTACTCGATCGCACGCCGAACTATTTCGCAACGAGCTTCCCAGTCCGTGGAGCGTTGATCCCAACGAGGCAACCGGGCCAATCGCGGGCCGCTCGAACGCGCCCGAAGCATCTCCGTCCACTGCTGGAGCGCGCGGAAATCGGCCAACTCATAGCCTGAAGGTATTTCAGGATATGGCGCGAGCAGTTGACGCGTTTCGATGGCAACCACGGTCGTCACCCGGCGCTCCTTCTCGCATCGCTCCCCGGCAGTAGCCTTCCAGAAAGTGGAAAGACCCCGTTCTACGACAGCCTCGAAACATCAGAATGTCAGCTTCATGGCGAGCTGGATCTGGCGCGACGATCCCGAATCGCCCGTCGGGAAGCGCGTCCCCAACGTGATCATGTTGAACGTTGAAGATCCCAGTGTATCGGCCGTAGAGGATGCGCCCGGCTGATTGTAGTTGGCATGGTTCAACAGATCGAAGGCGTCCACGCGAACCTGCCAGGTCAGGCGCTCCGTGAGGCGCGTATCTTTAATTAGCGCGAAATCCACGTTCGAGAAGCCCGGCCCGATGATCACGTTCCGCCCCAGGTTACCGAACTGATTGCCTAGCGCGCCCGTGCAGCTCGTGTTGCCTGGGACGCCACAATAGAACACGCCGGGATTCTGGATGTACGTCACGTATACGGGACTGCCGGTCGTCGCCGGACTGAAGCCGGTCTGAACCGGTCCGGTAACGCTGGGCCGCAGTGTCGCGGCGCCGGTGAACGCTGCGTTGCTGGTATGGAAATTGATGGGATTTCCGCTTTGGAGCTGCACGATGCTTGCGACCCTCCAGCCTTCTTTCAAGCGGTTGCCGCGGAAGGGCAGCTCATAAATGGGATCGAGCACCAAGCGGTGGCGGGCGTCGAAATCCGACAATCCGCGATCGCCCCGGATGTTATTGCTGTCCTGGATCACAAGGCCCTGGACGTTGCGGGAATTGTCGTCGATCGATTTCGAAAACGTATACGAGCTGTCGAGCTGGAACCCGTGCGCAAAATGTTTCTTTGCCTCCACCCACAGGCCGTTGTAGGAGGAGTTGCCATCGCTTTCATAGACCACGATGTTGCCCAGCGGCTTGCCGCCGAAGATCGAGCTATTGGCCGCCAGCGCCGCATAGGGGCGCACGCCGTTGATCGGCTGATTATAGTTCCGGGCGATGTTCAGGTCCGTGCCTTTCATTCCGAAGTATCCAACCATGAGGCCCAAATTTCCGGGGAGCTCCTGCTGGATGTTGAAATTCCATTCCTGCGCATAGGAATCCTTATAATTGTGCGCTACCGAGGTAGGCGCGACCGAACCGCTCGCCAAGCTGTAAGCGTTCGCGAACGTCACATAAGGAGTACTCGCTGTCGGAGAAAACGAAACTGGAAACGAGAACGGCGGGTTGCCCACCAGGCCGCTCACGAGTCCGGTGATCGGCTGGTCCGTCATAATGGCGTAGGCGCTGCGAATAACGGTCTTCTGGTTTTTGAAGGGATTCCAGGCGAAGCCCACGCGCGGCTGAAAGTTCTTGGCGCTCTGCTGGTAGACCTCGCTGGGCCCTCCATTCGCGCCCACCTGCATGAGCGAGACCGTCGTGGGATCGAATACCACGAAGCGATCTTCAGCCTCCGTCGGAGTGCCATACCAGTCGTAGCGCATACCCAGTTCGAGCAGTAGATTGGGCGTAACCTTATACTCGTCCTGGACGAATCCGCCGATGGAATTGACCGAGATGCGCGCCGCGCGGTTCGACGAATTAGCCGTGAAGCCCGTCGCCTGGTCGGCCAGAAAAGCCGCTGTCGACGGAAAAGTGAATGTGCCCGGCGTGTAGGCGAAGCTGTCGCACTGGATGCGCCGGTATTCGCCTCCGAACTTGAAGGTGTTCTTGCCGTGAACCCACGTCAGCGTGTCCGAGAGCGCGGCCGAATCGTCACCACGGCCCTGTGGAAAGCCGCTGATGCCGCCGAACGCGAATTGGCCCGTTACACTGATCTGCGGCAGGCCGATGGGCGCTGTTACTCCGCTATTGATGCCGTAATCGGCGGCGCTCAGTGTGTTGTCGGCCGCGAAAACAATGTGAATGCGGTTGTATCCCAGCCGCGCCTCGTTGACCAGATTCGGGCCGAATACGGTCGTGTCGTTGAGGGTCATCAATTGACGCCGTCCGGCGCGCTGATCGCCGTAGCCGGGGATGTTATTGCCCTGCGTGGTCGGCGGCTCGTTGCGGTTGTCGCGCTGAAACGCGTAATAAAAATTGAAACGGTTGGCGTCGTTGAAGCTGTGGCTTACGTTGGCCGTGCCCTGGTCGATATTCACCGGCGCCACGGCCGATGACACCAGCACGCCGCTGCCGGCGTTGGCTGGCGGAATCAGCGGCAGCAATTTTTGAATAATCGGATCGCTGCTGCTCTGCGCTTGCGCGCGCTGCGCGTCCGTCAGCACGGTAGGAGTCAGCGGAACGGCTTGCCGCTGCCGCAGCCCTTCATAGCTCAAATAAAAAAACGTCTTGTCTTTGATAATGGGTCCGCCGCCGTCGCCCCCGAACTGATTGCGCTTGAACGGCGCCTGCGGCGCAAGTCCCGTTGGATTGCTGAAATTGCGAGCGTCCAGATCGTTGTTGCGCAAAAAATCGTACGCCTCGCCGTGGATTTCGTTGCTGCCGGCCCTTGTCGCGATGTTTACGATTGAGCCTGAATTGCGTCCGTACTCCGCGCTGTAGGTGGAGTTGTCCACCTTGAATTCCTGCACCGTGTTGATCACAGGCTGGAACGTGATTTGATTTTGGGAGGGATCGTTCAGATTAATCCCGTTGATCATGAAATTGATCTGATCCTCGCGCGCTCCGGCCGTATTGAACGCGAACGATCCCTGCCCGCGCAAGGGAGCCGTAAGAAAGCCGTTGGCCGGCGGAGTCACCGTGCCCGGGCTCAGCAGCGCAAGATCCACGAAGTGCCGTCCGTTCAGCGGAATTTCCTGCACCGTCTGTTGATTGATAACGGCGCCGACCGACACCGTAGAAGAGTCGATCACCGGCGCCGTGGCGCGGATCTCGACGGTTTCGGATGTCGCCGCCAGCTTCATGCTCACGTCCTGGCGCACCGTTGCGCCAACTTCCACGGGAAGAGCGCTGACCTGCACGGTCTGCATGCCCGGCGCCTTGACTTGAATGTTATAGGTTCCTGGAATGAGCGCCGGGACTACGTACAAGCCGGCATTGTCCGTTTGCGTCGTGCGATCCTCGCCCGTGGCTGTGTTGTGAACGGTAACGGAAGCGCCTGGAAGCGCCGCCCCGGTCGGATCCGTCACCGTGCCCTGAATGACCGCGGTCGATTGCGCTAACGCCGCGGCCGTCAACGCGAAGATCGCCGCCAAGCGGCATGACCAAGAAGAAGACATAACACCTCCCTGAAGATAACCATTGGAGTAAGTGCGGCAACTCGAAGTTACAAGAGAATTCTACAATTTGACTGCCTCTTCGGCGAGCGCCAGCGCCCCGAGAACGCCCGCCCGCGAGCCGAGCAGCGGGGCTTGGATGTACGCCTCCAAACCCCCGCCTATTTCCTTCGCGCCGATATAGCCGTTGAGCAGGGCCGCGACTTCTTTGCGGATCGGCTCGAACAGGCCGCAATGTTGCATGACGCCGCCGCCCAGCAAAATCCGTTGCGGCGAAAGCGTACAAATCCACGTGGTCAACGCTAGCGCGATGTAGTGCGCCTCGAGCGCCCAAGCCGGATGATCGGCGGGTAGCTCGCAAGCTTTCACGTTCCAGCGCGCCTCGAGCGCCGGTCCCGAGGCCAGTCCTTCGAGACAGTCGCCATGGTAGGGGCAGGAGCCCGGAAAAGGGTCGCGAGCCCAATCGTGCGGAACCCGAATGTGTCCCATTTCAGGGTGCAGCATCCCATGCAGCACGCGGCCGCCTACGATAGCGCCGCCCCCGACGCCCGTTCCGACCGTCACATAAAGAGAATCCGAAAGCCCCCGCGAGGCGCCCCAGCGCGCTTCTCCCAAAGCGGCGGCGTTGACATCGGTGTCCAGCGATACCGGCACGCGCAGTGATTCGCGGACCGCGCCCGCAATGTCGAAATCCCGCCAGAACAGTCTTCGGCGTGGACGTGATATATCCGAACGTTGGCGAATCCGGGTTCAGGTCGACGGGGCCGAAAGAGCCGATGCCGATCGCTTCGATACGCGCTCCTGCCCGCGCGCGAAAAAAAGCGGCCGCGCGCCCGACCGTCTCGTCCGGCGCGGTGGTTGGAAACTGCGTGGTCTCCACATTGTCCGGCCCGTTCCCAATGCCGCAAACAAATTTCGTGCCGCCCGCTTCAATCGCGCCGAAAAGGGGCAAGTGCGCGATTCTAACTTACCAGTTAAAGCGCGCCACAACCTGCAACACGCGCGGATTGCTGCTGAATGCGAACGACGGATTGTTGAAAAGCCCGGAGTTGATATTGGAGCTCGTGGCCTGCACGTAATGCGAGGTTCCGACGTTATAAGTATTCACCGACACTGCGTTATCCACTGCCGTGGGGGTGAATTGCGGATGGTTGAAGATATTAAACGCCTGGCCTTCAAAGTCGATCCGGAACCGCTCGCGGAAGGTGAAGTGCTTGATTAGCGATAAGTCGATGTTATTGATCGGCCGGGTCGCCTCCGTGTTACGGCCGGCGTTGGGATAAGCTCCGGGACCGGCCTGAATATAGCGCGCATTGGGATTCACGGCCACCCAGGCAACCACGCTGTTCACCGCGCTCGCGGCAGCGGTCGGTTGTACCTGCGCTCCCGTCGCCGTGTAGCCTACGACGGCGCTGCCGATTCCCGCCGAGCCCCCCGTATTGATAATGGTGCGGTCAATGGCGTCGCCGTTAAGGTTCGAATCGACGCCGCTCTGCACGGTGTAGTATTCGGGCGTCTCGTAGGTGTAAATGGGAGCGATCTCCCAGTTACCCACTACATTCTTGACCAGCCAGTTTCCGCTGCCCTTAAACCAGGGAGCGTCGTAGAGCAGAGCGAGCGTGGCGCGCTGCCGGTGATCGAGAGCGGAGGAGGCCTTCTCGGCCGAGATGTTCAAGAAGTCCTGGGCTCGCCGCGGAGTTAGATACGTGCTGGCCACCTCCGCCGTGCTGTTGTCAATCGCGTGACTCCAGGTATAGGCCGCCTGAAATTGCAAGCCATGGGCGAAACGCCGCGTCAATTGCGCCTGCAGACCGTTATATTCCGAGTAGCCCATGGGCTCATAAGCGGTAATGGGATTGCTGAAACCGGCATTCGCGTACGCCGGAATGCCATTGCCGATGGCGCGGAGCGCTCCGACCGTAAGGGGCAGCGATGCCAGAGTGGCCGCCGATGGAACCGACATATAAGTGGGAATATCTTGCGTGGGCGTGATCGGAGATACCCGGTTGAGCTGTTCCTGAAGAATCAGATGAACGCCCTTGTCCCCCACGTAGCGCACATCCAGCGTGTAGTTCGTCGCGAATACGTGCTGCACGTCAAACGTGTAATTGATCGAGTAGGGTAAAAGCTGATTCGGGATGAAGGAAGAAGTATTGGCGCGCGCCTGCGCCGGGCTCAGGCCGCTAGCGGGGGGTGTCGTGATTCCCCCGTTTGCCAGAAACCCGGTTCCAGTGAGGCCGGTCTGCAACGTCTCCGTGGTGTAAAATTCCGGCGGCACGGTGTTCAGGCCGATGTTGTCGAAAATGACGTCATAGGCGATTCCGAAGCCGGCGCGAAACACCGTGTTGCCGCTCTTGCCGGGAGTCCATGCCACGCCAACGCGCGGCCCCACGCCATAGGGATCCGCTCCGGGAGCATTGAAGGAGATCAGTCCCGGCACGCTCGCCACGGAATTGAGCTTCTGCGCCTGCATGCTGCGCGGCACCGTCGTGTATTCGTAGCGCACCCCCAGGTCGACCGTCAGATTCGGCCGCATCCGCCAGGTATCTTGAAGATACGTGTAGGTCGCGAGCTGGTTGCCATAATAAGTCGATCCGCCGAAGCTGCGCGCGGCGAAGTAGTCCGGAATCTCATCCAGCAAGTAATTCGCGACCGTAGTGTATTCGTAATCGCCGCGTACGCGCTGCACGAAAAACTGCGGAGAGATGTAGTCCCGGAACTCCGTGCCGAACTTGATTGTGTGGTTGCCCTTCACCCATGTGATGCTATCGCTGGCCTGATACAGGTTGTTCACGCCGGACTGCGGGAAATTCGGGTTCGGTCCAACCTGCAGACCCAGGTCGTTGAATTGTAGATTGGGAAAGGCGCTGAGACCGGGAAAGGTCTGGCTTCCAACCGGGTCGCTTGAGTTGCTGCGCTGATACGCCAAGCGAATCTCGTTCGTTACTTGCGGGCTGAAGGTGTGATACTCCGCGAAGGAGCCAAGGTCGTAGCGCGAGGGCACCGGCGTGTAAAATACCGGCAGATTCGCGACGGTATTGATCGAGTCAGTAGCGGTCGTATATAAAGCGGCCTCGAACCTGATCCTTGTCCGAAACGTTGTAATCCAAGCTCAAGACGCCGTAGTATCCGTTCGTGAAGCTAGGCGCCGAAATCGGAATAATTCCCGTTGGCACGGAAACTCCGCCGATCGTGACAAGCGGCCCATTGGCGGATACGGCGGGCGCGGTCGCGTATTGCTGCAGGATGCTCAGATTGGCCTGACTGACTCCCGGCAGCGCGCCCAGCGTCGCGTAACCGGCGGCGGTCGGCGCATAAATCGGACTTCCGACCGTGGGCGACAAACCCAGCGGATTGTACTCGAAGCTCGTAAAGAAGAATAGTTTGTCTTTCTTGATCGGTCCACCGAAATTCGCGCCCAGATGGTTTTGATCGAATCGGGGGTTGCTGAAGATCAGAGAATTCTTATACGACTGGTTTAACGCGTTCATGTAGCGGTTCTCAAAGTACTCGTATAACGTGCCATGAAAGTTATTCGCGCCGCTTTTCACGATGGTGTTGAACTGGCCGCCCGAGGAGTGCCCGTACTCCGCCTGAAATTGATTCTGCAGCAGCGTAAACTCGCCGACCGATTCGTTTGGCAGATACACCACCGGACCCGTCACCGACTTACTGTTGTTATCCACGCCGTCGATCGTGAAATTGTTGTTGCGCGGGCGCTGTCCACCCACCGACGGCCCCGTGCCGACTCCAATTCCGCCGGCGCTCGCTACGCCGGCATCGAGCAGCGATAGATTAATAACGCCCTGTCCAATGCTGGTGCTCGGCAGATCCGCGGCCTGCTTGGAGGTGAACGTGTTTTCGATCTGCGCCGTCGTGGTATCGATGCTGGCGGCCGCGGCTGTCACCTCCACGGTCGTGGCGACGCCGCCGATTTTCAACGCTACATTGGCCGTCGTGGTTTGATTCAGTTGCACCGCGATGCCCCGCAACTGCGCGGTAGTGAATCCCGGCGCGGTCGCGGTCAGGTCGTATGTGCCCGGCTCGAGGTTCGAAATGCGGTACGCTCCCTGCGTATTCGAGGTAGCGGCCGACCTCGCGTTCGTTGCCGTGTTCGTTGCCGTGACGCTCACGTTCGGCACGCCCGCGCCGGTCGGATCGACCACCGTGCCGACGAGATCGCCGCTGATGGCTTGCGCCTCGAGCCGAGCCGGCGCCAAGAGTAGCGCGGCTAAGGCCAAGCACAATACAATTACACACAATACGATCCGGGTAGATTTTCCCAAACTGAACATGCGGCCCTGAGGAGCACGCCGGCAGCCAATTAGGCTATGCGCCGCATGTTACAGAGATTTCAAGGGAGTAGCATTACTCGGGTCTTTCCCGATCCCGTTTCTCGTAGACGCCCGGGCGGGGAATACGCCAAAGCGGAGGGCGCGCGGGTGGTCTTCCCGCGCCGCTTCGCCGCCGCATTTCAACATCCGGCGCAGCGCCGCCGCCACCAGTTCGCGAACCCGTTCGAGCGCCGGGCGTATGTCTTCGAGCCCATTGGTACGGCTGCGGCGATCGGCGTACAAGCAGGCCGCCAGCTTCCCGTCGAAAATAATCGGAAGCAGCGCGAAGGCTTGCGGTTTGAGCGCGGTCACAACTTGCGAGCCGGCGTAGCGATTGTCGCGCGCGCAATCGACCAGCGCGTCCACGTTGCGAGATGCCTCCCGCAGCAGCCCGTCCCAACAATCGAGGCGGAATTGAAAGCTGTGCAGCAGCGCGTCCGATCCTTCCTCGGCGCCGCCAGCAAGCCGTCCACGCACCCATGTACGCGCCTCGTTGACTACGGCAAACATGACTCGTTCGAAGCCCGCCTCCCGCACCGCCTCGAGCAGCCGCGCGATAAAGGGCGCCGCTTCCACCTCGTCCTTCTCCAGTTCGCGGGCCGCCGCGTCCATGGTCTCACCCAAGCGGGCGAGGCGCCCGGGATCGAACGTGGGCGCGTTTGCCAGCGCCTTTTCTAAGGCCAGCCGCGCCGCCGCAGCCTGTTGATCGAGCCGCAGCCCCTCCAGGGGAATTCGCAGCGCCGCGAATGTTTTCGCGCTCTCTCTGGCGCCGCTGTCGAGGATATTTTCGATGTCCTCCGGCGAGAGCAAAGCCGCGCCGCCGCCGGCGCAAGGCAGAAATCGCGGACGAATGGCGCCGGCGCCCGCGCCGCGCCGGTAGATCGCGTCGGTGAGCTCAAAGCAAAAATCGGCGCATTGCGAGAGGTTGCCGTCAGGCTGCCCCGGCCGCGGCTCCGAAGGCGCGCCCGGACGCCCACGCGGATGCGCGCCAGGACGCGCCCCTGCCGGCATGTTCCAGGCCTGCGATATGCGCGCTCCCACCATGTCCGAGGTAAAGCCGAGCACCCGCACGCACGCGGCCGCGAGCGGCAGCCGATCGGCGTGCATCGTCAGGAGGACCCGCGAATACTCTTCCGGGTAGTGGCAGGCGAGCAGCACTTCGCCGAGACTGCGAAACAGTCCGCAAAGGTAGGCCTCCTCCACCTCTGCATAGCGCAGTCTGGATGCGGCCTCGCGGGTATGTATGGCGTTCAATACCGCGAGCAACATCAAGCCCCGCACCGCCGGCGAGCGGTTTGCAAAATGATCGATGTACTCGAGCGCCATCGTCACGCCCCGGATGGTCTCGACGCCCAGCAGCGTCACTGCATACGGAATGCCCAGGATCTGCCGTCCCGAGCGGTTGTATAGCGCCGAATTAGCGACGCGCAGAATCTGCGATGCCAAGCCGACGTCCTTCAGAATGACGCGCGTCAATTCGTTCGCGCTCGACTCCGGATTGAAGGTCCGCGAAATCAGCTCGCTGGCGTGCTCCCGGAAGGGACCGACTCCCTCGGAGGCGAGAATGCGATTCACGCAATCTTCGAGCGCCTCGCGCCGCCCCTGCTCAGTCCCGATCTGCGGTGGCGGTTGCGTTGCGATGGCCCTCTTTTTGCTCTTCGGCGCCGCGGAGCGGATTATGAGGAGCTCGGAACCGAGCCGCGCCCGCACGATTTCGGCGCATACTTGATCCCCGTAACCAACGCGGCGGCCGCGAACAGCGCCACCACGGCCGCGAATGCGAGGTTCGCGATCTCGGGATTCGCCACCTCCGAGATCACGCCGATTCCGATTACCGGGAGCGAAAGGCCGATATAACATGCGACGAAGTAGGCCGAGAACACCTCCGCGCGCTGCTCGCCGGGAGCGATCTGATTGATCGCCTCCAGGCTGCCGCGATACCCAGGGCTATCGCTACGCCGCAAGGCGCCGTGGCGCCCAGCAGAAGCGGCATCGAGCGGGCTTCTCTAGCCAACTCCAGCAGCGGCACGCCCGGCAGCAGCAGGAACATCCCGCCGAGCATGGCCGCGCGGCTCTTCATCGCTTTCGTAACGACTAAAGCTCGGCCGCGATGAGCGAAAGCTCGAACACCACGGCGCCCGCCACCGCCCGGTTTGTTTCGTGCAGCTCGGCGCTGGGAAGCTCGGCGTCAGCGCGGAATAAAACCCGAATAACGCAAAGGTTCCGAATGCCGTAGCCGCCGGAAGGAATTGCGCGAATGTCCCGCGGCACTCCGATGCGGGGCTTCAGCGACACGTCCTTGAATCGGTGCTTTGTGTCCTGAACGGTTTCCGGCGCCTTGAATACTATAACGGCGGCCGAGATCAGAAACGGCAGGTACGCCACGTAAGCGAGCCGCAGCGGCAGAGGAGCGTACTGCGCCAACAACTCCGTCATCAAAGGACCCAGCGCCAATCCGCCAGGTTTAACGCCAGGGCGATTACGGTCGCATTGGCATGAATGCGTTGGGGGTGCAACTCGACAATCCAGGCGGTTGCCGTACCCGCGACAATGCCCGTCGCGAAGCCGCTCAGGATACGGCCCGCAAACAACATGCCTGTGTCGATGGCAAAAATGAAAACGATGGTGCTGAGGGCCACGACGCCGATGGCCGGAAGAGCCGCTCGACGCCGGCCGATCTGATGGAGAGCCGCCCGAACAAGACCAGCGCCGTCAATGTCCCCGCGACGTACGCCGTGTAAATCAGAGTCAGAGTCATTTCGGAGAAATGAAACTGCTTGCGGTAGGCGACGTAAAGAGGGGTGGGCAGCACGCTTCCCATGTACACCACCGCCAATACGCAGGCAACCGCCTATATCGCGGTGGAACTGGCCGGGCGCGGTTTTCGAAGTTGACCCTTGTTCCGGCATCCTCTTGGCGCTCGACGACGGGCGCGCTCAAGTCTTCGCGAGATGATATCGTGGCCGCAGGACCGAAAACCACCGCAGTTCGAGCGGGCGACAGTTTGGCGAATCCGAAGGGGCTCTACCTGCGTTTGAGAAAAAGGCTATTTCATCTCTGGGCTGCTGCCGTTGGCGGGTTCGTTGCTCCAGTTCTGGTGGATGGTCATGGTCTGATCGGAGAAAAAGGTGCGGCGGCCGGTGGTGTTGTATGTCTTGGGATTCGCGTTGACGTTGTAGCCGGCGGGGGTGGCGGTCATAACGAAGGTGTAGCCGTCTTTATCGCCGGAGACCAGGCTATTGGGGAGCAGGTCCGCGGCTTGGGGGCCGGGACCGCCGCTGGCCGGAGGACCGAGCTCCGCCAGCGTGGTGGCGTAGCGGCCGAATTGCGATAAATACTGCGTCTGGGCGGTGTGGATACTCTTTACTTCGTTGATCACGGCCGTCTCGTTGGCGTTCATGCGGGCGCTGTTGAACTTAGGCACGGCTATGCCGACGATGATGAGAATAATTGCGATGACTATGAGCAGCTCGATGAGCGAGAAGCCGCTCTCGGGACGTCTTTCCGCGCGGTTTGCTTGCATATCTCTATTTAATTATTATGACGCGGAGCGGCGCGGAAGCGTGTACCCGGAGTTGGGCGGTTCTCGTCGTGCTCCTTTTGTATTTCCCTGGGATCGTCGATCAGCGGTGAGGGGCGGGGGTCGAGCGGCTCGCGCGCATTCGCGGGATCGAAGATCGCTTTGTCGGGCGGCAACGCGGTGTAGGGCGTGAAATCGGGTTGCGAAGTAAAGCACTCGCTCAAGTCCGTTGCGGCTGCGTCGAAAAGGTTCAGCGGACCAAGGCCTAGCAGGCGATAGACGGTCTTCAACATGCCCACGAAACTCGCGTTGTTGTGCGCCACGTAGCCTTTCTTCGCATAGGGGCCGGCGACGAGCATGAGGGTGCGGTGCGCATCGACGTGATCGACGCCCGATTGCGCGTCATCCTCGGTCACGAACACGGCCGTACGACGCCATGCGGCGGTGTGCGATAGGTATTCGAAAATTCGTCCTAAGGCGTAATCGTTGTCTGCGACATACGCCGCGCGCGTGGCATATCCGTCTGATGGACGGGGAGTCGCGGTGTGATCGTTCGGCAGATGAATAAAAATCAGGCGCGGCCAGGGGCGCTGCGATTTGCCGTAGCTCCGCTTCATCTCGTTTATGAATTGGGAGGCCCGGAACTGATCGGGGATATTCATATTGAAGTTGGGATATTCGCGCGATGTATTTTCAAACAAGGGTTGGGGCATGGGAATGTTCGTGAGGTAGCGCGCTCCGGTGGGCTTCAATCCCGTGCCCTCGTCCACGCCGGCGAGCTCGAATCCTTCGCCAAAATTGCGGAACGGTATGCCATGGCGCGCGAGGTGATGCCACAGCGTGCCCGCTTCGAGTTGATCCTCCGGCGCTACGGAGGAATTGCTTTGCGCGAACTCCAGCCGCCCAGGCGCGGCGGGGTTGAGGGAAAAAGTCTTGCCACCGGCGTAGGAGGCCATCAGGGAGCTTTCGGTCCACTCATTGGGGTAGGAGCCGACCAGCCAGTGATGGCCATCGACGCTCACTTCCGAATCGGCATAGAAGTTGTCGCTCATGGCCCAGCGCTCGGCGATGGCGTGATGATTGGGCGTTACCGCGCGGCCGTAGCGCGCCAGATCCGGGCGCCGGCGATGTCGCCGAAGACTTCGTCGAAGGTGCGGTTTTCTTTTACGACGATGACGACGTTGCGGAGCGCGTTGGGCAGCGCGGGGGCGTCCTCGACGGGATTGAATCCGTTGTTCACCATAACGCTGTGGGTCAAATCGGCGAATTGCGAGGCAGCGGGCATCTCATATTGAGAGAGCGATCCGCGGCGGCGCTGCAGTTGAAAGCTGTGCGGTAACGGCTCATGCAACGTCGCATTCGGCCCGATGCCATGGCCTTTGGCATTGGTGACGTAGACGAAGCCGTCGTGCGTGGCGACGCGCGTGGGAAACCAGCCCGCGGGTATGTGGCCGAGCAAGGTGAGGGAGTCCGCGTCGATTATGCCGACCGCATTGATTCCGGCCTCGGCCACCAGCACTAACTTGCGGTCTTGGGCATAAGCCAGACCAATCGGCAGCGTGCCGCGCAGACGTTCGAGTCCTGGAATGCGAATATTGATTTGCTTCTCGACGGCGAGCGTTTGCGCGTCGATTACCGTAATGGAGTCGTTAGTGCCATTTGAAACGAAAACTCGGTCTTTTACGGCAAGGACGCCCGCGGGGCTGCTGCCGCCGAGACTGCCGGGCCCGAAAGGCAGTCCCGTGCGGATGAATTTCACGACGGCCGGGCGCGCCGGATCTTCGACATTGAGCACGCAGAGGCTGTTCGATTGCGGCGTATTGGGATCTCCAATGCCGGGCACGCGCAGTGGCCGGCCAAGGCCGTTCTTTACTGTTGTTCCGTGGAGCGATTCGCGGGAAGGAAAGCCGAAGGCTGGAAATGGAATGCCGGTTTCGCGCGGGCGCTTGCTATCGGCCCCGGGCAATACCTGGTAGGCGAACATGCCGACGTTGGTCACGTAGACGCGCTTGCAATCGGGGGAAAGCGTGATGGCGAACGGCAGCCGTCCGACGCCAACGCTGGCGAGGGCGAGAGTGCGCCGTACGTCGAAAATTGCGACGCGGAAGTTGGCCTGATCGAGCACGTACAGGAGGCCGCGCGCGGCATCGAGGGCGAGGTCCCCCGAATAGCTGTCTGTGAATCCGTTGGCATTCAGGTCGTAGCGGGCTAGCCGCCGGCCGGATGTGGGATCGAGCGCGCGCACTTGTCCCGATTCGCCCTCGGAGGCATAGAGTGCGCTCTCGCTATCAAACGCCAGGCCCATGAACGTGCTGTGCCATTCGTCGTCATCCTCGGCATCATCCGGGCCTTCTTTCTTGGGAGGGATCGCAAGCTGGCGGGCGCGCCAGACCCCGTCGATGTTCTCGAGCATGGTGAGGGAAAAGCGGTCCGGGCCGCCGTTGGCGGTCACGATGCGGTCGCCGCTGGGGCTGATGGCGAGGCCGAAGGGTCCCGGTCCGGTGGTGTATTGGCCGCCAAATGGACTGAGTAGGCGGCCTCCCGGCAAGACCGTTCCGGCGCCTTCTTCGGTGCGCCGGGCCGGGCGGTCGCCTGCCGGAGCGCGGTAATCGGCGGCCGCAAGGGAGGCCATGCCGCACAGGGCTAGCCAGACCGCGCTGACGAAAGCTGCTTTCATCTACTGCTCGCCTTCGAGAGGGGACGCCTCAGGCGCTGCTCTCAGGCGAGCGCGGTTGTCCAGATAGGTTTTGCGGCAATTGAGGATGGCCCGGCGGGCCTCGCGTGGGCCGTCCCAGCCTTGCGTGGTGGTGACGCGTCCCTCGAGCTCCTTGTAGATGGTGAAGAAATGCTCCCACTCGCGCCGCACGTGCGGAAAAATCTGATCGATAGTATGAATCTCGTCGTAGCGGGGATTGCGATTCGGTACCGCCAGGATCTTCTGGTCTTTCTCATGTTCGTCGACCATATGCAGGAGTCCGATGGGACGAACTTCGATCAGGCAGCCGGGGAAGCTCGGCTCCTCGACCATCGCGATGACATCGAGCGGATCGCCGTCAAGCGCGGTCGTGCCAGGGATAAAGCCATAATCGCCGGGATAGTGCATGGGCGAGTAGAGCGCCCGGTCGAGACGGAAGAGGCACAGCTTGCCGTCGTATTCGTACTTGTTTGTGGAGCCTTTCGGTATCTCGACGATCATGCGCACCAGCTCCGGGCACTCCGGGCCGGGGTCGATATCGTACAGCGATTGCATCGTTAGCCTCAGGCTAGCAGAGGCGCAATTTGCAAGGAATGGCGCGTCAATCGCGAGCGATGGAGAGGGGCTTGAAGCTGGTGACAAGCTCGAACGCGAAGGTGTTGTCGACGGCGCCTCCGAGCGCCGGGCCGAAGCGGATTTCGTAGCCCGCTTTGAGGAGCTGGTAGGGATTGGGACGGAAGCCCACGGCGGTTTCGATGCAATCGGCGCGGGGAAACGCATTCGCGCGGAGGTAACCGATACGGGTTGCGAGATACCAGCGCGGCGCGAGCACGCGGCGCAATTCGCCATAACCGCTGTCCTCTTTGAAAGTGGGGAGCACGCGGTAATCGAACTGGAATTTTTGCCACTCGCCCCAGACGTTCCAGGGGCCGCGGCCCCATTGCGCGTCGATCCCGAGGGCGCTGCCGGGTAACTGGCGCGGAGGCGCTTCGCCCGGACGGTAAAACGGCGATTGCCGATCGAGGTATGGACCGCGGTATGCGGAGACACCCACTCGGAATCCCTGGCGTATGGTGTAGCCGGCGCCCCCGGCCCAGTTGCCGTACTGATCGTGATCGTAGAAAGCGCGGCGGTTGGCCGGGGAGGAGCTGGTAAGCTGCAGGCGGGCGTCGAATCGGGCCGCCGTGGCGTCCACTTCAGCGCCGGTCAATCCCAGATTTGAGACGCCCTTGCCGTAATAGCCATAGGACAGCGGCACGTCGATGAGCGGGTTTACGGCGTCGTCATAGCGAAGGAGAAAGGAGCCGAAGGCGGTGGACAGCTCGCCGGCGCGAACAACAATGGAGCGGGCGCCCCAGAATCGGGAATAGGTCAAGGCAGCCTGTAAAACGTCGCTCTTCAGCCCGTAGCCCTGGGTGGAGTATTCTTCCGAGAAGTAGGGTCGTGAATGGACCTGAATCGCCCCCGTTAGGCCCCAATGGGAGCTGAGCTTCCAGACCGGATATAAGACCAGCCGAACGCCGCCGGATACAGGACTGCCGTTGCGCGGGCTTGCCGTGAGCTCGTCGGCGTATTCCGCGGCGGCGCTGAGAGTGCCGCTCAACTGGAGCCCGGAATTGGCCTCCTGGGCCAGGATCGCGCCCGCCGCGGAACACCAAAGAGCAATGACCAGGAGCTTCATACGGTTGCCGGCCGCTCGGCGACGTGTTGCCGCGCCAAGGTTCGCCACAAGCTTTCGAGAGACGGCTCTTCGGCATTTTCCTGTTTTTCCGCGCTGGGGTGCAAGCCCGTGAACGCTTCGACGGCGGCGGGGTCGAACTGCGTGCCCGAGAAGCGCTCCAGGATGGCTATGGCCTCTTCGTGGCTCATTCCGGCGCGATAAGGGCGGTCGGAAGTCATGGCGTCGTAGGCGTCGATGACGTGAACGATGCGGGCGGACAGCGGGACCGCTTCGCCGGAAAGGCCGAAGGGGTAGCCGGTACCGTCCCAATTCTCATGGTGCAGCTCGACGACCGGCAGGTAGAGCTCGAAACCGTGAACGCCCTCGAGGATGCGCCGGCCGATGGTGGGATGCGTCTGTATGAGAGCGAACTCTTCGGCGGTGAGCTTTCCCGCATTCTGGAGCACGCTATCGGCGATGCCTATCTTGCCGATGTCGTGCAGCAGCGCGCCGATACGGATCTCGTCGATTTGGGCGGGCGCAATGCCGATGGCGCGGGCGGCCGCGCAGGACCATTCGCTGACGCGGCGGCTGTGGCCGGCGGTATAGCGGTCCCGCGCATCGAGCGCGCTGGCAAGCGATCCGACGAATTCGACGTAGGCGCGGTGAAGGTTTTCACGTCCTTCGCGAATGCCGGCGGCGGCGCGGTTGAAGCTCTGCATCAGCTCCCGCATCTCCTGAATCGGCGCGCGATCCGGCCGAAACTCCGGGAGCACCCCGGTCCGCGCGCCGGCCCGGAGCTGCGAGACAATTGCGTCGATAGGCCTCACGATGGAGCGTGACGAGACGGCGGCGATCATGAAGGCGGCCAACAATGCGGCCAGGCCGGCGAACAGGAAGACCTTTCGGAGAATTGCCTGCATGGGGCCGCTGGCCGCATCCATGTTCTGTAGGCCGCGCAGCAGGTATCCCTTTTCATACCCTGCGCCGGTTTCATCGCCTGCGCCCGCCGCCCCGACAGATGCCATTTCGAGGGGCAACGAAAGATAGGTCTGGCCGGCCAAGCGTATTTCGCATTCCGCGCCGGGGCGGCAGGAGAGCAGGGCGGCCTGGAGTTGTCGAGCCGGGATGCCCGGAACGCTCGATTCAATCACCTTGCCGCAGCGCGTGAGTACGGCGGGAATATTGAATTCGGAAAAATCGAATCGCTCGCCCACCGAGAGCGCGGCGAGATTCTCGTCTGCTTGATCAACGGGAACGGTTGTCACTTGATAGGTCCGCTGGTCGGTTGAAAAGAATCCATGCCGCGGCGGGCGGAGGCGCGTGAGATCCATGGGGCCGAACTGGCCGGCGGATCGCATGACTCCTGCCATGGCGCGGCCATCGAGGCCGGAGGCGAGCAGGAAATCGAAATTGAGAGACTCGCAGATTTCCCGCAACTGTTCTTCGACGGTGCGCCGCGCATCGCCGCTGCCGGGGTCTTGCAGCAGAAGTTGAATGCCCGCCTTAAGCGCAGCGTTCTCGGCGACCATGCTCAGGAATCGGCTGTTTTGAAGCTCGCTCCTGGCATGCGCGCGAGCCATCGACGTTTGCGTTTGCCGCAAGGAGGAGCGCAGACCGTCGCGCACAGAGGCAACGACCATTTTCTGAATGCTCCAGAAAGAGCCGAGCAGCAGCGCCGCGAACGGAAGAAAGGACCACAGCAGGGTTCGCGTCGCCAATCGCATGCGCTCACCTGTGCCCGAGAGCGTGGGCCATGGGGGCGCCGTTTTCGTCAAGGGGGATCTCGAATTCGAGGTGAGCGTCATGAGCGGCGGCGAGGGTCACTTGTTGGCGGAAAAATCCGGCCGCCTTATGCCACGCCACGGCCGTGTACTGGCCGGCGGGAACGTCGTGAAGCTCGAAGCGGCCCGCGGCATCGGCTTGGGCGTGCCAGTTGTTTGGGACGACCAATATGGCAGCAGTCATGTTGGGGTGGAGGTGGCAGTTCACCAGAACGATGCCCGGCTGCGGAAATACGATTCTGCGAGTCTGGCCTCTAGGATAATTTCCAAGGTCGAAATTCTTTGGCTTGGAAAAGGAGAAGACGTTGTGAAAGATGGGGTCGTAATTTGGAAACGAAACCGTGGAGCCGGCAGCAATTACCAGGAGTTCAGGAGAAAAGCGGCGGTTCCTCTGTTCCAAGGTGGCCGTTTCGGGGTTACACGGTAGTTGCCCTTCGAGGTAGATCGCGACGTGCCGGAGTTCGTACGCCAGCGGGTCCGAATCCGGATCGGAAGCGAGTTCCACGGCGGCGCCCCGCTCATAAGCATTCGCTGCCGGCGTCACCTTCCTCCTGGTCAGCTTGTGCTTGATGACGATGACGCCCTCAATGTCCGTTGCGCCGCACGCGAGGAGGGCGCAGAAGTACAAGAGGGCGGCGCGAAGCAGCCGATCGGCCATTACTTACGCTATCGGCCGGTCCGGGGGTTTTCACCACGGACAAATGAGAATAGATTCCAGGTTGTTGGCTCGGGTGTTCGCCGTACTTGGCGGCGCGAGCGTCCGCGATTTTATCTCTTCGCGGCCAGGCTGTTGGCGTCCACGAGCGATTCGTAGAATTTGCAGAAACGCTCGGGATAGGAATCTTTCGTCACGGCCCAGGTGTTCTGGAAAACCTTCTGATTTGCCCAATACCGGAACATGTCGATCCAGCCCTGTACATAAGGATGGTCCCGCTGGTCGGGATCTTCGAGGCCGAGATCGTAGAAGACTCGCTCCATTAGTTGCATTAACTGGTTACAGACGTGGCCGGAGTTGTGCGACCAGTCTCCGCGGCCCGCGATGTGGCCAAAGCCCTCGAAGAGGGCGGGATCGAGATCCTCCAGCTTGTCGTCGCGGCGCACGGATTCGAGAATGCGCGCATACATCTCGGTATGCGCGGGAGATTTCCGGTCCACCGCCGGACTGGGCGGATACCAGATGCGATAGAGGTCCGTGAAGAAGCGCTCGCGATCCTGCGCGCTGCCGCGCCCCAGGTCGGCGTTCGCGAAAACCTTGTCCGCGATGTGATGACCGAGGCGGCGGTAACTTTCGAACTGCGATTCGTCGAACCACTGATCGGCGGTGGTCTCCTGCGGGAACTCCGGCTTGCGGGCGCGATATTCCAGCACGTCGGGGGCTTCGTCGCCGGTGAGCGACGTCTTCAGGTAGACGATATGCCCTTCGAAGCCGCGGTATTTGATTGTGCCCACGGCACAGTGCGCGCGGCTGAATCCAGCGGTCTTGCGCAGCCGCTCGAGCGGCAGATCGATGTCTACGCCGAAGTCGGTGCGGCATTTGCGGATGGCGTTACCAATGCCGTTGAAGGCCATGTTCGCATCCTCCTCGCCATCGCAGCAGATAATATAGCGGCAGCGGCGTCGCACCAATTCATAGATGCCCATGTTGTCGAAATGGCCGCCGTCGCTGACGTTGACATACCTGCTGTCCGCGTTTGCCAGCCCGAAGAGCTCCCGGATCGTGTACATGAGACCAAAGGGTGGCCCCGGACTCCGGAAGGAACATTTCAGGGCGTTTCCGAGCCACCAGCCCAGCCGGACATTAAACACGGTTAGCAGGAATGAAACCGCGGTGGAGGTGTGATATCCCATGTTGGGGCTAACGGCGGCGCCCGAAATTGCCACGGCCATACCGACGCTCACGCGGCCGGCGGTGAGCCTGGTAGGACGGTACGCGCAAGGCTTGCCGTTCGCGGCCGCGCGGCGCTGCGATTTGTCCTGATAGCGCGCGAGTGAGCAGGCGTGAGCGGAATCGCCCAGCCGCATCTCGTCGGCCACGGTTTCTGCGCTGAAGCCGGTATATAGAGGCGTGAAGATGAACGACTGCCCCTTGCGCTCCTGATACTGTAGTTTGCCGCCGGAGCTGACGTTGAGGGTCGCGTTCACGATAGGATACGGCCCCACGTAAGTCTCATGGCGGCGTTTATGGCCGTTGGGGTGGGCCTCTTCGATGGGATCCGCGCCGGAATTGGCAAACAGATCGAGACTGGCATCGTCGTAATCGTCGAAGCCGGTAAAGGGATTCGGATTGCGCTGCTTCTCGCGCGAGGCGCCGAGATAGCAACGCACCAGCCGGTTTTTGTAGAAGTTATGCATCGAAAAAATGTTGATGTCCACGCGCCAGGCGAGCAGAAGTCCGGTAATGGCGCAGAGGGCCAACAGCGGCGCCAGTCCACTGAGGAACCAACGCTTGCTAGGGTCGGCGATGAATTGCGTCGTGGTCAGATGCTGCCAATATGCGTTCAGAATCGACTGGAATCCTGACCCGCTAGAGACCGGAAGACCGTGGACCAGAATGGCGTGAACGCCGAAGGCGATGGCGAAGGCGAAGCCGATCATGAAAACGTAAGGCGCGGCGAGGGCGAGGATCTCAAGCGCGACCGACCGAGTCGCGCCGGCGCGTTCGTCATTCTGTTGGCCGCTGGTTTTGCCGCTATTGCCGGCGAGGAATCCGCCGACCGTGGTGGCGATCCATCCGCCTCCGAGCGCTCCAATCAATGTTGCGCTCGCGGCCCCGATCGCCGCCACGATCCACGGCCCGTAGATGGAGAGACCGAGAATGGCGATCCAGAATACGGTGCAGATCGCGATCCAGGAGCGTAGCCGTCCAAGCCATTCGCGGCTAGCCTCGGGGAGATCGCGTCCCATTAAGCCGAGATGGACGATTACACCTGCCGCGAATACCAAAAGGACCAGCGGAGGGCCCCAGGCGAAGACCAGCCAAGGCTCGGCGGGTCGATTATGTTGGGTGTAGAAAAGGAGCGCGACGGCGCGCAGCAGCGCCGCCGTAACGAAGCCCGCGGCGGCGGGCGCGATCAAGTATATCGCGAGCGCGCCAAGGCGGCGGCCCGCGCTTATCGAACCGTTTACTTTCTCCTCCGTGCGGGCAAAACACTCGTACGTGCGGCCGCACACCTGTAAAACGAAGTAGGCGCTGGAGAGCACGGCGAAATTTAGCCACACGCCTTGCCACAGAGTCCCTGTGACGAACACATCGCGCGCCCTGTCCAGCCAGACGCTGAACACGATGGCCGAGAGCAGCGGGAAGATGCAGAACCAGCGAACGCCGAAATTCGAAATTTCATGATCGGGTTGGCGGGCGGGGTATCGCTGAGCGCGATGGTCGAGTTGCGCCAGAGATTCCAGGCCATCAGCCCGATCATGGGCGCGAGGAGGACGACGGCAATAATTAGAGGGCCGAACTCGTTAAGAATCGGACTGCGGCTAGCGCCCATCGAGAAAAAGAACGCGGCCAGCTTTCCCAGCGCTCGCGCCACCAGAACGACGGTGGCGAACAGCGCAACCAGAATCGTCAGGTTCAATAACGTATTGCGCAGCCAGGTTACGGCCAGGAGCCAGGTGTCGGCGCTGAGCAGGCTCTTGCGCGGAGTGAGGTAGCTGCTGTACTGCCGCAAGAACGTGATTTCTTCCGCTTCCGGCGTCTCGTTGGGGTCGAATGTGTTGCGCGTGCTCAAGCGCTCGCATACATGATCGAAGCCCTCGCGGGGCGTTCTCGGGGCGACGCCGGGTTCCTGCTGCGTTTGCGCGCGGCGAATCCAGGAATATAGCCACGATCCGATATAACCGCCGCCTGAAACGGTGGAGATATAGTCGAGCTGCTTCAACATGCCGCGCTCCGCGAGCCTCTGCAGGATGCCCAGACTGAACGTCGCGCTGCGGATGCCCCCGCCTGAAATAGCCAATCCCATGAGATCGTGGTGAGGCTCCGCCGCATCGATCTTGAATTCACGGCGGCGGCGCACGATCTGTTCTATCTCCTCTTTGAGTACCTGGTGAAACGGCACGGCGCCGCGATCCAGACCGTTATGTGACATTTGAAATCCCCCGTGATAGCGATCAAGCATATAACGTCCAGGGGTGGTAATGCAACGTAGTAATGCAACGGTGAAAGAGCAATTTCGACGGCTATATTACGGGTAACCTCTGGCGCCGCGCCCGGTAATAAAAAAGGAACCTAACCGGTCCCAAAACCGTACGTCCAAAGCAGAGCAAGCGTAAGGAGCGTAAATGAGCGGAAGCGAAATGCCACTGATCGAACTCCATGAGGTCACCAAGGTCTTCGTCACCGACGAGGTTGAGACGCATGCCCTCGCCGGCATCCACATGACCATAAACAAAGGCGAATACGTCTCCATTTCAGGCCCGTCGGGCTGCGGCAAATCGACGCTTCTCGCCATCCTGGGCCTTCTGGATACGCCGTCGGACGGAGTCTACGAATTGAACGCCACGCGCGTCGAGCGCATGAAGCTATCGGAGCGCGCCCGTGTGCGCAACCGGGAAATCGGCTTCATTTTTCAGGCATTTAATCTCATTGGCGACTTGAACGTTTATGAGAATGTCGAGCTTCCGCTGACCTATCGCAATATGCCCTCTTCTGAGCGGAAAAGCTGGTCAAGGAGGCGCTGGAGCGCGTGGGCATGTCGCACCGCATGAAACATTATCCGTCGCAGTTGTCGGGAGGACAGCAACAACGTGTGGCCGTGGCGCGAGCGCTGGCGGGGCGTCCATCGATCCTGCTGGCCGATGAGCCTACCGGTAATCTCGATTCCGCCAACGGCGAAGCCGTTATGAGTCTACTGAAGGAGCTGCATCAGGAGGGCGCCACCATTTGCATGGTGACGCACGATCCACGCTATGCGCAGCTGGCCGACCGCACGATCACTCTTTTCGACGGACGGATTGTGGAGGAGCAGAGACGGCGATGGCGTGAGGCGACGCCAGCCGGCGCACTCGACCACGGGCAGACGCGGAGATTCAGGGAAGCGCGGGTCGGTCTTCGACAGTTCGCAACGGTAAAACTGGGAGCCGCGATCGGATCGCAAAATT
>CAWITB010000060.1:0-106129 GCA_963838885.1 Bryobacterales bacterium | reverse complement strand
GACGGCTCCAGTACTAACGCGTCATCGGAGCTAAGCAGCTTTGCGGATTAACCTGAATCATGGCTCAGGTAAATACACGCTTCGGACTCATTTGGGGATCTTAGGCCGCACTCCGCGGCTTTAATCCTTGCGATTGCCGTCACGTCGCGCCGATTCGCGCGGGGAGGTCATCCAGCGCTGCAATCCCGCCGGGTCGAGCTTCAGTTCGACCACGGTGGCTTCGTTCGGCTCTACGCTGGTGACCAGCAGCTTGCAGTAGCGGCCCTCGGTTTTCATATACACCAGCACGGTCTCATGGCGCCCCTTGGCGCTCGACCACACTTGAATGAAAGGCTTCCAGGCGCTCCCGACCGCGCCGCGGATCGCGTGAGTAAGGTCCTGGCCATCGCGCGAGCGAGAGTTCAGATTTTCAAAAACGGCGAGATCGATGTGCCTGGCGCCCGCCGGACGCACCAGGAAGGTAACCATATTGACCATTCCAAACAATGGAATATGCATGGGGCGCGTATGGAATTCGTCTGAGATCGCCGCGACGATGTCTTTGAATTCGCGATCGGTCGCGCGCGCGGCGCCGCACCCGAGCGTGCAGGCGCATAGCAGCAGCGGCAAGACGCGCATGTCAGTTGTCCCTCGCCTTGCTGTCGTCCGTCTTGCGAGCGCCGTTTAATTCGACCTTGGGAATACCGAAGTTGCCGCCCAGGTCGCGCAGATCCTCGGGCTTGATTTGCCCCACGATATTGACGATCGTCAGTTCCTTCGGCTCCGAGAAAAGCACGACCAAGCCGTTGATTTGGCCTCCATCGTTGCCAATGAACACGTCCGCGATTTCGCCATTTTTCCTGCTGCGAACACCGACGATCCGGGACCATGCCGGCGGACGCAGTTGCGAGCGCAAAGCCGCGATCTCGTTTTCGTCATACTCGCCGGCCCTCTCGAATTCGAAGCTGCGGACATAGATGCCTTTCAGTCCCGCGACAACTTTTTTCGCTCGCGCCTGATCGGGGTCCTTATCGGAAAGAAAGCGGCCGGCGAGCTGCAGCATCGAGGAATCGAGCGTCACATCGACCACTTCGCTGGCCTTGTCCGCGAGCTTATCGACGCTGGGCGGAATCTTGAATTCCTGCGCTGTCAAAGGGAGCAACGCAACTAACGCAATCACGGCTGATCTCATATCGTCCTCGGATTCTTAATCGTTTCTTTCCACTTCATGCAACGTCCGTTCAATCTTCTCGAGCTTCGTGCGGGTAATTCTTAAAGCCAGAACAAGCCGCTCCTTGGCCGCTTCTCCGGCGGCGCGCTCCTCTATCGCCCGCTCGCGCACGAAGGCGACGCTCGCAATCGCCAGCGCGGTCGCCAGCGCCGCGGTTACGAGGCGCAGCCGTCTCCAGGGGCTGGGACGTGGCCGGCGGGTGGCCGCCAAGACCTTGGCCTCAAACCACTCCGGCGCATCCTGCCGGGACAACGCGTTCTTGAGTTGACGTTCCAGATCGTCCATTACCGAATCTCTCCCATGCTGCGTCCGATTTTTTCGCGCAGCATCGTCAAGGACCGCTGCAGATGGCTCTTCACCGTTCGCACCGGCATATCCAACACTTTTGCGATCTCCTCCGGCATCATGTCTTCCTGATACCGCAGCACCATCGCCATGCGCGGCGTTTCCGGCAGCGATGCGAGCAGCGCGCGCAAACGGCGGTTCAGCAGCGGATCGCCCCTGGAAACGGTTTGCTCGGCGGCGACGGAAGGCTCCGGCGCGTCCTCCAGCGCAACGGCGGCTCGCAGCTTACGCTTGCGCGCGTAATCGATGGAGCGGTTGCTGGCCGCCTTGCGTAACCAAAAAGTGGCATGAGCCGCGCTGCGCAATTCGCCGAGATTGCGATAGAGCCGCAGGAAGACGTCCTGGGCGACCTCTTCGGCGGCCTCGCGATTGCGCAGAAAATGGTACGCGATGCTGAACACCATGTTTTGATTGGCGCGCAGCAGCTCGGGGAAGGTGGGCGGAGCCGCGTCCGCGCCGCTCGCCGCCTCCGCTTTCCTGAATGCCACCGGCGCCATGCCTTCTCTATTAGACAAGTACGCAAAGCCGCGGGGCGAGGACGCAGAATGTTGTTGTGAGCGAGGACACGATTCCAATTGAGGAGGCTTGCCGCATCGCGCTAGCCGCAGCCGTGCGCGAGGGCATCGCGCAGCTAGAACGCCCCGCCATACTGCGGCCGTCTCCTCGAAGCGCTGTACTTTGCGCTCACTCCGGCGTAGACTTTTAGCGATGCACGACCACCACGCGACCAATACCCGCCGCTGTTTCCTCGGCTCAATGTTCCCCGGCGCGATTCTCATGTCCGGCGCTTTGGCGCAGGATTCCGCCGATATGGCCGAGCGCTTTCGCCGCATGTCCGAAGACTACGAGAGCGAAGGCCTGGCCGAGCCGTTCAAAGGCATTACTAGCGATGGCCGCGTTGTTCCCGGACTGTTCCCGATTCAGGCCACGGGCGTATCAACCGAAGCGATCCGCAACGCCGCCGGGAGATATCTGGCCACGCTCACGGCCGACCAGTTCGCGAGGACCATGTTCCCCGTCGACGATCCCGAATGGCGCAAATGGATGAACCAGCATTTCTACATGCGCCAGGGCGTCTGCTTTCGCGAGATGAGCGGCGGCCAGCGCGATGCCGCGTTCGCATTGCTGCGCGCTTCCGTCAGCGCGAGGGGATTCGATCTCGTGCGCAACATCATGCGCCTGAACGAAACGCTCGCCGAGCTGACCAACGATCATGAGTTCCTCGGCGAAGGCCTGTATTTCATCACCATCATGGGCAAGCCCTCGGCGACGGAGCCGTGGGGCTGGCAGCTCGACGGCCATCACGCCATCATTAATTACTTTGTGTTGGGTGATCAGGCGGTGATGACGCCGTTTTTCATCGGATCGGAGCCGGTGCGCGCGGCCGCGGGCAAATACAAGGGCACGGTGGTCTTGCAGGAAGAGCAGAACCGCGGGCTCGCGATGTTGCGAGGCCTCGACGAAGCCCAGCGTAAGAAGGCGATTCTCTCGTTCTCGAAAACCGGCAATAACAACCTGACCGAAGCATTCAAAGACAACGTTGTATTGGACTACGCCGGAGCCCGCGCGCCCGACTTCACCGCGCCGCAGCGCCGCCAGTTCCTGGATCTGCTCGATTTATATATCGGCAACATGGATGACGGCCACGCCCGCGTCAAGATGGACGAGGTAAAGCGCCATCTCGACGATACCTGGTTCGCTTGGATCGGCGGAACGGAGCCGGACAGCGTGTTTTACTATCGCATTCAGAGTCCGGTGGTACTGGTGGAGTTCGACCATCAACGTCCGGCCAACCTGGCGCGCTTCGCAGCGGATCCAAAGAAGCCCACGCAACAACATATTCATTGCGTCGTCCGCACGCCCAACGGAAACGATTACGGAAAGGATCTGCTGCGGGAGCATTACCTGGCGCATCCGCATGCGTGAGGGGCGTGCAGGTGGGCAGAGTCGCCCCATACCGTAGCTTTTCTATGTACAATGTAAAAAGCCTGACCGCTGGGCAGTTTCGCGCCGTGATGGACAAAACGCTCGCATTCCGAAACGTTCCCCTCCACGCAGTGGTCCAACTCCCGTCCCACAGCCCTTTTGCGGCCCCATGAAACCCTACCTGGAGCTCACCAAGCCGCGCATCACCTGGCTCATTCTTATGAGCACGGGGATCGGTTATTTCTTCGGCTGCCGCGTGGCCGGCTTCAGCGGCTGGCACTGGTGGGCTCTGCTGCACACGATTATCGGCACTGGCCTGATCGCATCGGGAACCGCGGCGCTGAACCAGTGGTTCGAGCGCGACGCGGACGCCAAGATGCGGCGCACGCAAGCGCGTCCGCTGCCCTCGGGCCGCATTACTTCCCGGCACGCGTTGTTATTCGGAACCGCGATTTCGCTGGGTGGCTTTTTGGATCTCGCCTGGGGCGTCAATCTTCTGAGCGGTCTGCTCGGGTTGTTCACTCTCGCCGCCTATCTGTTCGTCTACACGCCGCTGAAACAGCGCACGCCGCACTCGACCACGCTGGGCGCGATTCCCGGCGCCATGCCGCCGCTGATCGGTTATGCGGCTGCTAGCGGCACCCTCAACGCCGACGCCTGGGTGCTATTCGCGATCCTGTTCCTGTGGCAGTTCCCGCATTTCTACGCCATCGCGTGGATGTATCGCGAGGACTACGAACGCGCCGGCATACGCATGCTTGCCGGTGGTCGAGCCCGATGGGGAATCGACGGCCCGCCAAATTTTCCTCTACGCTCTGGTTCTCATTCCTATCAGCATCATCCCCACTCTGCTGTCGATGACGGGCAATTGGTATGCGACCGGCGCTCTGGCGCTGGGCGGGTACTTCCTTTATTCGGGGGCGCGCGTCACGTTCCATCGCACGCGGCTGCAAGCGCGCCGCGTCCTGCTGGCGTCCATCGTGTATTTGCCCGCGCTCTACGGATTGATGCTCCTCGACCATGTGGCATGAAGTACGCAGTACCCCTGGCCGCGCTTCTTCTTATCTGCGCGTGCCGTCATCGGACTGCGGACCTCCCCGACTACGGCGTCGTCCCCGAATTTAGATTGACGGCCCAGAACGGCGAGCCGTTCGATAGCAGCGCTCTCAAAGGCGAAATCTGGGTCGCCGACTTCTTCTTCACGACGTGCCCCGGCCCCTGCCCGCGCATGACCTCGCAGATGCACCAGATTCAAGAGGCGACGTGGCGCATGAGAAATGTCAAGCTGGTCTCGTTCACGGTGGACCCGGAGCGCGATACGCCGGGGCAGCTTAGCGAATACGCTAAGGCTCATCACGCCTCGCCCGAACACTGGTATTTCCTCACCGGTCCGCAATCGATTCTCAACTATCTGGGGCTGGATGTTTTCAAGCTGACCCGCGTGGACGGAACGTTGCAGCACAGTACGCGCTTCACGCTGGTGGACAAGAATTCCCATATTCGCGGTTACTACGACACCTCCGAGCCGGATGAGATTCCCAAGCTGATCGCCGCTATACACGCCCTCGGACGCGAGTCCGCTGGATGAAAATTCACGACCTTCCGGCCGTTAATGCGGCGTTGAACGCGACGTCCGCGATTCTGCTGACCTGCGGCTACGCGCTGATTCGCCGCAAGAAGGTGCGGCAACATAAGCGCGTCATGATCGCCGCCTTCTGCGTTTCCACGGTCTTCCTGATCTGCTATCTCGTCTACCACGCGCGCGTCGGCAGCGTGCATTTCTCCGGAACGGGCGCGCTTCGCGCTACTTATCTGAGCATCCTGTTCACCCACACGGTGCTAGCCGCCGCGGTCCCCATCCTCGCCATCGTGACGCTTCGCCGCGGCTTGAAAGGCAACTTTCCGCGCCACCGCGCCATCGCCCGCTGGACGCTTCCCATCTGGCTCTATGTGAATGTGACGGGCGTTGTCGTTTACGTCATGCTATACAGGCTCTAGCGCCGCCGCGTCCGGCCGCTTCGGAAATGTGGAACGCCCGCGAATACGATTCCCGCCATCATTACGTGACGGATTACGGATCGAGCCTTGTCGCGGTGCTCGACCCGCGGCCCGGAGAACGCATTCTCGATGCCGGCTGCGGCACGGGCCACTTGACGAAGCAGATTGCGGATTCCGGCGCCGCCGTTCTGGGCATCGATAGTTCGCAAGACATGATCGCGCAAGCTCGCGAGTCGTATCCGGAGCTTCGTTTCTCCGTAGCCGATGCCGCGTCGTTTCGCGCGTGCGAACCGTTCGACGCCGTCTTTTCGAACGCCGCGCTGCACTGGATGAAGCCGCCCGAGGCAGTCGCGGATTCGCTAGCCGCGGCGCTGAAGCCCAGAGGTCGTCTGGTGCTCGAAATGGGCGGCAAAGGCAATATTCGCAGCATCACCGGTCTGGTTGGCATGGGACCCTGGTATTTCCCCGGGATCGGCGAATACGCGTCTTTGCTCGAGGCGCACGGCCTCGAAGTGGAAACCGCGGCCCTGTTCCCGCGTCCCACTGCCGTCGAAGGGGAGTCCGGTCTTCGCGATTGGCTGAAAATGTTCGCCCCTTTCATACCTTCCGAGCGCATCGCGGAGTTGGAGACGGCGCTGCGGCCGAAGTTGTATCGCGACGGCTCTTGGTTTATCGATTACGTCCGCTTACGAATGACGGCGCACAAGCATGAACCTGTCCGTTGAAGAGCTTCTGCACTACACCGACGAGGAGCGCCGCCGTTGGGAAACATGGTTCCGCGAAAACGGCGAGGATCTGCTCAGAATGCCCATCGCGGGCCATAGCGAGACTACCGCCGGGGCCTTGATCCTGCACATTTTCGGCCCGGAGCTGCGCTATATCCAAAGAATGCGCGGCGAGACGCCCACCGAATACCGCGGCAGAGCCTCGGATCGCATCGATCAGGTCTTCGGTTTCGGGCTTGAAACTCGCAAGGCCATGCGCGCTTTTGTGCGCGACGCCAAGAGAGAAGATTGGACCCGCATGTACGATTTCGAGATTGCCGGGCGCAAATACCACGCCTCGATGCGCAAGATCGTCCTGCACGTGCTTATGCATGAGGTGCGCCATTGGGCCCAGGTCGCGCGCATTATGCGCGAGCGCGGCTTTACGCCGCCGGGCGGTCACGATCTCCTGACCAGCTCGGCATTGCTGTAGCGCCTGTTATGCTCTCCAACGTCATTGTCCACAGAACCGTTCTGGTGGGCTTGGCCCTCGCTGTGCTGTTGGCCGCGGCGCTCGGATGGCTTGCGGCCGAGGTCGTTCGCGGCCAGACCATGAGCTTCGACAGCGACGTTCGCAACACGATCCACGAACACGCCTCCGAGCCGCTGACCATCGCCATGAAGGCCATGAGCTTCATCGGCGAGCCATTCATGGTATGGCCCTTGACCGCGTTGGCGGCGGCCTACTTCTGGCGCTGCGGCGAGAAGCATGGCGCGATCCTGTTCCTTATCGCGATGGTGGGCGCCGGAATCATCGAGCTAACTCTTAAGGTCGCCTTCCATCGCCCTCGTCCGCGCCCGTTTTTCGGATATCCGCTGCCCAGCTCCTACAGTTTTCCGAGCGGCCACGCGCTGGGATCGCTGGTCTTCTTCGGCACGTTAGCGGCGCTGCTCTCTCCCCGGCTACGCGGGAGAGCGTCAAAAATTCTGCTGTGGGCCGGCGCGGTTCTGCTCATCGCCGCCATTGGCTTTTCGCGCATTTATCTGGGCGTGCATTACCCCACCGATGTGATTGCCGGCTATGCGGCCGCAACGATCTGGGTACTGGCCGTTGCGATCGGAAACGGCGCGCGGTCCCGGCGTGTCGAACGGACATGATGGTCGCAGCATGACGATCGCAACAAAGGGCGCCGCCATTATACTGAATCCTCGCTCCGGCGCTCCCGGACGCCGTGCCGATCGCGATGCCATCGATGCGCTGTTTACGTCCGCCGGCCTGAGCCACTCGATCGCTGTCGTCGACGATCGCCACAGCGCCTACGATCTTGCGCGGCGCGCCGTCGACGACGGTTTTGAAACCATCGTCGCGGGGGGCGGCGATGGAACCGTGGGCGCCGTGGCCTCCGCCCTGGTCGGCTCGGATGCGGCGTTGGGCGTGGCGCCGCTCGGAACCCTCAATCACTTCGCGAAGGACCTGGGAATCCCGCTCGACCCGACGGCGGCGGCGGACGTCATTTCCAGGCGTAAGGCGCGCCTCATCGACGTAGCTGAAGTGAACGGTCGATTTTTTGTGAACAACTCCAGCATCGGCATATATCCCAACATCGTCATCGCCCGCGAACGCCGCCGCCGCACAATCCATAACAAGTGGGTCGCGTTCGCGCTCGCCGCCGGTCACGTGCTGCGCCGCTATCCGTTCCTGGAGGTGCGCATCGTCGCGGATGGGCACGAGATTCGGCAACGCACTCCGTTCGTGTTCGTGGGCAATAACGAGTACCAGATCCATGGCCTAAATATCGGTACCCGCCGCCATCTCGACCACGGCCGCCTGTTTCTCTATGTAGCCGCTCCCGTTTCCCGCTTCGGCCTGGTCGCCATGGCTTTGGCGGCTCTCTTTGGCCGCCTCGACCAAACGCGCGGCTTGCAGATGTTCAGTCTCGAAGAGGCCGCCATCGGGACAAAACGGCGGCGCGTGCGCGTTTCCACCGACGGCGAGGTCTTGCGTCTTAAAACGCCCCTCCATTACGCGCTTCGGCCACGCGCGCTCAAGGTGATCGTCCCCTGAACATGCGCACGCTGGCGCACTTGTCGGACCTGCACTTCGGACGGCTCAACCGCGGCATTCTCGAGCCGCTCAGGAGTGCTCTCGCCGAAATCGCTCCCGATATTGTGATCGTCTCGGGCGATCTCACGCAACGAGCGCGAGCGGAAGAATTCGAACAGGCTCGCGACTTCCTCGCCACTCTTCCCGGTCCGCAAATTATCGTACCCGGCAATCACGATGTCCCGCTGCACAATCTCTACGCCCGTTTTCAAGCGCCCTTGCGCGAGTACCGCCGCTACATCACCGCCGACCTCGAGCCGTTCTATGGCGACGACGAAGTCGTCGTGCTCGGAATCAACACCGCCCGTTCGCTGATCTGGAAAAACGGCCGAATCAACATCCGCCAGATTGCCCGCATCGAGGAGCGCTTCTGTGAAGTAAGCGGCCGCGTCAAGATTCTCGTTACGCATCACCCTTTCGATCTACCCGAGGATTACCGCGCGCGCGATCTGGTCGGACGCGCTCCTCAGGCCATGGCGCGAATGGCGCGCTGCAATATCGATCTGTTGCTGGCCGGCCACTTCCATATCAGCCACAGCGGACGTACCGCGGTGCGCTATCCCATTCCGGGCCATTCCGCGGTTTTCGTCCAAGCCGGGACCATTTCGACGCGCGGCCGGGGCGAAGCCAACTCCTTCAACAAGATCGAAATCGAAAAAAACCGCATCTCCGTCGAGCGCTATTCGCACGCCGCCCACGAACGCCGCTTTCACGCCCTAACGCGCGAGTCGTTCGAGTGCACTTCGTCGGGGTGGACCTCCAAGTACCTTTAGAAATATGGCTACATGCGGAATGATTGAATATAATGATGCGAGCCCCGAAGTCCGGGCCGTCTATGACGACATCATGGCGACGCGCCAGACCGATTGGATCAACAATTTCTGGAAGGCGCTGGCGCACGATCCGCAGAATTTGCGGCGAACGTGGGAGAGTATCAAGCAGATCATGGCGCCGGGCGCGCTCGACGCCTTGACGAAGGAGATGATCTACGTGGCGGTGAGCGCGACCAATCAATGTCCCTACTGCATCGCCTCGCACACCGCCTCGGCGCGCAAGGCCGGGATGACCAACGCGATGTTCGCGGAACTGCTGGCCGTAGTCGGCATGGCGAACGAAAGCAATCGGCTGGCCAGCGGCTATCAGGTCGCAATCGATGAAGCTTTTAAAGTTTGAGCCGCTGCTGGCCGCCATCGTTCTGGCGGCGCCGGCCTGCGCGCAGGATCACGTCTCCTTTTCGGCACGGGATGGATGGGTTATCCACGCCGACCTGTACGGAACGGGCGATCGTGGCGTCGTGCTCGCTCACGGTGGCCGGTTCGAAAAGGGCAGTTGGGAGAAGCAGGCGCGCATACTGGTGAATGCTGGATTCCGTGTCTTGGCCATCGACCTCCGCGGATCCGGTCTGTCCAAGGAGGGACCTCGGTCCTTGCGTTCCGATTTCGGGTCGCCACTGGACGTATTGGCCGCGGTTCGTTACCTGCATGAGAACGGAGCAAAGACTGTTTCGGTGGTCGGGGCAAGCATGGGCGGCGACGCCGCCGAGGGAGCGTTGGGTGAGGCCAAGCCGGGTGAAATCGATCGCGTTGTGCTGTTGGCGCATGGAGCGTACGGGCCACCCGAAAAACTGAAAGGCCGCAAGCTGTTCATCGTGAGCCGCGACGATCTTGGCCCGGGTGGCCAGCCGCGCTTAACCAGAATTCGCGCGCAGTACGAGAAGGCCCCGGAACCGAAAGAGCTGGTGATTCTTGAAGGTTCGGCGCACGCCCAGTTCATTTTCCAGACTGACGAGGGAGAGCGGCTGATGCACGAGATTCTAAGATTCCTCTCGGCGCCGTAGAAGGCGCCGCGCGCATCGAAGGGGCCGGAAGCCCACGCTAAATGTAGAAGCCCTTTCGCGGCGTACGCACTCCGGGATGCCGCGCCAGTTCGTCTTCGTTCAAATCGAAGCCCAAACCGGGCGTGTCGTCGAGGTGGAAGAATCCATTCTTAATGGGTAGCGGCCGGTCAAGCACCGTGTCCCGCCAGGGAACATCGCTGAACATGAATTCCTGGCGGAAGAAATTGGGGATTGCGGCCATGACGTGAGCCGACGCGATGGTCGAAACAGGGCCGTTAGGGCTATGGGGGGCTACCGGAACGTTGAAACATTCGCACAGATTTGCGATTTTTCTCATCTCGCCGATACCGCCGCATCGAGCCACATCGGGCATCAATATGTCGGCCGCTTGTTTCTCCAAAATCGGGAGACACATGAAGCGGCTCTGCAGGCGTTCGCCCACGCACACGGGAAGGGAAATCTCCCGCCGGATTCGCGCGATCGCGTCCGGAAACTCCGGTCCGGCGGGCTCCTCATACCACATGCAATTGATTCCCGCGCGCGCGATGCGATGCGCCATTTCGATCGCGGTGGGACCGTTTAACATCGCGTGGGTCTCAACGGCAATGGGGAAGTCGGGGCCCGCCGCTTCGGAAACCGCCGCGAGGCGCGCCATCGCCGTTTCCTTTTGCGAAGCGCTCAGCGAGAGGTTCTCGTGAAGATCCGTACCGTAGAGATAGCTGGTGTGGGCGAAAGGATCGAACTTACAAGCGGTGAAGCCGGACTCGACCACTTTCCGGATCTGTCTGCCATAATCGTCCGGCGAGCCGCCGCCATCGACAAACCAAAAATTCGCGTACAGTTCGATCTGCTTGCGGTAGGCTCCGCCCAGCAAATCGAAAACCGGAACGCCCATCCGTTTCCCCGCGATGTCCCATAAGGCGATGTCCACGGCGCTGATGGCGCTCGGCAGTACTCCGGCCTGCCCTATCCAGTTGAAATCCCGGTTCAGCTTGCTCCAGACATAATCGATGCGGGTCGGATCTTCGCCGATCAAGGTAGTGCCGATGTACTCGCAAGCGGAGGCGACGATCGGACTCCCTGGCCAGTTCGTAGCCTCTCCGATCCCCGTAATTCCGGCGTCGGTGTAGATCTTGATCAGAGTCCAGTTATAAGCGCGGCCCTCCACGAGCCAGGTCTTCACTGCTTCGATCTTCATCGTTCCGGGGTTCAACTCCTCATAGGACACCGTACCTGGCGAATACGTCGCGAGCGCTGGCCCCTTCTTCCTCGAACGCCTTCTGGACGATGCGCTCCTTCTCCACTTTCTCAAGGGCCTGCAAAAATACCTCGCGTTCAATGTTCCGGGGTATGACCACCACGCCGTCCAAATCCCCGAAAATAACGTCGCCGCTGTTCACCTCTACCGCGTCGCATCGGACTGGAACGCGGAAGTCGACGACTTGTCCCCGCGGCCGCTGGTCTTGCGCGTAACGGCCGAGCGAAAAGACCGGAAATCCCAGCCTCAGGATGCCCCGCGTGTCGCGTGAATAGCCGTCCAAAACAGCGCCGGCCGCGCCCAGATGCATGGCCCTCGCCGACATCAGTTCGCCCCATGTCGCATACGAGGGAGACGAGCCGGTGCAAAAGTAGATTTCTCCGGCCTTCAAATCGTCCAGAGCGTCCAGCATCAGTCCAAAAGGATTCCCCGATCGTGCGGCCGATGCCGCCGCCTCGGGATCCTCGAAATCCTGCTCCAAAACCGTCATGGCACGGCCCAACACAATCATGTCCTCGCGCAGAGGTTGAATGGCCTGGGGAAGAAACTGATGATATAGCCCCATGGAATCGAGCAAATCGCCTATAGCGGCGGTATACAAGTTGTCACGAACTTGCCGGAACATCGCCGCGTCATCGGGCCATTGTTGGTCGTTTCGCGGATGGCTCATCGAAAGTTCCCGATCAGGCTCATCGTTTCAACTAGCCTTTGGTTAACTCAAACCTCGCGGTCTGTCAAGCGTGGGATCAAGCTTGGGGACGAGGAATTGAATGAGCACCAGCGCGATGAGGTACATGGAGCCGGCGGCGGCGAACAGCGGCCCGTAAGCCTCGTGCGAAAAGTCGAGCCAGTAGCCCACTGCCGGCGCAACGACCATTCCTCCAATGGCGCCGCCAAATCCGCCGATCCCCACCACGGAGGCCACCTCGCGCCGCGGAAACATATCTGAAACCAGCGTGAAGAGGTTCGCGGACCAGCCCTGGTGCGCCGCCGCGGCCAGCGCGATCAGTCCCACGGCCAGCCATAAATTCCCAGGCGCCGCCTGCACGAAAACGACGCCGGTCACGGCCACGGCGCAGACGAGCAGCGCCGTTTTTCGCGCCGCGTTCACGCTCCAGCGGCGCTTCAACAGGGCCGAAGACAGCCATCCGCCGGCGATCGAGCCCGCGTCCGCGCTGATGTAAATCGTCACTAGCGGCGCGCCGATATGGAGCAGGTCCAGCCCATAAGCGCGGTGTAGAAAGCCGGGCAGCCAGAACAGATAAAACCACCACACCGGGTCGGTAAGAAATTTTCCCATTAGAAATGCCCAGGTTTGGCGGCTACCGAAGAGCGCGAAATAGGGTAGCGCGGGGGGCGCCGGATGGTCCACGAGCGCGGTTGCCGAAGGCGCGCGGCGGTACCCCGTTAACCATAATGCAAGCCAGATCAGCACCAGGCCGCCGGTAAATAGAAACGCCCAGCGCCATCCGAAGCGCACCGTAATCCAGGGGACCGCCAGCGGCGCGGCAATGGCGCCGACATTGGCGCCGCTGTTGAACAGACCGGTCGCGAGCGCCCGCTCGCGCCGCGGAAACCAGTCCGCGACGGTGCGGATGGCGGCCGGGAAATTCGCGGATTCGCCGACCCCCAGGGCGAAGCGCGCAATCGCGAACTGCACCGCGTTGCGCGCCAGCGCATGGCTCATCGCCGCCGCGCTCCAAACCAGCACGGCCAGTGCGTAGCCAATCTTGGGACCCACGCGATCGATCAGCAACCCGGCCAGCGGCATCGTTACCGCGTAGGCGCATTGGAAGGCGGCGATGATCCAACCGTAGTCGCTCTCGCTCCAGCCGAGCTGTTGCGAGATGGTGTCTTTTAGAAGGCCCAACACCTGGCGGTCGACATAGTTGACGGTGGTAGCGTAAAACAGCAGTCCGCAGATGTACCAGCGCCAGCGCGAGCCGCCCGCCGTACTGGCAACCTCTGCCATGGAGTACTGCAACCCGCATGGTACATCGCCCGGTGGCGCGCTCGTCTGCGACAAACCGGCTGGGGCGCGCGCGACAGTTTGTCCCATCGGATGGCCAATCGCCGCTGAAGGCCGTGCATTTTTAATGATTTACGGTGGCCGCCGCCGTGCACAATGGAGGCCGTCATGAGATACTCCTCGAAATTAGCAATCCCGTTGGCGATCGGGCTGTCGTACGCGGCGATGGCAGCCACGATCGCTCCCGACGTGAACACAAATACCCTGGCGCTGCAGCGTGTGATCCTCCAATTCGATGTTCCTCCAGGGTTGCTGCAAATCCTGGCGATCACGGGTCTGGGCGGCGTCGTCAACAGCGCACTGGGCCTTTTGAACCTGCTCCCGGTTGAACTTCCCGGGACGCTGATTCCCTTGGTCTCCTCCTTGTCCGGCGTGACTCATGTGTATTTGGACCACCCTATCCAGATGGACCGTCCCGGCATTAGCAGCGCCCCTTACAACGGAGCGCCCTGCGACTACGGCTGGACGACGGTGGGCGCCGACCATGCCGCGGCCACCTTCAACGTGACGGGCAACGGAATCGGAGTGGCCGTAATCGATAGCGGCATGAGCGCCTCGGCGGATCTCAACGACGGCTCGGGAAGAAGCCGCATCGTTTACCAGCGCAGCTTCGTGCCGGGCGATTCCTCCACCGCCGACAAGTATGGACACGGCACGCACGTCGCCGGAATCGTCGGCGGCACGGGCAAGAACTCGACCGGAAGTCAATACAACTACACCATCCGCGGCATCGCGCCGGGGGTGAAGCTGATTAACTTGCGCGTTCTCGATGCGCAAGGGGCATCGAGCGACAGCGCCGTGATCACGGCGATCGGGCAAGCCATCGCCCTGAAGAACACCTACAATATCCGCGTCATTAACCTGTCGCTGGGACGGCCGGTCTCGACGAGCTGCTCCGACGACGCGTTGTGCCTGGCTGTCGAAGCGGCATGGCGCGACGGCATCGTCGTGGTAGCCGCGGCGGGCAACGACGGCCGCGACAATTCCGCGGGTACGAATGGATATGGCACGATTACCTCACCGGGCAACGATCCCACTATCATCACGGTCGGCGCGATGAATACGCTCGGTACGCCGTCGAAGAGCGACGACAAGATCGCGACGTACAGCTCCAAAGGGCCGACGCTGTTCGATCATTACGCGAAACCCGACCTGGTGGCGCCAGGCAACCTGATCTTTTCGATTCGCGATAGCGGTTCCTCGCTGGACAACACGTATCCTTCTAACCGCGTTCCTGTGAACGTCTATAGCAATAGCAACGTGGGCACGGAAAATTATTTCAACTTGAGCGGGACGAGCATGGCGGCTCCCATGGTGAGCGGCGCCGTAGCGCTGATGCTGCAATATAATCCCGCGCTTACTCCCGACGAGATCAAGGCGCGGCTCATGAAGACGGCGGATAAATTTCCGCAGATCACCTGGAACACGTACGATCCCGTTTCCGGTCAGACATTCACGGACGAATCGGACCTGTTCACCGTTGGCGCGGGATATCTCGACATCCCGGCGGCGATGCTGAGCACCGACACGATCACTGGCTCCGCCGCATCGCCCGTTGCGGTGAATAGCAACCCAGGCGCGGTATCGCTGAACTTCCCTTCGGGAACGAGTGCGGTATGGGGTACCGGCGCCGTGTGGGGTTCTAGCGCCGTGTGGGGCAGTGGCGCGGTGTGGGGCGCGGGCGCGGTGTGGGGGTCGGGAGCGGTCTGGGGCGCCGGAGCCGTGTGGGGAGCGGGCGCGGTGTGGGGCGACGGAGCGGTATGGGGCGCCTCGACGCCGGCTTCGTCCTTGAGCGCTGGGGCGAGCGATCAACCATGAAGAGGGAAGCGGAAACTCCGGATTGGCGCTAGTCCGGGGTTGAGCGGGAGATACCGCGCAGAGATAACCGCGCGCCGCGGGAATCGGAAGTGGACGAGGAGGGCAGCCAGGGGGGCGAGAAAATCGCCATCGGGCCGCCCTCCTTGCCGCGTTCAGGGGCACCAACCCATCGAGGAATGAGAGAGACCCATCCTGCTCCGCCCCAGGGCAGGACTTTTCTTTGGCGGCGTTAGTTTCCGCGCGTCACGATGATCCGCTGTACTCCACGGTGTTCTTCCTTGTGCACGGCTGGTACTCGGTCGCCGATGCGATTCACGAACTTCCCACTACAACGACCGGGCGCCTGGTTTGCGACAACGCGGCTCGCTGGGAGCGACAGTTTGTCTCACGCGACGCCCGATCGCAAACAGCGGGCACGGAATTTGAACGACATACATTGGCTGTTACCGTGCACAACCGAGTACGCCATGAGATTCTCCCAGATCTTTGCAATCGCGCTTGCGCTCAATGTGGCATTTGCCGCGAAGCCACCGTCCAAGATCGCTCCCGACGTTAACACTAATACGCAGGCGGTCGCGAACGTGATCGTTCATTTTGCGACTCCGCCGGGGCAGCCGCAACACGCCGCGGTCGCGGCTTTGGGCGGGGCGCTGAACCGCGAGCTCGGCCTTTTAAACGGCGCATCGTATGCCATACCCGCTAATCTGGTCCCCTTGATCGCCGCCCTTCCCCAAGTGAGCTTGATCACCTCGGACCACCCGCTGCAGTCGCTTGGCGGGACTGTCACTTATAATGGAGCGCCCTGCGATTATGGGTGGATGACCGTCGGAGCCGACCGCGCCGGGAGCACGTTCGGCGTCACGGGCGCCGACATCGGAGTTGCCGTCATCGACAGCGGCATCGACGCGAATCCGGATCTCCAGGACGCGAAGGGCAAAAACCGCATCGTTTATGAGCAGAGCTTCGTGGCGGGTGATGCCAAACCAGCCGATAAATACGGCCACGGCACGGCCGTCGCGGGAATTATCGGCGGCACCGGCAAGAATTCGACGGGCACGTGGATACGACTACACGATTCGAGGCATTGCGCTGGGCGCGAATTTTATCAACTTGCGCGTGCTGGATGACAATGGACAGTCGAGCGACAGTGCGGTGATCGCCGCAATCGCGCAAGCCATTACATTGAAGAACGTCTACAACATTCGCATTATCAATCTATCGTTGGGGCGGCCGGTCTCGACGAGCTGTTCCAGCGATTCTCTATGCCTGGCCGTTCAAACCGCTTGGCAGGCCGGAATCGTCGTCGTAGCCGCGGCGGGCAACGACGGCCGCGATAACTCCGCCGGAACGAACGGGTATGCCACGATTACGGTTCCGGGCAATAATCCCTATATTATTACCGTCGGCGCCATGAATACGCTGGGCACGCCGTCCAAGAGCGACGACAGAATCGCGACGTACAGTTCCAAAGGCCCGACGCTGCTCGACCACTATGCCAAGCCCGATCTGGTAGCGCCAGGCAACCTCATCTTTTCGATTCGCGATACCGGCTCCTGGCTGGACAACGCCTACGCCTCGAATCGCGTTCCCGAGGGTATTTACAGAAACACGAACAGCGGCGCGCCGAATTATTTCAACCTCAGCGGGACGAGCATGGCGGCTCCCATGGTGAGCGGCGCCGTAGCGCTGATGCTGCAATACAATCCCTCGCTTACTCCCGACGAGATCAAGGCGCGGCTCATGAAGTCGGCGGACAAATTTCCGCAAATTACCTGGAACACTTATGACTCAACTTCCCGGCAGACGTATACGGACGAATCGGATCTGTTCACCGTTGGCGCGGGATATCTGAACATTCCGGCGGCGATGCTGAGCACCGATACGATCGCCGGCTCCGCCGTTTCACCTGTAGCAGTGAATGGCGGTCCAGGCGCGGTATCGCTGAGTTTTCCTTCTGGAACGAGCGCGGTATGGGGCAGCGGCGCGGTGTGGGGAGCAGGAGCGGTGTGGGGCGCGGGAGCGGTGTGGGGTTCGGGCGCAGTGTGGGGCAGCGGAGCGGTGTGGGGCACGGGAGCGGTGTGGGGCGCCGGCGCCGTGTGGGGTTCGAGCGCGGTGTGGGGTTCGAGCGCCGTGTGGGGCTCCACGACGCCGGCTTCGTCCTTAAACTCGGGGGCTGCCGATCAACCATGAAGTAAGTAAGCCGAAACCCAGGCTGGCGCTAGTCGGAGTCGGGCCGCGAGGAAGTCGTAATTATTTCACGGGCGCGCTAGTCCCCTTCGCTCAGAACGCCACGGCTCAGGGAACGCCAGGGCCTTTGGCATCGTTGCTCTGCACGCTGGAAGAAAGCGGTCAATTCGGATGAGGGCGGCGTGATCCAGCCGGATTTTGGACCGAGCCATTGGCCTAGGATGTTAAACAAGCCAGGATCGAGAAGCACGGATATGGATTTCGTTCGGCGGCCGTGGGGAACGGAGTAGCGGGTAAACTTGAGAAAGGTTGTATGCGAATCGTCATTGCGCTGCTGGCGATCGGCGGCTTACAAAGTTTATCTGGCCAAGTTCCGGGCGATGTGCCCGAGTCATTGAATCCGCCGCCTCGGGAGAAACTGTTGTTTTCGGCGCACGCGACGGGCGCGCAGGTATACGAGTGCAACGGGTCCGCATGGATGTTGACGGGCCCCGATGCGAAGTTATTCGACCCGGCCGGGCGGCAGATCGGAACGCATGTCGCCGGGCCGGCCTGGCAAGGCATGGACGGCAGTCGAGTGAAGGCCACTACGGTGGTGGCCGCTACGCCGGATGCCAATGCGATTCCCTGGATTCTGCTGAGGGCGGTGGATTATTCCGGAAGGGGCATCATGGAAGAGGTGAAAAGTATCCAGCGCCTTCACACTGCGGGCGGCAAGGCGCCGGCAAACGGTTGCGACGCGGCGCATAAAGGCGCGATTGCGCGGTCGCCGTATGCGGCCGATTATTATTTCTACGGAGCGGGAATTTAATTCATGTCCACTCTTTCTCGAAGGGATTTCGTCGCGGGCAGCGCCTTCACGGCGTTGAGCTACGCGAAAGTGGCGGGGGCAAACGATCGGCTGCGCATCGGCGCGATCGGGTGCGGCGGGCAGGCCATGAGCCACCTCAAAACGCTTGTGAACATGCGCGAATCGGACAACTGCGAAGTAGTGGCAGTCTGCGATGTCTTCGACAAGCGCGCCGAGCAAGGCGCGCAGACGACCGGCGGCAAGGTGGTGAAGGATTACCGGCGCGTGTTGGAGGACCCGGACATCGATTATGTGCTGATCGCGACGCCGGAGCATTGGCATTACCAGATGACGATGGATGCCGCGGACGCGGGCAAGCACATTTATTGCGAGAAGCCCATGACGCATACGGTGGAGCAATCGAAGAAAGTAGTAGCGAAGATCGCCTCCGCCGGCGTGAAGATGCAGGTGGGCGTGCAGGGTATGTCGGACGACTCCTATGAGACGGCGAACAAGTACGTCAAGGATGGCGCGCTCGGTAAAGTCGTACTCGCGCAGATCGATTATTCACGCAACTATCAGGGCGATTTCTGGGCCTATCCGATCGACGCGGATGCGCGCCCGGGAGAGAATCTGGACTGGAAAGCGTGGCTGGGACCGGCGCCGAAGCGGCCGTACGATGCGGACCGCTATTTCCGGTGGCGGCGCTACTGGGATTATTCGGGCGGGATCGCGACGGACCTGTTTATCCATCGCGTGTCGCGGATTATCAAATCGCTCGATCTCAAATTTCCGTCGTATGCGGCGGGCGCGGGCGGAAAATTCGAGTTTACGGAGAGCTTGGCGGAGATACCCGACACGTTCAATATTCTGTTGGATTATCCGGAAGGACTCACGGTGCAGTTGATCTCGTCGCTGGCGAATGCCACGCCGGTAGAGCATTTATTGCGGGGGCACAAAGCGACGCTGAAATTTACGAAGACGGGCTTTACGATTACGCCGGAGAAGGGCGCGAGCGAGGCGGGCTCGGGGAATATTGGAGACGAGATCGCGTATGAAAAGACGGGCGGGGAACGGCTGGATCTGCATCATCGCAATCTGATGAACGCGATACGGAAGAACGAGCCGCTCAAGTGCGACACGATGTTGGGTTATTACGGCGTGGTGTCGTGCGCCATGGGCGTGGAGAGCTATCGCAAGAGGAAGTACATGAAGTGGGACGATGCGCGAGAGCGGATTGTAGCAGCTTGATCCCCTACCGGATCGCGCGGTCGAAAAGATCGCCGAGACGGATGCTGAAACCGGGGATCTGCGGGGAGCTGAAGAGGTCGTTCTCGTTGAGAATCGCGTCGCGCTCGGGAGTATAAACGAGTGCTTCGCGCTCGTCCATGCTGAGTATCCAGACCTCTCGCGTGCCGTTGCGGCGGTACTTGCGAGCCTTCTTCGCCAGCATCGCGAACGCGTCGTTAGGGGAAACGATTTCGATCGCAAGGTCGGGGACGAAGGGCTGCACGCGCCGGCGGTCCTCGATCAGCGGCGCCTTAGCGGGGCCGATTAGCGCGATATCCGGGCCATGGGCGTCCTCGCCGAAGGCGAATTCCTGCTCCGAAATCAGCACGCCTAGTTTGTTCGCCGCAACGTACTCCAGCAGTAGGGCAATCAAAAAGTCGCGCAAACGATTATGAAGCGGAGTGTTTCCCGACACCTTTACGAGTTCTCCATCAATCAGTTCGTGATTGTGCGCAAGGGCTTGCGGGAGTTTTTCGAATTCCTCGAGCGTGAGACCGGTCGCGACTGACATAAACCCATTTTAGTCATCGCGGCGTTATGAGGCCGCCGAGCTTGTCCTGTTCACTCGCGCCACTGCGCGGAAATCGGGTGGAGTACGCCTCCAGATACTTCAATCCCGAGCCGGTATTGTACAGAACGACGCGCTCGGAGGGAGTCAGAAAGCCGGTCGCCAGCAGCTTGCGTAAAGCCGCGACGCAGGCGGCGCCTTCGGGCGCCGCGAAGATTCCCTCGCTCGACGCCAATTCGATTCCAGCGTCGAGCATATCGGAATCGTCGACCGCGATGGCGGCGCCTCCACTCTCCCGCACGGCGTTGAGCACCAGGAAATCGCCGAGCGCCTTCGGTACTCGCAGGCCGCTCGCCACCGTCGCGGCGTTGTCCCAGAAATCGCTGCGGGATTTTCCTTCCTCGAAGGCTTTGACGATAGGCGCGCACCCGGCTGCCTGAACGCAGATCATCTTGGGCCGCTCGGGTCCGATCCAGCCCAGCGCCTCCATTTCGGCGAACGCCTTCCACATTCCGATCATGCCGACTCCGCCGCCCGCGGGATAGAAGATGGCGCCGGGCAACGTCCAGCCGAACTGCTCGGCGACTTCGTAGCCCATGGTTTTCTTGCCTTCGACGCGGTATGGCTCCTTGAGCGTGCTGACGTCGAACCAGCCTTCGGCATCTTTGCGCGCGGCCACCATCTTGGCGCAATCGCTGATGAGTCCATCGACAAGCGTGACCTTGGCGCCGAAGGCTTTGCACTCGATATAGTTCGCCTGCGGAACGTCCTGCGGCATGAAAATATGGGCCTCCACGCCGGCGGCGGCGCAATAAGCCGCCATGGCGCTGGCCGCGTTGCCCGCCGAGGGAATCGCAAATTTCCGGACGCCCAATTCGTACCCCATCGAGACTGCGCAGGAGAGTCCGCGAGCTTTGAAGGATGCGGTGGGATTGATGCCTTCGTCCTTTACCCACAGATGGGACGCCCCGAGCGTCTCGCCGAGACGCCGGGCGTGAATCAGGGGCGTCATGCCTTCGCCGAGCGAAACGATATCGGCGGGATCGCGCACCGGCAGGATGGGAGCGTAACGCCACATCGTATCCGGACCGTTTGCGACCGAATCGCGCGGCCAGGATTGGCGTATCGCCGCCAGATCGTAGCGGACCAGCAGCGGTCCGCCGCATTCGCAGAGATTATGCACCGCGCCTGCCCGATGGCGCTTGGAGCAGGAGGCGCATTCGAGATGAGTCACGTTCGATGGAGGCATTGGATATGGATGAAATCAGACGGTAGCACGCGCGGTTAATCGAGGCGCATCACGGTGCGTTTGTGAAACAGGCTGTTGGAGTCGCCGATGACAAACAGCTCCGGCCATCCCCCATGGACGAGACGCAGACGAAGGTTATCGACTGGGCGGGGCGTTTCAAAAACGCGCGTCGTAAGGATTGCTTCACCGGGCTGCAGCCGCACGGAGAATGGAATCGCAGGACCGTTTGCGCGTTCGTAAGCGGCTTGGGCCGGGGCGTCCGGTTCATAGGCGTGGCCGTCGCTGTCAAGCAGGTAGACGCGGGCGTCGGGGGCCGATTGCGGCACTCTGAGCGCACGGCTCGATACTCGCAATGTGACGGCCAGCCATTTCGCGCTTTTCGACGGCCAGCGCTCGGAGCGAAGCACGGCAATGCACCAATCATCGGCGCATTGATTCGTTCCGGCGGGAATGATCCGCCGAGGTGACGCGAGGGCGACAACAATCACGATGCCGAGGTACGCCAACAAAAATGCGCCAAGGCGTTGTAGCGTCCGGACGGCGGCGGGGCCGCGGCCGCGCAGTGCGTTCCAGCCGGCGGATACGAGGGCGGCGGCGCAGGTCAGGAATACAAGAAGCAAGAGCAGGTCGAAGATCGTCATGCTCTCTATAATACCAAGTACTTTGCTATTGCAAGTAAATCAAACCGAGGAAACCCAGCAAGCCGGCGGCTGCGAGCGCGCCTGCATCGGGCTCGGGGGACCGCCGCCGCGGCCGCGACCTACGAACTCCCCGTACTTGGATTTGATAATTAATGGGCGCCGTAGTAACGACGGACGACACAATCTGCAGAGCGTCAATCGTCGCGCCGGCTGGGACGGGGTCGAAAACGGGGCATGGGCTTGAGCTGACGATCCTCACCGAAACGGCAGTCGTAAAGCAAATACTGAGTCCAGACAACACGCTCGCGCCAGTGACTCCCGAAGTCCGGTCAAAAGAATCTGATCGCCGGGTGTAAAAACGAGGCCCTGGTTCGGGGGGAGCTGTATTCCGTAATCGTATCCATCGTATTGGCCTGCGCCAAGTCAAAAATGCACAGGAACGCGCCTATCGCCAGGAGTTGGCCACGCAAAAGCAAACGCCTCTTCATTTAGTCCTCCGAGGTGCAGCCGAGGCTAGCTTACACTCAATCGCCCCTCTGCGCTTGCGCCGGCAGCGCGAGTCGCTGTATCGTCATGTGGTGACCCTTACTCGCCGTACTGTTCTGGCTGCCGTCTCGGCCGCCGCTGCCGCTCGGGCGCAACGCGTTCGCCCACCGAACTGGAAACCCCGGCTAGGCGTGTTATGCGCGTACTCGGATTCCAACCTCGAATGGGTTAAATCCGAAGGCTTCACGAGCATGCAACTCCGGCTCGACCCAGACAAACTGGACGATGCCGCCATTCAATCCATCAAAAATAAAATCCAGAGCTCGGGAATTTATGTATCTTCGCTCGCCGTGGATGGAAATCACATCGACCCGGACACGGCCAAACGCGAGCGTCAGAACCAATACACGGTCAAGTGTATCGAGCTGTGCGGAAAGCTCGGTATTCCGAATATCGGGGGCCAGTCCGGAACCATTAAGGGGCAACCGCTGGCGCAGCAGGTGGACGAGATCGTGCGCGTGTACAGCGAAAAGTATTTTCCGGCGCTGGAGCGGAATAAAGTTCGAATTCTGTGGGAGCCGTATGCGGGCGGCCCAAACATCGCGACCGGTCCGGTCGGCTGGGAAGCCCTTTTCAAAGCCTTCAACGATAGCCCGAATGTCGGTCTGCAGTTCGACCCTTCGCACCTGGTGTGGCAGTTCATGGACCCGGTGGCGGCGGCGCGCGAGTTCGCTGCGAAGATTTACGATGTGCACCTCAAGGACACCGAGATTTTGTGGCATATCGTGCGACGGGCGGGCATCCAGCCGGTCAACAATGCGCGTTGGTGGCGATTTCGCGTTCCGGGATACGGATCGGTGGATTGGAAGGGCTTTTTCTCGGTACTCTCGGAGGTGGGCTACGGTGGCGCCATGAATATCGAGAACGAAGACGCCTTTTATTATCCTCCGTACGAAGGAGGCAATTTCACCGAGCAATACAAGCGCGGTTTCCGGGTGGCGCACGAATTTTTGAAGACGCTGGTGCCGCCGGTGAGCGCTTAAGCGGAAAATACCTTGGAAACCCGGCAAATCGGCTCGCTTCAGGTGTCTACCGTAGGACTGGGCTGCAACAATTTCGGCTGGCGCATCGATGCGGCGGAGGCGGCGAAGGTGGTCGCGGCGGCATTGGACAGCGGCGTGAATTTTTTTGACACGGCCGATATTTATGGCGCGGGCGAAAGCGAGCGGTTCCTGGGACGGGCACTGGGCGGACGCCGCGGGGAAGCGATCGTGGCGACAAAGTTCGGCATGAAAATGGACGAGCGCCGCCGCGGCGCGAAGCCGGAGTACGTCCAGCAGGCGATTGAGGACAGTCTGAAGCGGCTCGGGACGGACCGCATCGATCTCTATCAGTTGCATCAGCCCGACCCGAACACGCCGGTCGCGGATACGCTGGGCGCTCTCAACGATCTGGTAGTGGCCGGCAAGGTACGCGAAATCGGCTGCTCCAATTTTTCCGGCGCCCAGCTCAGGGAAGCCGAAGCCGCCGTGGAGCAAGGCGCGGCGCGGTTCGTGAGCGTGCAAAACCAGTACAGCCTGATGCATCGTGACCCGGAGAGCGACGCGCTGCCGGAATGCGAGCGGCTGGGCATGGCATTTCTTCCCTTTTTTCCGCTGGCGAATGGGCTTCTAACCGGTAAATACCGCAAGGGCAGACCATTTCCGAAAGGCAGCCGTGCGGACGCGGGGTTCGGGCCAAAGGTATTCACGGAGCGCAACCTGGAGATTGTAGAAGCGCTGATTCGCTTCGCCGAGTCGCGCGGGCATACCATTCTGGAGGTCGCGTTTTCCTGGCTGCTTGCCAAACCGGCGGTAGCGTCCGTTATCGCCGGGGCGTCTTCGCCGGCGCAGGTACAATCGAACGCGAAATCGGCGGCATGGAAATTGACCGCGGAAGAAGTTGGGGAGATCGAAGCTATCGCCGCTTAGGCGTGAGATGCCTCCCGAGCGGCCGCGCGCTGCGGAAGTCCCGCGATCCCAAGCCAATACTGTTTGATCAAGCGGACCGTCTGTTCCAATTCCTCCAGATTGCCGGGCAACCCAATCACCGATCCGGCTTGCTCAGCGAACAGCTCATTGATCTCTTCGGGCAAAAGATAGGTCCCGAAAACCAACACTGGGATCGGCCGCAGGCGGGGGTCCGCCTTTAAGCACCGCACCAGATCCACCGCAGTCGTGGTCGGGAATCGCGCTGCGAGCAGGATGAGGACCGGCAATTCGTAGTCCGGATCGCGTAATCGCTCAAGGGTTTCTTCGATGGAATACAGCGTCAGCAGCTCCACATTGTCACCATCCTGCCGGAACGCTTCTTCGAATAGGCGTCCGTTAGGGCGGCTATCCTGTATCGACAAAATATAGCAATACGTCCGTTCAGACTCTTTTTCTCGCACTTTACCTACTGAAATCGTACGGCAAAAGGCCGGGCGCCGCAATCCCGTTTTGCCTGTAGATGTTCCTAGATGGTCCAGAATTGAACGTCATTTTGACGATAGTCCGCGCTTTTCGTGCGATAAAAGCGCTTGAAGCGGCGTCAGCTCTTTGCAAAAAAGGACCCAACTACCTTGAAGAGCAACGGCAACAACCAGGCGGGCGTGATCGCGAGAAAGGCCTTCCCTTTGGAAGTGCGGGCGAAATAGGCGAGGGTGAGGACAAACATGACGAGGTACCAGACCTCGAAAATAGAAAAGAAATTCAGAATGGCGAACAGGGGACCCTTAAGGTCGGAAAAAAAGATATCGAGGCCGAAGGAAGGGGAAAGCTGCTGCACGCTCTGAAGGTCGTCGCCCTTGGCTCGCAGCACGAAGTACATGGCGGCAAGCTGCAGCACCGTGATTAGAGAGCAGGCGCTCATGATCGTGAAGATGTCGCGAAATTTGGTTTTGATGCCGACCGCCGAGCACATCAGCGACACGAGCAGCGCCAGCAGGGCAATCACTCCGATGACTATCGCGGGACTGGCGAACGCGAAACCCTTATAGATCGTTTCCATCATTCCTCGCATGCGCTCGAGGTTCTCGCCGCTGGCGCCGTTGGGCGGATTCAGCATGATCACCCGCATGGTGATGGGAATCGTGAACCAAGCGTAAAGGACGGTGGCAATGGAGATGATAATGAGCGGGGCTAGCCATGCTCGTGGGGCCGGCACGCTCCGCGCCGTGGCGGCAGGATCGATAAAAACGTTGAAAACCCCGGCCGCGCTGGGCGGCTTGGGACCCAAATCCTCACGGGTAATAGCGCTCGATTCCGGTGACATGGCGTTGGTAAATTATACACCGCCGGGAGGCCCACTGAGAGCGGCCGTTTCCATCGGGCTGCTAAACCATAGTTCCGGCCGCCTGCCGGATCTCCATGCAGCCCCGCCCAGTCGGCAGCATCTTGCCGGGATTGAAATGACACGTGGGATCGAACAGCTCCTTAAATCGCCGGATTATATCCAGGCTTTCGTCCGAAAACAGCCGCCCGATCAGTTCCATCTTTTCCATTCCGACGCCATGCTCGCCCGTAATGGAGCCGCCTGCCGCGATACAGTATTCCAGGATGTCCTCGCCGGCCCGCTGTGCGCGTTGCAGTTCGCCCGGCTTACGCGCATCAAACAGGATGATGGGGTGCATGTTGCCGTCGCCGGCGTGAAAAATGTTGCTGATCGCTAGTCCGTGGCGCTCCGATACTTCGTGGATATAGCGCAGCGTAGGGGCGATCTTGGTCCGCGGCACCACGCCATCCTGCACGTAATACGACGGACTGACGCGCCCGACTGCGCCGAAGGCGTTCTTGCGCCCCTTCCAAAGCAGCTCGCGCTCCGCGGCGGAACGCGCCACGCGAAACTCCCGCGCGCGGCACGCCAAGCACGCCTCTCGCACCTGCTCCGCCTGCTCTTCGACCGCTTCCCTCAAGCCTTCTAACTCGATCAGGAGCACGGCGGCCGCATCCATTGGATAACCGGCGTGCGTAGCCTCCTCCACCATGCGGAGCATTACGCCGTCTAGCATCTCGATGGCAACGGGCGTGATCGCCCGCGCCGTGATCTCCGCCACGGTGTCGGCGCAATCGTCGGCCGAATCGTAAATCACCAGGATGGTCTTCACCATCTCCGGCGCGCGCATTAAGCGCACCACAATCTTCGTCACCAGCGCCAAGGTTCCTTCCGAACCCGTCAGCAGACCCGTGATGTCATACCCGGCTGCGTCCAACGTCTTTCCGCCGGTCTCGAGTAGCGAGCCATCGGGCAAGACGGCCTCCAGCCCGAGCACGTGATTCGTCGTTACGCCATAGGCCAGCGTGTGCGGTCCGCCAGCGTTCTCGGCCACGTTTCCGCCAATGGTGCAGGCCCTCTGGCTCGATGGGTCGGGAGCATAAAAATACCCGGCGTCCTTGACCGCCATCGAGATATCAAGATTTACGACGCCCGGCTGAACCACGGCCCGCTCGTTGGCGAGGTCGATTTCAAGAATGCGGTTCATGCGCGCGAAAGCAATCACGATTCCGCCCGCCCGGGCAATCGCTCCCCCGCTGAGGCCGGTGCCGGCTCCTCGTCCTACAATCGGAATTTTGAATTCATTCGAGATGCGAACGATTCGTACCACCTCCGCGGTCGTGCGCGGAAACACCACCAAGTCCGGCCGCGCCTTATCCACGCTGCCGTCGTATTCGTAGAGGGTGAGGTCTTCGGGTCGCTGCAGATACCCGCGAGGCCCCAGGAGTTCGCGGATCTGCTCGAGGGCGCCGGGGGCGATCACGAGCTACAACGATCGGACGTAATTGACCGCCGCATCGCCCCAGTCTCCCTCGCCGATAATCTTCTGGACGACTTTGCCCGAGCGGTCGATGATATACGTCTCCGGGACCTTGAACGTGCCATAGGAAGAACTGATGTTCGCCTCCGGATCACGCGCCGTCTGGAACGCGACGCCGTAGCGGCTCAGAAACTTGCGGTAGGCGTTTTCGTTGGCGTCGATGCTGATGCCCAGCACGACCACTCCGGAGCCGGCGACCTTCTTCGCGAACTCGTTCAGCGCGGGAGCTTCATCGACGCAGGGCGCGCACCAGCTCGCCCAGAAATGCAGCACCAGCGTCTTGCCGCCGAAATTCGTGGGCGTAATCTTTTGCCCGCGATCGGTCGTGATTGAAAAGTCCGGAGCTGTATCGCCCACCTTGATAACGCGTTCGTTGAGCGTCCCGGCGATTACGAAAACCAGGGCAACCAACAGACCGCCGATAAGGATCTTTATGGCGGCATCGACCTTGTCTTTAGGCATGGAGCGAACGGCTTCTTCTCCTAATTTTAGAGTATCTCCACCCCTTTGCGCGGCATCAAATTAGCGGGACAATGCTACTCACCAGGCGAGTCGATTTCTCGGCTTCTCACGTGTGCGCCCAGCCGGATCTCGGCGAGTCCGAGAATTTCGCTTTGTACGGTCCGGCTGCCAATCCCAAAGGACATGGCCATAACTACGTTCTCGAAGTCACGCTCGAGGGCGATCCCGATCCCGCGACGGGCATGTTGTTCGATATCAAGCGGCTGAAAGAAATCTTAAACGAAGCCGTTCTCGATCCGTTGGACCATCGTTTTCTTAATTACGAAGTCCCTCCCTTCGATCGCGTCGTGCCCACGACGGAAAACGTTGCGGTCGAGATCTGGAACCGCCTGGCGCCTCATTTCCGGACCGAAACGGCGCGCCTGCAAAACGTGCGGCTGTACGAGACCGAGGATTTGTTTGTCGATTACGGAGGAGTGTTGCGATGATCGCGCTGACGCGCCGCTACCGCTTCTCGGCCTCTCATCGACTGCATTCGAAGCTCTTGCCGGAGCCGGAAAACGCGGGACTCTACGGCAAATGCAATAACCCCTACGGCCACGGGCACGACTATGTTCTTGAAGTGACCGCCGCCGGACCCTTGGACGAATCGACCGGCCGCGTGTGCAATCCCGCGATAATCGACTTGCTGGTGCAGCGATGCGTCCTCAGTGACTTAGATCATCGCAATTTGAACGAGGATGTGCGAGATTTTCAAAATACCGTCCCCACGTCGGAAAATCTCGCCGCCGCGATTCATCGCAGACTTGCGAGCGCCTGGCCGGCCGCGTTTCCGGGCGAGTGGCCGCTGCTGCAAGCTGTCCGCTTACGCGAGACACGGAAGAACTCATTCGAGCTAAGGACATGAAGAGCAACAAAGCTGTTGTGAACGCTGTTGTGAACATGGAGCCGCGGCAGGGCGGGGAAGTCGCCGCACCGCGGAGTCCCGGGGAGGAGTCGATCGCCTCAATGATGCGGAAAATTCTGGAGCGCATCGGCGAGGATCCCGCGCGCGAGGGCCTCGTCCGCACCCCGGACCGCGCCGAAAAGGCCCTCCGTTTCCTGACCAGCGGCTATGAAGTGGATATCGGCGCCATTGTCAATGGCGCTCTGTTCACGCACGAGTGCGACGAAATGGTTGTGGTGAAAGACATCGAGTTCTTCAGTATGTGCGAGCATCACCTGTTGCCCTTCTTCGGCAAAATCCACGTCGCATATCTGCCGAAGGAAAAGGTAATCGGGCTCAGCAAGATCCCGCGCATCGTCGATGCGTTCGCCCGCCGCCTACAGCTTCAGGAACGCCTCACTCAGCAAATCGCCGAAACCATCCGCGATGTTCTGGAGCCGCGCGGCGTCGGCGTCATCTGCGAGGCCCGCCACTTTTGCATGATGATGCGGGGCGTCGAGAAACAGCACTCGGGCACTATTACTAGCGCCATGCTGGGCGACTTCAGGGCTCTCAAAGAAACTCGCGATGAGTTCCTGTCGCTGGTTTCGAACAGAAATCATCCGTTCCTGTGATTGTCCGGGCGATGTCGTGAGACGTCAACTCTCGCGCAATGCCGCCATAGGATCGATGCGGGAGGCGCGCCGCGCCGGCATGTATCCGGCGAGGACCGCGACCATAAGGAGCAGTAACGCTGTCGCAAGGAACGTTAAGGGATCGAGCGGTTGCATGCGGTACAGAAGCGATGCCATGGTTCGCGCCAGCATTAAGGCGCAGAGGATTCCCGCGAGCATGCCCACTGCTACGAGCAGAAGCGTGCGAAAGACGACGTGACGCTGGACTTGGCCGCTCGATGCGCCGAGGGCCATGCGGATACCGATCTCCTGCGTGCGGCGGCTGACAGAGTAGGAGACAACGCCGTAGATGCCTATGGAGGCGAGCAGCAGGGCCGCGAGCGCGAAGGCCCCGAGGAGAAACACGAGGAAACGGCGCGGAGATACGGCGCGATCCACGAACGCGCGCAACTCCTGATATTCCGCCGTGGGCAGAGCGGAGTCGACTGAGCGCATGGCGGCGCGCACGCTCGGGGCGAGGTCGGCAGGCGGCAATTTGGTTCTGACGACCAGCTCAACCGAACTATTGCCACGCTGCGTGATCGGCAGATAGAACTCCAGGCCGCCCTCTTGCTCCAAGCTCTCGTGACGAACGTTGGCGACCACGCCGACCACCTTGCGCTCGACGTCGATTGTCGCGATTTGGCCGAGCGGGTTCTGGTTAGGCCAGAGGCGACGCGCCATTTTCTCATTGACGATGACGACCTTTTCACTCGAGGCAACATCATGAGCATTGAAATTGCGGCCTGCGATCAGGGGAATGCGCATGGTCTGGATGTAGCGCCAATCCACGAGTCGCGGATGCACGATGGGCGCCTGCCCTTTGGGATAGATCACGCCGCGCGCCAACGCTACCCAGCTCCTATCGCGGCTGAGCGGCAGGGCGTCGGTAATGCCGGCCGACTCGACGCCCGGAACGGCCTCGATGGCGCGGACGAGGCGGTCATAAAAGAGGACTTGCTGGCCGGGTGTTGCATACTTCGAGCCGGTATCGATGCGCCAGGCGGCGGCTCCTTCGGGCTGGAACCCCAGATCGACATCGAGGACGCGCAGGAAGCTGCGGATGAGGAGTCCCGCGCCGACGAGCAGCACGCACGCTAGGGCGACCTGGGAGATGACGAGGATGCCTCGGATCCAAGAGGAGCGGCGGCTCTCATTGGATCCGCGTCCGGTGTCTTTTAATGCGCCGGATGCTTTCGATGCGGAGGCTTCGAGCGCGGGCACGATTCCGCAGAGGATTCCGGTAGCCAAGGCAGCGAGTGCCGTGAAAAGGAGCGCAGTCGCATCGATGTGCGCCGTGCGCAGAAGAGGGATGCCGACGCCGCGCAGAGACGTGAGATAACGCATGCCCGCATACGCCAAGCCGACCCCGAATAACGCGCCGGTCAGGGACAGGAGAAGGCTCTCGGTCAACATTTGCCGTACGAGACGCCAGCGGCCGGCGCCCAATGCGGACCTGATAGCGATCTCTTTTGTGCGGGAAGCGCCACGCGCCAACATTAAATTCGAGAGATTGGTGCAGGCAATCAGCAGCACTGCGCCGACGGCGCAGAGAAGCATGAACAACCCGCGGCGGAAGCGGCTTGTAAGGTAATCGCGCAGAGGCGTGAGCTTGGCGCCGAAGGTCCAGCGGCTGGGATTGGCGCGCCGGATCTGTTCGTTCATAACATCGAATTCCGCTTGAGCTCGCGCCACGCCGGCGTTTGGCTTTAGACGGCCGATGACGGCCAGGGTATTCCCCCAGCGGTCAGTTTCGGGCGTGACCGGGAAGGGTGTCAACATATCGACGCGCGAGCCGGGCGTAAATACGGCGCTGAAATCGAAGGATGCAGGGAGGACGCCCACCACGGTGGTGGCGCGATCGTTCAGGGTGATGGAGCGTCCGACGATATGAGGGTCGGAACCGAAGCGCCGCTCCCAAAGGCCGTGAGTGAGGATCGCCGCCGGGCTTCCGTTCCATTTGCACTCGGCATCTGCAAAAGAGCGGCCCAGCTCGGGCTGGACGCCGAGGAAGCGAAGAAAGTTCTGCGTAACGCCAACGCCGACGATGCGCTCTGGCTCACCTTGGCCGATCAGGTTGTAGGAGCCGTAGTCGAAGAAGGCGAAGTAAGCGGCCAAGTCCTCAAAGGAGCGATTCATGCGTTTCCAGTCGAGATAATTCACGACGCGCGTCGTGGTGGAGGAGAGGCCGCCGTCTCCTCCGGTGTTGGCGATCCAGACGAGGCGATCGGAGTGCTGGAACGGCAACGGCCGGAAGAGGAGCGAGTTGACGATGCTGAAAATTGCCGTATTGGCCCCGATGCCGAGCGCCATGATGGCTACGGCGGCGGTGAAAAAGAGCGCGTCGTGGCGGAGGGTGCGGACGGCGTAACGAATGTCCTGTTTGAGACTGTCCCAGCGCATTGTCGTTGTGCGATACCTTCTTGCGGCCGTAGGTTACAGGCTATCTCGTAGACGAAGCGCTCCGGCGCCGGTTAGCCAAGCTTCAGAGGCCAAGCGGCTTCTTTGGAATCCGCCCCATCACCTCCGCTCGCCGTTGCGCCTGCCGGGCCCTGCTCAAGCGCATGAAATTGAGCGCGGCCAGCAACGCTAACCCGATGACGACGGGCACGCGGCCGTTGGGCGCTCCCGGAAACAGCCGCGGGTCTATCAGCAGAGCGATGGCGAGCGCCAGAGTCAAAAGCACGATGGCGAGTCGAAACACCATCGCATCCATCATACGAGATCACGTATGCGCCGGCGGGCGATTGCCGCTTATGGAGTTGTTTCGGGCGGGGCGTTCGGAGGAGAATCGGGCTATGAACATCCCAGGTCACCGCGTGGCTCTATATGGCACGCTGCTGCTAGCGGCCGGTGTTTCGACCGCCGCTGGGGCGCAGTACGATATCGCGCTGTATTCCGGGATGCGCTGGAGGCAGATCGGTCCGTTCCGGGCGGGGCGCGTCTCCGCCGTGTCGGGTATTCCGGGGAACGCGGCGGTTTATTACATGGGAACGCCGGGAGGCGGAGTTTGGAAGACCGTCGATGGCGGCGTGGTTTGGAAGCCGATCTTCGATCTGGAGCAGGTCGCCTCCATCGGCGCGGTTGCGGTGGCGCCATCGAATCCCGACATCGTGTATGTGGGGACGGGCGATGTCAGCAATGTCGGAGGCGCCGTGAATCAAGGCAAGGGCGTGTACAAATCCGTGGATGCGGGGCACACTTGGAAACGCGCCGGGCTCGAGGATTCGCGGCACATCGGGAACATGTGGGTCGATCCTCATGATCCCAATATCGTCTTCGTTGCCGCGCTGGGACACACGTTCGCGCCCAATGAGGAGCGAGGCGTGTTCAAGACCACGGATGGCGGCAAGACGTGGCGCAAAGTGCTGTACAAAGACGACAAGACCGGCGCGATCGATATTGCTTTCGCGGCCGATAATCCGAAAATCGGTTTTGCCGCGCTGTGGGAGCACTACGTCAAACCGGGAAATACGCGGTCGCTGATTGAGAGCATGAATGGCGCGGGGATTTATAAAACAACCGACGCGGGAGAAACCTGGACGGCGATTACGGGAGCGGGGCTGCCCACGGGCAACTTGGGCCGTATCGGCGTCGCGGTGGGGCCGGACGGCAAGCGCGTGTTTGCGATCATCGCGGCGCGCGGCGGGGGCGGATTGTATCGCTCCGACGATGGCGGGGCTAGCTGGACGCGCAGCACGGCCGACGCGCGAATACAGGGCAGCGGATATTTCAGCAGGGTATTTCTCGATCCCAAGAATCCGGACGTCGTGTATGTCGCGCAGACGTCACTGTACCGGTCGGACGATGGCGGCCGGACGTTCATCGCCTATAAGGGCGCGCCCGGCGGCGACGATAACCACGCGTTGTGGATCGATCCCGCGGACTCGGCGCGAATGATCCTGGCTAGCGATCAGGGCGCGACCATCAGTTTAGATGGCGGCAAATCATGGAGCTCCTGGTACAACCAGCCGACCGGGCAGATTTATCACATGTCCACGGACAATCGCTTTCCGTATTGGGTGTATGGGACGCAGCAGGACAGCGGATCGGTCGGCACGCTCAGCCGCGGCGATTATGGCGAAATTACATTCATGGATTGGGACCCGGTGGGCGGATATGAATTTGGATACATCGTTCCCGATCCGCTGAATCCGAACATGGTTTATGCCGGCGGGCCAGGACGCGGGCTGGTGCGCATCGACCGGTCGAGCCGTCAGGTCGCCAATATTTCTCCCAATGTGAGCCGGGATGGGGACTATCGCATGGCTATGAATCCGCCGCTGGCGTTTTCGCCGCAGGATGCGCACGCGCTGTATATGGGCTCGCAATGTCTGCTCGAGACGCGGGACGGCGGAATCCATTGGAAAGCGATCAGCTCCGACCTTACGAAGCGGCCCGGCAGCGAGGCGCGCAACGAACAGGCCCAGGCCGAAGAGGCCAAACAACCGCCGCCTTCCGCGAAACCGAGGGTCAGGGAGGAGCAGGAGACCGTTAAACCTCCGGATCGAACGGCGATCAACACTTTCTCGCTGTCGTCCAAGGCCGCTGGTCAGATCTGGGCCGGCACGACGGATGGCTTGATACAGCTTACGACCGACGGCGGCGTCACGTGGCGAAACGTATCGCCCCCGGATCTTTCGCAATGGACGCTGATCAGTATTTTAGAAGCGTCGCACTTCGATGCCGCGACGGCCTATGCCGCGGTGGACCGGCACGAGGAGAACGATTTCCGCCCGCACATCTATCGCACGCATGATTTCGGAAAAACGTGGACCGAGATCGATGCGGGCATTCCCGATGGAAGCTTCGCTCGCGTGGTCAGGGAAGATCCAGAGCGAAAGGGGCTGCTGTATGCGGGCACGGAAAACGCCCCCTACGTCTCCTTTGACGATGGAGATCATTGGAGTTCGCTGCGGCTGAATATGCCCACGACATCGGTGCGGGATTTGGCTGTAAACGGGAACGACTTGGTGGCAGCGACGTACGGTCGGGCGTTTTGGATTTTGGACGATATCACGCCGCTGCGACAGATCGACAAAACGGTTGCGGCCGCCGCGGTTCACGTGTTTCGCCCGGAGAAGGCGATGCGCGTACGCCTCGATTTGAACCAGGATACGCCGCTGCCGCCGGAGATGCCCGCGGGAGAGAATCCGCCCAACGGCGCGATCGTCGATTACTATTTGGGATCGGCGCCATCGGAGGATATTACGCTGGCAATTTACGACGAGGTTGGACAATTAGTGCGGCAGTACTCGAGCAAGCCGGAAGCGCCGCCGACGGAGCCGCCGCCCAATGTGCCGGAGTATTGGCTGGCGCCACCGGAGGCGCTGTCGAGGCGCGCGGGTATGAACCGCTTCGTTTGGGATTTGCGCTATGCGCCGCCGCCGGCGATCCGTCACGAATATCCGATCTCCGCGCTTTACGGGAACACGCTGGGTGAGCCGTTGGGAGCGCTGGCCGTGCCGGGGCGCTACGAAGTGCGGCTGACGGTGAATGGGCGCGAGTACAAGCAGCCGCTCGATGTGGGGATGGATCCGCGCGTGGACGTCTCGACGACCGCGCTAACCCAGCAGTTCGAGATGGAACAGAAGGTCGTCAAGCTGGTCGCGATGAGCTTTGAATTTCACCATCGCGCGGCGCTGTTGCGCGAGGCTGTCGCGGTGGACCAAAAAAAGCTCGGCGCAGCGGAAGCAGCCTCGGCTGTGGCGGCCCTGCGCGATTTCGATGGGAAAGCGGCCAAGTTGGAGGGGTCCGAAGGCGGCGGCGAGCGGGGATTTGGAAAACCGAAGCCGACTTTTTCGCTGCTGAACCGCGAACTCGGGTCGCTGGCGACTACGGTAGATAGCGCCGACGTGGCGCCGACGCCGGCCATGGAGACCGCGTATGAAGATTATTGCCGCGATCTGACGGGCTTGGCCACGCGCTGGAACGAGTTGATCGAAGGCGATTTGACGAAGGTGAACCAGCAACTCGCGACGCAGCGGCTGGCAGTTTTGCCTGCCTCCGTGGCTACTGTTCCGCCCTGCAAGTAAGGCGGCGTGCGCCGAGGTCGCGCGACAAGGGTGGGATCATCCTGGAAGGATCGGACGTGGTCCGCCGCAGTCTTTTCGATGTGCAAGCGTGCGAGGCCCTGTTCCAGGTATCGGCGGCTAGAGCCGGCAGCGGAAGGAGGAAATCAGCGTGCGCCGATTCCGCGGCGCAGCCGATATTCACGCGCAAAAGAAACCCGAGCGGCGCGCGCGCTGCGGAATTAGATTTCTCGCCGGGCGGGGCATGGTCCGACCACCTTGGGCGGCGTGGCGTTCAAAACGGAAACCTGAGCAGTTTCGCAGTGGGCATTTGTGCAACTAACCCCGGGCTAAGGGGCTCAGTTTTGCAGACCATCTCCGGGGGCGAGCTGCCGCTCAGTCCTGTAAGAGATCGGCGGGCCTAGCGGATGACTTTCTGCTTGCGAAACCAATCGAGGATCAGATTGCGGAGGAGGCCGTCATTGCGAGGAAACATCAGCCCGCTGGTTCCGAGATTCTCGCGCGTTCCCTGATTGGCGGCGGTGAAATCGCTTACCGCGAGCGTGTAGTTGCGGGCCGCGTCGATCTTGGCGCCATCGACGACGGCCGCCGGGAGATCCCGCCCTTTAAAAGTGCCTACGACAACATCGTTGTCGAAGGGCATAATGTTCCAGATATTACGGACGAGCAATGGACCTTTAGGAAGAACGTCGCGCACGCCGCCGAGATTTAGGAACGCGAAATCGGCGCCGGTTTCCTCGCGCATGGCGCGCTCGATGAGGCGCTTCAACTCGCGCTGATCGAATTGCCGTTCTGAAATGGCGAGCGGCTTATCGACGCGGGCGCTCACCTCCGATTCCCAACGGGCGACGACGCGAGCAACGTCGGGGGCAGGCGCGATCTTGGTGGAGTCGATGGGAATGCGCGTCCAGGTCCATGCGACCGGGGCTTTCTTTTCCGTGTCGATTTTCAAATCGAGACGGCCCAACTCCTGTCCGTAGCCTTTGACGCGCGCCAAAACGCGACCATGGCGGGAAATCTCGCGATCAAGTCCCTTGTGAATATGACCACTGACGATTACGCCGACGTCCGGCTCGGAATCGAGAAGCTGCGTTTCTTCTTCGCCGGTGATATGCGCGAGCAGCACGATGAGATCCGATTTGTCGCGCAATTCGGCGGCGTACCGGCGCACGGTCTCGACGATCGGCAAGGTGCGCCAGGGGCCGCGCTGCTTCGGAGTTGTGAGATTGTGGAGATCGTCCGTTTCGGCCCCGACGATCGCAACCCGCAGCTTGTTGACGTTGAGAATGACGTAGGGTCGCGCGAAGAGCCGGTTTTCTTCGTCCACTATGTCGCAGGACACGACGGGGAACTTCGCGATGCCGATGAACTTTCGCGCTTCCGCCCAACCATAATCGAACTCATGATTTCCCAGGGTGGCGGCGTCGAAACCCAGCAGATTGGCGATCTCGTAAACGGGAGCGCCATGAAAGATGGTCGAAACGGGCGTGCCTTGTACGAGATCGCCGGCGTTTAACAGAATACAACCCGCGCAATGATCGCGCTCGCGGCGGATGGCGGCGGCCAGATAGGCGAAGCCTCCCCGGCCGTCCTCGAGCGGAGTCAAATGAGCGTGAAGATCGTTGGTATGCAGGATCGTGAGCGTCCTGATCGCGGCAGGCGCGCTCCCGATCAGAATAAAGGCGAGCGCGACGAGGCGGCCCGTTCTGGTTCGTATCAAGTTTTATTGTAGGACCGTGGTTCAGGCGAGATCGCTGCGCATGACGCGGAGTAATTCGCCCACGCTCCAGGCCTGCGCGATGCAGCCGCGGGCGCGATGAGGAGCGTCACCGTCGAAGATCTCCGCAATGCTGCCGAGACCGGCGCTCAGAACGATGGGTTCAAACCCGTCGACCAGGCCGCGGCAGTAGGCGAGATTTTCCGCGGACTTCCCGAAGGTTCGCAAATATGCGGTGATGAACGGACCGAGCAGCCACGGCCAGACCGTTCCGTTATGATAGGCGCCATCGCGCTTCACGCGGTCTCCTTCATAGCGGGGCCGATAATCCGGATCGTCGCGCGCGAGCGTTCGCAAGCCAACCGGCGTAAGCAGTTCCTTCTGCACAACGCGAACGATGGACGCGCGCTGCTCTTCCTCAAACAACGGAAACGGCAAGCTCACGGCGAAAATCTGGTTGGGGCGGAGCTTCTCGTCCGGCGTATCGTCCGGCTGCATCAGCACATCATAAGCGCAGTTGCGCGGGGCATTCCAGAACTTATCGTTGAAGCTGCGTTGGGCGCGCTTGGCCATCTCGCGAATCTTGTGGCCATACTGCAGGTCTTCGAGCTCGGCCGCCCAGTGCAGCATAATACGCAGCGCGTTGAACCACAGCGCGTTCACTTCGACCGGCTTGCCGCGGCGCGGCGTCACGACCCAATCGCCTACCTTTGCATCCATCCAGGTCAACATCGTGCCATCCACGCCGCCCCGGAGCAGACCATCCTCGGGATCGACGCCGATTTCATACAACGTCCCGCGTTCGTGCCACGAAATGATTTCCTTGGCGGCGGGATAGAACACCTCCTTGACCCACGACATGCCGCCGCCGCATTCGACGTAGCTCCAGACGGCTTGAAACATCCATAGCGTCGCGTCGACGGTGTTGTACTCGGGAGGGCCGATATCGGGATAGTGATTTGGAATCAGGCCCTGATTCAGGTGCATGAGAAAGCCTTCGATGACGCTGCGCGCAGTCTCGAACTGGCCGCGCGTAATCACCAGTCCTGGAAGGCTGATCATGGCGTCGCGTCCCCACGATGCGAACCAGGGGAAGCCTGCCATGATAGTGGCATTCCCGTTATCGCGGATTGCCAGGAACTGATTGGAAGCGGCCGCCAGCCGCGCCTCAAACGGCGTGTTCCCGACAACATGCACGTGGCGATGCTCAATTGCCAGCTTCCGGACTCTCTCCTCGTCGTACGCCTCGGTTTCGAGCGTGGCCGCGATCCAAGCGATGTGACCGGATTCCAGATGCAGAGTAATGACGCCCGGCGTGTACAGGTCTTCGGTGTGTTCCTCGCCCCGAGATTCATCAATGAGGTAATCGAACGCGTCGACCCACTGGCCATCGCTTTGAAATTCGCCGTGGACGCCGAAGTATACGGTCATGGGCGGATAATTGGGATAAAGGGCGGTACGAAAATAACCAGGACCCTGTTCGAGACCGGAATTGAGGTTGTCATTCCGATGGATCGTTCCGTCGTAATTGCGGAAAGCGAGCAGCGGACGGCATTTCAGGGTGCAGGATTTGTTCGAAAGATACTCGATGACGACGGCCGGTCTTATGTTCGACGAGAAGAACGCGCTTCGTGAGCTGGGCGCCGTTTAGCGTCCACTCCCAGACTGGAAAAGGATCGAGGCGGAAAGCGTCGAGAAGCTCGAATCCTTTGGGCCGCACGCCATCTTGAAATTGGTGGGTTGCGAGTTGGAAAGACTGCGATTCGATCTCGACCGTTTCGTCGATGCTCGAGACCAGACAGGCGGCGCTGGAACGGCGGATCGAGCGAGACGACCAGAAGGCCATGATAGCGGCGCGCGTTTAAGCCCGCGACGGTGCCCATGGCATAGCCGCCGGTCTGGTTCGTGGCGAACCATTCGAGCGCCGAGGAGCGGTTGAAATCGCGGCAGATCTCGCGGTCCAGTAGAATCGGCGCGAACTCGTATTCCATCGGTTCTTAAGGTACGGGCGCCTCGTTCAGATCGCGGGCGGCGGAACGTCCCATTACCGTGAAGCCGCGATGAATTTTTGAGTTGAGGCGGCGCTCGGCGTCGTGCCCGCTGGTGAGCTCCGCGCTGCCGCCCGCGGCAGATGGCAATACGATCCGGTTGATCAAGGCCAGAATAGGGGCCGTTAGTTCCGGAAGCAAACCATGAACGCGCGCGAGTATGTTCGCGGGTACGGAAAGAATGCTCTCGGCGGAGCCACGCTTGGTGGCGCGGACGATGGAGCGGGCGGCCCGTCCCGCGCTGATGGAGACGAGAGGGGCGGATGCGCCCATGCTGAACCATGCATACTCGAGAGGCTGTTGGCCTTTGAAACGCGCATTGAGATGCGAGCCCGTGCGCATCAAGCCAGGAACGATGGTGCTTACCGTAATTCCGTGCGGCGCCAGCTCGGTCCGCAAGCCTTCGGAGAAAGCGACGGCGGCGAATTTCGCGCAACTATAGGGCAGCAGATGGGGAATGCTGATTTTGCCGCCAATCGAGGTGATGTTGACGATGCGGCCCGCGCCGCGCTGCCGCATCGCAGGCAATACGTTCAACGTGGGATACACGGCGCCCCAGAACATAACCGCCATGGCTTGCTCGAAATCGCCCAAGTGCATCAGATCGGCCGGGCCGACTTGAATGACGCCGGCGTTGTTGACGAGAATATCGATCTGGCCGAAGCGGCTGGCTACTTCGCGAACCATGCGCGCAACATCGTCGCGGTCCGTAACATCGCAGCGCGTGGCATGAACGGTGGCTCCCAAAGCGGCGACGTCCTGGCGCGCGCGCTCCAGTTCCGTATTATCGCGGGCGCAGATTGCGATGGAGCAGCCTTCGCGCGCGAATTCGCGGGCAAGCTGAAGCCCGAGGCCGCGCGAACCACCCGTGATCAGGACGACCTTGCCCTGGAGATCGTCGCCGCGGCGGCTTCGCGCGGCAAGCCAGGTTCCCAGGCCACCAAGTGCGCCAGCGGCTGTAAGTAGAGCGGCGGATTTCTTCGTCATTGCGAACTCCTCAAATTTGGCCGGACCAGCGCTCGCAGCTCAGGCCGTCAAAGTCGCAGCAGGGACAGTGACCGGGGTAGGCTGACGACGCGTAAGATCCGCGCGCGATGCGCCCATCATCCTGGCGCAGACCGTCAGCGCCTGAGCGACGATCTGATCCATGTTGTAGTACTTGTACGTAGCAAGGCGGCCCACGAAATGGACGCCTGGGGTTGCTTCGGCGAGCGCCTGATACTTCTTGTAAAGGGTGTTATTTTCCGGCTTCGGCACGGGATAATACGGATCGCCTTCGGCGCGCGGGTATTCGTAAACGACGCTGGTCTTCGAGTGCTCCTGTCCGGTCAGGTACTTAAACTCGGTAATGCGCGTATAGGGCACGCGCTCGCTAGGATAATTCACCACCGGGTATTGCTGAAACAGCGCCCGATCCAAAGTTTCGTGCTTGAACTCCAGCGAGCGGTAGGGCAGCTTGCCGAAGCGGTATTGGAAAAATCCGTCGATGGGACCGGTATAGACCATTTCGCGGTAGGGCACAATTCCCTGTACTTCGCGATAATCGGTATTCAGCAGAATTTTGATGTTATCGTGGTCCAGCATGTTTTCGAACAGCCGGGTGTAGCCGAGCAGCGGCATGGCCTGGTATGCGTCGGTAAAATAGCGGTCGTCGCGATCCGTGCGCACCGGGATGCGAGCCGTAACCGAGGCGTCGAGCTCGGAAGGGTCAAGTCCCCATTGCTTGCGAGTGTAGCCGCGGAACATCTTTTCGTACAATTCGCGGCCGACCCGGTTGATGACTACATCCTCCGATGTGCGGATCGCGGCGCGTTTCTCGGCGATTGAATCGAAAAACGCCTCCAACTGGGATGAATCGAGGTCTTTATCGTAAAGGGCGTTCACGGTATCGAGATTGATCGGGATCGGAACGAGCCGGCCGTCCACCATGGCGCGCACGCGATGCTCGTAAGGACGCCACTGCGTGAATTTCGAAAGATACTCGAAAACGTCATGCGAGTTCGTATGAAAGATATGCGGTCCGTACTTATGAACCAGCACTCCATGCTCGTTGTAATGATCGTAGGCGTTGCCGCCGATGTGCGGCCGTTTGTCGAGGAGCAACACTCGCTTGCCGAAATTGCGCGCCATCTGCGAAGCGATAACGCTTCCGGCGAAGCCAGCGCCGACGATGAGATAGTCGAAGGTATCGATTCCGCGCTTGGCGCTCATATCGAGACCACGCTCCTAGCGTTCCCGGTATTGGCGATCCGAGCTTTCTTGGAGCTCTCGCTCCGCGACATGAGCTGCAGCATTTTACTCCACGTAATGTCCCAGGAGTTGGATTTCAGGAAATCGTCCACGGCGGGCAGCCACTCGCCCTTATTCACGGCCAACGCTCTTTGTAGGGCCGCCACGAAATCGGCGGGTGTATCGGCGATATAAACCAGCTCGCGCTCGCCGTAGGGCCGTATGATGTCGCGAATCGAGGTGGAAACGGAGGGCTTGCCGGCCGCGAGATACTCCGGGGTCTTGGTCGGACTGATGAAGCGCGTGGAATCGTTGCGCGCGAAGGGCAGCATGGCGGCGTCCCAGCCCGCCAGATAGGACGGCAGCTCCTTGTAGTTCTTCGATCCCAGATAGTGAACGTTGGCATGCCGCGGTAATTGCGCCGCATCGATCTTGACCACTGGGCCGAGCATGATGAAATGCCAGTCCGGGCGAAGTCGCGCGATGCCGTCGAGCAGTTCCAGATCCATGCGCTCGTCGATGACGCCGCAATAGCCGATGCGCGGATGAGGAATCGCTTCCTGATCGGCGGCGCGTGGAATGCCATTGCGGGCCTGCGCGAAATGGGCGAAGTCGATGCTGCTCGGGAAGGCGTGCATGTCGGGATGGTTGCCGCGCTTGGCCTCATAGAGACTCTGTCCGCCGGTGAAGACGAGATCGGCGCGGCGAAACAGCTCGGCTTCGCGCTCGCGAAGAATGGGCGGCGCGCCTTTGAAGCCGGAGAGCTCGTCCATGCAATCGTAGACGACCAGGGATGGGTTAAGGCGCCGCGAGAAGCCCAGCGCCATGGGCGTGTAATACCATAGCGCGTAATCGTGAATATTATTTTCCGCAAGAATGCGGACGAGCAGATCCTCCTGGGCGCGTTCGCTTTGCTCCAGGCTCAAGTTGGGCGGCAGGTATGGCGCGATGATATTCACGCCGGATTCCGGATCGGAAAAGCGTTTGTACTGAGCCTCGTTGCCCTCGAGAAATGGCTCTTCGATAAAAAAGACCCGGAAATGTTGCGCCGCCCTGCTGAGCAGATGCTGCGGGCGCTGGTAGACAAATCCCCAGCGCAAATGCGATAGACAGATGAGGTCGTTCGTTTGGTTCATGCGTATTGGTTATCTTGTGCGGCGGAATTGCGGGCGATGCAGTCGCGCTCGAAAAACTCGGCGAACATTGCTTGCTGGCATTTCAGCTCGCGCGCCAGCGGTTGATACAGTTCGCGATCTCCCTGGACGTCGCAGTAGTCGAATAGCCCGTTATGGCAGTGGCGTCCGTTGTCCCAGCCGGGATGGTTCGCGATCGGATAGAGGCAAATGCCCTCAATGGGAACACCGCGATCGAGCGCGCAGCGGACTTCGGCGCAAACATAGGCCAGCCATCCTGGGCGGAACATCCCTTCGATACCGGTCTCGGAAATGAACAAGGGTCGCTCGTAGCGCTCGTAAAACTCCTTCAAAATCTCTTGTAGGGGGCGGTAATCGGGATGAAACGCGTAAATTGTTTTTCCGAAATTCACCCATTCGTTATTGCTGTAAAAATTCAGGCCGAGAATGTCGAGATACTCGGGGCGGCCGCCCAACTCAGGCGCGATCCTGCCGGTAAGCATGTCGAGAGCTTGAAACTGCGCGACGCGATATCCTTCAGCCGACGCGGCGTCATTACGGCGCTTTTTATTTGGAACAATGTGTATGGCGGGCTCGCATTGAACGATGCGCGCTCCCGGGATAATATCCCAGATATTCTCGATGGCCTCGATTTCAGCGCGGATCAACTGCGCCTTGATCTCGGCATCGCGGCCGGTCGCGAACGGATTGAGGAACCCGGCGTCGCCGCCCGCCCAGGCCACAAACGAAGGCTCGTTCACGGGCGAGAAGAAAGGAAGGTCATTCGTCTCGCTTTTGACAATGGAGGCAAAAGTGCGCGCCAGTTTCCCAAAACGCGTCACAAACACGGGGGAAAAAATGTCCAGATCGCCGGGCCAACCGTAATGGAATAAATCCCAGATAACCTGGACGCCAGCGCGGCTCGCGGCGCGCAGCATCGGAAGCACAGAAGAAAAATTGTATTGTTCCGGACGCGTTTCAATAAGGTGCCAGCGAATGCCGTCGCGCACGGCGCAAATTCCAAGTTCGCGAAGCGAGCGGTAATCTCGCTCCGCCATTTCGTCGTGTTTGGTCTCGCAAATGACGTCCAGCCGCCGCCCGTCCCGCAAGCGGTGCGTAGAGCATTCAAATCCGGCGAGAAAGAAGGAATCGAACAGCATCGCCCCCCAGCCGCTCACGGCGATGCGATCCCGGGATGGGTTATTTTGGCGGATGCAAGAAACTGGCTCCAGGAAGCTGCGCTCATGTTTTTCCTTCTCGACGCGCGCTCAGCGGGATTGCGCGGTAATCAAGTTGGTCCGCCGGAGGCGTTCTCAGCCTCCCGATACCGTAAATGAGACTACAAAGCAAGGCAAATCGTTTCATGCCTTTGGCTTCACTTCGCGGGGCAACTAAAGCTCTGCAACAGCTATATTTTTCAGTGAATTCGTCCTATCCGGAACGAGAAACACCATGACGGCGTAACGCGTCCTCACTTAAGACGCCGCGGCTCAGTGGCCGGCGAGGAGGACGGCGAATGCGGGAACTATTTCGTCGCGTGCGCGCCATACGGTGCGGCGAGTGCCATACGTTAATCACGGAGACGTTCTCGCAGTGGTTGGACGACAAAGCGCCGCGGTTAGGGGCAGCCCTCGCGTTTTATACCGCCCTTTCGCTAGCTCCTCTGCTCGTCATCATGCTGGCGATCGCGGGTTTGGCATATGGACAACAGGCCGCGCAAGGCCAGTTGGTGTGGCAGATGAAAAACCTGCTGGGAGCCGAAGGAGCGAAGGCGATCCAGGCCTTAATCGCAGCCGCGCATAGGCCGGCGAACGGAATTATCGCAACAATCATCGGATTAATTACGCTTTTTTTCGGAGCCTCTTCGGCGTTCGTGGAATTGAGCGACGCTCTTAATACGATCTGGCGCGTGCAGGTAAAACCGGGACGATCGGGAATCGCGAGCGCATTGGACGTGATCAAGCGCCGCAGCATGTCTTTCCTGATGGTGGTCGCCGCTGGAATCGTGCTGCTGCTCTCGGTGTTCCTCGGCGCGTGGATCTCGGCCACCGAGAAGTTGTTCCGCGGCGTCCTTCCCCTGCCCGGAGCCACCGTGCAGATCGTGAACCTCTTGATCTCGTTCCTCGCGATTACGGCGTTGTTCGCGCTTATCTATAAGGTCTTGCCCGACGTACGGCTGAGATGGAGCGACGTAATCATTGGGGCCGCCATTACATCCGCGCTGTTTTCGATCGGCAAGCTCCTGATCGGAATCTACCTCGCCAAAACGACCATCGCCTCCAGTTACGGCGCCGCCGGATCGTTCCTGATCGTGCTGCTTTGGGTTTATTATTCCGCCCAAATATTCTTTCTGGGCGCCGAGTTCACGAAAATTTACACGCTGCGCTTCGGCTCGCTCTTCCGCGCCACGCTGGAACTACAGCCCGAGCGGCCCGCCGAAGTGATTGCGACGGGACGCTAAGCGCTATGCAAGACCATTTATGCACAAATAATGTCGTCGGACTGTTTAATCGGATGCTCGCAGCCGAGGACGCCATTCAGGCATTACAGAAGGCCGGATTTAACCGTGACGACATCAGTCTGATCGCGCGTGATGCCGCGAGGGAAGCGCCAGGGGGAGTGGACGATACCGCCAGCGCCGGAGCGGGCGCGGAAGCGGGCGCGATTATCGGTGGAATCGCGGGATTGGCCGCAGGACTGGCCGCGCTCGCCATTCCTGGAATCGGACCCGTGTTGGCGGCCGGCCCGCTGGCACTGGCATTGGGGAGCCTCGGCCTCGGCGCGGCGGCTGGAGGATTGATAGGCGCACTCACGGGAATGAATATTCCGGAAAGCGACGCTCATTACTACACCGAAGGAATCCGGCGCGGCGGCGCGCTGGTGCTTGTGAGAACAGACGATAAAAACGCAGAGCGCGCAAGGGCGGTTCTCGATACGCAAGGGGCGCGCGATCCCGATGCACGAGCGCCGCAGATGACGCCAAACGGCGCACGCGTTTACGTGGGGGCAGACGATCCGCTTCGAGGAGATTGAACGCTCCAAGAACCGGCTCCATGAGGCGCAAATCACGCACCTGTGTGGCGTTTCAGCCACACTCCTTAATTGTAAGCCTCCCCGAATCAAAAACCTACGAAACTTCGTCCTACTACGAGTGTTGCTAGAATAAGTATTTCACCTCATCAGATTCGGCGGGGAGGCCCATTGCGGTTTGAAACGACTGTTCAACGGCCGGTGCAAGCTACAGGCATAGGATTACATAGCGGCGTTGCGGTCTCAATCCGCATTCTTCCCGCGCCGCCGGGCACCGGTATCGTATTCATCCGCACTGATCTCGACCGTTTTCACGTTCCCGCGAGTTGGCGCTATGTCGCGCGCGTGAGTTATGCAACCAGCTTGATGCGGCAAGGCGTGCTGATTTCGACCACCGAACATCTGCTCAGCGTGCTGTATAGCATGGGCATCGACAACGCTCACATCGAAATCGATAATCTCGAAGTGCCGATTCTCGATGGCAGCGGGAAGCCTTTCGTGGAACTGTTGCGGCGCGCCGGTTTGAAGCTCTATCGCAGGCGCAAGCGTTTTTTGCGCATACGACGCACGGTAACCGTGGAGGCGGAGGGACGGCGCATTTCGATTCTGCCGTCCGACGCCTTTGTTTTGACGTGCGACGTTTTTTTCGGACATCCGCTGATCGGGCATCAATCGATCGAGATGGAGATGACTCCGGAGCGTTACGCGGGCGAGATCGCCCCCGCCCGAACTTTCGGGTTTGAGCATGAGCTCGATCAAATGCGCGACATGGGTCTGATCCGGGGCGCCAGTCTCGACAACGCGGTGTGTTTCGATCGCCGCCGGGTGCAAAATCCGGGGGGCTTGCGTTTCGCCGACGAATGCTGCCGCCACAAGGCGCTCGACCTGATTGGCGATCTGGCGTTAATCGGCAAGCCGCTACTGGGGCACGTTATCGCCGAGCGCGCCGGTCACGCCATGCACACCGCGCTGGTGGCGCGCATCATGTCCGACCCCACGCTCTACGAAGTGATCACGTTCGATCAGCTTGCCACGCGCGTAGCGCATGCTCTTGTATCCTGATCCGAAGCCGTTTTCGATCGAAAAATACGCTTGATCGACGTTCCGAACCTGATCACGGCCGCGCGCCTGGCGCTGACGCCTTGGATCGCGCTCTCAATTCTGCGGGGGGCCTGGAGAGAGGCGTTTTGGCTCGCCATCGCGGCCGGCGTAACGGACGTTCTGGACGGCTTCGCGGCGCGCAGGTTGGGTAGGCCTTCGCGTGTGGGCGCCTATCTCGACCCGATTGCGGATAAGCTTCTATTGACGGTCAGTTATCTCGCACTGGGCATGGCGGCGGCGCTGCCGTGGTGGATCGTGGGGCTCGTATTCGGGCGCGACGTTTTCATTCTGATCATGGCCGCGTACGGATATTTTTTTACTCCGGTTCGCGAATTTCCGCCGACATTGTGGGGTAAGCTCAGCACGTTTCTGCAGATTCTGGCGGCGCTTGCAGTGGTGAATGAGCGCGGCGGGTCGTCGATTTCGGACGCGCCATTCTTATGGGCGATGGTGACTGCGACGGCGTGGAGCGGCATTCATTACGGCTGGCGCGGCTGGGCGATGCTGAAAGCGGTGCGCGCGCCCGCCTGACCCGTAACGAAACCACGCGCGACGGGTCTAGTTTCTGGAGGCCTCTCATGCGACCGAATCGCGTCCTCTTGTTTCTCCTCCCCGCCGCCCTGGCGTTAACGGTTTCCGCGCAGCGGGACCGTTACTCGAATCCCAAAGCCCGTCAGGATGCCACGGCGACCGACGCGTTGCCGCCGGCCATGAAGAACCCCGCGCAGTTCACCTCCGATGGAGATTTTCTGCGGCAGGCCGCCGAAGACCACGCTTTCCTAGCCGCGGTAACGGAGTGGGCTAAAGATCACGGCAATAGCGCCGTTCGAAACGTCGCTCATAAGCTCGCGTTTGAGGAGAATCAGTTCGGCGTCGATATCCATCGCTTGGGCGACAAAAAGCGCATAGCGATATCGGATAACCTGAACAACGCGGACCAAGCCGAGTATGCGCGTCTCCAGAGCATGAATGCGGCTGGCGTCGATCGTTTTTTCGCGGCGCAGATGCTGAAGCGCTATCAGGACGATATCACGCGGTTTGAAACCGAGGTTCAACAGGGCTCCGACTCCGATATTAAGAAATGGGCTTCCCGCTATATTCCGATGCTAAAGAAGCACGAGCAGGAGGTTCAACGCGTTCAGAACGAGTTGAAGTGAGCAGCCGCGGGTAGCACAATGGAGCAATGCCCTTTCCGCGCCCCGATTCTGAGACGCCCTTTCGCATACTGGTCCTGGGCGATTTTGGCGCGACCGCCGCGGCTGCATCGCGCCCGCTGGAAATAGATCGCGATAAATTTGACGGCGTCATGAAGCGCATGGACGTGCGCCTGGCGGCAACAGGCGGAGAAGATCTTCGCTTCAGCGAACTGGAAGATTTTCATCCCGATCGTTTGTTCGAATCGAGTCGTATATTTCGTGTTTTACGCGATTTGCGCACGCACGTTGGGCAGCCTGAAGCATTTCGCCACAGCGCCGCGGAATTATTGCGAGGGGCCGAAGAGCGGCAGCCCGAGAACGAGCCGGAGTTGACATCCAGCGTTCTCAGTTCGGGCGGCCTTCTGGATCAGATCGTCGAATCGTCGGAAACGGGCGCGGCCCCGGCTGCGGCGCGGATGGTCGATCCATTCCGAAAATATCTGCATTCCATCGTTGCGCCGCATTTGGCGCCCGGTCCCGATCCGAAGCAGGCGGACATGCTCGCGCAGGTGGAAGGCGCGATTACGGAACAGATGCGCGCCGTACTGCGCGAGCCGCGTTTCCAGGCCCTCGAAGCAGCCTGGCGCGGGCTGGATTTTCTGGTGCGGCGCGCCGATACGAATAGCAGCCTGAAAATCTACGTCATGCATTTGCCAAAGAGGACGCTTGCAGGGGATCTGCTTCCGTCCGACGATTTGCGGCGCACGGCTATATATCGGGTGCTGGTCGAAGAGACGGTGGGAACGCCGGGCGGGGAGCCCTGGGCGATGGTGGCGGCAAATTATGGGTTCGGACCGCGGGACGAGGATGTCGAACTGCTCGGGCGCATCGCCTTGCTCGCCGCCGCGGCCGGCTGCCCGGTAATTGCGAGCGCGGACGCGGCCTTGTTGGGCGATGGCAAGGAGCTCGCGGCATGGAAACAGTTGCAAGCGATTCCGGAGGCAGCCTGCATCGGCCTCGCGATGCCTCGTTTTCTACTCCGTCTGCCATACGGGAAAGAAACCAACGGCACGGATGCGTTTCCGTTCGAAGAAATATCCGGCGAGCCGAAACACGGCGATTATGTGTGGGGCAATCCGGCGTTCGCGTGCGCTTATCTTATGGCTGAGGCGTTCAGCGCCTCGGGTTGGGAGATGCGGCCGGGCGACTCGCTCGACATCGAGGACCTGCCGGCGCACTCTTACAAAAAAGACGGGGAAACCGTGCTGCAGCCCTGCGCCGAAGTGCTCATGACGGAGTCGGAGGCGCAGGGTTTGATCGAGCGCGGACTGATCCCACTGCTCTCGATAAAAGGAAGCGACCGCGTGCGCGTAGGAGGCTTCCGCTCGATCGCGGGCGGGCCGCTCGCGGGGCGCTGGAGCTGAAGCGCTCTACGCGCGGATACTCGTCCTCGAAGGTCGCTTCCTCACGGCGCATCTCTGGCCAAGAGCCAACAGCAGTTGCTCCTCCGTTGGGATCCAACGCGACGGACACCGTTCCTCGTCGGGGTTCCACTCGATTAGTAGCCCCCGGGAATGCCGCCGCCCGCGCCGGACGCCCGGCAAATCTCGCCGGCACGATCGTAGTTAAGTAGCGATCAGTTTACACAGGCAGACGAACACCTCGACTGGTCGGCGAGCGCAAATCAGGGAGCCAATGCCGTGGCTATGTCTATCCATAACGGATTGCCCCAATCCGCCCGCGGATCGGCGGCTGCACGGGCAAAGGTCCAAAGCCCCAGGCGCTCCTCGTCGACCTCGGCAAGATCGGCTAGACGCCGGACCATGCCAATTGGATCCGCGTGAAGCCGCGCTTCGCAATTGTGGAGATGCTGAACCAGGTCATAAGTCGCATCACCAATGAATGGCTTTGGGTCGATCACCAACCAAGGCTCCCGCTCGGAGCGAAGGACATTTCCGGCGTGAAGATCGGTGGCGAGTAGGGTATCGGTAGGCAACGGCTTCGCGAGCGCCTGCAAGAGCCGTAATCCTTCGCTCACCAACCCGGCATCGGGCCAATGTTCAATCTGAGACAGCGTCTCGCGGCGCCACTTCTTCAGCATCTCTGACAGGCGCCGAAAACCGCGTAGACCGTTCGGCGATGCAGGCTTTCTCCAAAGGCGCTTCAGCAGCGTTGCGATCACGACATCCTGTTTGCCCTCCGGCTCCGAACGAAGCATGTACCCGGGTTGACAGCGCTCCAGCAGCATCGCGCCAAGGTCATCGTCTGCATCAAGCAGCTGCACCGTCGGATTGCCGTTCCAGAAGCGCAGTCCTTGAATTTCGTGTGCGCCTTCCATATGAGGCATTCCCAGCTTCAGAACGGCCGGCCTTCCATCGGCGCGAATAGCGGTGGCGACCCAGGAGCATGATACGTTGACGTGATCAAACGGTGGACCAACGCGCAGCGACCAGCGGTCCGTCAATTCTTCCAACATCGCCGGCAAGCCGTTGAGCCATAGTTCCCGTTCGGGGACCTTGCGGCAGTTTGCTGTGAGTTGTTCGGGGATGGTCATCGGCTAGTCGCGAGGGTTCATGGGCCGAGGGATTGTCAAATGCGCTAGATCGCCGAAGCTGACTCAGATTTCCAAACTCACCCACTACCCGTAATTGGCACGGTCACGGCGCCAGCGCCGTATCTGTCCGGGAACAAGCGAATGATCTACACGGAATATGCCGCGCCCGGTCGACGAGCTCGTCGGTCAAATGGCTACTGGGCTGCCGATAACGAATTATACGTTAGCGCTGCCGGAGCTGGGCGGCGCGGGGCGCGATGGTATCGATGACGACTGTGTTGTGCGCCGGAATAGACGAGCAAACGTTTCTCGCGGTGATTCGTCAATTGAACATCTCCCACGCGATGCTACAATCGCCTCGATACCCGCATGTTCACCGGACTCGAACACACCGCCATCGCGTCGCCCGACCCGGCGCGGCTCGCGCAGTGGTATGTGCAGCACCTCGGCTTCCGGATCAACTACGAGTACGGCGGCAATTATTTCGTTCGCGCGCCCGATGGCGCCATGCTTGAGATCATTCCTTCGGAAGGCGAGCGGCCGGCGCAAAATCTGAAGGACCCCGGCATTCGCCACTTGGCCGTTTCCGTCGCCGATTTCGATGCCGCTCACGAACAATTACGCGCGCAGGGAGTTCACTTCCTGACCGAACCTTACCTCAATCAGGGCAACCGGCTCGTCTTTTTCAGCGACGGCGATGGCAACATCCTCCATCTCATCAAACGCGAGCAACCCCTCCCCTGATCCCGGCGGACCGGGCCAAGGTAGACCAGAGCCCCGGACAGGGGTGCTTCGGCGCGTTTTCAAGGCCTTCGAATATCGCGACTTCCGCGTCATGTGGCTGGGCGCTTGCACCTCCAGCATCGGTACCTGGATGCAGAGCCTGGCGCAAGCCTGGCTTGTGTTCGAGCTTTCCAAATCGGCCTTCTATCTCGGGCTCGATGCTTTCCTCGGCCAAATCCCGATAGTCCTGTTTTCCCTGATCGGCGGCGTCGTCGCCGACCGCCGCGAGCGCCGCAATATGTTGCTGCTGTCCCAGGTCATTCAGATGAGCTGCGCCTTCATCCTGACGGCGCTGTTTGCCACCGGGACGGTCCACATCTGGCATATCCTGATGCTTTCCTTCTTTACCGGATTCGCCCAATCGTTCGGGGGCCCGGCGTACTCAGCGCTCATCCCGAGTCTTGTCAAAACCGAAGACCTGCCCAACGCCATCGCGCTAAATTCCATCCAATTCAATCTCGCCCGCGTCATCGGTCCCATGCTTGGCGGTATTGCGCTGACCACCCTGGGCGCAGCGTGGTGCTTCGGTCTGAACGGCATTTCCTTTGTCGCGGTTATTATCTCCCTGCTCCTCATCCACACCCGTTTCCAACCGGCTCGAACGGGCGAATCGATCGCCACCAGCCTGCGCCAAGGAATCGGATTCATACGCGGACAGAACGCCATGACGGCGCTCATCGTCCTCGCCTTCTCCATGACCGTCTTGGGCATCCCATTAATCGTGTTCCTGCCCGTCTTCGCGCGCAACGTGTTCAAGGGGAGCGCCGATCTCTACACGCTGTTCCTGTGCTGTTCAGGCGGGGGAGCCGTCTGCGGCGCCCTCATCGTCGCCTACCTGGGCCGCTTCAAGCGCCAGGGGCGGGGCGCGCTCCTGATGCTGCTTTTGATGGGCATCCTGATGTCCTGTTTCGCGCTCTCCCGCTCCGTCACGCTCAGTTGCATCGCGATCTTCGTCGCCGGGGCCGCCATGATCGCCGCTATGGCGACCGTCAGCTCGCTGGTGCAGTTGATCACCTCCAATAACATGCGCGGACGCGTCATGAGCGTCTATAACGTAGCATTCCGCGGCGGCATGCCGGTCGGAAGTCTCATCGTCGGCTCGTTGATTCCGCGTTTCACGGCTCCCGTGGTGCTTGCCTGGGATGGCGCATTGCTCGCTTTATTGGCGGTGTACTTTCTGGGCGGGCGCGGCAAGATTGTCACCCTGTAATGGCGCGCCGGCTTGACCGTTCCCGTCGGGCGGGTACATGTGGACCTGCATGGGCGGCATGCCCACTACCTCGTAGGTGCCCGACGCGATGCCGATCTTGGCCGCGTCTAATTGGTCGATGATCTCGCGGCTGATTTTGTCCTTCAGGTCGCGAATGCCGTAGGGGCGCACGAGAAACCGCACGGACATCTCGATCCAATTGTCCGTGAGGCGCCAGTAGACGCGTGGGTCCAGTTCCGAGCGGCGCATGAAATAACGTTGTTCGAGTTGTTTGAGCACGTCTTCGCCCAGTTCCTGGATCTTTTCCGTGTGTTTCGCAACGGCCGCGAGTAAAATCTGCTCCGCTTTCCGACGGTCGTCTTTGTAGGAGATCGGTACATTCATCTCTTCCCACAGGAAGGGGAACTCGCGCGAGTAGTTATATACCGGCTCGTCGAAGATCTTGTCGTTCGTGATCGTCACGATGCGCCCGGTGTACTGGCGCGCGCGTACCCACATGGAGGGCGGATCGCCTTGCTCGCCCGGCGGCTCGCCCATTTCCATGATGGTGGTGAGAATGAACCCCAGCGCCACAACATCTCCTCGGACCCCCGCCATCTGAATGCGGTCGCCGACGTTAAAAGTCTTGCCGCGAAGAATGACGAAGTACGCCGCCACCGCCGTGACCACCTTCTGGAGCGCGAACGCCAAGCCCGCCGTCACGAAACCGAAGGCCGTTCCCAATCGCGCCGGATTGTTGAACCAGATCGAAAGCAAGCCGACGACGATCAGAATCGCCATCGCGAGGCTGATCCCCTGCCGCACCCAGAAATCGACACGCTTGCTCTCGCGTCCGTACTTGAAGATCGCGCGCGAAACGACGCGCAGAACGGTCCGCAACAGATATAGGACGGCGATGAAGATCAGCGTCAGCAGCAGCTTCCGCCCGTTCTCCGCCGTCACCCCGACCAGCCTCACTCCAAATAGGCTAACCATGCCTCACCTTGCCACCGACTGTTTATAATTCAAGGCCGCGACCAACGCCACGCCGCCAATCACATTTCCAATCAGGGACGGAATCATGTAACCGGCGAAATAGTTCGCCCAGGCCATGCTTCCGGTCATAACCAGGAAAAGCACCTCTATCGAACCTACAATGACGTGCGCGAAACCGCCCAGTCCAACAATGTATGTTGGGATCGCGATGATTGCGATCCTGCGGGCATCGGCGGCCGCCAGCAGCCACACCACTATGGCGATCAGCCAGCCCGCGAAGATGGAGCGCAGCAAAACCGTTCCAAATCCCATGCCGGCCGATTCGCGCGCGATCTCCTCGAAAGCATGGCGTACGCGCGGCTCGAACATGGCAGTATTCCCGACCGTCCAAGAAAACAGATGCGCGCCTACAAGATTACTGACCAGCACTGCGATCCACACGCGCGCCACCTGGGCGAATGTTCCCCGATCGCGCCGCACCAGTAACGGCAGTACCACGGTCAGCGTGTTTTCGGTAAAGAGCTGTTGGCGGCCGATAATCACTAAAATAAAGCCCAGCGGATAGCCTATCTTGGACAACAACGGACGCCACGGTTGATCGGGCAAGTGCGACCGGATCAAGGCCTCGGCGACAAAGGAGAATCCCATCGATAATCCAGCAGCCAATCCGGACCATGCCAGCGCCGAGGTAGGGCGCTTCAACTCCGCCTCCCCCTCGTGCCGCACGGCTTCATGCACCACGGGAGCCGAGACCGCGATCCTTTGCTCGATTTCCTTTTCTTGGCTCTCGTCTATTTCCGGCGCATTAGATGGCGTATTTTCCTTAGTATCTGTTTCCATCAGTACAGGAGACGCCACGGCTGAAACTAAGGCATCGTATCCGAATCTAATTTTTGAGGGAGATCAGGACAAATGCGTACGTATGTAACATTGTTAGCATCAACTCTGCTGGCGGGCGGCATGGCCATCGCTCAAACGAGCGGCAGCGCCAACAGGATGACGAATTCGCAGCTCAGCAGCGCCGACCGGACCTTTATGATGAAAGCCGCGCAGGGCGGGATGGCCGAGGTCAAAATGGGCGAACTGGCCAAGGACCACGGAAATTTACAAGCGGTGAAGGATTTCGGGCAGAAGATGATCGACGATCACAGCAAGGCCAACGATCAACTTAAGGACCTCGCCGGGAAGTTGAACGTGACGCTTCCGACCGGCCTTGACGCGCACGATCAAGCCACGTACGACCGGCTTTCCAAACTCAACGGTGCGGCGTTCGACAGAGCCTATATGCGCGACATGGTTACCGACCATAGAAAGGATGTCGCCGAGTTCCAGCGCGAGGCCAACAACGGCAAAGATCCGCAGTTAAAGGAATGGGCCGGGACTACGCTGACAGTCCTGCAGGGACACTTACAGATGGCCGAGAGCACCGACAAACAGGTTACGTCGAGCGGAAAATAGATTCAGAGAGTACGCTTGAGATACGCGCAGAGGTGATAGCCGTCGATGAACTTGAAGGGCGTTTCTCCTAGCGTATAGTGCCCGCAGGGGAGCACGACGACCTTATAATCCACGCCGTGCTCCCGGATTTTTTCCACGACGTTTCTCGATAGCTCCGGCGGAAACGTGGTGTCGTAGGTGGTATAGATGAGTAGAGACTTACTCTTCTGAGCTGCAAACTTTTGAAGATAGTTAACCGGACTAATAGAGCTCCAGCACTCCCGCAATTGTTCTAAGTCGATATTTGTCTCGAGCGCGGCGCGAATGTGTCTTGACGACAACCCGGTCCACACCACATCGGCAAAATAAGTTGAGCAATGATTAAAAGCGTTGACTCGAATCCTAGAATCGTGCGCGCTCGCCAGATAGGCATAACATGATCCCAGGCTTGTTCCCACGATTCCCAGCCGGTCGTATCCTTGCCCTTGCAGCCAATCGAAGCAGCAGCGCACATCGATAACGGCCTGCCGCGCGGCGTCCACGGTCCGCCCGATGTTGGACGACACTGCGTAATCGGCTCTCTGCAATTCCGCCGGCATGCGGTAATCGTGGTACGGCAAGCTGATCCGCAGCGCTGAGATTCCCAGCCGCTGTAGTCCCCGGCACAGCGCGTTGTGGCCCATGGGAGGGGCATTCCAGTGCGGCAATACAACAACGGCCTTGCGGCTCGACTTGGCCGCAAACCAGCGCGCATGTACGACGTTGTTTTCCGGATAGGGCGTTTTGACCGGAGATCTGAAGCGCACAAGACCATCGCGCAGCTCGAAATCGCGCGGCGTCTCGTAGCCGAAAAACGCATCGCTGTCCCGCAGAGCGGCCTCATTCAGTTTCCGCAAATACTCATAAGGACCGTCGCCGTTCGGAGCGATGACGCGCGCCGCGGGCCACTGGCGCGTCCACTCCAGCCCCCACTCAAAATCGCGTACCACGCGGTTCGTGGCGCGCTGGCATAGCCGTGTTTCCCAGTCGTCTATCAACTTGCCGTACAATTTCTTCATGGCGCATGGTCGGTTCGCATAGTTCTTCGGACGAGCTCCCGGCCGCGAACCCAAGCTTCATCTCCAGAATACCTTGTGCGCGAAAGCGCCTCCAGTTAAGACATACGAGGAGGATCGTCGTGAACTCGAAATTGCTCGTGCTCCCGGCCGCGGCGGCGCTCTGCGCCGGGGCCCAAACGCTTTCGCTAGACGGGCGTTTTATCGTTAAAACGGCTCAAGCCAATCTCGCCGAGGTTACGATGAGCGCCTGGGCGAAGGACCACGCCCTGAGCGATGAAGTGCGGCAATTCGCCGCCAAGGTGCTCGACGACCACACCGAACTCGCCGATGAGCTGCGTGGCCTGGCGGTCAGCCAGAACGCGACGCAGGTGCCCGACCTGGACCCCAAGGATGCCGCCCAGGTCGAACATCTGAAAACGCTGGAACCCAATCTGCTCGATCGCGCCTATATGCGGGACGTCCTCAAATGGCACGAGCGGGACGCGGAAGCCTTTAGACGCGAGATCGAGGAGGGAAAAGACGCGGCGCTGAAGAACTGGGCGGCGGGAATGCTTCCCAAGATTCAGGCCCATATCAAGCTTGGTGAGGAGACCGAGCGCGCAATCGGCATGGAAGTCACGCCCGCTGGGACAGCTAAATCGACGGCGATTGTGGATGTTACCCCGAGGCCGGATCGGAAGTGAGACGAGATGCGCCCGCCCGAGGTCCCAGACGCATCCCGCAGCCGCACGCCGGCCCTTTTAATCGGTTGAGTGTTTTACCTTATCGCCGGCATCTTTCATCTTTTGGCCGGTTTTGTGAGCAACGTCTTTAGCCTTATCGGAGGCTTTGTCGGTGGCGCGCTTGGCCTTAGAGGCGCCCTCGTCGATCTTGTCCTTCACCTTATTTTTGTCCAATGCGATTCTCCTTTTGATCCGACTGCGAATGTACCTGTAGTATGATGCTCCCCAGAAGCGTTCCAGCAAGAATTCTGGCGCCATTTTCGTTCAATACGGTCCACAGAAGGAAGCTATGGAAATCAAGACTGAAAATACGGGCGGAGGCGCAGTCACGCGCCGGAGTTTCACCGCAGCCGCTGCCGCCGCGTTCACGATCATAAAGCCATGGCAGGTGCGCGGTGGACAGGCGAATTCCGCATTGACCGTGGGGTTGCTCGGATGCGGCCGCCGCGGCACGGCGATCAGCAACTTTTTCGCTCAGAATGAGTTTGCTCGCATGGCCGCTCTTTGCGACATTTACGAGGACCAGCTTGCGGCCGCTGCCGGCAAGTTCTCAGGAGCCCGGCAATTCAAGGATCTTCACGAGATGCTGGCGAGCGACGTGGAGGCTGTCTATATTGCGACGCCGCCCTACTTGCATCCCGAGCACTTCGAAGCCGCCGTGAAGGCCCGCAAGCACATCTTTATGGAAAAACCGGCGGGCGTGGATCCGGCGGGGTGCCGGCGCGTGCTGGCAGCCTGCCGCCTGGCCGACCCCAGCAAGATGATCACGATCGATTACCAACAGCGTTACGGCCGTGAGTACCAGGCCGCCTACGAGATCGTAAAATCGGGACAGCTCGGGGCTATCAAAATGATCCGCGCGGCGTGGCTAGGCGGCGGCCTGCCGGTGCGCAAAGGGTATCCCGAATCGCAGGAGAAAATGCGCAACTGGCTTTTCTACCGCGAGCGCTCCGGCGACTTCATCGTGGAGCAGGACTGCCATAATCTCGATGTTGTGAACTGGTTCATGGGCACGCACCCGGTGAAGGCAACTGGGTATGGCAGTCGGGCCGTGCGCAAGGACATCGGTAATATTCTGGATAATCTGGCGGCCACATTTCACTTCGACGACGGTACCGTGTTCAGCTATAGCGCCAATCAGTTTTCTACAGGCGGGTTCAAGGACGTCAGTGAAACGTTCATCTGCGAGAAGGGCGCCATCAACACGTCGCGCCGGGGCTACACGCTGTGGAATGGCGCGGGAAATGCCCCGCCGACCGTCGTGACCACCGATTACGACATCACCAAGGATGCCGTGAATCATTTTATCGAGGGAGCGCGCAGCGGGAAAACCAGCAATGCCGCCCCGGCGGCGGTCGAGAGCACGCTGGTGGCGATCATGGCGCGCGAAGCGATTTATAGCGGCAAAGAGATGACGTTCGACCACACCGCGAACGCCGTACCCGGTACGGGCGTCCCGTCGGCGGGCGTGGCATAGTTCAACGGTTCAATCTATGAATGTGAAATTTAATTCCGTAGCTGCGTCAGCGTTGCTGATTTGCGGCGCATGCTTCCATATGATGGCGCAGGTAGCGCCGGGCACGACTATGTCGGGCACGGTCGTGGATGCTACGGGCGCGGTTGTGCCGCGGGCGGCCGTGGAGCTGACCAATACGAACACGCAATGGAGCAGGCGAGCGACCACCGACGAGCGGGGCCGCTTCCTGTTTGACCTGGTTCCGCCGGGGACTTACGGTTTAAGCGTGAGCGCGGGCGGATTCTCGACTTATAACCAGCAAGGGATCACGCTAGACGCAAATGTCCCGGCCAACGTGCGGGTCACGCTTGCGGTCAGTGGCTTAGCCGAGCAGGTCACGGTGCGCGAGAACGCGCCCATGGTCGATACCGAATCCGGCACGCTGCACCAGGTGGTGTCCCAGAAATACATCGAGGATCTGCCGCTGAACGGAAGAAACGCCGCCACGCTGGTGTATATGGCGCCGGGGACGGTGCAGGGCAAAGGGGAGGACGTGGGAGGGTACGCCACCACCAGCGACACGATCGCCGTCTCGGTGAACGGTACATATGGCGACCAGGTGAGCTACAAGCTTGACGGGGCATCGCATCAGGACAACATTACAAACCTGAACGCCGCGTTTCCGAATCCCGACGCGCTGGCGGAATTCAGCGTTCAGACCAGCAATTTCGACGCGCAGTATGGCGGTTCGGCCGGAGCCGTCGTCAACATCGTCACAAAATCCGGAACGAACGCGCTGCACGGTTCGCTTTTTGAATATCTGCGAAACGGGGATCTGAACGCCCGGAATTTTTTCGCTCCGCAGCAGGATGCGCTGAAGCGCAACCAGTTTGGCGGCTCCATCGGCGGCCCGATTATCAAGAACAAGCTGTTCTACTTCGGCGCGTATCAAGGGACGGTCATTAGTAACACGAGCTACGGGAATACGGCCTTCGTGCCCACCGCGGCGCAGCGGGCGGGCGATTTTTCGGGATCGAAGACGATTATCAATCCCGCGACGAACCAGCCGTTTCCCGGCAATCAGATTCCGGCGAATGCGATTTCTCCGATCGCGGCGGCGATTCTGCAGGACGTTCCGGCGAGCACGGATCCCACGGGCAAACTTCTCTACGCCGTCCCCAGCAATACAAATAACGAGCAGGCGCTGGCAAAGGCCGATTACAACACCGGCGCGCACCAGATCTCCGGGAGTTTTTTCTATTTGCATTACACGGATCCGGGTTGGAACGGAGGCGGCACGCTGCTGAACTACAAGATCGGCCAATTGCAGACGACCGATGAATTCAAAATAAGCGATACGTGGACGATTACGCCGCACCTGTTGAACTCCCTGGTGGCCGACGGACTGATTCTCGATTCGATCCAGACGAGGACCGCTCCGTTTTCGATTTTCGATTTCGGGAATATCGGGGCGACGAAGCCGGCCGCGCAGTTTCAGGAGACGGCTATATCGATCAGCGGCTATTCCGGCTGGGGCTCGGGCGGATCGCAGCCGCCGGGCGAGTGGATCCGCGATAACGTCGAGATCGCGGAAACGCTGAGCTGGATTAAGGGCGGACACTCCATGCACATGGGCGGAGAAATCACACCTTACACGAGATTCGATTCGAGCACGGGATATCAGGAAGAGCCGGTGATTAATTTCAACGGGACGTTCACTGGAAATGCGCTGGCGGATTTTCTGCTGGGCAAAGTGAATACGTTCACGCAGACGGCGGGGAAAGCCAAATTTACGCGCGGGCGCGAATTCAACGCGTTTTTCCAGGATAATTGGCGCGTGACTCCGCGCTTCACTCTCGATCTCGGTCTGCGCTGGGAGCCGTTCCTGCCTTATACGGACCCGGTGGCGCAGCAGGTGGGCGGCTATATTCCGGGATTCCAGTCGCAGCGCTTTCCGAATGCGCCGCCCGGTCTGGCATTCGCCGGCGATCCCGGATTTCCCTCAGCGGGGATGTACGCGAACCGGGGAAATTTCGCGCCTCGAACGGGCTTCTCCTGGGCCGCAATGCAGGGCAAGCATCCTACCACTGTGCGCGGCGGCTGGGGCATGTTCTACGAGATGCCGTTCGTGAAGCTGTACAACAACTTCGTGCAGAATGCCCCGTTCAGCCCCTCGGAGACGCTGTTTGGAGTGGACTTGAGCAATCCCTATGCTTCAGCGGGGGTGACCAATCCGTTTCCGCCGTTCGCGCCGGTTCATCCCACGGCCGGCACGCAGTTCGTTTTGCCGCTGACGTATCAGTATTTCGATCCACACTGGCATCTTGGACACGTTAACGCCTACAACTTTACGATCGAGCATCAGTTCGCGGCGGACTTGGTGGCGCGAATCGCCTACGTGGGGACGCAAGGCCGCCAGCTGCAGTATTTCAACGAGGACAATCCCGCCATATACGGGCCTGGAGCCACGGTGAGCAATACGAACGCGCGGCGTCCGCTGGCTCCGGACTACGCTTCGTTGATCGAGATGACGAACGGAGGCCTGTCGAATTACAACGCGCTGCAGGCGACGCTCGAGAAGCGCTTCAGCCGCCAATTCGCATTCGTCGCGAACTACACGTATTCGAAATCTCTGGACAATCAATCGGTGGATCAGCAGTTCAGTTTGTCGAACCCCGATCCGTTCAATAGCAGATTCAATTACGCACTGTCGGACTTCGACACGCCACAGAATTTCTCGCTCTGGGGATTGTGGAATTTGCCGCGGCTATCGAATTCCGCGTGGTGGATGAAGGGACCTCTGGGCGGCTGGGAGATGACCGGTATCTGGACGTGGCGGAGCGGCACACCCTTCACCGTCATCTCGGGACAGGACCGCTCTCTTAGCGGCGTCGGACTGGATCGCGCCGACGTGCAGGGCAATCCTTTCCTGAGCAAGGATCGAACGACGAACGCGATCATCAATCAATATTTCAACACCAGTGCGTTTGCCTTGAACGCGCTGGGGACGTTCGGGAATTCCGGGAGAAATCTGCTGCGCGGCCCAGGGTATTTCAACGTGGATTGGTCTTTGCAAAAGGAATTTGCCATCCGCGAACATTACAGGCTGCAACTGCGCGGCGACTTCTTCAATTTATTAAATAACGTACATTTTAATGCACCGGGAGCGAATGTAAGCAGCGCGTCGACCTTCGGGAAGATCACGTCGGCGGGCGATCCGAGGATTATTCAATTGGCCTTGCGGATCGCGTTCTAGGGAACAAACCTTAGCGCGTCGCGGCGGCCACGCGCCGTGGAGTTGCCGAACGCCTATGCGCTTCGGCGGAAGGCGCTTCCATCGGCTCGCCCTGATCTACCCATCGAACGGGCCATTGGCGCTGGCATTGCGGACACACGTAATGGTTGTGAATGGGCCACATGGGAGCCGGGTGCATGCTTCTGCACCAGACCCGGCCAGCTCCCGAAGATACGCGCCGAAATAGGCGTCTCATAAAAGGCCTCCCGTGATCTTATTTGTCCGGAATTTACCGTTCCGTGACGTTCTAATAAGACTCTCCACCCATAATAGATGCAAGTACCCTTGAATCGGTTAATATTTTCGTCTTAAGCCTGTCCGGGTATGCCGGCGGCGTACTGTTACCTTTAGGGGGTATACGAGTGACCCGTTTGGGGCATGTTATCCTCAGACTTAAGCCTCCCACCCCAGGTAAACACGCCTTGAAAATCGGGTTTGTAAGTCTCGGCTGCCCCAAAAACCTCGTCGATAGTGAGGTCATGATGGGTCAGCTAGCGGCGCGAGGCCACCAGCTGACTAACGATCCCCGCGAAGCCGAGGCCATCGTCGTCAACACGTGCAGTTTTATCGACCCTGCTAAACAGGAATCGGTAGACACGATTCTCGAGATGGCCGCCTACAAGAAATCTGGCCGGGCGCGCAAGCTCGTCGTCGCAGGGTGCCTGGTGGAGCGGTATCGCGGCGAGATCCGCAAGGACATGCCCGAAGTGGACGCCATCGTGGGCACGAACGAGCTTGAAAAAATTGTCGCGGCGTGCGAGGACGGCCAGACGCCGGCGACGGCATACGAGGCCTATTTGTACAACGACCTTACGCCGCGCCTGCTTTCGACCCCTCGCCATTTCGCATACATCAAGATCGCAGAAGGGTGCGATCATCCCTGCTCCTTCTGCGTGATCCCGCAATATCGCGGAAAGTTTCGCAGCCGGCGATTCGAATCCGTGGTGGCCGAAGCGACGCGCCTGTTCTCGCAAGGCGTGCGGGAAATCAATTTGATTGGGCAGGACACGACATCGTATGGGGAGGACTTAGGTCTGAAGGACGGCTTGGCGCAGCTTATGGCGCGACTGGCTCAAATCGAAACGCCGCACGAAAAATGGATGCGTTTTCTCTACTGTTATCCGAATCGCATCACGCAAAAACTGTTGGACACGATCGCGGAGCACAAAGCTCTAGTTAAGTACATCGACATGCCGCTGCAACACGCCAGCGCCGCGGTTTTAAAGCGCATGAAGCGGGGGTCGCACGGCGATTTTTTCCTAAAGCTGATCGAGCGTATTCGCAAGACGATTCCAGGCGTCGCGATCCGCACCAGCATGATCGCGGGCTTTCCCGGAGAAACGGAAGCCGATTTCGAGACGCTATGCGATTTCGTGAAGGCGGCGCAGTTTGACCGCCTCGGCGTGTTCTCGTATTCGGATGAGGACACGAGCGCGAGCTATCAGCTCGACGGCAAAGTCGACGGGCGCACGATTTACAACCGCAAGCGCCGTCTGATGGCGATCCAGCGCCGCATCTCGCGCGCCCGCAATATGAAAATGGTCGGCGGCGATTTCGATGTGCTGCTCGAAGGGCCGTCGGAGGAAACTACGCTCCTGTGGCAGGCGCGCATGCCGACGCAGGCGCCCGAGATCGATGGCGTCTGCTATGTCAATGACCTTGGCGCCGGGGTGGCGGAGCCGGGCCAGATCCGGCGCATGCGCATCACGGAAGCTCACGATTACGATCTCGTGGGGGAGTTGATTGACGCTCCGCCGGAGCGGACCGCCGCGCCAGCCGTTTTCAATCCCTTTCCGATACTCGCCGCCGCGCGGCTCCAGACGACTCCTCTGGCCCGGTAGTAGCGATGCGGTGCCCGATTTGTAAGAAAGAAGTGGCGCGCGAAAACGAATTCGTGCCGTTTTGCAGCGAACGCTGCAAGCTTATCGACCTGGGCAACTGGGCTTCGGAGAAATACGTCGTATCGACGCCCGCCAATCCCTTCGAGAACCTCGAACAAGCGGACGACGATCTTGAACGCGACTTGGACTGAACGCGCTGCGAAGGTCCTCGCCACCTGGTTTGGGTGCGGCTATGCGCCGGCGGGACCCGGCACGGCCGGTTCGGCGGCGGCGATACTCATTGCAATCGGTCTGCACGAGTGGCTCGGCTGGCAGCCGTACTGGTTTGCGGCGCTCGCGGCGGTTTTGCTGATTCCGGGAATCTGGGCTGCGGACGTAACGGCTCTGCTGGTGGGCAAGAAAGATCCGGGGCTGGTTGTCATCGACGAAGTGATCGGGCAATGGATCGCGATTTCCGGCGCGACGACGCTCAATTGGAAAAGCTGGTTCGGCGCATTCGTGCTTTTTCGCCTGTTCGACATCTGGAAGCCGCCGCCGGTTCGCCAATTGGAGCGTCTTCGCGGAGGCGTGGGCATCGTAGCGGACGATGTTATGGCGGGAATCTACGGCGCAATTGTTATATTCATAGCAGGGACCCTGCACTTCTACTGACCATGGCTGTACGGAAAGACTCTAACGGGAGACCACAGATCGACGAGGTTACGCCAGCGGCGGCGATACCGGGCGGAGAATTTCAGATTCGCGGCAAAGGCCTGACGCGATCGCGGAGTCCGCGGGTCACCATCGGCGAGGTTGCGGCCCCTGTTGTCATCGGTTCCGATTCCTATCTGGTCGTGCGCGTCCCCGAGGGCGCCTCGGCGGGCGAGTTGGTGATTGAAGCGGGCGATCAGGCCAGCCGCCCTTACACCTGCGACATTGGCATTCAGATCGCGGAGAATCTGTATCCCGTGGGCAATCCGGCGGTGGATAGTTTCGGCAACGTCTATGTCACCTTTAGCGGGTCCCGCGGGCAGAAGACGCCCGTTTCGGTTTATAAAATCGATCTGAATTACGCCGCGCGCCCGTTTGTGACCGACGTCATGAACGCCACCGGTCTCGCGATCGATCACGAAGGCGTGCTGTACGTCTCGAGCCGCTACGACGGCATCGTGTATCAGGTCACTCCAGGGGGCAATGCGTCGATTTATGTCGAGGGCATGGGCGTGGCGACGGGATTGGCGTTCGATCCGGAGGAAAACCTCTATGTCGGGGACCGCAGCGGGACGATTTTTAAGATCAGCCGTTCGCGGCAGATCTATGTTTTCGCCACGCTCGAGCCTTCGGTAGCGGCCTATCATCTTGCGTTTGGGGCCGACGGACATCTTTATGTATCCGGGCCGACGACCTCGAGCTACGACGCCATTAACCGCATTTCTCCCGCCGGCGAGGTCGAAACGTACTTCCGCGGACTGGGCCGTCCGCAAGGCATTGCGTTCGACGCCGAAGGCCGGCTTTATGCCGCCGCATCGCTGAGCGGCCGCCGCGGCGTGATTCGCTTCGACGCCAAGCGAAACCCGGAGCTCTTTCTTTCGGGACAGGGCATAGTCGGGTTTGCGTTCACGCCATCGCGGGCGCTGATGGTGTGCACCAACAATGCGTTGTATCGCGTCGATGTGGGGATTGCCGGAAAACCGCTTCCCTAAAACATGGCCAGCGCCGAGATTATTGCGGCCGGCTCCGAGCTGCTGACGCCCGCCAAGATCGACACCAACTCACTTTGGCTCACCGCGCAGTTGAACGATCTGGGCGTCGAGGTGGTTCGGAAATCGATCATCGGCGATGAGCGGGAGCGTCTGGCTGCGGGCATCTCGGGCGCGCTGGCGCACTCCGACATCGCGATCGTGAGTGGCGGACTCGGTCCAACCGAAGACGATCTTACCCGCGAGGCCGCCGGCGCCGCAACCGGACGCGAGCTGGTCTTCAGCGAGGAGATCCGCGAGGGAATCGCGGAGCGTTTCCGGCGTTTCAATCGCAAAATGGTTGAGATTAACTTACGGCAGGCTTATTTAGTGCGGGGCGCGGAGGCATTGCCGAACGATCGCGGGACGGCTCCGGGTCAGTGGATCGAGGAGCGCGGAAAGGTGCTGATCCTGTTGCCCGGTCCGCCGCACGAGATGAAATCGGTTTTCGCGACGCAGTGCGCGCCGAGGTTGAAGCGCATGCTTCCGCCGCGTGCGATCCGAACGCGGCAATTTCGCGTTTGCGGCGTGCCGGAGTCGAACCTCGACCAGTTGATCGCCCCCATTTACACGCGGTACACCAATCCGGTCACCACGATTTTGACCAGCGTGGGCGGAATTGATGTGCATCTGCGGGCGCAATCGGATACGGCGGCGCAGGCGGAAGCGCTGCTCGACGAAGTGGCCGGCCAGATCGAGCCGTTGCTCGCGCCTCGCATCGTTTCCCGCAACGGCGATCCCATAGAGAAAGTCATCGGCGATCTGCTGCGCGCGCGAGGCGCCTCTTTAAGCGTCGCGGAAAGCGCGACCGGGGGCATGCTGGGCGAGTGGATCACGGCGGTTCCCAACAGCTCGGATTTTTTCTTCGGCGGATTCTTGACGTACACGGACGAGATGAAGATCCGGTTGCTTGGGGTCGCGAAGGAAATCATTGAGGCCCATACGGCGGTGAGCGAGCCGGTCGCGAGGGCCATGGCCGAGGGCGCGAGACGAAACACCGGGTCCGACTACGCGTTGTCGGTCACGGGTTACGCGGGACCGGACGGGGCTGAAATCGGACTCATGTACATCGCTCTGGCCGCGCCCGAAGGGACAGAAGCGCGGCGCTTCAAACTTCCTGGCGACCGCTATCGTATCCGCGCCCTTACCGTTCAGAACACGCTCGATTTCTTACGGCGGCATTTGCAGCGCGTGGAAGCGGCGCTCGCGGCCGGTTCATTCGAAACATGAGAGTTGTCGCACTGCTGGCGTTCCTGTGCGCCGCGGCGTTTCCCGCGGATCTCGTCATTCGCAACGTCAATATAGTCGATGTGAAATCGGGCGAGGTTTTTCCGCGGCGCTCGGTTCTGATCCGCGGCGATCGCATTCAGTCGATCAACGCAAATGCGCGCGCCCCGCGCGGCGCGCGGATCATCGAGGCGCGAGGAAAATATGTGATCCCCGGTCTCTGGGACATGCACGTCCACCTGTGGCGCAAGCAAGACCAGTTTGCGATGTTCCTTGCCTGGGGCATCACGGGCGTGCGGGACATGGGCAGCGATCTGGCGCAGGTGAAACGTTGGCGCGGCGAGATTAAGTCGGGCGCGCTGCTGGGGCCTCATATCGAAACCTGTGGCCCTGCGATTGACGGAGTTCCATCGGAGGACGCAAAAGTTCCAGTTCTGTTGGTCCGCAGCCCGGTTGAAGCGCGCACCGCTTACGATCGCCTGGAGCAGGATTTGAACGTCGATTTCGTGAAGATCCGTTCGCGACTTTCGCGCGATGCCTATTTCGCTCTGATCGAGCGGGCTCGCAAATGGGGTTTGCCCGTGGCCGGCCGCGTGCCATACGCAGTCATGGTGGACGAGGCCATTACGGCGCGCCAAAACAGTATTGAGCGGCTCTCGAACGTGCTTCTGGCCTGTTCGAGCGAAGAGCGAACCATGCTGCTGCCCCGCGCCGCAGCGCTGGAACGCCGCGATATGGCGGCCGAGATGACCTACGACGATCGCATGCTCGCCACGTTCGATGCGCCCAAAGCCGACGCACTGTTCGAGAAAATGGCACAATACGCGTCCTATCAGGTTCCGGCGCTCGTTATGCTGCGCCGCTGCGCATATACCGATGGCGGGGATGCCGCGGGGGATCTCCTTAACCGCAAGTTCGAGCGAGAAGCCTACATCGTAGATCGTATGCAGCGGCTCAACGTGCCGATCATGGCCGGCGCCGATAGCGGCGATCCGCGGACGTCCCCCGGATACGATCTGCATCGCGAGCTGCAATCGCTCGTCAAGGCGGGGCTGAATCCGCTTCAGGCTCTCCGCGCGGCCACGCTTACGCCGGCCGTCTACCTCGAAGCGGATGAATCGTTGGGAACAATTGCAGCCGGAAAAATGGCCGACCTGGTTTTGCTCGACGCCGATCCGCTAAAAGATATCCGCAACACGGAGAAGATCGCGGCAGTGGTGTTGGGCGGCAAGTATCTATCGCGGGCGAAACTGAACGCGATGCTGCGGCGGCCGGGAACATGACCCCGCGCTTCCAGATCTATGAAGCCGAAGCGCGCTCGATCCTGAGCGGGACGAGTGGGTTCATCGCGCAAGCGGGCTTCACGCACTCGCTCACGCCAGCGCGTAACTGCACCTACGCGTGTACGTATTGTTACGTGCCGACTATGGGAATTTATGGCGGGCTGCAGCCGGACGACTGGCGGAGCTGGGGGCAGTTCACGACGTTCAAGCAGAACGCGCCGCGTCTACTCCGCAAGCAGCTCCGTCCCGATCAAGTTATTTACTGCTCGCCGCTGGTTGACTCCTATCAGCCGGCCGAAGCCGAAGCGCAAATGATGCCGCGAATACTGGATGAGTTGATGGCGCGTCCACCGCGCATTTTCTGTATCCAGACGCGAGGTCCGCTGATCGCGCGGGACTTGGGACAGCTTATCGAGCTCTCGCGCCGCACCTCGCTGCGCGTGAGCTTTTCCTTGACCACGGATCGGGAAGAGATCCGGCGTTTTTATGAACCGCACTGCGCGACGCTCGAACAGCGGCTGGAGGCGATAGCGCTGCTTCGCGAGGCCGGCGTCCGCGTCTTTGCGACGCTGGCCCCGTTGCTGCCGTGCGATCCGGAACATCTCGCGGAAGTCGCCCTGCAAGCCACATCCGAAAACATCGTCGGCGACCCGCTCCACGTGCGCGCGGTAAAGCCCCGCGGCGCCACCACGCGTGAGGCGGCGTACCGCATCAGCCGCGTCCACAGTCATGAAGAATGGCTGGACGCGGGTTTTCAATCCGGGATCGTGAACCGCATTCATCGCGTTGTCGCGAGCGCGGGCCGCCGATTCTCAGTGGGAACGGAGGGATTCGCATGGCTGGCGCAATGACGGTTGTTCCCGTACTCGATCGCCTCGGAATCGAGCCGCTTAATTCGGGCGCCTACGCGGGCGATTGGATCGCGCGCCGCAAGGTCCGATCCTGGAATCGCTAAATCCCGCAACGGGCGAGGTGATCGCGCGGGTTCGCATGGCGGCGGAAGAAGATTACGACGAAGCGGTGTACGATTCGCTAGAGGTCTTCAAGCGCTGGCGTATGGTCCCCGCTCCGGGGCGCGGCCAGATTGTGCGCGAGATCGGCGAGGAGCTGCGCCGCTCGAAGGACGACCTTGGCGCGCTGGTGACAATCGAGATGGGCAAGATTCTCGCCGAAGGCCGCGGCGAGGTTCAGGAGATGATCGATATTTCTGACTTCGCCGTCGGCCTTTCGAGGCAACTTTATGGGCTGACGATGCACAGCGAGCGGCCCCGCCACCGCATGTACGAGCAGTGGCATCCGCTCGGCGTCGTCGGCGTCATCAGCGCCTTCAACTTCCCTGTCGCGGTGTGGTCTTGGAACGCATTGATCGCGGCCGTGTGCGGCGACTGCGTGGTATGGAAGCCATCGCTCAAGACTCCGCTGACCGCCATAGCCGTGCAGAAGATTTGCAACCGCGTGCTCGAGCGGCATGGCTGGAAGGGCGTTTTCAATCTGGTAATCGGCGCTGACGATGTTGTGGGCGCGCGGCTGCTCGGCGACCGCCGCATTCCGTTGATTAGCGCCACGGGTTCCTGCCGTATGGGCCGCATTGTGTCGGAGACGGTGGGACGGCGGCTCGGCCGCACATTGCTTGAATTGGGCGGGAACAACGGCATCATCGTGCTGGACGACGCCAATCTCGACCTTGCAGTTCGAGCGGCGCTGTTTGGCGCCGTAGGCACCGCCGGACAACGCTGCACTACGCTGCGGCGGTTGTTTCTCCAAAAAGGCATCGCGCGACGAATGACGGAGAAACTGGTCGCGGCATACAAACAGGTTCGCGTCGGCGATCCGCTCGACCCGGAAACCTTGATGGGTCCATTGATCGACGCGCAAGCCGTCGCCATGTTCAGCGAAGCGCTTGAGCGCATGCGGGAGCAGGGCGGGCAAGTGATCTACGGCGGCAAGGTGCTGGGCGGCTGCTTCGTCGAGCCCACGATCGTGAAGTCCGCGCCGGAGATGCCCATTCTCAAGGAAGAGATCTTCGGGCCGATTCTTCACGTTGTCGAATTCGACAAGCTCGACGATGCCATCGAATGGCACAACAATGTCCCGCAGGGATTATCGTCAGCCATCTTCACCAGCGGTCTGAGCGGCTCGGAACGCTTCCTGAGCGCCGGCGGCAGCGACTGCGGCATAGCCAACGTAAATATCGGCACGAGCGGCGCCGAAATTGGCGGAGCTTTCGGCGGCGAAAAAGATACGGGCGGTGGACGCGAGTCCGGTAGCGATTCTTGGAAGGCCTACATGCGGCGGCAGACGGTGACAATCAACTGGTCGGACGAATTGCCGCTCGCGCAGGGCATTACGTTTGAACTTTAACGCCTGCCAGCACTGCTTCCAGTTCGTCCAGCGCCTTGGTCCATGCGCCGCTCCGTATTGCGTCACGGTAGACGGGGTTGGTCAGGCGCTCGTGGCGCAAATCGATTTCGGTGTGCGCGGCATCCTGGCGGAATTCGACGGTCAATAGCGCTTCCATTTTCTGCGCTGGCGCCATCGGGCCTTCGTAGACCCAGGTCATGACGATACGCCGGCCAGGTATCAATTCCCGATATTCGCCGCTTACGACATGCGCTCCCTCCGGCTTCGAAACTTCAAGACGAAAGCGGCCGCCCACTCGCGCGTCGGCCTCGGCGATCGGCGCCAGCCAACGCCGCAGGAGCGTCGCGTCGACCCAGGCTTCGAAAACGCGTTCGGGCGATGCGGCGAGGCGGCGGGTCACATGGACCGACTCGGATGCGTTGGCGCTCATGGGCATAGTCCGCTAACGTGTTCGCGGCTGTTTGAAGAACAGAATCCAGGAGATCCCCAGATTGCCTTGCTCGTCCTCCCATTCATTCCTCTTGGCGGTGACGAGCTCCCAGCCATTCGCTCCGTATTCCTCGAGCGTGGACAAAAGAGTGTCTCCGTCCTCGGCTTCGACCACCTGATAGGACCAATTCATAGGCTCTTCTTTATAGCGCGGACCGGCTCTTGTTGGCAACCGCGCCGAAGCGGAATCAGAACGCCTGGCTGGAGTGAATCCCGTTGGAGTGCAAGACGACCTGCATTTTTTCGAGCGCCGACTTGTGGATCTGCGATACGCGGCTCTCGTTGATTCCGAGTACGCCGCCGATTTCCTTCATGGTCATCTCCTTGGTGTAGTACAAGAGCACGACCTTCTGATAACGCACCGGAAGCGCCTTCATCGCCACGCTCAGCAGTGAGCGCATCTGCTCCCGGGCGCACATGTTGTCCGGCTGCGTCGCGGGACTACTGGGGAAATCGGGGGCGGGCAGATCTTCGTGGTCGATGTTGCGCGCCGAAGCCGAGATGAGGCCCACGCTGCGCAGATCGATCATCATTTGCCGCCAGCGATCCACGCCTACGCCGAGCTTTTCGGCGATCTCGGCTTCAGTGGGATTTCGCTGCAAATTGCAGGCGAGCTCGCGGGTGACGGCTTCCAACTGCTTGTGGCGCCGTCGCAGATCGCGCGAAGCCCAATCGAGTTGGCGAAGGCTGTCGAGGATTGCTCCCTTGATGCGATGCTTGGCGTAACTGGAGAAGGCGACCTGTTTATCGGGATTGAATTTCGTCGCGGCATCGAAAAGGCCCAATACCCCTGCATGTACGAGATCGTCCAAGTCGACGTGGACGGGCAGATTCTCGTGCACCCGAACCGCGATGGCTTTCACCAGCGGTAGGTGCTCGAGTATGATGCGGTCGCGAATTGCGTTCTGCGCATCACTCGCGGCGGTCTTGATCCTCTTCATGCGTTATCTCTCCGTTGGAACGGGTTCTCTCGTCCCCAGGTTTTTTATCGGTTTTGCTTCTTCCGATGAACCTTGAGGGTGCAAGCCGTTCGCCAGAGGTTGCTCGCATCGGACACGACTGACGGAGATACTTCGCGGTTTCGCCCATGCGGGCCTTAGTTGCGCGAATACAACACGATGGACGTAATCGCCGTGATTGCTTCAACCCGGTTGCGGATTCCACGCCGAGTCGGTAGCCACGACGGCAATCTCATAATGGAACCCTAGAACCCCCGCGCGGCGCCGATTTGGCGATTCCGTCCCGTATTGAAACGGGCCGATGTTCCTCTTCTATGTTTGTGTATCGACGCCGGGCTGACGATGTTTAGAGTTCTAAGTAGATTTTGTGACCGTACGGAGGTTCGACTCTACCCCCATGGACTACTGCTTGCGGTGGTTATGAATCCAGGTCTTCACCGCCAGCGCGGCGAGGAGAAGCCAGACCAGCACTCGCAGGCGATACTCGAACATGCTCGGTCCATTTAAGGTCAACCCGGCCAGCAGAGCCAGGACGGCATAGGCCGCCATGGCCGGCCAGAAACGTGGACCGACCTGCTTGCGCAGGCCCACTTCGTCGTCCGCGGCGGGCGTGCGATCCTCTTCCATGTCCATAGTTTGACGCGCTTTCGCGTAGCCCATTGAAACAGTTATCCTAGGTGCGGCGTCCCAGCAGTTTACGTCCAAGAGTGAAGAGATTTACAAAAACAACCGGAGCGTGTGCGCGGTGGAGCGTTGTGCTGGCGTGCGGTTTGGCTTTATTCCCCGCGTGCCATCGCCCCAGGAGCGCGCCCGCCAGCGCGATTAACATGGGCGACCGCAAGCGCGAGAATCAGCTTATCTCCGGCTTCTACCCCCCGGAAGGAAGCGGGTGGCGCTGGACCACCCGAAAGTTCACCCTGGCGCTAGGGCCGCCCCGGAACGCGGCGCAGCATGGAGCCAAACTGGTGCTTCAACTGTATATTCCGGCGGGTCAAATCGAAAAGCTCGGACCGTTGACGCTCAGCGCCGAAGCCGCGGGCCATGCGCTGGAGCCGGAGACTTTTTCAAAGCCGGGCAGCTATACGTATGCCCGCGAGCTGCCGCCGAGCATTGTGGATACCAATCTCGTGCCGCTAAACTTCACGCTTGATAAATTTACTCCGCCTTCCGCGGCGGATGGCCGGGAGCTTGGAGTCGTGGTCAATTCCGCGGCGCTGCAGCCAGATCAGTAATGCGTTACCAGACAATAGGAGCAAAGAAACAACAACGATGAAGACCGTGCTTGTGACCGGAGGCGCCGGATTTTTTGGCGGAATTTTGAAGCGGCAAATTCTCCAATCGGGTCATCGCTGCATCAGCGTCGACGTTTGTCCCGACCAGGACCGCGACCCCAATCTGATTTCGAAACAGGTAGACATACGAGATGCCGCGGAGCTGCGCCGCCTCTTTGAGGCGCAGCCCATCGATGCAGTGGCGCACTGCGCCGCGATGCTGGCCCATGGCTCAGAGGACGAGCGCGGCCTGTGGTCGAGCAATGTCGACGGCACGCGCAACATTATGGATGCCATGCGCGCGCACGGCGTCCGGCAAATGGTCTTCACGTCCTCGAACTGCTTGTGGGGCGAAGGCGTGAAGCGTCCCATTCGCGAGGAGGACGATCCCAATCCCGTCGAGATTTACGGGAAATCGAAGCTCGAGGGCGAAAAGATCATTCTCGAGTACCAGGACATCAACTCAATAATCATCCGCTGCCCCACCATCATCGATTCCGGGCGCCTGGGCCTGCTCGCGATTCTTTTTGAATTCATCGACGATGGCCGCCGCGTCTGGACAGTCGGCGGCGGACGAAACCGTTATCAATTCATCCACGCCGGCGACCTCGCCGATGCCTGCATCCTGGCGCTCGATTATCCCAAATCGGAGATCTTCAACATCGGTTCGGACAACGTCAAATCGTTTGCCGAGGTGTACGAGTACGTGATCCGGCGCGCCAACAGCAAATCGAAGCTGGCATCGCTTCCTAAAGGCCCCACCATCGCGGCCATGAAATTGGCCTATCATCTTCGCATTTCGCCGCTCGGCCCCTATCATTACAAGATGATCGCCGAGGATTTCATGTTCGACACGTCGAAAATCAAGAGCCTTCTCCGCTGGCGTCCGACGCTGACAAACGAAGAGATGCTGTGGCGAGCCTACCAATATTACGGCGAGAACCGGCGCGAAATCGAGAGCCGGCGCGACGTCTCGGCGCACCGCAAGACGGCCAAAATGGGGGTCATCCGATTCCTGAAATGGGTGTCGTAGCCGCCATCCGGCAGCGACCCCCCGCCGTCCGGCGAGTTCAAGAAGTATCTGTTTCTTCCTCCTTTCCGTTGTACGGCGCGGCCGCGGCGTACGCCCTTGTCGTTGGAGCCGCGATTTGGCGTCATGAGCCCTGGGCCGATGAAGCGCAAGCCTGGCTGCTGGCGCGCGATGCAAGTCTGACCGGTTTATGGACGCACCTGCTGCATTATGAAGGAACGCCGGGGCTGTGGCACACTCTGCTGCATGTTCTCATCCGGCTCGGATTCCCGTACGCCGCATTGAACGTCTTTTCGGGCATCCTGGGATTCGCGGCGATCTGGCTGTTACTCAAATATGCGCCGCTGCCGCTCGCCATCCGCTTATTCCTGCCGTTTACCTTCTTTCTCTGCTACCAATACCCCGTTATCGCGCGCAGCTATTCTCTGACGCCGCTTCTGCTCTTCGCATGCGCACTACTCTATGCCGGCGCCCGACAACGGGCGGGTGCGCTTACGATCTTGCTCTGTCTGCTGGCCGCCATCAGCCTTCATGCCATGATGCTCGCCGTGGGGATCTGGCTCGCGTATCAGATTCGACTAGCTAGCGAATGGAAGGAACTGGGCCGCGCCGAGCGTAAAAGTATTGTCATCGCCGGCGCGGGGTACGCCGTCTTCGTGGCCGCGATGGCTTGGTCCGCATGGCCCGCCTCCGACGGCGCTTTCGCGACGCATCGCGATTTCTCGTTCCTCCACCTGATCTCGTTCTCGAACGCGGCATTCACGGAGGCGTTCACGGGCCAGTGGCTCGCATCCTGGGCCGCGCTCGCTCTTTCGATCCCGCTCCTTTGGAAAGGCCGCGCCTTGCTCCCGTTCGTCCTCTCGGCCGCGCTCCTCTCGATCGCGGGAGCGGTCGTCTACGCTAATTTGTGGCACGATGGCTTCCTGTTCCTTGCCTGGCTGTTCGCAATCTGGATTGCGGCGGCCCGCGTCAAGCCAGGGCCGGGGGCGTTGGCATCGCTGATCCTCGTAATCGCGGTGCAGTGCTACTGGACCGCGCGATCCGTAGGCTACGATTGGGCGCACGCATACTCGGGCAGTAAAGCCGCCGCCGCATACCTCAAAACTTCCGGCATTCCCGCGCGCGGACTGTACGGCCTGGGATTCGTATGCACCGCGGTGCAGCCCTATTTCGCGCGGAATGCCTTTCGAAATTTCAACAGGGGCGGGCCGGCGTACTGGGACTGGTCGACCCACAACCGCGCGGACGATCCCGTAGCGCTCTTCTTGCCTGACGCTCCCAATTACGTTTTGGCCGGATATAAAACGATCGGCGAGAAAGAGCGCTGGAGCAGTCTGATGCGGATGGGTTCCTATGCGCCGATCCGGCATTTCGATGGCAACGTGTATTGGCGTAGTTCCATTTTGCAGCCGGAATCGTTCGACCTGTACCGGCGCGGAGCGCACCCCCTATATCCCACTGCCGAAAGTATGCTGACCATGGTCGATGCGGGCGCAGCGCACCAACTGCTATCCGGATTTTATGGCGTGGAGGCGAACGCCTGGCGCTGGACGGCGCGAAGGTTCGCCGTGCTGTTACAGCCGCCCCCCGGCGCCGGCCGAAATGGCGCCACGCTCCTGTTACGCTTGTTCCTGCCCGCCAGTCAACTCGCTAAGCTTGGACCGATGACCCTGACGGCGAACATCAACGGCCGGCCGCTGCCTCCGCGAACGTTCGGCAACAGCGGCGAGGCCACCTACTCGGCCGCCGTTCCCTCCAATGCGCTCGCCGGCGGGGTTGTCCCCGTGAGCTTCAGCTTCGACAAAGCCTCGCCTCCCACGGCGGCCGATGCGCGCGAACTCGGAGCTGTCGTTCGTTCCGTTGGTCTCGAAGTGAAGTAACGGTGTCAAGTCGTACGGCATGAGTTTTCCAGAAGGTCTTCATCGTTTCATCGACGACACCACTCGCTTTCTTGTGCCCATGCCCATTGCGACCGAGTGGGTGCTGGTGGCGTTGGCGGCCTTCCTCATCGCTCTTGCGCCGTTCGGGTCGAGCAATCTGTTCACTATCGCGCGGAACGCGTTCCGCCGCCTGGCCGCGCGCAAACGGACCGCGATAGCGATCTGCGGCCTTTGGCCGATCGTGATCCGCCTGTCGCTCCTCGGTTTGATGCCGGTTCCCGATCCCAGCATTCACGACGAGTTTAGCCATCTTTTGCTGGGCGATACGCTGACGCACGGCCGTCTGACGAATCCCACTCATCCCATGTGGCGCCACTTCGAATCGATCCACATCATCCAGCGCCCTACGTACGCTTCCATGTATCCGCCGGGGCAGGGCGCGTTTCTGGGACTCGGCGAAGCGCTGTTTCATGAGCCGTGGGCGGGCGTGGTGCTCAGCGTCGGCGTCATGTTCGCCGCCATGTGCTGGATGATGCAGCAATGGCTGCCGCCGGCCTGGGCGTTTTTCGGTACGCTGCTCGCCATTTTGAAAATCGGGATTTTCGGGTTTTGGATTAACAGCTACATGGGCGGCGCGGTTCCGGCCATTGGAGGAGCGTTGCTCATCGGATCGCTGCCGCTACTGAAGCGCGGCATCTGGCGCCCCGCCTACGGGCTTCTGTTCGGGCTGGGCCTCGTCGTATTGATGAATACGCGGCCTTTTGAAGGCGCCATCCTGGGGGCGGCCGCGACTCTCTATGTGCTGCCGGCGGCGATCGCGCCACGCTTCATAAAGGAACGCAAAGCCGTTCTCCGCGTTCTCCTACCGGCCGCGCTGACGCTGCTGTGCGGCGTTGCATTCACCGGTTATTACAACTGGCGCGTAACGGGCAATCCGGCCCGCATGCCTTACCAGGTGAATCGCGATACGTACGGCTGGCCGGAGAATCTGATCCTTCTTCCCGCTAAGAAGGTCGTGCTGCGGCACAAGGTGCTGGAAGCGATGTACAAGCAAGAGCTGCGGCAGCGCGAGCGCTTCAGCACGCCCCTGGATTTCGTCGAGAGCATGGACGTGCGGCTCTACGATAACTGGACGTTCTTCTTCGGACCCTTGCTTACCGCGCCGCTGCTTCTGCTGCCCTGGATCTTTCGCGGCCGGCGCACGCGGCCGCTCGTTATCTTTCTGTGCCTCATTGCATTCACAAATTGTTTCCAAATGGTGCTGTACCCCTATCATCTCGGACCCGTGGTCCCAATTATGTTTGCGATTGTGGCGCTGGGCATCCGGCACATATACGTCAGCCTCTCTCGCGTGAGCAGGCCCCGGGCGGCCTATCTTATCGTGGTTCTGCCGCTCTGCGTCGTTTTGATCGGGGCTATGAAGCAGGCGGCCGACTACCTCTACATTCCGCTGGCGTATTGGGAGCATGCCGCGGAGCCGCATCAAGAGCCGCGCGCCGGCATTGAAGCATGGCTGGCGGCGCGGGCGCGGAAGCAGCTCGTCATCGTTCGATATGCCGCCTGGCACCCGCCGAACCAGGAGTGGGTCTACAATCACGCCGACATTGACGGCAGCAAGGTAGTCTGGGCCAGAGAAATGGACCCCGCGTCCGATGCGAAGTTATTGAAATATTTTTCCGATCGCGAAGCCTGGCTGGTTGAAGCGGACGTCTGGCCGCAGTCTCTGCAACGCTACTCCGAGGCGGCGCCGCCGCCCGACGAGCCCACGTTTCTGTCGCGCGATGCAAAAGGGCCGTGACGTGTCTTACGCCGCGGCCGTCGATCGCATTCTATCGGGACCGGGCTGGAGGTGGAAGGCCCTCCTGATCGTCCTCGCGATCTCGCTCTTCCGCGCTTTTCCCAGCTACGACGCGCTCGCGACGCCCTTCGTCGAGACCACCTGGCGCAACGCCCTTCTCAAAGTCGACCACCCCATGGCCGATATGGCGCGCCTGTTTCCGCCGGAATCGCACGAGAGTAAGCTGACCTTGCGGCTCGCCGTCCCGCTGTTCGCGCATATATTGCATCTCGACGAGACGGGTCTGTTGATTTTCTCCTTCATCGCCGGCGCGCTGCTGCTTTATGTAGTCATTGCGCTCGCCGCGAAGCTCGGCGCGGGCAGGAAAGCCGCCCTGTTCACATCCCTTTCGGTCGCGTGCGCATGGGCCGGCGAGGCGGGATTCCACGAGCTGCGCGGCGGTTTCTACGATGGGCCGGCTCTCTGCCTGCTGCTCCTGGCAATGTGGTCGGATCTTGCGCCCGTCGCAGGGCTGTGCGTCTTTCTAGCCGCCTGGACCGACGAGCGCGCGCTCATTGCTTCTCCGTTTGTGATCCTGCTCTCCATTGCTTCCAGCAAGCGCGGATTCGTTCCTGCCTTGCTCACGGCCAAGCCGATCGCCGTGGTCGTCGCCTGGCTCGCTTATTTGGCCGTGAGAATCATCTTGATCAATGCCTACTCCCTGTCGATCGCTACGGGAGGCGTGGGCCTCGCCGTACTAGCGGAGCAGACGAACATGATTCCACTGGGAATCTGGACCGGCCTGAGCGGCGCCTGGATTTTCGTAACGACCGGGATCGCCGCTGCTTTCGAGCAAAAGCGGCGCGGACTCGCGGCAGCGTTCGCGGCGGAATTGGCGCTGACCATCGCCGCCGCGCTCCTGGTCATCGACATTACCCGCAGCATGGCATATTGTCTGCCTGCCGTCCCCGTCGCCTTGAGCATCCTTATGCGAAACGCGTCTTTAGAGCGCGTGGAGCGGCTCGCCAAGACCAGCGCCATCGTCTCTCTGATCGCGCCAACTTATTACGCGCAGGGAGGCACGGGTCTGTGGTGGCTGTATCCGTTGCCAATTCAGATCGTGCGCTGGATATATCAGTCGCTGTAAATGAAAAACGGATAGCGGTTCACGGGCAGCGACGAGCGCTTTACGGCCAGACACCACGACTGCTCCCCGCGATTCTCGATATCGTAACCGTTCTCTTCCAGAAACTTCAACAGCGGCAGGTGCGAGGCGAATTCCTCGATGAAAGTCGTGAAAAGCCGCTGCACTTCGAAGCCCGCCGCCTTCACCGCTTCGCCGAGTTCATAGGCCGTATATTCGCGCACGTGTCCGATCTCCGGCTCCTCGCCCGGCATAGGCCGCTTATACAAAAAGAAAACCTGCGGGTTATCCCGTCCGTCGAGCGTTTTTGCCACGCTCGTAATGCTGCCGGCGTTGGGAGTGGTGATCAGCAGGAAACCGCCTTCGTGAAGCACGCGCCGCGTTTCAAGCAGCATGTGCATGGGGTCCGTGGTCAGGTGCTCGATGATTTCTCCCGCGACCACCAGATCGAAATGGTCGTCGGGATAAGGGAATGGATCGCGTTCCGCATCGAAATGATCGACGTAGCAAGTGAATTCGCCGCCGGGCAACTGCACCGTCTTGCGATCGGTCCTGCCGGGTGCGCCGTAGTAAGCTCCGCGCACGTCATGATAACCGCACAGCCGTTCAAGGAGCGGCGTAATCTGCATATAGCAGCCCAACTCCAGCGCCCGGCCCGTGTGTTGCGGCGGCGGTACAAGCGCCAGGGTACGGGCTAATCGTGGGATGTGCTTTTCGAGATAAGCCTTCGCGCCGGCGTCGGGAACCGGCATGAGCTGCAACGCCTGCCGCGCCTGCTCCAGCCGCTCCGCGTCGAACGGCTCCACGACGTCGCGCCGGCGCGCCGACGTCAAATGATAGTTAAGTGAGCGCAGCAGACGGCGCACGAGCCGGAGGTGGGCGGGTAACGCGGTCGCCAAGCCGGAGTTTACCATCTTGACTACAAGCTCCGCATATATGTATCATTGATACATATGGCTGAGAAGGGTGTGTACGCTAAGGCCCTCCAGAAAGGCAGCGCGGAGATGATTGTTCTCTCCCTGCTAGAGCAGCGCCAACGGCACGGCTACGAACTCGCCAAGCTCATCGAGCTCCGCAGCGAGGGCAAGCTCGAATTTCACGTCGCTTCTCTTTATCCCATGCTCTATCGCATGGAGGCCCGCAAGTGGGTGGAAGGCCGCTGGGTGGAAAAGCCGGACGAGCGCCGCAAGCGTTATTACCGCATAACGCAGGCGGGCCGCAAAGTCCTGAAGGCCCAGCGCGAGAGCCTCCGCGAGTTCCTCCGCGCGCTCGACCGCGTGGCCGGTATCCTTCCCTCCTAAGGAGAACCGAATGCCGGACTGGAAAGAGTATGTGCGCGCGCATTTGCCCGCTCTGCGCCTCGCGCCGGAGCGCGAATGCTCCATCGTCGAAGAGCTCGCCTCGCAGCTCGAACAGGCCTATCGCGAGGCCCGCCAGGCAGGCGAGACGGAACCTGCAGCCGAGCAACGCGCCAAGTCGCAGTTTGCGGATTGGCGCGCGTTGGGCCGCGCCATCGAAGTCTCAGCGCCGGCTCCTCACCGTCCTTTGTCCGGAATCCCCAGCGATCTGCGCCACGCCTGCCGCGTGCTGCGCCATAATCCCGCGTTTTCACTAGTCGGGATTGTGACGCTAGCGCTCGGCATCGGTGGCTGCACCACGATCTTCAGTCTTGGTTGATGCCGTGGTTCTTCAACCCATCGGCTATCGCCAGCCGGAGCAGCTCGTCATGGTATGGGAAAACAATCCCAAACACGGCCTGCATAGAAACGTGGTCGCCATGGCCGACTATCTCGATTGGAAAGCGCGCAGCCATGTCTTCGATCGCCTTTGCCTGGTGCTGGACCAGATCTGGAACTTCACTGGACACGGCCAGCCGGAGGAGTTGAAAGGCATTTCGGTCAGCGCCGATTTTCTCGCGATGCTGGGCGAACAGCCGTTGCTGGGACGCTCGTTCTTGCCGGCGGAAGCTCGCGCCGGCGGTCCGCATGTGGCGCTTATCAGCCATAAGCTGTGGGTGGAAAGATTTGGCGCCAGCCGTTCCGCGATCGGCCAGGCGATCACGCTCGACAATGCCTCGTTCACAATAATCGGAGTCCTGCCCGCGGGCTTTCCCTGGCTCGGAACGCCGCTCGACGTGCTGACGCCGGCCCAGCTTCCAAACCGCGACTGGCGCAACAAAGCAGGTCGCTTTCTGCGCGTGGCAGGCCGCTTGAAAGCGGGCGTCTCGGTGGCGTCCGCGCAAAAGGAAATGAGCGCCATCGCGCGCCAGCTCGAAGCAGAATATCCAGAGTTCAACCGCTATTGGGGCGTGGAGCTCGTACCGATGGCGGAGCATTTCGCGGGGGGCGCCCAAACGGCTCTGTGGATTCTGATGGCAGCGGTCGGCCTGGTTCTGCTGATCGCCTGCGCCAATGTCGCGAATCTGCTGCTCGCCCGCGCCACGGTGCGTGAGCGCGAAATCGCCATTCGGACCGCCATCGGGGCCAGCGCCGGCCGCCTGCTTCGGCTGCTGCTGATCGAAAGCCTGACCCTGGCTCTATGCGGGGGCGTCCTTGGCGTGGCCGCCGCCCGCTTCGCCATCCGTTTGATTCAGGTCTACGGTCCGCAGGACCTCACCCGCCTCCAATCCGCCGGTTTGAACGCGGCGGTTGTGATCTTTTCGCTGCTCGCCAGCGTGTTGACCGGAGTGCTGTTCGGAATCGCGCCTGCTTTCGCGGCTCTGCGGTTGAATTTGAGCGCTGCTCTTAAGGAAGGGGGCCGGGGATTCATGCAAGATGTGCGCGGCGCGCGTCTGCGAGGCGTCTTCGTGGTATCGGAAGTGGCTCTCGCGCTCGTCCTTTTGACAGCAGCCGCTCTGCTGCTGCAGAGCCTCGTCCACCTCTCTGCCGTCCCTACCGGTTTTGATCCTCATAACGTTCTTACCGCCTCCGTGAGCATCAGCGGCCACATCGAAAACGCCAAGTTGGCCGCGCTGTGCCGCGAGATTGTCGAACGGCTCAACCAGCTCCCCGGCGTGGAGCGGGCCGGCTTCATCACCTTCCTCCCATTTGCCGGACTGGGCGCGGCCACTGATTTCGCGGTCGCCGGCCGTCCCCCTGATCCTCCCGGCCAAGGGCACGGCACGGACGTGAGAGTGGTTCAGCCAGGGTATTTCGAAACCATGCGCATCCCCCTGCTCGCCGGCCGCCTTTTCACCCAGGCCGATAATGCGCCGGGCGCGCCGCTGACGATCATCGTCAGCCAGAAACTCGTCAAAGACATGTTCGGCGCAGGCGATCCGCTCGGACAGCGCCTGATCGTGGACATGGGCGACGACCGCCCCCTGCGGATCATCGGCGTAGTCGGCGACGCCAAGACCGTGGCGCTCGGTGGCGCGCTTTATCCCATGGTCTACTACCCGCAATCGGAACTACCTCTCTCGTTCGGATCGTTTGTCATCCGCACCAGGAGTAACCCCGGGTCGCTCGCGCCGGCCGTGGTCGCAGCCATCCAGTCGCTGCGGCCGGACCAGCCGGTCTACGACGTCAAAACGATGGAGCAGTGGATTGGCGACTCCTTCGCGCGCCAGCGCTTCCAGACCGCCCTGCTGAGCGCCTTCGCGATCGTCGCCGTTCTTCTGGCAATGAGCGGAGTCTACGGGGTCATGACGTACTCGGTCGAGCAGCGCACGCGTGAAATGGGCGTAAAGCTCGCCCTCGGCGCCGATCCCGCCGCCCTGAAACACCAGGTGACCGCACATGGCATGCGCCTGGCCGCGATCGGCCTCGGCATCGGTCTCGCGGGCGCCGCCGTCTCCACACGGGTTCTGAAATCTCTGCTTTTCGAGATTACCCCGGGCGACCCAATCACCTTCGCGGCCACCGCCCTACTGCTGGCCATAGTCTGCTTGGCCGCGAGCTACATCCCTGCCCGCCGCGCCACGCGCGTCGATCCGTTAATCGCGCTGCGCTCCGAATAGGAGTGCCTCGGACCGGCGCGTCAAGGCAAAATAGAAGGTTCCGCTTTCCGGCAAAATAGAGAGTTCCGGTTTTTAGTGGCCGAGCAGACCACCCATGATAAGTTGACTGGTCACGCCGGGGTTGCGCCTGGCGTGAACTCCCAAGGCCGATGCGACGGGGCTGGCTCCGAAGAAACGGCCGGAAGCCCTCTTGGCGTGCCAATACGCTGAGAGAGCTTTGCTGTTCTATCGGCGTGTACCCGAAGATCGCCGGGCGCTTTTTGCCCGGCGTTCCAAATGAGGTTTTGCCCGCTCCCTTCCCACTCACGCTTTCGCATCCGAGCCGATGGCCTGCCACAGCGCCGGACTCGGCCGGTCGAAGAAACCCTGCATCCAACGGCTCTTACCACCCGCGTTGTGATCTTTGCGGACCGGTTTCGAGGAACCCGCGGGCGCCGCAACCTCCGGGCCACACTCGCAGAAAGCCACCGCGCCGCCTTCATAGCGCGCTTTCAAAGCGCCGTCGAGGCGCAGTTCGATGCGCACCCTGCGACGCTTCATTTCCGGCCATGCAGCCAATCGGCTCGTCGTAGAAGCTCTGCCGTGGTGGTTCCACAACACAGCCTATGTTTCGCTTGTGCCCTTTTGTTTGACCACAACGCACACCGCCAGACTGGCCTGATGCACGTCGATTCCGCAGCAACGCGGGTGAACCACTTCCATAGCGCCTCCTGATGCGCTCCGGAGGACCCTCTTTGATTCGTCTCTCCTGCGTGCTTCCGCTCGCCTCAACGGCAAGCCTCTGCGACAATTCCTTGTGCACACTGGCATCCCAACCAAACTACTTGTCGGGCTCTCACAGCGCCAACAAAAGTCACGGCCTATATCCTTCGCGCACTCTCTTCTTAGCGCATCCCGCGCCTCAGCCTCATTTTCATGCTTCGTTGTCCGCCTCAGGCGGCTGTTGAACTATTTGCCCAATTAGGAACTTCTCATTTTGTCGCGACAGTAGCCCTGTAACTCTTTTGCGCCTCGACCGTATTTGATAATGAAGCGACCGACATGGATTTCCGGCACGCCGTCCGCAGTTTGAAAACTCATCCGGGCTTCACCGCGGTAGCGGTGACATCGCTGGCGCTCGGCATCATGGCGACCACGGCCGTGTACAGCGTTCTCTACGCGGTCGTGATCGACCCATTTCCGTACAAGGACGTCGACACGCTGATGAGCGTGAAGGTCCAAGACCAGCGCAGCCGCGCTTACAACGTCTATTACACGCCCGACGAGTATCTCGAAATCGCGCAGCGCAGCAAAATCTTTAATGGCGTCATTGCCTCGACGATAAGCGATGTTCGTTGGACCGGGCGAGGCTTGCCGCTGCGTGTGCGCGGCAACTACGTGACGACCAATACGTTTCAGGTACTAGGGGTTCCGCCACTCCTTGGTCGCGCGATTGCCCCCGCGGATGGCGCGGCCGATGCTCCGGCGGTTGCGGTGCTGGGCTATAAGTTTTGGCAGCGGCAATTCGGCGGCGCCGGCGACGCACTCGGACGGCAGATGCTGCTGAACGGCGAAATGCGGACGGTTGTTGGCGTGATGCCCCAACGCTTCATGTGGCGCGGGGCCGACGTTTACCTACCCATCGTCTACCATCGCGGACAGCCCGTGGAGGGCATCCGGTTTGTCCATGTACTCGGGCGTCTCAAGCCGGGCGTAACAGCAGCGCAAGCCGAGGCCGATTTGCAGCCGATCGTCGCGGATTTGAAAGGGCAATTTCCCAGCGATTTTCCCGATCGCTGGCGCGTTGGACTGCTCTCGTTCAAAGAAACATTCCCGGGCAGCATCCAGCGGGGGATATGGATCCTGTTCGGCGCGGGGGCATTGCTGTTGCTCATCGCCTGTTCGAATGTCTCGAACCTGCTGCTATCGAAAGGCGCATCGCGGCAAAAGGAAATGGCCATTCGCGGCTCGCTGGGAGCCTCGCGCGCCCGCTTGCTGCGGCAGCTCCTGAGTGAAAGTCTGGTCCTGGCGCTCGCGGCCGGCGCGATTGGCGTCGCGCTCGCCTACGCCGCCCTCGACGCCATCGTGGCGATTATGCCGCCGGGAACGATTCCCGATGAATCCCACATCGCCATGGCAATGCCCGTGCTGCTGTTCGCGCTCGGCGTTTCGATCGCGACCTCAATTTTATTCGGCCTTGCGCCCGCGCTGCACACCGCCGGGCGCGATCTCGCGAATCCGCTCAAGCAGACTGGCCGCGGCATCTCCGGGTCATCGGCGCAGGGGCGATTGCGCAATGGACTGGTTGTCGGGGAGGTCGCGCTTTCTCTCATGCTCCTGGTAACGGCCAGCCTCATGATTCGCACCCTGATTGCAAGGCAGGGCCAGGACCTCGGGTTCCGTTCCGATCGGGTGCTGACCATGTCCATCCCGCTCGCGCCGGAGCGCTATCGCGACGCGGCGCGGCGCAATGCTTTCTTTGAAGAGCTACTGCGGCGCACCCGGGCCCTGCCCGGCGTGCGCGCCGTCGGTCTGAACACCAGCATGCATCCCTTCGGAAACTGGTTGTCTCCGCTCGAGACCGGCGCTGGCGCCCGTGATACCCGCCCGGTCGAAATTCAGCAGACCAACGCAGCATACACCGCCGCGCTCGGCATACCGTTACTCGAGGGCCGTATGTTCACCCCCGCGGAGGTGGCCGCCAAGCGGCGCCTGTGCGTCGTGAATCGGGCGCTTGTAGATCGTTATTTCGGCGGCCATGATGCCCTCGGCCGCACCGCGCGTCTGCCTCGCCTGCTCGGTCCACAGTTTCACCTGCCGGACGATTCGTTTCAGATCGTGGGCGTAGTTCGAGACGCGGTAAACAACATCATGGGCGAAGAGAGGATGCCGGAGATCTACATCCCCTACACCATCGCCGGCATGTCGGACACGCTGCTTCTCTCGACGGATTTGCAACCGATGGCGCTGGCGAACGCCGTGCGAGACCAGGTGTATGCCATGGATAAGGATCAGCCCGTTATGCAGGTGCAGGCACTCGATACCGCGCTCGATCAGTGGGTTTATGCAGGCCCGCGGTTCAACTTGGTCCTGTTTGCGTTGTTCGCGTTCATGGGATTGACGCTTGCCGCAATCGGGGTGTACGGCGTCATGTCCCACCTGGTGTCGCAACAGACGCAGGAGATCGGCGTGCGCATGGCGCTCGGCGCTACGCTTTCAGATATTACGGGAATGGTGATCGGCCGCGGATTTCGGCTGCTCGCGGGCGGCGTCGCGGCGGGGCTGATCGGAAGCTTGTGCACGGTTCATCTGCTTTCGAAACAGATCTGGGGCGTTTCGCCGTTCGACCCGCTGTCGTTCGGCGCCATGGCGGCGCTGTTGCTCTCCGCCGGTTTGCAAGCGTGCTTCTGGCCGGCGCGGCGCGCCGCGCGCGTCGATCCGATGCGCGCTCTCAGGCATGAATAAGCGGGTTCATTACTGTTCAGCGGGCGAGTATTGGTAATCGCCGGGGAGCGGCTTGACATGCTCCATCCAGTCCGATGGATCGATCCAGGTCACCTTGCGCGGCTGGATGATGGCGACGAGATCCGCGAGATCCCACTTCAGCGCGAAGCCGGGAAGCGCGGCATTATGCAGATCGCGCGCAAGCTGCTCACGAAGCGCCGCGCGTAAGGAGTAGGGCGTTCCGCGCAGAGTGACGGACTGGATATGGGGATCGACGGCCGCGGCCATCAAAAGCCAGATTCCGGCGATGCCGTCCGCTTCCGCGCGAACTTGCGAGCCGTCCACGTCGTTGCGCGATGCGAGCGCGGCGACCGCGTTCACGATGTCGTGCGCGCGCATGCCCGGCAGATTGGCGCCGATCAGCCACGCGCGCGTGTTCATGATCCAGCCGCCCGAGAAGGGGTGGCCCGCGTCGACCGGCTCCGGCAATCCGCGCGGAAAAAATACCTCAACGATGTTGCCTGCATTGGCGAGCCGGCGCGCTCTTGCGTCCAGCGCCGGATTCGCCCGCGTATCAATGAGCAGCACTGCCGGGTGTTTGGCCGGCGATTGCTCGGGGACGACGGGTTCTTGCGCAGTGGGAGCGAATTCGGGGGCGCCCTCCGGGCCCGCCATCCAATGGGTGAGAGCGTTCAAGAGCGCCTCTTTGCTCCCGTGCGTCTTCTCTTTTTCAAAGCGCTCCCGAATCACCCCATAGATGTCGCGGCTGGCCGGCAGATCGGAAACTTGTCCCGCCGGGGTGGCCCATAATTTGAACGACGGCAGCAACGATATGTCCTGCTCCTTCGCCGATCCCTCACCATTGTTCAGCCAGCGAATCATCCATTCGTAGATGGCTTCGCGCACAACCAAGGGCGTGCCATGCCCGCCCGGGCCGACAACCCACTTCACTCGCTCGCCGGCATCGAAGATGCTATACCAGTGCGCCGCTTCCTCATACGCCATCTTGGTCCCGGCGATTGGAAAGAAATCCTGTTCCGTCGATCCTATCAGCCAGGGCTTCGGCGCGAAGGATTCTACAAAATCCACTTGATCGAGACCCGATGAAAGGAACCCAGGAATGCTCTGCTCCGAATCGCCCACGGCCCCGTGAAACAGCTCGCGAAACGATGTGATGTAGCAAGCCGGCGCGGCAACCTTGATGCGCGGATCGAGCGCGGCAATGTATGTGGTCAGCGTGCCGCCGCCGGAGCAACCCGTGGCGCCGATGCGATCTTTATCCACTTCCGGCCGAGTCACCAAATAATCGAGCGCGCGCTTGGCGTCGAAAATCCGGTCGCGCGCGAAGCTCTTGCCGATGAGTATGTCTTTCGCGCCGGCGAGAAAATGCTGTTCGGTAGAAGGTCCCAGCAACGAGGCCTCGATGCGCCGGTCGTATGCCTGCAAGCGCTCGCCTTGGCCGATAGGATCGTAGGCGAGCACCACGAATCCCTTCAGCGCCAGATTTCCCGCGATGAGCTGCACCGCGGGTTTGCCGTAGTCCCAATGCCCCAGCGGAAGCAGGACAGCCGGAAGCCGGCCGGGTTTATCGGGCCGATAGAGGTTGGCCGTAACGTAGAACCCCGGTAGACTCTCCCAAACGATCTTCTCGATCGCGAACCCGGGTTCTTGAATGCGCCCCGTGATGCGCGCGCGCAGAGGCCCGGAGTACTCCGGCAATCCTCCGATCAGCGCGATCACTTTCTCGCGTACGAATTTCTGCCGCTCGCGAGCCTGCGCCGGTGTTGTGATGCGCTCGATTACCGCGGCGCGGCGATCGAGCTGGCGCTGCGCGATTGCATCCATCCAGCGCAATAGATCGTCCGGCGCATTCGCCCCAAGAGCGGCGCCGCACAACAGCGCAGTAATTGCGAGTAATCGCATTGTAGAAACCTTTTCTATATCCTTTTCAAGAGCTGATCCAACACTTCCACGATCTCAAATACGGCGCGATTCTCGATAGCGGCCGCATTGGCCCGAAAACGATCGAAGTTTGCCGGCTCCAACAACTCCGCCAATCCCGCGTTCAAGTCGCGAAAGGATTTGAGCACCACGCCAACTTGTTTCTCATGAATCCATCGCGCGTTGTAACGCTCCTGCGGCAGTGTCCAGGCATTGTTCTCCACAATAATCGGAAGATTCATCGCAATCGCCTCGCTGATGCTCCCGGGGCCGGGTTTGCCGATGAAAAAGTCGGCGAGGTTCATGAAATAAGGAATCTCGCTGGTGAAGCCGTGGACCGAAGTGGGCACGCGCGCCGGAGCCGCTCGCAGACGAGCCGCCAGGCGCTCGTTTTTCCCGCAGATAAAGATAAGCTGCACGCCGGCATTGACGGCTTTCGCGATATCGAGCATTACGCGCGACCCTTCGCCGCCAAACAACACCAAGCCCGTCGGCAATTCCGGGCTCAGGCCGAGCTTGATCCGTTCCGCGGAGCGATCCACCTCGACCGGCTCGTAAAATTTTGGCCGCAGAATCATGCCGGAGGTTTGAAAAACGCGCTCCGCGGCGTGTCCCATTTCGCGCGCTTGCGCGGCGGCCCGCTCGGTGCCGCAAATTACGAACTGCTCCTGCCCGCGCTCGATCCAGAAGTGCGGAGGATAATCGGCCAGATCGGTGAGAATGGTCACTAAGGGCGCGCGCGCTTCCAGGCTGCGATGCAGCGCGCGATTGAAATTCGGAACCAGCGAAACGACCATATCGGGGCGGGACTGCTCCCAGAATTTCTTCAGCAGCTTTACCTGGCCCCCGTGATAGATGCGGATGATGCCGTGCATGCCTGCCGTGAGCTGCGGCGAGCCGAGCGTCCATCCCTTCTTGAGCATGGTGTTGTAAATGTCTTGAAGGCGCACGCCTGTGCACTTGCGAAAAATGTCGAGCGGATCGAGAATTTCCTGCAGATTGACCAGCCGGACATCCCAGGGATGCCCCTGGCGCTCGATCATGGCCTTCAGGGCATTAGCCGCCGCGCGATGTCCGCCGCCGGCGTCAAAAAAGATAAAGTCGAGTTTCGGCCGCGGTTTGGGATACAAAAGGAACTCGCGTTTTTATGGCTGTGGCAGAGGGGCCGGGTGATATAATCGTACTAGATGTTGGCTTTCGTTCCGCGCTCGCGGGTAGTGTCTGAAAAGCTGCTTTCTGCCTCAACTCAATTTTGCCCCGCCCTTGTCCTCTCCGCAACCAATGTTATTGCGTAAGGAGGTAAGCCCCTTCCTCTTCGAATGAAACTAAGCGTTCAGATCAGTCGTGGCATTGAGTCGTTGTTTGGAACCCGCGACGAGAACATACGGCTTCTCGAGAGCGGGCTAAACGTGAAAACGCGCCTGTTGAACGACTCGCTCGAGATTGAGGGCGAGGAGCCCAACGTGATTCGCGTGGCGAGTATTCTCGAGGATTATGCCGACTTGGTCAAGAGCGGTACGACGTTTAGCAACGGCGACCTGAACAGTTATCTACGAGTGGTGACCGCCGACCCGGAGGTGACGCTCCGCGGCATGGTGCAGAGCGGGCGGCAGCGCAATTTCGGAAAGAAAGTGCTGGCGCCAAAGACCATCAATCAGCGCCGCTATGTGGAAGCGATCGAGCGGCACGATCTGGTGTTCGGCGTCGGCCCGGCGGGTACCGGCAAAACCTATCTGGCGGTGGCGATGGCGGTTTCAGCGCTGCTTAACAAGAAGGTGAGCCGCATCGTGCTGACGCGGCCGGCGGTTGAAGCCGGGGAGAGGCTCGGGTTTCTGCCGGGCAACGTTCAGGAGAAGGTCGACCCTTATCTGCGGCCGCTTTACGATGCGCTCTACGACATGCTGGAAGCCGACAAAGTCGAGAAGCTGCTGGAGCGCAATACGATCGAAGTGGCGCCCATCGCGTTCATGCGCGGGCGCACGCTGAACGATAGCTTCATCATTTTAGACGAAGCGCAGAACAGCACCGCGGAACAGATGAAGATGGTGCTGACGCGCCAGGGTTTCAGCTCGAAGATGGTGGTTACGGGCGACCTGACGCAAGTCGATTTGCCTAGTCGGCAAGCGCAGCGGCCTGATCGATGCGGTCGAAGTTTTGCGCGGCGTTGAAGGCATCAGCTTTGTCTATTTCGACGATAAGGATGTGGTGCGGCACAACCTGGTCCAAAAAATCATCAAGGCGTACGAGCGCTACAACGATTTGAACGGGACGGGCCGCCAGCTTGCGCTGACGCTGAGCGCGGACGCCGTCGTGGAAGACGCCGCATGAAGCCGCGATCGTTCCCGTTTCCGGGCCGAACGCCGCGGCTCCGGAACTACCGCTGGCGTAAGCGGTCATGTCCGGCGGACATAGCACAGTCTTGTTTCACGTTCCCGCGCGCGGACTGTCGCGCCGCGGCCTGCATGAATTCGCAAACAGCGTTCAGGATCGCGTTACGGCGGGGCGGCCGTTCTGCTGCCTCATCGCAAGCGACGGCGAGTTGCGGGATCTCAACCGCCAATTTCGCAAGAAGGACCATGCAACCGACGTGCTGTCGTTCCGCTCCGCCGATCGAGACGGATCGTTGGGGGAACTGGCGATCTCGTGGGACCGCGCGCGAGCGCAGGCCGCCGCATACGGCCACTCCGCCGAAGAGGAAGTCCGCATCCTGCTGCTGCATGGCGCGCTGCACCTGGCGGGCTTCGATCATGAGAAAGACCGCGGCGAAATGGCGCGCGCGGAGAGGCTTTGGCGGAAACGTCTTAATTTACCGAACGGCTTGATCGCGCGAGTAGGATCATGATCGGGTTGCTTGTTCTCGCGATTGCGCTGGCCTGCGCGCTGTGCATCGTCACGCTGGTGCAGATTCTGTACATGGAATCGTTACGGCTGCGTACGCGCGAACTGCCGATGCTGGAGTATTTCCGAAGCACGCTCGAAGAGCGGATCGGCATCCGCGATGAGCACGGCGCGCTCGCGTTCTCGATTGTCAAGCACACCTCGCTGCTCGTGATGGCTCTGGTCATTATGGGCATGCGGATGGACGCAAGAACGCGGCTGTGGCAGGCGCTGCTCGAATCGGCGGGCATCGCCTGGCTCGCGATGCTGGTGACCACGTATCTCATACCGCATCTGCTGTACCGTAAGACCCGGGGTCACTGGCTGGCTCCTCTGGTTCCTTTGCTTCGAGCGTTGAGCGTAATGGTGCGGCCGCTGGCGGCGGCTCTGGCGTTCTTCCAATCGCTGGTGGACCTCGCGGAACCGAGGCAGACCGAGGCGGAAGCGGCGACTCCGGCCGAACACATTGAAGCGCTGATCGCCGCCGGAACCGAAGAAGGCATCATCGAAGAGGGCGACCGCAAGCTGATCCAGTCCGTGGTGGCGTTCGGCGACAAAACCGTCCGCGAGGTGATGACTCCACGGCCGAACATGGTGGCCATCGAGGAGAACCGCTCGCTCGAGAATCTGCGCGAGCTGGCCATAGAACAGCAATATTCGCGCGTGCCCGTTTATTCCGGAACCATCGACCAGATCGTTGGGTTTGTGCACGTTCGCGACATGTTCGAGCTGGACGAGGAAGAGCGCAAGGGCCGCACCGTGAAGGAGCTGATGCGTCCCATCCGGCTGGTTCCGGAGACTAAGCCGGTGGATGCGCTGCTGCGCGAGATGCAACACGACGGGGCGCATATCGCGATCGTGGTCGACGAATACGGCAACACGGCGGGGCTCGTCACCATGGAAGACATGGTGGAAGAGATACTCGGCGAAATACACGACGAGCACGAGCCGGAGCGCGACGTTTTGGAGGAACCGCACGGGACATACGTAGTATCGGGCAGCGTGGATGTCGACAGGCTCGAGGAGCTGCTGGGTTTCCGGCCTCAGGAGGAGACGGAATCGACAACCATCGGCGGTCTTGTGACCGAATGGCTGGGGCATGTACCGCACGTTGGCGAGACAGTGGAGCGCGAAGGCATCCGCATCGAGGTGCTGGCGGCCAACGAACTCAAGGTCGACCAGGTGCGGATTTCGAAAGCCGCGCCGGCCGCTACGGAAACGCGCGCATAGCGCGATGGAACTAATTCGAACGTCGCGGTGTCTACTCCGGCATGTTCGAGCAATCCGTTCTTCCCGCTCAACAAACAAATAGTAAGTGGACGTTTGCGGTTTCACTAACTACGGAAGTTGCGTTGATATTACTGGCGATCGCCATTCCGCTTATCTATACCGAACCGTTACCGGTATTGACTAAGTTGGTGGGAACAATCTCGGTTCCTCCGCCCGCGGCTGCGCCGGCCGAAGCGGCTGTCTTACAATCGAGCGCGCGCCGTTCCCCGCTCGAGCCGCCTATCTTCAGGGCTCCGAAAAACATACCGGAGAAAATAGCCGACTTACACGATCTGAGTCAGACGACGCTGGAACCTTCGCCGTCGATCGGAGTAGTGGGTTCGATAGGCTCATCGGTGGGCGATGGCGCGCTCGGGAGATTGCTGAGCAGCGTACTGCCGGCAACGAAACCGCCCGAACCCTCGCCCGCCGCCGCTCCCCGCCAGCCGCGCGGCCCGATGCGCGTCAGTCAAGGGGTCCAGGAAGCCAAGCTTTTGCGCCGCGTCATGCCGGTCTATCCGCCGCTGGCCATAACCGCCCGCGTGCAAGGCACGGTACACCTGGTGGGCGTTATCGCAAAGGACGGTACCATGCGCGACCTGCAGGTCGTCGACGGACATCCGCTTCTTGTGCGAGCGGCTCTCGATGCGGTGAGGCAATGGGTTTACAAACCAACTATGTTGAGTGGAGAGGCGGTCGAAGTAGTCGCTCCCATCTCGGTCACGTTTACTCTGGGCCGCTAATCTACTCTCTGGTTGCTAACAAGAGCGCGTAGCTTACGGCGCCTGTCTATAAGCTTTATCAGCAAGTAGAGAATAGCGAACAGCGCCGCGGAGAAAGCGAGTAACTCCCAGATATGATGCTCTAAGTAAGGCAAGGTTTGATTGCCAAGCCGCCGGCCGAGCCACGCCAGGAGGAAATAGCGCGGTATGCGCGCCGCCGCGATTACAACCGTGAAGACGAAGGGATTTACCTGGAACGCTCCCGCCGCGATGATAAAGAGCTTCAGTGGCAGCGGAATGGGAACCATGGCCGGAACCAGAACCGTTAATATTCCGTATTCCTGAAACCAACGCTTCATCCGGGCGCCCCGAGCGCTTTGCGCATGACGTTCAAAGTACGCTTCGCCGCCACGCCTCGCGATCGCGAACAGGATGAGAGTTCCGATAATCGATCCGAGGACGGCGATAGCGGCAATGCTGTAAGCCTCCGGCGGGTTCCGCGCCGCGAAGAGGACCACGAGGGCGTCGACGCCTCCGACCACCGGAATGCCCGCCGAATCGATGATAGAGATCGCGAACACGCCCACTGGACCCCAGTTCAGCAGGGTTGCAACGAGACCCTTCACCGCAACATGTCCAGAAGCTCGGATTCGCCGATTACAGAAATGCCGAGTTCGCGCGCTTTGTCCAGCTTCGAACCGGCGTCTTCGCCGGCCACGACATAATCGGTTTTCTTGCTCACCGATCCGGCCACTTTGCCGCCCGCGGCCTCGATTCTCGCCTTGGCATCTTCGCGCTTTAGCGCCGGCAGAGTTCCCGTCAAGACGAAAGTCTTCTGAGCGAGGGGACCGGCGGCCTTCCTGGGCTTGATCCGTTGCTCAAATTGAAGACCCGCCTTCCGCAGCCGTTCGACCAATTCGCGATTGCGAGGCTCGGCAAAAAAAGTTTGGATACTGTGCGCGACCTTGGGCCCGACCTCTTCGGCTTCCTGCAGCTTGTCCTGGTTCGCGTCCATGATGGTATCGAGACTGCCGAAAGTATCACCGAGAATTTGCGCCGTGCGCTCTCCTACAAATGGAATTCCGAGCCCGTTGAGGACTCGCGGCAAGGGCTTCGACCGTGAGCCGGCGATATTGGCAACAATCTTCGCGGCCGATTTTTCCCCCATTCGCTCCAGCTCCATGAGCTGGTCCATGGTGAGATCGTAAATATCGGCAACGCCGCGGACCAAACCGCGGGCGACGAGTTGATCGACCAGAGCATGGCCCATGCCATCGATATCCATGACGCCGCGGGAGGCGAAATGGAGAATTGATTCCTTCAACCGGGCCGGGCAATCGGTGTTGATGCAGCGGCTGGCCGCTTCGCCCTCTTCGCGAACAACATCTCCGCCGCAAACCGGACAATGCGTTGGCATTCGGAACGGCCGCCGCGGTTCGCCCGGCGCGATCACGCGCACGATTTTCGGGATCACGTCGCCGCTGCGCTCGATTAGCACGCTATCGCCGATCTCGACGCCGAGGCGTCCGATCTCGTCTTCGTTGTGCAGCGTGGCGCGCGAAACGGTCACGCCTGAGACGTTGACCGGCTTCAGGTGAGCAACGGGCGTCAGCGCGCCGGTTCGCCCCACGTACACCTGGATGTCTTCGACCACGGTCTGCTCCTGCCGCGCGGCAAACTTGAACGCGATTGCCCATCGCGGAGCTTTCGCCGTCCACCCGAGCGTTCGCTGCTGGGCAATGGAGTCGATTTTCGCGACCACGCCGTCGATTTCGTAGGGCAGCTTGTCGCGCTTCGACTCCCATTCGCGGCAGAACTCGAGAAGCTCCTCGACGCCGGCGCATTTTCTCTTGTAAGGGTTGACCTTTAAACCCATCTTCTCCAGCGCGGTGAGCGACTCCCAATGGCTGCCGTAGAAAAAATCCCCATTGACGAGAAGGAAATATGCGAAGAAGTCGAGCCGCCGCGAAGCCGTGACACCGGGTTCTAAATTCCGGACTGCTCCGGCAGCCGCGTTGCGTGGATTCGCAAAGCGCGGCAACCCCTCCGCTTCGCGCTGTTCGTTCAGACGTTCGAATGCGGCGCGGTTCATGATGCATTCGCCACGCGCCTCGAAGGCCGGCAGAATCGATCGCACGCGCAGAGGAAGCGAGCGGATGGTGCGCGCGTTTTCAGTCACGTCTTCTCCGATGAGGCCGTCGCCGCGCGTGATGGCCTGCTCGAAGGCGCCATCGCGATAGCGCGCCGCCATCGATAACCCATCCATCTTCAGCTCCGCGATGTATTCGTACGCAGCGCCGCCCAGCAGATCGCGCACGCGGCGGTCAAAATCCCGCAGCTCGCCTTCGTTCAGAGCGTTATCGAGGCTGAGCATGGGCGAGCTATGCGCCACTTTGACGAAGCCTTCGCGAGGCCTGCCGCCGACGCGCTGGGTGGGAGAATCGGGGGTAATCAACTCGGGATGCGCGGTCTCGATATCGCGCAGCCGCTGTATCAGGGCATCATATTCGGCGTCGGTGATGGCGGGCGCGTCGAGCACGTAGTACAGATGCTCGTGCCGTCGAATCTCTTCGCGCAACTCTTCCGCTTGGCGCGCGGCGGGCAGTCTGCTCATCGCGTTTTCTATACTAGAGTACTGACATATCGTAGAGCGTTCATCGTCTATAATCCATACGCGGGCAAACTGCGCGGACGCGCCGACGAATTTATCGGCCGCGCCTCGCGAATTCTTTCCGCCGCCGGACACCATGTCGAGGCTGTACCCACGCGAGGTCCACGGACCGGCGGGGACGTCGCGCGCGAATGCCTCGCCGCGGGCGCCGACCTTATCCTAGTCGGCGGTGGCGACGGCACCATGAACGAGGTGATCAACGGCATGGTGAATTCGGACGTGCCGATCGGCATCCTTCCCGGCGGCACGGCCAACGTTCTCGCGATGGAGTTGGGCATCGGCAAGCGGCTGGAGCGCGCGGCGAAGCTCGTGGGGGACTGTGTTCCGCATCGGATCTCGCTCGGCTTGCTACGCTGCGCCGGAGAAGAACCGCGGTATTTCGCGCTGATGGCGGGCGCGGGGCTGGACGCGCTTATCGTTTACAAGATCAGCGCAAAACTCAAATCGGCGCTCGGTAAAGTGGCCTATTGGATCGCGGGATTCGTACACGGGCTTCGGCCGCTGGCGGAGTTCACGGTCGAAACCGCCGGCCAGCGGCATCGGCCGACATTCGCGCTGGCGAGCCGCGTGCGCAATTACGGTGGCGACTTGGAGATCGCGCGCAATATTTCTTTGCTGGACCACGATTTTGAAATCGTGCTCTTCGAGGGCGTCAATCCTCTGCGCTATGTCAAGTATCTGACGGCCGTGCTCTTGGGGCGTGCGTATGGGCTGCGCGGGGTGACCACCTCGCGATGCGAGTCGTTGACGCTCGCAAGTCCCGAGGACCGGCGCATCTACATCCAGGTGGATGGGGAATATGCCGGACGCCTGCCGGCCACGATCGAAATCGTTCCGCACTGTCTGACGATGTTGCTGCCTCTCGGCTTCGGCGCGCGCGCCGCAAACCGCGATCGTACATGGACAACGTTACCCACTCGCTGACCGGCTTGATGTTGAGCAGGGCCGGGCTGGAGCGGTTTCATGCCCACGCGCCGCTTGCGTTGATTTTGTCGGCCAACGCTCCCGACGTGGACGGCATCAGCATATTCTGGGGGCCGCTCGCCTATATTCGGTTTCATCGCGGCCTCGCGCACGCCGTTCCGTTCATTCCGGTGATGGCGGTTTTGCCGTTGCTTATTGTATGCGGGCTGAGGCGCAATTTTCAGGGTTGGGCGCGCCTGTACCTGCTGTGCATCGCAGGCGTGGCGAGCCATCTTCTGCTGGACTGGACCAATACCTACGGCGTGCGGTTCCTGCTGCCATTCTCGCCGCAATGGTTTCACCTCGACTTGAACGCGCTGGTCGACCTCTGGATTCTCGCCGTTCTCCTATTCGCCTGGCTGATTGTGTACGTGTTCCGCATGGTGAACGCGGAAATCGGAGCCAAGCCCGGCTCCGGTCGCGCGTTGGCGATTTGCGCGCTCCTCTTGATGTTGGGTTACGATTTCGGCAAATTGCTGCTGCACCAGCGCGCGATTGAAGTACTGAACTCCCGGATTTATGAAGGTTCGGCGCCGCTGCGCGTAACGGCCTTCCCGGCGGGATCGAATCCGCTCGAATGGCATGGCTGGATCGAGACGCGTACCTTGTACAAGGAGTATACGTGGAACGTTACCGCCCAGTTTGATCCTGGCGCCGGCGCGACGTTCTATAAACCGGAGGATGCCGCCGCTATAGCCGCCGCGAGCGTCACGCCGGTATTCCGGACCTTCCTGGGCTTCGATCAGTACCCGCGATGGTCGCTTACCCCCCTTCCGGAGCCGGAAGGCGGCAAGCGCGTGGAACTGCACGATCTGCGCTTATCCTTCCGTGCCAGCGCGATCGTGGACCACGCCGATCGTGTGCTGCGATCCTGGCTGCAGCTCTGATTAGGGGCAAGCGCGATACAATCGTAACTTCTGATGTCCAAATCCATTGCAGAGCTTCGGCACGACATCGTCGAGATCGGGAAGCTCGTTTTTCAGAAGGGCTGGATCGCGGCCAATGACGGCAACATCAGTATCCGTTTCGACGACCGGCGGATTCTGTGCACGCCGACAGCAGTGTGCAAAGGAATGATGTCGGCGGACGACTTGATCGTCTGCGATATGGAGGGCAACAAGATCGAAGGAACGCGCGCGCGCACCTCCGAAATTGCCATGCACCTGACGATCTACCGCATGCGCCCGGACATCCGCAGCGTGGTTCATGCTCATCCACCGGTGGCGACGGGATTCGCCACCGCGGGGCGGCCGCTGAACCTCGCTTTGTTGCCTGAAGTCATCATCGGCCTCGGCAGCGTCCCAGTCGCCGATTACGGGCTTCCCGGAACGCCCGCCCTCACCGACGGAATGCTCCCGTATATCCCCAAATACGACGCGATTCTGATGGCCAACCATGGCGCCGTGTGCTACGGAAGGGATGTCCACGAGGCGTATTTCCGTATGGAGACGGTGGAACATTTCGCGCGCATAACGTTTGTGGCCGAGATGCTTGGGGGCGCCAGGGCCCTGCCGCGCGAAGAGGTTCGCAAGCTGTTCGAATCGCGCGGGCGCTACGGCGTATCCTCGCGCGCCGCTATGGAGCCCGGCAGTCCCGTGGTGGCCGAGGATGTCCAGCCGGCTTCGGAGCGGTTTGAAATTACGCGCGCCGAGCTGCTGTCCATCATCGACGAGGCGTTGCGCGCCCGCGGCGTTTTGGCGTGAGGCTACCGCGCCGGGCTATTTCGCCGATTCATGGATTGCGGAAGCACATGATCGGCTTGGGTACTGTCGACTCGGGGCGCAGAACAGCCTTCAGCCGAGTTGTGGCTTATATCCACTAGTCTGTATCGGTGCGGTCTGATCGCGCGCACCATGAAAAAGATCTTATTGGCGTCAGGAGCGCTCGTTGAGAAATTCCGCATAAGCTGATCTGGATCAGTTCGTGATCGACCGAACAAACCTGACGGAACACGGAATCACCGAGCAAATCATACCGGCCCCTCTTTCCTGCATCTAACCGTTCATGCCAAGTTCGCAGAGAACGGCGCCGCGCCGGCTCCGACCACTTGCTCGCAAAAGACCAGGGTGAGGCTACCCATTCCTCTACAAAGCCCTCAGCGCTCGCGGCAAGCGGCTCAATCCGGCGCGCGCCGTTTTCGCCGATGGCGTAGCTCAAAATGTAGGTTCGCGCAGTCGTAAGCGTAATACTCGAAGCCGGAAAATCCATTGTTAGAGCGTCCTTTTCCAACACGATCCGGCAATCGTTATCTTCCCGGTATTCGTGCTCAGCGCTCAGAATGACACGGGGTGATTCAGGATCGGCGCCAGGCCTAAGCACGTGGTAATTTATGTTGTTCCAGACGCTTCCGCTCGATGGACAATAGGATCGCGTCCGAGCTATGAACACATAGAACTGTCCATTATCGTCACGAGGAGAAACGTCGGCGTACAGAAGTTCCCGATCGCCATATGGTTTCTTAAAATCCGTATTATCGAAGTTCAGAAGAAGATGCCAGTTTTGATCCGTGCGGCGCTCAAACAAGAGAACAGAATCGTCCGGCGGACAAAAGCTATGGGACACCACCGCCCTCAGCAGTCCGGATCCGCGGGAACCGCGTAGATGCCTAGGTAACGTATCTTCCCGAAGTGGTGCAAATCGTGATCCGCCGAGTCCGCGATTAGATGAGCTCGGTTCAAATCGATAATTAGCGAGCTCCGCACCTCTGCCGGATCAAACTTCGCCGGCAGAAACGCCAATCTCACCCCAAGCCAATTGCGAATCTCGTGTTTCAGGCCCGCGAGTAACGGTGGAATGGAAGCGTCAAGAGTACCATTGGCTGAAACATTGTTGGGAATCGGGGCTGCCAAAAGATCCAGAGACAGGGCCTGCACACGCGCTAGATCCTGGGCGTGGAGCGTAAGTATGGCGATCCCAGCAAAAGCCAGAGCCCACATAAGCCGGTGAAACGTCTCCATGAGGTCTAAGACGCCCTAGCGGAGACGAAACGCTTCATTTCTAAGCGGGGTGTTCCGTCGCATTCAGTTCGGCGCCGGTGCGGTTGAAATTTCGTCTGCGGCGACGAACTCGCCGCGCGTGGCCGACCGCCGCCGTTCTTCAATCTGCCGCCGAACGTCTACCTCGCCGGCAGAGTTGTGGCGGCCGGACTCTACCTTGCTCCGCACGAGCTGTTCAATTTCGGGAGTGAGGTCGAACGCACGTAGTTAAGCCAACTCCTTGGCCAGCTCCGACGCCCTCTCGAACATCATCCCCATTTCACTGCTACAGCCGAGGAAGCGCATGCCGCGCTGGCGCCAGAATTTCGCCAATCCCAGCGAGCGCGTCTGCGTGCCCGGCGTAACTCCGTGCGCAATGCAGCTATCGCGGATCTTTTCCATGGCATCCACCATCTTCGGATCCTCGAAATTCCCCGGGACCCCGAGCGAGATCGAAAGGTCCACGGGTCCCACCATCACTGCGTCGATCCCGGGCACGCTCAATAATTCATCGCGCGCCTCAACCGCCTTGCGGGTTTCGATCTGCAGGACCACCATCGTATTGGCGTTGATATGCTCGATCATCTGCGCGATGGTGACCTTCTCGAATCCAACAAAGAGCGGAGATAGTCCGAAGCCGCGCACGCCCAGCGGCGGGAACTTGGTCCAGCTCACGGCCTTTTCGAGCAATTCAGGCGATTCCACGCGCGGGAAAATGATGCCCTGCGCGCCCCCGTCGAGCGCCCGTGACACCAGTGGGTACTGCATGTCGGCGACGCGCACAATGGGACTGAACCCCGCGAAATTCGCGACGCGGCAGATGTCGTGAACCGTCTCGATCCCAAACCCGCCATGTTCCGTATCGACGAAGGCCCAATGAAACCCCGCCGCCGCGAGTATGCGCGCCACATCCTCCGAGCGGAACGTGCCAAAACCGCAACCGAGCTGCACCTTGCCTTCGGCAAGCGCTTTCTTAACCGTGTTGATTTGCATTTATACAGTCAGTATCTTATGATCCGGGCAATCGAGATGCACGCTCTCGTAGAGGATGTCGAGCAGCCCGGATCCGTGCTTGGCGAGAAACGGCAGAATTGAGTAGAAGCGCTCCTGCAAATGCTTTTCGGGATAGACCAGATGCAGAAGGAAGCCGGCGTCTTGGGACGCGCGTTGATCGCGGCGCAAAGCTTCCCGTCCAGTTTTCGATTCCAACTTCGAGAGCTGGTACATCATCTTCCCGCGGCTGCGCCGGAGCGCTTTCGCCAGCGTCGGATCGAACTTCGTCAAATCCCGCTCGAGCCCGTCGAGCGATTGCGTCAAACCCTCGCGAACATCTTCGAACTCGCGCCGCATCTCGAGCGGCAGCAGCCTGCCGGCAATCTCCTGCCGCACCACGGCGTCCGGCTGCAACAGGGAAGGGATGCGCATCCGATAACGGTCCAGAAGCTTCGCCGCGCGATGGTCGAGAATGGTAAACCCGCTGCGCGCAAGCATCACCGGCATGCGGCCCAACAGGCGCTGGTACAACACCTGCGACTGCGCCATATACGCCAGCTCGGCCGGGCCGCCGACATAGGCGACGGTGGGAAGCAGGTAATCCTGAACCACTGGACGGAGCAGCGCATTGGGAGAAAGCCGCTCGGCGCGATCCGCGAGCTCGGCGATGCTGAAGGTCCGCTCCTTGGACGCATAATCTCCGTTTTGCCGCCGCAGAGAGACGCGGCGATTGCCGTCCAGCAGAAAAAATAGCGAGGTGCGCGGCTCGATCAAAACCTGCGCGTGATAGCCGGCATCGGCGAGTTCCTGTCCTCGCCGCAACAGATCCGCTTTCAGATCGCTCGCTTGTTCCAGGGCCGATCGCAGTAAGGGCGCGGCGATGCTCCGCACGCCGGGCTGGAGTGGATCGAGATAGAGAATGCCCCATTTGCGGAGCAAGCTTCCGAGCAGCCGCTGGAACGCCTCGCCATAGGTTGCGCCCGAAGCATAGGCATTCGAGGCAAGCTCGGCCGTTTCCTCGCCGAATGGAAATCCGGCCAGTGCCTCTCGTAAGCGCTCCACCGGCGGCCGCTCAACCGGAATCCCGCCCACCGGCCGTTGCCCGCCGGTCACCTCCTCGACTTCCAGCCGTACGCATTTGTACGCGGCGTCGAAAACGAAACTGTGGTTGATCTCGAGAAAGTCGTGGTCCTCGGTCGCGAGCCAAAATACCGGAACGGCCTCGATGCCTTGCGCCCGTAGCTGTTCAGCGAGCCGCGCCGCGGTGAGCGCCTTATAAATCGTGTATGCCGGGCCCGAGAACAGCCCGACCTGCTGCCCCGTGACGACGGCCACCGTTCCCGGTTTAGCCAGAATTTCGAGCGACGGGTTCCCCGGATTCTGCTTGCGCAAAGCGGCTACAAGCGCCTCGCGCCGATTAGCCGGGTAGTTCATTTGCTGAGCGGCGCGCCGGTAGGATTCCGGGTCTCCCGGCCAGCCGTTGTAAAATGCCGACACTCGATCGAAGTGATATTGAAAATCGGAGAACAGCTTGGATGTGGCAGGGATCTCGGTGTGGCGGAGACAGGCGCTTTCCATGTTCAGCAAGACAGAGCCAAGCTAGCAGATGCCGCGCCGCAGCCCGAAGGCGCATGAATCGTGCGGCTAGCGCCCGCCCGCGAAACTAGCCTACCATGAAAACAGGCTTTATTCCGCTGATTCATGGACGATCAAGACTTCCAAAAGAGAGCAGACCAGGAACTGAGTTCTCTGTATCACAAGCTGGCGAGGGCATCCGAGGACGCCGGCTTCGAAGCCGATTTCAACAGCGGCGCGCTCGCGATCGAATTTGAAGACCCCCCGGCAAAATTTGTGATCAGTCCCAACTCCCCAGTCCATCAGATCTGGGTTTCGGCGCATTCGAAAAGCTTCAAACTCGGATGGGACGGGACGCGCGGCGCGTTCGTTTTGCCGGGTACCGGCCAAACACTCACGGAAGTTATTCAGGACGCCATCGGCCAGCAGTTGGGCGAGAAAGTCGCTCTTTAATGGCCGGCGTTTATATCTCGTACCCGTTCTGCTCGCAAAAGTGTACCTATTGTAATTTCGCCTCGGGCGTTTTCCCGCGCGAGCTGGAATTGCGGTACTTGGCCGCGCTCGAATCCGAGATCGACGCGCATCCCTGGCAATGGACTCCCGAAACGGTATATCTCGGCGGAGGCACTCCCAGCCAGATTTCCATCGAACGGTCGGCCGCGTTGCTGTCGAGGGTGCCAGGCCGGCCCTGGTCGGAGGCGACGATGGAAGCCGCTCCGGGCACGATTACGCTCGAAAAGGTGTGCGGCTGGAACGCTGCAGGCCTGAATCGGATTAGCCTCGGCGTCCAGTCTTTCGACGCCCGCGAACTCGCGCGCACAGGCCGCAAGCACACGGCCGCGACAGTGGTCCACGATGTCGAACTGCTTCGCGTCGCGGGCATTTCGAACATCAACATAGACCTGATCGCCGGCTTGCCAGGCCAGACCATGGCGTCGTGGCTGGACTCTCTCGCCTGGATCGAAAAACTCGATCCGCCCCACGTCTCTGTTTACATGCTGGAGGTCGACGACGACAGCCGCCTGGGTCGGGAAGTGCTGTTGAACGGCAAGCGCTATGGAGCTCCTGAAGTTCCCTCCGATGACTTGATTGCGGGCATGTACGAGACGGCCGTCGAGCGGCTCGCCGCGCTGGGCATCGAACGTTACGAGATCTCGAACTTCGCCAAGCCGCGGCTTCGAATCGGTCCATAATCTGAAGTATTGGCGCCTGGCGCCCTATGCCGGTTTCGGCGCCGACGCGCATTCGTTTGACGGCGCCGTGCGCGCGCAAAATGTCGAGCACCCGGAGGAATACGCCGACACGCTGGGAGCGCCGTGAATCGGCTCGCGAGGCCGCCACTACAGCCAATTTACAAGAAGAAAAGTTCTTCGTCGGCCTGCGCCTGACCAGCGAGGGCATTCGCCCCGCCGCCAAAGAATGGAAACGTTTCGAGCAGCCCATCTCCCGTTTCATTGCCGAAGGACTGCTTGAATCGAGCGGCGGCGCGCTCCGCCTCACTGCTCGCGGCGTCCTTTTTTCGAACGAAGTATTCGAGGAGTTCATCAGCGTTGAGTAAATTCATCGATCTGCGCAGCGACACCGTCACGCGCCCCACGCCGGCCATGCGCCGGGCCATGGCTGAAGCCGAAGTGGGCGACGACGTATATGGCGAAGACCCCACGCTCAATCGCCTGGAACAGCGCGCCGCCGCGATTTTTGGCAAAGAGGCCGCCCTGTTCGTTCCCACCGGAACCATGGGCAATACGATTGCCGTCAAGGTCCACACCGAGCACGGCCAGGAAGTGATCTGCGAATCCCGCGCCCATATTCTCGACTGGGAGCTCTCCATGACGGCCTGGTTTTCAGGCTGCCTCGTCCGTCCGGTCTACGCCGAAGATGGCATTCTCACCTGGGACGCGATTCACAAATACCTGCGAGGTTTCAGCCCGAACAATGCTCCGACGTCGCTGATCGAGATCGAGAATACCCATAATATGGCGGGCGGCACGGTTTACCCCATCGCGACTGTCGACGACATCTGCGATCGCGCTCACGATCTGGGATTGAAGGTCCACATGGACGGCGCGCGTATCTTCAACGCCGCAGCGTATCTCGGCAAGCCGGTTTCTGAAATCGCCGCCAAGACCGACACGGTCATGTTTTGTCTTTCGAAAGGTCTGGGCGCGCCGGCCGGCTCGATGCTGGTGGGCAAAGCCGATGTGATCGCGCGCGGGCGGCTGTATCGCAAGCGCCTGGGCGGCGGAATGCGGCAAGCGGGCGTTCTAGGGGCCGCCGGTCTGATTGCGCTGGAGGAAATGCCGCGGCGGCTCGGCGAGGATCATGCAAACGCAAAGTATCTGGCGTCGCAACTGGCCGCAATTCCAGGCGTACGGTTGGATGCGACGAAGGTGCAGACCAATATTGTCATTTTCGAAATAAGCGGCACGAGCGTGACCGCTCCGGAGCTCGCCAAGAAATTAAAATCGCGTGGGGTCCTAATGAACGGCCCCACTCCCGCCACCATGCGCGCGGTAACGCACTATGACGTCACGCGCGCCGATTGTGAACAGGCCGCGGGCGTGATCCGGGAGGTCCTAAGCGCGGTTCAGGCCGGCGCGGCCTCGCTTGCGGCGAGGAATTAGAGCGCGGTCAAGGAGCGTGGCGGTTCATGCCGCCAAGCGCCGCGACAGCGTACCCAGATCTTGCCGGGAATTCTTGTGGCGCTACCCGCTATCGTCGACTCTAAAATTCCACTCGCAGCATAAACTCGATCTTGCGCGTTCCGCCGGTACCGGTGGGGCCGGTGTTCAAGATGGACGTAATGCGTCCGAAGGCGCCGGAAGAAATATTAGCGACGGGATTCGCGAAATTGGGGTGATTGAACACGTTGAAGGCTTCGGCGCGGAAGTCGACGGTGTAGCGCTCGGCGATGCGGGTGCGTTTGGAGAGGCCCACGGCGGCTTCCGTTTCATCGGGTCCGCGCGCGATGTAGCGGCCCAGATTTCCCCAGGTGAAATTGGCGGGAACGGCGAAAGCCGCCTTGTTGAGCCAATCGTTAATGGTCGATCCGCCTTCCGGGTAGATGGAGACGCCGGGAACCAGATTGGGGCGTTGATTGCCGGCGTTGCCGTCGGGCATGACGCTAGCCTTGCGGGTGACGACGACGTTGATAGGCAGGCCGGAGCGGGCGGTTCCGACGGCGCTCAGCTCCCAGCCGCCCACAACCCTGCCCAGGAATCCGGTGGAGGACAGGTACGGTTTTCCGGGGCCAAACGGCAGCTCGTAAACAATGCTGGTGGTGAAATTCTGCGGGATATCGTAGGGTTCGTTGCTGCGGTCGCAGGCGCGGCAGTTGGCGATCTCGAACCCGGTGGTTTCGCCGGCGCCCGAGGAGGCGTCGGTGATCACGTGCGACCACATATAATTCGCCTGCCACAGGAAGCCTTTGTAAAAGGGATGGCGCATCTGCAGTTGCAGCGAGTGCTGGTTGTTATTGCCGGTGTTGCCCTTGGTAGTGAACTGGCTGTAGCCCGCGAGCGGCCGCTTTCCGGTGGCGGGATCGATCAGGTTGGTAGCCCAGGCGTCGAATAATTGATGGCCCTCGCCGCCCACGTAGCCGGCCTGACCCACAAAGCCGAAGGGCATTTCGCTCTGCAGGATGAAATCCCATGATTCGTAGTAGCCGTCGCGGCGGTAGCGATCAATGGCCTTGACGGAGAGGCCTTGATTCTGCAGCGCGGATAAGAACGGAGTAATGGGGTAGGAGAGGTTGGGCACGTCGGCGGAAGAAAGAGCGTAGCGCGGCGCGGCGCTCTCCATAGGATCGCTGAAATCATCGTTCTGATTGGGCGTGTAATAGATGCCGTAACCGGTGCGGATGGAGGCCTTGCCATGAAAACGCGCCGGGGACCAGGCAAGCCCGAGGCGGGGGGCGAAATTATTGTAATCGGGGAAATAGAACGGGGTGCCCTTCGGGCAGGGTCCACCGCAACCCGGTATATCGAACACCACGGCGCGGTCGAGCACCTCGTGGACGACGGAGTAATACTCGTAGCGCAGGCCGAGGTTGAGGGTGAGGTTGGGCGTGGCCTTGAACTCATCCTGCGCGAAGCCGGCATAGAGAGTGTGGCGGCCGCCATGGATGCCTTCGGCGCCATTGTCGGTGATGGAATTGAGCCGGTTGTTGATGAAATCGTCGATACTGGCGTAGCCGATGGTGGTGGTGTCGATGGCGTTGCCCGAGTTGTTCAGGCGAATACGCCGGATCTCGCCGCCGAACTTGAAGGTGTGGCGTCCGGTAGTGTGGGTGAAAGTATCGATCCAGGAAAAGGTGGTTCCGATCTCGAGATCGAGAGCGCTGTTGGGTAGATCGTCGTACGCGGTCCCGCCGATGCTGACGTCCATCGGAAAAATGCCGTGCGTGGGATCGCGATAGGCGGATCGGTTGACGCCGAATTTGAACTCATTCAGCGTTTTTGGAGAAAAAATATGCGTCAGATCGATGACGGCATTGGAGGGGCGGATGGAAGTTTCGGTAAAGGACCCGAGCGCTCCGTTCAAAGTGCTGGTGAGGGAATCGTCGATGCTGTAACGAACGTACATCATGTCT
>CAWITB010000059.1:0-56899 GCA_963838885.1 Bryobacterales bacterium | reverse complement strand
CCCCGATTCCGGCGGAGCGCACGCGCAGCGTGACGCAGGTCTTCGAACATCCCCGTTTAGACGCCGCCAGCGCGGGATTTTGCTCCCGTTTTGGTGGAAACCAGGCGCCGGATCGATTGCGGTTGAGCGCCAGGCACGAGAAGCCGGGTCAAGCGGCGCTGTGTACTTTCGAAATCGCGCGTACTAGCTTGCGGTAGGGCGCATTCTCCAACGCGTCGAAGAGGAGCAATTCGCCGTCGCGCCAGCTCGAATAGGCCCAGCGCGCGAGCAATGCGAGATGCTCCTCACGGCTGCTGGAAGACGGCCGCTCCGGACGCAGGTCCCCGATTAAATCTCGCAAGCGGCGGTCGAGCGAGACGTCCGATGCCAGTTCGAACCGTATGGGCGCCTGCCACCAACCGCGGCAACAGAACCATAACGCGACCGCGCCGGGGTCGCGTGATTTCGAAACCACGATGGCGTATAACCGCTCCACGTCGCGGGCCAGATCGTCGCGCAAGGCCAACACTCCCTCGATGGCTTCGATGCGCTTGTGGCGGCGCGCCGCTTCTTCGAAATTCATTTCCTCGCTTAGGCGGTCGCGCGCGGCTTCGGCCTCGGCCAGCGCGGCGGCGCCGCTGGTTTCGAGAAAACGCACGATGCGATTCGCTTCACTGCGGTACTCCTCGATTCCGACCACCTGCTGGCATGGCCTCAGACACATATTCATCTCGCCGTAGATGCATCCGGGGTGCTCCGGGCGCGGCTCGAGATTCTCCTGGCAGCGGCGGATCTGAAAGAGGTCGAGAAGCCGCCCGTCGAATTGTTCGGCGGATGCGCGCGTGCGGAAAGGGCCGTAGTAGAGCGATCCCGCCACCGGACATGCGCGTCGTGATCTGGGTGCGCGGGAATTCGTTCGAAAGCACCAGGCGTACGTATGCGGGCAGGCGCAAACGCGTGAGTTTCAGATATTGGTCCGGGAAATGCAATTTCGCGAGCGCATAATGCAGCAGCATGGATTCGAATTTCGATCCGGCTTGCCAGGCATCGATCCGCGTGAAAACGTTCCGTACGGACAGAGAGCGGCCGCTTTCGGAGGGGCGCAGGATGCGGGCGAGGCGGCGCTGCAACATGCCGGTTTTCGCCAGATACGCCGGGCGATCCGCGGCCCACACCAGGAAAACGGCGTCGGTGTTGGGGAGCGCTGCGATGGATTCGTCCGCGGTGTACGGCTCGATCGTAGCGGTTGGAGGAGGTATCAAATTTTGAAGAAGATTCGCCGGCGGTAAAGCCAGTAACAGACGTAGATCTCAAACGCGATCACGGCAAGCGTGACGAGCGCCTTGCCGCCGGGGCCCCACAGGCCGACGGTCCAGCCCAGGAACACGAGCGCTGTTTGCGTGAGCCAGCGATGGAGGATCTCGTGAAACAGATAAATAAAAATTGAGTTCGCGCCGACGACCAGGAACATCGCGGCCCACTTGCGCCGCGCCTTGATGTCGCAGATCCAATAGAACAGCAGCAGGGCGAGCAGGGTCATGCCCGTGCTGTAGATCGCGAACGAGGCCGTCCAGATTTTTTTGTTTAGGGGGATGAAGGCGCTCAAGGCAAATCCGGCTACGATGCCGAGGACGCCCGTGATCGCCAGCACTCGCATCTTGCGCGCTAGCGGAAGCGAGCTGACGAGAAGCTCTCCCGCCATGACGCCAAAAATGGTATTCGCGGCCGACGATAAACAGTTGATGGTGGCGTAGGAGCCGCTCCAGTTTTTGTGCAGCGCCAGTCGGTCGAGGTACCAGCCGATGTTGGCATCCTTGACCCATGGTCCCGCGACGCCGGGCGCAGTGGCGAATTGGTAAATGGCCCAGTGCAGTGCGAGTAATCCCAGCGCGACCGCCCCTTGGACCTTCCAGGACTTGCGCAGCAGAAGAAAGGCCACAAGGTATGTGAAGGCGATCTGCGCGAGCACGTTGATCAGGTCGATCACGGGCCGGTTGGCCTGGATCGATCGCGCGATCAGGCCAAAGAGAATGAGCAACGCGGAGCGGCGCAGGACGTGTCGAAGAGAGCGGGTCCAGGTCTCTCCGGCGGCCCAGCGGCGCGCGAAGGAGATAGGCATGACCACTCCGACGATGAACATGAAAAAGGGCTGGATGAGGTCCCAGAAATGGAGATCGGCGGGGATGGAGATGTTCCAGTCGACGTGTTGAAACTGCGCGGCAATGGGGGCAAAGGTGGGATTCCTGGCGAAGTGCGCCAGCCCGAAGCCTTCGCCGATCATGCAGATCATGGTGAATCCGCGGAAGGCGTCGATGCTGAGGAGCCGGCCGGGGCCGGGCTGGGGAGCGCGCTCCGCCGGCGTGACAATTACCGCAGTTTCGCTGGCAGCCATTGGCGTCATTCTACACCCGCGTGGGTTTCAGGGGTGCGTGGAAAAAGGCGCCGGACGCGCGCGGATCGTAGGCGAGCTAAGGAGCACCGGCATTCGGCTTCCAGGGATTAAAGATCGAGAGCTCGCAGCCAAGGAATCTTTGCTACGCGCGACGGCCCGGGGGGCGTGTTCAGGGCACTCGCCGCAATCCTCCAGAGTTCCCCAGGGCTTGGCAAGCCACGTGTCAACAAAGAGCCGGCGATTGCTGTCGCGTTGGAGTTGGGAGTTACCGGCTTCTTCCAGATCGAGACCTCGAAGGGGAGCAAACGCGCCGGAGAAGGCTCTCTCGTATCCCGGGCGGGTCACGTAGTGTCTTTCGCGCCAGGCAGAGACGCCCTGCACGATCATTTTCGTCCGCGTATCCGAAAAATGGCTCCGCTTGATTTCTTACTCCACATTTTTGGCTCCGCCAGCCGCTTGGTTTGCCGCGGGGGCGCCGCCTACTCAGGCGAACGGCACTCGGCGTGAAACCAAGGCGGCTCGCGCTAGTCTAGTAGGCGGAGACCCGAGATGAACGGATCGACATCGGACACTGAAAATCCGGGAACGGGAGATAGCCCGGTTTGCACTTATTGCGGCCAACCTATCGCACCCGGACAGGCGAAGACTACCGTAAATGGCAAACCGATGCACGTGAGCTGTTATCAGGAACAGAGCGGAGGCACGGTTTCGTCGTGATTTGTTTGGCTCAGCCGCGCAGATCGGCGAAGGCGCGCTCAATCTCGGTCTTTGCCTGCGGGCATGGCGGCGTCAGCGGGAGGCGCGGCGGGCCTCCGTAGTAGCCCATCAGGTCCATCGCATACTTCAGTCCAGGGATGCCGTACTTTGTGGTGACCAATTGGGCGGCGCGCGCGATGCGGTTTTGCCAATCCAAAGCCGCTTCCGGCTCGCGGGTGCGGTGGGCCTCCCAGATGCAGATGGCGGCGTATGGGGCGGCGTTGGCGAACGCCAGTATTGCGCCCACGGCGCCCACGGCCAAAGAAGGCGCGAGCGTGGGCGCCGATCCGACCAGGACGTTAAAGCCGGGCTTGACCTCGCGAATCATCTGCATGACCTTCTCGAGATTGCCGGAGCTCTCTTTCACCGCAACGATATTGGGATGATGGGACAGATCGGCGACAGCCTCGGGTGAGATATCGACGCCGGTTGCTTGCGGCCAGTTATAAATGATTAGCGGAATCTTGGCTTGATCCGCGACGGCGCGGTAATAGAGAGCCTGCGCGGCGTTGTTCGCGATCAGGTTCTTGTAATAATGCGGCGTGCGCACCATTACGGCCTTGTATCCGAGTTCAGCGGCGCGGTTGGTGAGTGAGACGGTTTCTCTAACGCTTTCCATGCCGGTGCCCGCGATGAGCAGCTTTTCGGGCGCGGCATAGGCGGCGACCCATTCCCAAAGCTGTAGCTTCTCGGATTCGGCGAGCATGACGCTTTCGCCTGTCGAGCCGCATACAACGTAGCCCGCCAATCCGGTGCGGTTCCATTTCTCGATGTTGTGCTGGACTTTGACTTTCCAGAGATCGCCATTGTGATCGAACGGCGTTGCAATGGGAGGATAGATGCCCTGTAATTTCATGCGCGAACGTAAGTGAAGGGTCCGCGGCGTTCCGCGGACCCTGCGATTCACTAAATCACGAAAACAATCACGAGCGTGTATAGGGCGAGCGATTCAATAAGCACCAAGCCTAGAATCAGCGTGCCGCGGATGGCAGCGACGGCTCCGGGATTGCGGGCGATCGCTTCGGCGGCGGATCCAACCGCTCTGCCCTGGCCTATCCCGCACAGGCCCGAGGCAATGGCCATGCCAATACCGGCAAATACCGGTTTCCAGCGGACCGGGTCGTAACCGGCGCCGGCGGCGGGCGCCGCTTGCGCCAGCGCCGGAACCGATGCCAGGAACAGCGCCGCAAGAATCACCCATAACATGCGAAATAACTTCATTGTTGTCTCCTTAGTTAAGAATCGACGCGAGGAGGTGGTTCGACACCGTCTTCTGGGGAAGCGGGCGCTCACGCTCGCATCTGCATAAAGCCGATACTAAGTATCTTCGTGCGCCACGGCGGCGCCGACGTATAACATGGCCAGCGCCATGAAGATATAAGCCTGCAGAAAGCAAACAAAAACATGCAGGCCCTGGAATGCGACGGGTATGACGAGATAAGTAAGACCGAGAAACGCCAGCGTGACCTGCTCGCCCGCGAACATGTTGGCGTAGAGACGAATGGTCAGTGAGAGCGGACGCGCCAGGTGACTTATAATCTCGATGGGAATCATCAATGGGGCGAGCAGAGGAAACGGGCCGGCGAAGTGCGCAAGATATTTGCCCACGCCATGTTCGCGCATACCCATCCAGTTGTAATAAAAGAACAACGCGACCGCTAATCCGCAGGGGACCGCCGGAGTCATGGTGGGGGCTTCGAAACCGGGTAGAAGGCCGATCAGGTTCATCAGCAGGATGAAAATAAACAACGTGCCGAAGAAGGGAACGAATTTGTATCCGATGTGTCCCACGAAGTCGTCCGTCTGCTCCGTGAAAAACCCGAACAGAACTTCAAAGATGTGCTGCAGCCTGCCGGGTCGGTCCACCGAAAGACTCCGTCCGATGAATGCGAACAGTACGACCATGATGGCGACGATGAGAATTTCCATGGTCATCCAGTTCGGCCAGGGATGCGCGGGATTATGATTCACGTGGACGGCGTCGAGGACGGCGTTGGCCGGTCCCGGCAAGATACTTGTTAAACAGTATCGTGGTCCAAACGTCCGCTTCGGGTTCGTGCGACATGTTTTTTATAAGCTAAAAATCAATTCGTAGAGGATCTCGATGGTTACGGCGACACCAGCCAACAAGAGGCCCGAGACAACGGCGATCCGGTTGACTCCTAAGTACTTGACTATAACATATCCCGCCAGCGCGAGCATCCCAAACTGCACGATGAAGCGGCGCACGGGCGGCCGTTTCGCGACTGTTTGCGGCCCCAACGCCTCGACCGTACGCTGCTGCCGCCAGAAGCTCAACAACGAAGCGATGGCGCCGAGCAGGAATCCCGCGCCACTCCGAACGCCATAGGTTACGGAGACAAAAATGACGCCAAGGGCGCCCAGGACAACGATGATGCGCCGAATGCGCGCTATGGGCCGGTCGTATTGCGCAGCTTCGCCGGGCGTGGCGTCCGGCCGGCGCTCATTTCCCGTCATCCGGTTTGTTCAACTCGCGGATGAGCTCGATGAGGCCGGACGCGATTCCGAGCAGCAGGAAGACAATCTTCAGATAAGTGGTTCCGAAGGCCTTGTCGAGAAAATATCCGATCAGATATCCGACAAATACGCACGTGGGCAGCAGGAAGGCCAAGCCGTAGTACTTGCCGAACGTACGCCACAGGTTGTCACGGCCAGACATCTTAGCCACCGCGCTTTCTTTTCAGGATGGCATCCGCCTGCTCGGACGTTTCCTTCACGAGGAAACCCATTTTCGGATGGGATGGGACGATGTCGGGGAAGACTGCGTACTCTTCAAGGGCCTCGTTCGTGGTGGGGCCGATGGAGGCGACAACGGTGTCGTTGAAGCCGGCGCGAACCGCGTCCGCGATGCCCTCCTCAGCCGCGATCCGCATGAGATGGGCGATCTGGGCGGAGGTGGTGAACAGGATCACATCGGCGTTGGCGGCGGCGATACGATGCGCCGCTTCGCGCAGGGGCGCGGTATCTTCGGGCAGTTCCCAGCGATACACGCGCACCGGCGTTACCTCGGCTCCGCGCGCTTGTAGAGTTTCGAGCAACTCCGCATTGCTCCTGCCGTATTCCTGGACGGCGATGCGCTTTTCGGAGCGCCCGGCGGTGGCCGCCAGCACCTCGCGCCAGGTATTGGGCTCCGGCGCGAGGATCGTGGTGGGCACGTTCATTTCCCGCAAGGCGGCGGCAGGTTTCGGTCCTCTGGCAACGGTCGTGAGGCGGCGCAGCGCTTCGGCGAAGCGGCCGGGGCCGAATTTCGATTCGAGGATCTTGTTGAGCGCACGCGCGCCAACGCCGGTGAGGAAAATCGCCATATCGAACTCGCCGCGAAAGAGGATTTCGGCGAATTCGAATGCTTCGGGGTTGTTCTCGATGGGAACCTCGCGCATGGCCGGCGCGATAAAAGGCGAGCCACCTTGACGGCGTACCAGTTCACCGATCTCATTGGCTCGGCGGCTTTCGAATGAAATGACGCGCAGGCCGTCGAGAGGCATCGAATTCAGGTTAACAACACAGCGCCACGAGAGGGTGCGGGAAACTGAACACATGCGCTTCATCGGCATCGATTTTGGCTGGGAGGGGAAGCCCAGCGGGCTTTGCGCGCTCGATTGGAACGGAAATTCGCTCCATCTCCTTGCCTTGGAGCGTGTGGCCGAGGAAGACTCCATTCTCGAATGGGTGGAGGCGCACGCGGGCGAGGACAGCGTGGCGGGAATCGATGCGCCGATCGTGATCGAGAACGCCGCCGGGATGCGCGAGGCCGACAAGCTGGCGCATTCGCTTTTACGGGAAATATCATGCGGGCGCATATCCTGCCAGCCGCGCGCGCCCCTATTGGAAGCGGACCACGGGCTTGAGCGAATCGCTCTTGAAGTTGGGATTCCAGCACGGCGACGCAATGGCGGCGCGTTCGCATGGGCGGCATCAGATTGAAGTGCATCCTCATGCCGCGCGGTGCAGCTTTTCGGGCTCGATCGCATTGTCAAGTATAAGCGTGGATCGCTTGGCGGAGCGCGCGGCCGAACTAGCCCGCCTGCGGCAGCTCATTCTCGATCGCATGCCATATCTGACGCCGCAACTGGCGTTGAGCGGACTTCCGGAAATTCCGATGAACGGGCGCGAGTTGAAGTCCGTCGAGGACCGCATCGACGCGGTGATGTGCGCCTATGCCGCGGCGCATTGGTGGTATTGGGGGAGGGAGCGAAACGACGTTTTGGGAAGCGCGGAGAAGGGCTACATCGTGGTTCCGAAACGGCAGCCGCCGAATCTGTCGCTGGCGGACTTGCGCGAAACGTATTGGCGCGCGGGCATATCGGAGTCCGATGTTTCGCGCGATCCAATCGTACAATTCGAGCGCTGGTTCGCGGACGCCCGGGCGGCCGGATTGCGGGAGGCCAATGCCATGGCGCTGGCGACGGCGGATGAAACGGGAGCGCCGAACGCGCGGATCGTTTTACTGAAGGGGATCGAGGCGGGCGCGTTTATTTTTTACACGAATTACGAGAGCAGGAAGGGCCGCGAGCTGGACGCAAATCCGCGCGCCGCGCTGCTGTTTTATTGGCCGGAGCTGGAACGGCAGATCAGGATCGCGGGCGACGTTCAGCGGGTCGCGCGCGAGGAATCGGAAGCGTATTTCCGGACGCGTCCGGCGGGCAGCCAACTGGGCGCTTGGGCGTCGCATCAAAGCGCGGTGATTCCGAATCGCGCGGCGCTGGAGACTCGCATGGCCGAGCTCGAAGAGCAGCATCGCGGCAAGGAGATTGGGCTGCCTCCATATTGGGGAGGCTATCGCGTAATTCCGCAGTCGATCGAGTTCTGGCAAGGCCGTCCAAACCGGTTGCACGATCGGCTGCTGTATAGGCCGCAGGGCTCGGGGGACTGGCGCATTGAGCGGTTGTCGCCGTGAGGCCAAGGTCAGTTATTTGTAGGCCGCAATGCCAGTAACGCGCTCGCCGATCACGAGCGCGTGGATGTGATCGGTGCCCTCGTAGGTCTTCACGGTCTCGAGATTGCACATGTGGCGCATGACTGGGTATTCGTCCATGATGCCGTTGGCGCCGAGCAGATCGCGGCTCAAACGCGCGCACTCGAGCGCCATCGCGGCGTTGTTGCGCTTGAGCATGGAAACGTGGGCGGCTTCGAGCTTGCCCTGGTCTTTTAAACGGCCGCATTGAATCGCCAGAAGCTGCGCCTTGGTGATCTCCGTGATCATCCACGCGAGCTTTTCCTGCACGAGCTGATGGGAGGCGATGGGCTTGCCCTCGAACTGTTGGCGCGTCATCGTATACTGGCGCGCGGTGTCGTAGCAGTCCATCGCCGCGCCGATGGTCCCCCAGCCGATTCCATAGCGCGCCTGCGTCAGACAGCCGAGCGGGCCCTTGAGACCCTTGGCGCACGGAAGCATGGCGGCGGCCGGCACACGGCAATCTGAAAACGAAAGGCTGGAGGTGACGGAGATGCGCATGGACATTTTTCCGTGCAGATCGGAGGAGGTGAAACCGGGCGTTCCCTTTTCAACCAGGAACCCGCGGATGCCGTCGCCGGTGCGCGCCCAAACAACGGCGATGTCCGCGATAGAGCCGTTCGTGATCCAGGTCTTTTCGCCGTTGAGGATCCAAGAATCGCCGTCCTGGCGCGCTCGCGTCAGCATTCCGGCGGGGTTCGATCCAAAACCGGGCTCCGTCAGGCCGAAGCAGCCGATGGCTTCGCCGGATTGCAGCTTCGGCAGCCAGTGCCGCTTCTGCTCCTCGGTCCCGTAGGTCAGGATCGGGTACATGGCGAGCGAGCCCTGGACGGAAGCAAAGCTGCGCAATCCAGAATCGCCGCGCTCGAGCTCCTGCATGATGAGTCCGTACTCCACGTTGTTCATGCCGGCGCAGCCGTAGCCTTCGAGGTTGGCGCCTAGGAAGCCTAGGCGGCCGAGCTCCGGGATCAGCTCTTTCGGGAATCGCCCTTCGCGGAAGGCATCGCGAACGAGTGGCATGACGCGGTCGTCGACGAACTGGCGGGCGGTCTGGCGCACCAGCATTTCCTGTTCGCTGAATTGCGAGTCGATGTGGAGGTAATCGACGCCGGAGAAGCGGGGCATTCCGGTAGTGTAGCTGTTGGAGAGTCCGGCGCGCCAGACTGCCCGCGCTCTCGCGCGTTATAATTTCGCGATATGCCGGAACCGTCGATTCAGGCCAGCCCGTGGCGGGTGATCGTGCGAACCTCGCGCTCGCCCAGCGGCAGCTTCGACACGGAGCAGGGCTGCGAGTTTGCCGCGGTGGCGCGCCCTAAGGATGCGGAACCGGACATGGTTGCGTGGAGCAGGCGCTGGCGCGAGGTCATGAAAAATCGCAAGCGCTGGGAACGCGACAGCCACGCCCTGGAGTACGAGAGGAAGAACGCCAACGCCGACCTGCGGCAAATGTTTGGCGGCCGCTACGACGATCTCGTTTTCTCGATCATGGATTCGGCCTTTGTCGAAGTCTCCCTCAACCCAACGGAAGACTGGACCTGGACGGCGCCGTGGGAATTTCTGCTGACGGCGGTACGTGCGGCCGGCGAAGAGTGGCGGGCTCCGCTGGTGATCCGGACGTTCGACCAGAGCGGTCCACCGGAGGGAAAAAAATGGACCACCGATTGCGACAAGCTTCTTACCGTCTTGAGCACTCCGGGATCTCTAGCGGAACATTATCCCGCCGAGGTGGTCTCGCTTGAAGAGAGGACCATGTCGGAAAACTTCCTCGGCGCGACGTCCGAACCCCTGCACAACCCCAGTCTGGACGAGGTTAGCGACGAGATCGACGCAAAGCATCCCTGGGCCGTCCATCTGGCCGGAGTCGACGTCCATCAGGCGTCCGGATATCTGAGTCCTGGCGAGTATCGTGGCGAGCGTCTGAAGCCGGAAGAAGACGGCATGATCCTGGGGCGCGACGCGCCGGAGGAGGTTGGAGCCGCCGAGCTCGCCCGCGAAATGTGCAAGCGGCGCTGGCTTCCGATGGTGTTGGGCTGCAATTTCTATTTTTCGAACCGCATCGCCGCGTTCGCGGTCGCCGAGGGGTTCAATGCGGCGGTGGGTTTCGACGGGAAAGTGGACGACATCTCGGCGCAGAACTTTTTCGCGGATTTTTATCTGGCGTTGCGCCTGTGCGTGAAGCAGGGCCTGTCCCCGATCCTGGAGGCCTTTCGTATCGCATTCGACACGCAGGTTCGCCGTAATGAAGGGCTGCGCAGCGCCGTGGTTCTGTATAGCCGGACTTCACTGCTCAAGCCCGGCTTACTTTTCGCTAAGATCGCGGCTACTGCGCCTTCCAAGCTCCTTAAAGAATTCAACGACAAGCGCGATGCTTCTAGCCGCGCCCGGCGAGGGCAGAGTGGAAGCTCCCTACATCATGCCGTGCCCGGAGCTGAATTATTCCATGCTGCACAATAATCGCGGCATATTCACCTACTTCGGGCTCTCGAAGACGCCGCCGCTCAAGAAACTGAAGAACGTCGCCGTCAGCGTGACGCTAAACGCCGGCAACGAGCAGGCTCGTTACGAATGCTCCGGCGACATGCGCTACACGTACTGGACCTTGCACGACTCCATACGGATTCCCTTGACCTCCGGTCTGCTGCGCTCGAGCCGTAACACTGTGTATACCAGCATCGTTGTGCGCGTCACGTATGACGGCCAAGACGCGTACCTGAATACGCATCGGGTGAAGCTGCTGCCCATCGATCAGTGGCAGGACGACGACGATAATCGCAAATGGCTGCCCTCTTTCGTATTTCCGGGCGATAGCGCCGTCCGGCGCGTCATTGATGAAAGCCAACGCTACCTGACGGCGCTCGCCGACAGCATCGGCGCCGGATTCACGGGATACCAGGATGCCCCGGCCGATCTCGCCGCGGGGTCCGCGGACAACACCGCTGCCGTTTACGATCCCGTTGACAACCAGGTTCGAGCGATGTGGTGGGCTCTCATAAATGAGCTGCCGTTGAATTACGTCAATCCGCCTCCCAGCTACTCAGTGCAGTCGCAACGCGTGCGGACCCCCAGCGACGTACTCGAGAGCAAGCGCGGCACCTGCCTCGATCTGGCGCTCTTTTTCGCGGCCTGTCTCGAATACGTCGATCTGAGGCCGGTCGTGTTCCTTCTTTATGGGCACGCGTTTCCCGGCTATTTCAGGACCGAGAGGGCGCACAACGACCTGCGCCGGTCGCTGTCCACGTCTACGGGAGACTCCACCGCAACCGAGGACGAAGCGCCGTGGATGTATCGCGGGCCGGATAGCTATCGGCTGATTCTCGATATGGTCGGCCGCGGCGATCTGGTCCCCATCGAAACGTTAGCGTTGAACCAGCGCCGCGGGTTTATCGAAGCGATTGAGCAGGGTGGCGTGAACCTGCGCGCGCCCGGCGCGTTTCAGTACCTGGTGGATATCAAGACGGCTCGCGAGCAGGGCGTCACGCCTTTGCCGATCTGGGAAGCGCAATGACTCCTTCGGGGCCCATTGGTTCGGAGTCCACGCGGCTGGCGCGAATGGGCATCCGGTCACTCGAGATGGAGTGGGACGAGCCCGCGGACGGCAGCGTTCATCGCCTGAGGCGCGCCGTGCACGCTTCGCCGTTTGCGCCGAAAACGCGGGTGCTCACGTTTGCGGAGGACCCTGTCACGGGCGCTACGTTCTGTTATGAAAGCTCGAGCGTGCTGCCCTCGCCGACCGAGGCGCAGATGCGTAGGGGTCGCATTCCATTCTTTCCCGGCAAGGTGGTGCGCCGGTTGACCTACGACGAGGTCGGCCCCAATCAGATCACGGCTCATCTGGTGAATTTCGATAATGCGCTGACGCCCAATCCGGGTTTGAAGCGCCTGGATTTATGGGATGCGGAGCCGGGCAAGCGCCGCGTATCGGACGTCTCCGCGCCGGCCTGCGATAAAGCGGCGGTGCTGCTGTTCGTCCACGGCACATTCAGCAATTGCGCGAACCTGCTCAATGAAATTGCGGCCACCGCCGACGGCCGGCAGTTCATGTCGGACACCGCGAAGGACCATGAGGTGCTTCTGTTCGACCACCGTACGATATCGGTCAGCCCGGTCCTGAACGCGCTGGATCTGGCCCGCCGTTTCGCGGGATGCTCGAAACCGGTGCATGTGGTGGCGCACAGCCGCGGCGGGTTGGTGACGCGTTGGTGGCTCGAAGCTTTCGATCGCGCCAACGGCGTGGAGCGCAAGGCGGCATTGGTGGGGTGCCCGCTCGAAGGAACCAGCTTGGCCGCGCCTAAGAACCTTCGCAATGGACTGGACATGCTGGCGAGTTTCGAAAAGATCACCGGCGAGCTGACGGCCCTGGTGCCCTGGACGACAGTGATCGCGGGCATCTTCAAAGCTCTTTCGGTGGTGACGTCGATTGCGGCGGCAACGCCGGCCGTGGATGCCGGTATCGCCATGATCCCCGGTCTGTATGCCATGTCCCGTATGGGCGCCGATAACGCCGAACTGATGCGTCTGAATGAGACGCGGCAATTCAATTGGCCGAAATACTATGCCATCCAGTCGAATTTTAAGCCCGAGGCCGTCGGTCTGAAAATCTGGCGGCTGTTCAACAAGGACCACGTCGCCGATGTCGTGGCCGACAAGCTCGTCTTTCCCGAGGACAACGATCTGGTCGTCGATACGCGCTCGATGCTCTGCCTCACGACGGACGCGAACATCGAGGATTGCTACAACTTCGCCAGCGAGCCGGTGGCGCAGAAGCGAGGCGGTTCGAGTGTGCACCACACCAACTATTTCCGGCAGCCGAAGACGATCGCGCTGATTCGAAATTACCTACGGCATTTGATCAGCTTGTATGCGGTGCGTCAGGAACGAGTACTTTGACATTGTCGACCAGAATCCGGTCCACGAAACCACCGGGTACCAAGACGGAATTGAAAAACGGAACGGAACCAAGGTTGCGACGTGATTTATTGCTGCACGTTCCCGCTCCTTTTAGCGGGATCTCCTCTGCGTTGCTCTACTGCGCAGAGTCCGTCAGAAGGCTCGCAGAATGCCTGAGAGAATTCCTCAATGTCTCGATCTGGTCCTGCACGCTATTACTAGTTCGTTGCGCGCGATTCAGCAAAAAATCGCTTGCATCTATGTGCTGACTTGGCAGATCGCGCGTCTTTGCGCTGGTCCAAGGCGCCATTATCATTTCGAGTCCAAGCCCAAGTCCGAATCCCATGAACAAAGTAAAGAGTCCGGTCCTACGCCCGCCTTTACCGTTGAGTGCTACAAGCGCGAGGCCTACCAGCAAACTCACTCCGATAAGCGCATTGGGGGGACCGGCATCATCCTGACTGGGAAGATGAGCCAACAATCCCATGAACTCCAATAAGGACCTCCCGACCGGAGTAACGGTCAACTGACCGGCACTGCCAGGCATCTTGTCCGATATGAATTGACCCTCGCTGAGGAGACGCACCGCGGCGTGCATCTCGTGACGTGACCAGTTGAATTCCTCCGCGAGATTAGCAGGGCTTGCAGCGCCTAAGTAGTTCAAAAACGAAAGGAGAAAGGCTGCGTTGCGATCTGCAATCACCTCAAATTCATGAGAATTTTGGCGGTAAATTTCCAGGAGATCTTGGCTAGTTACGATTTCAGATTGGCTTTCCACTTGGCGGTCCTCAGCACGCCCAGGCGTTTTTGGACTTTGGCGAGCAGATGGCAATCCCGTATGTCCTCAGGATACTTATACGTCTGGACGTTGTGGTAAACCTCACTCAATTCTCTAAGAGTGCCACTATAGCCATACCCCTTGATGTATCTTTCATCTATGAAGATAATCATCTTGTCTCCGACTTTACCCAGGAAATGCGCGAGGTCGTGGACCTCGGCTATCGCGCCGGGGGAGCCATAGATCACGATTATGAAATCGGCTGCCATGGCCTGTAGCAGCTCCCTCGCGTTTGCAGCTAGACCGAGTTCCCCCGATCTTCATCGATTTCTTCGCTGAACAGCGCGGCATCGCCTTGCTCGCGAAGGACGTCTCTAATTTGTGACCGCTTCGTGTACAGATCGCCGCCCGATGATCCTGGTCCCCAGACCAGGACAGCGAGTGTTGTCGCCGCAATCTGGGCCTGCAGCTTCGCATACTGCGGAAGGAAAGTACGTTGATAGTATTTCCGCGCCCGGGCACTCATTTTTGCGGGCTGCTGTGCCGTGGATTCTCTTAGCGGCGTCAACTTACCTCCGGCTCAGGTATTGTACCAGTGTTCCACTCCATCGGTGCGTTCGCGGCATAATGCGATTTTGTGACAGGGAATCCACTCCTGTCGTCTGCGGCCCGCACCGTTTACGCCCGGGGCCCCACGCGGTACCGGCGGATTGCGAAAATAGGAGTTGATACAGCTTTCAGAGGCCGGTAAGCGCTACGGCCACAAACTCCTGTTCGAAGACGTCAATTGGCTCGTCACCTCCAGGGAACGCGCTGGACTTGTGGGCGCCAACGGCACCGGGAAAACCACTCTGCTGAAGGTGCTGGCGGGGATCGAGACGCTCGATTACGGCAAGCGCATCGCGACGCGCGGAATGAGCGCGGGCTATCTGCCGCAGGACGGTCTGACGCTCTCGGGCCGCAGTGTTTTCGCGGAATGCATGTCGGTGTTCGCAGGTTTGCAAGAGATGGAGCGCGAAATGGAAGAGCTGACGCATCGCATGTCCGATCTCGATCCGGCCGGCGGCGAATACAGCCAGGTTGCGGACCGCTTTCACAGCCTGGACAGCGAATTCCGCGCTCGCGACGGTTACGCCATTGAGGCGCAGGTTGGAACGGTGCTCGCCGGACTGGGCTTCCCGTCCGCGGAGTGGAACAAACGGACCGAAGAGTTTTCCGGCGGCTGGCAGATGCGCATCGCGCTCGCCAAGCTGCTGCTTGAAAAGCCAAATCTTCTTCTGCTCGACGAGCCGACCAATCATCTGGATCTGGAGGCGCGCAACTGGCTGGAACAATATCTGGGCGATTATCCCTACGCCTTCGTCCTGATCTCGCACGACCGTTATTTTCTGGACGTCACGGTGGACAAGACGGTCGAGATCTGGAATAAGGGCATTCACTTCTACAGCGGCAACTACGAGAAATATATCCAGCAGAAGACGGAGCGGCGCGAACAGCTCGAAGCGGCCTATAGAAATCAGCGCGAGCGCATCGAACAGCTCGAAGCCTTTATCAGCCGTTTCCGTTATCAGGCGACTAAGGCCAAGCAGGTACAGAGCCGCATCAAGGAGCTCGATAAAATCGAGCGCATCGAGATCCCGCCCGAAGAGAAGACCATTCACTTCAGCTTTCCGCAACCAAAGCCCAGCGGCCGCATTGTCGCTGATTTCCAGAACGTTTCGAAGAGCTACGGCAGCCACCTGGTCTTCAGCGGAGTGAACTTCACGATTGAGCGCGGGGATCGCATCGCGCTGGTGGGCGTCAACGGGGCGGGGAAGTCGACGCTGATCAAGCTTCTCGCGGGACGCGAACCCCTGAGCTCCGGCGAATATGCGTTGGGGCACAATGCCCAGCCGGACTATTTCGCGCAAGATCAATACAAAGAGCTCGACCCCGACGCCCGCATGCTGGACGATCTGATGAACGTCGCGCCGCGCAACATTACGGAGCTGCGCAATCTGCTGGGATGTTTTCTGTTCTCCGAAGACGACGTCTTCAAGCGCATCGGCGTGCTCTCCGGCGGCGAGCGCAACCGCTATGCCTTGGCCCGGATGCTGCTGCATCCATCCAATTTCCTGCTGCTCGACGAGCCGACGAACCACCTCGACATGCGCGCGAAGGACGTGCTGCTCGAAGCGTTACAGGAGTATAACGGCACGATTGTGTTCGTTTCGCACGATCGTTACTTCATCGATAAGCTCGCCACGCGGGTGTTTGAGATTGGAGGCGGCGAGGTCAGCGTGTTCCCGGGCAATTACGAAGACTATCTGTGGCGCAAGGAAGGCAAACAGATCGACCTGACGCTCGGGCCCGCGATGCCGCCCCATTACGAAGCGCGCGCCGAGGTCGAGCCCGTGAAGGAAACGGCGGCAAAACGAGTCAATCCGATAAAGCTTAAAAAGATGAAGGACCGTTGCCGGGAAATCGAGGAACAGGTGGCCGGCATGGAAGCGGAAATCGCCCAGTACGAGTCCGCATTGGCGGGCTTCGTCAACGCCGGCGAAACCGCCCGTACCGTGGAGCTCCTCGAGAGCCGCCGCTCGGATCTCGAAAAGCTCATGTCCGAATGGGAGCGGCTTGCAAGCGAGGCGCAGCAGGTTTCGTAAGCTTGGCGGGTTTACGCGACGAGGAGTCCGAACCTCGCCAGCTTGGAAAGATTGTTCTCTAGCTCCTGAAGCGCGTCCGCGGCGGCGCGAGGAGGATCGAGCAGAGGCGCAATTTCCGAGGCAAGCTCGCGCCGCGCGCGCGTTCCATCGAGAAGCCCGAGCAGGCGCCGTTCGAGCTCACCGTCGGCTTCGATGGTGGTGTGGCGCGCGGTGGTGACGGCGTGACCTTGCCGCGCCTGCCAGCGCGCAAGCGCCGAAGTGGCGGGCCGCTCGCCGGGAGTCGAAGTACATGCCGGGGCGTGGGTGTGAAGCTCGACGAGGCCCGCGCGATGCGTCGCCAGAAGAATTTCGGACAGCTCCTCGGGATCGGCGGCGGAGCCGGAGAGGCTGGAACAGCGCGCCAGAAGCTCGTCGAAATGCAACGCCTCGGGCCAGCGTTTCGCCAGCAGGCCGACAGCGCTTTTCGCCAGCGGGTGTGCCGTCTTCATAGCCGCTTTTCGCGGTCCGGTGAACTCTTCAATGGCCGCTCCGGTCAGGTCGGGCTGGGGTGACGTCGCAGTCGCCGCGGAGGACGCGTAGAGGCCGCGTATGGGGGGCGCCAGGGGTGCATCCGCGATTTTGACATCGGCCCGGCACAGCAGGGTTTGCCGGAATTTGCGGCATTTCAGGAAATCCATGTATTGCTCGCGCTCGATGCGCCGGCCGCGACCGTAGATGGCAAGCTGCTCCCGCGCCTCCGGCGGTAATTTGCTCGGCTCCATGTCGTAAATGGCAGCCTCGGCCAGGTACTGCAGACCGCAGCGCGCCGCATGCGCCATGAAATCGCTGAATTGGACGGGGAAATACACGTCGCTCAGTTCGTCGTGAAAGAGGACCGCGGGGTTGCGTTCGAGAAATCCTTGCGCCTCGTTCCGCATCGCGCCGATCGTGCTTTTGGTTTCCGGCGCGGCCATCATGAATTCCAGAAATTTTATGGCCTGCTCCAGGCGCGCCTCCGCGCCGCTCACGTCGCGGAGATGGTACAACATCATATCCCGGAGCATCAGGCGCATGTGGCAGCCGGGCAGGGCGTTGTAGCTGACATAGGCGACCCCGTGCGGCGCGAGGTGGCCGCTTGCGATCTGCATCAGCCTCTCGCGGACGGCTTCGGGGACCCAGGAATACACGCCGTGAGCGATGATGTAATCGAATTGGCCGAGATCAGGCCCCACTTGGAGAATGTCGGCGGCGCGCAGACGGATATTAGTGAGGCCGAGTTGCCGGGCGCTCTCCTGGCCCATTTCGATGGGTGTGGCGGCAAGATCCAGGCCCACAAACTCGCTGCCGGGCAACTCGAATGCCATGGGGATGAGATTGCCGCCATCGCCGCAGCCGAGCTCCAAAACACGGCAGCGCTCGACGGGAGCCGCTTCCATGCCGAACAGAGCGGCCATGGTTGCGAGCCGGCCGGGGTGCGTTTGAGCGTACGGAAAGCCGCGATAGAGGACGTGATCGTACGTCGTGCTCACTCATCTATTATGATTTCCGAGGGAAGCGGCGCGCGCAATCATTATTTCTCGTTCAGGATCGCGTGCCGGCCAGTTCCGCTCTGTAATCCCCATAACGGCGAAGCCGCGGCGCGCATCCAATTAACAGGAGGAGGCGAAGCATGTTGAAGAAATTAGGATTGCCGACAGTAGTGATCGGCGCGGTTTTGTGTTTTGTGAGTCCTGGGGCGGCATTGGCGCAACGTGGTGGCAGCCACGGCGGCGGAGGCGGCCACAGCTTCTCGGGCGGTGGACGGAGCTTTTCGGGCGGAGGCGGCGGCCGCAGTTTTTCGGGCGGCGGAGGACGTAGCTTTTCGGGAGGCGGCGGACGAAGCTTTTCGAGCGGGGGCGGCCGCAGTTTTTCGGGCGGAAGCGGCTATTATGGCGGCGGGCGCGCGTTTAGCGGTGGTGGACGCGCCTACGGCGGTCATGATTACGACCGCGGCGGCTACTACGGTGGGCGCGGTTATTATGGCGGCCGTGGATATTATGGCGGCCGGGGCTACTACGGTGGCGGACTTTATTTCGGCCTTGGCGCTCCCTACTATGGCTACGGATACGGATACGGTCCCGGGTACTATGACCCCTGCGCCGGTTATTACGATGCCTATGGCAATTGGATTGTGCCTCCCGGTTGCTACGCCTATCCTTACTAAGGTTGGCTACAATCAAGTGGAGGAAAGGTGGCCGAGTGGTTGAAGGCAGCGGTCTTGAAAACCGCCAACGGGCAACTGTTCGTGGGTTCGAATCCCACCCTTTCCGCCACGTTTCTTTTGTCCGGACTTGATATCGCATAAAGCTGGCGCAGCCAGAGAGGGTTTGAGTTCTTTGAGGTATTGAGGAGTCCGGTGAGACAAACCCTCCAGACCACATTCCTCGTAGCGCTCCAGTATCTTATAGCCGGTCTTCCTTGAAATTCCGAACTCCCGGCGCAGCGAAGCCATGCTCTCCCCGTGTTGGAGCCGGATTGCAAAGCGCATTCGTTCGTCCCTAACAGATTCTTTCCATAGGCATCTACTTCCTGCCCTCTTGCAGGGAAAAGGTGTAAGCCATGTGTCCGCCCTACTTCGACCCACCACTACTGAACGCGGATCGAATATCGCGCCGGAGAACGCGTTTCGAAGAAGGCTGCCGGCGAACACAAGCGTGCAAACGGCCATCCGAGCTCAGCGGCACGCCAGCTGCTTTGATGATCCGGCCTGTCGATCCTCCCTTCATTCATCCTTATGTACCCCCTGCTCTTCAACCGAAATGGCCCCTCGGGAGGCGCGGCGGGGATGACGAAGTGCCAGCTGCGGCCTGGCCCGTGCTGCGAGGGAGGCGGCGAATCGAGCGGACCTGCGAAGCGGACCGTGGATTGCTATTTTTGTATCGAGACGAGGAGACACTCATGGCAATTGTAACATCTGCGCGCTGGCGGCCGTGGCGGCGGTGGCGGGATTCGCGCAGGCGTCCGCCCCCTCACCGCTTTATCGCATCACGATCGTGCAACGCACCACGCCGGCCATCAACTACAGCCATCGGCTGGAAGCGACCAAGATCGATTTCCGCGGTACGGCGCTGCTGCCGCAAGCGCGGGGCGAAGCGACGGTGGAGAACCGCCGCGGCGCCACGGCGATCGATGCGCGTTTTAACCATGTGCCGCCCCCGACGCGCTTCGGCGCCGGATATCTGACTTACGTTGTCTGGGCGATCAGTCCCGACGGACGCGCGCAGAACGTCGGGGAGTTGGTCTTGAACGGCTCGGATAAAGGACGTCTCACTGCGTCCACGCCTATGCAGGCGTTCGCGCTCATCGTAACCGCCGAGCCTTATTTCGCCGTTTCGCAACCGAGCGATGTGGTCGTGATGGAAAACGCCATTCGGCCGGAAACGGTCGGGCAGGTGGAAGCGGTCAATGCCACCTACGAACTGCTGCCGAGAAAGGAATACACCTACAACGAGAACGCGCAATCCCAGGGTGGGCCGACGCCCGGTACGGCGGTCTCGATGAAGGAATACGAGGCCCTCACGGCGACATATCAGGCCAAGAACGCGATCCAGATCGCGATCGCAGCCGGCGCGGAGCGCTATGCTCCGGACCGGCTGCGGCGCGCCGAGCAGATGTTCGATCAGGCGCGGCAGCTTCCGCGGAAGGAGCAGAGCGAACAGGTTGTGGCGAATATGCGCGAGGTCGCTCAGATCGCCGAGGATGCGCGTGCGATCGCGGTGAAACGGGCTCAGGAACAGCCCTCGGCGCGGAAGTAGGCCGGCTACTCTTCAACGGCTACGCTGAGGCATGGACACCGAGAACTGCACACCGCGTTCCGCACTCATCAATCGGAGCATCGGTTTATTACGCGTGTCTTTACGGGAGATCGCAAATGATCAGCCCACTTGGATCATTTCAGATTCCCATAGTGCCGAGGGTCGTTGATTGTTTTGGATGCCCCGCATGGAGGCCGGTCACATCGGCTTTGCTCTGTCAGGAGATCCATCAATTCCGCAAGGACGCCAAGTACATCTCAATTTTCGTTCAGTCGAAGCGACCAGCCGCCGTTTCTTCGAAGCCGCGCTCATCGCGCGAAGGCCGAATCAGATCGTGCTGAGGCGTTAGGATAACGAATGCCATGTTTGGTACAGTAGCCCTCAGATAGCTTCTGAGGGCTACGTACGATGCCTCGAAACCGTGTTCGTTTCGCGATCTATTTTGCTGTCCTGTTGTCCAGCATCACCGTGGCACGTCTGGCTGGGCAGACCTTGTTCGGGCGCATATCGGGGAGCGTAACCGATCCCACCGGCGCGGCCGTTCCCGGCGTCAAAGTGACGATCGTTAACGCTGGCACGCAAGCGGCGCGCATGGTAACGACGGACAATCGTGGGTTCTATGTGGCCGAGAACCTGCCGATCGGGTCCTACCAAGTCGCGGTCGAACATCCGGGATTCAGGAAAGAAACCCGGGGTGGCTACCAATTAGCGGCTGACGGGCACATCACGGCCGATTTCACTTTGCAAGTCGGCGAGGCGTCGCAAACCGTGGAGGTAATGGCGCAAGCCCAACAGATCAACACGACTTCCGGTGAAGTGGCCCATGTCATCGACAAGCAGCAGGTGGATAATGTGCCGCTGAACGGGCGCGCCTACGTGGAGCTATTGACGCTGGTTCCGGGCGCGATCGTGACCAATCCCGACCAGTTCAGCGTACTGACCAGTCTATCGGCCACCAACCAGTCTCTGAACGGCCATCGGACCAACGAGAACAACCTCACGGTGGATGGCGTCGGCAACCTTGACAACGGCTCGAACGGAAGCCTGATCAATAACGTCAGTCCCGATTTCCTGGAGGAGGTCAAGATTCAGGCCTCCAACTTTTCGGCGGAGTACGGCCGGTCGACGGGGGCCACGTTCAATGTTGTGACCAAGGGCGGATCGAATCAGTTCCATGGAGGAGCATACGAGTATCTGCGCAACGATTTGCTGGATGCGCGGAATTTCTTCTCGCCCAACCGAACCGAACTGCGCTTCAACGATTGGGGCTATTACCTCGGCGGCCCGATCAAGAAGAACAAGATATTTTTCTTCGTGGGCGAGGAGTGGAGAAAGATCCGGCAGCAATCGGCGCCGGTGCGCGAAACGCTGCCCTCGACTAGCGAATTGCAGGGCATCTTTCCCAGCAGCCACATTATCGACTATCCCGGCACGAAAACTCCATTCCCCAACAACACCATTCCCGCTTCGATGATTACGCCGGACGGCCAAGCGATCGCGAACGTGTTCAAAACCGTAATTCCCCAAACCGCTACGTTCGCCGACACGGGCAATTCCAACGATGCCACCTTCGAGTCTCCCAATCCGCTCGACTACCGCGAAGATATCGGCCGCATCGATTACCAGATCAACCTGAACCACATGGCGTTCCTGCGCTGGATCGACGACTACAATTCGATTTATCTGCCGTTCGGTCCTTCGAGCGCCAGCGGTTCTTACCTTCCGATCACGCCGGAGATCCGGGACCGTCCCGGCAAGAGCTTTTTGCTTTCGGAAACATGGGTGATCTCGCCGACTGTAGTCAACGAGGCGCATCTCGGCGCAAGCTGGAATTCGCAGCACTACGGGAACCAGGGCGACACCTGGGAGCGCACGACGCAGGGCTTCACGTTCCAGCGGGTCTTCAACTCGGCCGGGCCGTACGTCAACGGGATTCCCGACGTGAACATCAACAATTTCACGCAGTGGCAGGGGCCGGAGCACACGCTGATTTCGCCGACTACGGAGATCGAAGCCGGCGACACGATATCGATCGTACGCGGCCAGCACAGCATTCGGACAGGCGTGTTGATCATTCGCAACCGCAAAGATCAAAACGGCCGCTCGGATTACGACGGCAATATCGTCTTCAATCCCAGCGGTTTCGCCGGGACCACGGGATATGCGCTGGCGGACGCGCTGCTCGGTAATTTCCAGACCTACACCGAAGCCGCCTACGATCCCATGGGCTTCTATCGCTATACCGAGCCGGCCGCGTTTATCGACGATACCTGGAAGGTCGCGCGGAAGCTGAGCCTTAACTTGGGCCTGCGCTACGAATACATGATGGCAATGTACTCGGCGGCCGATAATCTGGCGGAGTTCGTGCCGTCGCTTTACAATCCCGCCCAGGCCGTGGAGCTTACTTCAAGCGGCAACGCGCTCGTGCCCGGCGTCGGCAACATCTATAACGGTCTGGTGCGCGTGGCAAATGGCGTAAACCCGGCGCGGGCTTATGTCGTGCCGAACGCCACCGACCCGAGTGTCCTCGCGGTTCCCGCCGGAGCGCCGCGCGGAATGTATCCAAACCAGAGCACATGGCAGCCGCGCCTAGGCTTCGCGTACTCTATCAATCCGAAGACGGTTATACGCGGCGGCTTCGGCTTATTCTACGATCGTATCCAGGGCAATCCCACATTTTACACTCTGAACAATCCCCCCTACGTAGGAAGCGCGCAATATACTTACGGCAACCTCTCTAACATCACCGGCGGATCGAACGTAGTCGCGCCCTGGGGCACAATCCAAACGATCGATCCGCACCTGAAGATTCCGTACTCCGAACAGTTCAGCCTCACGGTTCAGCGCGAGCTTCCGCTGCGCCTGTTCGCGGAGGCGAGCTACGTGGGGACCTTGGGCCGCCATCTTCTTGATGAACCGGATATCAACCAACCATCGTTTGCGATCATATCGACGGTCCCCTCGACCACGGTGGAAAACACCATCCGGCCGTACGCGGGCTACTCGACCATCCAGCAGTTCGAAAGCCGCGCCACCAGCAACTACAACTCCCTGCAGCTTCAAATCATGCGCCGCGCCGGGCGGGTGCTGTTCACAACCGCGTACACATTCTCGAAAAATCTCGGTACGGCCTCAAGCGATACTTCGAATAACCACGATTACTTCAACCCGCGCTTGTATTACGGTCCGCTCGACTATGATGTGCGACATGTATTGGTCGGCACGGCGGTGCTCCAGCTCCCCACGCTGAAAGCCCAGAACCGGTTTCTGCGCGGTCCTTTCGGCAATTGGCAACTTAGCGCCATTGTTCACGTGCAGTCGGGATTCTACCAGACCATCACGGGAAGTCCTCCGATTGTGGGCAGCCGGCCGGCGGATTACGTTGGCGGTCCCGCAGTGCTCCCGAATCCGGGTCCCAACGGCTGGTATAACAAAACGGCCTTCGTGGTTGCGCCCTACAACCGCTGGGGGACGTCGGGCGAAGGCAACGTCGAGGGACCCGGAATGCAGATTTATAATCTTTCAGTGGCCAAATTTTTTGCCCTCACCGAACGCTTCTCGCTGCGCTTCCGGGCCGATTTCGAGAACGCCTTCAACTGTGTGAATTTCCAGAACCCCAGCACGGATATCTCGAGCAGCAATTTCGGCACGATCTCGGCCGCCTATCCGCCGCGGAATATTCAGCTGAATTTGATGCTAAGGTTTTGAGCTTTCCGTTGGCTCCCGACTATCTGCCAAAGCCCGTGAGGCGCATTGCCGCGCTCGGGATGCTTACGATTTCTTCGCTCGCCGCGGCGCCGGACCTTTTTGTGGGCGCCCATGCATGCGCCGCATGTCACCCCGCGGAGTTCGCATCGCAACGGATGAGCGCGCACGCCGCGGCGCTCTCGCGCGTGGCGGACAACCCCGATCTTCCAACGGGCAGGCTGCGGCGCGATCCGCGATATCGCTTCGAAATCCTACACGGGGAAGAAGGTCTGCGCGTCCGCATCGACGATGGCGCCGGGCTCATGGAATTGCCGCTCGAATGGGCATTCGGCGCGGGGCGCCAGGCAATCACCTTTGTCACGCGCGTAAACCGGGACTGGTACCTGGAACATTTCGCCAGTTGGTATGCCGCGGCAAAAGCCTACGGCGCCACGCCGGGACAAGACCAATTGCGCCCCAAGGACATGCGGGAAGCCGCGGGCCTGCTTTACAAAATCTCCGATCCGCAGTTCGGAATTCAAGGTTGCTTTGAATGCCACTCGACGGGGCCGGTCTCTTTTGATGCCGAGGGCCGCGCCGGCGTCACCGAAATGGGCGTTCGCTGCGAGAGCTGCCACGGTCCTGGATCGGCGCATGTGGTCAACCCCGAGCACGCCCGGCTGAGCGAATCCCGCAAGCTTGTCCGCGGCGGGCTTAAACAACTTTTGCGGCCGCTGCCATCGCCGGCCGGACGAACAAGCCGTCACCGACTGGAACTACGCCTGGAACGTTCGCCACCAGCCGGTATACCTGAGCCGGAGCCGGTGCTTTCTGAAAAGCGGCGGCCGGCTCTCCTGCCTGACCTGTCACAATCCTCACGAGCCCGCAGGCTCGAAACCGGCGGCGTTTTTCAATGCGAAGTGCGGGCAATGCCACGCAAGCTGCGTGACCAAAGAGCGCGTCAACTGCATCGATTGCCACATGCCCCTGGTCTCTCCGCAGCCGCCGCTGAGGTTCACCAATCATTGGATCGGCATTTACAGCGCGGGAGCGAAACTCAAACCGGTCCGGTGATCAGTACAGCAGATACTTGGCCCGCACTTTTCGAAAGGCGTCTAATTGCGGCTTCAGTGCGGCTTCGATTTCATCGCCGGTCTTGCCCTGCCGCAGCATTTCCGCGGCCTCGTCGTTGCCGAGGTGAAGCATTGTCGACCGATCCAGTTTAAAGCGGTCCGAATGGAATTTCAGCAGCGCGGCCAGGATCTCCAATCCCATGCGCGGCGAATTGAGCTCGTCGCGGTTTAGCAACTGCACATCCAAGCCCAGAACTTCCTCGCCTTTGTATGGCGCTTCGGTGGGCGTGAAGCGGCGAGCCATAAATCGCACGCCGGGGATGTTGCGAGCGTTCAGATAATCGGCCAGCTCGAGGTGATGGAACCAGGGCGCTCCGAACATTAGAAACGGCGTATCGGTTCCGCGGCCGACGGAAACCTGGGACGTTTCGACCAGACATATGCCCGGATAGAGAATGACGGCCGTGAGATTGCGCAGATTGGGGGAAGGCGGGATCCATTCGAGGCCGGTCTGGTCCATCCACATGCTGCGTTCCCAGCCTTGCATTTTGACTACGTGCAGATCGGCGCCGATATGGTTCTCTCCGTTGAAAAACTCCGCCAACTCGCCAACGGTCATGCCGTGGCGTACCGGGCGCAGGCCATAGCCGATCATTGAGACGTATTTCGGTTCGAGCATCGGGCCTTCGACGGCGATGCCGTTGATCGGGTTCGGCCGGTCCAGGACGTAGATCGGAATCTTGTTCGCGGCCGCGGCCTCCATCATGTATCCCAGGGTAGTTGTGAAGGTCCACCAACGCGCTCCGGATTCCTGCAGATCGTAGACCAACGCATCCACCCCGGCCAGCATCTGGGGCGTGGGTCGCTTGGAACCGCGAGTATAGAGGCTGTAGATGGGCACGCCGGTCGTGCTGTCCTTACTCGATTCAATGTTGGCCCCGGCCGCGCTCGTCGCGGAGAATCCGTGTTCGGGAGCGAATATGGCGGCCAGTTTAATACGGCTGCTGGCGGCCATCACTTCCACGATGCCGCGATGGTCCCAGGTGAACGCATTCTGGTTCGCGATCAGGCCCACGCGCTTGCCCGCAAGGGGCGCGAAATCCTGTTCCACGAGAACGTCCAGTCCGGTCTTGACCCGCGCCGCGAGCGGCGCCGCGGCGATTAACGCCGCTAATAAGCATCGAATTAGCATCATTTTCAAGGCCTCGACCCCACCAGGTCGCGGCTTTGTGAGAGGTCGCCGTCGGGAATCACCACGGCTACCCACGGCTGATCCATTGCCTTTGTTCGCGCTTTCCACACCAGCGCTCCGCTGCTCCCGGCATTCAGGCTCAACTGCTTGGGCGATTCGTTGCCGGCCAGACTTTCCGGTCACGCAACACAAAGCTATGGTTACCGCTGCCCGACGCGGTCAGGCGAATGGCGACGTCTCCGTTAGCGCCCGGTTAAAGCCTTGATCTCGAAATCTAAAATATGGCCGGGCCGAAGATCCAGGCGGTAGGCGCCTCCGGGCAGGGCCGTCAGGCTCGCGTGTTGGTTGCCGGAGCGCACCGTATATATGCCTTCGGGCACATAAGCGCGGAACGATCCGGCGTTGACGTCGACTGCCGCAGGCAACGTCTGCCGAGTTGTTGTCTCCACAAATTCGACCGTGGCGTCCGCGCCCGGCGCTATGCGCCCCTCGACCAGCGCGGGTCCGGCGAGATCCTGCATCAGCCATAGCCATCGGCTGGTCGAGTGCACCCAGACCTCTTTGTAGACGTAGCAATTCTGCGCCGGCCAATAGGGCGCATCGCTCGCGCCGCGCGTTTCCATGCCCACCGGAAGCGATCCCACGATATCGCCCGATGACACGCTGTACTGCTGCGTAAAATCATAGCCCTCCCCGTACATCGTGCTTTGCGAAAACGGATTGCGGCCGACTACCCATTGCAGTTGTTTTTGAGCCAGGTCGGCGCCAGCCCAATCGCGGCGGAGCTGAGCGGCGGTGGAGAGCGCTTTGGCCTGTGAAAGCAGCACGCCGTAATTGCCGCGCCGGGCGAACCACACCGGAAACGCCTTTAGATAATAGCCGCCGCCCAGGGACATGCCCTGCAGCACCTGCTCGCGAAAAGCTTCGCGAGTGGCCTGATACCTTCCCCCGTTTTCGGGAACTTGCAAGTATTCCGTGTCCTTGTACACGTACGCGGGCAACACGCCGTATGGCTCGGTCGCGTGCGCTGCGGCCTTCTGGTATTCCGAATAGAGCGCCACCGTGGAATACCAGCTCATCCAGTCCTGGTGCGCGGGGAGGGCTTGACACAAGCGCGCCAACGCGACGATCGGAGCTTGGTCGTTGCCGCGATGGAACTCATGAAATAAGGTTTGCTTGTCGGGACCGGTATAAAAAAATCCGGCGAGCGGGAATTGACTGCCCACGTAGCTCTTCTGTTGCGAGTCCACGATGATCCGCGCGAGCTCCACGGCCTTGTCGGCATATTCCTGTTTGCCGGTATCCTGATAAAGCTCGAGGGACGCCAGAATTCCGATGCCGGCCAGTTCCAGCGGCGAGGCCGCAAATGCGGGCGTGCTCCACGTCTCCGGGCCTTCGTTGCCGGCGATGGCATAACGCCAGTCGTCTTCGGCCGTTCGCAGGCTGCGCCCGGCCAGTTCCGCATCGCGTTGCTTCAATACGCGATAGGCGATGGCCTCGGCGGCCGCCGCGATATAGTTCACGTTGGGATTGTTGAGCGCTTCGCGGGAGCGGTCGTCGGCATCTCCCAAAATCCCGTCGGTCCAGATATTCATGCCCGCGAAACCGATACGGTAGCCGCCATCGAAGCGCACCTTCAGTACCCAGTCCAGGCCCCACCGCGCTTCGTCGATCAGCCTGGCAAGCAGGTCCGGATCCTGTCCCGTCCCGGCAAGCCGCTCGGCGAGTGCGAACATCGAGTACACGGCTTCCCCTGTGTTCACAAGACCTTGGGAAAGGTCGCCGGCATCGTGCCAGCCGCCGTTCATGACGATCTTTTTGTCTCCGAGCGTCGCCTGCCAATCGCGATGGCACACGTCATGCGACCGCGGTATGGCAAAACCGCAGCGCTCGCCGAAAAAGAAATTGATCGCCTTCCAAATCGTCCCGTTCCACACGTTATCCCCAATCTGGAATGGACGGGTGCGCGCACTGCCGGCTTGAATCACATAGCTGCCCGGCTTGCGGACCTCAGAGAAATCCATTTCCTGGAATCGCCCCAGCCTGGTATTACGAATGGCGATCGGTTTGGAGAGGACGACTTCCGCTTGCGCGTTGTCATTCAGCCGGATCAACTGGAAATCGCGGGCGGCAAGATCGCTCGCCATGGCGCTCTTGGACGATCCGGTCTGATAACCGGCATGACTGAAAGCGATGCTGCCGGGCCCGACGGTCCAGCCTTCGAAGTGGTCGGGATCGACTTGCTGCAGTTCCAGCCTGGAGATCTCGAAAGCTACGCTGTCATCCGCATCAGGCAGCCGCTTGTTCACCCAATAATTGATTTCGAGAGACGTTACTTTATCGCGGGCAAGCGGGGTGATTTCCCAGACGATGTGCTGCCACTTGCGGTCTTGCAAAGTGACGTAATGGATTCCTTCGCGGTGATAGACGTCGGGAACCTTCTCCTTGCCGTCATTGTGAAGAACGATTTCGAGGGGGAGCATGGGGAAGCCGGACAGCTCCGGACGGAACCAAAGCGAAATGCGGTTGTAGCCGCTCCAATCCTCGGCGGCGAAAGTTCGCTTGATATGGACGGCCGCTAAGCCGTTCCGCGTGGGCGCCGGTTGCACGTGGAACATTTGCATCTCAATCCGAAGAGCGGGCATGGCCAGAGGCGGCGCGGACCCGATCCAACTTGCGTCGGCCTGCCCCTGAACCTGCCAAGTCTTCGGATCGGACATGTCGTCGAGCAACCGGGATTTCATCACCGGTTTCTTAAGCCACCGGAATTCGGCTGAATTTTCGAATGGGATCGGCATCGGCATCCGGGGTGCCTGCGATAAAACCGCGGCAGGCGCGCCCAGAAGCAACAGCCATCGCGCCGCGTTCCCCACCGGAATTCGCCGATTAAAATGACAGCCGCAAGGCAAGCTGTAGCTCGCGGTAGTGCTGTGGCCCGCCGTTGCTGGTCGATGTTATTTGGCCGAAAGTGGCCGAGGTAACGCCGGCAACCGGCACTGAGAAGCTGGGCGTATTCGTCAAGTTATAGGCTTCCGCGCGGAATTGGAGCTTTAGACGTTCCCGCAAAGGAAAGTCCTTGAACAGCGAGGCATCGACATCGAAATACCGCGGTCCGTTAATGTCCGGCAGCGTCCGCGAGACATTGCCATACGTGTAGGGCGGGGGCAACGCAAAGGCGGCGCCGGGCTGCCCCGGAGGGATGTTGTTAAACCAACTCGCAAGGGATTGATGTTGGGCCTGATCGCTAACGCCCGCGACCACGTTGGGCCGGTCGTTGACGCCGGTGCTGGGAGCGGTGAGGCCGATCGGGAATCCGCTCTGCAAGGTCCAGATCCCATTGAGCTGCCAGCCTCCGGCAATGGCGCGCAGGGCGGCATTCCTGGGGTTGTACGGAATTTGCCACATCGCCGTCGCCACCACACGCTGCGGAACGTCCTGGTAACTGCGGGCCCACTCGGCCCTGAGATTATTCCAGTCCTGCACCGCGGCGCCGCCGATTGCGCCCGGCCGGCCGGTCCCCTGCATGTCGTCCAGCAGCTTCGCAAACACATAGCTTGCCAGCAGCGAGAAGCCCCGCGCAAACCGCCGCTCCACTTTAAACGTGAAGGCGTTATAGAACGAGTCGCCGATATAGTTGTTCACCAGCACATTCAGAAACTGTGGATAGGGGAGCAATAACTGCTGCAAAGGAATCTTTGGCGCAGCCAGGGAGCTGCTCGCCGGGATGGCGGGATTCCCATAAAAAGGATTCGTCACCGTCGAGATCAGTTGGCTTCCTAAACCCAAATAGACGTCCGGAAGCTGATCGAGATTCTGGTTGAGCATGGTAAGATGCGTGCCCTTATTGCCAACATAGGCGCTCTCGAATAGCCAGTTGGACCACGGAGAATACTGCACCGTGAAATTCCACTCCTGCGCATAGCCCCGGTAAATGTTTCGCAAATAACCGGCATTCGCGGCTTGCCCGACGGAGGTCAAGGTTCCCAGGGAACTGCCCGAGGGTAAACTGATGCCGTTCGGGAAAGGGTTCGCAAAGTTGCCCGTGGGGATCAGCCCCTGGCTGCTCACCGAAGTGATCATGCTGGTCGGAACGGCAAAGCTGGCGCCGGCGGCGCTCGAACCTAGGCCGAAGGTCGGGATATAGCTGATGCCGTATCCGCCGCGAAGCACGGTTTTCGCGTTGAGCTGGTAAGCGAAGCCAAAGCGCGGGCCGAAGTTCTTGTAATTGGCGGCCGTCACGCCGTTGGGAATGCCATCCGTGCCCGGGAATGTATATCCGCCAACCAGAGGCGGCAATCCCGCCACCTGCAGCGCCGATGGCACGTGGGGATCGAAGTTCGGGTAAATATCGCGGCGTTCCTTGATGGGTCCTTCGTATTCCCAGCGCAGCCCCAGGTTAAACGTTAATCTGCGGGTCGCTTTCCAGTCATCCTGTGCGTACAGGGCCGAAAAATTCATACTATCGACGGAGTCGAGCGTGTGATAGATCGTGCCGCTGGTCGGCGCGCCCAGCAGGAAGGTTGCCAGGCCATAACCGGAGGTCGAGCTGGCTACCGTGGGGTTCGCCTGGGTGAAGGCGCGGCTGAAACTGAAGGCGCCGGAGGAATCCGATGTCCCCCAATCGCTGCGGCGATAGAGGCGCTGCTCGTAACCGAACTTGATGTTGTGGCTGGCTTTGATCTTCGTGAGGTTCACGCCGGCGGTGCCCGTAGCCGTCGGATTTCCCGTCGAGTCCGGACGGCCAAACGCGGTCAGGTCGGTGATACTGATGTTCGGAAATCCATAACCCAGATTGCTGGTCGATTGAATCAGGCTGGCATACTGTTGCGAAAATCCCAACTGGGTGACGTCGAAATTATGTCCCGGCGCGATGGTGTGTTCCTGTTCGCGATTCAGGCCAATGCGCGCATCGAGCAGCAGCGTAGGCGTTAACGTGTCGGTGTATTCCGCCACCGCGGTCCAGCGTGGATCGAGGATGTGCCGCCCATCGGTATCGGCGGCGTTGCCGAAATAATTTGCAAACCCCCAATCGAGCATGTCGCGGCTGAAACGGCCGGTAAGTCTCTTGGTCGACGTGATATTGTAGTCGCCTCGAAGGCTCGCGTTGTAGTTGTTGATGGGCACCGGACTGGTCAGGAAAAGATTCTGCGCGCCCGTGCATGGCTGGCCGGGCAAGTTCGGCTCGGGATAATATTTCAGGATCGCGGCCGCAATCGGGCTGATCATGCTCGCTGGGATAGTGTTGTTTGGGAAGGGCTGGCGGGTGTACTGCCCCGGGTTATTGGGATCGGGGATGGTCGTGAAGGGATTATAAATCGTAATCGGAGCGCAGCCGCTTGTCCCCAGCCCGGAGAAATTGCCGGCGCGTTCCGCGTCCGTTGGCGACGTAATGGTCTCCGAGGCGGCCTTGCGCTCGCGATATTCGTCCAGACTGAAGAAGTAGAACAGCTTCTCTTTTTTGATGGGTCCTCCAAAGGTGCCGCCGAACTGATTGATGTGTTCGGCGGTGCGCGGCGCCCCCGCTTTATTTTGGAAGAATTCGTTGGAGTCGAAATCCGTATTGCGGAGGTACTCGTACAACACCCCGTGATACTGGTTGGTTCCGGACTTGCTGATGAAGCTGATGACGCCGCCGCCGGTGCGGCCGTATTCCGCCGACATGTTATTGGTGATGACCCTGAACTCCTGCGTGTCGTCCGCCGAGAGAAACGCCATGGCGCTGTAGTCGGTCAGCTTTTCGTTGGCGATGCCGTCGATAAGAAAGGCGTTGTTGAGCGGCGTGCCCCCGGCTATCGTGACTTGCCCCATACGCCACGTGGAGAGCAGCTCGCCGCCGAAGTAGCCGATGCCCTGGACCGTCGGAATCAGGTTTGCCAATCCCAGCGGGTTGCGGCCATTGAGCGGCAGGTCTTCCACCTTCTTCGAATCCATGACGGTGCCCACCGAGGACGTGTTCGGGTCGAGCAGCGGAGTCCCTTCTTTGACTTCGACCGTCTCCGTGACCGCGCCCACTTCCAGGACCACCGGAACGGCCAAAGACCGGTTCACCTCGACGATAATGCCGTCGCGCCGAAACGTCTTGAAGCCTTTGCTTTCCACCTGGACCGAATACACTCCGGGCGGTACCAGAAGAAATTGATAATTGCCCTCCGGGTTGGTGGTGGTCGTCGAGACTACGCCGGTCTCGGTATTGGTCAAGACCACTTGCGCGCCCGCGATCACGGCATGGGAGGTATCCGTAACCGAGCCGGTGACCGCGCCGGTTGTCTGCTGAGCGAGAATCGGCGTCCAGAAGCCCGTCGCGATCATTAGCGTAAAACCCGTTGCAATGGTCAATACATTCCAAAGCGATTTCATTTTTTCCTCTCTGCCGTGGACCCTCGCGCCGGCAGTTCTTTCACGAAAACAAATGTCTCTGCTTTGAATCTGAGCGTAAGGTAAAGGCAGGGGCGTTGTCAATGAACGCCGTGGGGTTCTACCGGGATGAGATCCACGTAACCATGCTTGGCCAGCATCTTGTAGTAGCCGACAAAATCGAAATCCATCGGGCCCTGCTCCAGCTCGATGAGATGAATTACTTCGGCGGCAGTGCGCTTGCCGTCGCACCAATAGAGCAGACGCAAGGGAGCGGGTTGGGCCGCAAAGCCCGGGAAGCCCTCGCGCTCATCGACGGGTAAATCGTCGAGCGTCACCGGCCCGAACCGTTTGCGGCGCACAATAAAGAGCTCGGCCCCGGCGCGGCGCGGGTCGGCGGCGCCCGGGGTGGGCTGCACTGGAACGGCCGCTTGCAATGCGCCGGCGCGCTGGTTGGCCGCCCGCCGCAGCCTTTCGCATTCTTGCGTCTCCAAGAGCTGGATGCTCTTCAAAGCAGGCTCCAGAGAGGCGCGCGTTTGGTCGCGCTCCTCAGGCCCCACCAGGCGGAGCGTCGATAAAATCGCTTCCGTATCGCGGTCGGCGTTGTATCCGATCTTGGCCAGCCCCCAGTAAAGCTCGCGGCCCAGCACAACGGCGTCATGCGCCGCGAGAATCCGGTCCAGGTAAGGCCGGGCGGCGCGCAGCGCGTTTTCGTACCCCTGGTCCACCGTGATGCTGGCCAGCCAGGGGACGTCAGTCTGGCCCGCCGAAGCCAAGTAATAAAGATAAGCGCCCACCACGCTGCTGAGATCTTCGAGCGACCGTCGATCCACGCGGTCCAGCGTGTCCTCGCTGTTGTGATGCACCGCTATCGCTCCGCTGCTGCCGCGCGCGGCAATGGTAGGGACGCCGATCATGGGATCGCTGATGTAGGTGTCTGATGTAGGGCTGTAAGGCCCCAAGAGCGGCACGCGGGCGCGCCCTCTGGAACCGCCTTCCCGTTGTTTGCCGGCATAATAGGTCTGCGCCACGCGCAGCGCCAGGGCATTGTGGTACGAGCGCGCAACATCGGGAGTGACGCCGAACGAGTAAGCGCCCAGCACATCGTTATTCCCGGCGGGCACATCCATGTGCATGGCGCCCACGGTCCGTTTCATCCGGTCCATGTGCGTCGCGATATATTGCGAAGAGCCATAATCCTCCGAAAATGTCAAAATGCGGATGCTGCGCTTGGGGCGCGGCAGGCGGCCGGATTCGATGGCGCGGTTCACGGCGGCGATCGCCTCCAGCATGCTCGCCTGGCCGGTCGAGTTGTCCTGCGCGCCGAGCTCAAAACCGTGCCCGAGGGCCAATGCTTCCTCCTCCGATCCATCGCCTGGAATCACGCCGGTAACGGAGAAATAGGAGCCGGAATAATAGCGCGTGTCCACCATCGCGCGAACCCGCACCTTAATCCCGCGCTCCAGCAGGCCGCGCAAATAATCGCCTTGTCTGGGCGTAATCGAGAAGCCCACCAGCGGGCTGGATGTCTTAGTAAACCCCCAACCCATGTCGCCCCACGCGTTCACCCAATAGTGGCCATCGCGCAGGTCCTCGTTCTCGGTGTAATCGCTGATCACCCCCGCCGCGCCCTCCTGATAGAGCGCCGCCTTCAGCGCGCCCCTCGCGGAGAGGTCGGCTGGAACCTTCACCAGGATCATTTTCCCGTTGACATTGGCTCGCGCGAGGTCCACCAGGGAGCCGGATTTGAGTTCCATCACGCCGGCGGTCACGCCGCCCGGTGGAGTGGAACCGCTCCACTGGATTAAGGACGCGGGCTCCTGGTTGTAATCGCATAAAACCCGCATCCCGGCCGCTGGCGTTGGCTCCATCAGCTCGAGCGTCGCTTTCTTGACGTCCCAGGCCAGGGGCATGGTCCACCAGCCGAACTGGCTGACGCCATCGGCGGGGGCCGGCAGGATCTCCACGTCGCGGAGGCCGATTTCCGTCATCTTCCTTTGCAAGTATTCGGCGCTCTGGCGGAATTGCGGAAAAACCTGCCAGCGGTCGATGGAGTGCAACTGCGCGACGAAGTCAAACGCCTCGCCGGCGCTCACCTGCTCGTGCATTTCGCGTACAATTCGTTCCAGTTGCGGAGCGTCCCGCGGGGTTTGAGCCCAGCTTAAAAGAGGAAAGAAAAAGGAGCCGGCGCCGAGCGCGAAAAGCCTCCTGGTCGGCCCCTGGGCCGCAAGCGCCATTTCAGTCTTTATAGAGCAAATATTTCGCCCGAATCCTGCCGAATTCTTCAAGCTGCCCCCGCATATCCTCCAGAACCTGCCGCCCGGTTTCGCCGCGATTCAGCCGCGCCGCCGCTTCGTCGCTGCCCAGCAGCCGCATGACGCCGGCAAGCTGGAATTTCCCGGAATGAAATTTCAACGTCGCGGACAACAGCTCCATGCCCATTAGCACCGGATCGAACACGGCGCGATCAACCAGCAGAATATCCATGCCTTCGCACTCCTGGTCCTTATAGACCGAGGCATGAGGCGTGAAGCGCCGCGGCACGAAACGCACGCCCGGAAGCTGCCGCGCGTTCAGGTACTCGGCAACCTCCCGCGCGCGATACCAGGGAGCGCCGATCCGTTCAAACGGCGTATCCGTTCCACGCCCCACGGAAATTTGCCGCGATTCGAGCAGACAAACGCCGGGATAAAGAGCGGCCTCGGTCACGTTATGGATGTTGGGCGATGGGTCGATCCACTCCAGACCCGTTTCGTCATACCACATGGAGCGTTTCCAGCCTTCCATGCGGATCACGTGCAGATCCACACCCAGCCCCTTCTCGCCGTTGAACATTTCCGCCAGCTCGCCGGCCGTCATTCCATGGCGAATTGGCATGCGCATGTAGCCCACAAAGGACGTGTATTTCTCATCCAGAAGCGGACCCTCGAACTCCACGCCATTGATGCCGTTGGGCCGGTCGAGCACATAGAACGGAATCCCCTTTTGCGCGGCGGCCTCCATGCAATAGCCCAGGGTGGTAATCCTTGTCAGAAAACGCGCGCCGTTCTGCTCAATGTCATAGATCAGCGCGTCCACGTTTTTCAGCATCTCCGGAGTGGGCCGGTAATGCCCTGCGTTGTAGAGGCTGTAGACCGGAACGCCGGTTGTTTCATCGACGCTGTCGCCGATGTTGCGGTCCTCGCTATTTCCCTGCAGTCCGTGTTCCGGGGAAAAAATCGCGGCCAGTTTTACTCCCGGCGCGTGCGCCAGAACATCAACGATCCGCCGGCCGTCCTCCGTAACGCCCGTCTGCGCCGTAATTATGCCCACGCGTTTCCCTTGGAGAGGAGCGAAGTCTTCGGCCATCAGAGCATCCAGCCCGGTTTTCACCCGCGCCTCCGCGGGCCACACTGCTACGAAGCAGATAAAAGAGATGAGCGCCCTCACAGCGCGCGAACTCCATTCACCCGTTGGCTCGGGCCCGACATAAGCGCCACTGCATGGCGGAAGCCCGACACGCACGCCGCGCATCACGGAAAGGCTCGAATAATAATCGTTATACCGGAAAAAACCCGTCTGCCCCCGCCACATGGGATAGGCATCGCACGCCTGCATCCATTTTTCGAATACCGCGCCGATGTCCAGATAAGTATCGGGTTTGAAATTCTCGGCGTCTTCCCAATTGTCCGCGAAATACAGCTTGCCTACGGTATGCGGCGGATACTTGCGTGGCATGGTGGCCAGGTCCGCATAGAAGATCGCGTCCCGCACCAGTAAATGGCAGTTCTGATGGTCCTTATGCCAACTGCCGCTCCAATGCGTGATCACGATTTCCGGCCGATGTTGCCGGATGATATCGCCCAGCGCCTCGGAAGCCCGATCGTTGAAGGGTATTTCAGCGTCGGGATAGCTCAGGATTTCGAATGCCGCCCCCAGTAGCTTGCCTGCTTTTTCGCTTGCCGCTCGTTGTAAGTCGCCGTATCGTTCCACCGGAATACCGGCCGGAGCGCCCTTTTCACCCGCCGTCAGACTCACGAATACGCCTTGGCCGCCATTGTGGATATGCTGTTCCAGCGCCGCCCCCATGGTGAACACGGCATCGCCGGGATGAGCCGCGATCGCCATCAGAGTTGCCGCCATGAGAAACCTTCCATATTTAAACGATATCGAAACCGGCGGAAGTGGCACTGTTCCGCCGGCGTGAATCCGCTTATGCCGCTTCCGCAATGCGCGTGAAGGACATTGTACACGACCGTTGACGGAAAAATTTTGCAAGCGATTCTGAAGCAGACGGAATTAGCCCGGAAATTTCGAAAAGCAGAAACTCAACGGCTAACCGGCGCTGCCTGCGGTGCTGGGCCTAACGTGCGGCGCCGCTGCGGGACTTGGCGGCGAGGCCGAGGAGAGCGGCCGCTCCGACGATGAGCATCGCCGTGGATTCGGTTGAAATCGATTGATCTTGAGACTGGGGGTGGGCATGGCGCTCGTAGATGGCGTACCAGAAGAGCGCGGAACCGACTAGAAACAGGACCAGCGCCAGGATTCGAAAGGCGGCCTTCATCGTCTTAAGCTTAAAACACGCCGCCGCGGACTGGGCCGGTCCCGTTTTTATAGGCGGCTTGTTAGCGCCGGACAGCGCCCGTTTCGAGGGCGCGCTCGTTGACCATGGATTCGGCGATCTGGGTCAACTTGCGGTCGGCGGCCTTTTCTTCTTCGAGAGTTCGTTCGAGCAGTTGTACGGCATCGGTATAGCCGAGGATTTGGGCAAACGTGCGCGCCGTGCCATAGGCGGCCATTTCGTAGTGCTCGACGCGATTGGCGGCGCCGATCAGTCCGGCATCGCGCAAGGGGGATTCGTCAATGTGACTGACGACTTGGTCGCCCTCCTTGACCAACCCTTTCATAGCGTCGCAGGACTCGCCGCTGGTCTTCTCGTTGAGCTGCGAAAAAATGCGGTCCAGCCGGTCCACGTGGCCCTTGGTCTCTTCGAGATGGCTTTGGAAGGCTTGGCGGAGGCGGTCCGAGGAGGATGCGTCGGCCATCTTCGGCAGGGCTTTGACGAGCTGTTTCTCAGCGTCGTAAAGATCCTTCAATTCGTCTACGAAAAGGTCCTGCAAGGTTTCTATTTTCATTGCCTATGATCTCCTTCCGGAAAGTGACTACACCCTTTAGACGAGTTGGGGCGCATGGCCTGAGTTGCTAACGGTTAGCTATGTTTAGCGAAGGACGGCGGGCTGAGGCCGACTTTGCCTTCCAGCTCCGCTTTTATTTGCGGCCATTCGGCGTCGACGATGCTGAAGTACACGGTATTGCGGATGCGGCCGTCCGCGCAAATCATGTGGTTGCGGAAGATTCCTTCCTGGGTGGCGCCGATGCGGAGAATGGCGGCCCGGGAACGTTCGTTCAGCGCATCGGTTTTAAGTTCGACGCGAATGTAGCCGAGCGCCTCGAAGGCGTGCTGGAGCATGAGATATTTCGCTTCGGTGTTGACGGCCGTACGCTGCCACGGGCGCGCAATCCAAGTCCAGCCGATCTCGGCACGGCGGTTCGCGTCGTCAATATTCGCGAAGCGGGTGCTGCCGACGACGCGGCCTGAGGCCTGCTCGACGGTCGCGAAGGGGATTGCGGTTCCTTGGCGCTGCCAGGAGAGCGCCGTCTCAACGTAATCAATCATGTCGCGGCGCGTTCGGATGCGGATCGATGTCCAGCGCCACAGATCGGGATCGAGGCCGAACTCGCATAGTCCATCGAGGTGTTCGAGCGAGAGCGGCTCGAGGCGAATCGCGTTGCCGGAAAGAAGGACGGGCTGCGCCGACGGCATTTTCCGATTTTAGCCCAGCGGGCGGAGGTTCAGAGTCTGAACTTCCGTCGCTCCCGTTTCTTCGTAGAGAATGGTGAGGTCGACATCCGGCGTATCGCGCTTTATGCGCCGCAGAACGTCCCAGCACAGGAATAGAAATATTGGAACCGCGAGAAAGAAGACGGGACGGCGTAACATCCAGAGCTCGGCGGCCGCGGCGGCGTCCGTGAAGGCGAAGAATCCGAGAAAACAAATGAATGCGATCAGAATGGCGTTGTTCTCGAACGGGGGCAGGGTGCAGGTAAACGGGATTTTGCGAAAGCGCAGCAGCAGGATTTCGATCAAGACAACGGAGATGGCGAGGCTATAGGCGGCATGGATCGCGCCGAGCCGCCAACCCCAGGCCCAGGAATATGCGATCAGGACCGGCACAATGATTCCGGGGATGAGGAAGGTGAGCATGATTTTGCGCGCGGCCGCCGCAACGCCCTGTTGGCATTCGCCGAGGATGAGTTTATAGACCCAATTGGAGCCGAGCGCGGCGGGCACTTCAAAAACGAAACGTAGGCCGAGCGCGGTGAAATACGCCAGTGCCAGGGGAGCCGCGAGAAGTTCGAGAGAGGGCAGGGAATCGCTTTGCGGATGGGGAGCGGCGGACATGGCCATTTGGGATCCCAAGACGAGACCCAGTCCCGCGAAAGCGCCGAACAGAATGCAATGCGTTTCGCTGCGCAATAAGGCGCGGAGGGTGAAACGATAGGAGGCTCGCTCGAAAGGGTTTCGCACGAAACAGCGGTCGAAGGCATGGGAGAGCTGGCGCAAGTTCCAGCGGCGGGCGCCCTGCCGCGCATCGGACGATTCCGGAATGCGCAGGAATCGCCGCCGATAGCTGAGGGCGCAGAACAGGAGAGCGAGCGCGAAGGCGGCTGCGGCGGCTTCTAATCCGATGCGCGCCAGAGCATCGAGGGCGGGGTTCGACTTTCCCTGCAGGGACTGATACAGAGCGAGATACCAGACGGGCGGGAGATAGCGCACCGGCGACTCCGGGTGCGTGGGCAAATGTTGAACCGCCGGAAGGACGGCGAAGCTGGTGCACAGCAGCGCGATGAGCGAAACGACGATGGCCATACGGATGAAAAGCGATGCCGTGCGAAAGGTGCGGGCGGGAAGCGCGGACATGAGAATTGCAATGCAGGCGAAGCAGGCGAAGAACGTGAAGGCGCTCGCCAGCAAGACGCTGAATGCGTGGATGGCAATGAATACGAAAAGTTCTTTGAACGTGCCCTTCTCGGACAATACAACGCCGGGCATCATGACGGAGGACACCAGATTGACGTCCACGGCAAAGAGCGCGGCCAGCAGCAGTACGGCGCAGAGATTTGCGAGGAATATGGTGCGCGAGCGAAGGGGCAGCGGCGCGAGGTTCGAATAATCCTGGCGTCCCGGCAGAATCCTGTCCCACTTGATTACGATGACGAGGCCGGTGATGGCCATCGAAAAGACGATGAAGAAATACTTGTCGGGCAGCGAGGCCCAATAGACGTCGAAGCGGGGATGTCCGCGCAGCCACCGCAAGAACGAAGAGTATTTCGGGAACAGCATGAGGGAAAAGAACGCTCCGGGGGCGGCGAGCAGCGCGAGCAGCCCGCCGATTCCGAAGTTGAGATCCGAAGCGCCGGAGTCCGCGCCGGTCTGGACTATGGTGGCCGCGAAGTGCGCCACCAGCCTGGGAAAGGGCCGCTGCAGCAGCCCGCGCCACTGATGGAGAGCGCGCTTTATAAGTCGGCTAGCGGCAAGGCGCGCCAACAGCGGCGACGATGTTGGCCGCGATGGTATCGGCATCGGCGTGCTCCGTCAATTGCAGGAACGCTTCTTCAAGCGCGGGGGCCAAGCCCTTGGCGCGGATGTCGTCGATGGGACCATAGGCCGCCACGCATCCATTGCGCAGGAGGACGAGATGCGTGCAGAGCTTCTCGACGACTTCGAGAACGGGCGAGCAGAAGAACACGGCCTTGCCGGATTCGGCGAGCAGCCTGACGACCTCCCGGAAGACGAGCGACATGGTGACATCGAGGCCGGAGAAAGGCTCGTCGAGAATGAGGACTTCAGGGTCGTGGAGGAGCGCCGCAATGAGCATGATGCGTTGGCGCATGCCTTTCGAGTAGGACGAAATGGGCGAATGGCGATGCGGGTACATGCTGAAATCGTGAAGCATAGAAGCGGCCTTTTCTTCGAGACGCGCGGGCGTTATCCGGCGCAATGTTCCGACGAGCTCAAGATATTCCCAGCCGGTGAGGAACGAATACAGATTGGCCTCTTCGGGAGCGTAGCCGAGGCGCTCCTTATAGGCCACGATGGCGGCCTTGATGTCGGCGCCGCGATAGAGGACGCCTCCGCTGGTGGGCTGGAGCAGGCCGGTCAGCATTTTTACGGTGGTGCTTTTGCCGGAGCCATTGGGTCCCAGATAGCCGAGAATTTCGCCGGGACGGATCGAAAAACTGACGTCGCGAACGGCGGGAATGCCGGTGTAGGATTTCGTGAGGCGCGTCGCTTCGAGGAGGGCGGGCGCGCTGCTGATGACGGCGCCGGTCATTCATTGCGCCGCAACGTCTGGCATACGATCGACACTTGTTGTTTGGACACCGAGCGGGCGGGGGGAAGTTCCGCCGCGAGAGCGTTGGGGGGGAAACCGGCGGCGGGAGTGCTCCCTTGATGGCCGCTCGCTGTGATCGGTGGCCGCGACTTGTGGGGCGCTCGATATGGTGAAATTGTAAGATCGCCGTTCATTAGGGGAGTGCGCACGTGAATACGTTCTGTCTTCGTTGTGGCCGTCCGCTGGGCCCGCAACTTCGCTTCTGCGATGGCTGCGGAGCGCCGGTGCCCGGAGCGACGGCGCAGCCCGCGTCGAATTATCCGCCGCCCCCGCCACCTCCGCCGCCGCAGCAGCAGGCGTATGCTCCTCCGCAACCCTATTCGGATGCGCAGCAAATGTATTCTCATGCGCCGACGGAGCAGATCTATGTAGGGACACCTCCTCCTCCGGTCGGCCCATCTTCGAAGACTGGGATTTTGATAGCGGCCTGCGCGGTTGCGCTGGTGTTGTGCGCCGGGGGCTTGTGGTATGTGGTGCAGCATCGGACGCCCACGAGTAAATCGACGATTGTTGCAAACGCGCCGGCGGCGCCGCCTGCAATGGCGGACCCGGTTCCATCCACTCCCGCATTGCCCCCTCCTGCCGATACGCCGGCGCCAGCTTCCACGACGGATAAAGCCGTGGCGCCCCCCGGCGCGCGCCGCAGCAGGCTCGAAATGCCACGACCCCGGACATCACGGCGCAAAAGCGCGAGCCGGACTATCCCGCGATGCCGGCTGAGAAGCTGCCGGTGAAACCGGCTCCGGTCCCGCCACGTCCCGCCGCAGTGGCCTACAGCGGCCCTGCGAGCGGATTTTTGAAATACACGGGCGAAGCGGTGCCTCCGGGAGGAAAGGTCGTTTTCGATACGCTGCCGCCGGTGCACGTGGACGTTGCTTTTGACGATCAGACCTGGGATGCGCGCTTCGTCATGAGCGGGGGAAAACAGCGGCTAATTCTGACTAACAAGACGCAGGACATGCAAAAAAAGTGCCTGATCAAGTGGAACGTAATTCAGTAGACGGGGTCGGACGCTGGCTCCTTTCGGCCGCGGGCTTGACGTATAGCCAAAGCCAAGAACCGAGCGGCTACACGCCGGGGCGCGATCCGTGATGGCGTGCTTACTTCTCCAGATCGCGTGGAGCAGTTGGTCGCGGTTGAAGACGACGCCCGGGCGGCTCGGGAGAACGTCGGCACCATGCAAGCTCGGCGCCCGCGAGATCACCTCAACGCCACTCGGTCAACCGCACTTCGTCAGCGCACCTGACAAGCCGCGCGGTTCAGCCGATCGCCGTCGCGCATGATGTTCGAGTGCGCGGCGGCGGATGTGGCTCCGATCGCGCGCTCGCGCGGTGAGGAAGATGATTGGTATGTGGGCCAGCTTGGGATCGCGCCGAATGCCGAGGTGCGGAATCGGGCACGCATGATGTCGAGGGCGAGCAGGCCGGGCCGCTCGCGCAGGCGCCGGATTGAAGAGGCCGGGAGGGGCTGCGTTTTGGGGGAGGCGCGGCGGCTATTTTACGAATACGAGGCGCGATGTCACGCGATGATTCCGCGCTTCAGAGATGGCGTCTACCGCCATCGTGTTCGGCCCCGTAAGATAGCGGGTCCAGGAGCCGGTCAAGGGCGCATCCAAACCGCGGATTGTCCACGCGGTCATCAGTTTATCGCCCTCCCAATGCGACTTGGTCTGGAGGGATAGCCCAGCGGGCATTTCGTTCGCGCTTTGCTCGCCGCCGGTGAGGAGCTCGATGGTGGGCGCGAGCATGGCGGCGTTCGTTAGTCCGGTAGGCCCATTGCGGTCCCAATCGGTATCGATCCTGATTTGCGGCTCTCGATGATCGATATTTTCGATGAGGGCGGGCGAGCCGGGAGAACTGGCGGCGCGGTCGAGCGTCCAACGTCCGGAAAAATTCGGCTTGGCGGGCGCGGCGAGGAGCGGAGCGGCGGAGGCGCCGGCGAACAGGAATGTCTGGATTGCTTGTCTTCGCGTGTGCATAACGATTCTCTAAGGCGTTGTGGTTTCAACGAACAAATCTTTCCACGATTCATCGAATCGCGTCCACTGATTCGGGTCGTGCAAGGCTTCGGAGACGAAAAGCGCGCCATGACCGGCGGGACAGACGTATTCCGTGGCGGGCCGGTCGAGGATCAGGCTGCTCCAGGATCCAATGGGCACGGGCATGCGCAGGCGTGCCATGCAGGCCGGACATCGCGAGCGCTGGTCGCGCAAAACGAAATAGATGGTAGCGGAGCAGAGGGCGAGATGAGCCCAGCCCTGAAAAAGGGCCAGCACGGAGGAAGTATGGATGCTGGCGCGCAGAGTGGCGAGATGAATGGCGGTGAGGCTCAAGACGATGGCAGCGATGCGGGCGCACGAATATAGCGTGGTGCGGCGCCAGCGGAGCAGCGGGTAAGCGGCGGCGAGCACAATTAAGATGGCGGCCAAGAGCAGGCCGCAGATGGTGAAGCGCGCGGCCAAGGGGTCGAGTCGAAGGCCTTCATATTTCACGCTGCGCATAATAGGGAGGGCCAATTTAATGAAATCCTCCGCCGCTTTGTCGCGCCGAACCCCCGGCTTGAGCAAGGCGATCGCAAATACGTGAGGATCTGTTCCCAGGGACGCGAAGAAGGAGCATCCATTGAAGACGAAACGGGGCGGGAGCACGCCGATCACCTTGTATACTTTGCCGCCGGCGTAAAAGATTCGGCCCATCGCGGGGGCGGAGTGAAAGCGGGTATGACTAAAGGCATCCGTGACGATGGCGTTATTGACGCCGTCTTTTTTCGCGAGAAGGCGGCCGGCCGCGAGCGGGACTCCGAGCACGTTGAAAAAATTGTCTGAGATGCGCGCGAAGCGGATATCGCCGACGCGCTGCAGGCGATAGGCCGCGATCTGGTCGACATCGGGCGATGTTCGCCATTTCTCAACCTCGAAGGACCAGAAAGAATTGTTATACCAGCCGAGTACGCCGAGGTCGCGTCCGATACGGGCGAGGCGATCCATGTTGGCGTAAGGCGGCCGGGGAGGGAGGACGGCTCCATTCCAAATGCAGACGACGGCGGCGGCCGCCGCGAGGATTAGCTCGAGGCGCAAGGGCTCGGCGAGAAAGCGCAAGCTGAACGGAGTTTGAGCGCGCAGGCAGAGCGCGTCGTGGAAGGCGCCGCGGGCGGAGCGCAGCATATATTGGAGCGACGCTCCGGAGCGATTTCGCCACGCCAGCTCGGCGTACCATTCCTGCTTCCACTCCTTGCGCGCGCGCTGGGGCAGGAGGAGCGCCGCGATCGCGATCATCAGCCGGCATAAGGGCGGGACCATCGCTAGCGGGATCATGGCTACCGCTCCGATTTCTGGGGCAATTGAGAGTTCATGCGTTCGAGGAGCGGGTAGCGCTCAAAGGCCGCTTCGAGGGCCGCTTCGCCTTTGGTCGAGACGGAATAATTCTTTCGGGCCGGGCGCTGCTCGCGTTCGGCGACGGCGCCCGATTCCCACTTGGAGGAAATGAATCCGGCCTGCTCCAGGCGGCGCAAGGCTGGGTATACGGTGCCGCTGGGCAGTCCCGTGATGTCCATGATGTCGAAACCGTAGCGATATCCATTAAAGGCCGCCATGAGGATGGAGGCGGCGGTATAGGAGAGGGCGCTCACGCCAGTAGTATGCTACATAGGGTGCTCGGCGTCAAGGGGTTTGACGGGGGGGCTTGGGCGGCATGATGGCCCGATCCGGGAGCGCTGAACAAGTTCGACTTCGCTGTGGCTGGGCGCATTGTTGCGATGAATGCGAGGCTCAGATCCTGTTTTGCGGTGCCCATTCGCGGTCTGGGCGCTCGGCCCGGAATCGAGAGGCAAACGGTTATAAGGTCCGCCACCGGCGCGCTCAAGGGACGCGTTGCGCCCTATAATGGCGTTGTAGTAGCCGGTAATGGAAGAGCTCAAGAAGAAACTACAGGACGAGATCACGGCGCTCGAAATGGAGCTGCGCGTCGATTTGCCGCGCGAAATCGCGAAGGCGCGGGCGCATGGCGACCTGAGCGAAAACGCCGAGTATCACGCCGCGAAGGAACGGCAGGGTCACGTGAATGCGCGGCTGGGGCAACTGCGGGCGCGTCTCCGCGAGATCTCGATGATCGATGAATCGCGCATTCCGCGGGACCGCGTGGGGCTGGGGTCGACCGTGTTGGTGATGGACGTGGATAAGGGCGAAGAGACCACGTTCAAGCTGGTGACCAGCGAAGAGGCCGATGCGGGCAAAGGGCAGATCTCGACGACGTCGCCGATCGGACGCGGTTTGATGGGCAAGAAAGTCGGGGACTCGGCCAAAATACAGATCCCGGGAGGGACGCGCGAGCTCGAGATTTTGAAATTGACGACGATTCACGACGCGGCCGCGAGTTGAATGCGCCGCGCTAGAATCGGGAGCAGGGGTTAATGACTTTTACCCGCCTGATCGGGGTCGCTTGCAATAAGGTGATCCGCCTTATTGTCCACGCCTTGGCTCTCTCTAAAATTCATCCCAATGTTCTTACGTTCATTGGTTTGCTGATCAACATCGTTGCGGCGGTGCTGCTCGCTGCCGGCCAGTTCCGCTGGGCCGGCGTGGTGATCGTCAGCGCCGGAGTCTTCGATATGGTGGATGGGCGGGTGGCGCGCGAGACCAACCAGGTGACGCGATTTGGAGGCTTCTTCGACTCCGTTCTGGACCGCTACTCCGACTTGGGTCTGTTGATGGGGCTGCTGGTTTATTACGGGAATATCAGCCGTCCGTTTTATGTGGTGCTGACGGCGATCGTGATGGCCGGGTCGGTTATGGTGAGCTACACGCGGGCGCGAGCAGAGAATACCGTTCCAAGCTGCAAGGTGGGCTTCATGGAGCGGCCCGAGCGCGTGGTGCTGCTGATCATTGGGGCGCTGTTCGACCGCATGGCTCCGGTGCTATGGGTGATCGCCATTCTATCGAACGTCACGGTGATCCACAGGATGGCGTTTACGTATCAGGAAGCGAAGAGGCTGGAGGACGCGCAGTTGCGGGCGGCTCCGGCAGCGGAGACGCAGACGCGGTAGGGGATTGCCAGAGCTGGTTGCGGCGGACAAATACCAGACGGTCGCGGCCCGGAAATGGCGCGGGGGGTTAGCGGCCCAGCGGGTTGACACTGGGTGGGAGAGTGACGCCCGTGACTGCCCGGTCCTTCCAATTCGTCCAAAAAGGGCGGATGCGAGACTCTGATCCTGGACGAATCTCTTGAACCCGGTAGGGCGGAAAAAGTTAAGAGAGTCGCGCTGGGTACCGGTAATGGGTCAGTTTGATTTAGAGAATGCTGCTTCTGGTTTTCGGATCTCCATGCTCCGAATCAGGCCTTCCTCAATGACGTAGATGTGTTGGATTATCTGGTCCGCGATGATGTTGCCGTCTTTATCACGGATTACGGTGTGCACGTCGACAACGGTTCGGTTCGAATCATCCGTATGGAACCTAAGAGGTTCAACCCTTGGATTTATAGCGCTCCACTGTCGCGTCCAGTAATTGCGCACAGCGTCGCGTCCGTGCACGCGTCCTCCCTCCCAACCATTAGGCCAATCGACATCGGGGTGCATGGCCGCGAGAACGGATTCAATGTCGCGCGCATTGAAACCTCGGTACACGGCGAGAAGTAGGTCTTCACAGGAGGGCATATAGGACATTTTCCCTCACGCGTCCACGATAATCCGAAATCGCCTGGTTATGGGGCGAGAATTTTACGGTCCAGCATCCAGTCGCGAAGGCGATCCGTCCAGGTTGAGACGGGCAATTTGCTTTGGCGCAAGCCGAAGCCGTGTCCGCCCGCGGCGTAGATGTGCATTTCGGAGGAGACGCCTTGCTTCTCGAGGTCGAGATAGAGGTTAACCGTCGTGACGACGTGGGAGCGGTCGTCGTCGGCGCAGACTAGAAATGTCTGGGGCGCGTCCTTGGGGACCGTGATGGAGCCGGGGCGGAATCCGGGATAGACCACGACGGCGAAATCGGGGCGCGAGCCGGCGCGCTCGATGGGATCGGGGGCGCTGTCGTTACCCGCATCGAAACGGGTTTCGATCAGGGCCGCGACTTCTCCGCCGGCGGAGAATCCCATGAATCCGATGCGCGACGGGTTGAGGTTCCATTCCTTAGCGCGACTGCGGACCAGACGCATAGCGCGTGTGGCATCGGCCAAAGCATCGCCCTGGACGGTGTAATGCGATCCGGGAGCGCGCGCCAGACGGTACTTCAACACGAAGGCCGCGATGCCGTTCTTATTCAGCCAGTCGGCGACTTCCCAGCCCTCTTTGTCGATGACGAGCTGCGAATGGCCGCCGCCGGGCGCAACCACCACGGCGGCTCCGTTGGCGTTCTCCTGGGGCGGCAGGAAGACGTAAATGGAGGGATAATGGACGACCGTGAATCGCTTGGGCAGCTTGGGATTGGCGGAAGAGTCGAAAACTTCCGGCGCCGTCTCGCCTTCCGAGCCCGGAGCGCCTTTCGGCCACAGACGGATTTCCTCGCCGCGGTCCATCGCGAAAATGTAGGCGCAAGAGGAGAGGAGTAGGCACAGGGCCAGCGATTTGAATTTCATAATTCCTTAGAATCGCACGGCGCCGCTCTGCATGGACATCAAGAAGCGGAACATGTAGCCGAACGCGGCCCCCGTTAATATTACGCAGAACACGGCAGCGCCTTGGATGAGGGGTTCCTTCCACATCAAGCGAGCGCGCGGGGTGCTGGCGAGATAGCCGGCCGCGAAGCCGCCCGCGAGTCCTCCAAGGTGCGCATAGATGTCGACGCCCGGAATGAAGCTCAGGACCAACCCATAGACCAGCCAGCGCATGTAGAGCGATTTTACGGCCGCTCCCATACTCGATTTTTCGGTGAAGCCGAACGCAAGCATGGCGCCGATCAATCCAAAGATTCCCGCCGAGGAGCCGAGTGAAACCTGCGTCATATGGGAGCTCACGAAGAAACCGCACACCGTGGCGACGAAATAGAACACGATCATGCGGCTGGTTCCGTAGACTTGCTCGACTTCGGCGCCGAGGTCGAAGAGCACCCAGGAGTTCATCAGGATGTGAATGATTCCCCCATGCAGAAAACCGGCGGTGACGAGACGCCACAGTTCCGTGCGCATCAGCGGCCAGGGCACGCTCATGCCGGCCTGCTGGAGGCCGGACTGCGGGTTTAATGCTCCGGCAACGTAGAGACCGGTGTTGATCAGCAGAATAATAATCGTTGTGAAGCGGGCGTGGGGAATCAGACCGCCGAGAATCTGGCCGGTGTTGAGGCGGTCGGCGGCGCGTGGACCGAGCTTGACGCCGCAATAGGGGCAGGTGCGGTCGCTGGTGGTGACAAACGCCCGGCAATTCGGGCACATCCGTCGATTTTCGGCCAAGCCTTATTGTACAATCCGGCATTGTACAATCCGGTTGCGTGCAGCCCATTTCTTCGTATACGCTGCCGGCGGACAAGCTGGCTCTGGCGGTCCATTACGCGTTCGCGCGCCACGTTCTTTATTTTTCGGCAACGGCGTTCTCGGCGCTGGTATTGCTGGCGCTGATCTACTGGCGCGCTGCTCCGCGGCTACGGCATGTGCGGCTGCCGCTGGCGATCGCGATCATCTACGCCATTGTGACGGCGTTGGACCTTCCGGGCGAAGCTTGCGCGCATGCGCTCTCGCGGCATTACGGAATCTCGATTCAAGGTTGGGCGTCCTGGTTCGTCGATTGGCTGAAGGGAGAAGCGATCTCGCTGCCGCTGACAGTTCTGATTGTGTGGGGATTTTATACGCTGCTGCGGCGCAGTCCGGCGCGCTGGTGGTTGTACGCCTGGATGGCCGCGGTTCCGCTGATCGTTTTTGGAGCGTGGGTGGAGCCTTATATCGTGGAACCGCTGTTTTATCAGCTTCGAGCCTCTCGCCGCCGAGCATCCGGAGCTGGTCGAGCCGATTGAATCGATTCTGCGGCGCGCGGGCGTGGCGATCCCGGCGTATCGTCTCTTTGAAATGCGCGCGAGTGAAAAAACGAATGCCTTGAACGCCTATGTATCGGGGTTCGGTTCCTCGAAGCGCGTTGTTTTGTACGACACGATCATCGGCAAAGAGCCGCCGCCGGCGTTGATGACCACCTTCGGCCACGAACTCGGACATTACGCGCTGGGCCACATTCCGAAGAGCATTGGATTCGCGGCGCTGCTGCTGCTGATCGGATTTTATCTGACGTACGTCCTGATCCGCGCCTTCATCGCGCGCTGGGGCACGCGCTGGGATCTGCGGGCGCCTTACGATCCCGCAACGCTGCCGGTTTTCGCGCTGATCGTGCTGATCCTGAATTTCATCGGCGATCCCATCGCGAACGCTTATAGCCGGCGGCAGGAACATCAGGCCGACGTCTATTCGCTCGACGTCACGAGCGGCATTATTCCGGATAATGGTCAAGCGGCGGCGCGGGCCTTTCAGATCGAGGGCGAGACGGATCTGGAGCCGCCCGATCCGAGTCCCTTTATTGTTTTCTGGCTTTATAGCCATCCGCCCGTAGCCGATCGGCTGAAATTCGCGCTGACGTACAAGCCTGGTTGAAAGTGCTCAAAATGTCGTCCCTCAAGTGCAACGAAACTGCGTTACCTTAAGCGAAAGCTAAAGCGATTGATTGAGCCAAAACGAACGATTGCGATCTGGTTGACCGGATTGAACGTGAGATATCGCGCCTATATTGGCCAACCCCTTCGACCACTGAGCGCATTTGACAAATCTGTAAATGGCGGTTTAGAATCCCGTAGGTCTTGAAGGAGGAGTTCGTCCATGCGGTTTGCCCTAGCTGTATTTGCCATTGGTTCAGTTGCGCCAATTTCGCCGTGATGGGTCAGAACATCACGGGATCGATCGTAGGCCAGGTGAGTGACGCTTCCGGATCGGCGATTCCCGGAGCCACGATTACCGTCCGGAATGAAGGCACCGGCGCCACGTCCGAAGCAATTGTCGATCAGAGCGGATCCTACACGGTTCCCAATCTCTTTGCCGGCATGTACACTATCAGCGTCCAGAGGCAAGGATTTGAAACCGTCGATATACCACATATTCAACTACTCGCGTCGCAAACAGTGCGCCAGGACGTCACATTGCGCGTGGGTGAAGTCCGTCAGACGATCGAGGTGACGAGTTCCGCGCCCCTCATTCACACCGACAGTCAGACCATCGGAAGCACGCTCGTGACCAGACAACTCGCCGATCTTCCCCTTGGCACACGTTCTATCGATAACCTGATACAACTGGCTCCGGGAGTTTCTACTTCTGGAAGTAACCCGCGCATCTCCGGCAGCTCCTATTGGGGAGGAAATAACTACACGCTGAATGGCGTGAGCGTTAATGATATCGGGAATGGCGGCGCCGCCTACACGTCCGGCGTTTCGAATCTTGGTCTCGCCAACATGCCCGCGCCCGATTCTCTTCAGGAGTTCAAGGTCGACAGCGGCAATCAAAATGCCGAATACCGCGATGTCGCCACCATCACGATGGTGACGAAGCAGGGCACCAACACGCTCCACGGACTCGCCTATGAATACCTCGAGAATACCGACCTGAATGCGAATCAGTTTCTGCTGAATGCTACCGGACAGCCGCGGTCCACGTATAATCTCAACCAGTTTGGAGGCGACCTCGGCGGCGCGATCATCAAGAACCGGCTCTTCGCCTATGGGGCGTATCGGGGCGTCCGGCAAAAGACCTCTACGACCGCTAGCCTCAATCTTCCTTCGATGGCCATGCGCAATGGCGATTTCTCGGCGCTCTGCACCACTTTCGCGGCCGGCATTTGTACGAAAGGCACACAGCTGTATAACCCATATACGGGCCAGCCGTTTGCGAATAACCAAATTCCCAGCGGCATGATTACGTCTCAGGCCAAAACGCTACTCTCTTATCTGCCGGCACCGACCAATCTTAATTCCGCGGGCCTCCCCAACGGCTCGCCCGATTACATCGTCGCCAAACCAACGAACGTCGGAATTAATGGCGTGGACTATCGGATGGACGGCATTATCTCAACGTCGGATTCAGTTTACGGGGTGTTCCATTGGTCGAAAGGCTCGCCCTGGTATTTAGGCAGCGGAGCTTATCCCTACCACTTACGGTAACAACCCGGACTACGGTTACACGGACTTCGCCATCAGCGGCACCGAGACCCATCTTTTCGGACCCACGGCCGTCAACGAGCTTCGCGCTGCTTGGGTCGTCCACGCCAGTGTTCGCACCGGCCAGAATACGGACTTTCAGCCGTGGTCTCTCTTTCCGCAATTGCCAGTCAGCGATAACGGCGGCCTTCCCACTATGTCGATGAGCGGCTACACGGGTATGTTTTACGACTATGGCAAGGGTTATCCGTTTCCGGAGTACGATATAGAGCTTCAGGACAATTTCACAAAAGTAGTTGGGCGTCACACTTTGAAGTTCGGAGCGGACGAGACCGGGTACAAGAACTATATTCGGCAGGGTGGCCCCGCGCTTTCAGCGTCTCTTGGCAACCCTCTTGGCGCCTTTACTTTCACCGGTGCCTGGACGGGCAATAAGGGATGGCCGGGCATGCCTAGTTCTCAGGGTAATGCTTTTGCCGACTTCCTGCTCGGTGATGCAACTTCCACGAACTTCGCGGGACCTCTCACCGAGATCGAAACGTACTCGCGCGATTGGGAATTTTATGCGCAGGACACGTTTCAAGCAACTCCAAAGCTGACACTCAACTACGGAGTTCGCTACATGTATCAATCGCCTTGGACGGTGCGGGACAATCGCGTGAGTTACCTCGACCTGAAGAACAATAAGCTCGCACTTCCCGAAAACTCCAGCACGGTCACGACTCCCCCGCTGGCGATCCCATCTCTCATGTCGGCATATCCCTATGAGACGACGCAGAACGCAGGCTGGCCTACAAGTTATTACATCAAAGATACGAACAATTGGGGACCACGTTTTGGATTTGCATATAGGCCGTTTGCAGGGAACAAGACCGTGATTCGAGGTGGATGGGGAATTTACTACAGCTTCATTCCGGGGTTCATTGGACAACACGAGAACATCTTCAATCCACCATGGCGTACGGGCGCGAGTTTTAACTCCCAACTGCCCGGCAATCCAACGGCGCCGTTTTTGCCCGACTTGACGTTCAACAATCCATTCCCGAGTAGTGCCCAAAGCGGACCAGCCGCAAATCCGTTGATCTACATGACGCAGCGCAACATCGTAAATCCCATTGTCCAGCAGTGGAACTTTACGCTTGAGCAACAGTTCGGCAGCAACTGGGCCGGGCGCGCATCTTACGTCGGTTCGCAAACGCACCATCAGCTCTACTATGCGGGTGATATCAACCGCCCCGGCGTTCAGGAACCCAATGTCCCGCTGCAACAGCAACGGCCCTACCAGCCGTGGGGTCAAATCAACGATACTCACACGGACGGCAAGGTCAACTTTAATCAATTGCAGTTGGAATTGAACAAGCGGTTTTCCTCAGGCTTGCTTCTCCAAGCCGAGTACTCGTTCACTCACAGCCGCGACAACACACCGCTGGTCGGAGGCGTACAAAATGTTCAGGATTATAACGCTGAATACGGTCCCACCGACAGCGTGCCGTATCATATCCTCACTTTCAACTACCTCTACGAGCTTCCCTTTGGACACGGGCGAAAGTACAATCTCTCCAACCGCGTGGTGGACGGCGTGCTCGGCGGCTGGTCCATTTCGGGCATCACGGTGTACCGCAGCGGCACTCCTTTCTCTGTAAGCTTCTCGGTGCCTTCCAACGTTATTGGCTGGTGGGGCGGCAGAGCGGACGCGGTCGCGGGCGCCAGCATGTATGCAGGCCAGCAGTCCGGACACGATGTCATAGATGGCGTTCAGTGGTTCAATCCCGCTGCTTTTCAACCGCCGGCCGAGTGGCAATGGGGCAATTTGCAGCGGAACAGCGTCTTCGGTCCGGGCTTTTGGAATTGGGATATTGGCGTTCAGAAAACTTTCTCTATCACCGAGAGATTCCGCCTGCAACTGCGATGCGATGGTTTGGACGCGTTCAATCACTTTAATCTGGGCAATCCAAACGCTACAATCGCGGATACGCGCGATGGCGGTCTTCCCAACCCGCTTGCCGGAAAGATCACTAGCGGAAGCGGCAATCGGATAATCCAATTTGGTTTAAAATTGATGTTCTGATTGCGTCATGAGCAAAACTGAGCATCGCAGGTTTGGATGCTCGGTTTTCGTAACTGTACGGCTGATGAGGGAAGGCCCCTCGAACTGGCTTGCAGGAGCAGGACTCAAACCATTTTCCGCTGCTGCTCTCTAAAGGGAGTGGTGGTGAGCGGAGAAGGAAAAGGCTCGGAAGAAAAATTCGGGTCAGGTAACTTCTCGGGAGAGGAACGAAAGTGAACCACTGCCGTGTCGAAAAGAGTTAAGACGGTGTCGAAACCACGGTGGTCAGAAGATCGTGGGGCCAGTTCCGGCGGTACCTGCTTACGGACGGGCAGCATCCGGCATACAGGTGGCCTGAAACTAGAAGAGGCGGACGTATGGAACATGAGAACCTTGGCATCAATGTACCGTAGAAGCCACAAGTGGATTGAGCCACGAGGGCGAGAGTACGGATGCGATGCTGAGGGGCGGACTGCCTGGTCGTAGCGAGGAAGCGGAGTAATGTCGCTGGAGCGAAGCGGGCAGGCTATCCACGTTGAAACCTTAAAGGGCCAAGTGGCAACAGGAGGAGTCCGCGGTTTCGGCAGAGGGCGGCAGCTCTCGACGGATAGCACGAGCCGGATGAATCGAGAGGTTCAAGTCCGGATCTGTGAGGGGCTTGGGGTAAAATTTCCCGGGCCTACTCGGCGCAGCTATGCAAGTGGCAGCTTCAAACGGGAGTGAATGCCATTGGCGACGTTGTGACAGCGCTCCGGCTCACCCCTGCAGATTACATTGTAATTGCCGGTTACTTCGTAGTGGTTTTGCTCGTGGGGGTGTACTTCCACAAGCGTCAAGCCGCTTCACGGGACTACTTTGCCGGTGGTCACCAAGTGCCCTGGTGGCTGGCCGGCATCTCCCATTACATGTCGAGCTTCAGCGCGTTCACGTTTATCGCGTACTCGCAAATTGCGTACACGTTCGGATGGGTCGCAATCACCCTGTTTTGGACCACAGTTCCCGGCTGCGTGCTGGGCGGTCTCATCTTCGCCCGGCGCTGGCGTCGCGCGCGCGTCATCACGCCAGTTGAGTTTCTGGAGAAGCGTTTTAATGCCCCACTCCGGCAGATGTTCGCCTGGGCTGGCATTCCGGCAAAGGTCTTTGACGATGGTTTGAAAGTCTTGGCGACGGCTGTGATTTTGTCGGCCGGAGTTGGAGGTGACTTAAAGACCGCCATCGTGGTGTGTGGAGCAGTGACGGTGACCTACACTCTACTCGGCGGCTTATGGGCGCTGGTCGTAACCGACTACGTACAATTTCTGATGAAGATCGCCGCTATGGCCCTTCTTTTTCCCTTGGCAGTGTGGAGCGCAGGCGGTGCAATGCATGCGTTGCAGGGACTTCCGGCTGGATTCCTGCGCCCCACCGGTGGACCTTATGGGTGGACTTACATCGTCAGCTTCGCGTTGCTGATGGCCCTCAGCTATAACGCGACTTGGGCACTGGCGCAGAAATATTACTCTGTACCCGATGAGCGCTCCGCCAGCAAAGCCGCTTACCTCGCCGCGGCGTTGAATTTCCTCGGCACGCCGTTGATGCTCTTACCTGGAATTCTAGGACGTAAACTTCTGCCCGATCTGCTTGCGCAGCATCGAACCGCCGACACTTACGTGCTGCTCGTGCTCAAGCTTCTTCCGGCCGGCATGGTTGGAATTATAGTGGCGGCGGTCTTTTCGGCAACGATGGCGGCCATCAGCGCCGACCTGAACGCGCTTGCGAGCGTTCTGACGCGCGATTTCTATGTCCGCATTCTGAAGCCGGATCTCGGCGAGAGAGCACAAGTTCGCGTAGGGAGGCTATTCACTCTGCTGCTTGGCGTTGTGGTTGTCGGCCTCAGTCTGTGGATCGCTGTGAGTCAGCGAGAATCGTTGCTTCACGTAATGGTGACGGTATTCGGACTGCTACTGGCGCCTACCATGTTGCCCATTCTCGCCGGCCTTACTGTTCCTTGGCTGACCTGGAAAGGAGCGCTCTGCGGTTTCGTGTTTGGGCTTGTAAGTGGCATCGTCATGTTTTCGGTTAAAACGTGGTATCTGCCCCATTTACCTGGAATATCGGTCGACTTCGCAAGCTACACGTTCGAGGGGATTTCGATTTTTATTAATATCGGCATGACCGCGCTGGGGCTTTGGTTAGGTAGTGTCATACCGGCCCGCGATGCCGCGGAGCAGGAACGAATCGCGGTATTTTTCCGGGCGCTGGACACGCCGGTTTCCCCTTCCGAGATGCGCCATGCGAACCAAGGATCCGCCCGGCCGGCTCTGGGAGCAAGCACATTGGCAGTCGGGGCTCTAGTTATCGTGGCCGGGTTTGTGTCGGGCTCATCGGAGGCGCTTTGGATGGATCTGGCTTTGGGCGCTGTTCTGGCTGGATTCGGACTTCGCTTTGTCCTCGCCACAAAAGAAAGGCTGAAGAGGGGATATCCGAAAACGATATGACCACAATCAGGATGGGGGTTTTAGCGCTGTTGTGCGCCTGCGGCCTGCCGGCCCAGAGCGGTAATAACAAAGAATGGCTGCTGCCAAATTTCGCGCTCCGCCTTAGCCTTGAAGTTTCGAATCCAGGGGACCGGCAGATTCGCGCGCTCGCCACCATTCCGATATACCAGGCTCGCGAAGCCGCGCCCGATTTTCCGGGTAGACTCGCGATTGCGGTGCTGTTAAATCCACCTGGATCTCAGAGCGCCGGCGCGGTGATCGCATCGCAAAGCGACGACCTGGACGGGGATGGCGCGCCCGATCAGTTTGAATTTCCTGTGGCGCTCGCGCCAGGCGAACGGCGCCGCGTCGATGTTTACTATTCGACTTCGCTCGACGATTCCATATCGTGGCCGAAGCGCGTTCAGGCGAAACACAGTTACGGCTACAACCGGGAGGTTGCGGCGCTCGAGTCCGAACTCATTGGTTATCGCGCCTACGGTGGCTTTTTCCTGGATGTGATGGCGCGGGACGCTGGGCATCCCGGCCTGAACAACGAAGTGGCTGGTTATATACCGGTCACGCTCGACCTGGGCGCCGGACGAGATGTATTTCATATCGGAGATAGCCTGGGGTTGGGTGGCATCTTTCTGCGCCGGAACGGCAGGCTTTATCAACCGCCGATGAACGTTCCCACTTACGCGCACAAGCCGCAACCGGCAACGGTTCCTCACTACCGTGTTATCGCGCAGGGACCTTTGCGGGCAATTATCGAAACGGTTTTGACCAACTGGAGCATCGATGGCGACGTCGTCGATTTGTGGGCTCGATATTCGATCGATCAGGGAGAGCCGTTCGTGCGCTGCCATCTCGAGATCGTGCCGGTGTGGCTGGCGCGTGGCCACGAGTACGAAGTTGGAATTGGGATTCGCGATCTGCCCGCGCAATCTCTCCTGCCGGCGAGCGGGCGCATTGTTGTGATCGGAAAGCAGAATGAGCGGGACGGCATAGTTGGTCTCGCTGTTTACCACGATTTCAATGAGTTTTTGCCCAGCGCGCCAGTGCATACGACCGAAGCAACGAACGAGGTGATTGTAAACAGAGCGCGCCTTGCTCCCGGCCAGGCCGTTACTGGTGACTATGCGATGGCGGCTGCATGGCGAGGAAGCGGCATTGACGACCCCGGACAATACCTGGCCGGCCTTGCGAGCATCGTGGCGGACCGCATTCGAACCGGCGGATTCGAGTTCTCCCGCACGCCTCGACCGGACAGAGTCGATGCGGAGCCCTAGCAGCCCGTATTGTGCGCCGGGATAAACCGGCGTGGAGTAGTGAATGAAGAGTCATACAGGAAAGGAGTAGCGA
>CAWITB010000058.1:0-226282 GCA_963838885.1 Bryobacterales bacterium | reverse complement strand
CAGGCATCGCACTTAACGCTGCCCGAAATTTGGCGCGCCTCTCATCGGATATCTTCTCGAGGCGCTTAATCTTCAGTCCAAGTGGGGAAGCATCGAATTCTTTACTCTCCATGAATTTCGCTACTTCCGGAAAGTCCGTATGTATGAACGCGGGATTGACCTCAAAGCCGCGAGAGTCCATCTGTTGTAGAATGCCCGATGCTTCCGCCGGGCGGTGAGCTTTAACGAGTGCGTTGACTAGTCCGTACCATCTGTACTGGATGCCGCAGCCGGCCCTGACGGCCTCTTTTTGCAGCGCGACAGCCCGGTCCCATTCGCTGGCCTTCTCGGCATTTCGGATTTCCTTCCACCCGTTCCACCTTGGTTGGTCTTCACAAGGGCCGCCTAGATCGTAATGCCGTTGGGCGGTCCATGCCGAGCGCGGCAATACAAGTTCCGCGCACAGGACAAGCAGGGATAGTACGGAAGCGATGACCGCTCGCCCGTGAATTAGGTTGCGCCTATCCAGGATCGGCACCGTCAAGAACGTAGCACGGCGCAACAGCAGTCCGGAATGTTAAGCTACGTGTCTCTGGGGGAGCTACCAGATCTCGGCCTGGATATCCCTCGCCACGGCATCGCGGAACATGCCTTTCATCTTCACGAACGGGTCCGGCAGCGGAGAGAGGTAGACAGGTCGCTCGCAGAGGCCGTGTCGATTGTAAACAGCAACTGCCGGATCGCCGCGGGCGACTTTCGCGAGCGCTGGTGATCGGGCCGCATCGCGACGGAGCCCTCGCTCTACGCCGAATCGTCTGTCTGTTCTCGCTAAAACCCGCGATTTCGGGATATGCTGGACGACATTCGGAAATCGGCTGGCGAAAGGATACGGCGGATATTTCGCAAACGCGTCAGGCCCCTGATGATGATCCGTAAACAATAACTCTCCGGATGGCGACTCGTCTGGTTTAGAGCGTCGTGATTGGCCTTATCGGCAATGACGCCTCTTCCATACGCGAATTGGCTGTCGGCTCTCTCCCAAAACCCGCAATTTCAGACCATTTTGAGCGACTCAGCAATAACCAACGGATCAGCACGCTGCCCACCGGAACAGCTGTCAGGGTCGAGTTCCGTATGGCGGTAACTCGCTGAGGTTGTGGTAGGTGGTTGGATCAAGCGCCTCTTCGGCTCCTAACGAGAATGGTCAATTGCGGAGCCGGCAAAGCCCGGCGCGCGATCGCCCACTACATTCATGCCTGAACTGCGTGAACGCTCCTAATGAGGCACAATCATCCGCCAACCAGTCACGTCGACACCAGAATTGAGATAGGCCCAGCTCATCATTTGACTTCCATTGACTCCGCCCATATACCAGGCAACAGGCGTTTGCGATGCATCGTTTTGCCAGACCACATCGGCTACGCCATCCCCGTTTAGATCGGCGGCCCCAACGACGCGCCACCCGGGCTCCCCCGGACCCACATACGTCCAGCTTTGCATTTGCGAACCGCCAGCCCCTCCCATGTACCAGAACACGACTTGGCGCGATGCATCGTTCTGCCACACGAGATCGGCAACGCCGTCGCGGTTAAAGTCCGCCGCGGCCTCAACCGACCAGCCCGGCTCCGGAGGCCCTACGAACGTCCAGGATGTCATGTTCGAGCCGGAGGGCGCGCCCATGTACCAGATGACCACCTGTCGAGAGCTTGTGTTCTGCCAGACAAGATCAGGCACCCCGTCGCGATTGAAGTCGGCGGCCGCGACTACGTTCCAGCCAGGTTCGGGTCCGCTCATAAATGTCCAGCTCTGCATCTGCGCGCCGGATGTCCCGCCCATGTACCAGATCACGACCTGACCTGTCTGCATGTTTTGCCATATAAGGTCGCGAATACCGTCGTTGTTGAAATCGGCCGAAGCCGCTAAGCGCCAACCGGGGAACTTGAGTTCCACGCGCCAGATATTGGAAGTTCTCGAAAACCGATGCTCCCGGACCGCCCACGTACCAGCCAACGGCGTCGGAGCTGGTATTGTTTTGCCACGTCAGGATCATGTTCATTCGGAAGGGGAAGGAATATATGTCCAATCTGATCGGTCGCAGTGAAAAAAATCGAACCGTCGGGAGCTTTAGTGAGGTCGTTATTAGCGTTCGCCGGGTATAACGTAACCGCGCCGGCCGTGGTGATTCGACCGAGGGATATTCCGTCCACGAACCATAAGGAATCGTCTATGCCGGATGTTATGTTGCCAATGAAATGGGAAGCCCCTCGCGTTTACGGCATAATAGATAACATTTCCGGATGTCGTTATACGACCCACGTGTTGGATACCTTGAGGGTAGTCCGCTTCCGTAAACCAAAGCGCTCGGTCTGGACCAACCGTGATGCCGCTAAGGAGACCCGCGGGATGACCGAATCCGGCTACCGCCACATTAAAGTACGTGATCTGACCGGACGTGGTTACCCGATAAATTGTGCCGACATACTCCGTTACCCACAACGCGCCATCGGGCCCGGCAACAATGCCGTTCAGGTATAGCATTGAGCCATTTGTGTACTCGGTTATCGTGCCGGAGGTCGTAATACGGCCGACTTTTCCGGCATAATATTCCGTAAACCATAGGGCCCCATCTGGACCAAGGGTAATAGCGTCTGGCTCACTGACGGCAGTTGGGATTGGAAATTCGGTAATGGTTCCGTTGGTCGTGATCCGGCCAATATTATTCCCGGACCATTCCGTGAACCAGAGAGCGCCGTCGGCCCCCAGCGTAATGCCCATCGGTTCACTGTTCGGCGTGGGAATCGAATACCAGGCCAGAACTCCGTTCGTGGCGATACGGCCGATCCTGTTGAGGCCATAATCCGTAAACCACAACGCGCCATCCGGCCCGGGCGTAATGCCCATCGCTTGGGAATTGCTGCCCAAGGGGAAATACGCGGTTGCCCCCGCCGTCTGCGCCGCAACGGTCAGCCCGCTGCAGAGCAACAAGGGAAGTGCATAATACCTGAGATAACGCGTGTTAGAAACGAAAAACATTGAAATCGTCATTTGCCCTCCGTGAACGATGGCATCGTAGGTTACGATGCCGCGGCTATTAGTCGGCCCACCGGAACCTCAAAATTGTGAAACACTGCTTATAACCCCTCGCGCCGCTGCAAGTTATCGGCCAAAACAGTTTTCTACCGGCGCTTAGAGATACGCGTGTTGAACGGACTGTAACCGTCTGGTACGAACTAACCCGACAAACGATTGGGATCTTGTCCCAAAGCTTTGAACGAATCGCCTGTTGAACCTACGTGGCCAGCACCGGCTCGGCCTGTCTGCCGGTGACGCTTTCCGCCCAACTGGCTGAAGGCGCAGCGGCCGGGGCCTTTTCCGGCCCCACAGATTTACCGGCCAGTTCCGCGCGGCGGGTTTCGGCATCCAGCAGCGCCGCGAACGCGGCAGCCGCCGCAGCATCCGGCCCGGTGACCAGTCCGCCGCCCGTGGCCCGCTCGGCCATGGCGTCTTTGACCCGCTGAAGATTTGTGGCGTCCGTCTCGTTGAATCCGTCCATAGGTGCCTCGCTTGTTTGGGTTACATCCGCCCTTCGGGATACTTCAACGTCGCGCGCATCGCCAGAAGTTTTTTTTGGCAATTCAGTGACCGCCCCGCGTCCCCGCGCCAGCACCTTGCGCCAGGGCACCTCGGCCGCGACCTCGCACACCGTCTCGGCAAGCAGTTCTTCGCCTTCCATATCCACACCCCGGTTGCAGTTCCGGCAAATTACAATAAACCCGCGAACGCCGGAAGCGAAAAAAGCCGGTACGCTGAAACCATGCGTCTGCTACACCGCGCGACCGGCTGGACGGTGATTTTTCTCTATACTTTCGGATGGAGATGCTTCATTTCCTTCACGCTGCCCGCCCTGCTTGCTGGCATTCTTGGCTTCGAGCTGGTGAGCGACTTGCCGCCAGCGCGAGCCATTCCCGCCGCCCTGATGCTTGCGGCCCTGGTGGCAATTGCATGGCGGCAGTGGTGGCGGACGGAGAGCTTGCGGGAACGTATAAGAACGCTGGAGGACGACGCGGATGGTTTGTCCGTCTATGAAACATCCAACGGCGGCGAGATTATTTGAAAGCGAAACTGAGCACGCAGTTCACGCCCGCTCCCCTTCTACAGTCCTAGTTTGAACAAGAGGTTGCAGCGCATATTGAAATTCGTGGCGAAAAGTGCATAACTTGTTGTCTTCACTCCATCGTCAACCACACATTGATTCGGTGGAGCGGCTGCACCGCCATAGCCTGAAATGGGCATGTCATCGATATAGTTACCTCCGCTCTGGGCTTGGACATTGCCCGTAAGGGGCATTCCGTCATCTGTTTTTGTGTCGAGTGCACTCGCTTGCTCCGGAGTAAGGCATTCAGAGTAGGGCGAGCCGCCGCACGTGTTATATCCGCATGTGGTGTTAGGACCTACTAAAGCTAGAACATTTCCTAAAGATGCACCTGGCAGAGGCGGTGGCCAGTCGGCGCTGGCATGAGCGGAGTATCCCACATACCATCGGCCGCTCCCGATTGCTGAGGGAAAGCCGAATCCATACGGTTGCATCGCAGCAGGGAAATTGTTTCAGGGGCCTGAAATGTAGCCTCCTCCTCCACTCCAGTTGGCAGAATAACTGCTGATTAACTTGGACTGACTCAGATGCAGCCAGAAAGTCTCCATCTCATTGTTCGGCCCTGCACCACAGCAACTGAACAAATAGCCAGTGGTATTGCCGATAATTCCGTTGCCATCACCATTGATAGGAACTGAGCTTCCGCTGGTGAATCCAAACTGCTTGCATTGGTGCAGTCACCTGGCACACAGCCATACTTGTCTCTGAACGTGGCGGCGGTTCTGAATTGTTCTTGCTGCTTCAACACAGACCGCAACGTTACGGCTTTAATCAAACCTTGCCCGACCAGCACCCCGCCGACAATCAGGCCAATGACGACCAGCACAATCGAAAGCTCGATGAGCGTGAAGCCGTTTATGGGGCTCGCTTGCGCTGCGCCGGTTCCACGAGTGCCTTCACCCGCAACGGGTCCGAAGCTATCACCTCGCGCAAGGAATCTTGCCATTGCTCCGGGTCGCACTCTGCGTTCCGTGAAATGTAACAAGCGGAGCGTTGAAACACAACCCGGTCGTACTCGGCGCGGGCATATTCGGTGACCGCCCGCTTTTCATCCGCGCTCAAGGAGTCAAAGCAACTGCCCATGGCTTTCTTTCGGTGGTATGTATCCAACGTGATACTACGGCCCCACCGATTAAGGAAGCGTTAAGGATGACCGGCACAATCGAAAGCTCGATGAGCGTGAAGCCCTTCCTCAGGCGATTGCATTTGCCGTCCGTCCTGCCTTGCTGTACAGCGTTGTTGGCTGAAGCCCGCGCCCGCGCAGGAATGTTCCGAAACCATAACGCCAGATGAAAACACGTTCTCCATATTTGTGGCTGGCTCTGTTCTGCCTCGCTTGTTCATCCACTTGCGCCGCTGAAACGGCCGAAAGGCCCGACATTCCGCCCGATTACCAGCGTTGTCAAACGGATGCGGATTGCACGGTCATGGAAGATAGTTGAGCCGATGGCATGCAATCAACATGACCAGCATCCCCGCCGCTACCGCCTTTTTTAGCAGGGCGGTCGATGACTGCAAATTCATTCCCTCCTCGCAGCCATCGCTCGGATGTTTCGACAACACGTGCGGATTCGCTCCAGAGATAACCCGCTAAGTGACCAGCACAATCGAAAGCTGATAAGCGTGAAAGCGTTGGCAACACCCTTAGTAGGTGAATCATAACCCGCACTGGTTGCCCGGCGTGCTTATGGCATATTCGGCGGTGGTGGAACAGATGGTGGTCGTGCAGGCACTCGGCAATGTACGAACCCGGCCGTGGCAGGATGTCCGTCGTCGATGTTTCTGTCGATGCCCAACGCTTCCGAGGGTGTAAAGGCAGGCAGGAGAGCATTGACGTATATCCAGTTTGTTGTGCCCACCTCGATGCTGTTCTTAAAATCGCCATCGAACCAGCCGGTCCAAACCGTGCAGGCACTCGTATTGCTTGAGGCATCGTCAACCAGAAAATACCCTACGCCACTAATGCGCGAAGTGGGATATTGACGCCGGGCAATGAAGGAGGAGGAGCGGAGGGATTTTGCGTTCCGGTGTAGGCGCCGGCGACCAGTCCCGAATTGGCGAGATGCTGCCAGGCGCGGTATGCCTCATAGTAAAAAGTAGGAGAGCTGCCATAGCCGTCCCAAAGTTTTCCGTCGCCGCTTCCATTGCAGGTCGCGGCTCCCGTGCTGACCGTGTTAAAGCATGCCGCGTCGTTCCCCGTACCGTTCCCGCCCGCCGCTCCCCAATAGCTCGTGGCGTTAGGCATGTCACCTGGCAGTGCATCGTATTTCCCCTGAAAGGTATTTATGGCGGTGTCGAACTTTTGCAAATCGGTAACTACGCTATGGATTTCCGCCGCGCGGATGAGCGACTGTCCCGCCAGCACGCCGCCGACAATCAGGCCGATAATGACCAGTACAATCGAAAGCTCGATGAGCGTGAAGCCGCGCTTATATTGACATTTTGTGTGCATAATGTCCTGAGCCTTGATTGCCGGGCTGTCACCACATATTTGCGAAAAGCATGAGGCAGCCCGGAGTTTTAATCGTCAAATCATAAGCTGCTGTACTGGCAGTGTTAGTGGTCGTGCAGTTCCACGTCATGCCTTGGAATGAACCCGACCATCCCATGACGATTACGTTCCCCGAAGCTGGCAGGCCATCATCGAATTTGTTATCAATGGAAAAAGCATCAGCAGGCGTCAGGACCGGGGCTACGTTCGGGGTATCACCGCCGCCCGGAGGTTCAGCAGCCCCAAACAAGAACACATCCGGGCAGGTCTGGGTATAGAAGGGAGTCGAGGTAGCCCAGATGGATGTTGAACTGTTGGCGAGAGAATAGCCGGAGCCGTTACCGAAAGCGGAAGCAGGCACATTCGCGCCCGGCGTCGCACGTCCATATCCCCCCGCCGGATATTTTCCTGCCACAAGACCGGCGGCAGCAAGCTGTGTCCAGAAGAAGCCAACTTCGCCGTTGTACGGATATACGCCGCCAGGCGTGAACAAGTCATCAATAGCACCGTTGCCGTTGCCATTGCCGCTATTTACTCCCCGCCGGAATCATCTGTCCCAAGCACCTACTGGCATTCGGAAAGTCACCCGGCAGATAGCCGTATTTTCCCTGGAACGTATAAATGGCCGCTGAAAATCTGTCCTTTTCCGAAATTACGGCCCGCAGCGCCGCCGCGTGGATGAGGTCTTGCCCAACGAGCACGCCGCCGACAATCAGGCCGATGATGACCAGCACAATCGAAAGCTCGATGAGCGTAAAGCCGCGATGGGAGTTGAGGTCTGAGGGGAACATCACTGAAACCGGAATGAAAGCGCGCAGTTCGCTCCTGCCCCACTGTTCACGCCGATGGAATACGAATTATTAGTGGTGTTATAGCAGGTCGCGGGACTATCGGAGGCTGCGTTTGGCGCATCGCCCAAGAGGTAGCTGCCCTGGATGTAAACCGCGACGACGCTGCCCGTCGTCGGCATTCATCGTGCACTTTCTTGTCGATGGCACGGGCCTGCAAGACCGGTATATTGGCGTTGGAAGTCATGACGCCGTTACCGTCCACGCTCACCACGGCCGAAAGACCCCACCAATTGGCCCCGTCTACGGAGTAGACATATAAAAAATTGCCAAGGCTGAGTTTTGCAGGCGGAAAGAAATTGCCGAGGTAATTGCTTCCTGCTGTCAACGAAAGATTGGGGGCTCCGCCTCCCACGCATGCAATCGCGGAGGACCCGAAGGTTCCGTCAATCAAGTGACCGGCAACGGTACTGCTTAAATCCATCCAGAACAGACCGGTTTCCCCTGCCGCCTGAACGTTCGTCGAGCCCGGCCATCCTTCAATCATGCCGTCGCCGTTTCGCCATCCGGGCTGGCTGCCGTCACAGCTTGTCCCAACTGCAAAGCCGAACTGCGTCGCCGCAGTCGGAGTCATATCGCCTGGCAGCGCCGTACTTGCCGTAGAAGGTCTCCACCCCTGTGTTGTATTTTTCAATTTGAGAAATCTGCGCACGCACTTCCGCCGCGCGAATAAGGTCTTGCCCGACCAGCACGCCGCCGATAATCAGGCCGATGATGACCAGCACTATCGAAAGCTCGATGAGAGTGAAGCCATGTTGACGCGCGTTTTGCAAGTGCCCCCCGAGCGGTTCACAATACGCTCATTGTGAGGGGTAGAGGTTAAACAATCGTTAACGAATATCGTCGTCACCCCACTCCGTTTTTTGCGACGAGTACGCTTACCCAAGCTGTTTTTGTTCCTACGCTTATCAGGAAGCAAGCGCTTATCCCGGCCCATGCCGTTTCGACCAAGAAAGAGGGCAGATTCCAAGCCCATAGAAGCGAGAGCATGACCGCGACCGCGCCGAGGAAATTCATCCAGAGATAGCGTCGGTCAAGGACCGTCACCGCGCCGCGCTGTACGAGGATGTAGGCAGCGAGGATTGAAAGCACGCCCGCGGCATTTGGGAGTCCTTCCAAGACGCGCTATTCCCCGCAGCGGCTCAAATCCGATTTAGGCCGCCGCCTCCCACCGAATGCGCGAGGCTGGATTCCCGTGTCGTCCAAAGAGGTTCGTCTAGCCTATTGGCGGCCGCGCTTCTCCTGTATTCCTCCACCACATCTTTAAGAACCGTTTCGCTCCTGGCCACCTTCGCCTTGATGGTGGCCTGGTACTTCCGTGGATGGCGGAATGCTTTCTCATTGCCGGTTTCCGCCTCAGCTCGCAGGATAAACAATGACCACCACTCCAACGCTCGCTGTTCTTCCCCGGCGGAGAAAGGTTTGAACCGGAGATTCTGCTGCCCGGCTCTCTCCAACTCCTCGTGCGTCAGGCGTGGCCTGTTTGCAGCCGGTACAACGGTCGTGCTCACGGCGTCCTTTTCATTTGCCACAGCGCAGCCCCAATGCAGGATTTCAGTTCATCAGGTACAGCCTACGCGCCCGCAGGAGTTAACGCACATTAAAGTTTTGTGACAGGCCAAGCCTGTGCATCCATCACAATTAGCGCAATTCAAGAGATATCGCCGGGAGACGACTTGCTAACGGGTATGCCGGGTTACCTTAATCTGAGCCAGCAGGAAGATTGTCTTTTGCGGGTGTTCATCATAGCGCAATCAGGAGTGTTGACGAAGCCATAGTTTTTGTTGATCAAGGTATTTTGCTTTGGCGTTCCCTATTAGTCTTTGTGAAAGGTGACGTTCGCAGTAGTCGAGAAAGTGAACTTGCCCCTTAATTGCCGGGACATGGAAACTGCCGCTATCTTTTGTGCTTATGGCGAACCAACAAAGAGAGACATCATAGCGTATTTCCTTAATGGCCTCCCACGGAATGAAGCGACTGCGCTTCGACAGCCACGGAGGTTTACAGTCCAATTTTTGTTCCGATATTCCCAATGAAAAGCGTCTGGCTTCCCACATGGCACAAGCACCGCCCATGAACCAGACCAGGAAGATCATTGCACAGGCTTTTATGGCATCGCTGTCTAATGGCTGCATGAAGCTTGGTAAAACTATAAGCGCAATGGGTGGGGTTGACCTTGTCCCTTAAAAATGAGCCAATCTAAGCTGGAGTTTCCCGGCGGCGGAGGAAGCCGCGGAAAGGGGGACAACGGTGAAGAAGGGACGGTTTTCGGAAGAACAAATTGTCTCGATTCTGAAACAGAGCGAGGCAGGGATTAAGACCAAGGAGTTGTGCCGGCAGCACGGCATCAGCGCCGGGACGTACTACGCCTGGAAAGCGAAGTACGGCGGGCTGGAGGTGAGCGAGGCGCAGCGGCTGAAGCAACTGGAAGAAGAGAACCGCAAGCTGAAGCGCATCGTGGCGGACCAGGCGCTGGACCTGGTCATGTTGCGGGACGTCGTATCAAAAAAATGATAGAGCCTGTGGCCCAGAGGGCGGCGGTAGGGTATATGAGACAGGTACAGAAAACGAGTGAACGCCGTGCCTGCAGGCTCTTAGGAGTAGCGCGGTCGACATGCCGCTACACAGCGCGGGCGAGGCCGGATGATGGAATCCGGCAGCGGATATGCGAGCTGTCGAGAGCGCGGCAGCGATTTGGATATCGGCGCCTGACGGCATTGTTGCAGCGGGAAGGGATGCGAGTGAACCACAAGAGAGTGCATCGTATATGCCGTGAAGAGCGCCTGCAGGTTCCGCGCAAGCGGCGCAAAGCGTTAAAGCGCCCGGCGGTGGAGTTGCCGGAGGTAACGCACGCCGATCAGCGCTGGGCGATGGATTTCGTGCAAGATAGCCTAGCGGATGGGCGCACGCTGCGCTGCTTGACCATCGAAGATGTATACACGCGGGAATGTCTGGCGATTGAGGTGGACACGAGTCTGGCCGGTGGGCGGGTGAAACGTGTGCTGGAGCGCCTGAGCCAGGAACGCGGCAGGCCGGAGGAGATACGAGTGGATAACGGGCCGGAATTCGTGAGCCAAATAGTAAGCGCCTGGTGCGAGCAGAACCAAGTGCGGCTGTGGCATATCCAACCAGGCAAGCGTAGCCAAAACGGTCATATCGAGAGCTTCAATGGGCGCTTTCGCGATGAATGCTTGAACGCAAACTGGTTCACCAGCTTGCATGATGCGCGATGTAAAATCGCGGTTTGGCGAAAAGACTACAACGAGGAGCGCCCACACAGCGCGCTCGCGTACCTGACGCCCTCGGAAGCAGCGGCGATTGTGCGTACTGGCGGCATATCAAAATCGGGTTTTGCAAGCCTGCCATTCGCTGTGCAACAAATTTTACAGCATCGCGGCCAACCCTCAAGGCTTCCCTTCGGCTCGCTTCGCGAGGCCTTGACGGGTCCTGTCCGCGACGCCGGGGGAAATAACGGAGAAGAGCGAATGGCAGGCTTTGCTTAGCAAGCTTGCAATTTCGATCCGCCTCCCGTTGGTCGGCACCGAACGGGTGCCATAACTTGGGGTTTAGGACTCGGATACTTCAGTTATGATTGGTACAGCTCGAGGGGGCAGGTCAATGCGTGGTCGACCGCAAGGTTGCTATCGAAGCGTTGACAGGGGCACATGCAGGCAGGGTATTGAGCTGCGAAATACTCGCGACTAGGGTGCCGACCCCGTGACACGTGATGGGAAGACAATACAGCAGGAAGCGCTATCGCAAGCATTCTGTGGACTCTGCGCAGCCAGAGACCTCTGGCATGCATGGAAACTCCACGCGCGAGAATCGGGAGATCCCGTCAGCGCCCATCGCGAAATCGCGGCGGGCCGGTTGTAAGCATCCGATGAACACCGTTGCCGATAAAGGCTGAGAAAATGGTGATATGCCAGTGGCAACGGAAATTGATGAAGTGCTCCGGACGGCCATCATGCAGAAGCATTTGATTGAGCTCGTCTACAAGGGACGGCGGCGAATCGTCGAGCCACACGACTATGGTGTCCACAAAGGGTCGGTCAAGCTTCTTGGATATCAGCTCGCCGGGGCCAGCAGTGGCCCGCTACCAAACTGGCGATGGTTTGAGATCGATTTGATTACCGAGATGCGTTTGCTCAACCGAAGGTTTCGCGGCGGGCGCGGCGGAGGACCCGGTTCATCAGGGGACCATAATCAATGGGACGAACTGTTTTTGAGAGTCGAACCAGCTGAGGGTGCGGATTAGGAAGAATGGGTGATGGCAGGAACCCAGCGATGCGGCAGCAGTTCATCCAACTTGGTGAGGGGGTGATCTGCGATGCGCAAGAGCACGTCGCGAAACCAGGCGAACGGATCAACCTTCACCAGTTCGCAAGAGGTCACGAAGCTACGCAAGACAGCCGCCGTTTTGCCGCCGCAGTCGCTGCCGAAAAAGGTCCAGTTGGCGCGGCCCACGGCGAAACAGCGCAGCGCGCGTTCAGTGTGATTGTTGTCGATGGATAAATCCGGATTCTCCACGTAACGCGTCAGCGCCGTCCAGTTTTTTAATGTGTAGGAGACGGCCTGACCCGCCTCGCTCCTGGGCAACAGCTCGTCCCGAATCTGGAGCAAGTACGCATGCAGCCGCTCCAGCACAGGACGCGATCCGTGTTCGCGCAGCAAGCGTAACTGCTCGCCGTCCACGTTACTTTCACGAGCCGTTCGTTCCACCCGATAGAGCTAAGCGATCAGAAACAACACTGTGCGCATATGCGAAGGATCGGTTTCCAGTGCCTGATGAAAATGCCGGCGCGCGTGCGCCCAGCAGCCCACTTGCACCAGACCGCGTTCCGCTTTGGTGAAGAAGGCATCGTAGGCGACGTAGGCATCCGCTTGTAAATGTCCGCGATAAGTTTTCAAAAACTCTTCGGGTCCGGCACGCTCCCGAGTAGCGGTGTAATCGTACACCGCTGCGACGTGATTGCGATCGCCCACATACGGCCAGATCCCTCCTTTGCGCGCGTGCGGCAGCTTGCGATCGAGTACTTTCACCGGAGTGTCATCGGTCCCCACGACTTTAGAGGCCAGCACGAATCGCTTCAGCCGCTCATAGAGCGGCGCCAGCAATTGCGCGCATTGCGCCACCCAGCCGCACAAAGTTTGGTCGGAAATCTCCACGCCGTGCCGCCCAAACATTTTTGCTTGCCGATGTAGAGGAAGGTGATCCGCATACTTGGCCACAATCACCTGCGCCAATAGGCTCGCTCCCGCCGTGCTCTTCTCGATCGGCTGCGGCGGCTTCGTCGCCGTTTTCACCGTACAGACGCAGGCGTAAGTAAAGCAGGCGTCCTCGATAACCTTCATCTGTGCAGGAATGTATTCGTAGCGCTCGCTGATTTCTTAGCCGATGCGCCGCAGATCCCGATCGCAGTGTGCGCAGTGCTTTTCGACAGGCGTAAGTAAAGCAGGCGTCCTCGATAACCTTCATCTGTGCAGGAATGTATTCGTAGCGCTCGCTGATTTCTTAGCCGATGCGCCGCAGATCCCGATCGCAGTGTGCGCAGTGCTTTTCGACTTCTGGCAAGTCGTGCTCGATACGCTCGCGCTTGAGATGCCGCGGCAGCGGCTTTCTTCCGCGTGGCTTTCCGCTGCCGGAGGAGGATGCACTCGCAGGCGGCTCTTTATCCTGATCGTCGGATTGCTCCGTGTCCGGCAAGGTGATTCGCAATTCAGCCGCAAATAGCGCCAATTGTTCGCGCGAAAGCTGCTCGCTCTTTCGTCCCGTTTTGGCTTGCAGCAACTGTCGCAACAGACGCTCGGTGCGATCCAGTTGCGCCGTCAAATCCACCACGATCTTCTGGAGTGTTTCAGGATCTTGCGGCAGCGTTTTCGGATCGACTGGCAAGCTCAAGTGTAAGCGGAAACGGTCGATTCCTCAAGTAAAAAGATGCGGAATAACCAATATTCATGCGCCTTCCGCAGCTTTGCGCTGATACCGTTTTTGGCGCTTGGCCTGACTCAGGTCGATGCCGCTCAACAGCGCACCCAACTCTTGCGCGGTGATCTCGCATCGCACCTCACCCGATTCTGAAAAATGGCATCGCGTACGTGCCTTCCTCCAGCCGCTTGGCCCACACCGCGAAGCCATCGCGATCCCAGTACAGTATCTTCACGCGATCTCTTCTGCGATTCGCGAATACGAACAGGTGTCCGGCGAAAGCATCCATCTGGAGCACTGCGCTCACCAGCGCCCGCAGCCATCGAAGCTTCTGCGCATATCGCAGGGCGTGGTCGCCAGATACAGGCGCACGACCGAAGGCAAGTGAATCATGCGAGCAGATGAATCGTCGCGGTTCGCGCAACACGCTCAGAACCAGACGGAGCGTGGCCGCGTCCACGCCCGGCGTAATCCGCAACCGTTCGCCCGAGGTCAGGATCAGCTCCACAGCTTCCGCGTGAACGGCAGCCGGGCCTGTCTCCACCAGCGCGAACTTCACCGGAAGCTGCGCGGCCAGGCGCTTCCGCCAGTGGTAAAAAACTATGCTCGCTGGCCCGCTGTCGCTGGCAGAACGCCCGCACCGTGAGTCCGCTCTGCTCCTGGTGCGCGATCATCTGCCGCCAAAAATCGCGGCGCTGTTGCTGCGTTCTCGACATGTCGCCAGTATCGGCGACTCCACGCTGCGCGCCAAGTGGTGTTCACGGGATGCTTACAAAGTAGTTGCAAATATCGTCGCGAAACATTAGCGTTCCGCGCCTATGATTTGCAACAACAAAAAGCGAGCGATTGTGCGGAGCCGTGTTTTTTCGCAGAACCCACAACTTTTGCGACCGATTTCGCGCTATGCGACGTGAGTTGCTTTCGCCTCAGGTCAGAGCGGCATTGTTCGATCCCCCGACAGACCCGCAGGAAATCGTCCGCCACTACACATTCGCCCCGGACGATCTGGCGCTGATTCAGCAGCGCAGGCGCCCGCGAAACCGGCTTGGGTTCGCAGTATGCCTCGGCTACATGCGTTATCCGGGGCGCTTTATGGAGACGGGCGAGGTTCCTCCACCGGAGATGCTGAACTATATCGCCGAGCAACTCCAGTTTTCCCCGCCGCTCTCCAGTGGATATGCGGCGCACGAAGAGACAAGGCGAGAGCATCTGCTGGAACTGTGCGCCTATCTCGGAGTGCGGCCCTTCAGCCGGAGAAATCTGCGCGCCATGTTCGAGACGGCGCTGCAGACCGCTAACGGCACCAAACCGGGGCGAGGTGATTGTCCAGGCGATGATCGAAAGGCTCCGCGCATCTTCGATGCTGCTGCCGGTGCCCGCCGTGCTTGAGCGCATCGGGCTGTCGGCAAGAGCGGCGGCGCGCCAGCGGGCTTTCAAGTCGCTCGCTCGGGACATCACCGGCGAGCAACGCACCGCGTTGCTTGATCTCATCGTCGGCATACGGGGAGTTGCCAAGAGCCGTCTGGCGTGGCTGCGGGACTGGCCGGAATCACCGGCGGCAGCGAATCTCGCCCGTCTTATCGAGCGGCTTGACTTCGTAAGGGCGCTTGGCATCGAACCGGACCGTGAACGGCGCATTCATCACGCCCGCTATGCGGCGATTGCACGTGAATCCGCCATTGTCAGCGCGCAGCACCTCTCGCGATTCGAGGAAGCGCGGCGGCTGGCAACGCTCGTCGTCTTTGCCCGTGAAATGGAGACCGTGTTGACCGATGCAACGGTGACGATGTTCGACAAGCTTATCGGCCTCACGTTCCGTAAGGCGAACAAGCTCCATGAGCAGGAAGAGGAAGCGCTCGCGCGCCGTCTCTACGGCATGCTTCCCCGTCTCCGCATTACCGACTTGCTCATGGAAGTAGAAGGCTGGACAGGGTTTGCCGGTCGCTTCACACACCTACGCAGCGGACAACCGGCATCTGACCTTCCCGCCCTGATGAGCGATGTGCTGGCGGATGCCACTAACCTCGGCCTATCCCGCATGGCGGAAGCCGCTTCCGGCCTGACGCACGCTAAACTCCTCTGGACGGCGGAATGGCACATCCGTGAGGAAACCTATCGTGCCGCGCTGGCAACGCTCGTCGATGCCATTCACGGCCAGCCGTTTACCCGCGTCTGGGGTGACGGCGACACGTCATCTTCGGATGGGCAGTTCTTCCGGGCCGGGAGCCATGGCGAGGGAAGCGCCGATATTAACGCCCGCTATGGTCGTGATGCGGGGGTAAAGTTCTACACGCACGTTTCCGACCGCTTCGCGCCCTTTTATACGAAGGTTATCTCGGCGTCCGTGAGCGAAGCCGCCTATGTCCTGGACGGACTCCTTCAGCATGAGAGCAGCCTTTCAATAAAAGAGCATTACACCGATACCGCCGGTGCCGTGGATCATGTGTTCGGATTGTGCCATCTTCTCGGATTCCGCTTTGCGCCACGGATTCGCGATCTCAAGGACAGGCGGCTTTATGTATTCGACAGCCGCAAGCAATATGGCCTGCTGCATTCGCTCATCGCCGGCACCGTCAGCGCAAAGCTATTTGAAGAGAACTGGCGGAAATCCTCCGGCTTGCTGCATCGGCGCGCGCCGGAACGGTCGCGCCTTCCGCGCTGCTCAAGCGCCTGGCGGCTTACCCTCGCCAGAACACGCTCGCCAAGGCGTTACGCGACATCGGAAGAATCGAGCGCACGTTCACGCTCGACTGGATCACCGATCCCGCTCTCCGCCGCCGCTCAAACGCAGGACTCAATAAGGGAGAAGCCAGGAACGCGCTCGCCCGCGCCGTGTTCTTTAATCGCTTGGGCAAAATCCGTGATCGTACATTCGAGAACCAGTGCTACCGCGCATCCGGCCTGAATCTCGTAATTGCGGCTATTACGCTGTGGAACACGGTGTACCTGAGCCGGGCAGTCGATCAGCTTCGGGCCGAGGGCAGTATTATCGCCGACGAACTGATTGCTCATATAGCTCCCTTAGGGTGGGAACATATTAGCCTGACCGGTGATTATGTCTGGACGCCCATCGACGACCTGAAAGGCCGTTTTCGCGCCTTGCGCAGCGGCGCATCGCCATTTCTGCGAGTCGCCTGAACCGAATACTTTAGCTATCTCAATGCACTACCTGTCTTAGCGTACAATTTCTGACATCCTCTGCGATGACCCCCTCATGGGCATCTTCAGCCTTGCGATGGCCTCCGAAGGCTTCTCGTCCTTCAGCACGCTTTCAAAAACGGCTAAGGCCACAGCGTCTCCTTTTAATCTGCGCTTTACGGATTCAAGCGCCATTCTCCGCATCGTCTGCGCGTGCGCGGTATCCTGGCTGGCATGCACGTCTGAGAACTCCGAATATCTTTTCATCTCCTTGTACCACTCGTCCGCGATGCTGCTCATCGCCCCAAGAAGATGTTGGAACATCGTCGTACTTCCGGCAGAGTCCCATTTGCGTTTGCCGTCCAGCGTTCTTTGGATAGCCTCCTGCTCCAAGTCGTCCGCATCCGCGTGATGAACGGTTCCGCGAATGGGGAGCATCCGCCACTGCGCATACCGACGCAGTTTCTTTTTTCCTCGGGTGACAGAGCTTCGATGGCGGCGAGCGCTGGCGATGGTGGTTCTATCGGCGGATTAGATGATGGTGGCGTCGGCTGGAGTCCCAAAGGAAAACCTCACCCTACAGCTGTAAGCGCTTCGGCCGCCATTTTCGGACATTATTTTCTTCCGCCCGCACCCGCGTCCATTTCCTTCTTCCCAAGAGCTTAAGGGACAAACACCTTCCGTCACTACGGCAAGGAAAGGAGACTATGAATATAAAGTACAGCACAGAAACCAAGGACACGCCGGTCGGCGCGCTCCCCTGGGAGCGGTCGCAATCGCCGTTTTCCCCATCCAATGACACTTCACATCACGCGGCGGCGCGGGGACTGGGCCAGATACTTGGCCTACACCCTCTTCCAGCCATTTTGACGCTGGGGGCAGACGCCATGCTCTTCGGCGGCACGATAGCAACTGGGGGCGCAATCTGGCCGTTGGCTCTTGTAGTGGCGGCAGTGCTCGGCTTCATCACCTATCGGGCGCAGATGCGCTTCTACGGCGACGATAGCGAAGCGGCCATGATTAAAGCCGCGTCCGTTTTGCTGCTGACAGCTATTCCCACAAGTTTGCCTGGCTTCCTCACGGTGCCCAGCGCCGTGGTGGGCGTCGTTCACACGTTAAGGAGGGCAGCGTAATTTATGGCGAAGCAAAGTTTTTCAGACCAGCTTTGGAACGGGCTTGCCGATGCCGTTACCGATATTCGCCAGAAGGTCGTGGAAGAGCCGATGTATGGTCGCGCCGTCACCGACGCGGCGGACGGCCCGCACTGGCCGGAGGCGCGGGAAGCGGAGCCGTCCTTCGGAAGCAGCACGCACACCATGGAGCCCGAGCGCGAACAGCCTCAGGATATGGACCTCGACCGCTAACGGTCCTTATAAGGCGTTAACCAGCCCCGCCCATCGTCCCTTCCGGGGCGCTGGCCGGGGCTTTTCTTTAATTCATTCACGAAAGGAAAAATCAAATGACGTTCGTTAAAGATTGGGATGCCGCAATACTGCGGCTTTCGCGTCATGGTGATGTGGTCAGCCCGAGGGACGCAGCCGGTGGTACTCACTATTGGGGCGTCATGGGCGGGGGCAAGACCACCTCGGCCCAGATGCTCGCGGGGGCGTATCTTCGGGCGGGATTTGGCGGTTATGCGACCGCCGCAAAACCCGATGTCATTGCGCAGTGGCAACGCTACGCGCAAATGCACGGGCGCGGAAACTCACTCGTGCTGTTCGATGAAAATGAGGGCTTTAATTTTCTGGATTACGAGATGGCGCGGCATGGCATGGACGGCATCGGCACGGTGGTGGAATGCCTGATGCGCGTCATCGACGCATCCAGGCGGGCCAGCGGCACGGCAAGCCAGCGCGGGGGAGAAGTGTTCTGGGAAGACGCCACGCGCAACACCTTCCGCTACACGTTACCGGCGCTCTATTCGGCCAAAGGCTCGCTCACCATTCCCGATATTCTGCGGTTCGTCACCACGGCTCCGGCAACGCTTCAGGAACCGACCAGCCAGCAGTGGCAGGAGCGGTCCTTCATGTACAAAATGATGAACGCGGCGACGGGCAACCCAAGAGTCCGGATGCAGAACGCCGCGCTGCAAAACGTTATTACCTTCTGGAGGAAACAATGGCCCGCGATTCCAGAAAAAACGCGCGGCAATATCGTCATCAGCATCACGGCGGCGCTCGACCACTTCAATCACGGCCTGCGGGCCTCGTCGCATCCGTTCAGCGCTCGCGCGTCTGCGCCTGCTCGTTCGCTGCTGTCCTGTACGCCCATAGTTTCGTGCCTAAAAAAGCTGCCGATTCCAAAACCGCAATGGCGCGTATCGCCCGCCATCGTTCCTGGGGTTCTTTGATAAGCATCCCTGCTGCGAGCGGCGCAAGCAGGCCGCCCAGATAAATCCATTCGCCCGGCGAGTGTGGCTTACAAAACGCCGCGCCGTATGTGGTGCCGGGTCGATGAAACGGTCGCCGGTGATAAGGCGCGTACATGCGGGTTCCGAGAAAAATTTCCGCGAGCATAGGACGGGCCGCAGGAAGCGTCAAGCCATTGAAACTGACCGGCTCGCGCCGGTTGGATTCATCGCATTCCCACCGAGGCTGGTGAGGGAACGATTTAGTTTTTCAGCGGAATGTCTGTCGCACCCGCGAATTGGCTGGTGAATGCATTCCAGTCCTCGCCCTGGCGCGGGCGTTAATGCATCCGAACGGCTTCGATACGGGTATGACGGCATTCTCTCCTGAGTTCTTGCCCGGTTCCCTTTCGGCTTGCGCTACCTGGAGCGTGGCTATCCTCCTGGCGGCGTGTCCGGGATGGAGCATGACGGCGATATAGCGCCACTCGGCCGGGGCGCGGTCGAGGATGTAATCAATATCGTGGTCGGCGATGTCCACGTCGAAAAATGTGCCGAGAAATATCAGCAGCGCCTCCCTGGCGGATGGCGTCTGCATGTCCGCGCGCCGGAAGCTTACGGATTTGTCTTCCCGCACCTCAAAGACATAACCGGGGCCTGTGTTCGGTGGCGTTTGCTCCAAGCGTCAGATTCCTCGTCCAGGAATGGGGCCGAGCTTCGGCAGGCAGGCCGCATAGGTCCGGGTAAGCCGCTCGTGGCACGTGCGGTCATCTTCCAGCACGGCTTCGCACGAGGGTAAGCCCGAATCGTTCCGCCAAATGGCAAAGAGCATCGCATTTTCCACGACAGCCAGAATAACGGCGGTGCATAGCAGCCTGCGTTCCCTATCCATGACAGCTCCCCTTCGGGGCAGCACTATAGCCGGGATTTGCTCTGCGTCAAACCCGCGCGCGGTCGCGGAAGAGCGATTCCGGCCGGTGTCTGGCTTTCTTGCCCGCGTTCAACACCCTTGGGATTATGGTGCCTTTCGATCCGATTGTAGGGCCGTTTAAGAATGGAAACTGCCCTCCGTGGCCGGAACGGGAAAAGCGCAAGCTTAGTACTACGGGGCGAGTGTCAACGAGAGTTGAGGCGGGCCTTACGTGGGGGTCCACACCCCAAAACCTCACGCGGAGGGTTTATTTCTGGTGCCGGGCAATGTGCTGGCGTGTCCCCGGCTGCGCGGCGAGAGCCTCGTCCGCTGTTTTCTGGTCGGTAAGCTCGGGAAGCCTCAGCCCTGCCCACCGGCGCGGGTCCAGGCAGTTTCCCTAATTTGGCGACTTTCCGCTTTTCCGCTGCGATGAGGCGGGATAGGATGCCCAGCGCCAGCGGCCCCCAGCTGGCGCTGGGCTGGCGGCCGGTTTGCTCACACTTTCCGTCCGCCAGTTCCGGCCTTCCCTCACCGGCTGCGCGGGTTCGCGGCGACTTTCCCGGCCGCGCGCATCGCCTGGCCTATCGCGTAATGCGTTGTTCTGTTTGCTTGCGGGACTGTAGCGCGCGGTTTTCGTGTTCGGGCACTGAGCCTGTCTAGATGTATGCGCCGAAAACGGCGCATTCAGCATTATTTGTTCCTGCGGCATCCTTAAGCGTCCGAGTCGGCCATCACAAGCGCATACGTTGTTGAGGTGTGACAACGTGCACCCGCGTGAATAGAGTCTCGTCAATATCAACGAACTGTCGGCAATGCTGAGCATCGCAAAGGGAACGCTTTACCAATGGGTCGTGGACTTCACCCGAAAGCTGACAACGGGCCGGATCTAAATAGGCGGTGATGTACGGCTACCGAAGATACAATTCGCGTCCTCACGGTGCCGGAAGCGGCGCGGCTATTACGCTGCTCGAAGGCGCATGTACACCACCTGATTGCGGGTAAGGTGGCGGGCGTGACGCCCCTGCCCTCGCTGTGGCTCGGGCGTCGCCGCCTCATTCTTAAGACAAGCTTCGAGCAGTGGCTCCAGATCAGCGAACGGAACCACGGAAAGCTGGTATGATCCGATCAAACCTGGATGACCGCCAGAGGCGCACGGAAAGGACAAACGTGCATCGACAGCGTCATCAAAAAGGCAGTTTGCAAGTAAGGAAACACGGCGGGACAAAAATGTGGGTCTTGCTTTATCGCGATGGACACACCCGGAAATACGCCACTCTGGGTATCTATTCAAAGATGAGCAAAAGCGCGGCGGAAGCCAAACGCGACGAACTGGTAGCGGAAGCGAACGCCCGCAATGCTCAATCGCCCGACCCTCAGATAACCTTCGGGGATTTTCTCGAAGGTGTCGCCTTGCCGTTCCTGCGGTCAAAGTGGAAGCGGTCTACCGCCGCCACCACTGAAAACCGCATCCAGCATCATTTGAAGGAAGCGTTCGGGGAAACGCGGATATCCGATCTCGGCTTGAAGGAGCTGCAATCGTTCCTGAACGCCAAAGCGGAGAAACTGTCTCGCAGCGTCGTGGCGCATCTGCGCTGGGATCTGCGCAGCGTCTTCCGTCTGGCGCTCGCCGAAGGCTATACGGACCGCGATCCGACGGCGGCGCTCTTTACGCCTAAGGAGGCGCTGCTCTCCCCGTCCCCGGTAATGACCAAAGAGGAGGTGGAACACTACATCAACGCATTAACTCAACGCGAGCGCGTTATCGCGCTGCTGGCGATTTTCGCGGGCATGCGCCCCGGCGAGATTCTGGCACTTCAGCGCCGCCATGTGAGCGGCGACTGTCGCAAGGCGTGCGTCGAGCAGCGCATCTATCGCGGCGACATCGATACGCCGAAGACGACAAACTCCGCGCGCACCGTCGCCATTCCGCCCAAAACGGCCGCGAGCCTGAAGGAATGGATGGAGCTGGTGCCGGGGAACCCGGAAGCGTGGATATTCGCTTCGGAGAACCCTTCCACTCCGCTGTGGAGGGATAACGTCTGGCGCAGGCACATGGAGCCCAGGCTCAAGACCATTGGGCTGCAATGGGCCACGTTTCAGGTGTTGCGCAGAACCCATGCCAGCCTCGGCCACGATGCCGGGATCGATCCCAAAGTCGCGGCCGATCAGCGCGGCCATGGTATCGGCGTGGCGATTGATGTTTATACGAAGGCGGCCCTGTCCAGGCGCGCCGAAGCGGCAGAACAGCTCGAAAAGGCCGTTCTCACCGCTTAACTGAGTGAAATGGAGTGATGGAAGTTGTTGTGAATCCCAAGTTTTGAAAAGATGGAGCGGGAGACGGGGTTCGAACCCGCGACGTCCAGCTTGGGAAAATGACTGTGGATTGAAAATACAAGACAACGGCGTCTACGGCGGTTCATCCAGGTGCATTGAAATCAGCAACTTCCGGAATTCCTCAACCGAACAGCTTCTTAAGTAAGTGAAAGTGGAGTGACGGAATCACTCCAAAACCGCATGGGCCAAATTCTCAATTAGACGCCCGTAGGGCGTTGTTTGGATTGGCTATCCAAGGTAGCGGTTTTTTGCGAAACGCTCTCTTTGGTGCCTCCCCCGTTTGACGTTGGGCGTTTAGCTATGGCTTCCGGGTACTCGAACCGAGGGATGGAAAGCTCCCTTCAAAGCCCGAGATTGTCATTGTCCCGGCCGTGTTTCAACATTCCGCTGCGCGGCAAGGGATGCAACCTGGGCATGCAAGCTTTGTAGATACGTATAAGCTTGGCCTCGCAGTCGCCGACCGATTCCATCTCGGCCACATGCGCGATCAGATCGGAACGGTTTTGATAAGCAGGAAACAGCAGAGCGTTTTCCATCACGGCCAGAACCGCGACGATATAAAGCAGCTTGCGTTCTCTGTCCATGCCGGGCGCTCCCTTCCTCACGAGGAACTATAGCCTGTATTTGATTTGCGTCAAATGCCGGTGTAGGCTGCCAGCGGGCCGGTCGGAGGATAGGGCAATGCAGGGATGCAACCCGAGCGCCGCACCGGAGGCCGGGGCTGGCGGCGGTGTTGATCACCCCTTCGACGCCGCCGTTGGTTCGGGAAGCGTCTCGCTGGTGGGGGAAAGGATGTAATGCAAGGGGATTCTTTATGCTGTTGGATTACTCGAAAGGGAAGGCTCGCCGCGACAGCCGCCGCCGTAGGCAATATATCAGGAAGTGCCTCGATCTAGGCGATGTGGTGACCCGGATGGCGGAAGAAAACCCCGAATTTGCCGCACGGGTACGGGAGGTGATTAAAGAATCGGCCCTAAGCGAAAAAGAAATAAAGCCTTGGCGCTGGAGGGAATTCCCGCGCCGTCATAATCCGCGTTAACTCGCAAGCCTCAGCTCCCTCCAAGAAGCGCGGATTCCGCACGTTCCGCCGCATTCAACTTGGCCTGTTCTTCTTCCTGCAATTCCTGCAATTTGAGGCGGAGCGCGGCGGAACCTGCTTCATAGGCTTGCTGAAGGTTCTTCACCAGCCCGCGAAGCACGGCCTGCTCAAAGATGCGTTCCTGTTCCTCCGTTATCGCCACGGTTGTTTTTCGGCCGTGTTGCGGGAGCACGGGCGTGTCCTTCGGCATGTCGCCTGCACGACGAAAAAATCTCTTCTCCGTGGTGGGCGGCAGTTCCTCCGGCGTGATGCCGAGATTGCCGCAGATGGCTTCCAACTCGGAGCGGTGTCCGACAAACTCCGCATCGATGCCTGTCGGCGTGCGTAGCTGCAAGGCATACCACGGCTTCCGGTTGGCCGTGGTGAACTGCTACAATATCCATCGCGCCTCGCCTGCCACTGCGGCCATTTCTGCCTCCGGGTTGCGGCAAATGTCGCATTCCCTCTGGGGGTTGTCAAAGCTTTACCCGCGACAACGGCCGTTGTCATAAAAACTTAATTTGAATTAACGCCTGCGCGGCCGCATGCTGTTCCGATTCAATTTCGCACTCCGGCATAGGGACTGCCCCATGGCAAAGAACGCTAAACCGAACGGCAACACAAACGGATTCGCGCTGCCGGATTCGCAGTCGCCTGTCACGCGGGAAGAGCTGGAAAAAGCCGGTCAACAGCGTTTGCGCGTACAAGCCCTTCACCGATGAAGAAGAGCGCCGGGCACTGGATTGGTGGGCCATGCGCCTTCTTCAGGCCGAAGCAACCACCGGGAATCCCGAGGCCAGCGCGAATCCGGGGAAATGGGTGGCAAAGCTCAAAGAGCGGTTAAGCGACGAATCCCGGCAGGACGTTATGGCAGAAATCGTCAAGGACTGGCGAAGTGCCAAAGCGACGGGAACGCTTGATGAGCCTATCTGGGCGGATAAAGTATCTGCATCCCCGGCAGACAAACGCTGGCGCGGAGCCGTCGCCTAAACCTCGCGCTTCAACACGCAAGTCCCCTTTCGTGAAAGCGCGGGCAGCGGCCTGCTCCAAAGGGCCGCTCGCGCCCAGACCCGTCGTCGGGCCAGAGCGGGTCTGGGTTTATAAACATGGATGGTTGGGCATTCAGGAAAACGGCCGAATTCGCTATTAGAAGCACGTGGAAGCGTCTTTGAATACCAGGACTAGTGACCTAGCGGATGTGTCTGGTTCGCTGCTCTGGGGTGCCTGCGCGGGGCGATTCCGAGGGTTCTCTACCTGCTGACGGAATTTTCGTGAAGCACGTGATGCGGAAAATCGAAATCACGGTATGCAGGGGAAGATTGAAGGGACTCAATGCGGCGAATAACGGGGGGCTTGGGTCCGTCACCGGCTTGTGGCGTTCGGGGTCGAACTGGTAAATGGCGCTGATGCCCGAGAAGTTCGGTAATGAGAGCAGATTATCCCCGCGAAGTACAAAAAGGCCAAACGCGTGGTCAATCAATACGCGCTTGTTTTCGCATTTGTAATAGCGGATGAAACGCACCACAAGGGCATCGACGCACCCGGGAGAGCAAAGGGAAAGCGTAAAAGGCCGCTCGGGGCAAGCAAACATTTCATAAGACGTGTATCGAAGCAGCGGAGTGGGGGGCATGCGCATATCCTCTTGCCGACAAACTGAACTCGCGCATCAGTCTAAGAGGGGCTTTGCTTAAGGCTCCATACGGAATTTGTCGTAGCATTCGGCAATCCATGCCGTGCGGCGTTGTTCATAGGCGGCTTCTTTTGCCGCATTGCGCGCGGCACTGGGCATGGAAAGTTTAAAGCCTGAGATGGTCTGCGGCCGCTTGCTTCACTCATGGCGAAATCCCCCTCCTGCAAACGCATGACGAATTACGGGTGGCGTTGCGGCTGGCCGGTGCCGAAATACGCAAGCTCACTTTTGGGAAAAAAGACACGCCGCTGCTGAGACTGCTGCGGCGTGTGCTGCGAGAAGCCCGCATGGTCTCGGCGGCTATGGCTTCGTGCCCCATACTTCAGCCATAGGCAACGGAGCGATGTTTGACGCTGAGTACAAACACCACGCCCTCTTTCTCGCGGATGTCACAGATAATCCGGTAGTCCCGGACGCGATAGCGCCAGAGGCCGTATTTGTCGTGGCGCAAAGGTTTTCCGAAACGGCGCGGCTCTTCGTCGGTCGCTATGCGGCTATCCATGTAGCCGAGGATTTCGCGCTGCATTCCCCGGTCGAGGGCCTTGAGGTCTTTCTCCACGCGCGGATCGTACTCAACTGTCCAGCCCAAGGTTCTTCCGCATCTGGTGGGAGGGGATACCGGGCCGGGGGTCGCTCAGGCGCGCTTCAGCCGCGCGGAGGTCGTCCGCGTCTTCCTGATAGTGCTCAAGGATGAAATCGCGGACGTAATCGGATAGCGGCACGCCACGCGCCTGCGCGTCCGCCTGCAATTGCGCTTCAATCTCCTTGGGCATCTCCAGCGTTACCGTCATGCCCAGAGTGTAGCGGGCCGCCTTCCTCAAGGCAAGGCCGGTTTCTCCGCTTATTGCTGCCCAGGGCCGGTGCTTCCGATAGAAAAGGTTCTCGTACCGTGCTAATCGGCGGGTCAACCCCGGTACGGCTAAGCAACATTCGCCCTACCGGGCGGGGCTGCGGGGATTGGCCGCCACTTTCGCGGCGGCGTTCATGGCCTGGTCCAGGGCATACGCCTCCCCGTTTTCCCTCGCTTTGCCGGACACCTCCAACAGCTTCGCGGCGGTTTCCTCCGGCGTGCGCTTGAAATGGTCAATGGCGATGCAGCAGAACGTAAAATCGGCGCTGCTGCGCTTCCTTCCACGGTTTTGCGCTTCGTCCAGGCAGCGCTCGTAGCTGGGCCATGCCAGACGGCTCGGCCGGTCAGAACATCGAAGGGGGGAAGCTGGCGCTTCCGGTTTCGGCGGGGCCGGTGCCACAAGGCCCCTGCCCTCCAGCTCCGCACGCGTCATGATGCGGCCGGGCTGTATCTCCTCAATCGTCACCACGGGGAAATTCGGCGCGTACTTGCGCTTGTAATTGAAGGTTCCTGCCACGCGCACCGAACCGCTGGCCGTAAGGTCGGCTCCTGTGCCTTTCTTCAGGCGGCTGGCAAACTCGCGGTCGCCGCCCTCGACCGCTACCCATGCCTGATGATTGCCGGGGCTGGTTTGCAGAATCAGAAAGGCGGCAGGCCGGACACGCTCAAGCTGCTCTTCATTCAGGTCATCCAACTGCACGAGAACAACGGCGGGGGGATAGTGCGGCCGGACGATGACATTGTTCTGGCGGCGCGGAGCTGAATTCATAAGATATGGCATGGAGGTTTTTGCCTGGCGCAAGGTTTGCTCTCGGCGATAGCCGCGTTTCTCCTGGTCGATATTGGTATGGGCGATATCGAATAGCGTTACTCCGACACTGGCGAAGGCATCGAGCATGCGCCCCGCCTCGGATTGTGCCGTGCTGCCGGTGTAGTCCACCATACCCCCCGCCGTTGTTCTATTCGGCGTGGAAACTGTAGCGCCCGGTTTCACAGATTCGCAACCTACTTTCATTGCCGAGCGGGGATGGGCAAGGAAGGGGTTTCCCTTTCCTTGGGCGACTGAAAGGCTCGTAAGCCCTGAACTCGCCAAGCGATTAGAGCTTGTAGTACCGTAGGCCGATGTTGTTTGTTTCCACATCGAGAGCTGCCCCGTCCCACTGCATATGACGATTGTCGGACCGATAGCGGATGTATATCGCAACGGATGGTTAAAAGAAGGATATATATCAAGGATGGAAGTATAGGGGTGCGCAGGTCTCTGAAAATGCGGATTTTAATACCGTGACCCGCGACCTATACCTACCGAGTCGGGGCGACGTGCGACCTATACCTCCTTATTTGTTCTCGACCAGCGACCTATACCTACCGAGATGTGGGCGACAAACCTGTGGGTAAGTGGCGAGCCGCGACGTATACCTACCGACTGTTGCCTGACATGCGACCTATACCTACCGGATTTTCTGTGGCGGAAATGCTACACGCGACCTATACCTACCGGGAGCCGCGACTCATTCCTACTGAGTTTTTGCTCGACGTGCGACCTATACCTACCGACTGGCTTGGCGGGTTGTGGGCATCAGCCTGCCGCTTATTAGCGGCCTTCGTTTCGCGGATAAGGTCGAATGACGGTTGGACAATGAAAATCACATCCACGAGCTTTTTGCGGGGGCCGGTAATATCCTTGCGTTCGTAGCTGAGCAGAACGCCGCGCGTGCGAAGCTCATCGAACGCGTATCTGACGGCATCTACAGCATCCCGGTCGCGGGAATAGGCATCGAGCAGACCACTGTCGCGTTTGATGGTGCTATAGCGCGTCTCAAACGGCGTTTGATGATTCGCAAAGGTGTATTTGAGGACAAGCTGCTGATGGAGCCAGCGGGCGAGCTGGGTGCTGTGGCTCATCATTAAATGATAGTTAAACTGGCGGTAGGTCACCTTGTCGATACTGCCGGTGACCAGCGGGTGAAATTGGACAGCCCATTTGGCCTTGGGGTCTTCGCGCAGTTTCTTTCGGGAAACGGCGGCAAGCGACGGCAAATAGGCAGAGCGCGTGAGGACTTCGCCCGCGTCTTCGCTGGTTATCTCGATCATGCTTCCCGAAAGCACATTCAGCGCCAGTACGATTTCCTGATAGGATCGCGCGTGCCCGCGCCGCGTCATCTCTTCTCGGAGCGCATAGAGCGTGAAGACGACGCCGCTGCGGTAATTGGGTCTGTCGAAGTACCCGGCCTGCTGCTCAATAGCCAGCTTGCGTAGGGCGTGCTCGACAAGCTCCTCTGTTGCGCTGGGGTAGTAATTGCGTTCCTGGCCGTGTTTATCGGTGATGCGTGCCGGAGAGATGGTGCGGGTGTAGGTGCGTCCTCGATGCTGGAAGCTGGTGGTGTGTTTCTTAAGGAATTGGCCACTAATTCGCGCTTTTGTCATGGCCTGACGCGTGACGGAGTAGCGCGGGACGCTATCCCATAAATCGATGGCATTGGATAGGCGGTCGTGTTCCTCGTGAGTATTGCAAAGTAGCGTCTGGAAAAGATTGAGCTGGCGATTGTCGAAGTGGGACTTGTCGGCCTTCGGCTCTTTATCGACGCTCTTGGTTTCTTCAGGAACAAAGGCGCTGGCGGGCATGTTGGCGATGTCCGCAGCGCGAGTGAGTCCTTCGTTCGGCCTGTTCATCAGTCTGCACCCCCTTGCCTCTTCCCTTTTGTGGGCTATTCCATCCGCTCCAACTTTTCCGCCGCGCTGGACACGACAAACGCGCTGCGGCTGATGCCAAGCCGTTTTGCGCCCTTGTCGATGCGCTCCAATAGGTTCGGATCGATGCGAATCATAGTCGGAACTTTATTTCCGTCACGCTGTTTCTCAGCCGGTGGCTCCAATCCTGCCCCGGCAATGAAGGTTTCTGCGGCGGTTTCCAGATTTGCGGGGCGATTGCGTCTCGGATTCTTAGCGATTGCCATACGATAGCTCTCTGATAGCGTTTGTATTTACAAGAATGAAGTCCATGAGCTGCGTCAGTTCTTCGGCTGCCTTGGGGTCGTCGTATTCGAGAACCGATAAACCGGCTGCCGCTGCGTTGGGGAATGCCTTCCGCCGCACGATAAGCGTGGGAGCAAGCTCCAGTACTTGGACTTCGCGTATGTAGTCGAGAGCTTTCTGATTGTCTTTCCCCAAGGGGTCGGCCTCGTTCACAACGGCAATGGCACGTAATTGGTCGTTCACCTCGCGGGCCTCGGTCACCAAGTCGGCGGTTTGGTCTATGCTCCATAAGTCGAAGCTGCGAGGCTGCACGGGAATCACAACGACGTTGGTAATGGTGAGCGCGGCCCGGAAACTGCCGGTATCACGCCCGCCTACGTCGATGATGATGTCGTCGTATTTTGGCGCGAACTTTTGGCGCACTTGGCTTCGTATGCTTGCGCCCTGCAATGCCACGCAGGTGTAACCGGCTCCGTCATCGCCTTTTTGCTCGGTGCGCAGGTCATAGAAAGCCAGCGCAGTCTTCTGCTCGTCGCCGTCAATGAGCAAGACATCGCGTTTGGCCCGCACCCTGCCGACGGCGAAGTTGACGGCAAGAGTGCTCTTTCCAACTCCTCCCTTAACGTTTCCGAAGGTGTAAATCATCTGCTACGCTCCGTTGTCGTTGCGATATTCATACGCTTGTTAACCGAATACGTAGCGATATACAAGCAGAATATGCACGGCGAGCGGTAGAGGAGGGGCCACCGTTTGAACGGCAGCCCCTATTTTGCTTTAGTTCCGACTGGACTGTTCAAGCCTCCGGCTGGCTATGCCGTGATATTTGGCATCAAGTTCAATCCCAATGAAATCGCGGCCGAGCGTCTTTGCCGCAACGAGCGTTGAACCGGAACCGGCGAACGGGTCCAGCACGGTGCCTTGCTCCGGCGAGAAGCTTTCCACTAGGGGCAGGAGCACGGATAGCGGCTTCTGTGTCGGATGCAGCTTATTACCGCTGTAGGTCCAGTCAATCACATCCCCTATGGCATAGCTTGGCTGTCTGGGGTTGCCCTTTGCGAGCAAATGCGCGCATTCATGCTGATACCGCACGAACTTGCTGCTGGATGTGTACCGCTTGGGGAAAACCAGATGACCCACCACACGGAAACCGGCGTCACGATAGGCCCGGATAAAACGGTCGGCCTGAGGCCAGCCGTAGAACGTCACGCAAAAGCTGTCCTGCGCTAGTACGCGATACATCTCAACGAAGGCGGGCTTCAGCCAAGCAGCATTATCGTCATTGGGGACCGTGCGGCCGTCGCGTGATTTGTACCGAGTGATATAGGGCGGGTCGGTAAGAATGAACTGGACACTTTCAGCGGGGAGCTGTGGCAGGGCAGTGAGGCAGTCGGCGTTGAGGATGGTGTTTTGGTGGGACAACATAGGTTCTTCCTTCTCAGTTGTTAGTCGGTTTTGAGTCGAGTCTTCCGAAGCTTTTGCTGAGGAAGCGCGCTCATAAGACCGATGGAAGCGGTTTTCTTGGCGGGTGTTGGCGTCAAGAACGCGATGTTGCTGGCAACATTTTCCGGGGGTGCCGATTTTCCGGGTATCAGGAAAATTGGGGGAACCGGAAACCGGAGGCGGGTTCCTTGACGCCAGAGGGGTGCAGCCCCTGGGGCGTTGCGGGGTTTCCCCGCCGGGATGGGTAGCGGAAAGCCTTGATGGCTTGCAGCGAGGGAAGGGCTTCTTCCCCTTGGAACCGATCTTATGCGCTGGGGATGGTGGTTCCTACGTTTTTCAGGGAGTTCGCAGTCTTGCTCCGACCTCTGGTCCACACAGGGCGTAGTGCCGAGCATTCCATGTATAGATGACTTCCGCCTGCGCATGCAGTGCGCAATGCGCGAGCATTGCGTCATAGATGGCTCCCCCGACGATCCCGCGTGCAGCGGAGGCTTCAAGCGCGTGCCCATATTCACTGCCGCTGAGTCCAATTACGGAGAGGCGCTCACGGACGTTGCCGATGAAAAGCACGGCCTGATCACTGCTAATGCGATGCTTTCCGGGCATCCGCGTCAGCGTCGAATAGACTTCCGCCAGACTGTGCGCGCCACAGCACCCGGTGGATTTGTCGAATTGAATAAACAAATCCATGCTGGCGCGATGGTGAACGTGGTCGCCGTAAAATACCGGGACCAGCACTGAGGTGTCGAAAAACCCCTTCATTCAGCCTTGCCGAGATTCGATTGATCGCGCTCCTCGCGGATTTGCTGCAGCATGGCGTCGGTGGCCGATGCGGGCAGGGGCTGGCCGGAATGAAATACCCAGACGCCATGTTCTTTGACCAGTGGCCCGCTGCCGCGTACCGGGCGCAGCGTTATCTGCTCGCCTGCGCTTTCCATCTCCAGCGTGTCGCCGGGTTCCAGATGGAGTTCTTCGCGCAGCGGCTTGGGGATGACTACCCGGCCCGCTTTATCAATGACAAGGCGTATCTGCATTCTGGTACAATACCGTGGGTTGACCCAGCGGTCAATCCCATTTTACCCAATTAGAGTTTATGCGGGCGGCAACGCGAATAGCTGTCTCGCTTGCGCCGCGCAGACGGAAGACAGTTCTGACAGAGAATCTAAGAGCTTACCGCGAACACGATATACCATGGCGACCCTGACGGACATTCTGCGGGGCGCGGATTATGCGCTGACCATCTTTTCCGAAGCGGAAATCAAGGCCATCAAGCTTTTCGAAAGAAACGGCAAGCCTTATGTCACCTGCGCCGCAAGTGAGAAGCCGCGCCCGGCCAAACCCGAAGAGATCGTTCGCAGCTTTACCTGAACAAGCTGATGAATGTCTACGGCTATCATCAATGTGAATTCTGTAGTGACCCCTAGCTGTTGAATTCGTCCGGCGGGGCGCTTGCTTCTTCGTCCGGGCAGATAACCCTGAATCGTTCCCGCGCTCCCTCCATAGGCAAAAGCATTCCAACATGGGTTACAGGCGCCAAATAGCGGACGTGGTAGTTCTTTAAATAGGCTAGGTCTCTCCGCACGTATATCAGCATCAAGGCGGCGACCTTGCCGCAGGTGTGAACTATGGTGCTTGAAAGGTGGAGGTGCTGGCGGGCGGCTTTGCCTCTGCTACCCACAAAGAAATGTGCACATGCGTCTCTTAGGTTTTTGTAGTGCTCCATTAACTGGTCTAACTTCTCAAACATCAAGATGTCTTCCCGAAAGCCATGTTGCGCCATCTCGGTTTTGTCGAGCTGCGTATCTTTAAGAGGAGGAACATCTATATTGTGCTTCTTGGCAAGTTCTGGAAGCTGACGACGAAGACGCTTGACACCCTCGAAGCCCCTATAGGCAAGCAGAAGTCTGTAATAGGGACTGGGATTGGTCAGTGCTTCGCGCAACACTGCCTCAATTCCGGAGAACAGCGGGTTTGGGGAAATGCCGCCGAATCTTGGAATGTTTGTGGCACATTGGTGCGGCATCGTTATCTGATAGGCCAGGACCGTCCTGTTGTCGTTTGGCGAGAGCAGCTCAAGGCGTTGAATTACGATGGGGTGCGGTACGGTCGCCGTGAGGCCATCTAAGAACTGGTTCACCGCCGCCCGCGCATATGCCAGCGCCAGCTCCGGACGCTTGGCGCTAACTTCCACCTCGATTGCTGAGAGGTTGCCGCTCTCATCGGCACACAGGTCGTAAAACACTGCGCGACTTCCGCCATAGTGCTTCCATGCGGGAAAGTTGCCATCGGGAAGGGGGAGGCGATTCTGAGGCTGGAATGCCAGCAAATCCTCCAGTGAACAGTTTAATGGCTGATTCTGGTCGGTTACTATGGTGCGAACACGAAATACCCGGCGTTCTTTTGCCATACTGAGCCCTACCAACTCCCGTGTGCAGCTGTCGCGGTAGATCATCGTTTGCGTGCCGGGAAGTGCGGTGAAGGGCGGCAACCATAACTGGTCTGCCGGTGGCGTGCTGCTTTTATCAGCCATTCTCTGCGATGCCTCCATAATAGCCTCGGCGGCGAGGTTTCACACCCTCATTGTTTGGCGGGCTCCTCTGACAGAGGTTGTCCATCCGGGAAAGGAGATGCCTGCGGTTTCTTCATGCGCGCGAGAAGAGACTCGGCCATGGCGGCGCTATACCGCCTCGCCAGGTCCTGTTGCGGCAGGTTCTCCCTACTGGCGGGCTCAGGCCATGCGGACATAAGGTGAAGGAGCTTCTCGCGCGGCGTGTTCTTGCAAGACTCATAGCAGAAATCGAAGGCGTCCAGCGCCCTCGTGATCGGTTTACGGGATGGCTTCACCGCGCCGAAATAAGTTTCGGGCGAGGCTTGATAAACCGCAATATCAGCCTCGCCTAGCTCTTGTTGAACAATGAACGATGTTCCGCTTTCGAGATTGCATCCATAAAATGCTTTGCGCTGCGCAATATCGACAGTCCCGTCAGCGACAACGCCGCTAATGACATTGCCTTGGCCGTCCTGAAACCGGCACACTTCACCAATTTGCAGCCTCTCCGCCAGGTCGGCGGCATGAAACGCTTCCTCCGGCGTCCTGTCGTCAAACGTGCTTGGAATTTGCCCGTGCTTTTCCATCGCCTGCATGAGCCAGTAAAGTTCGATGTGCCGCTCGCGCGCTTCGACAAGCTGTCAGCATCGGCAGGGGAATGCGCGGAGCGAAATCATCAATCTTGAAGCCGCAGGCGAACATAACCTCCGGTTCAGCCACTGCATCGAGATTATGAAGATGGGTTCGGTTTGTGACTAGGACATATGCGCGCGGGGCAGGGGCATTCGAGACGGTAAGGGTCTTCTCGGCATCGACAATCTCCGCATCGAGCTATGGGAACCCAATCAGGAACGCCGTCGGCGGAGATGGTCTGGGCGCGGTTAAGCTCAATGCAGATTATGCGCTCGTGCGCGAAGGTCTTTAGCGAGCGCCTTATAGATTTTGTCGCGAATCTTCGGCGGCTCCGATGTGAGTCCCGCCCGCTTTGATTCCGAAGTGACGGCTTTGGCCTCTACAGAAAATCGTCTGCCGGTTTCACGGTGGCTCGCGACGAATTCACAATGCGCCGTGGTGCTGTCGTCCTCTGCTTCCATCTGAATATCAAATCCGGCTTTGGCGAAGCTTCCTATCACAAATGTTTCGTACAAGGCTCCCTCAAAGGTTTGCGGATTTTTAGTCTCTTTACAAGCAACGGCAGCAACTTGGCGTTGTGGGCGCACAGATATAGGTCGTAAGCCAGCTCAAGGTACAACTTGATGCTTCCTGTCATCTCCCCCGTGTGGATGGCATCGCGCTGCACAGTATGCGCTTGCTGAAAATCACATAACTTTTGGTACCACTGCATGATGGGGTGACGTTGGGCCAATTCCTTCTTCAACTCGGCATTCCCCCACTCCGGCGTAAACACACGCCGTATATATGCAAAGAGGAAATCATGAAAAGTTCGCCAGCTCTTATTCCAATGAAGCTCGGAGCCGACCGCCACAAGACGATAGCCCTGATATTCAACTGAAATGATGGGACGCCCAAGGCCCTGCATCAATCGGCGGCGGTACTCCTTGGCATCATGGCGCGCCATTTGCATTTGCATGAGCTGAAATGCTTCAGCTGATGGCGCGGCATAGCAGAGGATGGCATTGTGAGTCCGCAGCAGCGTTTGTATTTCTTTCCGCTGTTGCAGGGGCAAGGAGATTGCGACCTAGTTTAGGCATTCAACGCTCAAAACATTTCCTTCCTTTATTGTAATGTGGATGGCTGCACAATTCAGCTTACGCGCGGTATCCCCGCCGCTCTTTCACGCGGCGTTGCTTGTCAAGCGCGGCTTGGGCTTCCTGCGGGGTAGGAAAGGGGGCGGGCGCGTCTGGCCGGTGCTGCCGATGCGGCCCCATTCGCGCATCAGGCACCATTGCCCGAATAAATCCGGCTGCACGTCCATCCGGTAAAAGCGGTGCATGCGCTTGGCGGCGTCGATGCGGTAGAGGATGACGGCATTCATGCGGAAAGCCTCGATATGGTGCTGTGGCTGACGTTGTAGCTGCGGGCGATGTCCGTCTGCGATTCCTTTCCGCTCTCCTTGCGCGCCAGTGCTTCCTTTCGCTGGTGCGGCGTGAGCTTGAATTTCCGCCCGAGCTTCACGCCTCTGGCTTTCGCCCTGGCGCGGCCTTCGCCGGTGCGGGCGCGTATCAGTTCGCGCTCAAACTCTGCAAGCCCGGCCAGCACGGTAAGCATCAAGCGGCCGTGCGCGGTCGTCGTGTCGGCCCATCTATCGCCCAGGGAGCGAAACCCGGCCTTCTTCTCCGCAATGAGGGCCAGCGTATTGAGCAGATCGCGGGTGCTGCGGGCGAGGCGGTCAAGCCGGGTCACCAATAGCACGTCGCCCTCATCGAGGGCATCAAGCACGCGCTGGAGCTGCTGCCGGTGCGTGATCGCGCCGCTGATCTTCTCCCTGAAAACCTTCTCGGCTCCGGCGTGGGTCAGCTCCTCCACCTGCGCCGCAACGCTCTGGCCGTCTGTCGATACCCGCGCATAGCCGTATTTCATGCGCGACATTATGCACATATATTATGCACAGCGCAAGCCCAATGAGACTGCGGCTTCCAGTTTTGTGCATAATTCGTGATTTAGCGCAAAAGGACTGACGCGGCGGGTTATGTTCTTTAACGATTTGTTAAGCGTTTCGGCAACACTCGGCAGAATGGGGAGAGCTTGAAACACGCGGCGGCTTCACGCTCATCGAGCTTTCGATAGTGCTGGTCATTATCGGCCTGATTGTCGGCGGCGTGCTGGTCGGCCAGGACCTCATTCGCGCGGCGGAAGTACGGGCACCGATTACACAGATTGAGAAATACAATACGGCGGTGAATACTTTCCGTGGCAAGTATGGCTATCTGCCGGGAGATATCAAAGACCCCGACGCGTCAAGTTTCGGGTTTATGGCGCGAGGTCTGTTCGCGGGCGAGGGGGATGGTAATGGTGTGATTGAGAGCAATCATCTGAATATCGCTAGCGCAAATGATGGCTTCCATTGGGGAAACGGCGAGACGGTAGTGTTTTGGGAAGATCTGGGCACAGCTAGATTAATCGACGGCACCTTCAATACCGCCACCGTCAACAGTGAGCCTGCGGCCAATGTGACCGGAACGGCTCTTAGCCTTTGGCTTCCACAGGCGAAAAATTGCGAACGGAGACTACGTATATGTCTGGAGCCAAAACGGAATTAATTACTTTGCCCTTGCTGCTGTGACCACAATTACGAACCCCGGCCAGATTATTGCGAACCCGACTCTGACAGTGCAGCAGGCGTCCAGCATTGATGCGAAAGTGGATGACGGGCTGCCGCAGTCCGGGAACGTAACCGCAAGAAATCCCACGCAGGGATACTTAGCTGCCGTGTGGGCAGATCGAACTTTTAATCATGGCGGCAGCTACACAAGCTCACTTGCCGGTTCTTCTACCACCTGCTACGACAACAGCGTCACAAGCAACGGGACCCCAGGTATAGGCGGCGCTGCACAGCATTATTCGCTCGAAATAAATGGTGGCGCGGGCGCGAACTGCTCTCTCGACTCCAATTTCAATAGACCGCTTGGACATGTGCGTAAATCTTGATTTATGCACGGACCCGCGTACACTCTCTAAACGGTAGTTTGTACAGCCGGAAAGGGCGGGCAACTTTTTACATTTAATTAACCTTTCCTCCGCACAATGGGCATGTTGTAAACCGCTCCGGGGGGGCCTTGAGAAGGCGCGTCAACAGGGCTTCACGCTCATCGAGCTTTCGATTGTGCTGGTCATCATCGGCCTGATTGTCGGCGGCGTGCTGGTGGGGCAAGACCTGATCCGGCGGCCGGAAGTGCGCGCTCAGATAAGCCAGATAGAGCAAGTATTCAAACGGCGGTGAATACTTTCACGATGGGAAATACGGCTGTATGCCCGGGGATTGCGTGAATGCGAACACATTTTTTGGCACGAATGCCGGTGCCCGGATTCGCCGGACGATACGGGTGGAACCTGCAACGGGGACGGCAATGGCGAAATCGATGGGCTACCTCTCGCAAGCGGCGTAAATGAACCCACACGGTTCTGGCAGCAGTTAGGCGAGGCGAGGCTCGCGGCGGGAACTTTCGCGGGTTATTTTAACCCGTCTGGTCTTGCGCCTTCCGCTAGCGGCATCTCCAAAGTGCCGCGGTCTCGGCTTCCCACTGGTGCTATCTGGTGGCCGAACAACTATACCTGGTACAGCGAAACCATCAGCACCAAACTTTCTTTGGGCCAGATTACCGGGGAGGCATGGGGGCCGTCGATGTCGGCCAATGACGCGTTTAATATCGACACCAAAATAGATGACGGGAAACCAAATACTGGAGTGTTTTTGGCTCAAAACGGATGAATATGTGGCTGCCGCATGGTATGCGAGCGGGTGCACTAACGGTACTGCGACGGCCTACGATCTTATCCAGAATGCGCCGTACTGCGTCGTGGCATTTCTTTTTAGAAATTAGGTCAACATGGTTACACGGTGGCGGCGGGCGCATCAAACCCCCTTTTCCGCTGCTCCATTTTTGGTGTAGCGTCCTGCCGAAACTAAACCCGGGAGTGACCACTGCAAAATGCTTTACAGGCTCTACATTCACGCCGTATGAAGCGCATGCGATAGATCAAAAGATTGACGACGGCAGTCCAATCCTTTATGAGCCGTATCTGTTCTGGCAACACTTGCAGCTTGCCGGGCTGCTGGACGCTTCCTGCTCCGGCCACGGCGGGGATACGGACATGGCACCTGTATATTGGGGTACTGTTGTGCGGTCGCCCAACAAGAAGCGATCTTGGGTTGTCACAAAACCTTAACTTTGTGTAACACAGTTATGGCTATACACTCAGCTCTTTAAGTACTGAAAAAGAGTATTTATGGTAGCCATGTCTTGGGGCAGCGCATGAAAGTCTTTAGAAAAGCAACGAAGCCACTTTCGCAGGCGGAAATCGCGCAATGGTTGCAAGACTTGCGAGGGAATCCGTTCGTTCCGGCATCTGGATTTGATGTCACTTCCGTTTTTCGCGCGAAACTTGGCGATGACGACACCTATTATTTTGCAGGGGTAAATGTGGAAAATCCCCATCACCGAATGTCTACTCATGGCGAGGAAGGAAGCATGGGCGCGATGATCACGGGCCTAGGTAAGAAAGCCGAGATCGTTGAAGCCTGGGTGATGGGTGCGCCGGGAAATCTGAAGCCGGGCGACGATCATCCGTTGGCCAACAGCCAGGTGACATGTTGCGGAAAATGCAGGCAGCAAATCAGCAATCTGGCCGGACCTTCAACCGTCGTTCATTCCCTATCGCTCAATAGCGCTCATCAGCAGACTACAGTGGGAGAATTCCTGCCGGATGCGTTCACTTTCAGGCAGTTCGCTCCCGAGCTGCAACAAAACGCCGCCGACACAGTAAACGCCACAGCCCCTACGGCTCACGAGGTTGAGAATCGTCTTATACGCACGGGAAAGGAACTCTCCCAACAGGAAGTGTTTTCGTGGCTTAAGGAACTGGAGTCCGTGGATTATGCCAGCAAGACATCGCAGGTGGTCGTTGCAAAACTAGCCAATGGCGCGTACGTAGCGGGCGTAAAGGTAGAAGAGGCGGGATTTAACAGTATCGATCCGGTTCAAAACGCCATGGCTATAGCGAATGCGGAATTTGGAAAACAAGCGGGGGGAGTGAAAGAAATCTGGTCGTTCGCCAAAGGAAGAGACGACGCAGAATTACCGGTGAGCGCCTACGTGCCGTTATCGCTTTCGGGGGTTCAAACGCTTGCTCAGTTCGCCGCAAACGATGGCATTCCGATTCATCTGCTGAATGCAAAAGGAGAGCACAAAGATGTAAAACTGAAAGACAGCGCACGATATATCCCCACCTTTTCTCAGCCCACGGCCGATATCGGAAGAGAGCGCTTTATAAAATAAGACGGAACGCCATAGCCCACCAGCATAATGCGCAGCATCAGCTCGGGGTCGATGGAGCGACGGCCTCTGCGGCTGTAATAAGAGGAAAGCGCCGTGTCGAGAGGGTGCAGTAGGCTTCTCAGGCACATGTCTTCGCGGTGGACGTTACAAAGCAACTACTCGCTAACCGCCTGCTTGGCCATCACAAAACCACTCCGTTGCTGTTCCAAGGAGGAGTGTTTCAGCAGCATCCGTGACTTCTGCAAAGCGGAAACATCGAAATAGGGCCGTAACAAAAGTTTAACTTTTCTAAAGACTCCATGCCTTTTAGAAATGCATGTCACTAATACATGAAAGAACGGCGAATGGAACAACGAAAGGATGACACTTTCGATAGGTCGGAACACGAAACACCCGGTTTTGGCCAATTATTAGCAGAATGGGCAGCTATAGGTGGAGACAGAAACCCCGATGTCTTGCAGCATTGGATATGAAAGTTAACGAGAAAAGAGATCGCCATGATAGCTTCACCGACAGACTCCGGTCCAAGATGTCTACAGACAAACACCGTTAGTCGCTCTCCATTCAATGTCTTACCATCACCCCAACCAAAAGGACAGAAGCGATGCCTTCTTTAGGAGTATATGACGTAGACGCTGAAATGGCTACCCGCCAAACACATCAAAACCAGTCTGCGGTTGGAAAATGGATACGCCACAGCCCGAGTCTGTTGCCGGAATGGATTCGCCCTTACAATACCGAATGGCCTGAGACCCTACTTAGCAGCCACGAAAACAGTGTTATCGCAGATACTAAGGACTTTTTCGCAAAGGGTCAAATCGTGGAGTTGCAAACCTCTTTTCTCCAGGACATAAAATATGCAATGCCGCCTGAGTGGCGACTCCGTACCATAGGGCAGCTGTTTTATGATACCGCCAAAGAGGCTGCAGAGCACAATGACCCACATAAGCTTGCTTTAATAGGCGTAGTAGTTGAAACCATTCCCTCCGCTGAACATATAGCGTTTAAAATAGACGGGCAAACTTTCTCCCTAAAGCAGATGGTGCAGCACGTCAGCAAGGACAGAAATCAAGCCGCTGCGTTTGACAAAGCACTGGACAACGGAATATCCCGCGCCATCCTGGCGCAGAGAGAACATGAGATGGCGGAGCAGAGAGAACATGCGATCGCGGAGACGAAATCACCGGCACCTTGCGCGCCCGCGACGATAGAAGCTCCTCTAGCGACTCCCAAGGCGAGGGCCGCCTCCGTTAAGCAGCGGTGACTCAGTCGGGGTGCGCCTTGAGAAGAACGCGGCGTGAGTACCCCACTGTAGTGGAAGCGCATGCTCCTTAAACCGTGGTGACCTTTAACTCGTATCGCAATCATTTCCCCGCAGACGTAGAATGGTTGGCTCTTTCGGCTTCCAGGAAGCAGAGGGGTTCGTTAACGTAAGTTTAAGGATTTAGCCGTAGTATGTAGAGTTGATGCCGTGTGACTGTCGGCGGGCCGGGCGACGGCGGATGATATGCGGAAACTACATACGTTCAAACAGAGATTCTGGAGTGGAATGAACAGATGCCGTTTCCTACAACACATCATTATCGGTGGGGCGTGTTCATTGCTGGCGCCGGGCCTTTTACTCCGCGAAGCTCTGGGGGCAGCCATTGACATGCTGGTTCTAGATGATGCGCAGTGGCGGAATCGCCTAACAGGCGAACAGTATCAGGTTTTGCGGCGGGGTGGCACTGAAGAGGCGTTTTCAAGTCCGCTCCTGCACGAAGCCCGGGCGGGTCTGTATAGCTGTGCGGGATGCAGCCTCCCCCTGTTCCCCTCGCGCTTTAAGTTCAACAGCCAGAGCGGGTGGCCGAGCTTCTTTAATGTATTACCGGGGCATATTCAGACGCGGGCCGATGCCACGATGATGGTGGCGCGGCTTGAGTATCACTGCTCACGGTGCGGCGGCCATCAGGGCCATATCCTTGACGACGGGCCGCAACCCACCGGCCTGCATTACTCTAATAACGGTGCATCACTGTGTTTTTCTCCCGCTGCGGCAAACTGATGCGACAACGCGGCTTCACGCTGATCGAGCTTTAGGTAGTATTGGTCATCATCGGGCTGATTGTCGGCGGCGTGCTGACCGGACGGGATCTAATCAAAGCCGCCGAGCTTCGTTCAGTCGTCAGCGACATCGACAGATACAAGACAGCCGCCATGACCTTTGAGGGCAAATACAATTGTCTGCCAGGTGATTGTCCAAATGCCACGACATTCTTCGGTACGAGGGACAGCCAAGGTTATCCCGTCAATAATGGCAACGGTAACGGCACGCTTGATGACCAGTATACCCTTGGCAACGGCGACGGCCCTGTCACCTTATATGAGCCGATGTGGGCATGGCAGGAACTAGCGTTGGCAGGGCTGATTCCAGGATATTACAACGGCGAGCCGGGCCATGCTAATAATTCCAATCAGCCTTTTTTCTTTCAGACCGGGCCTGATCCGAACTACTATAGCCCAAATGGAGCTAACGCGCCTTCGTCGAAGATAACCAGCGGCGTATATGCTGTTTTATCACCCACTACCAGCCTCACGGACGGGTTGAACGGATGGTATCCCGGTAATTACGGTAACATGATTATTCTCGAAAACACTAGCATCACTGCCGAAGCGAGCTTTCCGGCTTTTGGGCCAGTGATCAGTCCACAAGACGCTTACGCGATTGATCTTAAAATAGATGACGGAATTCCGTCTTCGGGAAGCGTGTTGACCGCGACTCCTAGTTATGCGCCAAATTGCAATAACTGGAATCAAACATGGGTGTCTGGCACGTATAATTTGTCCTATCAGGGACCACCGGCCTGCGTGTTAATGTTCCTCAGAGTGTTTTAGGCCAGCGCTCCCACCTGCATCCTGCAACAAACACGCCGGAGCAATTAGTCTCGTTCGCGTCAATCCCACCCCTGCATTAGCCGGTGTAATTTATCCGCATGAAGGTGTTCGCAGGTGGTCAGATATCGCCCGTCGGACTTCTCCCGCTCTGGAGATCCCTGCTTATACAACACCAGCTCGCGACTCCCGTTTCAAGAACAACGTTTCAGTCGGATTCCAAGACACGTTCTGAGCTGCTTTGATCGTTGTAGCCATTCCATTAACACGGTCTTTAGCAGCGTAAAACGATGCAGTGTAATTACAAGTGAATGTGCGGTCACGATTACTAAGCCTCACATAAATATTGACCGCAATATCCTGACATTGTGCCTGTAAAGCAGCTATATATGGACGCAACACCACCAACAGCGAGGAGTATATAGTACATCCTTCGATCTTTGGCTTCGCTCAGTAGACGCAAATACTGCAAGCACGCGACAAACATTATCCACGGTGCGAAATCGACACAGTATCGCGCCGTCGTGAAGAAATATAAAAGTAGGAACGAAAGCAAACAGCCTCCATACAGCGATATAGCGATCACGATCGCTTGTGTTTCCGGCGCGAGTCGTCGGCACTTTGCGATACAATAGGGGGTCGCAAAAACGAACAGCGAGAAGGGGCTGTTAGCGAACAAGCCGTACACCGGCTCATATGTCATCGCGTTCATATGCAACAGCGGGAGTGGAATGTCCGCATAGTAGTCAATATGGAAGAACGGAAATGTCAAAGTGTCCTTCCAGGTGAGGGCTCTGAATAGATAGAAGTAAGCGTTGGGTATTAGTCTTTCCCAGCGTAGCATTCTGAATTCAGGGCTATGTACGTTGCCAATTGTACATAGGTAATTAGCTCCGGTTTCAAAGACCGAGCCAAAGCGCGCATAGTTGTAGGCCATCAATCCCGCAATGCAGAGGCTCCATGGGCCGAATGTCCAGAGCCCAGATGAGATCAAACTAGGGCGGCTGCGCCGCCAGAGAACGGTCCACGCCGCTATGAGCAAAACAACGTTAAAGATATGAACAACGCGGCACCCTGCGGCTAGGCCGAGGCAAAGGCTGGCCGTTCCCAGCCAATATAGAGGTTTTCGACCTGGTTGGAACCCGTGCCAAACGAACAATGAGCCAAGCGCTGAGAAGCAGTATGCGCCTGAAATCGCAACCTCGTAGAAGGACGGCCTGCGGAGCATGAAAGGAAGCCATGTTCCAAAGGTCAGCGCAAATATTGCGAGGGTTAAGCCCAGCTGCGTGGACAGCTGCTCACGCGCCGAAATGCGGGCAAGGAGCACCACAAGAGAGCCCGTGCCGACAATCGAAAAGCCAAGGACAAGCGTTGGGTCACTCAGCCCGACGCCCGTAATCCATTTGACGGGTACCCAGAATAACAACGCCGGTACAGGACCAAAATATAGATAATACTTCTTTGTCGAATAATACGGCATCCCAGAGAACGTAGGGCTGGTTAACGCTGGAATCATAAGGATCGGGTAAAGCGAGCAGTTGAGGAGAGGGTGTGATGAGCAGGCTCGTCTGGCCAGCCATGAACGCCGAGCCGAGCAGACCATAAAAGTTGCTCGGAATGAGCGTGGGAGGAATATGGGTATAGTATCGGTAAGCTATTGCCATCACTATGAGCATCGGGAGCACTATCGGCCAAGGCGAGGGCGTTATAATCGACGCGGCCGGTTTTGGCATATGTTCTTCATTCCCCAGGGTGCCCAATCAGGTGGTAGTCGCCATAGTTCCGGCGGCGTCTTAGGATGGACTATTCAGTTATCTATAGTCATTGCGCGGTCAATAGGGAAACATTTTGTGTCCGGTGACGCCACCGACGAAGCTACTAAGAAGGCTTCTTGGCCCGCGCCGCGACTTGCTGGTTGAACCCCTATTTACGCTGTGCTACACACGATCATGCACACTCCTGATGCCAACATATCCTCAAAAAGATGCGCCGGACATGACGGGGGCCTTATCTTATTCGTGGTGTTTCTACTGGGTCTTTGCGTGGGTTCATTTATGGTTGGTAATAGACAGGGCTTTACGCAAGGAAAAGAAATCATCTGTATCGAGACTGATTGGAAATCGGCTACTTGCAGTAAGGACCTTTATCATCGCTTATATTTGACGGATCAACCCTCGCCGTCCCAAAGGCTACATACAACGGTAACGCCTAAACTGTCGAAGGAAAAGTAAACGAGGCCTATGGCCGAGCTGAGGCTTACCATCCGGGCCAATCGAGAAAGTAAGAGCTTGACTGCTTTGCCGGTGGGCCGCCAACGCTCGGCTTCTGGCGGTCAGTATGCTGTTGGGAATGTGTGTGCCAGTAATCGGCCTTAGCTTCATCTTTGGGCGCGCCGTCACTACAAACGTCTTCTGACAATTTAGATCTCGCGTTCCGGAATAATGCTTGATTTTATGCAGGTGGGCGTCTAATATTTCCTCCGTACAATCAGCGTGTTGTAAACCGCTTACGAGACACATTGGGAAAGGGTTTATATATGCAATCACGTGGTTTTACGCTTATCGAACTTTCAATAGTGCTGGTCATCATCGGCTTGATCGTCGGTGGTGTTCTGGTGGGACAAGATCTTATCCGCGCGGCAGAGGTGCGCGCCACCATCGCCCAGATTGAGAAATACAACACGGCGGTGAATACGTTTCGAGGCAAGTATAATGCTCTTCCCGGTGATCTAAACGCCGCCACTGCCACCTCATTTGGTTTTCAGGCACGAGGAACGGCGCCTGGGATGGGCGACGGCAACGGCCTTATCGAAGGCACGAAGGCGGGCGCAGCCGACGGCTTCGTCCAAGGGGGCGAAACCACAACTTTCTGGTCTGACTTAAGCGTTGGAAATCCGGCGACACCAATGAATATAAACCTGGTGGACGGCAGTTTCACGTCAGCCGCTCCGGGCACCGTCGCCGCCATTGCGTCCACGGCGCTTAGCAGCTATTTTCCTCCCGCCAAGCTGGGGCGGGGCAACTTCATTTACGTCTACAGCACCGGGGGCGTGAATTATTACGGCATGTCGAATCTGACCTCGATTTCGGGAGCGGGTGCAGTCACCTCCGGTGTAAGCGTCACCGCACAGCAGGCCTACAATATCGATAAGAAAATGGATGACGGTTTCCCGACAACCGGTAATGCCCAAGCCTTGTATGACGGTGCCGATGCGGGCGAGAATGGTACCGCCACTCCTTCTGCCCATACGTCGAGCCCTGCAGCCGCGACCGACTGCTACGACTCGACCGCTACGCCTGCCTATGCACTGGCTACCAACAACGGCAACGGTGCTAACTGTGGCATGTCGTTCCGGTTTCAATAGCTGAGTCGCATGAGGCCGCAACGGCGGAGGGGGCTGAGCAAGTGGCCGTCGCCCCCGTAGGTGAGGACTTCATCGGAATTGAGGTAGTTCGGGCCGAACAAGCGGACTGCGGGCTTGGTAGGGCCGAGAATAAGCGAAGACATGGGGCCGTGCCACCAGTTGTTTTAATGGCTATAGCAGTTGTAATTCACGACGCCGGGCGCGCAGCCAATGGAGCTTTTCTTTGGCTCCTTGGGCTCGGATGACCCGAAGAGATCCAGCAACGAGAAGATCCCTTGCATCTGACCCTGCTGCTGATCTGCCTGCTGCTGCCGCTGAGCCGCGAGTTTCTGCGCCTCCAGCTTGTCCTCCTGCTCTGCCAGGAGTTTGTCTCTCTCCGCGAGCTGGCGGTACATCTCCGCCTTCTCGGGGTTCTTGGGAACGCCATTGCCGTTCAAATAGATCAGGTACAGGCAGTCTTCGCCCAGGTAGTTTTTCGCGGCGGCGGATTTGGTGGCGTGCTTCAGTGCCTCGGCGTAATCGACAGGCACTCCCAAGCCTCTGTAGTAAATTGTCGCCAGAGCGCCTTCCGCAAGGGGGTTGCCCTGTGCGGCGGCAATTTGGAACCAGCAGAGACCGATTGTTCTTTTCTTCCTGTCCATAGCCTGGACCCCGTTTTCGATAGCCTGGGCGGTTGTAGCAGTGGCCTGCGCATCGCACGCCGGTATTGCGGGTGGGCCATTTCCATCCGCCGGGACCGTATCCAGCGCATCACCCCACGCCATCTGGAACGGATTGCGAGCCGTTCCGCAGCAGGGATGCCACGTCCAGTCGATGATGCCGTTGACGATGGAGTTTCCTTCCGGTGAGAGGCGTCCCGTTACCGTCGCTTTGCCGGGATAAGGCCGGATGTCATTACGCTGGATGATGACTGAATCGCGGTCAAGCTTCTGAATCTCCCACCAACCGGAAAGTCCCTGCTTGTCGTAGGAAGGGTAGCGGCCGTTCTCAAGAGTGAGGGTGCCTCCCTTCCCGGCGCTGCAGCCGCCGCCGCAGAAATGTATTAAGGGCGGAAGCGCCGCCGGGGATATGGGTCTGGAAGGTTTCGCGCCGGATTGATCGTACACAAAGAACGGTTCGGATGAATTTTGCTGCTGCGCTAGCAGAGCGGAAACGGAGAGTGCGGCCAGTATGCCGGCCGCGAGCGTCGTCTGTGCAGGCATAGCCCGAGGATCGCATTATTTAGTTATGATAATCAACTAGTTGTGTATCAGATTGAATCATTTGGGTTTAGCTCTCTTTACGTGTTACGGTCTTCAGTTGATCACGGGAAGACAGTTACGGGCTGCCCGCGTGCTGATTGGCATGGAGCAGACTGAGCTTGCGAAACTGGCGCGTGTGGCAATCGGTACCGTGCGTCGCATGGAGAGCTTCGATGGGGAGATTGGTGCGCGCACGTCCACGCTTTCTTTGGTCAAACGGGCGCTGGAAAAGGCAGGCGTGGAATTCCTCAACGATGACCGACCAGGAGTGCGGCTCCTGAAATCGCACTGATATCTGAACATCAAACTCGTAACGAAGCCCTTCTGATCGTTGTCCAGGTGCGGGGCAAACCTAGTTTTCTGCGAGGTTGCCGTTGGGATACTCGTATTCGAGTTCTTCTTCGCGCAAGTCCTCTTCCAAGGAGCGAAGCCGCTGGCGTAGCTGGGATGCCTCGTTCCATTGCCACAAGGCGAACAGGGAAAGCGGCGTCAAAATCAGCATTGCGGAGAAAAACTCGCCGCGTGGCAAGTTATCCCAGCACATCAATCCGAGAGAACCTGAGCTGAAGGCGATTAACGCCCCGACCAGGAAAAGTTTCCAATGGAAGTAGACGGACACGATGACGTGACTGACGGGACGGGCCAGCCTGCGCGGGAGACGGTCGAGAAGAGGCTCAAAAAGGCCAAGACACCGATACGGGCAAACCATGCCTCCAGAGTACCCCGCAAAACCGCCTGACGGTTTCTCTTTGCTGCTGTCGCAACAACCCCCTTTTCCGCCTCGCAATTTTGGTGTACCTTCCTGTCGAAACTGAACCCGAGCCGTACATGGAAGCTGAAGGGCAAATAGCCGAGACGCCGCCCGGAGGAAGCTTCTTCGTCGCGGGCTTGGGAAATCGAAGCAGCTCAATCAGACGAGGGCGTATGGAAGGATTCAACGAGACGGACTCCGCGAATCTTCAGCGGGTCAAATCCTATGGCCGAGCGCGCCGTGTGCCCGTGGTCGGTCCGGCAGCAGGATGCTTCGCGGTCGCCACCTTCATTGCACCGGCTGCCGGGGCATTTGGACGGAAAGCGTTGCGGACAGGCAGCCCTTGTGCTGCCAACCCGGCGTTGGCGGCATAAATGGATGAGTTGACAGAAAAGTTGTTTAGGGCTGCGTACACCGGCCGGTGCAAGCCAATGGCGGAACTCATCGACGCAGGGGCAAAGGTGAACGGAACTAATAAAGACGGAAATCGCCCTTTGCACCTTGTGGCGCGAAGCGGCGAGTGGCCTTCCGCCGCGAGGCTTCTGATTGAAAAAGGGGCAAACGTCAATGCCAAGAATAAGCTCGGTGAAACACCGCTTCATATGGTTGCTGAAAAGCGGCGGGGAGGGAGCGGGGTAATGAGTGAACTCATGCGTAACAACGCCGATGTCTTTGCGGTGGATAACAATGGCGAACTCCCGGTCGACAAAGCAGCCGCCGTCGGTAACGGGTCGGTGGTGAGCAACCTGAAGTGGGAAATGCAAAAACGTGAAAACAATCTAGCCGCTCTCCCTGAGTCCGAGCTGGTGAAGCGGCGCGAGACGATTGGCAAGGTGGCGAGCATGCTCGATGCGGAATTGCAGCGGCGAAAGGGCAACCAGTCGCGTTCCCGATGAATTCTCAGTAAAGACGCCAAGCCAAGGGTTCGAGCGAAGCCTCACGGTGATCCGTCGAGATGGAACCGCTGTGCATGGCATACAGAATTTCGAAGCATTTGGGCATCGGGTTGGGCCAGGGCGCGTGCTCCTGAAGCGACTGTGCGGCATCGTATGCGTTTATGGCTTTGCGAAACCGGGCCTCTTCGGTGACCAAACGGGCCATCTGATAAACCATCCGTCCAGACTCCGCGTTGAAGATCGTCACGGCAGCTCCACCATGCGGGTTAGGGATGCGGCTGAGTATGCCAAGTTCAGCACCCTTTTCTGGGCTGAAATCAATGTGGTAATCAGAACCGACGCGGACCGGCTTATACGGAGCAAGCCGTTGCATCTCTTCGGCGGTAGGTTTTGCAGGTTTCCCTTTGACTATCACTCGATGATAACGCCGCCTTTTGACAGTGATTCCACCAGCTTGCAAGTGAAAGGCAAGCGGGTGCGAACGGCTATGACTCAGAAAGTCTCCGATTAGCCCATTGGTGGCAGCAGAGCCCAACAGTATCAACGAGCTTTCGGCAACGATCTTTTCTATTTTCTGGCGTGCAACAGCGTGGAGAATCTTTACCATCGCGTTTTCAGCGAACCAATCGGTAATCAAGTCCCTCGCCTCAATGTCGCCAGACGTTACGTAGGGATAGGAAGCAATCAGATGGTTGCTATACATTTGGCGGTGCTGCTTCTTCAACTCGGCCAGCGCAAGCGTCAGGTCTTCTGAATTCAGGTGAAAATAGCGGAAAGTAAAGTGTTTCGACCAGTCCTGATAGAACAGGAGTTCCGGATAGGTCACATAAATTCTGGATGAAGAAAGATGCGGCTCCCAGAATGAACGCGTTGCGCTCAGGGGGTCGGCTCGCCGATACCACCTAAGCTGGTATCCGTCTGTTTCGGAAGCGAGTGGCAGGTCGAAAATCCAGCCGCTTCTTACCTCCTTGGCATAGTCTTTCAAGGCGGCTCGCAAGGCGCGACACCGGTCGCGGACTGTGTTGGCGTTGCCTGGGCTGTAGTCAAAATCGCCTTTTTGTCCGAGTGCTTCATCCCAGAGTTCTTTCGTGCTCGAAGGTTTACCACGATGCTTCCAGAGGTACTGAAAGAGGAGGCGGCAGGATAGGGCATAGCGAAACCATTTTGCATCGCGAACCTGCTCATAGACCGCTCTGATTTCTTCCTGCTCTGTCATTTCAGCTCACGCCCAGCTCACGTTAGTCTACCTGAAAACGATAGCCTCTCACCCCGTCCTCAGGCTTTTATGGGACTTGATGGTGATCGATTGCGACTGGGACACGTTTAGCGCAGCCTGGGCCGTCCGGCACAACGCAAACGTATGGAGACGCCTGATTGCGGTTTCTATGACGAACGAGAGGAGAGGCAGGACAGACATATGCTGACAACTCTATTAATACTGTTGGCGGCGTCATTGGCGGATGCCTCGCCAGCTGAGCATGGCGAGCCGCGCTGTGCGGTCGTTGGCTATTACGACGGCAAAGACCAGTTGGTGAGCGCTCCGTTGCTGGTCGGCCCGCTGCTCGATGGCACGCGCATCAGCGAAGAATACGGGATGCGGCTGCATCCGATTCTCAACCGGGAGTTATGGCACGGCGGCTTAGATATCGCGGCCGCGACCGGCACGCCGATTCACGCGGTGGCGGATGGCGTGGTTGTGGCGGCGGGGCGTTATGGGCTGTCCGGCCTCTATATCCGCATACGCCATAACGCGGTTTATGAAACCGCCTTCGCGCATCTGAGCGCATTTGGAGACGGCATCCGGCCGGGCGCGCACGTGCGCAAAGGCCAGGTCGTCGCCTTCGTCGGCTCCACAGGACTATCGACAGGGCCGCATCTGCATTTCGAGATTTTTGTCCGACGCTCGCGCGTGCGGCCCGCATGTCGTTGCGGCGCGGTATCCGTTACCGCCAAGGCTACACGCCCACGGGTGGCGCTTCGTCCAGCGACGAACCGCCACCCGAAACCTTCAGCCAAACCTCAACCCTTGAAAGGAGGGATTGATTATGAACAAACGAACAGCACGCACGGCAATTAAGGCCGCTGCGTTTTTATCCATCGCGTTGCTTCCCGGCTTCGTGCGCGGGCAGCAACAGAACGTTCCTGACAAGCGCACCGCACAGGCTGCGCCCGCGAAAGCCCTCAGTCCTGAAGACGCCGAGATTCAGCGTTTGAAGGATGAGCGCCAGCGGCTTCTGAAGCAGAAGGAAATCGAGAAGCTGCGCAAAGAGAACGAGCAGCTGGAGACCGGCGCGGACAAACCGGCCAGCGCGCAACCCGCGCCTGCAGCCAAGGCGCTCAGTCCCGAAGACGCGGAGATTCAGCGGCTCGAAGAGGAGCGCAAACGGCTGCTCAAGGAACAGGAAATCGAGAAGCTGCGCAAACAGAACGAGGCGTTGAAAGCACCTCCGGTGCCGCCTGTTCAACCGCCTGCCTGTGCCTCCGGTGCAGCCGCAAAAACCGCAAGCCAATTGCACGCCGCAAGCGCAGCAGGGGCCGTCAGTTAAGGCGCGGATTCCCCCCAAAGCCTCGGCCTGGACCTGTAAAACACTGGGCATCTGTCCTGACGACAAGCCTGTGGTGCTGAATCCGGCGGATAACGGCTGCCCCTCAGCTCCCGCGAAATAAGGAAACCACCATGGCACGCTCACAACCATCACCGTTTAACACCTTCGGCGGGGCAGCAGCCCCGCTTGGAAACTGGACCAACAGGGGCGGCAGTTTCGCCGCACAGGGAGCGCTCGTCGCTCGGTTTCCGATGCGCAAGGGCTGCGGCTTACGCCTTGCTGTCCTGGAGCAACATCGCTTTCGTGTTCGCCGCCATGATGGGGCTGAACTGGTTTGACAATGTGCATTTCTCGTTCGGCCTGCTTTTTGGCGGCGGGCTGGTCTACGGGAACCACACGGCGTTGTGTACTTCGCGCTCGCCTGGCTTGGCGCTGGCCATCTATGAGCATTTCAAACGGCTCGACGAAGAAAAACGCGGCGTGCAGCCGCATAACTATTCGCCGGGCGTCAGCCGGTTCGGCCTGGGCGAGCTGCTGCCCTTCAGCCCCAAAGTCATCGCCGTCGCGGTGGAACCTGGGCTGGCCTTTCTCGCCGGGGCGGTGCTGCGTCGTTTAGGCTTCTCGATGCTGGGGTGGGTCGTCCTCGGCTCGGCGGTTTGCTTCGCCATCTCCGAATGGCAGCTCTACAGCCAGGCCAGAGAGCATGCCCGCGATATGAGCGACCTGGCAAAAGAGGGTGTGTGGGAGTCCGACCTGATGCGCGAAGGCGCGGAGCGGAAAGCCTTCCACAGTGACGGTGATGCATCGGGCCTGGCGACGGGCATCGACGGGCTGGAAAGCTCCATCGGCAAGCGCTCCGGCGCAAATGACAAGGAAAGTAGTGGAGGTGCGTTATGAAATGGCAGGAACTCGACCCGAAAGCGCAGCGCAAAGCCCTTATTCTCGGCGGCCTGGTGGCCTTGGCGCTGCTCATCCTCATCTGGCCGTCCGGCGTATTGCGGCAGCGATCGCCAGCACGGCCGAAACCCACAAAGCCCACGCCCATGCCGGTGGTTCACGCGGCTCCTGCGCAAGCCCCTCCCGACCCGCTCAGGAAGCTGGCGGGCAAGTGGCAGGGCGGAGCGGAACTTAACCGCGGCTGGTGCCGCCTTGGGGTGGAGCTGAGACCAGGAGCGGACCCGAATAGCTTCTCGGCCTTCACCACCTTCAGCTGCACCAAACTCCCTTTGGCGAATGGCGGAAACGCCGCTGCCATCGCAGAAGCGATGCGCCGCACGCTCAATCCGACCTCCGCGAGTTTCAGCGGGACGGACGAGGGCGGCGCTATCGTTCTGCGCGCCACCGACAATATCGGCGTCGGCGAAGCGTTTCAGGGCTGCGACATGGCCTCCATGACGCTTAAGCCCTTCGGCAATAGCGGCCTCACCGCCAGATGGCAGGAGTCAGGTCAAGGCGTCTGCACGGGCGGCGAAATGCTGCTGGTGCGCGCGCAATGAAAGAAGAAAAAGGAGCATCCATGGACAACGAAAAACAGCATTACCCGCTCGCAAAAGTAAAAGCGCTTCGGGCGTATTTTGACGCAACCAGACGCAGCGCCAAGGGACGGCCTGAATACGCCGACCTTGAAACCACCGTCAAGCTCTGTGAGCAACTGATTGCGCTCATGGAGAAGGCTCGCCAGGAGGTGAGTGCATGACACCGAGGGCGGGGGAGATTCACGCGACGAATCTTCCCCGCTTTCATCCCGCCACGGTCATCCGCGAGATGGGCGACGGTGAAGCGCCCTTCACGATTGCGGACGCCACGTCCGGGGTCGCGGCCTTTGGCGGAACCGGGGTGGAAAAACCTCCGGAACAGGCCGTTTCCTAGGGCTGGGGTATTTAGGAAGCGCCGCAGAGATGGGGGGCATCGTGCTTTGCGCCAAGCCTTCGGAAAAATCGCAGTGGCTGGGCTGGGCGAAAGAAGCCAGACGCGAAAAGGATGTCATTGTCTTCGACGCCTCCGGGCAGCAGCGCTTTAACTTTCTGGACTGGGAAGCCGGGCAGGCCTCGGCGGGCGGCGGACTGACCATTAACGTCGTCGCGCTGCTGGAAGAAATCATCACGGCGCTGGAGCCTGCCAAATCCGGCGGCGGCGAAAACGCTCTTCTGGGAGGATGCGCTGCACCAGCTCCTCATGCAGGTCGTGGAGCTGGTCCAGCTCGCGGGCTTCGAGCTGAGCCTGGCCACCATGCGCGATATCGTGCGCAGCGCTCCGCTCTCGCGCGAACAGGCGAAAGACGCGGCATGGCGGACAGGAAAGCGCCTGCTGGTTCTTTCTCGAGAAAGCGCACAGGCGCTGCGAATCTTCCGGCGATGAGAATCCAGGCCGATTATGCCGAGTGCCGCGCCTACTGGCTGGACGACTTCGCCAATCTCTCCGAGAAAACCCGGTCCATCATCACGCTCATGTTCACCAAGCTCGCCGCGCCCTTCACGGCGCGGCCATTGCGCAAGTTTTTTTGCACCGATACCACCGTCACGCCGGAAGATGACCTTCGACGGGAAAATTCATCATCATCGATCTCAGCACGCAGGAGTACCGGCTTGGCAGGCCGCATTGCGGCGCTCATCTGGAAATATTGCTGGCAAGTGGCGGTCATGCGCCGCGCGCCCGCGCCGGACGGAGCATATCTGCGGCCGGTCTTCTGCTGGGCCGACGAAGCGGCGGAGAACTTTCTGAGCCGCTAGCGATTCAGGCATTCCAGGCGGTAGCGCGGGCCAGCGCCGGGTGCACGGTCTATCTCGGCGCAGAACATCAACCAGTATCGCAAACGCCTGGGCGATAACGATGCGTTTGAGGCCCTCGCCGCGAATCTGCAAACCAAGTTCTTTCATCAGAACACCGGCCCCACCAATCAGTGGGCGGCCGAGCTTCTGGGCGAGCGCTGGGAGACGCGTTGAGGGCTATCAACTCCGGCAGCAGCCGCCCGACCGGCGCTGGAGCTGGACAGGGCAGCAGAACAGCGGGGTCAATATCAGCGAGCAACGCCGCTTTCTTAGTCGAGCCGTCCGCCTTCACGACCCTCAAGCGCGGCGGCCCTGCCTACGGCTACGAAGTCGAGGCGATTCTTTACAAGGGCGGGCAGATTTTTGCCGAGCGGCCTGCCCTACAAGCGGATGCTTTTCAAGCAGCGGTGACGAGCAACGTCATGCTTCACTGTGAGATGAAGAAATGCACTGCGCTGGCCATGTGCAATTTCGACCGCGCCAAAATGCCACGGCGCGCTATGCGGGAGGGGGGATTGAACGGGGGGAGGGCGCAGCCGCCTCCTCCCTTCACAAGCGTTTGGGATGACCGCTACGCGGGCAGCCCAAAACATGGCTTGCTTTCTGTCTTCGAAGCCGATTATTTACCACATCTGGTGGTTGCAGCGCTGGCTGCAAGCCACTAAAGAGACGCGCTCGCTATCGCGAGCGGGGATTTATCGCTGTGGTGCCGGGGCTGGAGAGCGCTGCCAGGCACGCGAAAAACACACAGGCAATGGAGGCGCTGATGGACGCGACATGCGGAAATAATCGCACGCAAGCCGCATGCGCGGGGAAGCGAGCAACGGCAAAGACAAAAGCGCGTCGTGACGCGCATCGACCTGGCAGGAACATGAGCAATTTGCCGCGAACGCGGCAAAGGCGGGGCTCACGATTCCCTCCTATATCCGCGAGATCGGAATCACCGAACGGGCAAACCAGAAGCCGTGTGCGGCGCACCGTGGAGGCGGACGCCTCCATGAAGCTCATTGCCGCCCTGAACCGCATCGGGCAACAACGTTAACCAGATCATCAAATCCTGGCACCGGGGCGGCTCGCCGCTGCTGGAGGAATACCGGGATGCGCTCGCCTCCCTCAATGAAGCCATCGCCGCCGTGCTGTCCATCTACGAGGGGCGGGAGAAGTGATTATCAATGGCGGAAGCCGCAGCGAGTGGAGACGCTTCGCGGTGCATCTCGCCAATGAAAAAGACAATGAGCGCGTGCGCCTGGTCGAGGTGCGGGGCTGAACGCGAACACCATCAAGAGGGCTTCGCCCAATTACAGGCCATGGCGATACTGGCGGGGCCGGAGAGAAGGAATTTTATTACCACGCCAACATCAACCCGCAAGAAGGGCGAAGACTTGACCGAAGGAGCAATGGGAGCATGGCGGGCGAGCGATTGAGGAAAAGCTCAAGCTCGACGGTCAGCCGGGAATGACCATCGAGCATACGAAAGGCGGACGGACGCATCGGCATTACATCGAGCTGCGGGTTGACTTGGATACCGGCAAGCTGATTTCCGACGGCTAGAATTACCTCAAGCATCGAGAAAACCGCGCGGGAGCTGGAGCGCGAATTTGCGCTGGAGCCAGGTGAAAGGCGCGCTGCGGAACGCGACGGCCCGAGGCCCGAACGACGCCCGAAAAACTGGGAAGTGCAGCGGGGCAAACGAGCGGCATCGACCCGCAGGACGTGAAAGACGAAGTCACCGAACTATGGCGGAAGAACGCGACAGTGGGCAGGAGTTTTCGCACAGCGCTTGCGCAACGCGGCTATGTGCTGGCGCAAGGCAATGAGGCGCGATTTTCTCCTCGTCGATCCGGCAGGCCACGAGCATAGCCTGGCGCGGCGGATTTCTGGGCGCGAAGACAGCGGAGATTCGCACGCGCTGGGCGATATCGACCGCGACGAGCTGCCGCGCGTGGGGGATGGCCGGACCGAACGCAAGAGCGATAAAAAACGGGTGATGGCAGCGGTAGAACTGCGGCGGGGACAAGGGCAATATCGAGCGTGCGATGAATACGGGGCGGGCGGCGGAGGTCGTCAGCGCCTCGGAATATGACGGCGTCGGGGTCGCGCAGGAACGCGAAATGTATGAGCGCACGTTTGCTCAGGCGGCGAAGCAAAACATAACACGCCTTCCGAACCGTCGCCGGGCGCGAAACCTTCGACTGGCGGGAGCGCGAAAAAGCAAGGGAACTGGAACGGGAGCGGTAACGACGTGGCCGAATGAAAACGACGAAAAAGCGCGCAACGAAAAAGGCGCACGCGAGTTAAGCGAGCATGACCGGCGGATGGCGCGCAACGCCGCCCATGTCTCACGCGACGTGCTGCACGATGCCAGCGCGGGGCAAGAACCTGGAGCCTATACGACGCAGGAAGCCAGGGACAGGGCCGCGCATACGCCTTCCATTCTGGAGAGGCTGGAACAGCCGCGCAACCGCCAGGAAGAGCCGCTGATGATTGACGCGCTGCATAAGGAAACCTTCCCCACCGAGAAGGCGCGGGAAGAGCTACGACCAGATGAAAGCCCCGGCGCATCCGCCATCGGATGCAGCGGGACGCCAGCAATGGGAGGATTCCCGGCAAACGAAGCGCCGGAGACATTCAGACAGCACAAAGGAGAGCACAACACACATGACACCGGAACAACAGGCAAGCATCGACAAGGCGCTTGGAAGAGCGGATATAAACGACAAAATGGGCGGGGCCAGCGACGTGAGCGGCAAGCCGCAACCGAACGAAACAACGCCTCTGGACAAGTCTCGCGACATCGGGCAGGATTTGCGCAAACAGGACGTGACGGTGGACAAGTAATGACCCCGGAACCAAGGCTACAGCGAATAAAGGAGGCTTAAGTCATGACTTCGTTTGAAGAGAAATACCGCGCCAAAAACCGGCCGGGAGCACCGTCCTCGATGGAGGTGCTGAAGGCCGCTGCCGCCCCGGAGGCACCGGCGACGGCGAAAGACGATTACAAAGCTTTCTACCCTCAGACGCAGGCGCAATTTGATTTATGGATTCGTCCGAACGCGGCGAACGCGAGTCCGGCCACCAGCATCCCCTACAGCCGCCGCGTCAACATGACGGTGGATGACGGCTGGTTCGTGATAATCATGCAGTTCGACTCCGGCCCGGTCCAGTCCGTTCGGCTGCATGGGCGCAACCTGGAAGAGGTGTTCATGAAGCTTCTGGGGCATGAAGTCGTCTATGTGCGTGAGTTTGACCCCCGCATATGGCCGGAGCTGCCGGAGGGCGAAGCCTGCATCACCGGCATCGATGTCCGGTACAGGCTGGAGCCGCGTGCGAAAGAAGAAGATGACACGCTGCCCGGCGAGAGGCAAGCGCCGGACAAACCCGCCAGCCATTAAAAAGGTGATCTCAGCAAAGCGCGGGGCGAACTAAATAGGCGGTGATGTACGACTATCGAAGATACAATCCGCGTGCTTACAGTGCCGGAAGCGGCGCGCCTGCTGCGTTGCTCGAATGCGCATGTGCATCACTTGATTGCGGGCACGGTGCCGGGCGTGCGGCCCCTGCCCTCTTTATGGCTGGGGCGACGACGCCTCATTTTGCGCGCAAGTTTCGAGGAGTGGATCAGGGCCAATGAGCGGAGGGCCGGATAGATGTCCCGAGGAGAAACTACAATGCAGTCCATAATTGAGCCGACACTGGGCGAGGGCGTTCAGGCGATTTACCGGCAAGGCTGGTACATGACCTTCGCCTATGAATGGGGCGCGCCCGAGAGCTTCGCGAGCGGCACCGAGCTGCTGCGCCGTTTCCTAAGGCACACGCTCAAGCAGGCGGTTCAGCACCACGTCGTGGAGCAGTTGCGCCCCCGCTGCGAGCATATCCTCGCAGAAGCGCGAGAGCGGGGGTGCCTGTTCTTCTCTTGCAATGACAGGCGGGACGCCATCGTGCTCACGTTTAATAACGGCGTCGATCTGCAGTACACCAGGTCGCTGAGCCATGTCCGGCTATTGAAGAAGTACGGTGTGATGCCCGACTGGGTTTATCTGAAGGTCGCCGTGCAGAATTTCTTCTTATATCAGGACGATATTCAGCCGCTGTATGACGGCGTTCCACGCCATCTCAACAAGCTCGCCGGGCTTCACAAAGATGCATAGCGGCTTGCCACCGCTCCTTTGGAAAGCTGCTATGATCCGATCAAACCTGGATGACCGCCGGAGGCGCACGGAAAGGACAAACGTGCATCGACAGCGTCATCAAAAAGGCAGTTTGCAGGTAAGGAAACACGGCGGGCGCAAAATGTGGGTCTTGCTCTATCGCGATGGAAACACCCGGAAGTACGCCACGCTGGGTGTTTATTCAAAGATGAGCAAGAGCGCAGGCGGAAGAGAAGCGGGACGAGCTGGTAGCGGAAGCGAACGCCCGCAACGCCAACGCCCCCGATCCCCGGCATCACCTTCGGGGAGTTTCTGGAAGGGGTCGCTCTTCCGTTCCTGCGGTCGAAGTGGAAGCGGTCAACCGCCGCGACCACGGAAAACCGCATTCAGCATCATTTGAAAAGTGAGTTCGGGGAAAGGCGGCTAACCGACCTTGGGCTTGAAGGAACTGCAATCGTTCCTGAACGCCAAAGCGGAGAAGCTCTCCCGCAGCGTCGTGGCGCATCTGCGCTGGGATTTGCGGAGCGTCTTCCGTCTGGCGCTCGCGGAAGGCTATGCCGACCGCGATCCGACGGCGGCGCTATTTACGCCGAAGGAGGCAGCCCCCTCCCCGTCCCTCACGCTCAGCAAAGAGGAGGTGGAAAACTACATCAACGTATTGGAACCACGCGAGCGCGTCATTGCGCTGCTCGCTATATTCGCGGGGATGCGCCCCGGCGAGATTCTGGCACTGCAGCGCCGCCATGTAAGCGGCGATTGCCGCAAGGCCAGGATCGAGCAGCGCATCTATCGCGGCGATATCGACACGCCGAAAACGACGAACTCCGCGCGCACCGTCGCCATTCCTCCCAAGACGGCCGCAAGCCTGACGGAATGGATGGAGCTGGTGCCGGGGAACCCGGAGGCGTGGGTATTCGCTTCGGAGAACCCTTCCACACCGCTGTGGAGGGATAACGTATGGCGCAGGCACATGGAGCCCAAGCTCAAAACCATTGGGCTGCAATGGGCCACGTTTCAGGTGCTGCGCAGAACCCATGCCAGTCTCGGCCACGATGCCGGGATCGATCCCAAAGTCGCCGCCGACCAGCGCGGCCACGGTATCGGCGTGGCGATTGATGTTTATACGAAGGCGGCCCTGTCCAGGCGCGCCGAAGCGGCGGAACAGCTCGAAAAAGCCGTTCTTACCGCTTAACTGAGTGAAATGGAGTGATGGAAGTTGCTGATCAGTCCCAAGTTGTTGAAAAGATGGAGCGGGAGACGGGGTTCGAACCCGCGACGTCCAGCTTGGGAAGCTGGCATTCTACCACTGAATTACTCCCGCGCCCTTGGTGTTTCAGCTATTTAGCCGATTTCCACTAGCTTATCGAAAACGACATAGTCCTCAAAGTCTCGGAAATCACCCAATCTCCCCGGTTTGGATGAAATAGACACCAAAATGCGTACCAGTCGAGGATGAGAATCTGGCCGTCACGCGCATTCTGATTGGCTCTCCACTCTTCGCGTCAGACCGGTTCAGCCATACTATACCACAGCATCGTTAACCGGGCCGAGCAGAATTGTCCATCGCAGGATGAGCCTGAACGGGAGCTAGTGATTCCAATTTCGGGTGAGCCTGAAGCGCCAGTGTGATTCCAACGCAGGATGAGCCTGAAACCGGGGAAACTTCAGATGAATGCAATTCAGCACGAAGAACCTGGACCAACTCAGTTTAAGCGAGATGGAAGAGCTGCTTGCGAGCAGCCGGAAAGTGAAAGGGAAGACGGAAACCAACGGAGAGAAGTATGCGCTGATCGCGTCGGTGATGAAGGCACATCGATATACCAAACTCGGCAAGCGGGAAAAGGGAGTGGTGCGGAGCTTCCTGCAAAAAGTGAGGGGTGCCAGCCGAGCCCAACTGACCCGACTCATCGGCCAATGGATCGAGGATCGCAAGATCGTCCGAAGGACCGCCGCTCGCCCCCAGTTCCCGGTTCGATACAACCGAGCCGATATTGTGCTTCTGGCATCCACCGATGCCGCCCATGAGGATCTGTCCGGACCGGCCCTGCGACATATTCTGCGCCGCGAGTTCGAGGTGTTCGGCAAACAGGACTACGAACGCCTGGCCAAGATCTTCGCGTCGCACCTGTACAACCTGCGCAACGGTTCCATGTATCGAGGCCAACGCGTCCGTGTGAATCACACGCAAAGCCGGCAGATCGCCATCGCCCAGCGTCGCAAGCTGGATCCGAAGGGCCGGCCCGGGTTCTTACGAGTGGATACCATCCATCAAGGCCAGAAGGACGCCAAGCCAGGCGTCTACCACATCAATTCGGTCGACACGGTGACGCAGTGGGCAGAACATCGGATGCGTGGAAACCATCAGCGAAACGCACATGCTTCCGATCCTGGAAGCTATCCTGCATCAATATCCATTCCGGATCATCGGCTTTCATTGCGACAACGGAAGCGAGTTTCTGAACCGCCAAGTGGCCAAGATGCTGGGCAAGCTACTCGTCGAGTTCACCAAGTCGCGGGCCTACTGAACCACCGACAACGCACCGGCGGAAGGAAAGAATGGAGCCGTCGTCCGCAAACACATCGGCTATGGGTTCATTGCTTCCGCATACGCCGAGTCTCTGCAGAAGTTCTTCACCTCGCAGTTCAATCCATACTTGAACTTTCACCGGCCGTGCGGCTTTGCCGTTTTGGTCAAAGGCGAACGCGGCCGTATCAAGCGGCGCTATCGGGCCGACGACTATCGTACGCCATTCGAAAAGCTATGCTCGCTGGAGAATTGGCGGCAATACCTCAAGCCGGGAACCAGCGAGGAACTGCTTCGCTCGCAGGCAATGCAAACGCAGCGACACCGAGGCGGGCGGCCAAATGCAGAAGGCCAAGCTCGGCATACTCAAGCGCGTCCGGCTGTGCGTATGATCGCGGCGTTCCACCAGCAGCGCTGGTCTCTCCAGTGCTGACCGGGGAAGGGGGCTTAAACGCCGCCCCCCTTCCCTCTCGACCCATCCCCGGCTCAACCCCATAATCGACTAAGGAGGAAAGATTCCGAAGCTTCCTGACGCTTCGCTTCGGGCTCATCTCGCATTGGAATCAAACCGCCGTTTCAGGGCTCATTTCGCATAGAACCATTTTTAACTTTCAGGCTCACTTCTGGATTGCAAAATGCTAGAGCTTGATGACTCGAGGGCTCTCAGGCTAGTCGCGAAGCGGCGGTAAGGTGCCCCATAATCTGAAGTAGGTGCATCTCCCGAACGGTTCCGCGCCATCTCTGCCGACCTAATAGATATGTTGAGCTGGATTTGTGCGGATTGCGGTTGCGATTGCGCGCCCCATGATCGGGATTGCCCGGATTGCTCGGATTTGGTTCAGGCCGGAATGCTGGCGCTGGCGCAGGCCATGAAATCGCATTTTGGAAGCCGCGTGCCATTTTCGGAGCGGCCGCTTGCGGATCGCTTTCCGGAGGGCCTGAACGCAATCGAGCCGCGGGCGCAGGCAGCCTTCGCGCCGGTCGCAATTCAGCTACAGCCCGAAACGGTGAAGTGTCCGTGTCCCGTGCTGCCCAGAACCGCGGATCGGCCCGCGGCCGTGGTCATAGAAACGGTGGCGGAGACTCCCGCAGCGCGCCGCCGCCCTGGAGTACCGGGATGGGCAATTAGCCTGCTGGTCGCAACCGCGTTATCTCTCGGGGGAGCCGTGGTCATCCGCAATACAACCGCGGTTCGCCGCGCCGAGGCCGCCCAGCCAGCCACGCACGGCCTCGCCTCCCAGGAAACCTCGGCGCCCTTCATCGAGGTCACCGGTCTTCGCGTGGTGGCCGATGTTAATCGTCGTTTGCACGTGCAGTACGTCGTGGTCAATCATTCGGCGGCTCAAGTCTCAAATCTCGTGCTGCGCATTGCAGTGCGCTCGGCTCTCGCGTCCAGTCCAGAGCCGCTCTTCACGATTTCGGCGCTCCTCACCGGACTCGGCCCCTTCGCCTCTCGCGAGGTCGTCACCGATGTTGAAGACGTGCGCGCGCCGAATATTCCCGATTGGCAGTATCTGAAGCCGAAGGTTCAGATCGTCTCGCAGTAGTGCGCGCGCAGGCCCGTCGTTAGAGCTTACTCTGAAAAGGAGAATGCCGTCCGCGATTGTGCGAGCGCTTTTGATTGTTCTTGCTGTCAGCGTCGCCAATCGCGGACCAGGGAGTTTCCTCAGACGCATCACAGTGATCGCATTCTTTCCCAACGTTTCAAGCAACCGAGCGCTGGTATCGCGGTGAAATCAATTGTTGCGCGGTTCGCGAACAAGCCGGCCGATGGATCGCTTCGGAACGGGATTCCTCGCTCGATCCCTGGCTGCGCGAACATGCGGTTGAAGGCTGGTTGTTACTAGACGCGAAATGGGACACGGCCCGCGCCTACGGCGTGGAAATGGGCGGCGCTGCGATTATTGACCGCACAGGCAGAATCGCCGGCTTCACCTTTATGTTGCCCGACGGGCGGCAAATCAAGGCTGTGCTGGAAGGCAACGCTATGGCGATCGAGGGCGATGCGAACGATGCTCAGATGGAGGACATCTTCGCCAGCCGCGCTGTGCGATTAGACGCCGCGCCTCACCGCGTGTCAGCCAGTGAATCGAAGCCGGATATTCCGCCGTCGTACGAGGTCCACATTTCGCCTGCAAAAACGCGGGGAACTAGTGGCGCCGCCGGGCCGGAGTGCTGGGTGCAGCGCGGATTAATCTCAGGACGATAATTTCGATGGTTTATGAGAAGGACCCGTCCCGGATAGTTCTACCGGCTTCTTTCGATAATGGTGAACGATATGACTTCGTTTTAGTGCTGCCGCACGAAGAAGAGCGAGAAACGATCTATCGTCTCGCGCAACAGGATATCGAGAAGCATTTTCAAATGTCCGCGACGCTCGAAATGCGATTGAGTGACGTTTATGTAATGACCGCCCTCGAGGGTAAGACCCCCAGTGCGAAAACGGGCGAAGAGGCTTTCGGCGGCGGTTCCATGAGCTGGTCAGGCCCGGAAATGGCGCTTCCGGCGGGCACGCCTCCGACCATGGAAGCGCTACGCAAAGCAAGGGCGGGAGGCATTTCCAATATCTCGGCAACTAACGCCACGATGGACGAGTTTCGACGGTCGCTCGAAGCAGGGCTGGGCCGCCCCATCGTCGACGAGAGCAACATGAAGGGCGTCTACGATCTCGCGGTCCACGGAGAAGCTCGCAAACCGGAAGAGTTTTTTCAGATGCTTCGCGACCAATTGGGGCTCTGACTCCGGTCCAACGCAACATAGAAATGCTGGTCGTGAAACCGCTGCGCCAGACCGGCGCCGCACCCCGCTTACAATAGAAACTTGCATGATTGAGAACATCACGGCGGGCGCGACTGCCCGCAATGCCAGGGTTGTGCTTTTCGACTTCGACGGTACCCTTTCGTTGATCCGCTCCGGCTGGATGGACGTCATGGTTCCGATGATGGTCGAGATTCTGGCGGAGTTGAACAGTGGCGAAACGGACGAGGAGCTTCGCGCCGTGGTGGAAGACTTCGTGTGGCGCCTCACGGGCAAGGAAACGATCTACCAGATGATCGCGCTCGCCGAAGCCGTGAAGCAGCGTGGCGGCATCCCGCTCGATCCGCTCGTCTATAAAAAGATGTATCTCGACCGCCTCTGGACGCGCATCAGCGGACGCGTGGAAGAGTTGCGCTCGGGCAATGCTGCACCGGAAAAATATCTGGTCCCGGGCGCCCGCGCGCTCCTCGAAGCTCTGCGCGAGCGCGGCATGAAGATGTATCTCGCCAGCGGCACCGACGAGGTTTATATGAAGGAGGAAGCGAGGCTGCTCGACGTCGATTGCTATTTCGATGGCGGCGTGTATGGCGCCCTGGACGATTACAAGAGCTTCTCGAAGGGCATTCTCATCAAGAACATCATCGGGAGCGCCGAGTTCCAGGGCCATGAATTTCTGGGCTTCGGCGACGGCTACGTTGAGATCGAGGAGATCAAGCGCGTCGGCGGCGTCGCGGTCGGGGTCGCCAGTGCCGAGCCGGAGTGCCGCTGCACCGACGACTGGAAACGCAGCCGGCTGATCGGCGTCGGCGCCGATTATATTATTCCGAATTTTCTGTGCCGCGATGAACTGATTTCCACGCTGTTCTCCGCATAATGTAATGTCCTCGAAATACCAGATCTTCGATCGCGCGCGGCTTGAGATTAAGCCGCTCTCGGAGCGGCGGCACGACCTAACACTGGAACGATGGATGGCGCTTGAAGACGAGGCTCCTCGCTACGAGCATGAAGACCTCGGCGAGATAGCGGGCCGCTTGCGAAAGTCCAGGAACGCCGGGGCTACCCGCGCCTTGATTATGGGCGCTCACGTCATCCGAGCCGGCGTAAACCGGCATGTGATCGACTTGCTGGAGCGCGGTTTGATCGATCACGTCGCCATGAACGGCGCCGGCGTCATCCACGATTACGAGTTGGCCCGCATCGGCGCCACCACGGAGAGCGTCGATCGCTATATCCGCACCGGCGAGTTCGGGCTGTGGCGGGAAACGGGAGAGATCAACGACTGGGTTCGAGAGGCCGGCGAGCAGTCTCTCGGGCTGGGTGAAAACATCGGCCGCCGTTTGATGCAAAGTGCCTTTCCGCACCGCCCGCTCAGCATCCTTGCCGCCGCATACCGGCTCTCGATTCCTGCGACGGTCCATGTCGGCATCGGGTACGACATCACGCACGAGCATCCCAATTGCGACGGAGCGGCCTATGGGGACGCCAGCTACCGCGATTTCCTGATCTTCACGCATACGCTGGAGCGATTGGAGGGGGGCTGCGTGCTGAGCTTCGGGTCGGCCATTATGGGTCCCGAGGTTTACCTCAAGGCGTTATCGATGGTCCGCAACGCCGCCCGCCGCGAAGGCCGCCGCATCACAAATTTCACGACGGCGGTATTCGATCTATGGCCGATTCGCGGCGATTTCCATAAAGAGCTCGATAAGAGCGATCCCGGCTACTATTTTCGGCCGCACAAAACGATTCTGGTGCGCACCGTCGCCGATGGAGGCCAAAGCTTCTATTTTGAAGGCGACCATCGCGCCACATTTCCAGCGCTGCGCCGCAAAATTCTCGAATTGGATGAGGGCGGGAAATGAACGCCGGCGAGATTCTCGCCGCGTTCCCGCGCTACTCCGCGCTTGTAGTGGGCGATATCTGCCTGGACCGCTGGTGTACCTATAGTCCGGCGGCCGCGGAGCCATCGCGCGAGACCGGCATCGCGCGCATCGCCGTCACGGCGACTGAAGTAACGCCCGGGGCCGGAGGGACGGTGGCCAACAATCTGGCGGCGCTCGGGGTGGGGCGCGTGACCGTGCTCGGCGTCTGCGGCGATGACGGCTTTGGATTCGAGCTCCGCGGCGCTCTCGAAGCTCGCAATATTTCGCATGAACTGTTGATCGCCCATCCAGGCATTGCCACCTTTACGTACACCAAGCTCCTCAACGGCGATACGGGTGAAGAGGACCAGCCGAGGGTCGATTTCATCCGTACGGAGCCGCTGCCCGCGCCGCTCGAGGCCGAGGTGATCGAGCGTCTGCGCGCGAGCGCGCCGGAGTACGACATCATTTTCGTTTCCGACCAGGCTGAAACCGGTACAAGCGGCGTGGTCACGGCGCGCGTCCGCGAGGCGCTTCGCGATCTGGCGCGCTCGCAAGCCGGCAAGATCGTGTGGGTCGATTCCCGCTTGCGCTCGCACCTGTTCCGGAACGTCATTCTCAAGCCCAACGAGGCCGAAGCGGCGGCGGCCTCGGCGGCGGCGCTCGGCAGGACGGATTATGCGGCGCTGCGCCGCTCGCTCGATTCGCCGTTGCTGTTCATCACGCAAGGTCCCGGCGGGGTCCTGGTTGTGGATAATGGCGGCGAATGCCTCGTTCCGGCGGTTGCGGTCTCAAAGCCGGTTGACATCTGTGGGGCGGGAGACAGCTTTTCGGCTGGCGCGGCAGTCGCATTTGCCGTTACGGGGTCCGCCATGGAAGCCGCCCGCTTTGGGAATCTGGTGGCCTCCATCACAATTATGAAAAAAGGTACCGGCACGGCCTCGCCGCGGGAGGTTCGCGCCGCGGCCGGAGTCCCGGTATGATGGCGCTCGCCATCGACATCGGCGGGACGAAGTTCACGGTCGCGCTGTTCGATGGCGAGCGCATGGTGCGGCGCGAAGCTCGCGCCACGGAGCGCGCCGGAGGCCGCGAATGGATGTTGGGCGCGCTTGAGGCGCTGCTGCGCGAGTGGCTCGCCGAGGCGCGCATTGACCGCTGCGGGATCGGATTCGGAGGCCCGGTCTCCTTCGATCGGCAACGCGTGGTGATGTCCACGCACGTCTCCGGATGGGGCGAATTCGACCTGCCCGGCTTCGTCGAGAGCGTAACGGGAGTGCGGCCGCTCATGGACAACGACGCTAACGCCGGAGCGCTGGGCGAAGCCCGCTTTGGCGCCGGCCGCGGGCATCTGCCGCTGTTCTATATGACCTTGTCGACCGGGATCGGCGGCGGCATCGTGCTGGGAAATGGACACGTGTACCGCGGCGCGGATTCGTATGCGGGCGAGATCGGACATATCAATGTCCGCCCCGATGGACCGCCCTGCCTCTGCGGGTCCAATGGCTGTCTGGAGCGTATGTGCTGCGGTCTGTGGCTGGAGCGGGACTACGGACGCAGCGCCAAGGAGCTGCTCCGAGATCCCGCTTTTACGCGCGGGTATGTTACCGACTTGGCGCGCGGTCTGAAGGCCGCTCTGATGCTGCTCAATCCCGCGCGCATCGTGATCGGTGGTGGAATGGCCAAGGCCGGTGAGGCGCTATTTACGCCGTTGCGCGACGAGCTCGGGCGCCAGATGACGGCGTGGTCGCGCGCGAGGGTAGACGTGGTTCCGGCGGAACTGGGCGACGACAGCGTACTCTATGGGGCACTGGTTCTAGCACAATCGTGCTAGGTGATCGGCGCGACGCTGCAAAGTACCTTAGATCGGTAAACATTCGTAAAATGCAGACGATGAATACGGTATGAAGCCTGTAAGCACGTTGATTTGGAAGCTCGCTATGTGGACCGACACGCGCGGCCAGGATCTGATCGAGTACGCGCTCATGGCCGGTTTTGTGGCCGTCGCCGCCGGAGCGATCATGCCCAGCGTCGCGAGCAGCATCAGCACCATTTTCAGCCAGGTCGGGTCGGTACTATCGGGCGCCTCGAACCAAAGCTGACTTAAGCGTCGGCGCTTCCAGCCGCCAACGTCCGCTCGTCACTTCTTCTGCCGGGCGACGATGCGGGAGCTAATCTTAGCGTAGGTCGCCTTCGGGATGATGCCTTTCGAGACGAGTTGGCTCTTGTTGGAATAGGGGCGTCCGTCGATTATTTTCTGCGCGTAAACCTTGCCAATTCCGGGCAGCGCGTCGAGTTCCTCGCGGCTCGCGGAGTTAATATCCACGATCTCGGAGCGCGCCGTGGCGGCTGCGGACTTGGAGGGTTTAGCGCCGGTTTGAGGCGCAGCGGTGAGCGCCAGGGCAAGCAGCGGCCACAGCAGCCATTTCACGGAAAATATCGATCTAAGTTGTAGATTCATATACATACAATGTTAAAATAGAAGTTGCCCAACCCCGAAGACCCCAAGAATCCTGAACTTCCGCCTCCCCCTGGCGGCGACAGAAATGTGATTCCCATCAACATCGAAGACGAGATGCGTCGCTCGTATCTCGACTATGCGATGAGCGTGATCATCGGCCGCGCGCTGCCGGACGTGCGCGACGGACTGAAGCCGGTCCACCGCCGCATTCTTTTCGGCATGCACGAGTTGGGTTTGAATTACAACCGGCCGACTCGAAAATGCGCCAAAATCACCGGCGACGTGATGGGCAAGTATCACCCCCACGGGAACGCGCCGATTTACGATGCGTTGGTGCGCATGGCGCAGCCGTTCAATATGCGCTATCCGCTGGTGGACGGACAAGGAAATTTCGGGTCCGTGGATGGCGATCCGCCGGCAGCGGAGCGGTACACCGAAGCGCGTCTGGCGCGAATCGCGGCGGCGCTGCTCGAAGATATCGACAAGGAGACGGTCGATTTTAGGCCGAACTACGACGAAACCGAGCAGGAGCCGGAGGTTCTGCCGACGCGAGTTCCGAACCTGTTGATCAACGGCTCGGCCGGGATCGCGGTCGGTATGGCCACCAACGTCCCGCCGCACAATCTCAATGAAATCGTCGATGCCACGATCGAGCTGGTGCGGAAGCCGAATACGCAATTGCCTCGCATCATGGAACTGGTGCAAGGCGCGGACTTCCCCAGCGGCGGATATATTCTCGGTCGGCAGGGCATTTACGATTACTTCACCAAAGGCCGCGGCTCGCTCAAGATGCGCGCCAAGGCGGCGATCGAGAAGGTCGGCAAAGACCGCGAAGCGATCATCGTGACCGAAATTCCTTACCAGGTAAACAAGGCGCGGCTGATCGAGCATATCGCCGGTCTGGTGAACGAAAAGAAAATCGAGGGCATCGCCGGCGACGGATTGCGCGATGAAAGCGACCGCGACGGCATGCGCATCGTGATCGAGCTGAAGCGCGGCGAGCAGTCCGAAATCGTCCTCAATAATCTCTACAAGCAAACGCAGTTGCAGGTGAACTTCGGCGTCATCATGCTGTCCATTGTCAACGGGCAGCCGCGCGAGCTGGGCTTGCTCGATCTGATCAAGCGTTTTATCGATCACCGCATCGACGTGGTCCGGCGCCGCACCGATTATCTATTGCGGAAAGCGCGCGAGCGGGAGCACCTGCTGCTTGGCTTTCAGCGCGCGTTGAACAATCTGGACGCCGTGATCGAGCTGATTCGCAGCTCGAAAACTCCGCGCGAAGCGCGCGAGAGATTGATGGAATTCATTACGCCGGCCGAAGCCGCGGAGTACGCGAAGTTGGTGGGCGCGGAGGAGCGTGGTCCGCGTTTCACGGAGAGACAGGCGCAGGCCATCATCGAACTGCAGTTACAACGCCTGACCGGCATGGAGCAGCAGAAGATCCTCGACGAATTGGCCGATATTCAGCGGCAGATCGCCGAGTATCTCGAGATTCTGGGTTCCGAAGAGAAGCTGCGCGGCGTAATCGTCGACGAGTTGAAAGAGGTCAAGAAGAACTTCGGCGACGAGCGCCGCACCACGATCATCGAAGACAGCGGCGAGATCCTCCTCGAGGATTTGATCCAGCAGGAGGACGTGGCCGTCACCGTGACGCACGGCGGTTACTTGAAGCGAACCGCGGTCGATACCTACAGGCGCCAATCCCGCGGCGGCAAGGGCCGCATCGGCATGGGCACTCGCACCGAAGACGTGCTGGAGCATCTCGTGGTGGCGTCCACGCACAGCTATCTGCTGGTGTTTACGACCAAGGGGCGCGTCTACTGGCTGAAAATCTACGAGATTCCGGACGCCGGTACGACCGGGCGGGGCAAGCACGTATCGGGCCTCATCAATCTGCAGCAGGACGAAGCTGTAAAGGCGTTTCTGCCGGTGAAGGATTTCGCTCCGGGGCGCTACATCGTGATGGCGACGCGTCAGGGTGTGATCAAAAAGTGCGAGTTGACGGAGTTCGATAATCCCATGTCGCGCGGCATCATCGCGCTTAGTTTAGACGATGGCGACGAGCTGCTCGGCGCGATGTTGACGAGCGGCGAGAACTACGTTTTCCTGGGCACGCATGAGGGCAAAGCGATCCGCTTCAAGGAAGACCAGGTGCGTCCCATGGGCCGCCCGGCGCGCGGTGTACGGGCCATGGACCTGGAGGAAGGCGATTACCTGGTCGGCATGGAAGTAATCGAGGAAGACGGACTGATTCTCTCGGTTTCCGAGAACGGCTATGGCAAGCGAACCCCGCTGCACAGCTACCGGCTCACAGCGCGAGGCGGCAAAGGCGTGATCAACATGAAGACGTCGCCCAAGATCGGCAAGGTGGTTGACGTGCTGTGCGTCAAGGAAGACTCCGATCTGATGATCATCACGAAAGACGGGAAAATCATTCGGCTGGAAGCGGGCGAGATTCGACAGGCAGGCCGCTCGACGCAGGGCGTGCGGCTGGTGCGTCTCGAGGAAGGCGATCACGTCGCGGCGGCGTCGGTGCTGCCGGAGACCGTCAATGGAGGCAATGGATCGGATGGCGAAGGCGGGCTGGTGCAATAACGAGGCCAGCCGAATCGGCGGCGCATCGGCACGCCGCCGCCCCGAATTTCGCGGAGACGGTCAGGGGGCTCGTTTCCGCGCGATCAAATTACGATGCACCTGCTCGAACTCCCCCTCGGGATCGAACACCCGCACCGTATAAGCGCCTTCGCGCGCCACCGGGGCCGCAAAGCTTTTGCCGGCGAAGCGAACAGTGTAGATAATCTCCCCACTGCTGTCCTTCACCTCCGCGCAAAGATCTTCGCGGCCGCCGGCCGACAGCTCTTCGAGCACATATCCTGCGCGCGTCCATCCATTATCCATCTGGTGAATCGTAATGGGCCACCCGGGGGCCGGACGCGCGTCCGCCGCCGCCGGATCCACGCGCCGGGGCCATATCGCAAAGGCGATTGCCCGCGATGCCCGGTCCATTGTGATAATGCCGTATCCCGGAGACCGGTCAAACAGAGGATTCGGCTCGGGTCCGGCCTGTTCCGGATTAAACGTCGCATGCACGGTCACCTTATTGCCAAACCCATCGCTGTAATCGCCCGTGTTTTTCGGGAAATCGGATCGCGGATTTTCGCCCGGATGCTCGGGATACCAGCGCCTCGGAAAGATGTTCGAAAGCGCCGGGCTACACAGCGCATAAGCCGCATCGCCCCACTCCTCCGCGCCGTATTGCACCGTGCTCCCCAAATGTTGGTCCCCGCAAATATGAATTGCCGCGCACTTGCGCCATGCCCGCAGCGCCTCGTTGCGGCGCGATTGCGGCCACCCATTTGAATCGTGATCGGCGACCAGCATGTCGCCCTCGGCATACTGTCCCGCTTTCAAAATGGGCAGCTTCGGAACCACGCTATCGGTGTTCGCCGGCGGAGGCAGGGTGGCCACGTTGGCAAACAGCGTTTGCGACAGCGCCACTTTCATCCACACGCCTTTCCAGTCGCGCGCCCACTCCTCCAGAAACTTCATCTGCCTGGGACCGAGCAACTGCGCATCCGGCGCATCTCCGTCGCGCCTCGCCGAGTACTCCGGATTCTGCGCCCACCCGTTGACGATGTTCGCTTTCGGCAGCGCCGTTTTGGGCGCGCTCTTCCATTTGCGGTCCTCGATCACCGCGAAGCTCACCCCGCCCCAGCACAGATTCGTGTAGTAAACGGCAATGTTCTGTTCGACCGGAGTGGGGTCAAACGGGTCGGGCAAATGGCTCGTCTGCGTCCGCTGCATCATGTTTACCCATGCCGCCGGCTCCACATATCCGCCGCTATCCTGGCCCGCCATGCCGACGCCCTCGGCATGCCGTCCACCCGCTCCCCACACGTTTCCCTGGAACACGTCGTGATCGTCCGCCATACATACGCACGGCGTCTCGCTCACAATGTCCCGAAACGCCCATCCGAACAGATACCACTTCCGAAGGTAATCGAGCGCCGCCGGTTGCAGCGGAAAACGCTGCAGGCCATAACTCGCCGACCGCTCATAAATCTGGTCGCCCTCGAACGCAATCAGGTCGGGCTGATGATGCCGCAGCGACCCCACCAGATCCCGATGCGGGAATCCGAAATCGTTCAGGCACGACACGCCGGCGAGCACAAACTTTTCTTTGTCCACCGGATCTTTGCGCACCGTTCCGCGCCATTCGTGCTCTCCGTCGAGCGAATACGTTACCCGCACATTGGAATCGCGGCTTGCGTCCCAACCCGCCACGCGGAACACCGCCGTTCGCGAAAGCGGATCGATTGGCGCCGCGCCAATCGTTTTCCAACCGCCGGCCTGCTCTACTTGCAGCCGCACCGGCTCCGCTGTGATCGCCACGGGGGCCATCTGCGCGGACAGCTTCAAGGTCCCGCGGCTTACCGTGTACATGGTCCACAGGATCGGTCCGAACGTGCGGTCGTCATGCTGATCCACCTTCGTTCCCGAAACCGACCAATCCTTGAACCAGAACCGCACGTTTCCGTGCCGCTCCCGGCGGTTTGCAACCAGACCGCTCATCGTCACCGTAATCGCCGCCGGATCCGGAGAATCGCCAATCGGTCCGCTACTCGCGACTATCGCCATACCGCCGTGCAGCCATGCCGCTGGCACATCGCTGCGAGTCGTTTCCGCCAGCACTCGTCCGTCGTCGTCAAGCGCACTCAACCGCACTTCGTATGCGTCTCCCCGCGGACGCGCTTCGAGCGCTAATTGCACATTTCGCGGATACCCCGGCGCTACGGGCGCACCCCGCATCGGCTTGCCAATGAACAGAGCGCCATCCGACGAAATACCCGCATTCAATCCCCAGCCGTAAATAGCGCTGTCGCGGTAATCGTCTCCATATCCACGGATTCCCAGCCGGAAGCCGGCGAAGCCTTCGGACAGGGGCGCACTATCGTCCTCCATGCGGCCCATGCGCACGCGCATCGCGACCGTGCCCCGCCGCTGCGCCAGTTCCCGCGTCAGCAGATACACATGCCGGTCGCCGCCCGAAACGATGCATTCAATCCGCCCATCGCGCAGGCGCCAGTCCTGCAATGGATTGCTCCAGAACTCCGGCCCGATCCATACGCGCTCCGCTTTCGCCGCCGGGCCGCGCAAGGCTTGCGCCACAATCGCGGGTCCGGAAGCCAACAGCAGACACGCGCTTCTCCGCTTCATACTCATTGCAGAATGCTCTACCCGATCACGCCTCTCTCGGCAACGTCAGAACATCGCCTTCAATGCGAGTTGCAGCACGCGCGGGGATCCTGCGCTGGTGATCACGCCGAAAGTGGACGAAGACACATTCGCGTTCGGATTGTTGAAGGCCGGATGGTTAAACAGGTTGAACGCCTCGGCCCGGAACTGTATTTTATACCGCTCCCGAATCGAAAAATTCTTCAGCAGGCCGAAGTCGATGTTTTCCATTCCCGGCCCAAACAGAATATTTCTCCCGGTGTTCCCGAATGTGCCCGGCGGGTTCACCACAAACGCCGCCGTGTTGAAATATTCGCGCAGCATCTGGCCTTCCGAACGGCTGCCGCCCAAATGCGGATCGCCCACCAGGTTGGCGCGGTCGGAATTGACGGCGCTCTGCGAATTGTCCACGCCCGACAAGACCGAGAACGGCAGACCGCTCTGCAGCGTTACGATGCCGTTCAGCTCCCAACCGCCCGCAACCACGCGAGTGAAGAGATTGTGAATCGTAGAGCCCGGAAGATCCCAAACGAAAGACGTAATGAAGCGGTGCGCCACGTCGAAGTCAGATACCGCGCGCTCGTTGCGAATGTTGAACGGATTTGCCGGCGCGCTTCCGTCGTTGGAGCCTTCATCGATCGATTTGCTGAAGGTGTAATTGGCCAGAATTGTCAGACCATGATGGAACCGCTTATTAGCGCTGATCTGCAGCCCGTTATAGGATGAGTTCCCCACGCTGAGCATGTCCACAATCGAGGTGTAAAAAGGCGCATACAAGCGCCGCGCATTTGTGTTCGCGCCTGTCTTGCCAAAAATCGCCGGGTTGAGCTGGTCCTGGATGAATAAATGGTTGCCCGTGCTGCCCGCATAAGCCGCCGTGATCACCCAATCCGAAAAGACCTGCTGCTGGATGCTGAAATTCCACTGCTGGATGCGCGCGTTGCGGAAATTGGGATCGAACTCGGTGACGGTGGTCAGCGGCGTCGTGAACTGAAATGTCTGCCGTTGCTGCTGTGTCGTTGGCGCCTGGAACGGAAATGGATTCCCGGTGTCCGCGTACGGATTGGTCAGGCCGCCGGTCGGCTGCGCCACAGCCATCGAGAGTCCGAACGGCTCATTCGACGATAGATTGTTCAGCGATTGCTGCCGGACGTCCGAATAGAAGTTGCCGTAGCCGCCGCGAATGCTGGTCTTGTTGTTTCCGAAAAGATCATAGGCGAACCCGAAGCGTGGCGCCCAGTTGTTCAACCGCGAGCGCAAGGTAGTGCTGGGAACACCCGGATCGCCTGGAAAAACATAGCCCGGAGGCGCCGTCGGAAACACAACGGACTGCTGTCCCGGCCGGAATTGGGACAAGGCATTATCCAGATCCTGAAACGGCAGCCAGGGGTCCCAACGCAGACCCAGATTCAACGTCAGCCGCTTCGAGAGCTTCCAGTCATCCTGCGCATAGATGCCGAGTTCGACGGTTCTCGGCCGTCCCGCATTGGGCGATCCCTGGGTGAACGAATTTTCCCGCCCGATCATAAAATCGGCCAGCGCCAGCCCTGTGAAATTGGCCGTAAACAGGACCTGCGGGTCCGTCTGGAAGTTCTGCCCTTGATCGCACATCGTCTGCTCCACGTCCGCGCCGAACTTGAAGCTGTGCGGCCCCACGAGCCAGTTCAGCCCGTCGCTATATTCGAATGATTTCCGGTATTGGTTGAGCAGATAACGCGAAAAGCCCTGAAAGTATCCGCTGACCTCCGTGTCATACGCCACTGGCCCCGGCGCCGAACGCACGAAACCAGCGCCCAGATCCACCCACGTTTTCTGCTCCGGCACATGCGGAAGCTGATTCCTCGTGATGCCGTTGAAGCCGAAGGTGAGCTGATTCACCAGGCGCGCCGAGAACGTATGGATATCGTTGATGGCCACATTCCAATTCGAATAGTCGATAATTGCCCAGAAGCCCGGCACATCGAGCGTATTCGGTACCTGGTTGGTATTGTTCCGCTCGTATAGCAAGCGCCCGGAGAGATGATTATGATCCGAGAGCGAGTGGTCGATCTTCGCCGTCGCCTGGTCATCCACTGTCGCCGACGCCGTGGGAAAGGTGAAAGTGGAGTTCGGGGCATTGGGCAGCGGAACAAACGCGTTCAAGAAATTCAATGCGGGCTGGCTCAAACGGCTTGCCGGAATCATATTGTTGGGAAACGCGGCGCCGGTGAGAGGATCCTTAATCGTCTTCAGACCCGAGAAATCGCCTGTCCGCTGGGCCGCCGTGGGCACAATGGGCGTCTGGGTTCCCGGCTCGCTGGTCACGCGCGTTCCCTGGTAGGATCCGAAAAAGAACGTCTTGTCTCTCCGGATCGGTCCACCCACCGTACCGCCAAATTGGTTCCGCTTGAAAGGCGAGACGGAGTTTGCAAAGAAGTTTCGGGAATCGAAATCCTGGTTGCGCAGAAATTCGAACAGTGTCCCGTGAATCTGGTTCGTTCCCGAGCGCGTCACCGCGTTCATCGCCGCTCCGGCGCCGCGGCCCAATTCCGCGCTGTAATTGCTCGTTTGCAAGCTGAATTCCTCGAGCGCATCGGGATTCGGGAATACCGACGGGGTCCCAAAGAACGGGTCGCGATTGTCGGCGCCGTCCAAAGAATAATTGTTGTTGTTTGGCCGCAAACCGTCGATCGATACCGAACCATTCTCGGCCTGCCCACCGGAAGGATCGGAGCTGCCTGACGATCCCGCGACCAGAAACTGAAGCTGCAAGGGATTGCGCCCGTTTAAAGGGAGCTCCACAATCCGCGCAGAATCGACCACCTGCCGCAGTGCCGCCGAGCGCGTCTCGACCTGCGCGACGTCGGCCTGCACCGTCACGCTCTCATTCACGGCGCCAAGGTCCATCCGCACGGGCACGCGCCGGTTCTCGTCCACCTGCACCTGAATGTTTTCCTGGACGAACGTCTTGAACCCGGGCGCCGTAACCGTCACGCGGTACGTGCCGACGGACAAATCCGGCACAACATAATTTCCGTCGGCGCCGGAAACGGTCTCCCGCGGCTGGTCGGTGGCCACGTTGGTGACGCTGACCTTCGCGCCGGCGATCGCGCCCCCCGATGTATCGGCGACGGCGCCGTAAATGGTCACTGTGCCTTGCGCAAACAGATGTGCGGGCGCGAACAAAAGTAAGATGGGCCAGCCAAGAAAAAGAGCGGACGAACGACGAAGCCAATGCCGGCGTGGGCCCCTCATAGGCAAGAATTCGGTACGGGCATCGTAGCACAAATGTTACGATTCCAAATCCTCCGCCGCCGTTATCGGTTGCGCCCAAGATCGGCAAGGTGGTTGACGTGTGCGGTAGACGCCGAAGGCGCATGTTAGATTTGATGCAGTGGGCTGTTTCTCCAGCGTCCCCATCGTCTAGCCCGGCCTAGGACACCGCCCTTTCACGGCGATAACAGGGGTTCGAATCCCCTTGGGGACGCCACTTATTGCGTTACCGCCGCGCGACATCCTGGAGAACCTCGGATGCAGGCGTAATGCCGGTCACGAGCATGTGATGCCCGCGCCTGGGTGCACGCGACATACTACGGCGCTTCGAAATCGCTCGCACCGAAATCGCTCGCCCTGGAGACCGCTTCGGCGCAATCTCCTATAATTGACCTTGGGCGAGAAAGGCGGTTCGAGCAAGATGCGGCTTTCCGACGAAAATCTTCGAGGACGAACCGTGATTGCCTCCGACGGGCAGGCGATTGGCGCAGTCTCGACTCTCTTCCTGGACAGCGATGGATGGCGCGTGGAGTCGCTGCGCGTGAAGCTGCGCAATGAGGTCGCCGACCAGCTCGGCGCCGCGCATGGCATGTTTCACGCCGGGACAATCGAGATCCCCGTCCATATGGTCCAGTCGGTCGGCGATGCTGTCGTCCTTTCGGTTGGCACACAGGATTTGCGGCAGCTTCCGTCCCCTCCTTCTCCCACGACATAACGCAATGCTCCGGCTCGCAACCCTGCTCCTGTGCCTGGCATCCCTCGCCGACGCCGCCCTGACGCGCGTTGAAATTACCAGCCGCGACATTCTTCCCGATGGCGAGTCCTTTGGAGCAAGCGGCCCCTATGAGCGGGTCATCGCCCGCGCCTATTTCGAAGTCGATCCCAACGATCGCGCCAATCGCGGCATCGCCCTGCTCGACCGCGCTCCGCGCAATGCCCGCGGGAATGTCGAGTTTTCCTCGGACCTCTACATCGTGCAACCGCGCGACCTCTCTAAGGGCAATGGAACGGTGCTGTTTGAAGTTTCCAATCGCGGCGGTAAAGGGCTGAACGGGACGTTCGATCTCGGCGACCACTTTTTATACGAGCACGGCTTCACGCTCGTTTGGGCCGGTTGGGAGTTTGATGTCCCGCCGCCGAATCCCGAAAAGCTGAAGCTCTACGCCCCTATCGCGACCGACAATGGCCGGCCGATCGAGGGGCTGGTCCGCTCCGAGTGGACGGGCAACGAGCGCGTTGATTCCATCCCGCTCGGCGATCGCACGCAAATCGGTTATCCTGTCGCAAATGCTTCCGATCCCGCCAACTCCTTGACTGTTCGCGACCACGTCACGGACCGGCGGCGGATGATTCCACGTAGTCAATGGAGCTTCTCCGGCGAGCGTCGCGTCACGCTCGCAGGCGGCTTCGATCCCGGAAAAATCTATGAAGTGATTTATCGTGCGAAGGACCCGGTCGTCGCCGGTTTGGGACTCGCGGCCGTCCGCGACACCATCTCGTTCCTCAAATATGGCGGTCCGCGCACGCCTCTAAACGATGAAGCCCGCCATGTTAAACGAGCGCTTGGATTCGGCGTCTCGCAAAGCGGCCGCTTTCTGCGCGAGTATCTCGCCGAAGGGTTCAATGCCGACGAACGCCGCCGCCGCGTATTCGACGGCATTTGGGCGCATGTCGCCGGCGCCGGCCGCGGCGTGACGTTCAACATGCCCTTTGCGCAGCCTTCGCGCGACGGCCATCCGTTCTTCAACATTTTGTATCCCGTCGATCTTCCTCCCTTTACGCCCGATGCCCTTCTAGCGCCCTCGCGGCAAGCCGATGTCGCGCCCAAGCTCTTCCTGACTAACGGCTCTTACGAATATTGGGGCCGCTGCGCATCGCTAATTCATACCAGTGAGGATGGCAAACGGGATGTGCCGCCGCCGGACAACGCGCGCGTGTATTTCTTCGCGGGATCGCAGCACGGCGCCGGTTCTATTCCGCCGCGCAAGATCGACGCGCAGAATCTCGCCGAGACCAATGATTACCGCACGGCCATGCGCGCCCTGCTGCTTGCCATGCAGAACTGGATCACGGATACCCGGGAGCCGCCCGCGTCAATGTATCCGCGTATTGAGAAGGACCAACTTGTGGCGCTCGGCGCCTACGCGTTCCCGCGCATTCCCGGGGTGAACGTTCCGCATCGCAAGCGGGAAGCCTACCGCCTCGATATTTCGACTGAGCCGCCCAAATTGGGCCCGCCGTACCCGACGCTTATTCCCCAAGTCGACCAGGACGGCAACGAAAATTCCGGCATTCGCATGCCCGAGATTCAGGTTCCGCTTGCCTCCTACACGGGCTGGAATCTACGCTCCGCGGCGATCGGAGCGCCCGATGAGCTATTCAGCATGGCCGGCTCATGGATTCCATTTGCGCGTACCCGCGCCGATCGCGATAGCAAGCACGACCCCCGCCTCTCGATTGCAGAGCGTTATCCCACGCGCAGCCTCTATCTCGAAAAAATTACGGCCGCCGCCGAGTCTCTCGAGAAGCAAGGCTTCCTGCTCGAAGAAGATATCCCCAAATTGCGCGATCGCGCCGCCCGCGAGTGGGATTACATAACGGCGAACCCGTGATCGCCCTCACCGCCGCTCAAATGCGCGAAGTGGACCGGCGCACCATCGAGGCCGGCATACCGGGCATCGTTCTGATGGAGAACGCGGGCCAGCGCGTGGTCGAATTCCTGGCCGAGCGGTTCGCGCCCTTCGATGGCCGGCGCATCGTGGTTCTGTGCGGAAAAGGAAACAACGGCGGAGACGGCATGGTCGTCGCTCGCCAACTCTTCACTCGCTTCCGTCCGCGATCGCTCAATGTCGTGCTGGCGGGCGACCCGGCGGAAATGAAAGGCGATGCCGCGCAGAACCTGCGCATGCTTCAGGCGGTAGGTTGTCCCATCCAGCGGCAGTTCACGCCCGCGATGGAGACGGCCGATTTAATTATTGACGCCTTGTTAGGGACCGGTTTGCGCGGACCGGCGGAAGGCGCCGCAGCGGAACTCATTCGCCGCGTCAACGGCGGTTTCCCGCTGGCCGGCGTTGTCGCTGTCGACCTACCGTCGGGTCTGCAGACCGATAGCGGCAAGGTTGAAGGCGAGGTGGTGCGGGCGGATTACACGGTGACGTTCACGGCGCTGAAGGTGTGCCAGGTGTTGTCTCCGGCGGCGGAACTTTGCGGCAAGCTGCGTGTCGCGGCCATCGGCACTCCGTCCTCGATGCTCCCCAAAGACGGCGCGGATACGCTATCTCTGGCACAGCCGGAAATGTTCCGCGGCCTCTTCCAGCCCCGCGAGATCGATTCCAACAAAGGAAAATACGGACACGTGCTGGTTGTCGCGGGCGCCCGCGGGAAAACTGGCGCTGCCGCCATGGCCGGCTTTTCCGCGCTGAAGGCGGGAGCTGGACTCGTCACTGTCGCGTCGCCGGATTCCGCCATCGCGACCATTGCATCCTACGCGCCGGAGTTGATGACCTCTCCGCTGCCCGAAACCTCAGTTGGTTCGATCTCGTCGCGCGCGTTCGACGATGGAACCGTCGCGGCCCTCGCGAAGAACAAGACCATCGCCGCGATCGGCCCCGGACTAGGAACGAACGGCGATACGGTTCGCTTCATCCGGCGCGCTGTCGCGGAACTTGCGATTCCCATGGTGGTCGACGCCGACGCGCTCAATGCCCTCGCAGGGGAGGCGATACCCGCGCCCGCCATGCGCATCCTCACGCCGCATCCCGGCGAAATGTCGCGCCTCTCGAAGCGTTCCATCGCGGAAATTCAGTCCGCCCGCGTCGAATGCGCCCGTTCGTTTGCGCAAGAACACGGTGTTTGCGTCATTCTTAAGGGCCATCGCACGGTGATCGCGTTCGCGGACGGGCGCGCGGTTATTAATCCGACGACGTCGCCGGCGCTGGCCACTGGAGGGACGGGCGATGTCTTGACCGGCCTCATCGCGGGCCTTGCGGCTCAATTTCCAGACGAGATCGAAGCCGCCGTGCTGGCCGCCGTCTACCTGCATGGGCGTGCGGGCGAACTGGGTGCGCTGGCGATTGGCGAGAAACCGTTCATTGCCACCGACGTGTTGACATACTTGCCCGAGGCTATGCGCGAACTCGCGGACGGGCGCAACATCACTTTTGTCTGAACGCTTTCACACGGCTTCTGAAGAAGAGACGATCGCGCTCGGCGAACGGCTGGCCGCAACCTTACCCGCCAAGTGCGTGGTACTGCTGATCGGCGATTTAGGGGCCGGAAAGACCACCCTCGCCAAGGGCATTTTGAACGGCCTCGGAGCGGCACAGCCCGAAGATGTCTCGAGCCCGACCTTCACGTTGATCCACGAGTATGCGGACCGCGCGTATCACATCGACCTCTACCGCCTCGACGACGCGCGGTCCGTTGCACGCCTCGGCCTCGAAGAATTGTTCGACAGGCAGGCTGTCGTTCTAATCGAATGGGGCGACCGTTTCCCCGAAATCATTCCAGCCGCGCGCTTCGAAATTCGGCTGCGGCGTTTGTCGGATGAGGAGCGCGAAATCGAGATTTGCCGTCCCTAGGGCGCGAGCGGACGTTCACCTCGAGCGTCCTCTGTGGAACCGATACCTCCGCCCGTGCGGTTCCCAGTATGGCTTAACCATGCGGTGCCCGACGGTAGCGGCCGAACCCAATTTCCATTGCGCCAAGCCCAATTATTATTGAGCCGATCGTAATATCCGTCGGTCCACGCATAACCGGGACCGGGCGCAACGCCTACAGTACCGACCACGTATGGCACCGGCGGCCCGTCGGGGCGATCCCGGCACTGTAGTAACCGTGTCCACAAACGAAGAGAAGGGCGAAGCCACACAGTAGGGCCGGCCAGAGCGCCAGAGCGTTTCTCACGATGTCCAGCGAAACCTCCGGGCAACGCAGCTAAACCTTAGCTGCGCCCGTACACTCTTGGGGTGCTCGGAGCGGGCGGTTCATTTCGGGCGTTTCCGGTGCGAGGCAGCCGCGCGTTATGGCGACTACTCCAAGTCCGGGATTTCCTCGCGCGGGAGAAGCAAGCGAATCGACCGCGCCTGCCCTGCAACCCTATCGATGAACCCATTCGCCTCGAGCGTGAGCACCATTTGATGCACCGAAGGCGGCGTGACTTGAAAATAGCGTTGCATGTCCCCCTCCGCTGGCGCCCGCCCATTCAGCTTGGTGTAGTAGAAAATGAACGCCAGATACTGCCCCTGCTTGACTGTGTAGCGCGTCTTCATCTAAAACTTCGGAACGGAATGATTCCACATTCAGGTCTCTTCTTGAACCACCTCTCCACCAAACAGGCATGTGATGCGGGTTTGAGCCTTGGCTTCGGCGGGCAAATTGCGCCAGAGATTGCGGAATTGCCGAACGTCGGGAACCGCGATGCTATACTTCGCGTCCGGACTTTTCATGCGCCGTAAAAGCTCGTCGAGCACGCACAGGAAGTAGTTGACTCGCATCTGGGGGCGCGAACCGATTCCTTTTACCTCGATAAACCAACTCCGCCCTTCGCGTTCTGCTTTGATATCGACACCCGGTTGCTTGGCCCATGCACCCGCACGGTCCAACGTTGCGCCTCGAGGTATTTTTGCAATATCTGCTTGATGTAATCCTCGCTCTACTCGAGGGCTTGCCGATCCTCGGGTTCGACGACTTGAGTTGCCGCTTCTGAAGGTCCTCCGGCAACAAGATAGTTGCCGAGGATGCCATTGGGACGCTGGCGGCGCACAACGAAGTTTTTTGCAGCCAGATGTCTGCACAGGACATTAATTGCCTGCTGAGCCTCAATTGCCTGCTGAGCCTCACCTTCGCCCAGCACCCGATCCATTATTTCGCGGTCGGATAACCCTGGTTCTGTTTTCAGCAGTGCGATCACCTCGTCGGCCCGCGTCATTTAGCCAAGCTCGCATCAGGAAGACCGGCGCGAAAACGAAAGTGCACGCCTAAAACGGGACATCGTCGTCCGTGATGCCCTGATCGAAGCTGGTGTCCTCCTGCGCCGCAGCCGGCCGTGGACGCGCCTGCGCCCCGCGCGGCATGGAAACGGGCGCTCGCTCCGCGGCGGGAGCGCCTTCACCCGCGCCTTCGCCTTCACTGCGGCCTCCGAGAAGAATCACGTCGTCGGCGACGACCTCCGTCATATACTGCTTCTTGCCGTCCTTGTCGTCCCAGCTCCGCGTTTGCAGGCGGCCCTCGATATAGACCTGCTTTCCTTTCGTCAAATAGTTCGCCAAATTTTCCTGCCGCCACAGCACGACGTTCGCCCAGTCGGTCTCTTCCTTCCATTCACCGGTCTGCTGGTCCTTCCAGCGGCGATTTGTCGCTACCGAGAATTTCGTCATCGCCGCGCCGGCGGGCGTGAATTTCGTCTCCGCGTCCCGGCCCAGACGGCCGACCAGAATAACCTTGTTAACGCTTCGGCTTGCCATAGTTCCGAACTTTAACACAGCCGCCGCGCGGCAAAAAGATGACAGGCAATCCTTCTCGATCGCATCTTATTTCCGAAGCATGTTGGCAGCACGGCCGATAGCGGGATAGTCCGCGCGTCCGGCGGGGTGGTATTGCGTTCTGCCGCGATGGATGTAGAATAAGAGAACTTCGTAGCGGTTGAGCATGAGAGGCAAGCGGGCCGTTTCGCTCATTTTTCTAACACTGCCGTTCGGGATGCCGGTCCCGGCCCAGGTATCGATGGGGTCCGGCAGCGGCGTTCATCTCTATAACAGCGACCTCGCGGTCTTGGAAGCCGGCGAGGTTCGCAAGGATCTCTCCTGCTCCGTAACCCCTATCAAGCCGCAGATCGGCTTCGATCTTCGCTTCCACGCCGGATACGAGGTGACGGTCCCCTTGAGCGACCTCGCCGGGGCGGAGAACGCGCTCACGATCCTATTCCGCATCGCCCCCGCGAATCAGCCCGAGCAGTACTCTTACTTTGTCCAGCGCATTCACGTGCCTCCCATTGAGGAAGATCCCAAAGGCGATGCCTACCTGCAAGGATCATTTCAGGTCGGGGAAGGCAATTACCACATCGACTGGCTGATGCGCGATCGCACGGAGCGGGTTTGCTCTTTCTATTGGGACAGCGAAGCGGCCTTGGCTCCAAAGGACAAGCAAATGGCATTGTCCATCGCTCCTAACGCCATTCAGGCCGAACAAGGCGAGCAATTCAAGGAAGAACCGCCCATCCGCCGCATCCGGGAACAGGCTCCTCTGAATGTCAAGGTTCTGATCAACTTCGCCCCTCAAAATGCTCTTTCTGCTACTCTTCAGCCGCTCGATACCGCAGCCCTCGTCTGGATTCTTCGCAGCATTTCGCGCGAGCCGCGCATCGGCAAGTTCTCCCTCATTGCCTTCAACATGCAGGAAGAGCGCGTCATCTACCGCCAGGAGGATGCCGATAAAATCGACTTCCCGGCGCTCGGCAAGGCCCTCAAGTCCATTAATCTCGGCATTGTGGACCTCAAACGTTTGGGCGAAAAACATGGTGATACGGAGTTCCTGGGGGACCTGATCAAGAAAGAGGTCGCCAGCGAAAAGGACCACCCCGACGCGCTCATTTTTGCGGGACCTAAGGTTATGCTGGACAGTAACGTCCCGCAGGATTCCCTGAAACAGGTTGGGAATGTGGACTTTCCGGTGTTCTACATGAACTACAACCTGAACCCCCAGGCGGTCCCCTGGAGAGATGCGATTAGCCGCGCCGTCCGCGCCTTTCGCGGCACTGAATATACCATTTCGAAGCCCCGCGACCTTTGGTTTGCCGTATCGGAGATGGTTTCCCGGATCGTAAAATCAAGGAACGAAAAACAACCTTCGTCCATCTCAAGTCAGTAGGTTATGAGGTCATCGATTCTCGCTTGGGGAGCGTTCGCGGCGCTCTCGTGCCTCCCAGCGCCGGCGCAGTCGATACTGCTGGCGCAGGGCAAGACGCGCAATTTCGCCGACAGCCTGGCCCCGTACGTGGTCTCGCCGCAGCAAGTGGTGGATCGGATGCTTGAGATCGCGGATCTCAAGAGCGGCGAAACCGTGTACGACCTCGGCAGTGGCGATGGCCGCATCCTGATTACGGCCGCGCAGCATTTTCGCGCCAAAGGCGTCGGTATCGAGATCGAAGAAGCGCTCGTCCGCAGTTCGGAAGAGCGTATCGCGAGTCTTGGACTCCAAAACCGCATTCGCATCATTCACGCCGATCTGCGCAACGTGGACCTCAGCCCCGCTGATGTCGTAACCATGTATCTCATGACCGAATCCAACGAGAGCCTGCGCCCGAAACTCGAAAAGAGTCTGCATCCCGGCGCCAGGGTGGTTTCGCACGACTATAAAGTCCCCGGCTGGAAGGCCAATCGCGAAGAGAAGGCCGAGGCCTATGCGCACGGCCATATGATTTATCTCTACGTGATGCCGGCCGTCTAAGCGCTAGCCGGGTCTCGCGCCGCGTTATCCTCGAACTATGAACGGCCAACCGGAAATGGTGACTGTGTTCCGCTCCATGGATAACACCGCCGAGGAAGACTGCGACACGATAGCGGATCTCTTGAGCGCCGACGGGCTTACGCCTGTGATCCTGGACGATAGCGCCCCAGGCGTGCCGGAAGGCGCTTACGAAGTGCAGGTTCCCGCGGACCAGCAGCAGCGGGCGGAAAAGATCGTGGCGGATAATCCTCTGCCCGACGAGGTCGAGGAAGTCGATCCTTCACATTATCTGGACCTCTCCGAGGCGATCTTTCATTCCGAAGGCAGCACAACCGCCGAGTTCGAGGCCAACGCCATTAAGAATCTGCTTCAATCGAATGGTATTGACGCCGTCATAATCGGCGATTCCGTGCTGCCCAACTTCCCCTTCGAAGTCCGCGTGGCGGAAGAGAACGCCGCCCGCGCCCGCCAGATGATCGATGACTACGTTAAGGGCGGCCCCGAAGCGGCCGAGCAGGCCGAGCGCGAGAGCGAGCAGCCGCAGCCTTAACGCTTCGCAGCTACCCTTCGCCAGATCGTTTATACTGCTAGCTTCCATGCGAAAGAATCTTGTTCCGGCGCGCGCTGGCGCCGTTCTGGCAGCTATTCTTGGTCTGCTTCCCGCATGCTGCTTCGCCGCCGAACGCTTCGACTCCACGCTTTTTTCCGAATTGCATTGGCGCAGCATCGGACCCTACCGCGGCGGACGCACCCGCGCCACCGCCGGCGTTCCCAGCCAGCCGAACATCTTCTACATCGGGGCGGTGAACGGCGGCGTTTGGAAAACGAACGATTTCGGCCGCACCTGGAACCCCATTTTCGACGCTCAACCGACCGGCTCCATTGGCGCCATCGCGGTGGCCGCTTCCGACCCGAGCATTGTTTACGCTGCCAGCGGCGAAGGTCTGCAGCGCCCCGATCTTTCCGTTGGCGACGGCATCTACAAGTCCACTGACGACGGCCGGACCTGGGATCATCTCGGCCTGCGCGACGGCCAGCAGATTCCCCAAATGGTTGTCGATCCACGCGATCCCAACCGTCTTTTCGTCGCCGTGCTCGGGCATCCTTATGGACCAAACGAAGAGCGCGGCATTTACCGCTCCACCGACGGCGGCCGATCGTTTCAGAAGGTCCTCTATAAAGACGAGAATACCGGCGGCTCCGACGTTGAGCTCGATCCATCGAATCCCAATATCGTCTATGCCTGCCTGTGGGAAGCGCGGCAGGGCCCTTGGGAGAACGCCGCTTGGAGCGGGACCAATGGCGGCATCTTCAAATCCACCGATGGTGGCGACCACTGGCGCCAGTTGACCAAGGGTCTACCGGCCGAAGGCGTGACGCAGGCCAATCTCGCCATCGCCGCCAGCGCCCCGAGCCGTATCTATGCTTCGGTCGCAAGCGGGCGCGCCGTGAACCTGTACCGCTCCGATGACGCCGGAGAGTCGTGGTCTCGCGCCACCACCGACCCGCGCCCGGCTGGACGCATCGGCGGCGGCGATCTTCCCGTCCCCGCCGTCGATCCGCGCAATCCCGACACGCTCTATGTCGCCAGCACCGTCACCTGGAAATCGACCGATGGCGGTAAGACCTGGACGGGCCTGCGCGGCGCTCCCGGCGGTGACGATTACCAGCACATCTGGATCAACCCGAATTTTCCCGCCATTATCCTGATCGCTAGTGATCAGGGCGCCATTATCACCGTCAACGGAGGCCAGACGTGGAGTTCCTGGTACAACCAGCCGACCGCCCAGATGTACCACGCTGCCGCCGACAATGCCTTTCCGTATCGCTTGTGCAGCGGACAGCAGGAGAGCGGCTCGGCTTGCATCTCGACTCGCGGCAACGACGGCGAGATCACGTTTCGCGATTGGCATCCGGCCGGACTTGAAGAATACGGCTACGCCGCGCCCGACCCGCTGGATCCCGATATCGTCTACGGCGGCAAAGTAACGCGCTACGATCGCCGCACCGGCCAAGTCCAGAACGTCTCCCCGAAGCCCGTCCGTTCCCAGGACTTCCGGACGCTGCGCACCGCGCCATTGCTATTTTCACCCGTCGACCCGCACGTTCTTTATTTCGGCGCCAACACGCTGTGGATGACGCGCGATGGCGGCAATGCCTGGACCCAAATCAGTCCCGATCTCACGCGCAAGACCTGGGAGATTCCGGCCAGCGTCGGCAGGTACCGCGATGAAGAGAGCGCCAAACCCACGCAGCGCGGCGTCATCTACGCGATCGCGCCATCCCCGCTCGACATCAATCGCATCTGGGCCGGCACGGACGACGGCCTCATTCATGTCACTGGCGACGGCGGCCGCCACTGGAAAGACGTCACGCCGCCGCAGCTGGTCCCATTCGCGAAAGTTTCCATTCTCGAGGCCGGCCATTTCGATCCTGCGACCGCCTACGCCGCAATCAACACGCTGCGACTCGACGACATGCGTCCCCATATTCTACGAACGCACGATGGCGGCAAGACCTGGACCGAAATCGTCAACGGCATCCCCGACGGCGCCCCGGTCGATGCCGTCCGCGAAGACCCTAAGCGCAAAGGCCTGTTATTCGCGGGCACCGAACGTGAGGTTTACGTCTCGTTCGACGATGGGGACCAGTGGCAATCCCTGCGTCTCAATATGCCCGCGACCTCTATTCGGGATCTGATCGTGAAAGACGACGATCTCGTCGCTGCAACCCACGGCCGCGGCTTTTGGATTCTCGACGATATTACGCCGCTGCGCCAGATCGACTCCAGCATCGCGCAGTCCGGCGCGCATCTCTTCAAACCGCAGACCGCGCTCCGTATCCGTTGGGACATGAATACGGACACGCCGCTGCCGCCCGATGAGCCGGCGGGCGAGAACCCTCCCGATGGCGCCGTCATCGACTATTATCTCGGGGCGTCCACATCGGGTCCCGTCACCCTCGAAATCCTCGATGGCTCGGGCCAGTTGGTCCACCGTTATTCGAGCGCCGATCCCGTCCCGGCCATAGATCCCATGCTCGCGGTCCCGAAGTACTGGGCGCGTCCGCCGCGCGGTCTCCCCGCCTCGCCGGGCCTGCACCGCTGGCTGTGGGACCTGCACTATACGTCGCTCCCGATGCCGCGTAACCAGCTTCCCATGCAGGCCATCTTTCACGACACCGCGCCGGAGCCGGCTTCGCCCTGGGTCCTGCCCGGCCGCTACACCGTCAAACTCACGGCTAACGCGCAGACGTACACGCAGCCGATCGTCGTCAAGATGGACCCGCGCGTAAAGACGCCGCCCGCTGCTTTGGCGCGCCAATTTGCGGTCGCGAAACAGTGCTATGACGACGTCGTGAAAACGAACCGTTTGCAGGAGCAGGTCCGCGCCCTTCGCGAGCACCTTCGCGACGCCCGCGAGCGCGCCGGACAGGGTGATCTCGCCCAAACCATCGCGGCATTCGAGAAAAAGGTGCTCGACGTCGCCGGGGCGGGCGGAGGCGGCGGACGGTTTGGTGGCGGCGGGGGCGGACGCGGAGGATTTGCGCGCACGCAGGACACCCTTACCAGCGTGAGCGCCACGCTCGCGCAGCTTATGCGCGCGGTTGAAGAGGCCGATGCCGCCCCAACCTCCCAGCTTGCCGCGGCGGTCGCGGAGCGGCGGGCCTCGTTAGCGAAATTGCTGTTGCGCTGGAACGCGCTTGAAAAAGAGGACCTGCCCAGGCTCAATGCCCAGCTCAAGGCGGCCAGCCTGCCCGAGGTGAGGATCGAGACAATTTCTGGGCCGGTTCAATAGCTGAATGGTTGGCGGCCGGTGAGGAGGGGAGAGATTGTCATGCCCGCACAGGAGCAGGAATTCAGTTGTCGAATTGAAGACAAGGTGCTAAACGACTTGTTTAGCGCCGAGGTTGAGGTACGCAAGAAAGCACCGGTCCGGACTTCTCTTCAGGACGGAAAAATAGATCTCGCCGATATCTTCATCACCCCTATATCGGGTCAGCGCTCTATGAAGGTGCACAACCACTTTGTTCTGCACGACTGCACCGGACATGGTGTCTATATAGTACGCAATCCAAATGGCAGGGAGGAACACCGCAGAGCCTGCACCATTTGGGACCTGGGACAACATTTCGCGGTCCAGGTAATGGCAGCCTTGAAAGAGTTCGCATAATCGCTCCACCCTTGGCCGCCGGGATCTCCGGTCAGTCGATGAAGCCTCGCCATGTCCTGCCCTTTTCATCGCGCAGAACGATGCCAAATCCGTCGGCTAAACCGCTGAGAACCTTGCCCTGGCTGCTGCGAAAGACATAACGGAAGGAGCCGTCGGCGGCCTCCTCGGCGGCGCCCCACCAACTCTGGCCGTAGTCGTCGCGAAGGCGCACGAGGTCTCCATGGCCGAAACCGCTCGTCCGAGCCTTAGTGCCCTCTTCCTCGAAACTGAAGAAGCCCCCGGGGGCGCGGCTGTGAACGCGATTTCTCTTATAGATCACGTCTCTATTGTTGATGCATGAGACGGTCATTCAAATAGGCCAAAAGGATTAGTACGCCGCTCTTATCGTACTTACTGCATTGCGCGCGGCCGGAAATGCAGTCGGCCGCGCGCAGCCGGGAGTCTTAATTGTATTTACCGGTGACCGCCGTGAAATCCGCCACCCATGCCGTGAAATCCGCCGCCCATGGCGACTCCACCTCCGATGCGACCCATGGCGCCGCTGCGGAAGCTCGGCGCGCGGACTGCGGTGTTGCCTCTAACACTGCCGACTCTTCCACGTCCGACGAACCCGCGGCCGTAGACGCCGGGGTAGGCGACCCCACCATAGCCGTACATGTACAGTGGCGAGTAGAGCCCCCACCCGAACGGGTTCATGAAGAATCCGTCACCGGGAACGAAGGAGTACATGCTCCACCACGGATTCCAATACCAGCCGGCTCCGTACCAACCTGGGCCGAATCCGTCGACAATGTAGGTCTGAGCGGTCGAGGCCGTCGCTTCGGCAAGATACTCAGATCGCAGTTTGCTCCAGGCATACAAAGGATCGGAAGCTTCAGCAGGTCGTGTGTCAAACTTCTGAGCCTTGAGTGGTTCTCCAGTGAGCACGGCTTCACGGCCTTTGCCGAGGTCTACTTTCCTGTCGTCCTCGGTCACCGTCAATTTGCCGTCGTAGACGCGAACATTAGGCACATCGGCGTCGAAATCATAGACGCCTTTTTTGTCGAGCTCCGAGGTCGCGTTCCGCTCGCCGATGTAGATGCGGTCTTCCTTGTGCAGCAGATCGGCTTCGACCATCGCTTCACCCTGGAGCACTGAAACGCGCGTGTTGGTGAGCTCCGGAGTGTCCATGCGGACGGCGCTGTTTTTCCCTACTCTCAGGAAAATGCCCGGCGTAAGGAGAATTTCGGCGCGCCCATTACCGGTCGAGAGCACGTCACCCGCGTTCAGGGAAGCGGAGCCGACCGACTTGGAGTTGACGACCTGATTGTCGATTGAGGCTTGCCCTTCCACGTAGTTTAGTGCTCCGGGTTGGGGCACGGGAGGTGTCGCCCACGCAGGCGAACAAAAGGCAGCCATTCCGAGTCCCAGCGCAAACCCGAGTGGCCGTTTCCAATTCATTAACATATTCAATACCCACTAGGTTGGATGAGGGCTGGGGCCTCAAAGTTGCGGCGAGCGTGGCTCAGGTTACATAACGTGATGCGTACGCTGTGTACAAAGTTCGCCTGCGATTTTCCGGGCCCGAAACACACTTAGAAAACATGAAGAAAGTTCTCTCCCTGGTGTTCTCCCTGTTGTTGGGCATTTGGATCGTCGGTTCCACGGCCTCTGCCGCGAGTAAGAGCAAAAGCGGCGGTTCCGGCCACAAATCGTCGGTCCATAAATCGTCCGGCCATAAGTCTTCGGCTGGTAAGAGCCACAAATCGGCGGCTTAGCCACCCTCGCGAGCATGGGCGGGTGTTGCCCCGCCCGGTTCTTCAAATCTGGATGCCGAGCGTCCTACAGCAATGTATCCTCGCTTGGCTCTCTTAATGTTCTGTGGGCTGGGGCCGCAACAGCGGGTTATTCATCTCGCTCGGAGCACAGCCGCCGTGCCAATTACCGATCAGTGCATAGCTTCGATTCCCGGGGCGACCCAGGAGTAAAAGAAGCTGGAGATGGACGGAAACAAATGCGACAGCACCGCGATCAAGGGGAGCGCGCCCATGGTGGCGAACTGCACCCAGAACTCGCGATTCAGTTCGCCCGGCTCGGAACCGGCAATCTTACTCAGAATCGGATTTCGCTCCATGCCCGCAAAGACCTGGAAGACAAAAATCCCAAGGACGACTAATAGAGCTGCCAGAAAGCGGCCCAGCAGCACGGGAGCCTGCGGCGAGTATGAAGTCAGCATCACGACGAGCATCAGAAACCCAAACGATAAACACCAGGCGACATCTTTAAGCTGCCCGACTACATAGATGATGTAACGGCAGAACTGCAGCGAGACATAATCGCTGGAGTACTTGCGAAGCTGTTCCTTTAGCCGCTCCTCGGGGGAAAGGCCCTCGAGCTCCCGCTCTTCGTCGTTGAGGGACTGCGTCCAGATCGGGTTCAGATTCTGCGTGAGAATCTTTGCCGCAATCGCCGAACAGACGTTCTCGTGGCGCCGCAGAGCGAGAATATAACGATCGAGACCGGAAACCAGCGGTTGGCGATCCGCAACGGGCGCGGGCGCCTGGATCGGTTGCGCGGGCTGCGCCTCCACTGCCGAGCCGGCCGCCGCCCGCAGCGCTATCGGGGGCTCGTTGCTCACAGATTCTTGCCGCAACTCCGGCCGCATATTTCTCCCGGACCGTGGACCAAAACAGGCGGACATCGGCGTGCGCCTCTTCCGTGGCGAGCGTAATGCGGCGATTGTGCAGCGCGACCACCATCTGTTGCGCCAGCATCGGCTTCGATAGCCGCTGGCCGGAAAGCCAGATGGGCCGCCGCGGCCATTCGCGCGTAATGCGCTTGAACGCCGATTTCAACGGAAGCAGGTCGAGCAGGCCGAGAAAATGCCGCAGGTTGCGCCACACCACCACCATGTCGTAGCAGGTGGCCGAAAGGCTCAACAGGAGAACGCTGACGGCGCAGACAAGGACCATATTATAGGTCCAGTTCTCAAACGCGCCGATGTATCGTGACGACCGGAATACGAACACGCAGCCCGCAAGCAACAATGCTAAAATCGCGGCTTGTTCGTGCCATTCCGCGGCTGCGAATCGCGCCGGTGAAGCGATCTGCCGGTTGATGGAGCAATAGTAGTGAGTCAAAGGTCCCATTGGCTCAAAAACCGCGAGATCGAGGCACGGCCGTCCGGCGCCAGCCGCGGTCAGACGCCTGAAGTAAAGCAGAAAGGTTCCAAACGCCGCCAGTGCGATGATCGCGAGCGCGACCGCCGGCGACGATCCTGAAAACAGCTCTATTGCGCGGAACCGGAACATCCGCGACGCCGTGTCCCCCAGACCCGCGCAACACCAATACCAGGCGGCGAGAAGGAGCGAGAACAGGGCCAGGAGAACACCGAGATAGGGGTTGCGCGCAAGCCGGCGCCGCAATCGCGGCTGCGCGATCAAAAGTGCAGCAACCGATGCGGGCGGGAGGAGGAACCCAGCGGCAACGAGCGACAAACTGAGTACGTACCAGAGAGTCGCGCCCTCGAAATGCGACAGCCACACCGGCAGGCCCAGCACCCATTCGAGAAAGCTGAGCGATACAGCGGCGCCAAAGAGGGCGACAATGCGAGCCTCGGTGAGACGATGGCCGCCGCGCAATACCAGCCAGACGGGACGGCGGACGGCCGGCGATCGATTTGCCCTTAAGAGGAGAAAACAGGCCCAGAGATTGAACGCGCCGATCGCGACGGTGGCGATGAACCAGCCGCGCGGAGGTCGCGGGAATGAGAAGACTTCCGCCGGGGCCGGGGCCGCGGCCGCCGCATTCGCGACGGGGGGCGGCTTGAACCACAGCCTGTGCGTATTGTCGGGCGCCTGGTGTTGCTGCTTATCGATCAGATCGACGGGCAGGAAGCCGAAGCGGTTTAGCGTAAGCAGCCACAGTCCGGGGTGATTCAAGCCGGCATGGAATTGACGGTAGGATAGCAGCCTATCGGGTTCTCCGGGGCGCGGCTCCGGTACGGCCTTCAGGTCCATCAGCAGGAGCTGCATGGCGTTGTAGACGCCCTGAAAATCGGGGCTGGGGAACGGCACGTGCTTGCCTCCCTTCGATCCACGGGTCATCCACTCCTCGCCCTGGAAAAACATCGGATAGGTGGACAACGCCAGTGTGCCGCTCAGCGGGTCGCGCGATGCCGCCGGAACAAAGAGAACGTCCGGATTGCCGATGAGAACTCGTGTATCGGGGCACTCCCGCCGCACGATTTTGGCCAGGAAAAGCGTATCGAGAACATTGGTCGCCACGATATTGACGATGCGCGTGCGCTTCCTCTTAAACTCCTCCATGATCGACTCGACGACCGCATTCTGCGACAACGGACTTTGTGCGTCCGCAAACGTCGGAATGCTGTCTTCTCCACTGCTCGGATCTTTTAGCGAGAAATTTACTCCCGACGGCGTCTCGCGGTTGTTTCCGGGCGCGCCTGGGCCGGCTTCATCCCGGTATACATTGCGCAAGTGAGAGATGTCGCGCGGAAAAACGTAGGTCGCGATGGATCGCCCGTTGCATTCTCGTCCCGTATTCGCCTGGCGATTGAAAAACTGCGAGTAGCCCGTCTCATCTTCGGTGAGATAGGCGACCTCGGCGGGGTCGATGTCGTAAGATCCCAGCACGGCGCACAGCACTTGCTGGTAATCCTCGGTGGTCGCAATGCCGCCATAAAAATCGAGGTGCGTTTCATTTTTGAACTCCTGCGCCGATTCGCGGGACGAGATGCTGCCGCCATAGACGGGGCCCTTGATCGGCTGTGCTCCAGCCGCTCGGGCTCCATCATTCCACTGGTTTATAAGCCGAGCCAGCGATGCGAACGAACCGGAAAAGGTGGGCGCCATCAATCCAACCTGGTGGCCCGGCGACAGGGCGCTTGCCAGGTGAAGCGCTGCCAGGAAAGGGGCGCCGCTGATGCCGCTCGTCGGCGTTTCGGGAACAATGAAGACAAACAATACGCCTTTTTTGCCGTCGCCACTCCCGATCTTCTTCGAATGGCGGAAAATCAGAACACCCGGCAGGCGTTCTTGCTCGCGTTGGAGCTGCCGTTGATGGCGCCTTTCGTTGATGTCCGCTTCGCTGGCGTCGAAGCGGTCGCTCCACGGTAGCCATTGCCCGGCTAATTCCCACTCGGCGCTTTGCAGTGAATGCTGGATCGCTTCGATTTGACGATCAAGGGCCATTGCCAGACGGGTGTGGAATGGGTCCGACACGGACGCTACGACGCTCCACATGGAATAGTTACTTGCGTCGCCGGCAGAGAGGCCGAGGCCGGCAAGGACGATGCGATCATGAGGAGCGGGCGACGCCGTGAAAAGACAATCGAGGGTCCACCGCGTGTTTACCGCTTCTCCGCATGGCGAGGTGCCGGCACTGCCATGAAAGAATGCCTGTATAGCGAGCCAGGGACCTTCCGGGTTTTGATCTCCTTCGGCCTGTTGCGGCGATTGGCCCACGCCGCTCGCTTGCATACGCGCCGTCTTGAGCTGGCCGCTTTCCGAGGCTGGCGGAAACTGCGTATGCAGCAACACCGCAAGAAGGGCCAGCAATCCGGCCGAGGCGCCTACTTCTTTTCTCATGACATCCACTCCTGGGCGGGTAGCGCGTTTAGCGATAATGCTGCCGCTCTAGTGTTTCCGGCAAGCAGAACGTTTCAACCCGCCTCACATAGAGAAAGCGTAAGAGGCGGCCCCGGCGGGACATGAAAGCGCTTACTGGGCAGCGTTATGGTGGGTGCGGAGCGTTCAGCGATGCGCTTCAAATGCACGCAGGCGGCGAAAATATCGCTGCCGAGCGGTTTGCGGATGAACAAGGCATGGCGCGGCGGGCCGATGTCCTGGAAGGAATGCACGCGCTCCGGACCCGGACGTCGCTATCGAGGGATCTCCGAACTCGAACGTATCCCGCACGCTGACTTGATACATCTGTGCGGCCAGGAAGCATTGTCCACTTCTTTAGGGCTCATTGTGGTTGGCACGGGCACGAACAGAATTCGGGGTGGCCCCATGAAGGAAGATGATGCCATGACCGGAATCAAGTTCGTAATCTAAGAGAAGCGACGCAAAATGGGAATCGCAGATCGTGTGCGCGAAGTCGTGCCCATCGCCGGGCGTGAACTCACGTAATACGAGATGCTGTGTTTAAAGAACCGATTTCGGCATGAACTATCGCCGCGACCAGCCCTTCCATCGTATAGGGGCGCGCTTCCACGCCAACGTCAACCCCGAGACTCCGCGCCGTCTCGGACGTCACGGGGCCAATCGAGGCCACGCGTATTCTCTCGAGCGACTCGCGCCCCGCTAGCGCGATGTAATTCTTGACCGCCGAAGAGCTCGTGAACGTAATCCAGTCCGCTTTCGGCGGACAAGTCGCATACCGCTCAGGAATCGCGTTGCGGTATGCTTCCACGACATCCACATCGGCCCCGAGAGCACGGAGCTGGACGGGAATTACATCCCGCGCCACGGCCGCGCGCGGGATCAGTATCCGTTTGCCGCGCAGATCCATTTGCGAAAAAACTTGAACCAGGCTTTCGGCGACGTACTCCTCGGGCATCACGTCCACTTTCACGTGCAGAGCTTCGATGGCGCAGCGCGTCGCCGGACCGATGGCGCACACCCGCGCCCGCAGCGAGCGCAGATCCTGCGGGGAAGCGTCCAGCCGATCGAGAAAATAACGCACTCCGTTCACGCTCGTGAAGATCAGCCAATCGTATGCCGCGAGATTTTCGATGGCGCGGTCGAGCGGTCCCGGATCGGCGGGGGGCTGAATTTCGATAACAGGAAATTCGATCGCGCCGGCGCCGACTGCGCGTAGCTTTTCGGATAACTCCGGCGCCTGCTCCTTGGAGCGCGTCACGATAACCTCGCGTCCGAAAAGGGGCAAGCGCTCGAACCAAGTCAGTTTCTCGCGCAGTTTTACGACCTCTCCGAGAATTACGGTCGCGGGCGGCCTGATCCCGGCCTCCTCGATCCGATCGGCGATCGTTGCAAGGGTCCCCGTGACGGTCTGCTGGTCGGGACGCGTCCCCCAGCGCACGCACATCGCAGGCGTACCGCCATCCCGGCCGTATTTCATGATCTGACTCGCGATTTCGCGAATGAAAAAAATCCCCATGAAAATCACCAGCGTTTCCGTCTGGCCCACCTTGCTCCAGTCGATCGCGCCGGCATCGTGCCCGGTCACGAACGTGACGAGTTTGGTATGATCGCGATGTGTCAGTGGGACGCCGGTGTAAGCGGCGATGCCGAGCGGCGATGTCACGCCCGGAATCACCTCGTACGCAATGCCGGCTTCGGCCAGTGCCTCGATTTCTTCACCGCCGCGACCAAAGATGAAAGGATCGCCGCCCTTGAGCCGCACCACGTTCAGGCCGCGGCGCGCGCGCTCGATCATCATCGCGCAGATCTCTTCCTGCGCGAAGGCCCTCACCGATTTTTTCTTTCCAACATAGACGCGCTCCGCGCGCTTGGGCGCTAGATCGAGCAAGGCATCGGGAGCGAGGTGATCGTACAGGACGGTATCGGCGATGCCCAGCGCCTTGCGGCCTTTCCAGGTAATCAGCTCCGGGTCGCCAGGTCCGGCGCCGACCAGATAGACCTTGTTCATGCCGCGTAAACCGCGTCCAGAATGGCGCGGCCGCCGGCGGCGAGCAGTTCTTCGCCCAGCTCGCGCCCGAGCCGCGCCGCGTCCGCATTAGCACCCGTACAGCATTTGCGAATTACCTGCGAACCGTCGGGAGCGATCACGACCGCCTGCAACGTGACGGAACCTTCGCGCGTGATAGCGTGTGCGCCAATGGGAACTTGGCACCCTCCGCCCATAGCCGCAAGTACCGCGCGTTCCGCAGTGACTGCGATACGCGCCGCCGGGTCCTCCAAACGCGCGCATATTTCGAACGCTTGAACAGCCCCGCGCGTTTCAATTGCCAACGCGCCTTGGCCAACGGCCGGGCACATCGCCTTGGGATCGAGCAGCTCGGAGATGCGGTCCTGCCATCCCAGTCGCCTCAGGCCCGCCGCCGCCAGTAGAATCGCATCGTAGCCACCTTCATCCAGCTTGCGAAGACGCGTGTCCACATTGCCACGAATATTTTCAACGTGAAGATCCGGACGCAAAGCTCGAAGCTGCGCTGCGCGCCGTAGCGAACTCGTGCCAACCAGCGCGCCCTCGCGCAGTCCGGCAAACGTCACGCCCACCAAAGCGTCGCGCGGGTCCTCGCGAACCGGTATCGCCGCCAGCGCGAGTCCCGCGGGCACTTCCGTGGGTAGATCTTTCAGGCTATGCACGGCTACGTCGATCAATCCGTCCAACAACCCTTCCTCGATCTCTTTCGTAAACAAACCTTTTGCGCCGGCCTTCGACAGAGCGACATCGGCGATCTTATCGCCCGTGGTGTGGATGATCTCGATGCGGCATTCCTGGCCGAGCGCCGCCAGGCGCGTTTTCACCCATTGCGCCTGGCACAGCGCCAATTGGGAGCCGCGCGACCCGATTACCAGCATCGGCGGCTCTCTCGTGCGCCGCCCTTCATTCCAGACGAAAGACCTTTCGAACGACGTTGATGAAGTGCGACCCCTCGGGCTGCGAAGCCTGGCGGCGCAGCTCCGTAATCGGTGTGTGCGCGACCTTATTGACAATGGAGCGCGTCAACGCTTCGAGCGCCTCCTCCTGCTCCCGCGTCAGATTGCCGAATTTCCCGCGCATGCGCGCCACCTCGGCGGCGCGCAAGTTTTCGAGTTGCTCCTGCAGACCGATAATCGTCGGAACCACGTCGCGCGTCTTGAGACGCGAGAGCATGCGCTCCACTTCCTCGGCGACGATCCCCTCGGCCTCCTCGGCTTCATGCCGCCGCGCCTCAACGTTGTTCTCGACCACGCGCTGTAAATCATCGATGTCGTACACGAACACGTTATCGAGCTCGTTCACCGACGGCTCGACATTGCGGGGGACCCCGATGTCGATCACGAAAACGGGCCTGTTCTTGCGCGCCGCGATCGCGTTCGCCATGTCTTCTTTGGTCAATATGTAATGGGGAGCGGCGCTCGATGTGATAATAATATCCACTTCGGGAAGGAACGCGGCGAAGTTCGAATAGTCGACGATCTCACCGCCAAAGGCGCGAGCCATGGCGGCCGCGCGTTCCTCGGTCCGATTGGTCACGAAGATCTTCGACGCTCCGCAGCGCCGCAAATGGCGGGCGGCGGCTTCCGACATCTTGCCGGCGCCAGCGATCAGCACGGACTTACTTTTTAGCGACCCAAAGATTTCGCGCGCCATTTCAACTGCCGCGAAGCTGACCGATACGGCGCTGGCTCCGATCTCTGTTTCTGAACGCACACGCTTGGCGACGCTGAAAGCGCGCGTCAACAGCGTGTCCATGAAGCCGTTCACCGCGCCTTCCCGCTTCGCCAGCGCGTAGGCAGTTTTCAGTTGTCCGAGGATCTGCGGTTCACCGACAACCATGGAGTCGAGGCTCGCGGCCACGCGGAACAGATGCCGGATGGCATCGCGATCTTCGAACGTATAGAGATATGGGCGGAGCCAATCGCGCTGCACGTTTCGCGTTTCCGCCAGGAACTCGTCAATCACGCGCCGGCCGTCGCCTTCATCGCAGGAGACCGCGATCTCGACGCGATTGCAGGTGGACAGGATCATGCCTTCGACTACGCCGGGCCTCCGGCGGAGAACCTTGAGAGCGCCGGGGATCGATCGCTCGTCGAACGCGAGGCGCTCGCGTACCTCGACCGGCGCGCTCTTGTGATTCAACCCTGTGATCGAGAAGCGCATTGCGTCATTTCGTCAGCAGCGAGCGCAGTCCGACGTGCGCGGCCCAGGTGACCGCGGCGCAACCGAGAACGCTTAGCGACAGAACAGCCGCTTTGCGCCCGCGCCATCCGGCGGAGTTTCGCAAGAATACCATCACGAGATATAACAGCCAGGTGAACAGCGAAATACCGATGCGCGGGTCGGCGATCCAGCGCGTGCCGCTCTCGATGAATGCCCAGGCGCTCCCCGCAATTGTTCCGAGCGTGATGAAGACGAACCCCAGCCCCATCGCGTTCGTCACGAGATCGTCGAGCGTTGCGAGCGGAGGCAGGCGATCGAAAAATTTAGCCGGCCGCTTACTTTTCAGGTGTCTTTCCTGGATCAGATAAAAGACCGAGGCGAACGCCGTTAGAAGGAGCGCCGCAAAACCAAGCAGGATCATTACGACGTGTATTAACAGCCAAACCTGCCGGATGCTCCTGTTCGGCCACGGCGCGATCGGCGTTTCCATGGCTCCGATCTCCGTCATCACGAACACGAGCGGAAATATAAAGACGCTGAGACTGGCGAATCGGTGGCGCCAATACACAAAGAGGAACAGGATTGCGACGATCAACGCGCAAAGCGAGCTCGATTCGTAGAAGTTGTCGACGGGAATGTGTCCGAGAGAGGCGGTGAGTTCGACAATCGCGACCACGTGCAGAATCGCGCCCACGCAGAACGCTCCGAGCGCTACTTTAAAGGCCTTAGAATTGCGCCGCAGGACAACAACAATCGCGTGGATCAGGCCGACCGCATAAAAGGCCGTCGCTACGCGCAGCCAGAAAACGCCCATTTCGTGCATTTAGCGGTACTTATCTTAAGTATAGCCGCGACGGTAGGCGGCCTTCTATTCGTATCGCAAAGCCACGATCGGATCGACGCGTGAAGCCCTGCGCGCGGGAATCCAGGCTGCGAATGCCGCGACGGCGGCAATAACAATCACGGCAGCAACCAGGCTCGCCGGATCGTTAGGCTTGACCCCATACAGAAGCTTCCGGACCAGGCCCGTCAGCAGGAGTGCGGATGGCACGCCCACGACGATCCCTAACATCGCCATATGCAGACTCTGGCGAAGGACCAGCCAGCGCACTTCGCCGCGCTGCGCGCCGAGCGCCATTCGCACGCCAATTTCGCGCGTCCGCCGATTGACCGAGAAAGCCATAACGCCGTAGATACCAATGGCGGCAAGGATTAGGGCGTTCGCTCCAAAGATGCTCACGAGTGTCGCAAACAGTCGTTCCGTTCCGAGCGAACGATCGATCTGCTCGCGCTCGGTGCGTACTTCCGCCACAGGAAGATTTGCGTCGACGTTACCGACGGCGCGGCGGACGGCGGGCGCGAGCGATAAGGGAGCCAGCCGCGTTCGGATCGCGAAGACCATCATGCTGTCCCCGGGCGGGCGCCAAGGGAATGGCATATAGGCGGTCGGCGGGACTGGGTCGCGTACGCCTCTGTAGTGCGCATCTTTCGCCACCCCCACGATAGTGAATGGTTTGACTTCGCTGCCGTTATCCCTTACCCAATGGGGCAGATAGAAAATCCGTCCGATCGGGTTCACGCCGCGCAGATACTTCTTGACAAGGGTCTCATTCACGACGGCGCTGGGGATCTCGCGATCGAAGTCGGCGCGGCTCAAATCTCGGCCCAACACGACCGGGATCCTCATGGTCGAGAGAAACGAATCCGAGCAATAGATAAACCAGGTCTGCTTCTGATTGTCGCCGGAGCCGGGCAGGTGAATCGGGCCGTTGGTAACGACGCCTCCGATTAAGGGAAGCTGCGAGATCGCAACCGCTTCGACGCCGGGGATAGCCGTGATGCGCCCCTCCAAGCGCCTGTACAGAGCGCCGGCTTGCGGGGGCTTGTATCCGCTTCGGCCAGGATCGGTCTGAAACGTAAGGATGTTGTCCGTTTGGAAACCGAGGTTGACGGCGGTGAGGCTCAGCAGCGTTCGCAGGAACAGGCCCGTTCCCACCAGCAGCACGAGAGATAACCCGATCTGGAGCGACACCAGATAGCGGCCCAGCAAGTGACGGTGGCCCGCCGCAATGGCCCCTGTTTCTTTCGTGCTTGACCCTGCATTTACGTGCGCGGCGCGCCATGCGGGCATGGTCCCGAATAGTAGGGCGGTGATCATGGCGACAAGAAATGTGAAGCCGAGAGCGCGGCCGTCAAGCCGCGCATCGAGTCCCAAAATCGAGGTTCCCGAAAAGAAATTCAGGAGCAGCCGGAGCATGGGTTTGGCTAAGAAAAGACCGGCGATCGCGCCCATGCCCGCAAGCAACATGCTTTCAGCGAGCATCTGGCGCATCAGCCGCCAGCGGCCGGCGCCAATCGAGATTCGGATTGCAATTTCCCTGGAGCGCGAGGCGTATCTCGCAAGCAGCAGGTTCACAAGGTTGATGCACGCGATCAGAAGCACTAGACCCGCAACCGCGGCAAGAATATAAATCGACGTCTGAATGGAGCCGCGCAGCGGGCCCGCGCCGCGGCTTCCCGGCTCCAGGACGATTTTGGGCCGGTTTGACGACGGCAGCGTGGTTCCCGCATAGGAATCGATTTGATGCGCAAGCGTCGCCTGCACTGCGGCGGTCGCGGCCGCTTCGGACGCGCCCGGCTTTAGCCGTCCGAAGATCTGGACCCACCAGAAATCGGGCGCCGCGAGGGCGTAGTAAGCCGGAGCGGTTTCGGGGACCATTGAGAAAGGCACGAATAGATCGATCGCGCGGCCGGGCATCAGACCTTGAAACGCTGCCGGCATCACGCCGATCACGGTGACTGGAACGCGGTTCACCGTAATGAGGCGGCCCACAACAGCGGGGTCGCCGGCAAACCGCTTGTTCCAGTACAAGTACGTCAGCACGGCGACGCCGGGCTTACCGGGCGCATCGTCCTCCGGTAGAATGGGCCTGCCGAGCAGAGGCTGCGCGCCCAGACCGGTGAAGTAATTGCCGGAAACGTAGTGGCCGAATACCAGATCGCTGGTTGCGTTATCGGTAACGGTGAACTGATTCGGAGCGAACGCGACGACATCCGAGAATTGCGGCACTGTCTTCCGGAAGATCTCGTAGGCGGGATAGGAAAACGACCCGTCCACGGGGCGGCCTCGATCGTCATAAATTGCCCAGCCGCTGTGACTTTTCATTCCAATGGGATCGCCGTGGCGGATCCACGTCAGAATACGGAGTTGTTCGGGATGACTGACTGGAAGGGACTTCAACAGCACGGCGTCGAGCACGCTGAAGACGCTGGTGTTCGCGCCAATGCCGAGAGCCAGAGATAGCACTGCGACTACCGTGAATCCGGGAGCTTTACGGAGTATCCGCGCGGCATAGCGCAGATCCTGGAGGGCTCTCTCGAGAGAGGGCCATCCCCACATCTCGCGCACGTCCTCCTTTAGTAGGGTCGCATTCCCAAGCGCGCGCTGGGCGGCATAGCGCGCTTCCTCCGGCGGGATGCCATTCTCGACTCTCTCCGCGGCCTCCAACTCCAGATCCGAACGCAACTCGCGCTCCAAATCCTGCTCGCGCCTTCGTCTCCGCCAAAACGCATTTCACGCCTCTCCGGCTGCTTCCCATATGGCCTCCGTCCAACGATTGCGGCCGGGGCGATCCAAAGGTATCTGCATGCCTTCAGAAGATATTCTACCCAGAACTCATCCGTTTGGGTAGGCAATCTTCCGAAGTTTTGGTTAGCGTTCGGTGAGCCTGGTCCAAGCGCCAATCAGCGATGGCGACATCGCCACTCCGCCAGCAGCCAGAATTTCACGCTGAATTCGATCCTGAAGCGAGTTGATGCCGACTTGCTCTTTCGTGGCGATTCCGGATTTCTCAAGTAGCGGTAAAAGACTGCGGATGACTTCGGTCATCATCATCGCGGCGGGATTGTCGTCTCCTCCCCAGATGCCTGCATCCAGGCTCATCGATGGCGGGGGGAGGCCCGCATCGATAAATGCGGAATAGAGTTTGGCGCCCATCTGCGTATCCGTCCCCGTGGCGGCAAAAGCCGCCTTAATCCATTCCATGCACTGTTCATAGGCCGGCACTGACGGAAACGAATGCGGGCCGCCGATTTGAAACTCCTGAAAGGCGATGATTCCACCCCGGCGAAGCAAGCGAGACAATTTGCTCAGCATCACCACGGGATCGGGTTGATGCATGAGAACAAGCCGCCCGACAATGGCATCGAACGGCTTTTCAAATGACATCTCGCTGGGATCGCCGAGCGCGAAGGTCACGTTCCCGAGACCGAAACTGAGCGCGCGGCCCTGAGCCGTTTCAACGGCAGCCTGCGCTCTATCGACGCCGATCACTTGTCCTGCCGGTCCTACGGCGGATGCGCAAAGAAACGCGACGTCTCCCGTTCCGGCGCCGACATCGAGAACACGCATGCCTTCCAACACGCCAGCCTCAGTGATCATGCGGCGCGTGAAAGGTTCAAAGATGCGAGCTTGAGCGCTGAGGCGACGCATCTCGCGCTCGGAATGGCCGAGCGCATAGCCGGTTCCCTCCATATCCACCTCCGGTCAGGCGTCCGACACGCCTTCCCGGAGAATGGTATCAAGCCCCGTAAAGAAGCGCTCAGAATTTGCAATCGGTGCGGCGATGCGCGGCCCAGGCGCCAGCCTAAAGCCGGCATCGGACGCGAATTACTTCGCGTCTAGAATGTAGGTCGGCGCGACGCCCGACAGCGAGGAAAAACCGCTCGTTGGGCTGAGCCAGGTCGAGCATCCCTGAACCTTGCCGAGATACGAATGTGGATATACATCCACACGCATCTTGCGCAGCTCGAGATGGCCGTAGGTCAGCAGCGGGAAGGTCTCGTGAACGGGCGCGATCGCTTCCTGGACCACATAGGGATTGCGCATCGCGGTCTTGAGCGCCTTTTCCCACCCGGCCTCATCGGTCTCGGAGCCGAGGACGGAGTGGTTGTCCGTGGAATCGTCGTTCGGACGCAGCACCAGCGTCTCACGATTCTTGAGAATGAATTCCGGCAGATCCACTTCTTCGGCTTGGTATGTTGTCTTCGCGGTCTGTACCTTGCGGGTCCAAGGCACGAATTCGCGGATCGCCCTTTTCTCGGCGGCCGGGAAACCGGCCGTAATAGCCTCGTCGGTCAGCAGGTCGAAAATCGCTTTCTTCTGCGCGACTTCGGAACGGAAATTATTTACGATGCAGACATTGCCTTCGCGGTACGCGCGCAGAAGAGGATGCGTCAGATCATAACGGACCAGAAACTCCTGCACTTTTATGCGGCGGTATATCAGCTCAATGCTGAAGTCGCCTGCCCGCAGCACTTCGTTGCGATATTCGAGCTGCTCCGGAGACACGATCTGGCAGCCGTAGCCCTCTTTGCGGAAGAAATCGCGAATGAGCCCGTTTTCGCTGGAGTCCGTCGTTTGAAAAGGCTGCCGGAATTCCAGAATCGCGATGTTGGGTTTCTTGTTTTTGCCGCCCCACTCCTTGTACGCCTTCAGGACGGCGTGGAGCAAGTGTTTCATGCCCGGCAACTTGGTCAAAGCGTATTTCTTGCGAAATTCTTTCACGGGACCCACGTCGTAGAACAGATCGGAGAGCGCGTCCGCGTACGCCAGACCGGTCGGCGTTTCGGGATTATAGCGCGCAAATCGCACCGTGCCGTTGTGCAGATGCGTGTCGAGCAGCGACGTCACCGATAAAAATGGATAACCGGGATCGACCGACGCCAGCATCTTCTCCGCCGGCAACAATTCCATGCGCGAGAGCAGCGCGGGGCTCGACAGCGCCATGTTCTCGACGCGATTGATAGCGGTGAACAGGCACTCCGCGACCTTGACGAGATTGGCGTACTGACGCCGTGTGATAAAATGCGGACGCAGTGTAGGCGAAACGGGCCGGCCGCTCACCGCAAGCTGCTGCGTCTTCATGCGCTCCTGGAGTTCGTGTGCCCAGGAGAGATCCTTATAAGAATCGCCCTCTAGGATTCTGTGATAACGGCCTATAGCCTCGCCCAGGTGAGACATTCGAGTTTAATCTTTCCTTTTTCAGTATTGCACGCGGGTGTAGCAAAAGTGAAGCGCTGCAGGCCCCTAATATGGCGCAACTGAATGAAGATAAAGAATTTATTGCGGTCAAGAAATATGCGAAGTTGGCCGTTAGCGTGCTAGTAGCCGCAGGCCAGTGTGGCTGGATTGCAACACACTCCGACTAATTTGCAACCATCCCGTAAAGGCGTACGTCTCCTTACACAGAAGAAGATGGACGACCGGATGGCGTAAGAACTCCAAACGGTTTCGAAAATCTTACCCTTCTCCTCCTCTGGTATTAAGCGCGGCCCTTTGCGGGGTCGCGCTTTTTTTTTCGCGAACTAGGGCGGTTCTTGTGGGGGCGCTTGGCGTTCAATCAGCCGTTGTCGAAGCGAAGGTGAAAACGGGTCCGGTTGCTTCGCGGTTATTACCGGGATCGATAACCCGCATCTCGTGTTGCTCGGCGGCAAGCGTGGCGGGAACGTTCGCACAAAGAAATTGGTCCGCCGCATGCCGCGTTATGTTTGAGACATTTTGGGCGCCTCGGACGCGAACTTCTCGAAGAATTTCCTGATCATCAGCTTCGAAGTCGTGTCCAAAAGACGCTGGCCGAGCGCCGCAATTGTGCCCCCGACCTCAACGTTGCCCTCATAATTCACAGTTGTGGAATTCCCAGACTCCGCTGCAAGCTTCAAAAGCCCGTCCCCTTTTAAGAATCCAATTCTGCCCGTACCCTCCACGAGCAGCCGGAAACTCTCTGGCGGATTCTGGTCCGCCAGGCGCACTTTTCCATCGAATGACCCTGAGAGAGCGGCGATCATCATTTTCATCTTCATTTCGTATTGGTCGTCGCCAACCTTTTCGAGGTGATCCGTCCCCGGCATGCATGTTGCGAGCACTGCGGGGTCCTGGAGCAGCGCATAGGCCCGCTCGCGCCCTACGGGCACGATGTAGGAACCGGCGATTTTCATCGACGGCTACGAAGCCCTCGAAAGCGCTTGATGAATCGCCCGCGCGGTATATACGCGAGCGAGATGGGCGCGGTACTCAGCCGAGGCATAGAGATCGGAATTGGCTTCGACGCCGTCGGCCACCTTGGCGGCGGCATCCTCGGGCGAGTTGAAAGTGATCGCCGTCTCGACCGCGGTTGCGCGATAGGCCTTGCCGGCCAGACCGGTGACACCGATGCGCGCCCAATTCACTTCCGGGCCCGATTTGTGAACCCGCGCGGCGATGCCCACGACCGCGAAACCGGAAGCGGGATGCGCCACCTTTTGATAGCTGGTTCCCGTACCCGACTGCTCCACGGGAACGATGATCTCCTGGATCAATTCCCCCGGCTCGAGCGCGGTGGTGAATGTATCGACGAAAAAGTCCTCGACGCCGATGACGCGTTCGGCGGCCGCCCTCACCAGTTTGAACTTCGCCTCCAGCGCGAATAACGCGGCGGGATAATCGGCCGCCGGGTCGGCGTGCGCGGAGCTGCCGCCGATGGTCCCCATGTTGCGCACCTGCAGATCGCCGATGTGATGCGCGACCTCGCACAGCAGCGGGCATTGGCTGCGCAGCAGCGGCGAATTCTCAATCGCGTAGTGCGTCGCCATGGCGCCGATATGAATCTCGCCGCCTTCCGTGCGAATCGCGTCGAAGCCCGGCAACCGGCCGAGGTCGACGATTTGTTCCGGCGCCGCGAAGCGCAGCTTCATCATCGGCACCAGGCTCATGCCGCCGGCCAGCGCCTTTGCATTCTCGTTCGCTAGCAGGCCGAGCGCTTCCTTGAGGCTCGCAGGCGCGGCGTAATCGAACTCTTGGGGAATCATGCCTGCCCTCCTGCTTGCGCCAGCCTCCAAATCTTCTCGGGCGTGAGCGGCATATCGATGTGGCGCACCCCCAGCGGGCTTAACGCATCGACCACGGAATTAACCACCGCGGGGGAGCATCCGATTGTCCCCGCTTCGCCAATGCCTTTGGCGCCCAGCGGGTTCACGGGCGAAGGAGTTTCCGTATGTCCGCTCTCGATCCACGGAATCCTAGTTGCCCGCGGAATTGCATAGTCCATGAATTCACCGCTGATGAGTTGGCCGTTGTCGTCGTACACGGCCTGTTCCCACAGCGCTTGACCGAGCCCCTGGACCACGCCGCCGTGCACCTGTCCGTCCACGATCAGCGGATTGATAATTTTGCCGCAATCGTCGATGGCGACATAGCGGCGGATCGAAATCTCGCCGGTTTCGCGGTCCACCTCGCTTACAACGATATGGGCGCCGAACGGAAAGGTGAAATTGGGCGGCTCCCAGAAATAGGTCGCCACCATGCCCGGCTGCGTACCGGGCGGTAGCTTCATGGCGCGGTAGGAGGACGCCGCGATTTCCGCCAGCGTTTTCGATTCACCCGTTCTATTGTCGACGCACTTGCCGTCCTGAGAACGTCACGTCGTCCGAATCGAGAAGCATGGCGCCATATTTCTTGACCTTTTCCTTAAGCTCCTGAATAGCGAAGTACATGGCCGTGCCGCCGATCGCAGTCGCGCGGCTGCCGAACGTTCCGATGCCATACTGCACGATGGCGGTATCGCCATGCAGGACAGTCACGTCGTCGATATCGACCCCCAGCTCGTCCGCGGCAATTTGCGCGAAAGTTGTCTCCTCGCCCTGCCCATGCGGAGAGACGCCCGTCATCACCGTGACTTTGCCGCTCGGCTCGATCTTCACCGTCGCGCTCTCCCATCCTCCCGCCGGCGTGGCGGGCGAGGGGCCGAAAGCGCAGATCTCGCCGTAGGTCGCAATCCCAATTCCCATCAGCTTGCCTTGCTTGCGCGCGTCGGCTTGCTGCTGGCGCAATTTCACATACTCGACCGCTTCGAGCGCCTTGTTCAGCGGAGCCGAGTAGTTGCCGCTATCGTAAGTCAAGCCCGTGGCGGTGGCGTAAGGGAACTGCTCGTTCGAAACGAAGTTCTTGAAGCGGATCTCGGCTGCATCCATTTTCAATTCCGCCGCCAGAATATCGACCATGCGCTCGATGCCGTGCGTCGCCTCCGGACGGCCCGCGCCGCGATAGGCGTCGGTCGGCACGGCGTTCGTGAACACCCCGGTGATATCCGCCCGGATGTTCTGGCAATTATACAGACCCGGCATCATGAGAACCGACAAGGTCGGAATCGCGGGCGTCAGTAACTGATGATAAGCGCCCAGATCCTGAATCAACTTGAGCTTGATGCCGGTAATCGTTCCATCGCGTTTCGCCGCGACTTCGTAATAATCGACGTGCCCGCGGCCTTGAGTCGTGCACATGAAGTTTTCGCGCCGCGATTCGATCCACTTCACCGGTTTCCCGATCTTCATGGCGACGAAACCCATCAGCGCCTCTTCGGCGTAGACGTTCAGCTTGCTGCCGAAACCGCCGCCCACTTCGGGCGTGATGACGTGCATGTGATGCTCCGGTATGCCGAGCATCTGCGCCACGAGTGAACGCATCAGGTGTGGAATCTGCGTTGAGGAATACAGGTTCAGCGTCTTGTCGCCAGAGCGCCAGTCGGCCACCACTCCGCGGGTTTCCATGGCGCAAGGGATCAGGCGCTGGCTAGTGATGCGCTGCTTGACGACCACTTCCGCTTCTCCAAAGGCGCCATCCACGTCGCCGCCTTCCTGGTGATACGTGAATGCCGTGTTATCGGGCCACTCGGGATGCACCGCGGGAGCGCCCGCTTCGAGCGCCTTTTCGACATCGGTGACGGCGGGAAGAGCCTCGTATTCCACTTCGACGCGATCAGCGGCGTCGCGGGCGATATAACGGTCCGTTGCCACGACCACTGCGACGGGGTGGCCGATGAAGTACACGCGATCCATCGCCAGTACGTGATGGTGTGGCACGCGCAGGCCGGGCAGGGAAGCGCCGCAAGGCACCGGTCCCACTGCCGCGGCGTCTTGGCCTGTAAATACCGCGACTACGCCCGGCATCTCCGCGGCCGGCTTGACATCCATGGACTTGATTTTCGCGGCGCCGTGCGGACTGCGCACAATGCAGGCGTGGTGCATGCCCGGCATTTGTATGTCATCGACGTAGGTTGCCGTTCCGGTGATCAGGCGCGGATCTTCGCGGCGTTTGATTCTCTTACCAACCAGTGTTTCGGTTTTGGTGATCGTGGGAGTGGCCATGTTCGGCTCCTGTCAGGCTCCTGCTTTGGCCGCGGCAGTCTTCACGGCATTCACAATATGCTGGTACCCGGTGCAGCGGCATAGATTGCCCTCGATGCCGTGCCGGATCTCCTCGTCGCTCGGATTCGGATGTCGCTCGATTACCTGTTTTGCCGTCATGATCATGCCGGGCGTGCAGAACCCGCACTGCGCGCCGTGCTCCGTCCAGAAGGCTTCCTGCATGGGATCGAGCTTGCCATTCTTGGCTAGCCCTTCGATGGTGAGGACATCGCGTCCGTCGGCCTGCACGGCAAAAAGCGAGCAGCTCTTGATGGCTTTGCCATCCAGGTGGACGGTACAGGCGCCGCATAACGAAGTCTCGCAGCCGATATGCGGACCCGTGAGTCCGAGGACATCGCGGAGGTAGTGGATGAGGAGCAGTCGCGGCTCCACGGAATGGGAATATTTTTGACCGTTGACGGTTAGGTTTATGGTTCGATCCATGGACATGAGACCCAGCGGTTATTGACGATAACATAACCGCACGGGCCTCGTCGCGCTCGCCGGGATTAGGAACCCAGTAGCATCAGAAGCAGCGCTTTTTGCGCGTGAAGACGATTCTCGGCTTGATCGAATACGACGGAATTGGGCGATTCGATGACATCGTCCGTGACCTCTTCACCGCGTTTCGCCGGGAGACAATGCATGAAGCGCGCCTCCGGCCGGGCATTTCCGAGCAGAGCCTGGTTCACCTGGAAGGGCGCAAAATCGGTAATCCGACGCGCCGCTTCGTCTTCCTGTCCCATGCTGGTCCAGACATCCGTGTAGACGGCGTGCGCGCCCGCGACGGCTTCTTCAGCGTCGTGGGTGACCGTAATCGAAGATCCGTTCTCTCCCGCCAGAGCGCTGGCACGAGCCACTATTCCGGAGTCAGGCTGGTAGTTGCGCGGACATGCGATCGCAAAATGCATGCCCAGCCGGGAGGCGCACAGCATCAGCGAATGAGCTACGTTGTTGCCGTCCCCGGCGAACGCCAGTTTCAGACCGCGTACGTTCCCGTATTGTTCCTGGAGCGTGAACATGTCGGCGAGCGCCTGGCAGGGGTGGTACAGATTGCTCAACGCGTTCACCACGGGCACGCTCGACCACTGCGCCAGCTCATCGATGGTCCGCTGCGAAAATGTGCGCGCCACAATGGCGTTCGTCCAGCGGTCCAGGTTGCGCGCGACATCTTTCAGTGGCTCGCGTTCGCCGATCGGCCCATTCGAAACCACGGCATCGCCGCCCAGCTGCTTAATGGCAAGCTCGAATGTCAGGCGCGTGCGCAGCGAAGGCTTTTCAAACAGCAAGCTGATATAAGCGCCGCTGAGCGCGTCGGCGAAACGCCGCGGATTGGCCTTCACCCGGCCCGTGAGTTCGAGCACGGCGTCCAATTCGGCCGGGGTCAAATCGAGATCGCACGTCAGCTTGCGGGCGGCGATCTTAGGGGGCGTGAAATAAGAACCGTTGAAAGGCAAAGATGCGGCCATATTGGCGACCTCTCGCAGACTGAATTTTTATTCAGCTAAATGAATAATTACACATTACGGGCGTAAATGCAACCTGCAAAAAGCACGCCCAGCGCTGGGCAGAGTGCCCATGGCTCGACAACATTCGCTTATGCGCCAGGAATGCTGACAAACCTCTTTACATCGGGGGTAGAGTAATGATTTATTAAGCAATATGATGGGCGGGTCGCATCGACACGCCGCAACGGTTTGGTCGCATAACTTTGGTCTCACAACTTTTGGTTTTCACAACAAGGAGGTCGTGAATGCCGGCGAAGTTCAGTGGAATTGCTTTCAGCGGTTTGTTTCTATCTTTTCTGTGCAGCGGGGCATGGGCCGACGTCACCGGACGCATTTCCGGGACGATTAAAGATCCGAGCGGGGCCCTGATCCCCCGCGTCGATATCACCGTGGTGAATGAGGAGACCGGCATCAAAGACACCACGGAATCGAACGACCAGGGTTTTTACGCCTTCCCCTCGCTTCCGGTGGGCAAGTGGGACCTCGAGGTCCGTCATCAAGGATTCAGAGATTACCGGCAGAACGGATTAGTCCTCGATGTGAACACGGCGCTGATGGTCGACGTCGTCTTGGAGCTCGGCAGCGAGAGCCAGACCGTCGTCGTGGACGCATCGCCGGTGCAGGTGGAGACGACCAGCACGCAAATGGGCGAAGTGATTACAACCGCCAAGATGGAAACGGTTCCACTGAACGGCAGGAGCTACACCGACCTTCTCGCCCTGCAACCGGGCGTGGCGCCGGTTAGCTCCGGACAATACAGCGCCATCGCGGTCTCGGGGAATTTGAACCCGGGAAGTCTATCCGTCAGCGGCCAGCGCGAGGGCTCCAATGGCTTCATGGTGAACGGGGGCAACGTGAACGAAGGCGCCTATATGGGCACGGCGGTGGTTCCGAATCTCGATTCCATCGCCGAGTTCCGGATTCTGACGAACAACTCCGATGCCGAGTATGGCAACTATAGCGGCGGCCTGATCAACGCCATCACCAAATCCGGAACCAACCAAGTACACGGGAGCGCGTTCGATTTCCTGCGCAACACGGACCTGGACGCCCGCAATTTCTACAGCCCGACGGTGGGCAAGTTTATCCAGAATCAGTTCGGAGGAACGCTGGGCGGTCCCATCGTTAAAGATAAGCTGTTCATCTTTGGCGATTACCAGGGCACGCGTCAGATTGTCGGCATCAGCACCGGAAATATCCCGGTGCCTTCGGCGGCGGACCGGAGCGGGAATTTGTCCGATATTGCTAGCCAACTGACCGGAACGGTGCACGGCCCCTATTGGGCGCAGCAGCTCTCACAAGAGCTCGGCTACACCGTCACGCAGGGCGAGCCTTACTACCGGGCCGGTTGCACGTCCGCGACCTGTGTTTTCCCGAACGCGCAGATACCGGTATCCGCCATTACGGTTCCCTCGCAGAACCTGACGAAGTATATTCCGCTGCCGAACTCCGGGCAATACTTTTCTACCGCCGCCAATAACCAAACGCTGCGCGACGACAAGGGCGGCATTCGCCTCGATTACAACAGCCGCTTCGGGATGATATCCGGCTACTACTTTGTAGACGACTTCCTCCTGACCAATCCCTATGGCGGCGGCAGCGTCGGCGGATTCGCTTCCGGTACCAATGGGCGCTCAACGATGATCAACCTGGGCGACACAAAAAACTTTGGGGCCAATAAGGTGAACGAGCTGCGGCTGCACTTTATGCGTTTCGCGTATGCCGGGAGCCAACCGGAGGGCGGCGTGGGAGTGAGTCTCAGCTCGCTGGGGTTCGTGACCGGCGCGAACACTTCCGGCATCTACGTCACGGCGCCTTCCATCGAAGGGGTCCCGCCAATCAGTTTCAACAGCTTTTCTATCGGGGAGCCGGGCTCTCCGACGGCGCAGTACGACAACACTTATCAGCTCGCGGATAACTTCTCGATCGTAAAGGGCGCCCATACCATTAAGTTCGGCGGCGACACTCACTATGACCAGATCACACACCACGGTTTCGGAGAGCGCAACGGGACGTTCGCATTCAACGGATCGGAGACCGGCAGCGACTGGGCCGACTTTCTGATTGGAGCGCCCTCGAGTTTTACGCAAGGCGTGCAGTTGCCCCTCCACACCCGGTCAAAGTATTTTGCGCTCTACGCCCAGGATAGCTGGCGGGCGCGTTCGAACCTGACGATCAATTTAGGTCTCCGCTGGGAGGCGAGCGAGCCTTGGTACGAAGCGCAGGGGCAACTGGAAACGATTGTTCCAGGAGAGCAGTCGTTAGTGTTCCCGGGTTCGCCGACGGGCTGGGTGTTTCCGGGCGATCCGGGGATTCCGAAGACCATGGCGCCGACGCGCTGGAACAATTTCGCGCCTCGCCTGGGCTTGGCGTACTCGCCAAGCTCCGATAAGGGCCTCTTGGGATGGCTGCTGGGAGGGCCCGGCAGAACCAGCATCCGGGCCAGCTTCGGGATCTACTACACGGCCTTTGAGAACGCGACAGGCTTCAACGAGGAGGGCGATGCGCCGTTCGGTTTCTTTTGGGCGAGTCCGGCGCCCCCGCTTTTCGCGACGCCCTTCATAGACCGCGGCACTGGACTCAACGAGGGGCAGCGCTTTCCACCTCAGTTTCCATCGCCAACGGCTTCCGCCAAGAATCCGGATAACTCCATCGATTGGTCGCAATTTGAGCCGATCGCCAGCTCGCCGGGTTTTTATTATAAGAACCGCTTGCCATACGCTGAAGAGTACAGCTTCTCGATTCAGCGGCAGCTCAAGACGCGAAGCTTGGTAAGTATCTCGTATGTAGGGACGCAAGGTCACGCATTGCTAAGTAACTTGGAAGCCAATCCCGGCAATCCGGCCCTTTGTCTGAGCGTGAGTCAGCCAAGCCAAGTGGCGCCGGGCAGCCCCGTATGCGGTCCCATGGGCGAGAACGGAGTTTACACGCGCGCGAACGGAACGGTGATTAACGGCACGCGCTCTCCACTCGGACCCGCGTTCGGAAGCGATGGCTATTACATTACCATTGGGAACTCCAACTATAACTCATTGCAAGCGGTTTTCAAGCACCAGACGGGTCCTCTGGAGCTGCTCGCAGGCTATACGTGGAGTAAGTCGATCGACGATTCGTCGGGATGGAGTAACCAGATCAATCCGGTTAATTACAGGTTAAGCCGCGGACTCTCTGCTTTCGACGTCGCTCAGAACTTCGTCGCCAGCTACCACTACGAGCTTCCATTCGCGCAACTCTTCCGGCCGGGCCGCTTAACGAGTGGCTGGGTAATTGCCGGTATCACGCGGTTCTCAACCGGTCTGCCGGTTACAATGACGGAGCGGGACGACAATTCGTTGCTGGGCACGTTCAGTCCCGGCGCGGGTCCGGACGTGGACCGGCCTAATTACACCCCCGGCGATTTGAGCATCCAGGATCCGCGCACCGGTCTGCCGTATTTCAATAAGGCTTTGTTCAGCAAGGAAGCACTGGGGCAGCTTGGCACGGCGGACGTCCGGTTCTTCCATGGACCCGGTATCGATAACTGGGACATGGCATTGCTGAAAGACACTCATTTTACGGAACGAGTCCTTTCGCAATTCCGGTTCGAGCTGTTCAATGCCTGCAATCATGCGCAGTTTAATAGTCCGAGCGGAAACATTAATAGCAGCAGTTTCGGCAGGGTAACTTCGGCGCGTGATCCGCGAATCGCTCAGGTGGCCCTAAAACTTCTATTCTAAGTGTGCCATGAGCAAAAGAGACGGCGACAATCGGATCTTTTGCGTAACGAAAAGACTTCAGACATGGGGTCGGTGTGGCTTGAGCTCGGGTGAGGCGGTTATTCGGAACATGAGAACCCTCGGCGCCGATGTTAACGGAGAAGTCACAAGTGGCATGAACCACAAGGGCGAGAGTACGAAAGCGGCGCCGAGGGGCGGAACACCCTGCAGTAGCGATGAAGCCGGTGAAAGCCGACCGAGCGAAGGGGGTGTGTGTAGTGAAGCGGCATCGGTTGGGTCAACCCGCAAGGGGAGGAGCCTGAAGAATAAAGCTAAACCGTTTTGTATTTCACGATGGGAAGTCTGGGAAGCCCTATTTAAGGGTGAAGAGCAAGGAAGGGCTGGCAGGTCTGGATGAGCAATCGATCGAGGATTTTGAAAGGGACTGGAAGAAGAACCTCTACAGAAACTGGAATCGGATGACATCCGGCAGTTACTTTCCACCGCCAGTGCGGACTGTGAAATTCCGAAAGCCAATGGCGGAGAGAGAACGCTGGGGATCCCAACGGCCTCAGATCGAATTGCACAAATGGTCGTGAAGAATCGACTGGAAGCAGTGGTGGAACCACTATTCCTGCCGGCATCGTACGGGTATCGCCCGAAGAAGTCGGCGCTGGATGCGGTGGGACAGGCACGGCAGAGGTGCTGGGCCTACGACTGGGTTTGCGACCTGGACATCCAGGGCTTCTTCGACAATCTCGATCACGATCTGATGATGCGGGCGGTAAAGAAACACGTGGAAGACGTCATCAGCCCCCTGCTAGCCAATCTGTTTCTGCATACGCGTTCGATCTTTGGATGCGGCGAAATTAGTCGCATCTGCCGCTCGAGCGGTACGCGGACGATCGTGCGCCACGAGCGCAAAGGGCCGAGGAGGGCCCTATGTGTGTAACTGCTTGAGTGATGAGGGTAGGCCCCTCGGAACCGGCTGGCAGGAGCAGGTTCCAAACCACCTTCGGCGGCTGTGGTCAAAAGCCATGGTTGTGAGCACAGAAGGAAAAGGCCTGGGAAGAACCAGGTCAGGTGACTGGCAAGAAGAGGACCGCAAGGGAATCACTGATGACATGTCGAAAGCGTAGGAACGATGTCAAAACCGCGGGGGTGTCGTTAACGCGGGACGAGCTTCGGCGATGCCTGTTTACGGACCGAAGCGGCATCCGGCATTAAGGTGGCCTGAGCTTGCCAGAGGCAGTCGAGCGGAACGTGGGAACCTGGGACTCCGATGCCAACGGAGAAGCCACAAGTGGAAGAACCATGAGGGCGAGAGTACGGAAGCGGAGACCAGGGGCGGAACAACCCGTAGTAGCAGTGAAGTCCCGGAAACGGGATGGAGCAAAGGGGTTGTGTTATGGAGCCGAATTCAATGAGCCAACCAGCAATGGGAGGAGCCGATGAGTGAGGCAAAGCCGTACTGTATTTCCAAATGGGAGGTCTGGGAAGCGTACAAAAGAGTAAAAGCGAACCATGGAGCGGCAGGGGTCGACGAACAGTCGATTGCGGGTTTCGAGCGGAACCTGAAAGGGAATCTGTACAAGATCTGGAATCGGATGTCGTCGGGCAGCTATTTTCCGCCGCCGGTGCGGACGGTGAAGATCCCGAAAGCGAACGGTGGGGAAAGGAAGCTGGGCATACCGACTGTGGCAGATCGGATTGCGCAACAGGTGGTGAAGTCGAGGTTGGAGCCGGCGGTGGATCCACTGTTCCATCCGGATTCCTACGGATATCGACCGGGGAAGTCGGCATTGGATGCAGTGGGGCAGGCGCGGCAGCGATGCTGGCGCTATGACTGGATCATCGATCTGGACATCAAGGGTTTCTTCGACAACATCCGGCAAGATCTGCTGCTACGGGCGGTGAAGAAACACGCCAAGGAACAGTGGATGGTTCTCTATATGGAGCGCTGGCTGAAAGCGCCAGTGCAAGAAGAGGACGGTCAGTTGGTCCCGCGTGAGAAGGGCACGCCGCAAGGCGGGGTCATCAGCCCTCTGTTAGCCAATCTGTTTCTGCACTATGCCTTTGATCGATGGATGGCGAAGCGGTATTCGCAGTTGCCGTTTGAACGTTTCGCGGATGATGGCATCGTGCATTGCAGGACGGAAGCGGAAGCCCAGGAGGTTCGGGCAGCAATCGCCGCGCGGATGCGGGAGTGTGGGTTGGAGCTACATCCGGAGAAGACGAAAATCGTCTATTGCAAGGATGATGACCGGCGAAGGACTTATCCGAACGAGAAGTTCGATTTTCTGGGGTACACATTTCGGCCACGGAGATCGAAAAATCGCAAGGGGAAGTACTTCATCAACTTCAGCCCGGCGGTCTCGGACAAGGCGGTGAAAGCGATCCGGACGGAGATTCGAAGCTGGAATCTGCATCTACGCAGTGACAAGTCAATTGAGGATCTGTCGCGGATGTTCAACCCGATCATTCGAGGGTGGCTCCAGTATTACGGTCGCTTTTATCGGTCGGCGCTCTATCCGTCGATGCGGCAACTGGATCGATCGTTGGCCCGCTGGGCCGATCGGAAATACAAGAAGCTGCGCAGGCATTTGCGAAGGGCGACGCATTGGGTCGCGAGAATCTCGAGACGCGATCCGAAACTGTGGGCGCACTGGCAGATGGGTGTGCGGCGTGGCTCCATGGCGGGAGCCGTATGAGCGGAGACGTTCACGTACGGTTCTGCGAGAGGCTCGGGGTGCGATTCCCCGGGCCTACTCACCTTCTCGTCAATTGCAGAACAGAGCGGGAAGCGATTCCGGCGGGCGCGGCTATGCCACCGGAGCGCGCGCTTCCCCAACGTTTCGGCGTGAGCCGAATGACGATGCGTCAAGCGAACGATCTGCTCGAACGCGACGGTCTCATCGAGAGGCAACCGGGATTTCGGGTTTGATGGATTTGGTGAAGTGAATTAACTTGTCGCTAATATCGAAATGCTGAGCCATTGCCGGGCTAGCTAAAGTTTGCCACCGGAGCCTTAGGTCCGACACCAGGACTGCCTAGGCGCTGCGAGGCTCGGCGACGTTGGCGTTTATTCGTGAAAGCCTCGCCGGGCTTAGAGCCTATTCGGAGTAGTGGAACGTGCCGAGGAACGAGCCGCGATTTCCGCTGTAATTCCAAACCGTGCCCAGGCCCTTGCCGTTGTAATCGTTGGCGACCGTGTAGGCGGCCATGGCGTGGTCGACCTGCGTCAGCGGCTGATAGTAAACCGATTCGTTATGGCAGATCTGGTCGCCGGCCGTCAGGGCGCGCGTTTCGAGTTTGGCGAGCGGGCCGGCCGTCATGGTGGCCTTCATCGAATGGATGTTGCCGTCCGCGGCGGAAAAGTCGATGGGCTGATACTCCACGCGAACCACGTCGGCGAGAAGCCCGCCGCCCATTTTCTGGGCGAAGCTTTTGAGCGCGAGACGCTGCTCGGCGTTGGCGCGGTCGTCGACGATCAAGACCGCCTTGACGGGGTAGACTTCAGGCGAGATGTCGCCGAGGGTGCTGCTGGCGTGCACGACGCCCATGACCGAAAGACCATCGAGGTCCACGCCTTGCCACATGCCCTTTTCAATTTTCCAGCCCATGACGGCGAGGTCGCCGGCGAGTCCGACTTCGGAATTCGCGAAGCAGGGCCCGGTATAAACGTCGGCCGTGCGGGCTTCAATGTATTCGCCGCGAAGTTGAGTCGTGGGTAAGCTTGCGCCAAACACCGGGGCGGCCAGCAGACCCAAAAAACCGAGGCAAAGAGACGCCGTTGGGAAGGAAGTTCTCCGCATAACCCCAGTTTACCATGGGCATGGCGAGCATCCACCGCAACAATTTGCAGAAACATGCGTCCACAAAGCGACTGTTCGCGATGGCATCTTCGGCCCGCAAAACGATGGATTATCCGCGCCGTGCGGCGCCGCCGCTGGCTCGCGTGGAGCAGTACCTGCCGGGCGACCATATCGACGATGTGCGCGGCGAGACCAAGCGCAGGCTGCTCGATTTCGGCCTCGCACGCAAGATCGGCGCTAAGCAGCGGATCGCGATTACGGCAGGCAGCCGCGGGATCGGCGGCTTCGTCGAGCTATTGCGCGGCATCGCCGACGCGGTGAAGTCGTGCGGCGGCGAGCCGTTCATCGTACCGGCGATGGGCAGCCATGGCGGCGCGACGCCGGAGGGGCAGGCCGAGATTCTGCGCCGATTGGGGGTCGAGGAGAGTACGGTAGGCGCTGCGGTGCGGGCGACGATGGAAACGGTGGCGCTTGGGGCGGCCGAAAACGGAGCCGTCGCGCACCTCGACCGGTATGCGGCGGAGGCGGATGGGATCATCGTGCTGGGGCGGACCAAGACGCATCCGGAGTCGACCGGCGAGCTCGCTTCCGGGCTGCTGAAAATGTGCACCATCGGACTCGGCAAGCAGAGCGGAGCCCAGGAGGCGCACAATCACGGGCTGTGGGACTCCGTTCGCGCCGTACCCAAGGTGCAGCTCGCGCGAGCGAAGACGTTGTGCGGCGTGGCGGTGGTGGAGAACGGGTACCGGCAGCCCGCCGTGGTCGAAGTGGTCGAGCCAACTTACGAGGCGTTTCTCGAAGCGGACATGAGGCTGCTGCGGATCGCGAAGTCATACTTGGGGACGATTCCGTTCGATTCCTTGGATGTGCTGATCGTCGATGAGCTAGGGAAAACCGTCAGCGGCGGAGGCATGGACCCCAACGTAATCGGCGTATGGCGATCGAAGCGCCAGGGGCCGCATATTCCGGATTACAAGCGCATCGTCGTGCTCTCGCTGACCGAGCCATCGCTCGGCAACGGGCTGGGGATTGGCATGGCCGATTTCACGACCAAGCGTTTTCTGGGCGCCTACGACGCGGCGGTCTCGTATGTCAACCTTTTAACCGCGACGGAACCGGGCGGCAACACCGGCGAGGGTCCGCTTCCGCTGGCGCTCGACTCGGACCGCGAGGCCATCGAAGTGGCGCTCTATTCGTCGCTCGCGGGCCCGCGGCCGCGCGTATGCCGCATACGGAACACGGCATTGTTGGGCGAAATGTGGGTATCGGAGGCGCTGCTCGACGAAGCGCGGATGAATCCCAAACTGCGCGCGACGGGAGCTCCGGAGCCGCTGGCGTTCGATGGGTCGGGAAACTTGTTTTGAGGATACGATGACGCGCGACGGGGAACGGATCGGACGCATTCAGGAGGCGCTCGAGCGGGACCGTCTGGACGCCTTATAGCGGCGGCGCCCAACAACGTTTTACTGCTCTCGGGCTACTGGCCGGTGACGGGAACTTCCTTCGCGGTCGCGACGAAAGAGGGCCGCATCGGGCTTGCGATTCCCGAGGATGAGCGCGATCTTGCTGAGCGCGGTTGGGCCGATGAGATCCGCACGTTTCAGCCGGCGTCTCTGGACAAAATCGTGCATCTGAGCGATGCCGTTCGCGACGCCCTGGGAGGCATTGCCGAATCTTTGGGATTACAGGAGGGATGCGTGATCGGGTATCAGCGCGAGCCGCTGTTCGTGCCGGTCACGTACGCATCCATTAACATTTATGGCGTCTCGATCCGCGATATCTTAAACGCCGCCGTGCAAAGCGCCATTTTGCGTCCGGCCAACGGAATGCTATCGCGCCTGCGATCCAGGCTCACGCAGCGCGAGCTCGACTGCGTACGCAGGGCGTGCCGCATCGCCCAGGAGGCGTTCGAACGCGGAGCCCGGCAGATAAAATCCGGGATGGCTGAGTTCGATGTAGCGAACCTGTTCCGCGGGACGTTGTTCGAGTGCACGGGCGAGGAACGGCACGGAGGGTACGCCTTCTGCATGTCCGGGCCGAACTCCGCGCTGGCGAAAGCGGCCTATCAGCTCACGCGGCCGCGCCGGCTCGAGCCGGGCGATTTCGCGCTGGTGCATTGCAACTCCTATGTCGAGGGATTCTGGACCGACATCACGCGCACGTTCTCCATCGGGGCGCCGGACGAGCGGAAAATATCGCTGTATTCCGCCGTGCTGGAGGCCTCGGAAGCGGCGTTGAGCGCGGTGTGTCCGGGAGCGAAGGCGTCCGAGATCGACCGGCGAGCCCGGGACGTAATGCGGTCGCGCGGTTTCGGCGAGGCCTTCAGTCATCCGGCGGGGCACGGCGTGGGCTTCGCGGCGATCGATCACGACGCGCTGCCGCGCATTCATCCAAAATCCGATGAGACATTGGAGCCCGGCATGGTCTTCAACATCGAGCCGGCCGCTTACTTTGAAGGCGAGGGCGGCATTCGGCATTGCAACATGATCGCGGTAACCGAGACTGGCGCGGAGCTGCTTACTCCGTTTTTCTCGAAGCTCGACGATCTGGTTGTTCCGGTACAGGCATGAGCATACACAAGCACCGCGTCCCGCAAGCGAACCGCTTCATGTTCGCGACCGGCATTGAGAACAGCGCTCCCGTGATCACGGACCGGGACGGCAGCTCGCTGCGCATCGACGAGATGGCGAAATGCGGGTTTTACGAGCATTGGGAGGAAGACTTCCACCTGGTGCGCGAACTGGGTTTGGACTATCTGCGTTACGGTCCGCAATATTTTTCCGCGCACACCGGGCCGGGGAAATACGACTGGGATTTTAGCGATCGAACTTTCGCGGAATTGCAGCGGCTGGGGATCACGCCCATAGCGGATCTGTGCCATTTCTGCGTGCCGGATTGGGTCGGCGATTTTCAAAATCCGGACTGGCCGAAACTGTTTGCGCAATACGCGCGGGAGTTCGCGCGCCGTTATTCCTGGGTGAATCTGATCACGCCCGTTAACGAAATTTATATCTGCGCGAGTTTTTCCGCGCTTCTGGGCTGGTGGAACGAGCGGCTGAAATCGGACAAAGCGTTCGTCACGGCGCTGAAGCATCTCTGCCGCGCGGCGATTCTCGCCGAGGAGGCGATCCTCTCGGTCAACGAGGACGCCATTTTCATTCAGAGCGAGGCGACTGAATACTATCATGCGAAGAACCCCGCCGCCGTGCAGCGGGCGGAGTTCTTCAATCAGCGCCGCTTCCTTTCTTTCGATCTGTGCTACGGCAAGCACGTCGACTCGCGGATGTATGAATATCTGATGGACAACGGGCTCACCCGCGAGGAATATCATTGGCTTATCAAGCATGGCGCGGCGCTGCGGCGGCATTGCGTGATGGGCAACGATTATTACTTCACGAACGAGCATACGGTACCGCCGGGAAACGCGCCGCTCGAAAGCCCGGGCGAGATTTTCGGCTACTACATTCTCACGAAGCATTATCAGGAGCGTTACCGGCTGCCCGTGATGCACACCGAAACAAACCTGGCGGAGAACGACAAGGCGCCGGCATGGCTGTGGAAAGAGTGGCGCAACATGCTTTTGCTGAAGGACAGCGGCGTTCCCATAATCGGATTCACATGGTACAGCCTCACGGACCAAGTGGACTGGGATAGCCAGCTTCGCGAGAACAACGGCAACGTGGACGAGCTGGGGTTATACGATCTGAATCGCAAAATCCGGCCGGTCGGCGAGGCGTACCGGACGCTAGTCCGCGAATGGAGCGAGATTCTCCCGAAGGACTGTTACTCGATCGCTCACGCGCCGTAACAAGCAAGTGACATAGGATGGAGTTTATGGCCGACCGTAAGCTCCAGATCGTCCCACTCGGCGGATTGGGCGAGTTTGGGATGAACTCAATGGCGATCCGCTACGGCGACGACATCATTGTCGTCGACGCGGGAATGATGTTTCCCGACGCGGAGCTGCTGGGCGTCGACATCGTGACGCCCGATTTCGCCTATCTCGAGCAGAACCGGGAATATGTGCGCGCGCTGGTGTTGACGCACGGACACGAAGACCACATCGGAGCCGTGCCGTTTCTGCTCGCCCAGCTCAATATTCCGGTCTATGGAACGGGATTCACGTTGGCCCTGGTCGAGCGGCGGCTCGAAGAGCACGAACTGCTCAATAAGGCGAAGCTGAACCGGGTGAAACCGGGCGAGACGATCCGTATCGGCCCGTTTGCGATCGAGTTCATTCACGTGACGCACTCGATCGTGAGCGCCGTGGCGCTGGCCATTACGACTCCTTTAGGAGTGATCGTCCACACGGGCGATTTCAAGGTCGATCCGACGCCGACCGACAATAATCTTTTCGACCTGCACACGCTGGCCGATTACGGCAAGCGCGGCGTGCTGCTGCTGATGTCGGACTCGACCAACGTGGACCGGCCCGGCTATACGGAGAGCGAGCGGGCCGTTCTGCCGCGCTTTGAAGAAATTTTTTATCGCGCCGAGCGGCGGCTCGTGATCACCTGCTTCAGCTCTTCCATTCATCGCTTGCAGCAGATTTTGGACGTGGCGGGCGAGTATGGCCGCAAGGTGGCGTTCCTCGGCCGCAGCATGTTGAGCGCGACCGAAATCGCGCATTCACTGGGACACATCAGCATTCCCGACGGGATTCTGCTGCGGCCGCAGGACATCATGCAGACGGCGCCGGAAAAGGTTGTCGTTGTGGTTTCGGGAACGCAGGGCGAGCCGATGTCGGCGATGTCGCGCGTGGCGGTAGACAATCACAAGAGCCTTTCGATAGAGGAAGGCGACACGGTGGTGCTCAGCGCGCGCATCATTCCGGGCAACGAGAAGGCCATCTACCGGATGATTAACCACATCGCGCGGAGACGCGCGGACGTGATCTACGGAACCATGAATCCGCCGGTGCACGTCTCCGGCCACGCCAGCGCGGAGGAGTTGAAGCTGGTGTTGAATCTCACGCGCCCGCGCTATTTTCTGCCGATTCACGGTGAGTACCGCCAACTTGCAAAGCATGCCTCGTTGGCGCAACACCTGCGCCGCGCGGGGCTGGAGGAAAGCTTCATTCTGGAGACCGGCGAGACGCTGGAGATGGACGATCGCGGCGCGCGCAGAGGCGAGCGAGTGACCGTGGGACGCGTATGCATCGACTCGGGTTCGCTCGATGAAGTCGTGGAGGACATGATTATACGCGACCGGCGGCACTTGTCCGAAGACGGCTTCGTGCTGCCGATCATCGCCATCGGCAAACACTCCGGTAAATCCGAGGCGCTGCCGGAAATCGTGAGCCGCGGGTTCGTTTCCTTCGAGGACGGCAATTCCGGAATGCTGCAGGAGGCGCGGCAGGTGGTGGCGCGGACGCTGGAATCGTCGACCGCGGAAGAACGCGGCGATTGGGGCGTGATGCAGGAGAAGATTCGCGCCGATCTGCGGCGTTTTTTGAACAAGCAGACATCGCGGCGGCCGTTGATCATGCCCGTCATCCTGGAGGTTTGAGCTGGTCGAACTCGAAGACGCTTCGGGATTCCGCGGCGTCGCCGACGAGCTGTTTGCGCCTTCGAGCGATGCGGAGGCGGCGGCGATCCTGGCGCGCGCGTCGGCGGAGTCGGTTCCCGTAACAATTGCCGGCGCCCGCACGGGAGTTACGGGCGGAGCCGTGGCGCAAGGCGGCTGGGCGTTGTCGCTCGAAAAATTCCGCAAAATCGAGATCGCGCGAGGGCAAGCTCGCGCCGGGGCCGGCATCTCGCTTCAAGAATTGCAGGCCGCGGCGGCTCATACGCGGCAGTTCTATCCACCCGATCCGACGGAGTGGACGGCCAGCGTGGGTGGAAGCATTGCGACAAACGCGAGCGGCTCGCGCAGCTTTCGATACGGCAGCACGCGTTGCTGGGTTGCCGGGTTGAAGGTGGCGTTCATGGACGGGCGTATCGCCGAGTTCGTGCGCGGAGATGCGGTCGATTTCGCGATTCCGGAGATCCCCTTTCCACGTACGAGGAAGAATACCGCGGGATATTTTTTGAAGCCCGGCATGGACTGGATCGATCTGTTCGTGGGATCGGAGGGCACGCTGGGCGTAATTCTGGAGGCGGACCTGCGCCTGCTACCGGCGCCCGAAGAGCTGCTCTCCGGCGTCATTTTCTTTGCGAGCGATGAAGAAGCGCTCGATGCGGTGGATGCGTGGCGCGGCATGGAAACGTTGCGCATGATCGAGTACTTCGACCGGAACTCTCTTGCGCTGCTGCGCCAACGCTATCCTGAAGTGCCGCGTGCGGCCCAAGTGGCGGTGCTGATCGAACAAATTGGAGAGGACACGGCTGCTTGGGAGCGGTTTGCGGGCGCCGAGAGCTGGTTCGCGCTCACGCCGGGCGATCGCGAGCGTTTTCGCGCGTTCCGTCATGCGCTGCCGGAAATGGTGAACGACCTGATGCGGCGGCGCGGGTTTCTGAAGCTCGGCTCCGATTACGCGGTACCGGTGGATCGCAATCGCGAAATGCTCGGCCGCTATCACGAGCGGCTCTCCGGCGCGGCGCTCGATTACGTCATATTCGGGCACATCGGCGACGCGCACGTTCACGTCAACATTCTTCCGTCGTCGCCGGCGCAGTTTGAAAACGGCAAGCGCCTGATGCTGGAGTTCGCTCGCGAAGCGGTTTCACTTGGCGGGACAGTATCAGCCGAGCACGGTTTGGGCAAGCGCAAGTCGCACTTGTTGGCATTGCAGTATTCACCCGCTGAGATCGATGCCATGAAGGCGGTGAAGCGGCGCCTCGATCCGCAGTGGCTGCTGGGGCGCGGAAATCTGTTTTAAGGGTGGTCGGGGTCGAGATCGAAAACTTCCACCATGTACTCGAAATAGGGCCCGTCCAATAAGAACACCATGAATATTTCGTGTACCAGGTTGATGAACTTGCGGGTGGCGTATTCGTAATCGGTATCGGCCAGCTTCAATGTGAGAGAGATATTGCCGGCGCGATTCGCCGCCGCGATTCTGGCTTTGGCGGGATCGATGCGGCGATGCTCGGGAACATCCGCGGATTGCCGCGACGCTACGAAATCCCTGAGTTCACGGTACATGGAGGAGTCCGCGGGAACCTGCGGCAGTACTACGGGGAAGCGCAGGCTGCGCTTGTTGGTATCGAGGATCAACTCGAAAACGCGGTCGCGATGCCACAGGATTTTGAAGAATGCCTTGCCGCCGCGAACGGGGCCGCGGCTGAAGCCGCGAAAGAAGCCCCGATTGGCGTAGTTTTCGAGAATGCCGCCGACCAGATCGACGCAGTCGCTCACGCGCGCCGCCGCACCGTTTGCGGGCTAGTGCGCGAAGGCCGATACGCCCGGCTCGGCGCCGAGATACACTCCCGGCGGATAGTCGCGCGCGGACGTGAATTCCTTGATCGCCTGGCAATTAATCAGCGTGCAGACGCTCTCCCGCGCCGCGATTTCGTAGCTGCGCTTGAGCGCGGCGCGGAACTCCTCGGGCGTGTTGACGTACTCGCCGCGCGCGCCGAGGCCCTCCGCCATCTTGTCGTAGCGAAGATTTTCCTGGAAGATGTACATGTGCATGGTGCGCGGCGAGCCAACCGCGCTCGGCCACATTCCCCAGGCGTTGTTGTTATAGACCACGGCGACGACCGGAATCTTGTACTTCGTCGCGGTCTCGAGCTCGAACATGCTGTAGGCGATGCCGGCGTCGCTGGTGACGCACAGCGCGGGAGCGCCCTTGTAAGGGGCTTGCGGTCCGACGCCGCGCTGCACCGCCGCGCTCGCGCCGATCACCATCGCGAGGTCGGGGCCGATGGCTCCATATTGATACCCGGGGCAGATGTTCTGGCCCGGCCGGTAGGAACGCATCCAGCGTCCGCCGAACATGCCGATGGTCCAGCCGCCCAGCCCGGTCACGGTCTGTTTGGGATCTACGTCCCCCTTATAAAGGAAATCGTGGACTTCCTTGCCGATCACGGCAGGGTGCAGGTGGTTGGTGTCCTTGCTGTACTTCAGGCCAAGCGCGTACTCGGCCTCGATTTTCTTTTCATACTTCTGACGCGCCGCCGCGAGCTCGTTCACCCACGGATCGCGCTTGCGCGAGGGCAGGTTGCTCGAGAGCGCTTCGAGGAAGGCCGCTTCGTCACTCACGATACCGAGCTCGAGCGGCCAGTTGCGGCCGAGATCTTCCTGCACCGGATGCACGCGAATGGTCTTGGCATCGGGGCTGAAGCGGTATTCGCCGGGACTCGGCATGCAGTATTGGCCGATGAAGATAACCAGATCGGCGCTCATGAGCGCGTCGGGCGACATGCTGGCCGAGAGCCGGTGCTCGTCGGGAAAATGACCCTTGGTCGGACCGGACGTGACCACGGCGATTTCGTTTTGCTCCGCGACTGCCTTCAGCGCGTCCCAGCCCTTGCGTTGAAAGACGCCCTGGCCGGCGACAATGATGGGCCGTTCGGATTTCGAGATCAGATCGACGGTCTTCTGGACGTCCTTGCCGGCGGGGTGCGCGCGGCATTCGGTGCGGTACTTCGTCTTATCGTAATAATCCTTGAGACCCGACGGATCGGTGAAGCGAGCGCGCGCCACTTCGCCGGGGAAATCGAGATGGACGGGGCCGGGGACGCCGGATTTCAGATTGCGAAACGCATAGGCGCCGTATTCATGCACGCGGTCGGGAGCGATGAGCCGCTTGCCGTATTTCTTCATGCCGGTGGTAGTCGGCTGCTGATACGCGATCTGGATGAAGGCCTCGCGATCGTCGCCGGCGATGTTCATGTTGCTGGCGAGCACGAGCAAGGGCGTGCGCGCCGAATTGGCCGCCGCGATGTTCATGATCATGTTCGTGAAGCCGGGGCCTTCCGTGCCGGAGCAGGCCGTCACTTCACCGGTGACGCGCGAGAAGCCGTCGGCCGCGGCGCACATGGCGCCCTCGGAGCGTCCGCCGTAAGTGGGCACGCCCGCCGCCGCGATGGCGTTGATGACTGTGTAATTGCCGGGACAGCAGAACATGGCCGCGAGATCTTCCTCTTTGCAGAGTTTCGCGAACACTTCGGCGCCGCTCAAGCCGCGGCCCTCGAATTTCATGTCCTTGGGCTGTTCGCTCAAGGTCGCCGGGATCTCTTTGGGAACTCGAATCGACGGAATGGAAGGCGTGGTCGCGGCAAGGATGTTGCGGGGCGTGAAGGCGGCCGCTACAGCACCCGCGACGGCCGGAGCGGCAAGGAAATTCCTCCTCGAAGCGCTCGCCGGGCGTTCGCCTGTTTCGCTCTTGGAGTTGGCGTCGGCGCCGGGATTCGAATCAGCTACGTGGCTCATATTAGCTCCCTATCATACTCTATTTCGTTACGCTACTTACGGCTTTTCGAATCCGAGGAGTCCTGCAACGGCGGCCGCATGTCTTGTGGCCAGAGACTGCGAACGTAATTGACTAGGTTCCACATTTCGGTCTCGGATAGTTGCGTCCTGAACGGCGGCATGGTTTCGCCGGCGCCGTCGCGGATGCTGCGGAAGATCTCGCCTTCGCTCGTCCCGCTTTTATACAGCTTGGGAGAGGTCAAGTCCGTGGCGTTTGCGATGACGTCTATTTGCGCTTTGCCGTCGACGCCATGGCAACCGGTGCAGTTTTGGACGAACGTGGTGCGGCCGTCGGCAATGGATTTTTTGGAATACGGGATGGGGTTCTTGAGTTTCTTGACCTGCTCCGGAGTGAGTCGCGCTTCCTGCCCGGCGCACGCAATGCCGCAGAGCAGGAGGCCGGTAAGGCTGAAACCAATTGACTTCAGTAGCAGGGGGGCTCCTTTTGAGATTGTAGTCGAAAATGCGCCGGCTTGGGCGCCTGTAGCAAGCGTGCGCGCTAATCTATGCCAAGGGTCGTTCTGGTACCTCGACGGGAGTATATTTCGTGATGGCGCGACGCTGGAGCGCCCTTCTCGACAGCGTAGCCATTGCCGCGCTGGCGGCGGCTTTGATCGCTCCGCTGTTTTCTCTGCGATATCTCAATAACTGGGGTTCCATCGAAAGCACCTTCATCGGCGACGCGCGCTACCTGCGTGAGCACTTGCCGCATCCCGCCTGGCAGCCATTATGGTATTGCGGCACGCGCTTCGATTACATCTATCCTCCGGCGCTGCGCTACGGTACGGCGCTGCTTTCCTTCGCCTTTGGCGGTGACACCGCGCGCGCCTATCACGTCTACGTAGGCGCGTTTTACGCGCTCGGAATCGTGGGAGCGTATTGGCTCGCGTGGGTCGGAAGCGGATCGCGCGCGCAGGCCTGGCTCGCGGCGGCGTTCACGGCCCTGTTGTCCCCTTCGCTGGTCCTCGTACGGGTCCTTCGCTATGACAGTCCCGGGATGGTTCCGCAGCGTTTGCATGTATTGATGAGCTACGGCGAAGGGCCGCACATTTCGTCGTTGTCGATTCTCGGATTCGCGCTTGCGGCCTCGTTTGCCGCCCTGATGCGCGGCCGTCCGGCCGCAATCGCTGTATCGGGAATTCTCTGCGCCGCCGTTGCCGCCAATAATTTCTATGGCGCGATCGCGCTGGCGCTTTTCTTTGCGATTCTGGCATGGTCGGTATGGCTTGAGACGCGGCGGCGGGAGGTGTGGACGCGGGCGGCCGCTATCGCCGCCATCGCTTACGGATTGTGCGCCTTCTGGTTGACGCCGTCGTACATCCGCATCACAAATGAAAATCTGCGCTGGGTAGCGGAGCCGCCCACGCCCTGGCGAACGCCGCTCGCGCTGATTTTCGCAGCGGTCTTTCTCGCCGTTTCTTTTTTCCTCTCGCGGCGAATGCAGAATCCCGCGTGGCCTGTGTTTATTTTCGGCTCGGCCTGCGCTTTCGGGCTGCTGGTGCTGTCGTCCTTTTACTGGAACTTCAATGTTGCGGGCAACCCCATGCGTCTCGCTCCAGAAATGGATCTGGCGATGCTGCTGGTCCTCGCCTTTTTCGTAACGTGGGCGTGGAAGCGGCCGCGCCTGCAAGTGCTTGTTCCCTTGGTGTTGTGCGCCGCGCTATTTCCCGCCGTTATGTACGTGCGGCGCGCATGGTCCATATTCCCGCGCGACCCGGCGTTCCAATCGCGCTGCGAGTACCGGATCACGACGTGGATGGGAGACAAACTGCCGGGGGCGCGAGCTCTCTCCTCCGGCTCGATTCGATTCTGGTACGACGCCTGGCGGAACGACGCGGAGGTCTATGGCGGCTCCGATCAGGGCATGCTCGATCAGGTCCTCCCGGCCGCAAATTGGCAGATTTTGCAGGGAAACAATGTGGAGCCGGCCGTCTTATGGCTGCAATCGCTCGGCGCCGATGCCGTGATCGTGCCGGACAAAAGCTCGCCGGAAATATATCACGACTTCGCGCATCCCGAAAAGTTTCGCGGCGTACTGACGCCCATTTATGACGACGGCCGCGGCGACGTCGTCTACCGCGTGCCGCGGCGGCGCGGCCTTATCCGCGTGGTGGATCGCGCGCCGCTGCTGGCGATTCCGCCACCCGGCGGCGGCGACGATATGGCCGTCCTGACGCGTTATGTGGCGGCCGTCGAGCACGGGCCCGACGCCCCCGTTTCCATACAAAGGCCCGCGGCTGAAAGCATAGACATCGATGCCTCGCTCTCGAACGGCCAGGCCGTGCTGCTGCAGGAGACCTTCGATCCCGCGTGGAAGGCGTGGGCGGAAGGCAAGCGATTGCGCATCGAACGCGATCCCATGGGATTCATGGTGCTCGACGCTCCCGCGGGAAAGCACACGATTCGAATGCGCTTCGAGATGCCGATCGAGAATCGCGTGGGTTGGATCTTGACGGCTTTGAGCGTCGCCGTTGTCACGTTCCTTCTGTTTCCTCGCCGCGGCCGGGCCTCGATCCTCAGGCGGCCGGCAAGCTGAAATAGAACGTGGAACCTTGCCCGATGCCGGATTCCACCCAAATACGGCCGCCGTGCGATTCGACGATACGCTTGACGCTTGCGAGGCCAATGCCGGTCCCGGAGTATCGATCGCGGCTGTGCAGCCGCTGAAATAAGCCAAAAATGCGCTCATGATTTTCGGGCGCAATGCCAATGCCGTTGTCCTTCACGGAAAGCACGCACATGCCGCCGTCGCGATGCGCCGAGACCCGATGCGCCGAGATATGGATGCGCGGCGTCCGCTCGCAGTAGTTGAGGGCGTTCCCAATGAGGTTCTGGAAGATCTGAAGCAAGCGCGTGTCGTTCACCATCACGGAAGGAAGCGGATCGGCCGTGATTATAGCCGCGGTCTCCTGGATCCTGGGCTGCAAGTGCCGCAGAGTCAAATCGAGGATGGCGGAACAGTCGGTGCGCATGTCGGGCGCGGGTTGACTGGTTCGCGCGAACTCGAGCAGATCGTGCAGGATGGTCCGCATCTTCCGGGCGCCGTCGAGGATGTGGTGGACGAGTGCGTCCGGCTCTTCGTTCAGTTTCGCCGCCGCCAGGCGCTGGCTGTAGGCTTCGATCATGCGAAGCGGCGTCTGTAGATCGTGACTCACAACGAGCGCGAATCGCTGCAGGTCCTCGTTCGATCGAGCCAATTCCTCGGTACGGCGCTGCAGTTCCGCTTGGGCGCGCCTGGTTTCGGTTACATCGAGGATGGCGCCGACGGCGCGAAGCGGCTTGCCATCCGCGGCCCTGGCGATCAAACCACGGTCGTAGACGTTGGCCCAAGCGCCGTCGGCGCGCAGCATGCGATATTCGCACGTCCATGAGGCGGCGCCGCCATTCAGCGCACTCTCGAAACCGGCCTGCACCCGCTCGCGGTCTTCCGGATGAATATGGTCGAGCCACCACTCCGGCGACGCATCCGCCGGCCGGCGGCCGAAGCTCCGCGCATAAACGTCGGTCCAAGTGGCTGTCTGGGTCTCGATGTTCAGTGCCCAAATGGCTTCCTCGGCCGCCTCCGTAGCCATGGCGAAGCGCTCGTTCGCCAGCTCCAGATCGCGCCTGTGAGCTTCGAGTACGGCATTTGCCTCGGTCAATGCCTCGCTCGCTCTACGGACGCGCTCCTTGGCCCGGTTCAGGCGCTCGATGATAACGCTCAACGCCACTCCGAGCGCGGCGAAAAGGACCAGCATCGTCGAGTCGCCAAAGGCATCGTGAATGAATAGCGTGTAGCGGGGCTCGACAAAGAGGTAGTCGCCGGCGATAAGGCCGAGAAGGGTGGCCGTGAGGCCCGCCCGGAAACCGCCGTACAAGGCGGCGATCACCACCGCAAACGAAAAGAATAGAAAGGGGCCTTTCTCATGCGCGATGGGGTCGACGGCGAAACGCGCGAGCGCCGCGGCGGCAACCGTCAAGACGGAGATGCCGTATGCCTTTGCCGCGCCGGCGCGAGATCTTTCGGACATCGATACGTCCCTGCGATGGGATGCCGTAGTATACCTCGCGTCTCTATGCGCATACGGGCGGACATCGGGACGCAATGGCGTGCGGCGGTGCCGCCGCGCCCGCGATGCTCGCCTCCAGCGAAGTTCCCGTCCAACCATTACGGTTGTGACGGTACTTTGACCTTAGTACTTGAACCGCTCGTAACGTTGCTCAGTTAAGTAGTATTTAGTAAGTTCAGTCATGGCGGACCTTACTATTCCCGCGATGCAGCCCGGCGGCGAACATTTCCACCGCGAACTCCATCGCGAACGCGGGCGCGTGAATCAATTGCTGATGCAATATACGTATCTGCAGGTGCTCGATTTTCTGACCACTATTGCGTTTTTGCTGCACGGCGTTCAGGAAGGCAATCCCGTAGTGCGGTATTTCATGGCGGGGCATTCGAATCCCCTCGGGGGACTTTTGATGGTCAAGCTCCTGGCGGTGCTGCTGGGCCTGTACTGCTGGAGGATGGGACGCAGCAGATTGCTGGCCCGCATTAACGTCCTGTTCGCATTGTTGGTGGCGTGGAATCTGGTCGCGCTGATTCTGGGGTCGCTTCCGCATGCGGGTTAAGCCACGCCGCGCACGTTCGGTTTAACATAGGCGCATGCCTCAGCATGCCGGACTTGGGAAGTACAACATCGTCGGATTCGTCACTATAGTGGATGTTGCCCGCGCGAAGGAATTTTATCGTGACACGCTTGGTCTGCGGCTGGTGAGCGAAGAACCTCCTTTTGCGCTCGTGTTCGACGCCAACGGCATCATGCTGCGCCTGGGCATGGGCAAGGAGCTTCCTCCTGCTCATGGGACGGTTTTAGGTTGGCAGGTTCCCGACGTCACTGCGGCGGTAAAAGATTTGGAGAGCGCCGGAGTTCGTTTCGAACGCTACGAGTTTATGAAACAGGACGAATTGGGCATCTGGACCACCCCCACGGGCTCAAGAGTAGCCTGGTTCAAGGATCCGGACGGAAACATTTTGAGCGTTTCCGAACACCCGGAGTTCAAATAAGGGCCTCGCGCGTACGCTATTGCAGCGGCAACAGAACGGTATTGCTCTGTCTGCCATTCACCGTCACCGTCAAGGGAAGATTCATGCCCGACGGAAGATCGGGCGTGATCTGGAAGCGCGCGATCTCCATGCCGATCAGATCGGGGGCCGCCCCGGCGAACACCGTGGAGGGCGCAAACGTGCCTAATTGAATCGCCAAGGCATCGAGCAGCGCATTCGGCGCGCCAGCAGGCAGGAGAAAGCCCGCGATCAGCGCTTGTTGGCAGGGTCCGAACCCGGTTCCATAGACCGTGACGGTTTCACCCTGCTGGGCCGGGCTACTCGCCGTTATGACGGAGCCATCGTGGTGGAAGGCCAGCGCGAGAGGACCCGCGTCCGCCGTCCCATTCGTGAAGAGTCCCGGGGCGTTGCGCCTCACCGTGAAGACGCCGTCAACATCGGGCTGGCCCGTCGCCGAGACCGCGAGCGTGTAGTCGCCTTCAGGAAGATCGGGCGGCAATTGGGCATTCACCTGATTCGGCGATACGAAGAGAAGCGGAAGAATACGATCCCCGGTCGTGAGCGCAACTCCACCCAGCGTCTGTGAAAGCGGGCTGGTCGGCCCCTGGATCGTGTTTGACGTCAGGTTTGTTCCGAACACGGCGATGATGGACCCGGGCGCGACGACTTGATCCGGCGTCACTCCCGCGGCATTCTGAATTCCCGCCGGTGGAATGTAGGGGACAGTATCCAAGAGCGCGACGATATTACAGGGCTGGCCGACCGACACGCTTCCGGAAGGATACGTGCCGCTGAGATCGCCTCCCCAACGTCGAAATTTGTAGCCTGGATTCGTCTGCGCATTGACCGTCAGGTTCGTTCCGGCCGGAAAAAACATGTCCGGCGAAGTTGGACTGAACTGGAACGTCGCGCCATTAGAGGGGTTGGTCGAGGCCGCGACCTGGTACATCGTCTGAAAATTGGCGGTCACGGTCTGGGTGTCGGAACTCATGGTCACGACATGGTCCGCCGCGCCGCTGTCCGACCAGGAGGCGAAGTCCATGCGCGATCCGGTCCCCGCTGCAACGGAAGAAGGCGCGGTCACGCGCGTCTGGCTGCCACTCTGTTTATCGACGATGCAGGGCGACTGGCAGGTGGCGCCATCGACCTGCAGAGTCAGTCCGGGAGGCGAGGTTTGAATCGTCAGGCGGTTCAAGACGCTGTAGGAGGCCGTCATGCGAAAGCCATTCGCGACCGCGGCCTGATCGACCGTGACGCTCTGGGATGCGGGGCCGTTGTTGGACCAGCCCGTGAAGGCGTATTTCCGGCCGCTGCTATCGGTTTCGGCCGGCGGCGCGGAAACCGTGTGGGTCGATCCTAGCGCCCACACGAACGATGTCGACTGCCAATTACTGCGCCCATCAACCAGTAAAGACAAGCCCGGTGGATTGCTGTAAAAACTCAGGACCGCCGCCGGAACGAAGTTGGCCGTGATCCGGTCTGGCGTCGCGGTATTGCCGTCCGCCGTGTAAACGGTGTTCTGGCCACTGCCGCGGTCCCACGAATCGAATGCCCACACCTTGCCGTTAATGTCGTTTTGCGGCGTGGGGGCGCCAATTACGTGCGACGAATTAGGCACAAAATCGAACTCGCCGAAGCATAGCGGCAGAATGCCGGGTGGTGGTAGCGGCGGCAGGGTGAACGGCGGCGGACACGTCGCGACCGTGCCGGGCGGGTTGAGATAGGGGGGCGTCGGCGCGGACGTATAGTCCACCAAAACATTCAGCCCCATCGGATTGGTTACGAATTGCACTCTCTTGGCGGTTTCGAACTGTGGATAAAGGTTGATCGGACCTTGAATGTTTATGCTGGTCAGAGCGGCGGGGACCTGGTTGCCGTTTACGTTCCATCCCGTGAACACGAATCCGGGGTAGGGAAACGCATTCAGGTTGGTCGCCCCGGCGAGATACAGGATTGCGGCGCCCCAATACGACGTACCGCCGACATAAACCGTCCCCGGGAGAATTGCGTTCTGCGGAGCGTCTCCGGGAGCGCCGCCGCCGGCCAGGCAGGGAGTTGACGACCCGGCCGCGGTTGCGCCCGGGGCCATTTGCAAGAGCACGCGGTACGTCACCGTCACGGTAGCCGTTAACGAAGTCAATGTGGGATCGGCCGTGATCGTCAGGTTCGCGGCGCCCGTCGCCTGCAGAAGGCCGTTGTTGTCCGACCAGCCGCCAAATGCCAGGAGCGTGGTCTGGTCGTTCGAGAACTGCAGCGCCGTCGCGAGATTGCCGGCGCATCCCGCCGTTGCGGGGCTCAGGTCGTTGCGGAATTGCACGCTATGCTGTGTTCCTTGCGGCCAGGTGAACGTCGCCTTGCCCGTATAGAGCCGCCCATCGACAGAGAACTGAGCCCACGGATAGGCCGAGCCGATCGTGATGCCACCGATGGTCTGGGCTTGGCCTGCGCCGGCACAAGCGGCGAGAAGAGCGAGTTTAACGATCTGGTTCATAGACGGGAATCCCGCGCCAAGAATCAGATCGTCGCCCGCGGCTGCGATCTTTAGTACTTCGGAGCGCCTCTTACCGGGCCTAAGGTCAATGAGCTCAGGTCTCTCGCGGCGCGGCGAGTGCCGCTAGGGCTGCTGTATTAGGCCATCGACGATATGGAGCACGCCGTTGGTGCATTCTACGTCCGTCCGCACCAGGCGCACGCCGCCAACGCGGATCTCGCCGTCCCGAGACGCGATCGGCAGAGCTTTGCCCGTGATGGTCTTTACCGACGGCGAGGATTTTAATTCGGCGGCGGTGAAGGCTCCGCGCAATACATGCAGCGCCGCCCGCTCGATGTTATCGGGATTCGCTTCACGAAGCGCTTCGTTGGAGGGCGCAAGCACGGTATGCAGGTCCGGCGAATGCAGAACGGCCGCAAGCCCGGCGGCGTTGACGAGATCCAGAAAATTCTTCAGCAAGCCATCGGAGGCGGCGGTATCGTACAGGTCCTGCGTGGCCAGTTGCTCGTAGGTATTAGGCGCAACGGTCTGATCGGTGGTCGTTTGTTCCTGATAACTCATGGCCTCGTCCTCGCCCTGTTGGACTCATCCGGCCGGCCGTGGTTTCCGCGCTCCTCGCTCTCCATCTCGCCGCGCCGCGTTGTTGCGAGCCAGTATATCTATTCCCGAATAAACATGATACGGTGAAGAAAACTCGCGGGATTTTATGGATGTCGGGGAACAGGCCGAAGAAATTACTACGCTGGAGCGCGCCGGGCCACCTCCTCCGCCTCCCTTACCCCTACCAACGCCTCCCGAAAAGCCGGTCTTGAACCCCGCGCTTCTGCGCCTTGCCTACACGTTCGAGTTCTGGATCGTCCTGCTCACGATTTATACGGTTTGGAGTCAGGTGGGAGGGCAAGGTCATCTCGATTTGATCGCATGGTATATCAAGCTGGCATGCGGCGTCGCCGTGGCGTGGTGCTCGCTACGGATGACGAAAGGAATGGTCGAGAACGCGCGCGCCTGGAACCGTGTTTCGGTGCGCTGGTTCCTAGCGGTACTAGTATTAGTAGCCATAGCGGCCTCAATTACTTACTGGTATCATCTTCACGAAGTTCCCGAGGAGCCGGGCACGGACGAAAACTCCGCGATATCGGTTCGCAGCGGAGTCGCCGAGAGGGGCTTCCAAAGGGTGTCGAGTGGACCTGATGGAGAGAAGGCCGGAATTCGCGCGCAAATCCGAGGGACAAATCGGATGCTGGCGGTCGCAAGAAGCTGATCTTACGATCGAATATTCCTGCGAGCTTCTGGATGAAATCCGACTGCTGGTTTGCTCCAATTTTCGTCCGAATTCACGCGGGAATATGGACGCGGGCGGCGTCTTTTTCGGCGTGCGTGAGAATCGCACGATTCGCATTGCCGCGTGGCGTCCCGTGGAGGCCGAAAAGAACGCTCTGGAACTCCTCCGCGTTATAGAGAGCGCCAAGGCGGACCCGCTTTTAAGGAACCTGGTCGCGGCGGGTTGGTTTCTTTCGCGCATGCGCGGGGGCCTTGATCTCACAGCCGATGAAATCGGCGTTTTCGATGGCTTTTTCCCTGCACCCTGGCAATTCACGATGCTGCTGCGGCCGGAGCTGATTGGGCCGACGAGAGCTGCCTTCTTTGTCCGCGCGCCCGGCGGCAAATTAGCCGTCCACGACCCGCGGCGGGAGTTTTCGATCGCGCCAATGAGGACCGGCAGGCGCGCCGCCAAGGCTGCCGCATTACGCGCTGACGCGGATGGCGCAGCGGATGTCGCCGCGGCATCGGAGCGCGCCGATAAAACCCCGACCGCCGCGCCCTCGCGGGCTAGGAATGCGCGCAAAATGAGTTCCCGGCAATGGTTGTGCGCCATTCCCATTACGGCATTTCTCGCCTGGGGCGGATTTCTGGCAACGGGCCGCTTCTTTCCAGGCGCCCAGCCGGCTCCCGCGCCCGCGCTTTCGCTCAGGGTGCAAGATACCCGCAACGGCCAGCTGCACGTCGATTGGGACAGGAACGCGCCGGCAGTCCGTTTTGCGCGCCGCGGGTTGCTGGAACTGAGTGACGCGGGCCGGCGGCGGACCTTCAATCTCGGCGGCGAAGAGTTGCGGCGCGGAAGCTTTACTTACGGCCGGCGATCCGGCGACGTTCAGGTGAAGCTGTCGGTTTTTGGAAACTCCGGCGCGCCGGCCGGCGAAGCGGCGCATTTCATCGGTCCCAAGCCTGGAGACAGCGATCTCGAGATCGAAATAAAAGAGCTGCGGGAGCAACTGGCGCGAGAGAGCAGCCGCAACGAGCAGCTCGAAAAGCTCGTGCGCAGGCTACAGAATCGCATTGCCGCGGACCAGTAGCGGCCTAGGCGGGCGCGAGCGTCGGCGGCGAGGTAAAATCACCATGTATGCGCACCCACTGGGCTTCTCAATACAACGGCGATCCGATCCGCACGCAACTCCATTGCGCCCGCAAGGGCATCGTTACGGCCGAGATGGAGTACATTGCGCGCCGCGAGCGCCTGGAGGCTTCGCTCGTCCGCGACGAGGTGGCCCGTGGGCGCATGATCATTCCCGCGAATATCAACCATTCGAACCTGGAGCCGATGTGCATCGGCGTCGCCTCGCTCTGTAAGATCAACGCCAATATAGGAAACTCCTCCACCACTTCGAACATCGAGGAGGAGCTCGACAAGCTGCGCTATTCGGTGCGCTATGGCGCCGACACCGTCATGGATCTATCCACCGGCGGCGATATACCCAGAATCCGCAAAGCCATCATCGAGCATTCGACCGTCCCCATCGGCACCGTACCGATATACGAGGCTCTATCGCGAGTCCGCCGCGTCGAAGATCTCAGCATGGAAGCGATGCTTGAAGTTATTGAAGAACAGGCCGAGCAGGGCGTGGATTACATGACCATCCACGCCGGCGTTCTGGTGCAGTACATCCCGCTGACGGCGCGGCGCATCACGGGGATTGTCAGCCGCGGCGGATCGATACTGGCCGAATGGATGGTGAAGAACCATAAACAGAATTTCCTTTATGAGCGCTTCGACGAGATCTGCCGGATTTTTCAGAAGCACGACGTGACGTTCTCACTCGGCGACGGTCTGCGGCCGGGTTGCCTGGCCGACGCCAGCGACGAGGCGCAATTCGCGGAGCTGAAGACGCTCGGTGAACTGACGAAAATAGCTTGGGACCACGACGTTCAAGTTATGATCGAAGGTCCAGGGCATATTCCCATGGATCAGATACAGATGCAGGTCGATAAGGAGCGCGAAATGTGCTACGAGGCGCCCTTCTACACGCTCGGTCCGCTGGTTACCGACTTCGCCCCCGGTTACGACCACATTACCTCCGCCATCGGAGCCGCCATGATTGGCTGGCACGGCGCTTCGATGCTGTGCTACGTCACGCCGAAGGAGCATCTCGGACTGCCCAATCGCGAAGACGTGAAGGCCGGCATCATCGCTTACAAAATCGCGGCGCATGCGGCCGATATCGCGCGGCATCGCCCCGGCGCCCGGGATCGTGACGACGAGTTGTCGCGGGCTCGTTATGCTTTCGACTGGAACCGCCAGTTTGATCTCTCGCTCGATCCTGAGACGGCGCGCGCCATGCACGACGAAACCCTACCGGACGAGCGCTTCAAGGACGCGGCGTTTTGCTCCATGTGCGGACCGAAATTCTGCTCCATGAATCATTCCGCCAAGACGGAGAAATTCACCGCGGAAGACGCCGCGGCGGTGCTGGCTCAAATACAAGTTCCCTAAGTCGCAGCAGCCTGTCGTTCCGCGCGGTAATTAATTCGTCGTGAATGGCGCGGAATTTCAGGATAGCGCCGAGCAACCGCGCCATGAACATGATGCAGAAGACAGCTCCGGCGGCTCCAATGAAGATGATCAGCCAAAAGATCGTTGAGATCGTTCCCGTATCCATAACATGGAAGTGGGAGGCAAGCCGCATAACATCTCAACGTTTCTTTGATTTTCTTGCGGAGGCTTCCTTCGCGATAGGGCTGCCGCGAAATCAATCGCTTGGACCGGCTGCGAGCAACGCGGCGGCGGCGTAGACCAGCACGATATCGCGCCGCGCGCCGCTCTCGGCCTGCGACATGGCGCCACTACAGCGCGGCATTTGAAAACTGTCTTAGCGACTCCACCTTGCCCCAAGCGGCGCCGGAGTCGATCGCCAGTGCGGCGGCATCGACGCCTTCCCGGGGATCGCGCACGCAATCGGCGGCCAGCAGCGCCGCGGCGCCGTTGACGAGCACGATATCGCGATGCGGCCCGCGCTCGCCTTGCAGCACGGAGCAGGCAATGCGGCAGTTGACGTGCCGGTCGCCTCCGCGGAGTTGCTCTCCAGAGGTCTGCGCGACGCCGAAATCGGCAGCGCTCCAGGTATGCCGCTGGACGGTTTCGCCGCGGACCTCGAAAACCGTCGTGGGTCCCGTGGTCGTGATCTCGTCCAGGCCGTCCGAACCGTGCACAATAAACGCGCGCACGCAGCCGAGGCCGGCCTGCGCTAGCGCCATCAAAGAGGCGGCGTGCTCTGACGGGGCGCCAATAAGCTGCCGCTCGGCGCGCGCCGGATTTGTGAGCGGCCCCAGCAGGTTGAGGACAGTGCGCATCTTCAATTCCAAGCGCGCCGGCTGCGCGTGTTTCATGGCGGGGTGCATGAGCGGCGCATACAGAAAGCCGATGCCATGCTCGCGAATCGATTGCGCGGCGCGGGCGGGGGACATGGCGGCTGCAATGCCCAGGGTTTCGAGAATATCGGCGCTGCCGCACTGGCTCGTTATGGAGCGGTTGCCGTGCTTTGCCACGCGAGCCCCGGCGCCCGCCGCCACCAAGGCCGCAATGGTCGAGATGTTGAACGTCGAAGAGCCGTCCCCGCCGGTTCCGCAGGTATCGAGCAGCGGGCCTTCAACCTCGACGCGCTCGCCTTTCTCGCGCATGGCGCGCGCAAAGCCGAGAAGCTCCTCCGCCGTTTCGCCTTTCATGCGAAGAGCGACGAGAAACGCCGCAATCTGCGCGGTCGAGGTCTCGCCGGCGAGGATGCGCAGCATGGCTTCGTGCGCGTCCGCGGCGGTCAGATCGCGCCCTTCGGCGACGGTGTGCAGGAACGGCAGCAGCATCGGAAACTCGATTTTCGCACGCGCACCCGCGCGGCATGGGAGCTTCAACCGATGCCGTTATACCAACTCATCACGATTTCGCCGCGAAACGCCACCAGGAGCGCCGCGGCGCCTAGAAACGACCCGAACGGCAGCTCGTATGTCGAGGCGTCTTTGCGAGTGAGCACGATGTAGAACAGGCCGGAGATGGCGCCGAGCAGCGATCCCAGGATCAAAGTGAGCAGGACGCCTTGCAGGCCGAGGAAAGCGCCAATCATTGCCACCATTTTAATGTCGCCAAGTCCCAGGCCCTCGCGGTGGCGCAATTTCTGGTAGACGAACCCCACAAACCACAAAGTCACGCTGCTAAACAGCGCGGCGAATGCCGCTTCGATGACGGACAGCGCGCGCGCGTTGTGGAGCGAGGGAAGAATGAAGCTCCACAGACCCGTATGGGCGGGCACGAGCGCGGCGATCACAATGCCGAGGATCGCTCCGCCGATCGTAAATTCATCCGGCAGAATGCGCTCTTCAATATCGGAAAAAACCAGCGTGATCACGATGGCGGAAAATATGCAGTACTTGATGCCGCGTCCGTTCAAACCAAGCAGCCGGACCGCCGCGAAGAAACAGGCCGCCGTCAGCAGCTCGACCAGCGGGTAGCGGAACGGGATGCGCGCCTGGCACGCCCGGCAGCGCGCCCGAAGCGCGATATAGCTGAGCACCGGGACATTGTCGTACCATGCGATGCCGCGCTCGCATTGGGGGCAGAAGGAGCGGGGCCTCACGACGGACAGATCGCGCGGCAGCCGGTAAATGCAAACGTTGAGGAAGCTGCCGATCAGCAGCCCGAAAAGCGCGGCGGCCAGCGCGGCGAACAGCGCTTCATTCAAACGGCGGCCGCCTTTTCATATACCCGCAGTGTGTTGTGGAGCATGTGTTCCGTGGTGAACGCTTCCTCGACGCGGGCGCGCGCATTGCGGCCCATGCGCGCCAACGCGGCGGGAGCGCCGAGCAGTCTCAACATATTATCGGCGATTTGTTCGGGAGAGTTAGAAGTGAGCGCGCCGGTAATCCCGTCTTCGACGATTTCGGGGAGCCCGCCCACCGCGCTCGCAAGCACCGGAACCCCCGCCGCCATGGCCAGCAGCGCGGCCGAACCGAGTCCTTCGGATTCGGTTATGTAGAGGAACAGCGCCGCGGATTCCAGATCGGCCGGCAGCGTGTTCGAGAAGATCACCGCGACGCCCGCCCGCGCGGCCGCTTGTTCGATGACGGCGCGGCCTTTCGCGGGGTCGTTGGAATCGAGCGCCACGACGCGCGAGCGGTTCTCGAAGGGAGCGGGACAGGGTGGCAACGGAACGCCATCGGGAACGACGTCCACGATGGGCGCGGACACGCCGGACTCCACGAGCACGCGCTTAACATACTCCGAGACCGCGATATAGCGCGACGCGCGCGAATATTTCCAGCGCGTGGACAAACTTCGCCGCGGCGGAAACGCCACGCGCCTCGAAACCACCAAAGGCCTCGTCCCGCCGCGAAATGCGGCCATGGCGTGGGCGCGGGCATCGTGCGCGTGTATCAGATCGAACCCCGGCGCCAAACTCATGAGAGCGCCAAACGCGAGCGGCCGAGCGTCGAGGCCCTGGCGCCGCGCGCTCTCGAGCAGCGGCGCGCCGCTCCGCGCCAGCAGCGTCGTCCGATGCCCGGCGGCCGCAAGTCCCCGCGCCAAATAAAGCGCCTGCCATTGCCCGCCGCGCATTTCGCGGCCGGTATCGATATGCAATGTCGCCGGCAACGAGTACGCTATCTCCGTGGCATCATGAAGCGCGCCTTGGCATATTTGACGAAGTCGTACATGGCCGCCATATAGGCGATCGCCAGACCCTCGATGCCGTCCAGGAATCCCAGTTTTACAAAATAGGTCCGCACAAACGCCCACACGGGCTCGGCCAGCACGTGCCGCAGCCCGATCGGCTTTTTTTGCGCGACGATCTGCTCGGCCGCGAGCGTGGTGTAGTGGTCCATGCTTTTCAGATGCTCGGAAAGCGAGTTGCAGGTAAAGTGCAGCAGGTTCGATTTCAGATGTCCGATGCGGCCGTCCACCTGCACGGATTCATGCACGTAATCGCCGGTCCACCGCCCACGCGTGCGATTAAAGAGCCGTACCTTGCGATCCGGATACCAGCCCGAGTGCAGAATCCAACGGCCCAGATATTGCGCCAGACGAGGTACCGTGTAAGCGTCGTAGCGCGGGCCGTTTTTCTTGATCTGCCAAATCTCGCCTTCGAGCGCTTCGCTCAGCGATTCGTCGGCGTCGATCGATAGGATCCAGTCGTTCGCCGCTTGCTCGGAGGCGAAATTTTTTTGGCTGGCGTAACCGTGCCACGGATTCTCGATCACGCGCGCGCCGAGATTGGCCGCCAGCTCCACGGTGCGATCGTTCGAGCCGCTGTCCACCACCACGATCTCATCGCAGCAACGAAGGCTTTCAATGGCGCGCACGATGTTGCGATCCTCATTGAATGCAATGATCGTGGCCGAGATTTTGATCACTGGCTCTTTCAATTATAGGGGGCGCTGCGGAGTCCCCTTCGCCGAGGGCGGGAACAAGGCCTCAGGCGCCGGCCGGGACCATAGCCCGCTGGGCTGCTGCTCGGCAATTCGCTCGCGCCAGTGATCGGCTTTGGAAGCAGGCTTTTCCCCGACGATGTTCTCGCTCATTCCACAATTGCGGCGGTTCCCAACGGTTGGGCAGAGGGGTTCATCGGACGCTTACTGAATAAGCGCGCCGATTCACGTTCGCCGGCGCGCCGGTGGCTCCCTTCTTCAATGCGGCATCGCAAGCTCACGGACAGAACTCCGCTGGCCGAGGCGAACCTGTACATGATGATTCAGCGCCGCGCGGTTGCGGCGGGAATCCGGACGAAGATCAGCGCCCACAGCCTCCGGGCTACCGGCATGACCACCTATCCGCAAAACGGCGGCAAGATCGAGATCGCGCAACGAATGGCTGGACACGAATCTGCTTGGACCACCGGCTTCTACGACCGGCGTAACGATTCCGTGGCGCTCGATGAAGTGCGGCCGTGGTGTATTGATCACCGCCTGAACTCGGAAAATATTTCCGCCACAGGCCACCCCCAACCAAGCCCTTTTTTAATTCTTGTGCTTCTAGAGTTGTCGGTGTTACGGCTGAACCATTGACGGACGACGTTGACGGAGGCGAGTGTGCGGTTCCGATCTCGATGCTGGGTTGATGGATGAAGTTGGATTTGGAGATCTCGATCATTGTGACGTTGCCGCGGCTGTCACGACTGACCACTATGATAGGTTATCGGGATACACGCTCGATATGCGCTACCTGCAACCGGAACCGACGCGGATCGGCTGCCGCGACGCTGATTACCAGCAGCAACACGCCCGTCAGGATTGTCGGTACTTCATACGCGTGGGAAAGCGGCCACGCAGTCGGCAGCAGAAAACAGGTCAGGGACATATTCCGGAGTCCCAAATGCCAACCGATCCGGTCATCCCTCCCGAGACCTACAACCGCATCCGACGTTTGTATGCCCGCGCATCACCACCGTCCACGCAGCGATGGAGAACACGATCAACATAGCCAGCGCAACGCTGCTAAATATGCGGGGGACTAAATATGCGGGGAAGCAAACCAATAATAAGCGCACCGCCCAGGATGCATTCGCAGCACACCACAATGGCCGCTGCGATGGTGCTCCATACGCCACGGCCGCCGATCCGGTATGCTTCGACTGCCAGACGAAAGTCTCTGAAACCTGCCGCCTTAACACCGCCGCCCGTCAGCAGCAGGAGCCCCCACCAGCCCACGACACACGACAACCAACTCCGCACCCCCGTCCTCAGTCAATCAGAGCAACACTCGGTATCCTGGCAGCAAATGTAATTCGACCAGCTCTCATAATAGCCGCAGCAGATGCCGTAGACCCAAAGCCAGTATTCGTTGCACCAGGAACACCCGCCGTCAGTGACGCACCAGCCACAGGATTCAACATAATACGCAGCCCTCAGTTGCGGCACGGAATAGTCGTCAGCGGCGAAGAACCCCCACGAGCCGGTGCAGTTAGGCGCTCCCTCGTACCATCCGCAGTCAATGTACACATTGAAGCAACAATTTTGCGCCCTGGCCATCCTCGGCACGAGGAACAGGGCGAACCAGAGCCGTTCCACAATCTGTCCGAACCTGCGCCGTGTGATCTGCTCCATGAGAAATTTTTTCATCTTGCTACCCTTCCGCTTCTGAATTGGCTAGCTGTTTATCTGGTACCAGGATACAGATCCGTCTGCACAAACCACCCCGATTTCACCGGGGGCCAGCAGGAGCTTCTGTCCCGGCCCTTTGCGACCGATCTGTAGCGAGGTCCTGACGGCGCCAACCCCATCCTTGCTGAGCGCGAGAACCGGCACGGAAGATGGAAGCGCTGGAAGTAACAAGCCATAAAGAGTTCCTGCCGCGTCGGAGCCTGTCGTAGCGATCACTCCCGGATGCCCCATGCCCGGATTCGATGCCATGCGGTTTTGGTAGTATGCGAGTCCCGCCTTTACTTCTGGAATATTAATCGCATGCCTGTCGACGGTCCCCGAGGGCAAGTCAATGCTTACAACGGCGGTTCCGTCGGGGCAGGTCAGGGCCAGCGTATCGGTGGATAGTAGATCAACATGAGGCATCGCGGACCACTGCAGCGCGTGCGTTGCGCCGCCTTCGATTGCGGACCCACTTAGCCGCCATATATCGACAGCAGCCTTGTCTAGCCGCACAAATGCTGAATCGCCGGCGAACACCAACCGGCCCTTGAACGAGTTACCCAGCGATTGCAGCAGCTCGGCGGAGCCGGTCGGATCCAGTCGGACGAGGCAGTTCGCTTGATTACGGCCGGTGCTATCGGGAAATGTTATGGCGGTCAGGATGACACCACCTCCCTGAATTCCAATGCTGGAGTACGTGGCTCGGGGGAGATCGCACTGCCACACGAGGGACCCGTCCGCCTTGGCCACGCTGAAGCCCCAGTACCGGCTGGGCAGGCTGAAGTAGAGGCAGTAAATAAGATCGTTCCAGACCACGAGATCTTGAATCAGCATCCTAGGGCCACCGCTTACAGCCCTGAATAGCTGTGAGTTTCGGTGAGGAGCAATACCAGTGGTCTGCGCGTTGGCGCTGGGCGTAGACAACAGCTCGCCTGCTATCACACCAGCGGCGCCGCCAACAAATTCTCGACGCTTCATAGCGGTCCTCCTCGGGGGATTTAAATCACCGGGTAAGTGGCCTCCCACGGCGTCAATGATGCGCCCATTCACGAATAATTGTCAACAACAAAATGTTCGCAGGTGTTTAACATAAACATAATATGAAAGATATTTTTGTTGATAAAATATAGCCGAATTAGCTATAAACCAGTCGGTCGAAACGCACATAAACATCAGTGTGTTACAGCTCAGACGGTTGAGATCTACTTCTCTATTCACCACACCTGCAGAAAGCCTTGCTCTTCCAGTCGAATCCCGGGGTGTCGTGCCCGAACTGCTGAGCAACCTGCTCCACGGCCTTGCGAACGCACGGCCGGTATACCGATGTTACGTAGGCCCGCAGGTCTCTGTTCTTGAACACGTCGAGGTTGAGCGAAAAGGCCCGGTAATTGCCGTGCGCCAGCATGGCCGAGAAGGCGCCTTTGAAAAACCCGGGCGCTGCGGGTTCAGGCCGTTCGGCGCTGGACCTCCGCGGCCCGGCGCTCCCTTCCACGTGAGCGTTTCGAGCAAGCTCCTAAGCAGCGCGGGCTCGCCGTACCTGGCAGCTTGGAGGAATTCGCGCCGCTCCTCGGGCGTCTCGACCTCCGTGGCGGTCTGGAGCAGCATTACGGAGCGCTCGTCCTGAAACCTGCCGGTTATGACTGCGGGACAGTATCGCACAACGAATGCCCATGTTTTTTTGCGGGACTCCAGCCCGACAAACGGCCCGTGGGCGCAACGCTGCGAACCGGCTATCTTCGGCCAGATCCGCTCGACCGGGCGACGTCGTTGGCCGATCCATGCTTTTCAGATGCTCGGAAAGCGAGCTGCAAGTGAAATGCAGCAGATTCGATTTCAAATGTCCGATGCGGCCGTCCACCTGCACGGATTCGTGCACGTAATCGCCGGTCCACCGCCCACGCGTGCGATTAAAGAGCCGTACCTTGCGATCCGGATACCAGCCCGAGTGCAGAATCCAACGGCCCAGATATTGCGCCAGACGAGGTACCGTGTAAGCGTCGTAGCGCGGGCCGTTTTTCTTGATCTGCCAAATCTCGCCTTCGAGCGCTTCGCTCAGCGATTCGTCGGCGTCGATCGATAGAATCCAGTCGTTCGCGGCTTGCTCGGAGGCGAAATTTTTCTGGCTGGCGTAACCGTGCCACGGATTCTCGATGACGCGGGCGCCGAGATTGGCCGCCAGCTCCACGGTGCGATCGTTCGAGCCGCTGTCCACCACCACGATCTCATCGCAGCAACGAAGACTTTCAATGGCGCGCACGATGTTGCGATCCTCATTGAATGCAATGATCGTGGCCGAGATTTTGATCACTGGCTCTTTCAATTATCACTCGCCGGAAGAAATCGCGGCTTCGGACTGCTTGCGGAACAAGTCTTAGCCGCCGCGACCTCATCCTTGTCCGGCCTGAACGGTGCGCGACGAGTCCATCGGACGAGTCGGCGACGGTTGTCGATGATCATTCAATACGCGGGAGCTGCCCGGTTAATCCTGACGACCGCTGACCCACGAAAGGCGTCCCGCCTGCATAACGCACCGGAGCGGCACTCGAGCAATCGGTTCGGCGACCAGATACTTCGCGAGGCCTGCAACGCCGCGCGCCGGCCAATTTGGCACTACCGCAATTGATCGGATGCGATGCCTCGCCACCCGCGCTGAGCATCACAAATCGCTACAGCGCGGCGGCCCGCATTGCTATTCGATGGTGGAGTTTCGCGGAGCAGCGCTGAGCAGGATCGCGCTCGCCGCCGCAAACTGCCTGGCGGGACTTCCTCCGCAATTCGGGCGATCGAGGCTGCAACTCGCCTGCGCAGCATTCTGGGCGATAGTCTGAACTCTGCCAGCTAGAACGACTGCGCCAGTCTCTCACATCCGTAGACGCTGCGACACCGCGCTTGCGGATCGATCATGTCCAGGCTCGCGGTGGCGTGTGCGGTCCTGTGTTGCGCCTTTGGCGCGCAGAGAGTTGCGGCCGCTCAGGCCTGCGGGGAGGCGAGCTCCAGCGGCTCGGAGGGCGTCCGCTCCCCGAGGGCGACGTTCGGCAACTCAATGGCGACCAACAGACCGGGAGAAGCGTTGCGGGCGTAAAGCTTGCCGTTGTGCAGCTCCACGGCGCGCTTGGCGATCGCCAAGCCGAGTCCCACGCCGCCGCTGGCCCGGTCGCGATCCTCTTCCACGCGGTAAAACGCATCGAATATCCGCGGCAGCTCCTCTTCCGGCACTCCCGGGCCGCGATCGCGCACGCAAATCTGCGCCAGCCCGCCCGCCGCTGTCAAGCTGATGTCCACCGCCGTTCCCGGCGGCGCGTAACGGATGGCGTTGCGCACAACATTTTCGATGGCGCGGCGCAGCAGCTCGAGATCGCCGGATAGAATAATTGGCTGCTCGCGGGTCAGCTCCAGCCGGCAATTCTTGGCGGCGGCCTCGATCGACGTGTCGCTTACGATCTCCTCAACGATCTCGTCCAGGCGCACCGGCTCCATGTGTTTTTTGGAGGGATCGCCCTCCACGCGCGTGACCTGAAGTAGCTCGCTCACGAGCGAGTTCAGCCGTTCGGCTTCCTTTTCGATGCGGTCGAGCATGGCGCTATCGCCCGGCTCGGTGCGCGCCAACTCCACCGCCACTCCCAGACGCGCCAGGGGACTGCGCAGCTCGTGCGAAATGTCGAGCAGCAGGCGCCGCTCGGCCGCCAGCAGCGTCTGGATGCGGTCGGCCATCTGATTAAACGTGCGCGCCAGCTGGCCCAGCTCGTCGCGGCGCGCCGATTCCGCGCGCGCCGTGAAATCGCCTTTACCGAAGCAGTCGACCGCATGCTGCATTTTTCGCAGCGGAGCGGTCAAGTGATACGCGAAGCCGTAGCAAAGCAAGACGACGACAGCCAGGATCCACAAGTGCTGCCACTCGAAAAACCAGAAATACCAGTTTTGGCGCGGCACCAATACAAACAGCCAATAGCGGCGGTCCGGCGAATGCCGCGCGATGGCGGTCCTGTTATAGCGCGCGAAGGGGAAGCGCGGGCGCGGGCCGGCCTGTTTCAGCAGATCGGAGCGGTCTTGTCCCGTCACCAGGTCGCGGCCGCGACTATCGGTCAGAATCGCCTGCGATCCGGTGGCGTGTTGAAAGCGCGCGAGAGATTCCTGCAGGCGCTCCGCCCCGCCGTGCTCGTAGGCATAGATGGCGCCCTCGAGACGCGCGTTCATCAGCATGGTGAAGGGCGATCGCCGGTCTTCCGGCGCGGTGAACGTCAGCGCCGTCGTGACCTCGACAGCCGTGATGGTGATCACGGTTGTGGCGAAAAACCAGATCAGAATTTTTGCGAATAAGGTCACGTCGCGGCCCCTTCCCCGGGCGATCTAACGAACTGATAGCCGATGCCGCGGATGGTCTTGATGCGGTTGCCGGCGATCTTTTTGCGCAGATGGCTGACGTGCATGTCGATGGAGCGATCGAAGGGCGTCGCCTTGCGTCCGTACAGGCTCTCCATCAAGGCATCGCGCGAGAGCTCGCGGCCGGCGGAGCGCATGAGCTGTTCCAGGATGTCGAACTCCAGCGTGGTCAGCTCGATGAGCTGCCCATCCGTATGAACCTCTCGCGTGGAGGGATCGAGCGCGACGCCGTTCACCTCGATGCGCCCGCGGTTGACCGTTCCTTCCGAACGCCGCAGGATGGCCTTGATGCGCGCCAGCAGCTCGCGGGGGTTGAAGGGTTTGGCGAGATAGTCGTCGGCCCCGAGCTCCAGCCCCACGATGCGGTCGACGTCTTCGCCGCGCGCGGTCAGCATCAACACGGGAGTGCGGCGCTCCTCGCGAAGCTTCTTCAGAATCTCGAAGCCATCCATTCCGGGCAGCATGACATCCAGGATGACGAGATCGTAGCCGTCCCTTTGGGCCTCGTCCAGGCCGGCCCGTCCGTCGTGGACGCACTTGACGTTGTAATCCTCGCGCTGCAGATACTCCTTTAGCAGCGAGCACAACTCGACGTCATCGTCGATGACGAGCAGCCGCACGTTACGATTTTACATCGGGCCGCGCGGCCGGACTTAGGGGCGTAACCGTCCAATATGATACGTCCACGACGCCGCAGCGTAAGACGGCAATCGCACGCCGACCAAGCGCTCAACGGCATCGCCTTCGCCCGGCAGCGCCAGCACCTCGGTGGTCTGCCCCGTGTAGCCGCTTGCGATCAGAAAGTTGATGCCGGCCTCCATGCGGCCGTTTCCGAAGCGCCGTACCACGGCGCCGCGAAACTCTCTCAGCGGCACGCTCACAAATCCGTCGCCGAGCGGTTTGCGTCCCACCTCCTCGTATTCCGCGCGCGCGTGGAGCTTGAATGGCAGCCGGTCTACCGTGCCCAGCACGTCCACGATCAATCGCGGAGCTTCGGGTACGGGCAGGCCGTCCGATAGATCGCGCGCATCCGCTTTCGACACCGAAGCCTGCAGCAGCCCGAACCGGAAATAATGCCGCGCCGCGAAGGTGACGAATAGATTGCGGCTGGGCCCCTCATCGAATTGCAGTCCAGTGTCCGGATCGATTTTCGCGAGCGACTGTTCCTGCGTCACCCTCCCGAGCGTTACCCGGAGATCGGTTCCGGCGATGCCCTTCCATAACACCAACTGATAGGAATGCGCCCGGCTGACAGTGGTTCCCTCCATCGTTCCATTCCCGATCCGCGGATCATTCGTGAAAAACGTCTGTCCGAAGCTGAATGCGACATTCGGCAATGCCAGATTCTCCGCGGGCGCGACGCTCAGCGTGGCTTTCGGCGAGTTCACCCCCGTCCATCTCTGAAACGAATTGACGGGACGCAGGACGTCCTGGTTGTCGATGTCGATCTGGTCGCGCCTCCAGCCCAGATCGTAATGGATGTGCCGCGTCAGATTGCCATCGATCGCGATATAGGGAGTCACAAAGTCCAATGTCACGTTGTTCGCCGTGACTTTCTGAAACGGCCCGTAGGACGACAAATCGGTTGAATCGTAATGGTCGAGATCGAGCCTTCGCGGAGCATCTCGCAAATAATCTGTCCCCGCCATGAGCGAAAGCTTTTCGCTGAACCTGCGGATGTAAGTCGCGTTGCCCCCCGTCACCGTCCGGAACTCGCTTTGACGGATCAGCCCGTCGCCGAAATTCGAGTACAGCGATAAGTTGTAGGTGCGAAGAAAACTGGACAACTGCAATTGGCTCCCCGGCGCGATGCTCCACGTATCGTTCAGAGCCAGTTCCCCCGTGTGCGTCTGATCGCGTTGCCGCGAGTCGATCGTGTCATGAAGATTCGGGACTCCGATCGGAATGAGCCCCGGCACTTGCGACTGCCCGTAGTAACCGATTCCAAACAGTGTCAGCTCGTGCCGCCCCAGGTCGAACACCTGAAAGCCATTGATCTTGTATTGCCGGCGATGCTCCGGCATTTTCAGAAAACCATCGCCGTATGCCGCTTCGATCGCGATCCACGCCCGCACCCCCCGCGCCGCCGGACTCCACCCCGCCGAAGTATCGACATCGCGAGTATCGCCCGTCACCGTCACGAACGGCTCCAATCTGTCGTGAAATCCATACGTCTCGGCAACGTTGACCGAGTGGTTGCCCTCCCGCACGTTGAAAGCCCCGCCGTCCACTTGCACGCTTTCGATGATTGCCGGGATCATCGGGTTGGGGTCCGAGTATCCATTGCCGTGCGCGTTCGCCGATAGATTGTTGGGAAGGAGATAGCTTCCGACCTGGAAAAACGTCGCGATCGGTTCTCCATGATCGCCCGCCACGCCCGGCGCAAAATATTGCGGAGCCTTTATGCCGCCCGACGCCGTCTCGATGGGCAAGCCCGGAATCGAAACCGGCGCCCCGGGCCGGCCTGGATTCGCGTCCAGGATGTCCTCCCGCACGAGCACGCGTTGCGCCGGATCTGGGGATAGCACGCCGGCATTCGTCACATCCGCCGTGACCGTGACCGATTCCCGTTTGGGAGCGACGGCCGTGAACGCCAACTCCGTCTCGACTACGCCCGCGGCCGGCGCCGCAACGATGCGCTGCACATCGGCAAATCCATTGAGATGCGCCTCGATGCGGTAACGACCCGCGCCGGCAACGTCGACGCGAAATGCGCCCGCATCGCCGGTCTCCGTGCGTGCGCGACCGGCGGTATCGATGCCCATGACGGTTATTTGAGCGTGCGCGACGGGTTTACCCCGAGCATCCAAACGCGCCCGGAGATCGTCGCAGCGATCAATTGAGAGCACAGCAGCCACAAAGTTGCAAGACTCCGTGCTACGAATTTCACGTTCGTGATACTAACGCCTTTGCGCGCGCGACGTCAACGCCTTGCGAGCCAGGCGAGAAAAAGACCGTCCGGGGCGACATCTTCCCAATACGAGATGGGGCGGCTCGAAACCTCGGCGCAGTCGCGGCGCAGCAGCTTCTCGAGCTCAGTGCGCTCGAACCACTTCTCCCAGGGCGGCGTTTTGAGACGGCCCCACTGCGCGGCGTTCTTGTCGATGATCGCGATCCTGCCGCCGGGCCGAACGATGCGGCACAACTCGCCGACCGCGCCCGCGATATCGACGGCGTGTTCGAGCGATTCCGTGGCATAGGCGCAATCGAACGAGCCGTCGCGGAAGGGCAGCGCCGTCATGGAGCCCTGGCAGCGTTCGATCCCCTGGGGGACGCACCGCAGCATTGTTTGCGCCAAATCGAAGGCGCACAGCCTGGCCCCGGGATAGCGCTGTTGGAGCACGCGCGCGAAGCGTCCCTTGCCGCTCCCGATATCGGCGACGCGGCGGCCGTTCAGATCGCCGAAGAACTCCAGGATGAGTTGAACGTGATAGATGCGCGGGTCGATGGTGGACGGGAAATTTTCTTCATCCGCGGCTGCTTCGTTGAAATGCTCGATGATTTCGCGCAGAGCAATCCGCTCCGGATGGCGCGCCGGGAAATCGCCGCGTCCCAGCAGCCGTCGCCACAAGCCGGCCATCACGCGCGCGTCAGGAAAATCGGCAATCCCGCCTTGTTCTCGTAATTCGGCCGGTAACGCTTGGTGTTGTACATGGTCTCGACGTCCACCCGGCGCGCTCCCAGCTTCGGATCGGGAAGCGGCACCATTTCATAGCAACCGTTCACCACCGCCGCCATCACTCCGCTTTTGTTGTCGAGCACGGCATCGAGCGCCATCGTCCCGAACGTGTTCGCGACGAGTTTATCGACGAAATCCGGAGCTCCGCTGCGCAGGTCGTAGGTCAAATCGCTCACCACCGTCTCCTCGCCCGTACGCTGGACGATCTCGTAGCTGAGCGCCTCCGCCACGTTCATTTTCTTGCGATGGCCAAACGCATCCGGCGGCCCGTACTCCTGCGGCACGTAGCCCTCCCAGCGAGCCCCTTCCGAAATCACCAGAAGGCAATAGTTGCTCGGATTATTCCGCTTGTCCGTGATCAGCACATCGATGAGCTTTTCGAGATCGACCTCGTACTCCGGGATGCAGCAGCGGATGGAGGCGACATAGGCCGTGTAGAGCGCCGTATAGCCGGCATCGCGCCCGAAGACGCGAAATAGCCCCACGCGCTCGTGCGAGCCGACCGTGGTGCGCTGGCGGTTGATGGCGTCGGTGGCGCGCGTGATCGCGGTCGAAAATCCGATGCAATATTCCGTATTGCGGACATCGTTGTCCATGGTTTTCGGCGCCGCGACGATTTTTATGCCGAGTTGGTGGAGGTGCGCGGCATAGCTCAGAGTGTCGTCGCCGCCGATGGCGACGAGGTAGTCGATTTTGAGCCGCTCCAGGTTCTTGAGCACCTGCTTGCTCATGTCGAAAACGGTCGACGTGACGCCGTTCTTGGTCGATTCACAGGCCGGAAAATCCTGTTCCTTCAGAAAGTCCGGAATCTTCTTCATCTTGCGCGGGTTGGTGCGGCTGGTGTGGAGATAGGTGCCGCCGGTGCGGTCGATGGTGCGCGTGTTGGCGCGCGTCAGAGGCAGAATATAGCGGCCCGCGCTGGCCTCGTCATCGAGGTTGACGTGGGTCAGGCCTTCCCACCCGCGGCGGATGCCGACAGCTTCGCAATCGTGCTCCGTCGCGCGATAGGTCGCTTCCTTAATAACGCTGTTCAGGCCGGGGACATCGCCTCCGCCGGTTAAGATGCCTATGCGTTTGTGCGCCATGAGTTGGGGAAATATTATTTTAGCGGTACTCGACCACGGTGAACGAGATCCGCACGATTTCCCGCGCCTGGTCCAGATCCGCGACCACTCCGGCTCCGATGGCCTGCACCAGAACATTGCCCGCGGCGGTTGCTTCCACCGGGCCGGCGGCGATGACGCGTCCTGTTTTTTGCGCCGCAAGCTGATTGAGCAGCGCGTTCAGCGAGCCTCCGCCGACGATGTGAATTCGCTCCATGCGGCGTCCGGTCAGGGTCTCGAGTTTTTCGAGCACGTCGCGGTAGGTCACGGCCAGGCTCTCCAGAATCGCGCGGCACATCTGGCCCGGCTGCTCCGGCACGGGCTGTCCGGTGCGTCTGCAAAAATCCGCGATCTGCTCCGGCATGTGTCCCGGTTGATGAAACGCGTTCGGATCGAGGGCGGCGCCGCCCGATTCCGCCTCCGAAGCCAACTGCATCAATTCGACGTAGCTATAATCCCGTCCATGCAGCGCCCAATCGAGGCGGCATTCCTGCAGCAGCCACAGCCCGGGGATATTCTTCAGCAGCCTGACCTTTCCGCCCGCGCCCATTTCATTGGTGAAATTCATGGCCAGCGAGGAGTCGCCGATGACCGGCGCATCCGTTTCGGCGCCCATCAGCGACCACGTCCCGGAGCTGATGTAGCACCAGTTCTCGCCTTGTTCCGCCGGAACGGCCGCAACGGCCGACGCGGTGTCGTGAGAGGCGGTGGCGTAGACGGGCGTGCCGCTCGCCAGCCCCGCGGCTTCGGCCACCTCCGGTAACAAGGCCCCGAGGCGAGTGCCCGGCGGGACGATTTCAGGCAAAATGGACGCGGGCAGACCGAGACGCTCGAGCAACTCGGTGGCCCACTGCTTGCGCACGGGATTGTAGAACTGCGAGGTGCTCGCGATCGTCATTTCGGCGCGCGCCACGCCCGTCAGCCAATAATTCAGCAGATCGGGCATGAAGAGCAGTTTCGAGGCGACCTGCAGCGCGGGCGATTCGTGCAGCTTCATGGCATAGAGCTGGCACAGGGTGTTGAGGTGCATGAACTGCACGCCGGTCTGATGGAAGATCTCCTCGCGGGGCACGGCTTGGCAGGTCTTCTCGACCATTCCCTGATTGCGGGCGTCGCGATAATGCCGCGGATTATCGACCAGCGCGCCGTCGCTTCCCAACAAAGCGAAATCGACGCCCCAGGTGTCAATGCCGATTCCGTCCAATGCGAGACCGCGCTCCCGCCCGCAGATCGCCAGAGCGTGACGGATCTCGTGAAAGAGCCTCAGCGTGTCCCAATAAAGGCCGGTCGGAAGCCGTACGGGCGTGTTGGGAAAGCGGTGCAGCTCTTCAAGCGTTAGCCGCCGGTTCTCCAGCGTCCCTAAAATCGCGCGCCCGCTCTCGGCGCCCAGGTCGATGGCGAGGAATCGATTTGTCAATCCACAACTTTAGCGGAAACGATCAGAATCAGAGCGTCGCCGGCCGCGTCGATGCTCGATTTTCCAATCGCGACTTTCTGTCCGGCCTTGATGTCGACGTCGGCTCTGAGATCCGCCGGTCCCCGCTCTCAATTGCAAGTTGTCGAATGTGTACCGTATCGTCCGTCGCGGAGGCCCCGTTTTCGGAAAACTGTACTTCCGAGGGTCTCACGTGCGAATCGGGCAGCGCCAGCAAGCCATTCGAGTGCGCCTGCGTGCCCTCCTTCGCCCGCAGAATCAGCGTATCCAGCACGCGGAAGCTCTTATAGTTCAGAACATTTCGAAACTGCTTGACCACGGCGTCCAGATCCGCTGGCAATGCGCCCGCGCCCTGCCCCTCCGCGGACGCCAGAACGATATATCCCGTGATCTCCACGTCCCGCTGCCGTCCGGCCGCCGCGTCCAGATTTTTCACCAGTTGTTCGGCGGCCGCGACCATCTCGGGCTTGCCGCTCACAATCACGCTGTTCTCATAAGCCTTGACGATCAGTCCCGTGGGCTGCATCACGTCGCGCACCGTCGGGAAGATTTGGTTGATATTCCCGTTCTTCACGGGCACGATCTTCTGCACCGTAGCTTCCTGCGTCCAACGCCATTCCGGCGAACAATAAAATCGCTATAAGCGCCTTCATTCAGAGCCTCCCTTTTCATCGAGCAACCATATAATCACCACGTTCGGATCGTCCGTCTGCAGCTTGATCGCGGTCAGCGGCCGCTGCCGTTGCGTTTTCAGCCGCCAGCAATGTTCGCCGGTGCGCGGCCCTCGGCCGATGCGCAACCTGGGCAAGCGGCGCCCGCATTTCCGGCGCGGCGATGTGATATGGCGGCGGAATGCGCATTTCGATGGCGCGCAATGGCCCCATCGCGCGGATCGCAAAAAACAGCAGCGCGGCGGCCGCGATGCCCGCCACATATACCAGATTCCGGGACCAGCGCGCATTCGCGGCGACGCGCCGCATGACGCGCGCGCGCATGGCCGCGTACGCCGCCTCATCCGCGTCGATCGACCGCAACGCCGCCGCATTCGCGGCCAGCTCGCGCTCAAATTCCCGCCCGTCGTCGTCATTCATGACTTGGTCCTCAAGTAGCGGTCCGTAAACTTTTTCAGCTTCACGCGCGCGCTTGAAATCTGCGACCGCACCGTCACCTCCGACGATCCCAGAATTTCGGCCACCTCGCGCGTCGACAGCCCCTCTACCTCGCGCAATACCAGCGCGGCGCGCTCCTTATCGGGCAGCGTTTCAAGCCCTCGCATCACCACGCGCTCCCGTTCCAGGTCGCCAGCCGCTTTCTCCGGGTCCGGCGCGCCGCAGGCGACATCGAAGAAGTCAACATCCGAATCCGTGCGGCGCTTCTTGCGCAGATCGCAGCAGACGTTCACCGTGACGCGGTACAGCCATGGTCCCAGCGCCTCCTCGGAACGCAGCTTCTGCAAGTGCCGGAACAGCCGCACGAAAACGTCCTGCGCCGCGTCCTGCGCATCTTCGGTCCGGCCGAGCAGCCGCAGAGCCGTCCCCAGCACTTGCCGCTCATGCCGCCGCAGCAGCTCCTCGAAGGCCTGGAGATCGCCGGCCTGCGCCAACTCCAGCGCCGTCTTGCTTGCGTTTTCAGCTTTCGGCCCGGCGCCGATGCGCAAAATGAACTCCGGCGAACCCACTCATACATATAAACTCGCAAACTTCGCCGGAACGTTGATAGGAAAGTTGGCGCGGCCAGCAAAGCCAGCGCCGAAAGCGGCGTTAATAGCGCCAGGTTCGCTGCGCGAGGCCGATCGGTTCCGGACTAACTCGCCGCTTCAGGTCCAATAATTGCGGTCGAGGCTGCGGTATTGCACCGCCTCGGCGAGGTGCTTTGCGGCGACGCGGGCGGCGCCGTCCAGGTCGGCGATGGTGCGCGCGACTTTAAGGATGCGGTCGTGGGCGCGCGCGCTGAGGGCCATGCGGCACACTGCCATCTCGAGCGTGCGCTCACCGGCGTCGTCGAGAGCGCACAGGCTGCGCAGCGCGTTCGACGGAATATGCGCGTTGTAGAATCCGCGCCCCTGCTGCACCGCGCGCGCCGCTTCCACGCGGGCCCGCATGTCGGCGGACGTGGCGCCGTGATCGTTGCCGCGCAGTTCCTTATAGGGGACGGCCGGAACCTCGACGTGCAAGTCGATGCGATCGAGCAGCGGGCCGCTGACCTTGCTCAGATAGCGTTGAATAATGGCGCCGGTGCAGCGGCATTCGCGCGCCGGGTCGGAGTAGAAACCGCAGGGACAGGGATTCATGGCGCCGATCAGAATAAACTCCGACGGGAAGCAGAGCGTCATGGCGCTGCGAGCCAGCGTCACGGAATGCTCCTCGAGCGGCTGCCGCAGCATCTCCAAAACGTTGCGCGCGAATTCGGGCAATTCGTCGAGAAACAGGACGCCGTGATGCGCCAGGCTGACTTCGCCCGGCCGCGGCGTGCCGGATCCGCCGCCAATCAAACCGGCATCGGAAATGGTGTGATGCGGCGATCGAAAGGGTCTCTGGCAGAGCAGTCCCGCGCCGCGCGGCAGCAATCCCGCAACGCTGTGGATCTGCGTCGTCTGCAGCGCTTCCTGGAATGTCAGCAGCGGCAGAATGCCCGCGAAACGCTTTGCCAGCATGGTCTTGCCCGATCCCGGCGGCCCGATCATGAGCACATTGTGGGAACCCGCGGCGGCCACTTCGAGCGCGCGCTTGGCCATGGTCTGGCCGCGCACATCGCGAAAATCGGGCAGGGACGAATCCGCCGGCGCGCTCCCAAATACGGGTTTCGGCGCGGGCTGGAAACGGTCCGGCTGATTCATGAATGCGACCACCTCGGAGAGGTGCCTCATGCTGAACACGTTGACTCCCTCGGTCACGGAGGCCTCGGCGGCGTTGTCGGCCGGGACCAGAAGATTGGCGATGCCCATCCGCCGCGCGCACACCGCCATCGATAAGGCTCCGCGCACCGGCCGCAGCGTGCCGTCAAGCGACAGCTCGCCCGCGAGCAGATGCTGGTCCGTGCCGCTCACGGTCCCCATGGCGCCGAGAATGCCGAGCGCCATGGGCAGGTCGAATCCCGCGCCCTCCTTGCGCACGTTGGCCGGGGCCAGATTGATGGTCACGGATTTATTGGGATATCCAAACCCGGAATTGATGAGCGCCGATTTGATGCGCTCGCGGCTTTCGCGCACCGCCGTGTCGGGCATGCCGACGGTGATGAAATCGCGCGCGCTGCCTCCCGAATACATGTCCACTTCGACATCGACGAGATGCGCCTCGATGCCGAACACAGCCGCGCTGCGGGTGCGATAAAGAGCCATTCCAAGTGGTAGTGCGCGGGAGGGGCTAAATTCTCAGCCGTTGTCAAGACGGCGTACGTTTTTCGGGCCATTCCGCGCTAGAGCGACTGCGCTAAACTGACGAGACTGGCCGGACAGGATTCTAAGTCGTCGCCCCAAAATTCCGTCCCGATATGTCCGTCCTCATGGTTGGGAACGCATGATCGGCGAGTCGCTTTCGCATTACCGAATCCTCGATAAGCTGGGCGCGGGCGGCATGGGCGTCGTATACAAAGCCCGCGACGAGCGGCTGAATCGAGTGGTGGCTCTGAAAATCCTGCTTCCCGATCTCGTATCCGATCCGATACGCAAGCGTCGCTTCGCGGCCGAGGCGCAAGCCGCTTCCGCGCTGAATCACCCCAACATCGTCGCTGTTTACGATATCGGCTCGGATAGGGGCGCGGATTTCATTGCGATGGAATACGTACCCGGAAGGACGCTGGAGCAGTCCATCGCGCGCAAACCTCTGCCGATTGTTGAAACGGTAGGCTATGCCATCCAAATTGCCGAGGCGCTCGCCGCCGCTCACCGCGCCGACATCGTGCATCGCGATCTCAAGCCGGGCAACATCATGGTCGCCGCGCAGGGGCGCATTAAGCTGCTCGATTTCGGGCTCGCAAAACTGCTCGAGCCGTACAGCAATGCGGCCTCGGACGAATCGTCACCCACGCGGACCGTGGGAGGAGTTCCGCCGCCGCTGACCGAAGAAGGACATATCGTCGGGACCATGGCGTATATGTCTCCGGAACAGCTCACTGCAGGGGTCGTTGACGCGAGGACCGATATATTCTCGTTCGGAATCGTGCTTTACGAGATGCTGACCGGGCGGCGCCCATTCCTCGGATCCAGCGGCATCGAGACGGCGGCGCGATCCTGAAACACGATCCCGAGGCGCTGCGCGAGCTCGTCCCGGGTCTGCCGCCCATGTTGGAGAGGATCGCCGGGCACTGTTTACGCAAAAACCCGGACGAGGATTCCAAAGCATAGCCGATGTGGGCCGCCTGCTCGCAGATCTCCGCGAAGACCGATCTTCGCGCCGGCAGGATGAGGCACTGCCGTCAAATTTGAGTGCGCGCCACCGCCGCCGGAACGCCCTTCTGGCCGGAGCGGGCGTATTCCTCCTCGCCGCCGCGATGCTCGCGGGGTGGCGGCTTATTCGGCCCGCGCCGCCGGATCAAGGGCCGGTGCTCAAGCGCATGACATTCGATTCCGGTCTGACCACCGATCCCGCCGTTTCCCCCGACGGCAAACTCATGGCCTATGCGTCCGACCGCGATGGCCATGGGAACCTGGACATTTGGGTCCGGCAACTCGCGGGAGGCGAACCGGTCCAAGTAACCCGCGATCCCGCCGACGAGTCCGAACCCGATTTTTCTCCCGATGGCACGAAGATCGTGTACCGGTCCAATCGCGAGGGCGGCGGCATATATATCGCATCGGCCCTGGGCGGAGGCGAGCCCCAGATGATCGCCCCTGGAGGACACTCGCCGCGCTTCTCGCCCGACGGGAAATGGATCGCATACTACACCGGAGAGATGTCGAGCCTTGTCCGCCGGCCGATGCGCAGCAAGCTCTTTCTGATGGATCTGTCCGCGGGGCAGATCCGGCAGATCGAACCGCAACTTGCCGCCGCAGATCATGCCATCTGGTCGCCCGACTCGAAGTGGATACTGTTTTTGGGTTCGTTTTTTGGCTCCTACGGAACCCCGATGGATTGGTACGTGATGCCTCTCGATGGCGGTAAGGCTATACAAACCGGCGCCGCCGATGTACTGAGCAAGCAAGGATTGTCGGAGATCATCCCTCATGCCTGGACGGGCGGCAACGAGATCATCTTTTCGGCGAGGCTCGGCGATAGCAGAAATATATGGCGGCTCCCGGTTTCGGGGCGGGACTGGCATCCGAAACCCGCGGCGCGGCGGCTGTCCTCGGGGACCGGTTTGGAGTTCGCCGCGTCCTCGGCCTCCCTCCTGCCTTTTAAGCGCCTGCTGTTCTCCGTTCTGAGTTCCAGGATCAACCTGTGGACCCTGCCGCTCGACGCCAGCGGCGTCAAGGCCGCCGGAAATCTCAATCGCATCACCGACGATGAAGCTGCCGTCGGCTTTTCGGATCTGACGGCGGACGGGAATCTGCTCATCTTCGCCTCCAATCAGTCCGGCGCCGCCGAGATTTGGAGCAAAGATCTTCGAAGCGGTAAGGAAATCCCTCTGACCGGCGGGCCCACCGATGAGTCGCCCTCGGTGGCTCCGGACGGCTCTCGATGCGCCTATCAAGCCCGAAACGAGGCCAGATACGTTGTCACAATGGGCGCCACGGTGGGGCATCTCCGGTCGCGGCGCAAAGTCGAAGAAGGCGATGGTTGGCCCTACAGTTGGTCGCCCGATGGAGCGTGGCTGTTCTATGCGGTAAGGCCGGAGCGCTGGGGCGTGAAAGCAACTGAGGTGTCGTCCGGCCGCAAGTATGTTGTTTTCCAGCATTCCGTGTACGACTTGACTTACTTTCATGTTTCCCCCGATAACCACTGGGCAGTCGCCTCCGCCTTCGAAGACCCGGTGTTCCGGGTTCAGATCGCGCCGTTTCGGGAAGAGTCGACGATACAAGCGAGCGACTGGGGTTCGATCGCGGACGACGCGGCGCAGGAGGATCGGCCGATGTGGTCGAGCGATGGAACTCTGGTCTATTACACCTCCTATCGAGACGGTTTTCCGTTGCATCTGGGCGCGGCTTCTGGATAAGGGCACGAAGCGTCCCCTCGGGCCGCCGGCGCCTGTGTATCACTCCCACTCCGCCCGAATCTCGCTGCGCAACGCGGGGCTGGATCATCTCAAGATCGCCGTCGCTCGCGAGAAGCTTGTATTTAATATGGGTGAGCTGAGGGGCAACATCTGGATTGCGGCGCTCCCGAACTGACCGTTGCGGCGGCTCAAAGCGCTTACGCCGTGTGGCGGCCGCCGCTGTTGTCGCGCACCGGTGTGTCGGGATGCCGAGGGTGATTAAATCGCGCGCGCCTCCTCCCGAATACATGTCCACTTCCACATCGACGAGATGCGCCTCGATGCCGAACACAGCCGCGCTGCGGGTGTGATAAAGAGCCATTCCAAGTGGTAGTGCGCGGGAAACGCGAAATTCTCAGGAGCTTAAGGCGCGAGCTGTCTATATATCTGAAGCAGTCGCTTGAACGCCGGCAGCAGGTTGGGCGGGGGCGCCGCCTGCGCGGCTTCGAGATCGAGTTCGAATACGGAGTGGCCGAAGCGATCCTTGCCGATCTCGCGCATGGGGAAGAACTCGCACATTCGGCGGCCCTCGGGCTTCCAGGTGGCAGCCACGAAGTGAGTGGCGCGGACGCCGTGGTTCTGGGCGTAGTAGATCAGTTTATCGACGAAGCCGTTGAGCAATTGGATGTAGGCCTGCTGCCAAATGCCTTCGCCCCAACGGCGGTGTTGTTCGGCAATGGCGATCGACATGAAATAGATCTTGACGGTGCGGCTGCCGAGGAAGGGGACAATGCCGGACGGGGGCACGGTATTGTCTAACTTCCCGGCGCGGATCTCCTCATATAAAGAGCTTTCGACGGGCATGGCATTGATGTAACCGGCGGGTTCGCTGGTCTGGCGATCGATCAGGAAGGTGTAAATGTCGGGGTTGATCTCGACCCATGAGAGCGCCAGACCGCGCGGGAGCTCGATTTCGGGGTAATGCGGCACGTCGCCAAACGCCTTGGCGTCGATTATGTCCACCGCATAATCGAGAATTTTCGAGAATTCCTCGCGACCTTGGATGTCGCGGCCGTGTAGGAGCGCGAGCGGCGAGGGCGGCTGCAACAACAGCGGCAGCCAGAGTCTTTCGATGTGTTGGCGCATGAGTGCGTCGGAGTGGCCGAACCACTCGCAGCGGACGTTTTCGACCGCGGTCCCAAGCCATTCAAAACCTTTTGAACCACCCGTCCCCGCTCGCGCGACCAGACGGCCGGCCCACCCCGGCCAGGGGTCCTTCTGGCCGCATTCGTTGCGGACCCGTGCGACCTGGTCCCGGGAAAAGAGCGTGGCCCAATCGAAGTCGGTCGGGAGAATGGACCCCGCGAGGATCAGCTTGTCGAAGCGTATGTCCTCATACTTCAACATCGCGTTCCCGACGATCCACGATCCGAGACTGTGGGCGACCGCCGATGGCCGCTTGTCATAACGATCCAAGTCCACGCCGGGACACGCCTTGATCACCGTGCCATACCAGTTATAAAACTTATCGACCAGTCGATTGTTAAAGGGCGGAGTGAGAAACCGGAACAGGCCGTAGCGGCCATAGTCGAACGGCTCCGTCCTTACTGGCGATCCGCTGAGGGCGGACGCGAATAGCTTTTGCCACTCGCCGTGCGTGCGGATGCCGTGAACGGAGATGACGAGCGGCGGATGATAGGCCGGCCGTTTCGGGCGCTTGGATGCCGCTTGTGGCATAGTCGGGATTGTATTACAGGAACCGCCAAGGCACTCCCATTAGTTTCGCGATCCTTCGGTGACGACGATCCTCTTCGCCGCGCCGGGCTGAACTTTTTGGAGCAGCCCGCTGGGCCAGCGCACTTCAACCTGGTCCGCGGCGGTTGCGTTTCCCAAACCGAAATGGAGGATCGAGCTGCTCTGGGAGAAATAACTTCCGCCGCCCATCACTTCGTCGATCATGCGGCGGCCGTTCGCCGTCACGGTGACGCGCGCGCCGATGGCGCTGCGGTTCGATTTCGTTCCGATCAGTTGCACGTTCAGATAATTGCCGCCGGGCCGCTGGTTTTTTAGCAGACTGGGCGCGCCGTTCATGTTGACGATGACGATTTCCGGCCGTCCGCAGCCGTCGAAATCGCCGACAGCCAAACCGCGCGCCGGCCGCGCCGTCTGAAAAGCGGGACCAGCTTCTGCAGTGATGTCGGCGAAACGGCCGTTTCCCAGATTGCGATAGAGCAGCGATTCCTCGAGATACGGCTCTCCCGCCGCTCTCTCTTCCTCGTCTTTTGCAGCTCGGGATAAAGATGGCCATTGGCGATGACGAGGTCCTTCCAGCCGTCGTCGTCCACATCGGCGAAGGCGACGCCCCAGCCCATCAAGTGCCGGCGGCCCAGTCCCGCCTGGCGCGAAACGTCCGTGAAAAAACGCCCGTCGTCGTTGTGATACAGAGACGTGAGATCGCCGTAGAAGTTGGTCTTGGCGATGTCGAGCAGACCGTCTCCGTCGAAGTCGCCCACCGCGACGCCCATGCCCGCCTGGATCTGGCCGTCGAAATTATAAGCGACGCCGGCTTCGACGCCGCGCTCTTCAAACGTTCCGTCTCCGCGATTGCGATAGAGCAGGCTGGGCATCTGATCGCAGGCGACGTATATGTCCGGCCAACCGTCGTTGTCGAGGTCGGCGGAGACGACGCCGAGCCCATAGCGTCCACCCGGCTTCAGGATGCCGGCGCGGGCGGAAACGTCGGTGAACGTCCCGTCGCCGTTGTTGCGATAGAGAATGTTGTGTCCGGCGGGGAAACTGTGGGGACCGCAGAATACCGGCGCGTCCCGCCACATGCAGAACGGGCTGTCGCCCGGCTTCGGCGCTCGATTCAGATCGAACTCGACGTAATTGGCGATAAAGAGATCGAGCAAGCCGTCGCGGTCGTAATCGAGAAAGGCGCATCCCGATCCGTAGCGCATGGCGCCGACAGGCAGCCCGGCGGATTCGGTTACATCGCGAAACGTGCCGTCGCGATTGTTGTGATATAGCCGGTTGTGTCCGTAGTACGTGAGCAGGAAGTCGGGCCAGCCGTCGTTGTCGTAATCTCCGGCGCACACTCCTTGCCCCCAGCCTTCGGCTGTAAATCCGGCGCTTGCGGCCACATCGGTGAAATGGCCATGACCGTCGTTATGGTAGAGCTGCGGAAGACGAGCCTGGCGATCGAGCGCCGGTCTCAGCATCGTGAAGGGTCGTGCCGTTCGCGATGAAGATGTCTTCGGCGCCGTCGCGATCGTAATCGAGGACGGCAACGCCGTTTCCCGTGCTTTCGAGGATATAGTCCTTGCGATCTTTGCCGCCAAACGTGTTGGGGACGTTGAGGCCCGCGGACGGCGCGATATCGACGAACAGAACGGGCACGCCGGTCGCGAGGCCGAGCGCGGCGCACAAGAGCATGAGCACGCCCGTAGCGCGAGCGGAGGACATTCGGGCCTATTGTACGCCCCGCGCCCTGCGCGGTCTTTGTAAGCTGCAAAACACACACGTTCTGGGGCGCAGTGTAAAACTAGCGCTCCAGAATTGGAGCGCCGCCGCAAACACTTCAATTTGACTTGACTATGACTGACAGCGGGCTTATTCTACATAAAACGTTTTCGGCACGGAAACGTTAAGGGGAAAGATATGAGCCATGTTGCTGGGCTGCGCGCTCTTGGTGTGTCAATTCTGTTCTGTGCCTGCATCTTTGCACAGCGCGATCTCGGAACCATCGTAGGCACTGTTACGGACCCGCAAGGCGCCGTTATCGGAGGCGCGAAAGTAACGATTACCGAAGACGCCACCGGTCAGAGCTACGAAGTTACGACCAACGAAACCGGCGAGTACATCCGCCCGCTTCTCAAGCCCGGAACATACACTGTCACCGCCGAAGCAAGCGGTTTCCGGCGCGTCGCTCAGAAGAACGTCACGATCGTCGGCGGCGACCGCGTGGGCGTACCCATCACGCTGCCAGTGGGCGATATCACGCAGAGCATCGAGGTACAGGCGCAAGCTCCGCTGCTGCAGACCGAGAGCACGGTGGTGGGCGCGGCCCTGAACTCCGAGCAGATCTCGGATATACCATTGGGCGGGAAACGTACTTTCAGCTATCTGGCGCGACTCTCTCCCGGCGTTGTGCCGGCCGAGCCAGGCGCCCGCGACGCCGTGGCGGGCGGGTTCTCCGCCAATGGAGTGCGCTCCAACGGGCAAAATAACTTTTTGCTGAACGGCGTTGACAACAACGTCAACGTGATCGACTTCCTGAACCAGACCTCCTACGTGGTCGGCCCCTCGGTGGAAGCCATCGGAGAGATGCAGATCCTGACCAACGGCTACAACGCCGAATACGGCCGCGCGGCCGGAGGCGTGGTAAACGTGAACCTGAAGTCCGGCACCAATGCAATTCACGGCGCGCTGTTCGAGTATCTGCAGAACAAGGACCTGGACGCCAATCGCTGGGAAAACAACCTGACCGGCACTCCGCGCGGGCCATTCGAGCAGAATCAGTTTGGGGCGGCGGTGGGCGGCCCGATCCTCAAGAACAGGCTCTTTATTTTTGGCGACTATCAGGGAACGCGCATTTCCGATACCGGTGGCTCCGTTCAGAACCTGGGCTACTCGACGTTCACGACCATACCGACGCCGGCGATGAAGACCGGCGACTTTTCGAGCCTGCTGACCAGCACCGTGATCGCGACGGACGCTCTCGGGCGGCCGATCTATCAGGGCGCGATTTACGACCCGAACACGACACGCACCGTGGGCGGGGCGTTGGTGCGCGATCCATTTCCGGGCAACATCATTCCCGCAAGCCGCTTCGATGCCGCGGCGGCCAAGATCCTGAGCCTTTATCCGAACCCCAACCAACCCTTGGTGAACGGAAAATATCCGCAAAACGATTACTTCCTCACCACTCCGGGCCGCCAGAACGTGGATCAGGGCGATGGGCGCGTCGATTACAGAATCAGCGACAAGGATAGTCTCTTCGGATCGTTGAGCTGGTCGAACACAATTAGCACCGACGGCGTTTATTTTCCGGGGCCGCTCGATGGGAGTCCGTTTAACGGCGCGGGCGAAACCGATCTCGGCCGCAATGCCATGTTGAGCTACACGCGGGTGTGGAAACCCACGCTGATCAGCGAGACCCGGGTGGCCTTCAGCCGCTTGGTGACGTCCCGTATTGGAGGCAATCCCAGCACCGACCTCTACCAGCAGGTGGGGATGGGAGGTTACGACCCCACCGGCGCCACCGCGAACAACGGCGGGCTGCCGCAGTTTGGGCTGGGGCGCTACAGCCAGATTGGAGCCAACGACTGGATTCCGACCAGGGAATACAACAACGTTTGGGACTTCATTCAGAATGTCTCGATCATCAAGGGAGCCCATGCGCTGAAGTTCGGCGCCGAGTACCGGCCTATACGATTCCCGTTTTTCCAGGTTCCCGACCCGCATGGAAACGTGTCGTATTCGCAAGCCGAGACGGCTTATCCCTCGAGCGCGAAAGGCTCCAACGGCGCTACCATCGGCACCGCCACCGGAGACGAAATCGCTTCCATGTTACTCGGTCAGGTCGACAACTCCGCGATTTCCACCACCAACTTCGTGTCCTCGCAGAAGAGCGCGTGGGCATTTTATGGCCAGGACGACTGGAAAGTAAATTCCAAGTTAACCGTCAATTTCGGATTACGATATGAGTTGTTCGCGCCCATCAGCGAGAGATTTGGAAGACAATCGAACTTCGACCTCCAGAATCAGACGCTCTACATCCCAGCGGGTCCGGATCAGAACGCCGCCTTGCCGCCCAACTTCGCGACGGCGTTTCCGAACGTGACGGTCTCGCGCGGAACGGTGGGGAGCGCGTTGATCCCGTGGGATAAGCTCGATTTCGGACCGCGCATCGGCATTGCCTATCATGTGTTCAGCAAGACCGTGATCCGCGTCGCTTACGGAATCTTCTATGGCGGCGAAGAAAATCAGGGAGGCAGTCCCAATCGCGGCGAGTCCGTGCCTTTTAACGAAACGGTCAACCTGATTCGCGGCACGGGCGTGAGCACTTTCATTGGGATTTCAGATCCGCTTTGCGTCGGCACGGACGGCACAAACTGCAATTACATGCCCCGGGGGTTGACCAGCGGCTATCCCTTGAATGTATTTACGCTACCCGCGCCGGTCTCTTTCCGCGGCGTCGATATGGATTATCGCAATCCGCTAGTCCACAAGTGGAATTTTGTGGTGCAGCACGAATTGCCCGGCCAGATGGCACTTGAAGTCGGCTATTTAGGAAACCACCAGGCGCATCAGCTTATCTTGTGGAATTCCGACACTTGCCCCAATGTCGCGACCCTGCAGTTTACGAGCTGTAATCAGGTGTACTGGCCGATACCGTATGTGGAAAGCGGTTTGTCCGATACCGCCAGCTTCGGATACGGCAATTACAACGCGCTGACGGCGAAGTTGGAAAAGCGGTTTTCTAAAGGTCTGCAGTTTGTGGCGGCGTATAGCTGGTCGCATGCTCTGGCGGACAGCGCCACGCCGTTGAGCGGCTCCACGGGCCTGGGCACGCCCGATCCCAGGAACTTTGCATCCGAATACTCCAGCGCGTCTTGGGACATTCGACACAACTTTACCTTTGGGTTCAACTACGATATCCCGTTCGGCAGAGGCAAGGCCTACGGCGGCGGCATGAATCGCGTGTTCGACGCGGTGGTGGGGAACTGGCACACGAACGGCATTCTGACGTTGCGCACCGGCGTGCCGTACACGCTTCGCTACAACGGCTGCACCGGGATTTGGGGCGCCTGCCGGCCGGACCTGGTTGCGGGCGCGAACGCGCAGGCCGCTCCCTCGGGAGGCCGCACTCCCAGCGAGTGGTTCAACACGGCGAACGTGACCGCTCCCGCTCCTTTGACGGGCGGCAATCTCGGTCTGCAGAGCCAAACGGCTCCTCCGACGCGCACCATGGATTTCTCGCTGTTCAAGGATTTCCCGTTCACGGAACGCGTCCGATTGCAGTTCCGCGCGGAGAGCTACAATCTTGCGAATACGCCGCAATTCGGAACTCCCGACAACAATCTTCAGGACGCGAACTTTGGTAGGGTAACGAGCACGGCGCCGGCCAGCGAGCGGCATGTGCAGTTCGCTTTGCGTTTGCAGTTCTAACGCGTTGGGGCACGGTAGGTTGACCCGAGTTCCTTCAGGATCGGCAGCCCTTTTGAATCACCCGCGCGGAACCCCGTCGCTACATGAGGGCTAACTCCGCTCGCCGCTTGCTCGCGACGTGCTCATGAAGGTGTCGCGAACGACCACGAGCAAGTTCGGCCATTCCTTTTCCGGGAAGCGATCGACGACATACATAATTGCGTTGTGGATCTTCTCCCGATTGGGCTGTCGCAGGCGCACGATCAAGATCCCATTATGCAGCGCCGACGGGTACTCCGTGAAGCCCTTCTCCGTCGTGATGAGCGCGCGGGCTTCCGCTAAAGCCAGTGCCCAGAGATCGGAGTCGGAGATCCCCTGACCGGCAGTCCCGCGAATATCTTTTACATCGTGCCCACGCGAGCGTAGCGCATCCACTGTTATCCTTGGGATGTTCTCATCGACGAGGACGCGCATGCGTCATAGATTCCCGGCCTCTATCGGAGTGACCTGCTCCTCGGCCAGGCTGGCGGCGTAATCGAGCGAGGCCATGATGTCCTCGCGGGACAGGAAGGGATATTCGGACAGCAGATTCTCGATCATGTCGCCGTTCGCCAGCATGCGCACGATTTGGTAGACCGGCATGCGGGTTTCTTTCACGCAAGCCTGGCCGTGGCAGATGTTCGGGTCGATCGAGATCCGGTCGAACTGCACGTCTGCATCCTCCGTCTCAAAGTTTACTCCAGGGTTCCCTTCTACCAAGTTGTGAACAATGCCGACGAAAACATCGGCCGCAAGCGGCTCGCACGGGCTCCACTAAAGGCTTTTTGACGTCCGATCGTCTCATGCTGCCTATGTCATCCTGATTGGTATGCTGGCGGTTGTTGTTTTTCTGTTTTTCGCGGCCGCGGACTTCAGCCAGCAGTTTCGCGCCGGTCTTGTAGCGCTCAACAACGACGACCTTCCGCGCGCCCGGCAGACGCTCGAAGCGGCGGCAAAGTTGCGCCCGCGAAATGCGGAGGTTTGGGTGGCGCTGGCGCAAACCTATCGCAAGTTGAAATCCGATGGACTGGCCGCCGCGGCTGCGAACAAGGCCGAGCAATACGCCGAATCGAGCCCCGCCGCGATTCATGCGCTGGCCGTCTTTTACATGCAGGGCGGCAACTTTGAAAAGGCGGCGAATCTGGAATCGCGTTACGCCGTGACGGACGAATCCGCCTTCGCCGATGCGGCCGTGTACTGGATCAAGGCGAACCGGCCCAAGGCGGCGATCGAATGCGCGCAGCGCGCCGTGGCGCATGATGGAGGCGCCGAGATGCACGCTCTGCTGGCCGCGGCGTACGACGCGGACGGCCAATTTCCGAATGCCGCGCAAGAGTACGATCGCGCCATCGAGCTAGCGCCGTATGACGAGAGCTACTATTTCGAGCTCGCCCAGGATTATCTGAAGCGGCAGCAATTTGACGCCGCGGCCCAGGTCCTGGAACGCGGCGTAAAGCTGTTCGACAAGAGCGCCCAACTGGAGCTCGCGCTCGGCGTCGCCTATTATGGCCAGCGCCGATTCGGGGATGCGACGGATGCGTTCTTGCGCACGCTCGACATCTCGCCGGAGGTGGAGCAGCCGTACGTTTTTTTGGGCAAGATGCTCGATCAGGCGGGCGATCGGCTGCCGGAGATCGTGAAGCGCTTCGAGGTCCGCGGCGCCGCGAATCCCGCGCGATGCGGGGGCGCAGCTTTTATATGCAAAAGCGCTGCTGGCCGCGGGCGATCGGGAGGTCAAGGCCGAAGAACTGCTGCGCACGGCCATCTCGCTTAAAGGAGACGATTGGGAAAGCCATTTCGAGCTGGGGGTAGTTCTCGAGAATCGGCGCAAGTACGCGGAAGCGGCGGCGGAGTTGGAGCGCAGTATCGCGCTCGACCCCCGAGAGGCCGACGCTCACTATCATCTCGCGCGCGTTTACGACCGCCTGGGCCAGCCGCGATCGCGCGGCCGCGGAACGCCAGGCGCATGAGCGACTCACGGCGGGCGCGGCTGCCGGCGCAAAATGACATAAAATAACGGGGGGTCTCATATGAATCGCCGGCGCTTTATTACGTCCGCGGCTGCCGTCACGCTGGGGGGAATGGAGGCGCGCGGCGACGAAACCAAACTCAAGTTGCTGCTTCCCAGCGACGTTCCCGACGAATACAATTTCCGGCTTATGTGGTACAGCCCCGTGCCGCCGATCGACCATAATACCTACCGGCTTCAGGTGCACGGGCTGGTCGAGAAGTCTCAGAGTTTTTCCGCGACTGAACTGCTGAAAATCCCCCGCGATTCGCAGAACTCGCGGCTGAAGTGCGTGCAGTGCTGGTCCTCTCGCGCGCTGTGGGGCGGTTTCCGTTTCGGCCACCTGCTGGAGATTGCCAAGCCGCTCAAGAATGCCAAGGCCGTGCGGGTCGACTGCGCGGACAAGTGGTACGAATATTTCAGCATTCAGGACCTGCTCTCGCCGCGCGTCCTCTTCGCCATGGAAATGAATGGCCAGCCGTTGGCGGACCGGCACGGCGCTCCCCTGCGGCTGATCGATCCTTCGCGCTACGGCTATAAGTCGGCCAAGCTGATCACGGCGATCGAGTTCGTTGAAGAAGGGAAGGGCAGCATGGCGTGCGACATCGGTCCTTATTATTCGCCGTCGGGCGAAATCCAGGCCGGCTACGACACGCCGCTCGACTTCGGCGGCAAGACGAAGCGCAAGATCAAGGGCGGCGAAATTTCGGAGTACTGATGGGCGGGGGCTTAACCAAACGCGGCTTCTTGCGGCTGGCCGGGCTTTCGATCGCGCCACGCATCCTGCCGCGTTGGCTGCGCGGCGCGAGCGTCGACGCCGCGAATGAACGGCGCGTGATCCTGGTCACCTTTGGCGGCGGCGTGCGCTACTCGGAAACGTTCGCTCCCGAGGGGCTTCGCAATATACCGCGGCTCGCCTCGCTGCGCCCGCAGGGTCTTTTTTTCCAAAACTGCATCAACGCCGGCGTGTTGTCGCACTTCAACTCCACTGCGAGCATCGTAACCGGGAATTGGCAGCGCGTCGACGATTTTGGATTCCAGCCTCCTTCCGGCCCCACTCTTTTCGAGTATTACCGCAAAGGGGCGAATGCCGGTCCCATGGACGCCTGGATTATCGCAACGAATAAGAGTTTCGCGACCATGGGCGCCGGCGGCGACCGGTTGTTAGGCGCGCCTTTCGGGGCCAACGTCGTGCTGCCTAAGCAGCTTCTGCTCGACGCCGTGCAAGACGTGGTACGCAAACGCCCGGCGGGTGGCGTCGCCGACCGCGATAATATTCACCGCCAGCTCGAGGCCATATTAAATGAAGGCTATGAGGGCGTCGGCTGGACCATTTTCAAAGCGGGGCGGCAGCTCGAAGCGCACGTTCGCGATACGCTGACGCGCAGCCTCGCCGATTATATCAACGGCCCGGAAGCTCCCATGTCGGGGGACGAGCTGACGTTTTTCATCACGCGCGAAGTGATGCGCGAGTTTGCGCCGCGACTGATGCTGGTGAATTTCTGGGATATGGACGTGGCGCACTGGGGCTCATATTCGCTCTACTTGCAGGCCATCACGCGCACCGACCGGCTCACCGGCATGTTGTGGGATGAGGTGCGGCAGAACCCGCGTTATAAGGATAAGACCACCGTCCTAATTCTCCCCGAGCTTGGCCGCGACGGCGACATCAACGCGGCGAACGGGTTTCTGAATCACCGCAGCGGCGATCCCTCGTGCCGCAATGTGTGGATGCTCGCCATGGGAGCGGGGGTCAAGCCCGGCGAGACGGAACAGCCCGTGCGCCACGTCGATGTCGCGGCGACGGCGGCGGCGCTGCTGGGAGTGCGGACGGGAGAGATGGCTGGAACGGCGCTGCCCGGGATCCTGCTGTAATGTCGAAGCTATCACCAACTCTCGAAGCGCTGATTGAAAAGGGTGTCTTCGATCGCTTGCCGGTGACGTTCTCGACGTTTTTCTACGACCAGACGCAGGATTGGCAGCTGCTGTTTCCGGCGGAGCAAAGCTATTACGAACGGCTCTTCGGTCTGCTCGATCGCTCCGACCCCGGCGAAGTGGATCGCCTCTTCGCTCCCGTTCGCGCGGCGGAAGCGAGCATGGGGGTCACGGATGCCGTGTGGCCGAAGCGGAAGTTCACTCTTGAACAAGTCGATTTCTTGAATCGCTCGCCGCACTACGCCGAATGGCGCGCGGCCATCGCCGGCGTTTTCGCCCGCATCGATCCGCTGCTCGACGCGGAGATCGCGCGCCATGGCCGTCCGCGTTTGGTTGTAGTGCTCAGTCCCGCCGAGCTGCCGGCCGGACCCGACCGGCTGTGGAAGCGCATCGACGCGCACGGAAAACGCATTGCTTTAGCGCCGCCGGACGACCCCGCCGACTATGTGCCGCTGCTGCTGACCGGCAAGCCGCTTGCGGCGAAAGCGACCGCGCTGCCCGACGTATTTATGGCGGCTAGAGAGCAGCCGGCCTACAGTGCCTGGACGGTCGAAGCGGGCGGTGGTCTGGCGTCGTTATCGCGTCACGAAGGCGTCGTGCGCCTGAGTTACGCACAACTTGCGGACTATCGCGCCCGGCTGATGTCCGACGTGCAGAAGATTGTCGATGTGGAGCAGATCCGCGGACCGCGCCAGCTCAGCGCGCGTCTCAAGCAACTGCAAGTCCGCGACAACGAAAGCGAGCTCGGCCGCGATCCGGTGCTGCGCGAATTCGCGCGCGCGATTCTTTTGAGCGGCAACGGAACGCTGCTGGTCAACAATACATTTGTCGAATGGGCTTCGGTGCAGAGCGTGCGCCGCGCGCGTCCGGTAGTCAGCGTGATTGCGTATGGAATCCGCAATAAGGTGAAGCCGTTCTCGAGCCTGCTCATTTACACCGACCAGGACGCCGCAACGCCCATTCCAACGCAAGCCGACGTGCTCGGGTCGTATGTCGATCTGGAAATCTTTCATCAGTACATTTGGCAGGAGTTCACTAAATACGTGGAGTATCGCGGGAATACGGCGTTTCTCTTCGTCGCCGACGGCGCCGATGGAATGCTCGCGATCGCGCCGCCCGATTTTCCCCTCCTGGGCGTCTCTTCGCCGCAAAGGCTCGAAAATGTTTTCAGCGCGATGAAAGATTGGTTGGCGCTGTGAAGCTGAATCGCCGCGAATTTGCCGGCCTGTGTTCGCTGGCGGCGATGAGCGGCAACCGGCTTGCGGCCGAAGCGATGCCGTATGAGGCTTCGCGCGACCTCATCGCTCCCGGACACGACGCCTTTCCCGAAGAGAAGACCGCTATGGAGGTGGCCGCGCGTCTTCAGGCCGCCCGACCGGGCCGTTATTATCCATTGCCCGGCAATCTGGTCCGTTTCGAGATCGCCTCCACAAGCAAAACGGGCGCGCTCGAATATCGCACCGGTTATTACAAGATGAACTGGCCGGCGGGCGATATCGCGATTCAAGGAATCGTGGGCGAGCAAGTCGTGTCCGCGCCGCGTCCTCTTTTTCGCGACATCACGTCCGCGGTTTTCGCCCACACTCCGTCGTTTCATGAGCAACTCGCGCGCGGCATTCCATACTGGCGCGCGAGGCTCGACGCCGCCTCCGGAATCGACCTCTATGGCAACAAGGGCGTCGCCGTGGGAGACATCGACGGCGATGGCGTTGATGAGATTTACGTCTGCCAGCCGGGGGGTCTGCCGAATCGTCTGTACCGCTATCGCAACGGCGCGATGGAGGACATCACGGAGCGATCCGGCGTTGGAATTCTGGACGATACATCGTCGGCGCTCTTCGTCGATCTGCGCAATAGCGGTCGGCAGGACCTCGTCGTTCTGACCGCATCGCGGCCGGTGTTGTTCCTGAACGAGGGCGATGGACGTTTCCGCTTGCGCGCCGATGCGTTCCGCTTCGCGCGCAATCCGCAGGGCAGCTTCACGGGCATGGCCGCCGCCGACTACGATCGCGACGGCATGCTCGATCTGTACCTTTGCTGCTACGTCTATTTCCAGAGCGAGGCGCAGTATCGCTACCCCGCTCCGTATCACGACGCCCGCAACGGTCCACCAAATTTCATGTTCCGGAATCGCCTGCAAAAGGACGGTTCCGGGTTTTTCGAAGATGTCACGGCCGAAAGCGGGCTGGATCAGAACAACGACCGCTTCAGTTTCGCGGGGTCGTGGTGCGATTACGACGAGAGCGGCTGGCCCAGCCTGTACGTCGCGAATGACTTCGGCCGCAACAATCTTTATAAAAACGATGGCGGACGGTTTCGCGACGTCGCCGCAGAAGCGGGCGTGGAGGACATCGGGCCGGGGATGAGCGCTTCGTGGTTCGATTACGACGGCGATGGCCGCTTTGACCTCTACATCTCGAATATGTGGAGCGATGCCGGCCGCCGCATCGTGTCGTCGAAAGCGTTCCAGCCCGCGCAGGCCAGTCCGGAGATTGCGGAAGCCTACCGCCGCCATACCAAGGGCAATTCGTTGTACCGCAATCTCGGCAAGGGCCGCTTCGCGGAGACGGGCGCTCGGGAGAACGTGGAGATCGGGCGCTGGGCCTGGGCCTCGGACGCGCACGACTTCGACAACGACGGCTCGCCCGAGATTTTCATCACGTGCGGCATGTTGAGCAACCGCGGCGACGCAGACGCCATGGGATTTTTCTGGCGGCAGGTGGTCGCCAACTCGCCCGTCGATGCGCGCGAAACGGCGGCGTATGAGGACGGCTGGAACGCCATCAATCAGTTCATCCGTGAGGATTACCGGTTGGAGCGGCCGCGAACCGAATATGTTCTACGCGCGGCGCAACGGACGCTATGCCGATTGCTCCGGCATCAGCGGTCTCGATCATGCCGACGACGGCCGCGCCTTCGCGGTCACGGATCTCGATGGGGACGGCAACCTCGATCTGATCGTCAAGAACCGGCTCGGTCCGCAGGTGCGCGTTTTTCAGAACGACTGCTCGGCGCAACGCCGCTCCATTGCGTTCGTGTTGCGCGGAACGAAATCGAATCGCGACGCGATTAGCGCGGTGGTCGAGGTGGATGGCCAGGTAAAACAGGTGCAGGCCGGGTCGGCGTTTCTGTCGCAGCACACCAAGAGGTTGTATTTCGGTCTGGGAGAGGCCGGCCGCGCGGAGCGTGTTCGCGTGCGATGGCCCTCGGGCGCGCGACAGGAATTTCGGGATCTGGAGGCAGGGTTTTTGTATGCGCTGGTCGAGGGCGAGCCGCGCTACGATAGAAAACCATTCGCGCCGGCGCGCGCCATCGCCGCGGGGCCGCCGCTTAGAGTCGACAATGAACCGCGCCTCCACACAACGTGGTTCATGGAGCCGATTCCGCTGCCTCGCCCGGCTGCGCCCGGCCTGCTCGTTGTCGAAACAAACGACCCGGTGTGGCGAATCTTTCGCCGCTATCTGTTCGATTACCGCACGGACTTGAAGCAGCCGGTTTTTCTGCTCATCGGAGGCGATGGAATGGCGCGCAAGATCTACGCCACGCGTCCAACGGCCGCCGAAGTTCAAGCCGACATGGGCATCTCCACGCCCGCCGCGCTTCCATTTGCCGGCCGCTACTGTCTGCGCGCTCCAGGCCGCGATTATTTCAAGCTGGGGGCTGCCTTCTTCTGGGCCGGATACCCGCAATATGCGCTGCCTTATCTGGACGAAGTAGTTCGCCGCGCGCCGGACAATGAACGCGCGCTGGCGGCGATTGCGCGGGTTCAACTCGATGCCGGCCACGTAGAAGAGGCGCGCCAGGCGGTGCGCAAACTGCTCTCGGCGCCGCCCGCGTCGGCCACCGTCGCCGACAGTCTCGGACTCGAATTTGCGAAAAAGGGAGTCTTCCCCGAGGCCCACGATTTATTCGAGCGCGCGATTTCCATACAGCGCGATTCCGCTTCGGCCATCAACAATCTCGGCGTGCTGTATCTCAAAATGGGTCAACAGAACGACGCCATAGCGGCGTTTCGCTATGGCCTTCAAGTGGCTCCCGAGGATGACACGTTGTATCTCAACCTGGGCCGCGCCTACGTGCAGCGAGGCGAGCGCGACAAGGCCCGCGATGTTATGCAGCAGCTATTGGTTCGCAAGCCGGGCAGCCTGACGGCGCAACGCGCGCTGCGGGAGTTGGATACGAGATGACCGCAATTGTCATCGCATTGTTGCTGCAAATTGCGAACTCGGGGCGCGTGGTCACGATCGCGGAAAGCCCTTCGGAGCGGATCGCGCCTTTGCCGCCCGTCGCGCCGGGCCAGCCACCGCTGATCAGCTTCCGTTACTTCGAAGGCAAGGACCGCAGCCGTTTCGGCGGCTTGGATCTAGTAGTCGATGATGCGGGCCATTAGTCTCCTGCTGCTCTCGGCCGCGCTCGCCCGCTCCGACGACGCGCTCGTCAAGGGCCTGGAAGCTTTTCATGCCGGACATTATGCGGACGCCCAGAAACTGCTCGAAACATCTTCGGACGCGAGCGCCCGGACATTTCTCGTCTTTACCAAAGCCGCCATGGGCGGCTGTCAAAGACGCCGTCCCGGAGCTCGCCGCGCATTTTCAATCCGCCTCCGACGCGGTGGTTCGCAAACTCGCGGGCGAAGCTCTGCTGAGCTGCGTCGACGCGCAACTCAAGACCGATTATCCGGCCGACGCCGACGTTCTCTACGAGTCCGCGCACACCCACATGAAGGCTTGGAACGACGCCATCTACCAGTTGTTCCAGAAGGCGCCGGCATCCTATCGCGTCAACCAGATCTCGGGCGAAATTCTCGAAGTACAGGGGAAATATTCCGAAGCCGCCGCCGAATATCGCGCGGCCATTGCGAAGAACCCGCGTGCGCTCAACCTGCATTTCCGCCTCGGCCGCGTCCTGCTGCTCGATTCACAAGGCCCCGAGGCGCTCGAAGCGGCGCGCCGCGAGTTCGAGGCCGAACTGACGCTCAACGCCGGCGATGCCGCGGCCGAGTACGAGGTCGGCCAGATCTTGATCGCCCAGGCCAACCCGGAGGCGGCCCACGCGCATCTGGAAAAGGCGCTGACATTGCGGCCGGATTTCGTGGAGGCGCTGATCGCGGTGGCCAAGACGCGCCTCGGTGAGAAGCGCTACCCGGAAGCGATTGAGCTGCTGCGCCGCGCGGTCAAGCTACAGCCCCGCAGCGAATCGGCGCATTACGCGCTGATGGTCGCGTATCGCAACTCCGGCGATCTGGCAGGCGCCAATAACGAGAAGCAGACACTCGATTCGCTCCAGACCTCGCCCGCGGGGGAGTTCACGGATTTTCTGAAAAAGCTGGGTGGAAAGCAGCCGCCACAATGAAGCCGCTGGCCGTGCTTGGGTCGTTACTGCTATTCGCCGCATCGGAGCGGCCCGTCGCCGATTTCCGCAATATCGCTCCACAGGCCGGTCTCACCGCTGCATTTCCGAATGGCGGGACGACATCGAAGCAGTTCATTATCGAAACCACCGGCAGCGGCGTCGCGCTGATCGACTACGATAACGATGGTCTCCTGGATATATTTGTCGTTTCGGGTAAAGGAGGCACGAATCGTCTCTATCACAATGACGGCCACGATCGCTTCACGCGACGTGACCGCCGCAATGGGCCTCGAGTCCAGCGGCTGGGGACAGGGCGTCTGCGCCGGCGACTACGACAATGACGGCTTCACCGATCTGTTCGTCACGTATTGGGGTCAGAACCGCCTGTATCGCAATGTTGGCGGCAAGCGATTTGAAGACGTCACCGCCGCGGCGCATCTTACGCAGGAGCGAACGCGCTACAACACCGGATGCGCCTTTCTCGATTACGACAACGACGGGCACGCGGATCTATTCGTCGCGAACTACTTGAAATTCGATCCGGCGACGACGCCGAAGCCAGGAGCGAACCCATACTGCTGGTATCGCGGCTTCCCCGTGAATTGCGGACCGCGCGGGCTGCCGTTCGATCGCAACATTCTTTACCGCAACAACGGCGATGGCACGTTCAGCGACGTTTCCGAAGCCTCCGGCATCGCCGCCCCGCTGGGCCATTATGGGCTCGGCGTGCTCACGGGCGACTTTAATGGCGATGGCCTCCCCGATATCTATGTCGCCTGCGACCAGACGCCATCGCTGCTCTACATCAATCAAGGCGCAGGAAAATTCACCGAAGAAGCTTTGCTGCGGGGCGCCGCCTACGACGAGAATGGCAGAGCTCTCTCGGGCATGGGCGCGACGGCGGCCGACTACGACGGCGACGGCCAGCTCGATATTTTCCGTTCCAATTTTTCGGACGAGCGCGAGACGCTCTATCGCAATCGCGGCAACGCCGAATTCGACGACGTTACCGCCGCCGCCGGTCTCGCCCGCAACACGCGCTATGTCGGTTGGGGCTGCGGCTTTTTCGACTTCGACAACGACGGCTGGAAGGACCTGCTGCTGGTGAACGGCCACGTTTTTCCCGAAGTCGATCGCCTCGATCCCGTGGTGCGCTTCAAGAATCCCATCATTCTCTACCGCAACACCGGTCATGGCGCGTTCGAGGATGTCTCGCAGAGCGCCGGTCCCGCCTTGCGCGAGATGCATGCAGCGCGAGGCGCGGCGTTTGGCGATATCGACAACGATGGCGCCATTGAGATCGTCGTCAACAACCAGAATGAGCCGCCGGCTCTGTTGAAGCAGGCGGCGCCTGCCGGCCGGACACTGGATCGTTCTGAAACTGGAAGGAACGCGCTCCAATCGCAGCGCCCTCGGAGCTCGCGTGCGCGTCACGGCCGGCGGCCGCTCGCAAATCGATGAGGTGCGCAGCGGCGGAAGCTATCTTTCGCAGAACGATCTGCGCCTGCACTTCGGTCTGGGGACGTGCGCCGTCGTGGACGAGATCGAAATACATTGGTCCAGCGGAGAGCGGCAAAGGCTGGAGCGCGTAGGCGCCGATCGCGTGCTGGCGATCCGGGAAAACGGAAGATAGCTCGTTAACACCCGAGCGTCATATTCCGTCTCTTCCACGAAGGAGATTTGCCAATGCGAAAATATTTTGCCGCCGTTATTGCCGCTTCTTTCGTGGCGGCGCCTGTCTTTGCGGGCGCCCTCACGCTTCAGCTCGATAATCTGAAGGGCAGTCCCGAGGCGATCGCCAAGAACGCCGTCGTTGCCGCCCACATCACCGCTTGTCGTTCGCCTGAGAAGACAATTGTTACCGCAACCGCCGAAGGCATCGCGAACGGCAAACGCCAGACGATCCCTCTGAAGGTGATCAAGCTTTCCGAGCCCGGCGCTTTCGCGGTAACTCGCGAGTGGCCGCGCGAGGGCGCCTGGACCGTGAAGATGATCGCAACGAATCCCGATTACGCCAATTACGCGACCGGCATCGTGGTTCCGATCCGCGAAGATGGGGCGCAACTCTCGGCGGCGAAAGTGTTCTATCATGCGCCTTCGGAGGACGACGTAAACTCTGTCCTGAAACAAACTACGCTCGAGTAAAGGGACGTGCTGCTGACCCACGAGCCGAGCGCCGACGAAACCGCGCTGGTCCTCGCCGCGCAAGCGGGCGACCGCGCGGCCTTCGGCGAGCTGTATGGACAGTTCGCGCGCATGGTACATGGCATCCTGCTCGCGCACGTGTCTTACGCGGATGCGGAAGATCTTATGCAGGACGTTTTCATTCGCGCCATGGAACAATTGCGCGGCCTGCGCGAAGTGGCGGCCTTTGGCGGCTGGCTGGCTTCGATCGCGCGCCGCGCGGCATCCGATCATCATCGGCGCGTCCGTCCGGTTAGCGATTTACCCGACGCGATTCCGGGCGGCGAAAGACCCGATGGCGAAGCGTTCGAAGTGCTCGCGATGATTCAGCGCCTGCCGGCAAGCTATCGCGAAACGCTTGTTCTTCGGCTGGTGGAGGGGATGACTGGCCCGGAGATTGCGGCGCGCACGCACCTGACCTCCAGCTCCGTGCGCGTGAACCTGTGCCGTGGAATGAAACTCCTGCGGGATCAGTTTGAGGGAAGACGATGAATGAAGAATATCTGTGGAACCGCGCGGGCGAGCCCGATCCCGAAATTGTACGCCTGGAGGGACTTCTCGGCCGCTTGCGATACTCCGGCAAGGCTCCCTGGTCAGGCAAGACGAAGCCGGGTAGACCATTCTATCGATGGTGGCTCGCCGCGGTGGCCGCTGTTCTGTTGGCCGCAACCGTAACTGTTCCGTTCCTGCTGCGCGGCCGTCTCACCAGTTGGCGGTTAGCGGATGGCCGCCGCGTTCGCGCCGGGCAGACCATTGAACCGGGCGCGTCGCACGAAATGAAGATCCACTCCGACGATACCGGGGAAGTAACCATCGATACAGGTTCGCTTTTTCGGCTTGTGGCCGCGAACGATCGCGAGCAACGCTTCGACCTCATGCTCGGCGCCATTCACGCTTCCATCTGGGCGCCTCCCGGGCGATTCGTTGTCGACACACCCTCGTCGAAGGCCATCGACCTGGGTTGCCGTTACACACTCGAAGTCTCGAAGAATGGAACGGGTCTTCTCACGGTTGAAATGGGTTGGGTCGCATTCGAACGGAACAAAATGGAGTCGTTTATTCCGGCTGGCGCGGAGTGCGTCACTCGGCCTGAGCGGGGTCCGGGCACGCCTTATTTCGCCGATGCGCCGGAAGCGCTGAAAAAGGCTCTCTCGCGCTTCGATACGTCGGGGGATCCGGCGGCGCTGGCGGCCGCAATTGACGCATCCCGCCGGCGCGATGCGCTGTCGTTGTGGCATCTGATGATCCGAACGCAGGGCGACGAGAGAGCGAAGGTATTCGACCGCTTTGCGTCGCTAGTTACTTTGCCGCGCGAGGTAACCCGCGAAGCCGTTCTGCGGGGCGATCCCATGGCGACAGACGCCGCTTGGAACGCCTTGGGTTTTGGCGACACGCAATTGTGGCGGGGATGGAAAAGAAAATGGTGATCGGTTTCAGCGGCCGCTTTCGTGCAGAATTCGAAAGATCCGCGCGCCGTATTTTTCGACAGTATTGATTCCGATACCGGGAACGGCAAGCAGCTCGCGCGTGGTGCTGGGGCGCGCGTGGACGATCGCGTTCATGACTTTGTCGCTGAAAACCCGAAACGCCGGCACGCCCAGACGGCGGGCTTCGCTGACCCGCCAGACCCGCAGCGCTTCTTCGATGCGCGCATCGGGCGCAGTCGCGCTAGCCTGATGCCGCGTCTTCGGTGGTGAAGCGATCTTGGCGGCCGCCCTCCGCTTTTTCGCTTTGCGTTTTTTGGAAACCGGGGCCATGGACTTGATCGCGAAATCGATGGGAGTGGTTGCCGTGAACGACGCGCCCGCGGGCGTAAGGCTCACCTTACGGTAGGGGACTTGCCTGCCGTCCTTTTCGAAGGCCGCGTCGGCGAGGCTGACGAGGTTCACGCGCGCCATGGCTCCCAGTACCTCTTCGAAGGCATCGCGAGTCATGCCGCCGGCGCCGCAAAGTTCCGTGTGCAGTTTGCCTGTCGCCCGCGCGCCGCCCGCACGCAGCGCGGCAATGATAGCGAACAACATCTCGCGCTCTGCCGCGCCGGCGGTTCGGAAGCGTTGGGCTTCGCACTTCGACGGCGCGCAAAAATCGCAGATGCCGCAGGCTTGCGCGGCGTCGGCGAGATCGCCGAAGTGGCGCACCAACGCGGACATGCGGCATTGATTCGATTCCGCATAGCGCATCATGCGATCGATCTGCTCGCGTTTGTGTCCGGCCTGCTGCAGGTACAACTCACGCCAACCGTCCCGGCCGCGGCTCGCGTTCTCGGCGAAGTCGACAACCGCGCCGCCGTGAATCCACAATTTTTCGAGCGCCTTATCGAACGTGTCGGCGTCGATGCGGAGCTGCTTGCGCAAATCCGTTTTCGATTGCGGCTGCGGGCGCAGCGCCGCGAAAATCCGATCGAGAACCTTGGCGTCGGGATAGTCCCGTTCAAAGAAGAAGTCGTGCGTGTAGCGGTCGGCGTAGGAGTGCATCAGGATCGCGCGGCTCGGTAACCCATCGCGTCCGGCGCGTCCGATTTCCTGATAATACGATTCCAGGCTGCCGGGCAAGGCCGTGTGGACGACGGTTCGAATATCGGACTTATCGATCCCCATGCCGAATGCGATGGTCGCGACCATCACGTCAACTTCGCCGGCGAGAAATTCCTCTTGCACCTGCTTGCGGCGGGCCGCCTCCAATCCGGCGTGGTACGGAGCGGCGGCGATGGACGCTCCAAGTTCGCGAGCCAGCCGCTCGGCCTGCTTGCGCGTCGGCGCGTAGACGATGGCGGGCCGTCGCGCACCCTCCGATAATAATTCCGCGGTCAGGGCGTCCCGCCGCGATGGCTCGATCTCGACCACCTCAACCGCAATGTTGTCGCGCCGGAAGCCGTGGATAAAGTGGGCCGGCTGCCGCAGTCCCAACTGCGCCGCGATATCGCGTTGCACCACCGTGGTGGCGGTGGCCGTGAGAGCCACGACCGGCGCGGGCCGCAAGGCCGGAAGATATTGCCCGAGCATGCGGTAGTCCGGCCGGAAATCGTGTCCCCATTGCGAAATGCAATGCGCCTCATCGACGGCCACAAGCGAGGGCTTTCGTTTAGCGAGCATCTCCGGAAAACCGCTGACACGCAGACGCTCCGGCGCGATGAAGAGGAATTGCAGGCGGCCGTTGAGATAGTCGAGGCAAGCCTGCCGCGAGGCGGACCTCTCGCGTCCGGAATGGATGCGTTCGACCGCAAAGCCGCGCGCGGCAAGCCGCGCCGCCTGATCTTCCATGAGTGCAATGAGCGGGCTGATGACAAGCGTCGTCCCACCGCGCGCGACGCCCGGCAACTGGTAGCAGAGCGACTTGCCGGATCCGGTCGGCATCACCAGCAGCACGTCGCGGCCGGCGATCGCGGCGCGGCAGACTGCTTCCTGGTTGGGGCGGAACGAGGAGAAGCCGAACGCGGTATGCAAGAGATCGGCAAGCGCAGGATCCGCGCCGGAGGCGGCCTCGGAAGCGGGCAGGGAAACGCGCTTCGTCAATGGGGCCGCCGATGGCAAGGCAGGCGTGGCGCCGGCGCCGGATGCCGCTGGCGGCGCTGCGGCGGGCATGGCGTCAAGCATGCTTGGCGGCGAAGCGGACGTGGCGCGAGGCGCTGCCGGTCGGGGCGACGATAAGGGCGTTGCGCCGGATGTTGATGGAAGCGGCTGGGACGAGGGCGTTGCGTCAGGTGCGGAGGGCGATGGGGGCCGGGTAGCGGGGGTGGATCGAGGCGCTGACGAGGACGGACCGGAAGCGGGCGTGCCGCGAGGCGTTGCCACGGGCGGCTGGGCCGGGGGCGTTGCGTCAGGCGCGGCGACCGATGAGGGCCGCGATATGGCCGGCGACGCGCCATTCCGCCCCACTTTCCCCACCACCTCCCGCACATAATCTTCAATGCCCTTGAGAAAGGGATCGAGTTCCGCCGCGCCGCGCTCGATGCGCTTGAGATAGGCCTCCCATTGACCGGTCATCGCGGGACTCTTCACCTCCGGATGCACGACTTCAATAAGGTGGACCCCTTTGTCCGTCGCTTCCAGGGTCTTGCCGCGGCGAACGATGTATTCCCGCTTCAGCAGCACCTCGATGATGGAGGCGCGCGTCGCCGGCGTCCCCAGGCCGGTCTCTTTCATCGCCTCGGAAAGTTCTTTCTCATCGAGAGTTTTGCCGGCCGTCTCCATGGCCGTGAGCAGCGTCGCGTCGGTGAAGCGCTTCGGCGCCCGCGTTTTCTTCTTCAATGCTTCGACATCGAGAACATCCTGCGGCTGACCGGTTCGAAGTTCCGGCGGCAATAACGGCGCCGGGGAGGCCACCACGATATCGAGCGCTTTCCAACCGGCCTGTTGCACCGCCGTACCCGAGGTGTGGTAGCGGTCGACGATGCCGCCGTTCGCGATGGCAGTGATCACGGTCGTGATCGAGGATATATGATCGTCCTGCCAGGCGCTCAAGAAACGGCGGCAGATCAGATCGTAAATTTTATGCTCGGCGGCCGGAAGAGCGCCCTGTTGCGGCACGGCAGTGGGGATGATGGCGTGGTGATCGGTCACCTTGGCATCGTCGACGAAACGCCGTCCCAGCGGGCGCTGACCCGTGCCCTCGCGCAAATGCTCGCGGTAGGGACCTTCGATCGCTTTCACGATGAGCGGCAGAGTGGAGGCAACGTCTTGCGAGAGATGGCGGCTATCGGTGCGCGGATAACTGATCAGCTTATGCCGCTCGTACAACGTCTGCGCCAGATCGAGCGTTTTCTGGGCGCTGAAACCGAATAGCCGGTTGGCGTGGCGCTGCAGTTCCGTCAAATCATAAAGCGCCGGCGGCGGCAGGCGCTGCGTTTCCGATTCGATCGACTCGATCGCGGCCGCGCCACTGCGTGCGCGCTCGACGATCGCCGCCGCGTCCCGTCCATCGGACGGCAAACGCATCGATTGTTGCAGCGATTCTTTATCGGTGGCGCCTTCCGGACGCGTCCGGAACCACGTGCCTTGATACTTGCTGTCGTCGACGGCGCCGGCCGGCCGGAACGTAGCCAGCACTTCCATGTAATCTTCGGGAACGAAATTCCGGATGGCCAGTTCGCGCTCCACCAACATGGCCAGAGTAGGCGTCTGCACACGGCCGATCGACAAGACCTCGCTGCCGTAGGCGAGCGTATAGGCGCGCGACAGATTCATGCCTACCAGCCAATCGGCGCGGCTGCGCCCGCGCGCGGCGGCGGCCAGGGCATCGTAGTCGCTGCCCGGACGCAAGGCGTCGAATCCTTTGCGGATGGCGTCCGGCGTGAGCGAAGAAATCCACAGCCGGCTGACCGGTTTAGCGCAGTGCGCCGCCTCGTAGATATAGCGGAAGATCAGTTCGCCTTCGCGTCCCGCGTCGGTAGCGCAGACGACTCGCGCGACCTTGCCGGAGTTGAGAATGGCGCGCGCGATCTCGAATTGATCTTTGGTTTTTTCGTATACAACGAGCGGCCATTCCCGCGGCAGCATGGGCAGCAGATCGCGCCGCCACTGCCGCCACGCCGGGTCGATCTCGTGCGGCTGCGCGAGCGCGGCAAGATGGCCGATGGCCCATGTAACCACGTAACCGTTGCCATGCAGATAGCCGTCGCTCTGTTTGTTGGCGCCCAGTACGCGTGCGATGTCGCGCGCCACGGAAGGTTTTTCGGCGAGCACGGCAATGCTGCCGGATTCCTGGGCGTCCATTGTTGAATTTCTATTTTATCGTTGCGGCCTCAAACCATGCCGCACACCGCCGGGGCGGGCCTGTGTCAGCGCGACACACCGCCGCTCCCAAGCGCCCCAGTCCGGCCGCCGAGCCGTCCCCTAAACCGCTCTTTTTCAGCGCGCTTGGGTGGCGCCCCGCGTGCAAAACACAGTTCGAATTGATGAAGTAAACTCTTCAAACCTGGTCCCTCTGCTTGCAACAGGCAGAACGGGGAAGCGAGTGGCCATTACAGGCGTGCTTGCGGGAGCCGGTGTTCTGAGTTTCACAAACCGCTCATTTCCTCCGTTGGCAAGTTGCAACAGAGGGCTTTTTTTGGGGTTTGCTTCTCCTTGGGAAAAAGGCTGGCAGCAGCCGTTCGATTTTAGATCTTGCCGGGATCTCAGGTTTCGGTACGGTCCGGCATTTCCGGCGCAGGATAGAAGGACGCGGGCCTCGCCGGGAGTGAATGCCAAGAGGGTCTTGGCTCCGGACTGGGCCGCCGCCGGATCCTAGCCCGTCTTGGGCGAACCGCATCGGGCCGCGGCTTTCGAACCTCCGCCGCGTTCCGGTGCGGTTTTTTCTTTAGCCTTGCCCGGATATCCGCGTCTCCGAACTGGATGACGCGTCTGGCGCATACACCTTCACGATGAAATACGGCGCGGGCGGCCTAGGCCGGAACGCGATGCTGAACGCTCCCTGCTAGATCGGGCTGACCCTCTCTAGACCCGTTTCTGGTCTCAGCGGCGTACCGCGTCCCGGCCACCGGCTCTGAATGCGGATGGGACTCACAAAAGAAGCACGTGCCAAAGAAGCTTAGCCACTGACCAGCATAAGCACGATACCGACGCCGACGTCATGAGGCCGCCGCGCCTCCGACGCAGAACTTTGACCCACAATACATATCGCGACAAATCACTTCACTCACCTGGAATGATACTCTTAGGAAATGCGGTCGCTACTGTGGAACTGGCCCACTGTCGGAGCTGTCGTCCTGCTTCTTTTCGGCGGAGGAATCAGCTTTATGACCACTCCGCACCCATTCGTAGCGGACGGTTTCTTTATTGCTGGAGCGGCCTTGTTCCTTGTGAAATTTGTAACGTGGGAAGAAGCGCGCGTTCAAGCAAGCCGCGTAAAGCTGATTTTTGCTGGCGTTGTGATTACGCTGGTGATCCTGGTTATAGCCATAGGTGGCAACCACGCCCTGGATCGGTCCTTCAAGCGGCCAGACGCTTCGAAGCCGGATGTGATACCCGCGCCCGGACCACCCAATACGCCAGTTAAGCGCAATCTTCCGGAAGTTTTGCATCATCCGAAGATTCTTAATCTGTCTAAAGTAGATGCCGAAATTCTTCCCGTTCTGATTGAGGATAGGAGGCCGGGGCGATCATTAGACAAGTCTACGCAGCCCATCCAGATTACGTTTTACGGCTTGGGATTGATTGTGAAGATTACCAACAAAAACTTTGGAAGTGTGCCAGCGCCAAAAGTAATCATCCACGGCAAAGCCCCCGTTGGCTGGGGGAGTATCTTACAGCGATTCTTGATAAGCCCGGCCAAGGGATTCCCATGGATGAAACGATTTCCATTTGGAAGCGGGACAAGCCATATAAAAACATGCGGTGGGAGGCTTGGCCCATTCAGCAATCGGAGATATCTAATTTGAGTGATCGATTTTTGAAATACACAATGAGTACGGACTACCAAAGTTTTATAGAAGGCAGCTGCTCAGTATATGCTCCGGATTCAATTAAGGACTGTTTCGGGCGTGACGGAGGATCTATCGAAGTACCTAAGTATGATTGTGCAGTAGCTCGCCCAGGTCTATATTTGTCGACCCACAGTCATTGATGCTCAGACCAGAGATCTTGGACGGCAGGGTCGTTAGCGAATTATGGTTCGCTGAAAAGATGAAGGTGATTACTAGCGCGAATATTCGTAAGCAAGGAAGGAGAACAAGCGTTCAAGAATGGCCACTACTCGTGCCTGCAGGATCTTTATTATGACAAAGACTGGCCCCATCTTCACTGAGGCCCTCTCCCTCTACCGATTTCTTCGGCAATGGGGGAGACTTTGGGATCGCTATTTCGCATCCTATGCTTTCTTCCTCCGCTGAAGTGGCGGAGCTTTGAACACCTGCCTAAGCAGCTTTCGGAATCGTCGATACTCCGGCGTCTTCTTGAAGTCTGGCTCTTTGTCGCCTGCCTTCTCTCTTGGCTTTTGGTCCGCCATCACTCCGCCTCCTGACTGGTCAGATTATTCCAAGTCAAACGCTTCCCGGCGACTGACCCGAGGACTTTATGGAAGCGTTCGGAGTCTGTATCGTAACGCTCATTATAGCGGAACGATTGTTCGTCAAGGTATCTGAACAAGTGGAACGGCTCAACACTCACGTAGGTGCCCTTTATGGAGCGCCTCAGGAGACTCCAGAAGTTCTCCAGCCGCTTCGTGTGAACCGCGCCGTCAACGTAGGCTTCGGCATTGTCAACAACCTTGTGGGCATACTCCGAATCCAGGCCATCATAGGACTTCAAGGCATCGCTGTACAGCGCCGCATATCGCGACGTTGCTGCGAATATCCGCATGAGGTGATGCTTGCGGCGCGTTCCAACTACCGACGTGCGAACCCTGCCAGTCTCTTGTTCAAGCAAGCCGAACACAATTGCCTTGCCTTCCGGCCCGCGCCCGTGGATCTTCTGGGCGCGCTTGTCAGCGTGCATGAACCGAGCCTTACCACCCACAAAGGTTTCGTCGGACTACCACGGTTCCGGTCATCTTATCAATGGTTTCATGATGCTTGTGCGAACCGAATCCGGTGAAGCATGCCGAGATGCACGAGGCGCCAAATACAAACAAAACATAAAGGCAGGCGGCCCACGTGGCTGGGCCCAGAGGAAGGTAATCTTCCCCGGCGTAACGTACCACCTGTACGCACCAGGCCCCGAGCAGCGCCGCGCCCGTCAAAAACATCGAACAGATCCAAAATTTCTGATCTTGCCTCAATTCGGCCGGAGATTTCGCGCCGAACATAGACTGGCTGGGCTTTGTTGTGCGCGCTAGCCTCCACTCTCCGCGATATCTTGCCAATTGGTTTATCAGGTGGAGGGATGCGCTTCTGATGTCAAGATCGACCGCTCCGAGTCTGGCAGTCAGATAACGGTGGCCCCATAGGGAGGTCAACCCAACTAGGAGGCCCAACGCTGTAAACCACATTGATCCCGAGAGTCGATAAAACACTGCTGCCATGCACGCGGACCTCTCGCCGCCGCAACCGGCGAACGAATCCGCAATACCAATCACAGTGCCCAACAGTCCGAGCAATGGAGCGATGGATGCGATGCTAGCGAGGCCGTCGAGACCCTCTTTCATTTCTTCATGAACAAGGGCGGCTGAACGCACGAAAGCGTGCATCATTGCCCCGATCGCCTCGCCGGAGAGCGGACGCATTGACCCCCGAATCGGTTCGTACATGCCTTTATTCTGGGCTACTCGGCACGCAAATGGAAATCCTCCCGCCGTGCAATTACTGCTGCAAAGCGAGAAGTTGCTGCGTCGTGGCCGGCCGCTAATAACTCAGGCCGTGGCCGAATGGAAAAAGCGCCTGATACCCGGCATCGCCGCGATGCAGCGTCGTCGACGATGCGCGCGGCCAGGTGAACGATAATTTTCCGCTGGGCTTGTAGTCGCCGAAGAGCACATCCGCGACCCCGGACCCTTCAGTCCCCGGCAGCCACGCCGCAACAATCGCGTCGGCTTGCGGAAGAATCTCGTCCAGCATCATCGGACGCCCCGATACGAGCACCACTACGACCGGAATGCCCGCCGCTTTCAGACGGTTCACGACGGCGATGTCCTCCGGCGCGAGGCGCAAGCTCGTCCGATCGCCCATCATTTCCGCATAGGGCCGTTCCCCAATCACGGCCACGGCGGCGGAAGCGCCCTCGGCCGCGCTGCCGTCTAGCGAGTATGTGATCTGCGGTTCCCGCGGCGATAGCGGCGCGGGCCGCTTCGAGAATCGTCGTCCCTTGAATCACGTCTCCGCTCTTGCCTTGCCAGAAAATGGTCCAGCCGCCGCACTGGTTGCCGATATCGTTCGCATTTTTTCCGGCGAAGTGAATGCGCGCGGCATTTTTCTTTAGCGGCAGCGCGCCATTGTCGTTCTTGATTAATACCAGCGACTCCCGTACGCACTGCCGCGCCACGGCGCGATGTTCGGCCGAGCCGAAGCTCTTCTGCAAGCCGCGGTCGGCCAGCGGCGAACGGCTCGGGTCCATCAGCCCCATGGCAAACTTCACGCGCAAAATGCGCATCACGGCATCGTCGATGCGGGACATCGGGACCGTCCCCTCCTGCGCCAGCTCACGCAACAGCTTCGTAAAAAGCTGGTATCGTTCCGGGATCATGACCATGTCCATGCCCGCATTGATGGATGTCGCGATCTGCCGCTTGTAGTCGCCCGGCATCTCATCGAGCGCGGCGTAATCCGAGATCAGGAACCCTTCGAATCCCATCTCGCTCTTGAGCATATCCGTCAGAAGCTTGCGATTTCCCGAACATCTCACGCCATTCCAGCTGCTGTAGGACGGCATGATCGAAGCCTACGCCGGCCTCAACGCAGGACGCATACGGAGGCAAGAAGAGACGGCGGAACGTGGCCTCGTCCATTTCCGTGTCGCCTTGGTCGAGCGGATAGCGCGCCTCCGTATTCTTCCCTTTCGGCTTTCCGGTTCCGAAAGCCGTGCCGCCATCGCCGGCAAAATGTTTCGCGCACGCCAGAACGGCCAAGGGATTCGCAAGCGAATCGCGCTCCAGACCGCGCACGGCCGCCGCTCCGAGGATCTTGACGAGATCGGGATCTTCGCTGAACCCCTCGTACGTACGGCCCCAGCGAATGTCTTGCGGCACGGTGACGCAAGGAGCGAAAGCCCAGTTGATCCCGGTCGCCCGCACTTCCTCCGACGTCACGCGCGCGGCCTGCTCCACCAGATCCGCATTGCGCGTACAGCCGAGTCCGATATTATGCGGAAAAATCGTCGCGCCGAGGACGTTGTTATGGCCGTGAACGGCGTCGATGCCGTACAGCAGCGGTATTCGCGGCGTGGCTTTCAACGCGCGCGATTGGCAATGGTCGTAGAGATCGGTCCATGAAGTAATGTCGTTTCCGGCCGGCGGGTCGGAATCGCCGCCGCTCAACAGAGAACCAAGATGATAATTCTCTATATCGTCGATGGTCTTCAGGTATTTCTGGTCCGGCTGCGACATCTGCCCGATCTTCTGTTCGAGCGTCAAGGCCGCGAGAAGTTGCCGCGCCTGCGGGTCGAAGCTCGAAAGCTTCCGCTGATTCGATGGCGCGTCTTGAGCGTATTCATGAGAGGCGCAGGCAATCGCGGTGAGAGAGCCGGTCAGGAAACGGCGGCGGGAGGAATGCATTTGCAATTCAGTATGACCCAACGGCGGCGGCCTCGGGTAAACTACGCCTATGCCCATCGATTTCGAGCGCGCCGTTCCCATTCTGCGCATCTTCTCCGTCGAGAAGGCGAAGGAGTTTTACATTGCATTCCTGGGGTTCACGATCGACTGGGAGCATCGCTTCGATCCGGCTGCGCCGTCTATATATGCAGATTTCGCGCGGAGGTTTGAAACTGCATCTCAGCGAGCATCATGGCGATTGCTGCCCCGGCGCGGCTATTTTCGTCGAGATGAAAGGCCTCGAAGAGTTTCATCGCGAGATTACATCGAAGGGGTACGGCTACATGCGCCCGGGGATTGAAAAGACGTTCTACAAGGCCATGGAAATGGGAGTCATCGATCCGTTCGGGAATCGCATTCGCTTTAACGAATACCTGCAGTAGGCAACGCAGGCCTTGACACGCCGCGCGCGCGGCAGGCACAATAGCAGTGGGCGAATAAAAGGCGAAACTAGCATGAACCCTGCCGCCGCTCTCAACACTACCGCTGCGTTCGGATTCCGGGCGCCGTTCAAACGCCAGGATTTCCTTGCGGCGGCCGCTCCGCTCAACACTCTCATCCAGGGTTTCCCGCGCGGCGCAATAAGCGAAATTACGGGACCGGATAGCTCCGGCCGCACCGCTATCGCTCTTTCCACGCTGGCGGCCGCTACTGCAAGGCTGGAGATCTGCGCCTATGTCGACACGACCGATTCTTTCGATCCGTGCTCGGCCGCGGCGGCGGGGATCGCGCTCGATCGTCTTGTCTGGGTGCGCTGCGGCGGCAACGCCGGACACGCCATGAAAGCGGTGGATAATCTGCTGCACGCAGGCGGCTTTGGCGTGGTCGTGCTGGATCTCTGCGATGTCGCGGCGCGCGTTGCGCGGCGCATCCCGATCTCGTATTGGTATCGCTTCCGGCTGGCGATTGAAAATACGCCCGCGATTCTGCTTCTTCTCGAGCGCGAGCCGCTGGCGAAATCGTGCGCCGCGCTCATGCTCGATATGAAGCGCACTCGCGCGGTGTGGAGCGGGGCGCCAGGGTTTAAGCTGTTTCGCGGCATCGAGGCTCAGGTAGCCCGGCGCAAGCCGGCGGGCGCGGGTCCGCAAGCTTGCAATCTCCAAATGGCCGTATAAATCCATGTTCGCCTGCGTCCATCGCGAAACCGCCTCGACCGCGCTCCCGGCCGTGGCAGAATCCTTCGCGCCTGTTTTTGAAATGAGCGGGCCGGGCACGGTGGTGTTCGATATCGGCGGCCTGCGGCGTCTTTATGGCTCACCGCGCGATATCGCCGAAGCGATCGCAAAACGCGCCGGAGCCGGCGCGAACGTAGCCGTGGCCGCGAACGTCGAGACCGCTATTCTGGCGGCGCGCAATTTCAGCGGCGTCACCGTAATCCACGGCAACGACGCCGAAGCCTTGGCCCCGCTCGGCATCGAGACGCTGCCGCTGACGCCGGAAATGTGGGAAACGCTCGATAGCTGGGGTATTCGCACGCTGGCGGATTTCGCGAACCTGCCGCCGCTCGGGATTGCCGCGCGGCTGGGACCCGAGGGCGTCCAATTGCAGGACCTCGCGCGCGGGGCAATGGAGCGGCCCTTGCGCCTGCACCAGCTCAGTGTTCCCTATCGAGATCGCATCGAGCTGGAGCATCCCGTCGAGCTGCTGGAGCCGCTGCTTTTTCTGATCGCGCGCATTCTCAACGACCTTTGCGCGCGGCTGGAATCGCAGGCGCTGGCGGCGAGCGAGATCTCCGTCCGTCTGGATCTTGAAAACAAGACCGAACACGTCCGCACGCTGCGGCTCCCCTTGCCCACGCGCGACAGCCGATCTATTTTGAAGCTGCTGCAGCTCGATCTTGAAGCGCATCCGCCGGTGGCGCCCATGTTGGCCGTTTCGCTGGCGTTGGAGGCCGTCCAGCCGCGGCGCGTGCAGCGCGATATTTTTCTGCCGCCCACGCCCGAGCCGGACAAGCTGGAGCTGACGCTGGCGCGCATTCGCGCCTTCGCCGGGGAAGAAAACGTGGGTGTGCCGGAGCTGCTCGACACGCATCGTCCGCGGCCATTTCAATTGGCGGTGCGGCCGCCGGTGGCGGGGCACGAGGCCGGCCGCAGTGGCCGCTCGTGGAGCGGCGCTTTGCAGGGGGGGGTATCGGCGGCGCACGAGACCGCGTCATCCGCCGCCGCGCCGCGCGCGGAACTTAAAATCGCTACGCGCTATTTCCGGCCGCCCATCGCCGCTTCCGTGCGCTGCGACGGGCCGCGGCCCCTGCGCGTCGACGCTTTGGATATTCACGGCAATGTCGTCACCGCCGCCGGTCCCTGGCGCACGTGCGGCGATTGGTGGACCACCGCTTCGGAAGAATTTGCCGCACAACGGAGCCTGGGCGCGGCGCCCGGCCCTGTGCGGCCTGGGCCCGCGACGAATGGGACATCGCTTTATCGAACGATAAACTCTATCGCATTTATTGCGAGCCGTCGCGGAAATGGTTTGTCGAGGCGCTCTATGACTGAATACGTCGAGCTTCATGCGCGCTCCGCCTTCAGCTTTCTCGAAGGATCTTCCCTACCCGAAGAACTCGCGGCCAGGGCCGCCCAGCTCGGATATCCCGCGCTCGCCATTCTCGACCGCGATAACGTGTCGAGCGCGCCGCGCTTTCATATGGCGGCAAAAAAGGTTGGCATTCGCGCCCACATCGGCGCCGAAGTCACTTGCGTGGACGGGCATCGCTACCCGCTGCTGGCCGAATCGCGAAGCGGGTATCGCAATTTATGCCGCCTGATTACGCGCATGAAGATGAGAGCGCGGAAAGGCGAGGGCGCCGCCACTTTAGAGGAACTGGAGGAATTTTCCGAAGGGCTGGTCTGCCTGGCATCCTACGCCCATCGCGACAATCTCGACCGGCTTGTGGCCGCATATGGGCGCGGCAATGTCTACGTCGAGTTGCAGCGCCACTACAACCGCGAACAGGAAGCTCGCAACCAAACACTAATCGAGCTCGCGCGCAGCCGCAATCTTCCGCTGCTGGCGACCAACGGCGTCTCGCACGCCACCATCGCATGGACGGCTGGCGCAGGATGCCCTGGCGTGCGTGCGCGAAAAAGTAAAGCTGGCCGAGGCCGGCCGTCTGCTCGCCATCAATAACGAGCGCCATCTCAAAGACGCGAACGAAATGGCCGCCCTCTTCGCCGATGTCCCCGAAGCGATCGCAAACACGAGGGACTTATCGCAGCGCCTGCGCTTCACGCTTGCCGATCTCGGCTATCAATTCCCGAGGTATCCGGTCCCGCCCGGTGAAACCATGAATTCGTTTCTGCGCAAGCGCGCCGCGGAAGGCGCGCGGGAGCGTTATCGCTCCGTGCCGCGGCCTGCTCTGGAAGCGCGCCCAGGCGCAGATCGAGCGCGAGCTGGCGATGATCGAAAAACTCGATCTCGCCGGATATTTTCTGATCGTGTGGGACATCGTGCGGTACTGCCGGGAGCAGAATATTCTGGCGCAAGGGCGCGGGTCGGCGGCCAACAGCGCGGTTTGTTATTCGCTGGGCATCACGGCCGTCGATCCGGTCGCGATGGATCTGCTGTTTGAGCGCTTTCTTTCGGAAGAGCGCGGCGAATGGCCCGACATCGATCTCGATCTTCCCAGCGGCGACGAGCGCGAGCGCGTGATCCAGCACGTCTATCAGCGCTATGGCAAGCTCGGCGCGGCCATGACAGCGAACGTGATCACGTATCGCGGCCGCTCCACGGTTCGCGACATCGGCAAAGCGCTGGGGTTCGACGAGCAGACGCTGGCACGATTGTCGGCCATGGTTCCGTCCTGGGGTTGGACCGATCCGAAAGAGACGGCGCAGCGGCAGTTCGCCGAAGCGGGGCTGTCGCTTGAGAATCCGCTGGTCTCGAGATTCCTCGATCTTTATATGTCGATCCAGGATCTGCCGCGTCATCTGGGGCAGCACTCCGGCGGCATGGTGATCTGCCAGGGCCAGCTCGATTCCATCGTGCCTCTGGAGCCGGCGACGATGCCGGGGCGCGTGGTCGTGCAATGGGATAAAGAAGATTGCGCCGACATGGGGATCGTGAAGGTGGACCTGCTGGGCCTCGGCATGATGGCCGTGTTGAAAGATTCCATTACGTTGATTAAAGACGCCTACGACGAAGATGTCGACCTGGCGCATCTCCCGGCCGGCGACCCGCTGGTTTACGAGACGCTGCAAAAAGCCGATACGGTCGGCATGTTTCAAGTAGAGAGCCGCGCGCAAATGTCCTGTCTTCCGCGCCTGCGGCCGGAATGCTTTTACGACATCGTGGTGCAGGTGGCGATCATCCGTCCCGGGCCCGATCGTCGGCCAGATGCTGAATCCTTATCTGCGGCGGCGGCAGGGATTGGAACCGGCCGAGTGCATGCACCCATCGCTCGAGCCCGTGCTGCGGCGCACCCTCGGAGTGCCGCTGTTTCAGGAACAGCTTTTGCGCATGGCGATGATTGCCGCGGGATTTACGGGCGGCGAGGCGGAAGAATTACGGCGCGCGTTCGGGTTCAAGCGCTCGGAGGCGCGCATGAGCGATGTCGAAGTCAAGCTGCGGGCCGGAATGGACGCCAACGGCATTACGGGTAAGCGGCAGGACGATATCGTGCAGTCGATCACGGCGTTCGCTCTCTATGGCTTCCCCGAGTCTCACGCCGCGAGCTTTGCGCTGCTTGCCTACGCCAGCGCGTATCTGAAATGCCGCTACCTGGCCGCGTTCACGGCCGCGATCCTGAATAATCAGCCGATGGGCTTTTACGCTCCGGCAACGCTGGTGAAGGACGCGCAGCGCCACGGCTTGCATTTTAAGCCCGTGGACGTGACGCGATCGGAATGGTTGTGCACCATCGAGCGGGGCGATCCCGGTACGGCCTGCGCCGGATTGCGCTGTGTGCGGCTGGGGCTGAAATATGTGAAGGGAGTGCGCGAGCAATGCGCGCGGGCCATCGTCGCCGCCCGCGCCGAACGTCCTTTTGGCAGCATTCAGGATTTCGTGAACCGCGTTCCCGATTTGCGCAAAGACGAGCTCCGCAAGTTAAGTCTGGCGGGCGCGCTCAATTCGATCGAGAACACCGACCGCCGCAATACTCTATGGAACTCCGCGGCGGCAATCAAGCCGGCGGGAACTCTTTTCGAGTCTTTGCCACAGCCCATAACCCACGCGCTCGAACCCATGAGCGACAGCGAGCGCCTCAACGCCGATTTCCTTGGCACGCAGTTGACGATTGGCCGTCATCCCATGGCATTCCATCGCGCGCGTCTGAACCAGCTCGGCGTAATTCCGGCAAATCGTCTGCTCGGCGTACCGAACGGGCGGTTCGTCCGCATTGCCGGCTGCATTATCTGCCGGCAGCGTCCGGGAACCGCAAAAGGCCTGCTTTTCCTCAGCATCGAAGACGAAACCGGTATTTCGAACGCGGTGCTGATGCCCGATGTATTCGACCGCGAGCGGGCCAATGTCTTGGGGAACTCCTATATTGTCGTGGAGGGCGAAATGCAGAATGTCCAGGGAGTGACTTCAGTGAAGGCGGCGCGTGTGGTTCCGTTGCGCATTGCGGAAGAGGCCGTGCCGTCGCACGACTTTCACTAAAATGGCACTAAAACGGCAGGTCCTTTTGAAGCGGGGCCGACAGCCCCACGACCGACTTGGTCAGGTACTTGTAAGGATTCACTGGCGTGCCGCCCACGCGGACCTCGTAATGGAGGTGCGGAGCCGTTACCCGGCCAGTCGCGCCGGAGTTGCCCAGGATGTCGCCGCGGCGAATTTCCTGTCCCGGCACCACCAAACAGCGCGAAAGGTGGGCGTAATAGGTCTGCATTCCGTTGCCGTGGTCGATGACCACCAGATTCCCGTACTGTCCTCCCCAGGAGGCGTGCGCCACGATTCCGTCCGCGGCGGCATGCACCGGAGTTCCCATGGCCGCCGAAAGGTCCACGCCGGTGTGCAGCGCGCCCTCACCCGAGAATGGATCGGTGCGGCCGCCGAAGGAACTCAACAAGCGGCCATTGACCGGCCATAAGCTGGGACGAACATTGGTCTGCCACTGCCGCGCGTAGGTGTAATAGTGCCGCGAAAGCGAGGCGGACTGCAGAAAGTCATACTGCTCGAGCGATTCGCGGTAGCTGGGCGTCAGCCGCTTCAGCTCCGTCACCTCATCGGCGGCGTTGCCCGGCTTGTCTTTGATCCCGTAGGCGACCGATACCTCGCTGGCAAACGTTTGCAGCGAAGCAAGCTGCTCGTTTTTCTGGTTGGTGACCCTTTGGAGCTCCCGGTAGCGGGCCCGCAGCGACTCTATTTCCTTGCGCAGCGAATTATAATGGGCGACCTTTAACGTCATTCGCAAATAGCTGGCGAGGAAGCCCACCGCGCCGATCGAAGCGATCAGCGCCAGAACCAGGACGGAATAAATGGCCTTATGAGGAACGTGGATGCGGCGCAGGCGGCCGTGGAGGGAATGCGCAAGGACAACGACAAAATAAGGCTGAGCGTTCATGGATCTCCTTTGCGTAATGCGGCCAAGGCCGGAGTCCTGGACCGGAGAGTACCACATATTGCGCGAATCCTAAGATTAGTTCATGTTTCAGGACCGTGTCAATATGCCGGGAATGCCCTGGCGGGCGCCTGGGGTGAACAATTAGCGAAAATACATCATGGAAAGATTACACATTGTCATGGGGTAAAATAACGGCAGCCCCCCACTGCTTGCCCGCCCCAAGCCGGGGGAGCGTCTCGCTCAAATGGAGAAGATCGGCCGTTACCTAGTTCTGGGAGAAATCGGGCGCGGTGCCATGGGCGTGGTCTATCGCGCGCAAGATCCCGCCATTGGGCGCGTTATCGCGGTCAAGACCATCCGTCTTTCCTCCCTTACCGACGAGCAGGAGCGGGACCGCCTGCGCGACCGCCTCTTCCGGGAGGCGCAGTCGGCCGGAATGCTAAGCCATCCCAACATCGTAACCATTTACGACATAGCGGAAGAGAACGGGATGGCGTTCATCTTCATGGAGCTGGTGAACGGCCCGCCACTCGAAAAACTGATGGACGAGGGCATCACCGAGGGCTCCACGATCCTGAATATTCTCCGCCAGACCGCCTCGGCGCTGGATTATGCGCACAAGAAGGGCATTGTCCATCGCGATATTAAGCCGGCCAATGTCATGATTCACGACGATGGGCAGGCGAAAATCACGGATTTCGGAGTCGCCAAGATCGTATCGCAGCAGATGACGCAGGCCGGCGCGATGATGGGGACGCCCAACTACATGTCGCCGGAGCAGGTGCAGGGGCACGCCGTGGACGGCCGCGCGGACCAGTTCGCGCTGGGGGTGATCGCTTACGAGATCCTGACAGGCGAGAAACCGTTTGTGGGCGACTATCTGCCCACGCTGTTGTACAAGATCGTGCGCGAGGATCCGGTCGCGCCGCAGCGGCTGAATCCGACGCTCGGACCGCAAGTGGAAGCGGTACTTCGAAAGGCCTTGGCCAAGGCCCCGGAGGAGCGCTACGGAACCTGTACGGAATTCATCGCGGCTCTGGTGTTCGCTCTGAACAACAGCAAAGCCTGGCAGCCGCTGGCGCGCGGTATCAGCGAAAGCATGCCCACGGTGGCGGCCACCGCCGAGGCGCTTGCGGCGCGTCCCTCTGCGCCGCGGCCTGTTGCGCCGGTTATCGCTGCCCCGCCCGCGGCGCCGATCGCGCCGTCGCCGAACGTGGTCTCGGCCGCGCGCACGCGGGTGCGAGACGAAGGCGAGCGTAATCCGCTGGTGCGTAGTCTGGTGTGGGTATTGGTCGGTATCGGCGTGGTTGGTCTAGCGCTTCTGGGAGCCCAGAAATTTCTGTTTCCATCGAGCGACGAGCATCCTACCCAGGTCGCGGAAGCCAAACCCGCCGAAGCGCCTCCGCAAGTGACGCCGGCGATTCCGGTGCAGCCGAAGCCCAGTCCTATGACTGCGCCGGAGACTGCTCCGAGCTCCCAGGAGGCGTCCAACACGCCCCAGCGGCGCGATACCCGCGCTTCAACGGCGCCCGCGGCCCGCGCTCGCGCCGAATTGCCCCCTCCCGTTCCGCCGTCCGCGGGCGAACACACGGTGCAATTCGTCAGCGATCCGCCCGGCGCGATTATAACTTTAGACAAGGGCGAATCCTGCAAGACCCCCTGCATGCTCAACGTCACGTCTGGCCGCCGCGTGGTCAATGCCAAACTTGACGGCTACAACTCCTATCCCAAGATAGTCAACGTTCCGCAGGAGTCCGATGTCTTTCTCAAATTGACCAAGCCGACGGGATCGTTGAGCATTAGCTCCAACCCGTCCGGCGCTTCGATTCTTCTTGATGGTCACGCCGAGACGCAAACCACGCCCGCCGTTTTCCAGGTCTCTCCGGGGGCGCATCATGTGCGTGTGACGCACAATGGGGTGCCGCTGGATTTTGACGTTAATGTGCCGGAGGGTGGATTAATCAGCAAGAGGGTAAGTTTTTAGTCAATTCGAGCCAACCGGTACGGAAGTACGGGCGCCAAAATCGCGGCAATCTGTTATTATGGCGCAGGAGCGTTTCTGCTAAGTTTGTGACTGGTCTCCTATAATTGATCCAACAGTCAATCGTCATGGGGTCCGACTCGGTTTTGCGTTGGTGTGCAAGCTCCGGCGGCTCGGCCGTCACGGGAGAAGCCTAAAGACGCTCGGGGGACTCCGCCCCTGTTAAGTCCGGGGTCAATGACGGAGGCCGGCACGGCGCGTGTGGTGCGCTCCTTTTCCTTTTGCCCCGCCAGCTTCGATGAACATTCTCTTTATAGGCGATATCTTCGCCTCTACGGGCCGCAACCTTGTCGCTCAGAATCTGCAGCGGATCGTCTCCGAAGAGAAGATCGACTTAGCTATCGCCAATGCCGAAAACGCCGCGGGAGGCTTCGGTATCACCCCGGCGGTGGCGCAGGACCTGTTCTCCATGGGACTGGAGGTATTGACGTCGGGCAATCACGTGTGGGACAAGAAAGAGATTTTCGATTACTTCCCGCGCGAGCCGCGGCTGCTTCGTCCCGCCAATTACAACTCCGATCTTCCGGGTCAAGGCGTCGTTGTCGTGAAGGCCCGCAACGGAGTTGAAGCGGCGGTGATGAACCTGCAAGGGCGCGTGCACATGCCGTCCATCGCGTGCCCCTTCCAGAAGGCGGATGCGCTTTTGGGATCGCTGCCCGCGAGCGTTCGCGTCCGTTTTCTCGATTTTCATACCGAGCTTACCAGCGAGAAAGTTGCCATGGGATGGTATCTGAACGGCAAGGTCTCGGCTGTAATCGGCACGCACACGCACATTCCGACCGCCGACGAGAGGATTCTATCGGGCGGCACGGCGTATCAGACCGATGCCGGCATGACCGGGCCATATGATTCCGTGATTGGCTCCGACAAGAATCTCGCGCTGCGCCGCTTCCTGACCTCGCTTCCCATTCGCCTCGAAGCGGCCAAGAGCGGCGCCGAGCTGCACGCGGTAATCGTACAGGTCGATCCCGGGACCGGCCGGGCCGCGGGGATTCGCAGATATGAAGTAAAGGGAGTCTAGACGATGGAGTTCGCGTTGGACCCCGTGGAAGTGCGCGTTCTCGGGGCGCTGATCGAGAAAGAAATCACCACGCCGGAGTATTACCCGCTGTCGCTGAACGCGCTGGTCAATGCGTGCAACCAGAAATCGAACCGCGACCCCATGGTTTCCTACGACGACGACACGGTGGAGCGCGCCATCGAAACGCTCAAGCCCCAAGGTCTTGCTGTCAGCATCACGGGCGCGGGCAGCCGAGTGCCGAAATACGCCCATCGACTGGCGGAGAAGCTGAATCTGGGGCGGCGCGAAATCGCCGTCCTGTGCGAACTGATGCTGCGGGGTCCGCAGACGGCTGGGGAGTTGCGCAACCGCGCCGAGCGCATGCACAAATTCCACGATCTGGAAGAGGTCGAATCCGTCCTCGAACACATGCCGGAGCTGGTCGCGAAAATTCCGCGGCGCCCCGGCGAGAAGGAGCAGCGCTACGCTCACTTGCTATCCGGCGAGCCGCACGCTATCCCGCACGCGGTCGAATCGGAAGCTGCGCCGCAGCCTCGCGCCGATCGCATCGCCGCGCTTGAAGCGGAGCTGGCGCGGCAACGCGAAGAGATCGAGGAGCTGAAACGTCAATTCGGCGAATTCCGCCGCCAGTTTGAGTAGAATGGCCGCTATGGTGCGATTTCCGCTCATTCTATTGGGCATCGTGAGTTGCGTCTTCTCCGCCACCCGTCCCTTTACGGCGGAAGACACTATCGCGGGCGAAACGATTGGCGATGTCCAACCCTCGCCCGACGGCAAATGGATCGTTTTTTCGTTAACGAAGGCGGATCTTGCCGTCAATAAGAATCGCTCGCGATTGATGCGCATCGATGCGGCGGGGGGTCGCGCCGAACCTGTCCAGGGCGTTCCGGAGGGAGCGGCGAACGTACGCTGGTCGCCGGATGGGGCCCGCATCGCGTTTCTCGCTACACAAGATAAGTCGGCGGCGGTTTACACATTCGACTTCGCCTCCGCCAAGCTCACGCGCGTTTGCGATTATGCCCGCGGCAACAGCTTTCTTTCGAAGGCCGGAAACATGCTCGCCTGGTCGCCCGATGGAAAGCGGTTGGCCTTCGCGGGAACGCTTGAGCGCGAGCCTGCGCCGCAAGATCCGCTGGTAATCACGCGCATCCTTTATAAGACGCGCACAGCGATGTCCGACAACCGCCGCGCGCATATTTACGTGGTTGCGGCGCAAGGCGGCCGGCCGCGCGCGCTCACAAGCGGCAACCACGACGAGCATTCGCTCGATTGGGGCGCCAACGGCGAGATCGTTTTTCTATCCAACCATGAGTCCGACCCCGACGCGCGCCTCAATTACGATATCTTCGCCGTGAATCCCGATAATGGCGCTACGCGCCAGATCACCAATACGCGGGGCGTTGAAATGGAGCCGCGCGTTTCACCGGACGGACGCTCGATCGCATACACGGCGACCAAGGGCGCGATCACGACGATCGACAGCGTCGCCGAGGATGCGCACGCGTGGATGATTCCGGCCGCGGGCGGCGAAGCCACGGAACTGAATGCGACGTTGGACCGCCGCACCTCGGGCGTGGAATGGTCGCCAGACGGCAAGCGCGTTGTCTACACCGTCATGGACCACGGGAGCGTGCCGATTTGCGCGACCTTTGTCGCAATGAAGGAGACGTCGTGCGGGATTGGGAGAGGCGCACAGTCCGCAATGCCTGCAACGGCCCGCGACGGCTCGCTCACGTTTACGCTGAGTAAGCCGGATATGCCGGCCGAGTTGTTCCGGCTCGACCCCGGGGCACGCGAGCCGCGTCAGCTCACGCATTTTAACTCGGAGTTCGTTGCCGCCCGCCAGCTCTCGCGCCCGGAGGACATCCAGTTCCACAGTTGGGATGGGACCACGGTCGAAGGCTGGCTCTATCCCGCGCTCAACGCCTCCGCGCGCACGCCCTTGATCCTCACCATTCATGGCGGACCGCACGGCCAGTTTGGGTATGCGTTCAACCCGCAGGCCCAATTCTACGCGGCCCGCGGCTACGCCGTTTTGGCGATCAATCCGCGCGGCAGCTCCGGCTACGGCCAGAAATTCTCGAACGGCTCCGTCGGCAACTGGGGCGGCGGCGACTACAAGGATCTCATGGCCGGTCTCGACGCCGTTCTCAAAACACACGCGGAGATCGACCCTGAGAAGCTGTTCGTGACCGGCGGCAGCTACGGAGGATTTATGACGAACTGGATCGTTACCCAGACCCACCGTTTCAAGGCCGCCGTCGCGCTCTACAGCCTCTCCGACTTGATCAGTTTTTACGCGACCTCGTTGTACCAGGACCTGGTTCACGCCGAGTTTGGGGGATTCCCGTGGGTGGACGATAATTACGCGCTGCTATGGAAGTGGTCCCCGCTGGCCTACGTCAAGAACGCGGTCACTCCCACGATGTTCCTACACGGCGAAAACGACAACGACGTGCATATCACGCAGGCGGAGCAGATGTACACGGCTTTACGAGAGCGCGGCATTGAGGCCGAGCTGGTGCGCTATCCGCGTGAAGGCCACGGCTTCCATGAGCCGAAACATCGCGTCGACGCCGCCGCGCGCACGGTGGCATGGTTTGACCGCTTTGGGACGAAGTAGGGATCCGGCAAGCGGGCTACGGCGGGGATTCCGAATGAAGCCCGGCGTCTTGCAAAGCTTGCTCGAATGTCGCGTAGGTAGGAGGAAAGCTACAGACCGCGATAATACCCAATCGCTCACACTCGCGACGGTGAAACCGAAGTTCCTTTCCGAACGCAATCACCGTAGCTCGAGCGGCCGAGAGTCGAAGCGCGGATAAGATTTCGCTGTTTCGCTCCGAGTCGGGAACGTGAACGAGAATCAGCTCGGGATCGAAGCTGCTCATCAGCCGAGCGACCTCATAGGCATTCTTGGGAAAGCGTTCGATGACTCGCACCACCTCTATGTTTTCGGATTCCACGGCGTATGCCTGCAAGGTCATGACGACGGATGGCCCTTCCCCGAGTATGATTGCGTTTATCATTCGAAGTCCTGCCCTTCTGATCGTCCCTTCACACGTGCTGCTTTAGGCCGGCGTTGCTCAGTGGGAGATCGTTTTGCTCCGGCGCAAGAAGCGGTAAACGTGTACATCGTGCGGGCCAAACCAATCGACAAACGATCTGCAAGATCATCCAGAAGGTTTTCTGGGGCCGGTCACTTCCAGAATGCGGTTGGCGTAATCGCCTACGACGCTCAGGTCTTTATTGGGCAGATCGGGAATGGAGGCCGGGCGGATCAATGACGGGATTGGCGGCGCCTCGGTAGATGGCGGTTGGACTTCGATGTAGACGCGACTGTTAGAATGATCGCCGTGCGGTTGGTGCAACTGGTTTCTCCGAGCGGTGAACACCGTGTCGCCGAGGTCGAAGACCGCAAACTTCGCCTTTTAAACGATTGCGATTCGGTATATGCCTTGGCCCAAGCGGCTGTGCGGGCGCGGCGGACGCTGCGAGAAATTGTGCGGGAGCGGCTCTCGAGCGCAACCTTGGACTACGATCCGATCTACTCGCTCGAATCGGACTGGCGGCTGCTGCCCCCGTTCACGCATCCCGAGCCGGCGCGGTGTCTGGTCAGCGGCACGGGCCTGACGCATAAAGCCAGCGCCGATAATCGTCAGGCCATGCACGCGAACATGGCCGAATTATCCGACAGTATGCGGATGTATCTCGCGGGTCTCGAAGGAGGCCGCCCCAAGATGGGATGCATCGGCACGGCGCCGGAGTGGTTTTACAAGGGATGCGGGACCACATTGCGCGCTCATGGCGAGCCTTTGATCGTTCCCGCGTATGCGGAGGATGGCGGCGAGGAACCGGAAATCGCCGGCGCATACATCATCGACGATGAGGGCCGCCCGCGGCGCGTCGGCATGGTCATATCGAACGAGTTCTCCGATCACGTCGTCGAAAAGAAGAGCTATCTTTATCTCGCTCCTTCTAAGCTGCGGACGTGCTCGCTCGGCCCGGAACTCATCCTAAATCCGGATTTCTCGGACGTGCGGGGCGTCGTTGCCGTCGAGCGTGGCGGGGAAACGCTGTGGTCGCGGGAGATCTCAACCGGCGACGCGAACATGTCCCACGCGCTCGCGAACCTGGAGCACCATCATTTTAAATACGAAGCGCATCGGCGGCCGGGCGATGCGCACATTCACTTCTTCGGCGCGGACGCGTTCAGCTTCGGGGCCGGCATAAAGCTCAACGATGGGGACGTGATGTCGATTGCATTCGAGGGCTTTGGCCGTCCGCTCCGCAATCCGATCAGGATTGAACGCGTCCCGCAGGCGTTCGTCCCTGTCGAGCCGCTCTAACGTCCAACTTGTGAAATCAGGCGCCTGGCGTTTCTCAAAAGCAGCGCGCCGTGCTCGCCGTTCGCGAGCGCGGTTCCGATTTTGGCAAGGTTCCATTCGCGGAACTCGCGGCTCCAATCGTCAGGTCGGCGCCAAACAGAATGCGTTGCACGGCGATGCGATCGAGCGAAGGCGATGTCGGCGACCTGTGCGCCCGACGTCTCCAGATACACGTGGGATACAATTCCGCGGACCGCACGGCCTCGAGAAACAGGATTTCCCAAAATGTCCGATGATGAACGGGCACGTTCGGCAAGCGCTCGCGCCTGCTGCATCACCTGAAATGGCTGCGAATGAGGCGTACCGGTGTGGAACAAGACAGGGAGGCCATGTTTTGAACAAACTCGAGCCCCGAGCCGATCGGGCCGCGGGATGTAACGCCTCACTTTGGCTCCTTTGACCCTGATCGCATCCGTTTTGTCCGTAGCAGGCCGAGATCCCCGAAGATGAGCCTCGTTTGGAGCGTGGTGGTTTTGTAGTTACCCTGTTCTTAATCGGAACCGGATTTCGCGTGCTGGCGAGCGGCGACTCGCTTGCCGGCGTATTGGGCATAAGTGTCACGCTCTGAGCGGCGTTGGCAAGCCGCGGATTGATGCCCATACGCCGGAACTGGATTTGCGTGTGAGGCAACATTGAAGACGCAAGATTGACGAGGCAACATTGAAAAAGATCGATGATACCTTCACTTTTCGCGAAAACAGGCGGCGCTGGCTCGCCTCCCTTGCGTCTTTGACGGGAATTGCCGCGTTGCGCGCCGCAGACGAGCCGGCCATAGCGGGCAAGCGTTCCATGATCCTCCACAACGATCGTCCCGAGGACCTGGAAACGCCGCTTGAATACTATAATTCCTGGCTCACGCCCAATGACGCGTTCTTCGTTCGCCAACATATCCCACGGCCCGAAGTCAACGCCGACTCGTTCGCGCTCACGGTCAACGGAAAAGTCGCGAAAGAGCTTCATCTCACGCTGGGGGATTTAGGCAAGTTGCCGCAATATACCGTCCCCGCCGTGATCGAGTGTACCGGCAATGGCCGGGGATTCTATCGTCCCCGCGTCCCCGGTATCCAGTGGATGCGCGGCGCCATTGGCAATGCGGAGTGGACCGGTCCGCGGCTGAGCGATGTCCTGAAGCTTGCGGGAACAGACCCGAGCGCGCGCTTTGTGGAGGTGAACGGCGCGGACGTGGGGGTCGCCAAAACGCCCGATTTCGTGCGGTCGTTCCCGATGAAGAAGGCTCTTCATCCCGCCACTCTGCTCGCTCTCAAGATGAATGGCCAACCCATCCCCGACCTTCACGGCTTTCCTCTGCGCCTCATTGTTCCCGGTTGGGACGGCACCAGTTGGGTCAAGTGGGTGATTCGCATTACGCCCAAAATGGAGCCGAATACCGGATTCTTCATGAACCCGGCCTACCGCATTCCGAAATACGCTCTTCCGCCCGGCGCGACGCCCGTTCCCTCCGAGCTCGAGGTGATCGAGGGCATGCCGGTCAAATCGACCATTACGCATCCGGCCGATCAGGCCAAACTCAACCTGGGGCCGCTGACGATTCGCGGCTTCGCATGGGCGGGAGAAGAAGACGATCGAGCGTGTGGACGTTTCCACCGATGGCGGCAGCCACTGGACCGCGGCGAAACTCTCAAGCCCAAAAGCTTCCTTTTGCATGGCGCCTGTGGAGCCTCGATTGGGCGCCGGCGCAACCCGGCTACCACACCATCATGTCGCGCGCGACCGATTCTTCCGGCAGAGTTCAGCCAATCGTGGCTACGTGGAATCCCTCCGGTTATCTCTACAATGCAGTCGACCGGGTTGGCGTCATGGTGGAGAAGCGATCATGAGTAGAACGCCGGCCATTCTCGCGTGCTGCCTGATGAGCGCGGCCGGCTGCGCCGCGGCGCAATCCGCGTCCGAGCGCGCCAAGGCCGAGGAGGCGCGAAGCTGCGTTCAGTGCCACAGCCTGCGGCTCATCCATTCGCAACGGCTTTCGAAGGCGGCGTGGACAAAAGAAGTGGACAAGATGATCGGATGGGGCGCGCCGGTGCGCGACCGGCAGATCCTGATCGATTACCTTTCGGAAGAGTACAGCGATTCGAAGCCGGTACCCGAGCCGGAGCGTTCCGCGGACGGAGTGAAGCGGGCCACAGCATCATTACGGATCCGGCCATCGCCCGCGCTCGCAAGCAAAAATTCGTCGCGTTGACCGATTCGTGGGCGCAAGATATCGAATTTACGCCCGCCGAGCAGGCCGCCATGCAAGCCGGAAAGCAATGGGAAGCCGTCCATTGACGATCTCAATCTGATTCTGCTGAACGGGGGCTTCATACAGGGCGCAGTCGATCCTCGCAGAGGAAGGGCAGACGGCCGGCTTTTAAGAGCGGCGCCGATTACTCGCCGCTGGACCTTTGCCGCACCCGGCCCGGCACAACATCCACTTGCAGCATCGGATCGGCCGCAGGCACGTCCGTCGCCGGCAACCCAAGCTCCCGCCGCACGATGTTGCACCCCTGGGCGATCGCGCTGGCTTTATAAAATGCGATTTCACGATTGCAGCCCTGCCGCCCGAATCCACAGTCGCTCGATACGATCAATTTCTCCGCCGGGATGTAGCGCAGCGCCTTCCGGATCTCATTCGCCACCTCCTCGGGCCGGTCTGCCTGCAGGACCCGATGGCTCACCGCTCCAATGCAAATCTTCTTCTTCAAGCCGTTGCGAAACGGCGCAAATAACTCGAGATCTTTCTGGTTGCGGTCCTTCATCTCGAGCGTCCACACATCGCCGCGACAGCGTTCCAGATAGATCTCGATCGAATTCGCATAGCTGGTGTCGTCCATCACGCGCTGCATATTCGGATTTCCCCAACACGTGTGGATCCACAGCTCGACGTCGTCCAGTCCCTGCACCTCGCGGTTGAACGCGTCCACCATAAAACGCACTTCTTCGTGGTCCTTCCCGTAGGTATTCGCCATGAAGTGAAACGTAGGCTCTTCAATCTGAATACAGCGGCATCCCGCATCGCGTAGCGCCAGCAGCTCCTGATTCATCGCCGCCGCCATGTCCCAGATCACTTCGCGCTTATCTTTGTACTTCGGCGTGTGTATATCGAGAAATAGCGCCATCACCTGCGAGCAGCACGTCCCGAACTTGACAGGCTTGCGCGCCCTCGCCTGTGCAAGCCGCCATATTTTCGGATAGTCGAGCGGCCGATGCGCGATCTTGTCCACAACATGAGGCCAGCGCCAGCCCGTATAGATTTCGTTCAGAAGCGTCCCGGGCGGGTAATGCAGCCATGGCGCGGTGGTCTCTTCCGGCTGCAGATAATCGCCCTCGAATCCAGCCCAGCGCTGCAAAGGATAATGATGCCAGGCGCGCCCGGCGAGGTCTTCATCCACGTGGAAATCGCCGTGATTCAAAATGTCCAGCCCGGCGCGTTCCTGATCGCCAATTACCACCGTCAGCGCATCCTCGAATTTCTCGCGGAAGCGCACGTCCAGCATGCAGGTGTCGAGCGGTCGTCCCCACATGCTCACGTCGAACCAGCGCGGACGTGGGAACGAACCCGTCACGGTACTCGGCAGAATCAGACCGTCGGTCGCCGTAAACATATTGATACGCTCCTCCTCACCCGTGGCGAATGACGAGCACATCGCCATCCTTGACGATATACTCCTTGCCTTCCAGGCGCAGCAGACCTTTCTCGCGCACGCCGGGATAACCGCGATTCTCGACCAGGGCCTTCCAATTGACCGCCTCGGCGCGAATGAATTTCTTCTCGAAGTCGCTGTGAATGGCCCCGGCGGCCTTCTGCGCGGTGCTGTGCTGCGGGATAGTCCAGGCGCGGACCTCCGTTTCCCCGGCGGTGAGAAACGACATCAGCCCCAGCAGCGAATAGGTCGCGGCAATCAGCCGCTCCAGGCCGGATTCGTTCAATCCGTAGCTCGCCAGATAATCCGCGGCCTCGGAGGGCGGCAATTCCGCCAGCTCCGCTTCGATCTTGCCGCACACCGCCGTGACCGCCGTGCGAGCGCGTCCAGCGAGAGCGCCGCCGCGGTACTGTTCCTCGATCTGGTGCAGCCGCGCCGCGTCTTCCTCGCCGATATTGAGCACGTAGAGCATCGGCTTGCGGGAAAGGAACTGAAAACCGCGAATGATCTTTTCTTCTTCCGCGTCCAATTCCAGCGTGCGCAGCGGAGCGTTCTGCTCGAGGGTCGCCTTGCAGCGCTCGAGCAGCGCGAATTCGCGATCGAGCTCCGGGCTTTTGATTTTCTTTCGATCTTTGTCCAGTCGCTCCATGCGCTTCTCGACCACGACGAGATCGCTCAGGACCAGCTCGATGTCAACGTCTTCCAAGTCGCGCACGGGATCGACCGAGCCCTTCTCGTGCGGAACGACGTCGCTCTCAAACAGCCGCAGCACGTGCGCCAGCGCGTCCGCCATGCGCATGCCGGCCAGATAACTCGGGTCGCGCAACGCTTCTTTCGAGATGGCGGGAAAATCGAGATACTCGACCGTGGCATGAGTGATCTTGGGCGGTTCGAAGATCTTCGCCAGTTCCTCCAGCCGCTGGTCCGGAACCTGCGTCACTCCCACGCGAACTTCCATGGAGCCCACGCGCGTGGCCTCATGCATGCCGGTCAGAATCGTGAACAGAGAGGTTTTGCCTGTCATCGGCAGGCCGATAATCGCAGTCTTCATTGCTGTCCGGTAAACGCCGCGCCTACAGGGGAACCTCGACAGTGGTGAGGATTTCCTGCAGAATGCGCTCGCTCATTTCGGTGGTGCGTTGCGCCAGCGTGGCCCGCGCGATCCCGATGCGGTGAGCGCAAACGGGAAGCACCAGCCGTTTTACATCGTCCGGAATTACGTAGTCGCGCCCTTCGACAAGCGCGAGCGCCTGCGCGGCGCGGAACAGCGCCTGGGCTCCGCGCGGACTGACGCCCAAAGCGAGGGCTTCGTGGGCGCGCGTGCGCTCCACGATCGCCAGCATGTAATCGACAATGGCGTCGTCGACGGCCACGCGCTCCACCTGCCCTTGAAATTCGATGAGATCTTCCGCCGATACCACCGGACGCGCCGTCCCCGAGTTGGCGCTTCCCGTCTGGCGCACGATGCCGCGCTCCGCTTCGCGATCCGGATACCCGATCCTCATGCGCATGAGGAAGCGATCAAGCTGGCTCTCGGGCAGCGGATACGTGCCATGATGCTCGACCGGGTTCTGCGTCGCGACCACCATGAACGGCTGAGTCAGAGGATAGGAGCGGCCTTCGATCGTCACCTGCACCTCGTTCATGGCCTCGAGCAGCGCCGATTGCGTCTTCGGAGTCGCGCGGTTGATCTCGTCGGCGAGCAGAAAATTAGTGAAAATGGGGCCTTGCTTGAATTCGAACGCCTGCGTGTGCGCGTTGTAGACGGTCACGCCCAGGACATCGCTCGGCAGCATGTCGCTGGTGAATTGCAAACGGTGAAAGTCGCATTCCACGGAGCGCGCCAGGGCGTGGGCCAGCGTCGTTTTGCCGACGCCGGGGACATCCTCGATCAGCAGGTGGCCGCGGGCGAGCAGGCACACCAGAGATAAGCGGACCGCCTCCGGCTTACCGCGAATAATTCCCGCCAGAGATAGTTCGAGCTCGCTTAACTTCGACAGGCCGGCGCGCGCCGCGAGCATCACTTTCATCCTACAGCGGGTCTACTGCTTGCGCGCCTCGGCAAAACGTTTCACCTTGGGATTGTTTGTATTCCAGTGCGGCGGGTTGGCGTCGCCTGCCAGCATCACAATGCCGAGAGCCAGCATGCGATCCACTTTGGCCATATTGTCGTAGTCGATCTTCCGCCATTCGTCGCCGACGGCGTGATAATCGGGAAACTCGAAGGCCACGCAGAAGGTGTGGGCGGGAACGCCGGCTTCCGCGAACGCGAGGTTATCGCTTTGCGCGAAATAGCGGTCGCTCTCCGGCTCGGTGTTATACACCTTGACTCCGGTTTCCTCGCCGGCGGCGCGAAAATCGTCGATCATGCTGCTAAATCCGTACCCCGTGGGCGCCGCGTTTGCGATCTCTTTGCCTTTGCTCGAATCGGTGCGGCCGAGCTGTTCGAGATTCACATCGGCAATGGTCTTCGCAAGCGGGAATATGGGATGGCGTACGTAATAGCCGGAACCGATGAGACCCTCTTCCTCGCCGAAAAAGGTCATAAACACGATGCTGCGCGCGGGATGTTTCTTCATGCCGGCAAGCGCGTTGGCGATCTCGATCACGGACACGGTGCCGCTGCCGTCGTCATCCGCCCCGTTGAAAATACGGTCGGTATCGTTACGCGCGCCCGGCGCGCCCTCCGGTTTCACGCCCAGATGATCGTAATGCGCCGTGACCAGCACGTAGGTATCTTTTAATACCGGATCGGAGCCGGGCAGCAGGCCGATCACGTTGCGAACCGCGGCCTTGCGCTCAATCGGCGCGGCGATATGAACGGATGCCGTCGCGCCGTTTTCGCCGGCGTGCAGCGATTCGGCGAAATCGGCCAGTTTCGCGGAGAATACAATGACGCGCGATGCGGCCGCCTTGGCGGGTTGCGTCGGATCGATTAGCGATTCGTGCGGAAACGCGCCGGGAGAGGTGCGTCCGATCATTACGACGAGCGCCGGATGCGCCTTGTTGAGCAGCGCGCGCGCGGCGCGCGCATCGCGAAGCGCCACCACCACGATTTTTCCGTCCAGCTCGCCGGGCTTATGCCCGTCGGCCGTCGTCAGCCGGAACACCGGTGCGGACTTGAGGTCGACGGCGGATTGCGTTTCGACGACTGCATCTTCAGTGGCCACCTTTATCTCGTGCTTGCCATTCGTGAATTCCAGATCGAAGCCTTCCATGTCCGGACTCTTCACGATAAGATTCGCGAGTTGGAAGTAATCTCCATCGATGGGCGGCTGCAAGCCCGCCCGGCGGAACTGCGCGGCAATGTATTCGGCCGCCAGATCCAGCCCGCGCGAGGGCGTGGCGCGGCCTTCGAGCGCGTCGGAGGCGATGAAGGAAAGATTTCCACGCAATGAGTTGGCGGAAATGCGATCGAGCGCCGCCTGCACCTCGGGAGTGACCTCGTATTTGGGCAGCTTGGCGGCGGAAAGCGGCGCGAGGATCCCAAAAACCGCCAGAACGGCGGCGAGGCGGGGTATACGCATGGTTCTACCCTCAGTCTGACAGATTCGAGGAATTTTTTTCGGATTCGTTGCCGAGTATTTGCCCATCTCGCGTTCACCTGCAACGGATTCGCTCAGGTGGAACCAATGCGGGACAGTGGAAGACATGGCCCATTCCCGCCAGAAACGCCATGCGCTTGCCAGCGCCGCCGGCCAGTGACGTGACCTCGACCGAACTGCAGTGGGTCAAGGAATGCGCGACACAGCGGGATGCCGCGACGCTCGCGCAAATTCATTATTGGGATGCCGGCTCGCCTGCCTATCGCTGGATGCAGATCGCGCTGCAGGCGGTTCAAAACGCAAACCTGCCGGCTCCGCTGCAGACGCGAGCGCTGGCCTTGATCGCCGCGGCGATTTCAGACGCCACGGTCGCCGCCTGGGATTCGAAGTACGCCTACAACCGCAAGCATCCCAGCGATCTCGATCCCACAGTCGCGCCCGTGGTCGCGGTACCGCAAAGCCCATCCTATCCGTCCGAACATGCGGCAACGGCCGGCGCGGCCGCCGCCGTGCTCTCCTATCTTTTCCCCGCTCAAGCGGCCGCCTTCGCCGATATGGCCAACCAAGCGGCGACGTCGCGCGTGATGGCGGGCGTAGCGTTTCCGAGCGACGCCTTCGCGGGACTCGACCTGGGCCAGAGCGTGGGACAAGCCGCGATCGCATATGCGCAAACAGACGGCTCCAACCAGGTTTTCAGTGGATCGTTTCCACCGGCGCCGGGCGTGTGGAGCAGCCCCACTCCGGTAAGCCCTCTCGCGGGGACCTGGAAAACCTGGGTGCTGGGAACGGCGCAGGATCTTCGCCTCGCGGCACCGCCGGCGTTCGGATCCGATGCCGCCAACGCTCAGTACGCGATGGAGAAAAATCTCGTTCCCACCAACGCGACCAATCATTGGCATGGTTCTGGCAACCTGGTTTCTTTCAGCCGTGGCTGCAACAAGTGGACCTGGAGATTTTCCAAAATCACCTCGACCTCAACCCTCCTCGGGCGGCGCGAGCCTATGCTTACGAGACCATCGCGCAGCACGATGCCACGCTCGCGTGCTGGGATTCGAAATACGCGTATCTCGAGTTGCGGCCTCCGCAGGCGGACTCCACCATCGTTCCGCTCTTCGCCCTTCCGCAACATCCGGGATATCCCTCGGGGCACGCTTGCGCATCAGGCGCTTCCGCGGGCCGTGATGTCGTTGCTGTTCCCCTCCGATCAACAAGCTTTCAGCGCTATGGCTAACGAGGCGGGAAATTCCACCTTTGACGCGCTCATTCACACGCCTTTCGACGTAAGCCAGGGCCTGCTGCTCGGGAGCGAGGTCGGACAAAAAGTCATAGCCCGCGCCCAAGCCGATGGCGCGAACTGAGCGGTCACGCTGCTAACCCCTACACCGAGCCCACCTAAATACGAAAATGAAATTAAATGGGACGACTCTGCGCCGTATTCGCATTTGCCGCCTTCCTGATGTTTGCGGCGGACCCGACCTTCTTACGAAGGTATGTACCGGACGTTCCGTTCAAGCCGGCGGACCTGACTACAAGCAACTGCGCATTATAGGCCGATCTTCGGCGCCGGAGATCCCCAGGGAAATCAACTGAAGGGAATCGCGCGTTACGGCGAACTGACGGTTGATCCCGGCGGCGAGAGTCAAACAGTTGGTTATGCGGCGGAAGAACAGATCTACTACATCCTGCATGGAAATGGGACGCTTCTGTACGGCGATCAAAGGATCCCGATTAAGAAAGACGATTTCATGTATCTCCCGGTAGGGATCAAGCACGGCGCCGGCGAATCCATCGATGCATGCCCCTTGCGGCTCTTAGTGATGGGATTCAAAATTCCCAAAGGAGTTCAAGCGTCCGTGCCGGCAAAACCCATGCTAGCCAATGCTAATGACGTGAAGCTCGTGAAATTGCCTTCGCATGGACCGACGGCGCTCTTCAAGCTTCTGATGGGCACAACCGAAAGCAAAAGAGACAAGCTCGCCGCGGCCACTGAAATGGTCAGCCTCTTCATCATGGACTTTGCGCCCGGAGGTACGAACATCCCGCATCATCACGATACCGCCGAAGAAATCTATTACGTTTTGAGAGGTCACGGCGACATGGTGGCGGGAGGCGGCGCGAATGGAGATGAGGGGCGCTATCCATCGAAGGAAGGCGACGCCTTTTTCTTCCGCCTGAACACAACCGTCGGCTTTTACTCCGGCACAACTGCTGGCGAGCCCCACTCTCTCGTGCTCGCCGTACGCTCGAACTATCCGTTCCCTACGGCCGGAGATCGTTGAGCCTATACCGGCAGTTCCTCAATGGAGGGAAAATGGTGCTGTTCCCGCCCGACCTTCCCGTCATACTTCACCGTGGTCTTGAACTGCTCCAAACGGCCGTCGCCGGCGTAGACGCGGCAGCGCTCGCGCACCCCGTGCATTTCCGCGGCTGACATCGGCTGGAAGCCGCGCGCGATGCCCAAATTCTGGGTCAGGACCTCCACCGTATCGATGCCCGAAATGGTGGTCCCGACCGGAAGGCTCATGGCATAGCGCAACGCTTCGGCAGGCGTGACCGCGCCCCATTTCAGCATCTCGCCGCTGCCGCCAAAGCTCTTCATACCCAGCGGCGCGATACCCCGCTTCTGCAATTCGGGTAGAACGTTTTGCTCAAAACTGCGGAAGCTCGCGTCGAAGCAGTTCAACGGCATCTGCACGGTATCGAACGGGAAGTTATGCGAGAACATCTTCAAATGAATCGCCGGACTTTTATGTCCGGTAAATCCCACGAATCGCACTTTGCCCTGTTGCTTCGCCTCCGCCAACGCTTCCGCTGCGCCGCCGGGCGCGAAAATCAGGTCGGGATCGTTGTCGTAGATGACCTCGTGGATCTGCCATACATCGAGGTGATCGGTCTGCAAGCGGCGCAAGGATTCTTCGAGCTGCCGCATGGCAACGTCTTTCCCGCGGCCATGCGTGCACACTTTGGTCATCAAGATGGCGTTATCGCGTTTGCCTTTTAGCGCCGCCCCAAGCATCTCTTCGCTGCGCCCGTCGTGATACTCCCAGGCATTGTCGAAAAAGTTGATGCCGGCGTCGAGCGCGCGATGGACTAGCTCGTTCGCCTCCTCCTGCGTCTTGGCCGTGCCGAGGTGATAGCCGCCCATGCCGATCACAGAGACCTGCAGTCCGGTTTTTCCCAGTGGACGATGCGGGACCGCATCGTTACTCCGCGCGGGCGGAGCCTGATTCGCTTCTTGCGCCATGAGACTTGCTCCTGTTGCGGCCGTGCCCGCAAGAAAATTACGTCGTGAGATTCGGTCGGACATAGGGCGGTACTCCATTCGTTGGGCGCTGCTATTGCGGAGGGTACTTCGGATACGGTTTGCCGGTATTCTCGCTCGCCCCGATCATCTCCTTCACTTCTTTCTGCTGCAGATCGAGCGGAAAATCGTGCGCCATCCGCGCCTCGGGATTGTCGAATTTAAGCGACACTTTATACAGCTCGAATCGCCCGTCGCCGGATACCGGACGCACGCGGGCCTCCAGAGCGTCCATTGCCGCGCGATCCATAGGCTTGAAGTTTTGCGCGATGCGAAGGTTCTGATGCAGTACCTCCAGCTTATCGACGCCGCTGATCGTTGTGGCAACCGGCAGGCTCATGGCGTAGCGCAGAATCTCTTCCGGCGTCGCAACTCCCTTCTTGATGGAGTCGCCAGTGCCGCTGATGGGCTTCATCCCGAGCGGCGCAATGCCGCGGCGCTGCAGCTCCGGCAGAACCAGCTTTTGAAAGCTCCTGAAATGGGAGTCAAACGGATTCAGCGGCATCTGGCAGGCGTCGAACGGAAACCCGGTATTCAGCATTCGCGAGGTGAATATGCGGATCCTTGTGCCCTGTAAATCCTGTAAATCGGACCTTCCCGTCCTTCTTGGCTTTTTCGAGCGCCTCCGCCGCGCCGTTCGGCCGTATGAACAGCTCCGGGTCGTTGTCGAAGCTGACGCCGTGAATCTGCCACAGATCGAGATGATCCGTTTGCAGGCGCCGTAAAGACTCCTCCAGCATCCGCATCGCGAGATCCTTATCGCGCCCATGCGTACACACCTTCGTCATCAGAAAGACGCCATCGCGCCGCCCCTTGAGGCCGCGCCCGAGCCACTCTTCGCACTTGCCGCGATGGTATTCCCAGCAATTATCGAAAAACGTGATGCCACCATCCACGGCTTCGTGAATGATCTGGATGGCGGTCTTCTCGTCGTCAAGATCGCCATAATGATGGCCACCCAGGCCGAGCGCGGATACCTTGACGTCATGGCGGCCGAATTGGCGCGTCGGAATGGAGCCGGAACCGTTCTGAGGCATAGCTTTCACTCGATTGACGCTGCGGACCGCGACGTGTTTCGAGTGATGCTCCGGCGCGCATTAGACTAGACCCGCATTAGACTAGACCCATACATGCGCAAATCCTCGATCGTCGCGGCGGTGGCCGCCGCCGCGGCGCTGCTCCTGATAGCGTCGGAACCGGCGCAGGTAGCCGACTGGCCTTACTATGGCGGAGACGCCGGCGGTTCACGTTACTCACCGCTAACGCAGATCAATCGCACAAACGTTACGAAGTTGAAGGTCGCCTGGACGTATCATACGGGCGACGTCTCGGACGGCGCGAAATACCGGCGCAAGAGCGCGTTCGAGACCACGCCAATTCTGGTGGACGGCACGCTCTACTTCAGCACCGCCTTCAACCGCGTCATCGCTCTCGATCCTGAGAATGGCGCGGAACGATGGGCCTACGATCCCAAAATCGACTTGAACGGCGAGTACTCGGAAGGCCTCATGAATCGCGGAGTCTCCACGTGGGCCGACAGCAAACCGGGCAGCAGATATAAGCGGCGAATTTTTATAGGAACCATCGACGCGCGCCTGATCTGTCTCGATGCCGCGACCGGCGCGCCGTGCGCGGACTTCGGCGCCGCCGGTCAGATCGACCTGCGGCAAGGCGTCAAGAACATCATCCGCCAGGGTGAGTACGAGGAAACGTCGCCGCCCGCTATTATCGACGAGTCTGGTGATCGTCGGTTCCGGCTATCGCGGACAACGATCGCGTGGAGATTCCCAGCGGAGTTGTCCGCGCCTTCGATGTCCGCAGCGGCGCCCTGCGGTGGAGTTGGAACCCCATCCCACAGGATCCCCGCGATCCTGCAGCGAAGACCTGGCAAGGAGACAGCGCCGCGAAGACCGGAGCCGCCAATGCCTGGTCCGTCATGGTCACCGATCCAGCGCGTCATCTGGTGTTCGTTCCCACGGGGAGCGCCAGTCCGGATTATTACGGCGGCAAGCGCAAAGGCGATGACAAATGGGCCAACTCCGTGATCGCGCTGCGCTCCACCAGCGGTGAAGTCGTATGGGGATTTCAGCTCGTCCATCACGATCTTTGGGATTACGACAGCGCTTCGCCGCCGCTGCTCACCACGCTGCTCCGCAATGGCGCTCCCGTTCCCGTCGTAATTCAAGGCAATAAAACCGGCAATCTCTTCGTGCTGAATCGCGACACTGGAAAACCGGTTTTCGCGGTCGAGGAGCGCCCCGTCCCGCAAAGCGACGTGCCCGGAGAACAGACTTCAAAGACGCAGCCGTTCCCAACCGCTCCCCCTCCGTTATCGCCTCAGCGGATCGGCATGGACGATGCCTGGGGCCTGACGCCCGCGGATCGCGAGGCCTGCCGCGCTCGTATGGGAAAGCTGCTGAACGAAGGCATATACACGCCGCCCACCGTTGAAGGCTCGCTCATTTATCCGGGTAACATCGGCGGCATGAACTGGAGCGGTTACGCTTTCAATCCCCACTCGCAAATCCTCGTTACCAACACGCTTCGCATTCCGTTTGAGGTGCATCTCATCCCGCGCGATCAATACCTTCCCATGGAGCGAGAAGCGAAGCTAGGCAAAATGCGGGCGGAAGTTTCTCCGCAACATGGCACGCCCTACGGCATGAGTCGCGAGGCGCTTCTTTCGCCCTCGCAGCTTCCGTGCGTGGCGCCGCCCTGGAGCGTGCTGTCCGCGGTGGACCTGAGCAGCGGCAAAATCCGATGGGAAACGCCGCTCGGGACGACTGCCGGTACGCTCCCCGTCGATCCACCGGCTCGCTATGGACTGGCGGGTTTCGGCGGACCCATTGCGACCGCGAGCGGCCTGGTATTCATCGGGGCCGCGTGGGACGGCTATTTGCGAGCCTTCGATATTGAAAGCGGAGCCGAATTGTGGAAAGGGCAGCTACCGGCCCCCGCCGAGGCCACTCCCATGACCTACCGCGTAAGCCCGCAAGGAAAGCAATTTGTCGTAATCGCCGCGGGCGGCCACGGCAAGCTTCCCATCAAACTGGGAGACGCGCTCGTCGCCTTCTCCCTCCCCTAAGTTTGCTAACGCGCCGCCCTCAACGAGCCCACAACGCCGCGAAATCCTCTTGCATTCCCCTCGCGAAAAATGATAATCTGCTAATGGACGTGGATTGATTTAGGTTCCGTTCTCGGTTGGAGCCTGGCTACTTGCAACCACGCTAAAAAGTGCTAAAGGCGAGTCGGTCTTCACGAATCTAAGCCCTCTGTGGCCTCGCCCAGAGGGTTTTTTTAATGGGCCGGATCGCTAGGAAAGGATCCTTGTATGAGCATCTGGCCCACTGCGGAGCCCACGCTGTTCGGGACGGAAGGCGAACTCGTCCTGCTGCGCATTCACACCGACCCGCGAACCCTCGAAGAATTGCTTGAAGCTTTGGGGCAACTCGCCTTTCCCGTCAATCCAGAGTTGCGCCATGAGGCGAATTACGTGGTTGTGGAGTTTCCCGCTTACTCAGAACGCGTGCCGGATGTCCGGCGGCTGTTGCAGCTAGGCGGGTTCGATGCGGAGAGCCTTGAAGTGGAGCGGCCTTTGGCGCAGCACGTCTGAACCACCCAGCCGGCGCTTACGAGCTTCGGACCGCCCGTTTGGCGGCCATCTTCTTGTCCAGCGCCGCCATAAGACGCGCGTGCACGTCGCCGGGGATATGTTGCGCCTCCATCCCTTTATACACCTGGATGGTGCGCTTGGTCGTGTCGAAGATGACGAAGCAGTTCGGGCAATTATTCACATGCGTTTCGAGCTTGTTCCGAAGGTCGGCATCAATGCTGTTGCTGTCGTCCAGATATTCGTTGAGGTCCTGCAGAAATTCTTTACAGGTAAGCAAAAACGTCGTCCCCTTTCCGCTTGAAGAAGCGCGTCAGCTTTTCCCGAAGCTGCAGGCGGGCTCGCAGCAGCCTGCTCTTGACCGCCGGGATCGAAATTCCCAGCGTTTCCGCGGTTTCTTCCGTACTCAATTCTTCGATGTCTCTTAACACGAAAACGGTTCGAAAAGCTGGCTTTAGACTTTGCACGGCCTCGTCCAGAATCTGTGCCATTTCCTCGCGCGAGTAGCGGTCCTCGGGGTTCTCCTCCCACACGGCGATCTCTCTCGCCACGGTGTCTTCGCCCGTGTCTACGGGCTCGTCCAACGGAACCGTGCGGTCGGATTTGCGCTTGCGCAGCTTCATCAGCGATTCGTTCACGGCGATACGCACCAGCCAGGTGTAGAACTTCGACTGGCCTTGAAAACCGGGGAGATGTTCATAGGCCTTCAGGAACGTTTCCTGAAGAACGTCCTCGGCGTCCTCGTCGTTTTGCGTGATGTGTTTGGCGAGCCGGAAAATCTTTCGCTCGTAGCGGCCGATGAGCTCGTTGTAGGCCGCCGCGTCTCCCTCGCGGGCGCGCGCAACCAATTCTTGCTCGTCGAAAACGCCCGGCTCGGTAGTCGCAGGCATTACGCACCATGATAACGCACCCCCGCTTGGGGAGCTTCTCTGCGCTTGGACAACGCTGAGCGGAGGCGTCTTCAGTGCGCGAGCTGTATGCCGCGGCCCAGGAAAGCGATGTACGAGCCTCCGGCGACAGCCGCGGCGATCCACCACCCAGGTTCCCGCCGGACCAGGAGCTGCCTTATGCCGATACTGCTGGGCAGCAGGCTGTCGGCCCACATCAGGCCCGACGATCCGCCGAATGCCGCTGGAATCGTGGAGAAAAAGAAAAGCTTTAATCCCAAGGGATCTAGTATTCCCGCCGCGCAACTGAAGAGGCACGCGGCATAATAGGGCAGTCGGCCTACAATGTTGTACGCGGCCCTGTTCGGCACAAAGGGCCGCACGGAGACGGCGAGCAGCCGAACAACGAGAAGATACAATCCCGCGCCGAACATGGTCATGACGATGCGCAGCGCAACTTCGTGCGGCAGACCGCGGATTACCTCGTACCAGTCGCCGAAGCCGAATATTCCTGAGAATAGGAAGTACCCGGCGCCCGGAAGCAGGTTGAGCGCCGCAAGGATCCAGAAGAAGTAGCGAAGGTTCGCGCGATCTCCGGCGGCGCGCGAGGCCAGCAGACAACCGGCTCCGGCGAAAAGATTTACGAGCGTTCCGCCGGCATCAACCCAACGATCCGGCCGCAGGCTTGAAAGGTGGTTGCTCGTAAGTTGCGTCGGAATATCGCCGCGCAGCCACGCGATCACGCCATGACCTACGCCCTCATGCAGCAGGGTTGCCATGGCGGAGGCGAGCACGGCCATGCTGATAATGGTCGCCTTGCTGTGGTACTCGGACATCGGCGTCACTCTATCGCAGAAACTCGAGATCGGCAACGCGAACCACGGAATATATCCGCATCTCCACGCATGACCGGCGTGGCCGTTCTGCGCCTACCCTCGCTTCGCGGGCTTCTGCGCTTTCAGCTTCAACTTGATCGATGCAACTCTCTTGCTATCGAAAACACTCAGAGTCTTTGTCTTGCTGGACTCGCCCTCTTCCGTCGCCGCCCTCACTTGATATTCCACGTTGGTACTGAGACCCGCGAAATGATACAGCCCGTCCTCATGCGTAATATAAGACCGGATCAGAAGTGTCTTCATATCCGTCAACTGCACTATCGCCCCATTCACGGGTTTCCCCGCCGCGTCGGTAACCGAGCCCTCGAGCGTACGCGTGTTGATATCCTCATTCAGCTTTTTTTCGCGATCGGCCGCCGCGAGCGGGCTGCATAGCGCTTGAAAGGAGAGCGCCAAAAGGGTTAGCGCGATGGAAAAACGCGCGCGCAACCATACGTGGCAGTGCATGAAATCTCGCCTCTACTTGGCTTTCGCGACTAGAATGAAGCTTAAATCGAGGCGCTGCTCGCCTTCAATGTCGACGGTTTTCCGCTGCGGCTCGAAGCCCTTCATCCGCGCCGTGACTGCATAGCGCATGGCGGTCACCGGCACGCGAAATGCGAATTCGCCGCGCCGGTCGGAGACTGCCTGGGGATAGCGAATCTTCACCGCGCTCTGCCCCGGTTGTGGATCCGGCGCGATCGTAACCTCCGCGCCCGGCAGCGCATACCCGGATTCGCGAAACACCGTTCCTCCCACAATGCCATAGGTATCGAGCTCTTTTGGTTTTTTGTCCCCTCTCGCCGCAACGCCGCTCAACAGTAAAACGACCGGGAGAACGCTACTTCCAATCCTCCTCATCTTCCTCTTCTTCCTCATCCTCGTCCTCGTCGAAATCGAAATCCTCGTCGTCCTCGTCTTCCTCTTCTTCTTCGTCGGCCGCTTCCAATTCCAGCGGATCGAGACTCACGACCGTCGCATCGGCGCCGCATTCGTCGCACGTCAACGTCTCGCCTTCGTCGAGCTCGTCTACTTCAACGTCGATCTCAGCATTGCATTTTGGACATTTCACCATTCTCTTCTCCTCGATCCGCGCGCGGTCCGTTGTACCCGTACCATAGATTCATTTCTACCATGAAGGTTGCGCCGCAATCGCCGATTCGAACGCGCTCCCGCGGGCCGTCGAATCACTATAAAGGCCGCCGTTTCTTTAATTCCTGCATCACGTCGGACACAAGCTGCTTGGCGTCCGCCAGGGATTTCGAAATCATCTGAATGTCCATAGCCGGCTTGCCCGCCTGCCGGGCGCTCTGGCAGTAGACGCCGTGCTGGCCAACCAGAACCAGCGCGTCCGTCAGCAGATCCAGCGTCACGGCGAGACGGCCGCGCTCCAGTCCCATCATGAATTCATGCTTTTCGATTTCCTCGCGGCGATCCTCGTAAATGGACATGGCTGCTCCCATTTTAGGGTTGACCTAAAGTCCCCGTCCCGGCGGGTCGATAGTACTCCCGAGGAGATCTGACCATGTCTCGATCTTTAATGCTGTTCGCCACCCTTGCCATGATGACTCCGGCCCTGATGATCTCCGGCAAAACTGCTGGCCGCATCGGGTAACACCGAATTCATCGGCGGCACCGCTAAAAACATTCCGCCGAACGCCGTCGGCTCGCTCGATGCGACCGGAGCGGATGGCTTGCGCTTTGTCTACGGCACGTCCGTGTTTTCGCTTTCCTACGAGAAGATAACCGGCGCGCAGGTGGCTGAACCCGCGGGCCGGCATGTCTGGCGCGTCCCCGTCCCCAACATCGGGAGAAGCGTTCGGCTTCTTACGATTTCCTATCGCGACGGCGAGCATTCCGGTATGGTCACCTTCAAGGCGCCGGTGCCGGTGGCATGGAACGTTTGGAGCGCCATCGATGATCGCCGGAAGAAGCCCGCCTCCGTTTCCGCAAAGGCCGCCGTCAGTTCGGAGGAAACCTGGTGGGGTGATAAATACTGGCGTACCACTCGTAATAACGATAAATGGACGGCCCCTGCCACGCCCAATGCTCCAGTCATAGCCGCCGGAACTAAGGAATAATCGGAAACGAACCGCGGCTTGCGCTAGTCCCAAAGGACATACGCGCACGTGCGTCCTTGGTAGACTTTGGATGTCGTGCCGGACCGTAAGGTCCAGACAAGAAGAGACGCACGTATGTCCAAGAACTTTGCCGCCGAATTGCAGTCGGCGCGAGCGGCCAGCGATGATTTGTTTCAATTGCTTGCCGCTGACGCCCTATACGACCGGCCGGTCCCGGAACGGCATCGGCTCGTATTCTACCTCGGGCATCTCGAAGCATTCGATTGGAACCTGATCTGCCGTACGACGCTCGATATTCCGTCCTTTCATTCCAGTTTTGATCGTTTGTTTGCCTTCGGCATCGATCCCGAGCGCGGCAAGCAGTCCGCCGACACGCCCGCGGATTGGCCGGCGCCGGATGAAATTGTCGCCTACGGCCGCCGCACGCGCGAAGTCGTCGACCGGCGCTTGCCGGATGTAACGGATCAGATCGCTCAAGTCGCCATCGAGCATCGCCTCATGCACGCCGAAACCCTGGCCTATCTGATGCACAATCTGCCCTTCGATCGGAAGCGCGCCGAGGTCGGCCAACTCGCCGGGCACAGCGCCCCGGCCGACCCTTCAAATGATCGACATTCCCGCTGGGGAAGCCACGCTGGGCCGTTCTCGCGATCGTTTCGGGTGGGACAACGAATTCAACGAGCACACCGTGCATGTCCCCGCGTTTCGCATCTCAAAATACAAAATCACCAACGGCGACTACCTCCAATTCGTGCGGGAGGGCGCCAACGCCCCCCATTTCTGGGAGCGCCGCAGTGGCGAGCCACGCCGCGCCCCCGCGCAACCAAACCGCGACCGTAAGGGAGCGGATTCATCCACTGAGACCTTCTTCTACCGCGGCATGTTCGAAAGCATACCCTTACCGCTCGACTGGCCCGTGTACGTGACGCAGGAAGAAGCCGCCGCGTACGCCAAATGGGCCGGCAAGGCCCTCGCCACCGAGGCGCAGTTCCACCGCGCCGCCTACGCGACCCCGAACGGCCGCGAACGCCAGTACCCTTGGGGAGACCGCCTGGAGGGACCCTCGCCCGCGACTTTCGATCTGGCGCGCTGGGACCCCGCCCCCGTGACGGCCGCGCCCGAAACGGACAGCGCCTATGGCGTCTCGCAGCTTGTCGGCAACGGCTGGGAATGGACTTCCACTCCCTTCGCTCCGTTCCCCGGTTTTGAGCCCTTTCCATTTTATGCGGGCTACTCGCGCGATTTTTTCGACGGCCGGCACTATGTGATGAAAGGCGCCTCCCCGCGCACCGCCGGCCGTTTTGTGCGCCGCTCCTTCCGAAATTGGTTTCGTCCCAATTACCCCTACGTGTATGCCACTTTTCGCCTCGTCGAGAACTGATCAGGCGGCCGGCCGAGCGCGCGAGGAATTCGCCGCGGCGGTGCGGGCCGGCCTTTCCAAGAGCGGTCAGAAAGAGCTGCACTCCAAATACCTGTACGACGAGCTCGGGACTGCCCTCTTCGACGCCATCACGCATTTGCCCGAATACGGCCTCACGCGCGCGGACACGCGCCTGCTCACGGAAGCGGCGCCGGACCTCGCCGCGGCGTTCGAGGGCCGCGTTTCCATCGCCGAACTAGGCAGCGGCACCGGCCAGAAATCGCGCATTATTCTCGATGGCTTTGCGCGCGCCGGAAAGCTTGGAACATTTTATCCCATTGACGTTTCAGCCGGCGCCCTCGCCGTCTGCGTGGAACAATTGGGATTCGTGTACGACGTTGTTCCCATCCATGGCGCGTACTTGGCGGGCTTGACGCAGGCGGCCGCGGCGCGGCTCCAAGGCGAGACGCTGCTGCTCCTGTTCCTCGGAAGCTCCATCGGCAATTTCGAGCGCCCCTGCGCCCGCGAGTTCTTAAGCGAAGCGCGGGACAGACTGAAACCCGGCGATGCGCTCCTGCTCGGCGCCGACCTGATCAAGCCCGCGGCGCAATTGGCCTCCGCCTACGACGATCCCGCCGGCGTGACCGCCGCGTTTAATCGCAACCTTCTCGCCCGCATCAACCGCGAGCTGGGCGCGAACTTCGACCTCCGCGGCTTCGAGCACGAAGCGCGCTACGACGTGAGGCGCCGCCGCATTGAGATGCACCTGCGCTCCTCCGCCGACCAGGTCGTATCGATTCCAGCCGCCGATCTGGAGATCGCTTTCCGCAAAGGCGAAACGATCTGGACGGAGTCTTCACACAAGTTCTATCGCCAGGAGCTCGATGTCATGGCCCAGGCCGCCGGCTTCGACGTGCGCGCGACTTGGGTCGACCAAGAGTGGCCCTTCGCGGAAACGCTGTGGATCGCCGCCTGAACCACGGCTCTCCGGTCGTTTTCAATGAAGTCGCTTACAAAGTGGGCGGCAAAGTCGTGCTCGAAAATCTGAGCTTCACCGTTCCCGCGGGCGAAACGCTGGTGCTGCTGGGACGCAGCGGATCGGGCAAGACTACGGCGCTCAAAATGGTCAATGGTCTTCTGTTCCCCAGCTCCGGCCAAGTGCTGGTGGAAGGCAAACCCACCACGGAATGGGACCTCATCCGGCTGCGGCGCTCCATCGGCTACGTGATCCAGGACACCGGCCTCTTCCCGCATTTCACGATCGAGCGTAACGTAGCTCTGGTACCGCGCCTCGAGCGTTGGCCCACGCAGCGCGCAGCGACGCGTGCCCACGAGCTGCTCGCGCGCGTCGGCCTCGATCCCGACCGAATACCTCCCGCGCTACCCCCGCCAACTCTCCGGTGGCCAACGTCAGCGCGTCGGCGTGGCGCGCGCGCTGGCGGCCGATCCCGCCATCCTCTTATTTGACGAGCCCTTCGGCGCGGTCGATCCGGTGACGCGCCTCGATCTTCAGAACCAGTTTCTCGAGCTGCGCCGCGAGCTCGGCAAAACGTCCCTCTTTCGTCACGCATGATGTCCGCGAAGCGCTGCGCATCGGCTCGCGAATCGCGTTGCTCCATAACGGGCGCCTCGACGTTCTGGCTCCGCCGAAAGAGTTCCTGGAATCGCAAAATGCGGAGGCGCGCGCATTTCTGGCCGCGCTCGAGGACCCCGTAATCTGATGCGCCCGGGCCTCGCGCGCGATATCATCGACCTTACGGGCGAACACCTGGTCCTTGTGGGGATCGCGATGTCGATCGCGATCGCGATCGGCGTACCCGCGGGAATTCTGCTCACGCGCCGCGCTCGATTGCGGCCGTGGATACTGGGTTTCGCCAATATCATGCAAACCGTTCCCAGTCTGGCGCTTTTCGGATTCCTGATACCGGTCCCTTTCATCGGCGGAATTGGGCAACGGTCCGCGATTGTAGCGCTAGTGCTCTACGCCTTACTGCCGATTGTTCGCAATACCATGACCGGCATCCTGGCGGTCGACCCGGCGGTCCGCGAATCGGCGATTGCGATGGGAATGACCGGCCGTGAGCTGCTGTTCCAGGTGGAGATTCCGCTTGCCGCGCGCACGATTCTCGCCGGGATACGCGTCGCGACCGTCATCACGGTCGGTACCGCGACCATCGCGGCGGCCATTGGCGCGGGAGGGTTGGGCGTTTTCATTTTCCGTGGAATCGCCTCGGTCGATGCCACCCAGATTCTGGCCGGAGCGATACCCGCATCGCTGCTCGCGCTTCTCTGCGATGGAGGATTAGGTTGGATCGAAAAACGATTAGCGGTTGCCTGATCGCCGCGCTGGCGCTTTCCGCCTGCTCCGGGCGGAAGCCCGTCATCGTGGGGTCGAAGAACTTCACCGAGCAAATCGTGCTCGGCGAGATTATTGCGCAGCACCTGGAACACCGCCTGAAGGACCGCATCGAACGGCGGCTCGATCTCGGCGGCACCCTTCTGGCGCATGAGTCCGTACTGGGCGGCGAGATCGACCTTTATCCCGAATACACCGGCACCGCCTTCACCAACGTCCTGAAGCACGATCCTATCAACGATCCGCAGATCATGCTCGATCGCGTGCGCTCCGAATATGCCGCTCTGCAGCTGGATTGGCTCGATCCGCTGGGCTTCGACAACTCCTTTGCTATCGTGGTGCGCGGCCCCGATGCGCGCGAGCGCCATCTCGAAACGTTGTCCGACGCCGGAAAAGACCCGCAAGGATTCAGCCTCGGCGCGGGCTACGAGTTTTTAGAACGCCCCGACGGCTACCAGATATTGAATTCGTCCTACAACATCCACTGGACGGCCCCGCCGAAATCGATGGATCTGGGCCTCCTCTATCCGGCGCTGCTGCAGAAGAAGGTCAGCATGGCCGCCGGTTCCATGACTGACGGCGCTTTGTCGAAGCTCGACGTGAAAGTCCTCAAAGACGACAAGTCCGCCTTTCCTCCATATCAGGCATCCATCGTGGTACGAACGGCGGCGGAAGCCGCGCACCCCGGCCTCAAGCAGGCGCTTCTAGAGCTGTCCGGCAAAATTTCTTCAGATGAAATGCGGCGCATGAATTACGCCGTGGATGGAGAGCACAAACAAGCCAGCCAGATCGCTGCGGAATTTTTGAGATCCAGGAACCTGTAGCATCCTGCTGCGCGGCGGAAGCGGCGTACCTCGGCGTGAAAGCAGGCCTTTTCTCTCGACCA
>CAWITB010000057.1:0-96434 GCA_963838885.1 Bryobacterales bacterium | reverse complement strand
ATCTACGTTCGACTCGGGAAGCGTGCGGCGCGGTGTCAGAGTGGCCGCGTCCATCAAAACTGTCTTGTCCTTCTTCCAATCGATTGCGGCTAACCATCTGCCGTCGGGCGACCAAGCCCCAAGCATCAGGTTGGCAGGTAGTGCCGTGGTGGTTCCGCGCGCTAGATCGATTATTACTAGCGTTCGATGACGCATCGCCGCGACGCGTAGGCCGTCCGGGGAGGCACTCAGATGAGACCACGCCCATACAGCATCACGCCTACCTTCATGATTCGGGATGAGGAGCCGCGATTTCCTGTCCGTTAAATTTAATTCAAAAAGGCCCGATTCCATTATCGCGCCGCGACCATGGTTCCCCGAGATGAGGATTCGATCCCGCGCGGCGGCCAGGCCGATTATCCCAAACGACTCCGAACCAGCTATCGCCCTGGCGCGAACCGGACTAAACTCTATTTTGAACACCCCGGGTTCGCTGAGGCCCAGCGGACTTGATCGCGCGGCTGCATACAGCGCTTCGCCGTCGGGGCTGTAAATGAATGTACCGGGCGCAAACGGAAGCGCTATCGTGAATTCTGCAGCACGGGCCGGAAACACCCGCAATCGTGGCGATTCGTCTATAGTCGCCATTGACGAGTAGAACGCCGGGCTGAAACGTTGCAGCGTATCGCCGTGCTTGGGCTTCTCCCCGTTGATTCCGCCGGCAAGTAAGGCCGCGATTCCCAGACCAGCGATGTTCTTGATACTCACAGACCGGATACCGACTCCCCCAACCAGGCGGCCAGCCACTCGGGGCTCCGAAGTACCCGAGTAATCCGAGAATCGCTCAACAGCGTATATGTGGAGCTGTTGCTGTTATATCCGATGATACCAAGCGGCGTACACCGCCCCCCTGTTGCCGCCGTAATCGTAGGCCGTTACGTCCACAACATGCTCGCAATGTCGTCGCATGCCTGTGCCTGAGTAAAGCAGGCCCGACCTGACTTCTGGAGAAAAGGAACGGATCGATGTCGGCGTGTCTGAAAGAATCGTCCGCCAAGCTGGCGTCGCCGAGCGACGGGAAGGCCTTCGGCCATCACGTTCTCGTCCGTTGCGATGTTTAGAGCCGCGGAGCTACCGAATCGAAGACGGCTGCCTCATTCGCCTCGGTTCGCGCGCTTCCAAGATCACGTGATCCCAGATCGGCTCGTTGGTGATGCGGCAGTGTATCTCAGGCTTGGCCGGGTTGCCCTCGGCGCGGCGGGGCGCTACGCATAAATACAATGGCGGCGATCGTCGAAACGCCGAAGAACCAGACCAGCCAGTGGACGCGGAGAATCGTGGCGGGCGGGTAATCGAGACGGATGGAGGCAATGGCGGGATCGGAGAGAGGCGGCTCGACGGGATGCAGGAGGAAGGCTGCGAGACCGGCGCGGTCTTCGTTCAAGAAGCGCAAGTCGCGGCCGGACGCGATGGTCTTGGCGACAACGCGATTGGCGCGTACGATTTGAAGGCGACCCGAAGATGCGCGCGCGGGCCGCAATCGCCAACTGATTTGGCCGGCGGCGGGGATACGCATGGGCGGTGTTTCCACTGCGATGCCGGCCGGGGCTCGCAGTTGAAGATCGGGCATTGCGGCGGCGCTTTTGAGCTGGATCGTTAAAACAGCGGGTTCGTGCGCGGGCAGCGGCGCATGGGCGTAGAGGGCATCGAGTTGCGCCAGCAGAAGAATGAACGGGACGACGAGGATCAGAGATGGGAAGGCGATTTGGCGCAGCAGGCGCAGGTTGGCGCGTATCAGATCGCGCTGCGCGCGAAGAACGATACCCGGCTCGTCCAGGAAGAGCTGGAATTCAAGCAGGTGCGCGACGATGTGGTTGATCGGTAAGGCGCAGGACGACGCCGTTCGAGAAGCGGCGGAAGACCCACGCCATGGCGCAGCCCCAGGCGGCGCTCACGGCGATGAGTAAGAGAAGAGCTTGCGCGCCGAGATCAACTGGAATCAATCGAGATAACCCAGGCCCTTCAGTTTTTTTACCAGCTCCTCTTTCGACTCGGCTTCCTCGAGCCGCGCGAGGTCCTTTTCAAGCGCGTGCTCGATGAATTCTTCGAGCGAGCTGTAGCCCGCCTTTTCGGCCACCTTGCGGGCGCGCCGGCAGAGAGATTTATTCAATTTTACGCTGGTCTTCGAAAGCACTGCGCTGTTGGCTAGTATATCGAGCGACCTCGCATCCCGGGCGCGGGAGAGACGCCGAATAAGCGCAGGATCGTGACAGCGAGATCCTCGAGACCGGGGTTTGGAACGCGCAGTTTTCCGGTTGTGAAGAGGACGCCAGGTACGTCGGCGGCGTTGATGCAGTGGTCGCCGATCCAGGGGTCGTCGTTGTTTTGCACCACGGCCGCGGGCGTATCGCCAAGACCGGTTTGCCAGGAGGCGCGGTAGCCGCGAGCGTAGCCGACGATGAGATCGGGGGCGATGCGGGCATTGGCGGGCGCAGCGTTCGTTTCGTCGACAGCCTCGACTACCTGGCGGCCATTATCGGGGTCGCGGAAGGCGAGGAGCTGTTCGCGAATCGTTGCGACGATCTCGCGGCTGCGCTCGCCGGGCCGAACGATGCCGTGGCGCTCGCGACCGGAGAGATTGAGATACAACCCGTTGAGGCCGAGGGCGTAGGCTTCGGTGTTGGCCCAATCGATATTCCCGAGATGGGCGTCCTCGCCGGGCGGCACGTTCAAAGCGAGGAAGCCGCGATCGTACAACCAGGCGTTGAGATTGACGGCGCGGTCGAAGGCGGTGAAGCCGTGGTCAGACATGACGATCAGATCGGCGGAAGGCTCGCGGCGCGCGACGTCGCCGATCGAAGCGTCGACGGCGCGATAAAAATCGAGCAGCTCGGCCTCGTGCTTACCCCACAGAATGTGCGAGTTCTGATCGACAACGGAGAAGTAGTAGAAGAGAAGGCCGTCGTGGAAGCGGCTCAGGGAATAGGAAAGCAGGCTGCGTTCGCCGTCGAGCACCAGGTGTGTTTGAGAGAGGAATTGCGCGAGGTCGAAAATGTCTTGGCGAAGCGCGGCGGTGTCTTCGGGAGTACCGAGGGTATAGAACCGGCGGCCGGTTTCCTGGACGATGCGACGGCTGAAGGAGGCTGGGGTGGAGATGGGAAGACCGGGGGCGAGCGGGTCGACGTTAATGGGCGAGATGTAGAGATCGAGGGTGGGATGAAGTTGTTTGGCGAAGGCGCGAAATATGCCATGGGCAGAGGCGATGTGCGGGAACAGAGGGAAATCGGCCGCGATCCAGTCCGACCACTCGCCCGGGCGCAGGATACTTTCGTGGCCGCCGATCGAAAGCCGCGCGAGGGGTCGTTCGGGATCTACGTCGACGGTGAGGGTCGCGTATGAAGTGGCGTGATCCTTGCGCAGAGGATTGGGAGGACCGGGGATTTGCAGAACGGCTCGGCCGTTGACGATCTGAGTTGTGAAAATGTGACCGCCGGGGACGGAGCGCTCGAGCTCCGTGGGTTCGGACGTGAAAAAGCTGAACGTGCCAAGCGTACCTTCAAGATCGGGCGTGCCCATGCCGGCGAGCCCCTGGCCGGCGGCGATGGGCGGATAATTCGCCGGGATACGCATGATCGTGACCGGGATGCCGCGGTCGTCAAGCAATTTCCAGAAGGCGGCGCCTTTGCGGAGCAGGACCACGCGGGAGCCGGAGAGCGGCAACAGATAGGGACCGAGCGGCAGCGCGAAGCGGGCGTCTTCGGTCCTGCTTTCGGACGAATAGGGCTGCATGGTCGAAGGATCGCGCTGCACGAAATCGAATATGCCGTGAGCCGCCGGGGGGAGGCCCGTTATGAACGTCGACCATGCGACGGGGCTTTGCGGCGGCGTGGTGGTGCGAAGGCGCGAGAATCCGCCGCGAGCGCGAATGGCGGCGAGGTTGGGAAGCGCGCTCCAATGGCGCTCCACGAAGCCGGGGTCCATGCCATCCACGCCAATGACGACGACTTTCTTGCCGCGTGCGCCGTGCGAGCACGCAGTGGAAAGTGAGAGCGCAAGAGCGATGAAAGCCAGTGGGCGGGCGAACCGAACAACCGCTCCCTGGCGGTCGCGGCTTGGTATGGAGGCTCGCATGGTGGTGGGGGCTCTCGGGGGGATGGAGGATCGCGTGAGGAGGGGGGATCGCGTGGCGATGGGGGATCGCGCGGGAATGGTTGCTCGCGAGGGGATGGTGGAGCGGGTTGTTTCAGGACTGGGCTTAAGCAAAGTTGACGAGCGGTTTTCCGTCCATCCAGGCGGGCGGCTCGATTCCAAACAATCGCAGCGTGGTGGGAGCTAAATCTTCAATACCGGGATTGTTGTGCGAATCGAACTTGCGATTTGAGAAGAGCACGCCCGGAACGAGCAGCGGATCGACGCAATGATCGCCGCTCCAGGCTTTGTCGTTATCCTCGAACACGCGGGCCGCGACCTTGCCCACGGCGGCGCCCCAGGACGCGCGATAACCGGCTGCATAGCCCACAATCATGTCGGGCGCGGCGGCCAGGTATGGACCGTTATAAATTTCGGAGCTTTCGTAAACGTTGTCGATGGCGATGCTTCCCGGCTTCTTCATCGCGTAGACGAGTGAGCTGCGCGATTAGCTCTTGCTTGAGGGCGGACGCGTCGCCGGGGGCAACGATGCCCTGGGCCTCGCGGCCTTCAAGATTCAGATAGAGTCCGCCGAGGCCGAAGGTGTAGGCGCGGGTTCGGCTCCAGTCGACGCCGCCGAAATAGTCGCCGCCTTCGAGCGCGCCGTCGTGGAGCGCCAGATAGCCGCGCTGGCGCAGCCAGGCGTTCAGGTTCACGCCGCGGCGGAAGGCGCGGAAGCCGTGATCGGAGAGAACGTACAGGACGGTCTTGGGACCGGCGTAGCGCATGGTCTGGCCGACCACACGGTCCATGTCGCGATAGAGATCCTCGATTACGCCGCGGTGAAGATGGTTGGGCGAGCGCGTGGGATCGAGGTAGCGGAAGAACATGTGCTGCACGCGATCGGTGGTATCGAAGACGCAGGCCACCACGCCGCGGCGCGTGCGGTCCAGCGCAGCGAAAAACATGGCTTCGCGTTCGTGTTGGATCAGCTTGGCCTGCTTCAGGAAGGCGTCTTCGTCGATGGCCCCTTCATTTAAAGCCCACGTGTCTTCGGCCATGCCGAGCGTGGCGAAAGATCCGAGAAGCTTCGCCAGATAGACGGCGTAATGGCGGGGATGGCTGATGGGGAGCGCGGGATTTTCGGGGTCGATTTCGACCGGCGTGGCGTAAAGCGAGAGATCCGCGCCGGTGTTCGTCAGCAGGAAACGTACGATGCCTTTTATGCGTGCGGCGGGAGCGGCGTGAAAGGACAATCTAATCCAGGGCGTGTATTCGCCGCGGCGAAGGGCATACGTTTCGTCCTGGATATCGAGAAAGGCGCCGTCGCCATCGGGGCGGATGCGGAACGGGATTTCGAGCGGCGGAGCACCCGCGACGAACTCATTCGCCGGACCGCTCAGCGCTCCATGGAATCCGTCCTGGCTCGGCGTGAGCGGCAGGCGATTGCCACTCTCGCAGGGGGCCGTTTCGGAGCGCGCCGAAAACCAGGAGAACGTGCCTTGCGTCCCGCGCAGGTCGGGCGTACACATAGCGGAGAGCAAGCGGCCTTTGAAGCGCTCCGGCGGGAATGTAATGGGGATGCGCAAGATGGTGCTTGCGATGGCGTGGCGGCCGAGAATCTTCCAGAATGGCTCGCTTTTGCGGCGCAACTCGACGGCGGCGCGGGACAGCGGGATGCATAACCTGCCGAGCCGCAAGATGCGATGCGGGGGGCGGACTTTGGCCGACGATATCTCGGGAACGTAGGTGCGCGGATCGCGATTGAGAAAGTCGAAGATGTTGTGCTTGGCAGGATTGACGCCGGTGGCGAAAGTGGACCAGGCTACGGGCGAGAGCGCCGGGAAGGTGGTGCGGAGGCGGCTGTAGCCGCCCTCGTCGCGCAGTTTGGCGAAGTTCGGGAGCTTGCCTTCCGCCATGAACTGCTCCGTGAGGTTGGGATCGAGACCGTCGAGTCCGAGAAAGATGATCTTCTTAACGTGCGCTTGGGTGAAGGCGCCTTTGCGGCGCAGGAACAGCCAAGCCATGCGGAAGGGCCAGAACAGAATGGATGCGAGGCTGGCGAGAAGGGAGAGCAGCAACGTTAGGAACGAGCCGAGAAACGCGAAGCCCGCGCCCGGACCGATGTAGGCGAGCCGCGGCCCGGCGCTGTGATGCGGATGGCGCGCGAGGACGGCTAGGAGCATGGCCACGCAGATGATTGCGGCGGCGCGAATTGCCGTGGCGTCAGGTTGCGGAAGTTGGCGAAAACCACTTCGTTGAAAAATCGGCCTCCGCCGGAAACCGCTTTCCCGCGGCCGTGGCTCTGAAGACGTTGTCGACGTCATCGGATCTTGCCCTCGAGAAAGGGCACTTCGAGCACCTTCTCATGCTGGATAGGCCCATGGCCGAAATAGCCGTCTTCGCCGAAGAGCTCGCCATGATCCGACGTGATGGTGATGTAGGTGTTCTTCGGGACGAGATCGAACAGCTCTTCGACCACGGTATCGAGATATTTTACGGCATCGATCTGGCGCCGGCGCAGGATGCGGAGTTTGGCGGGATCGAACATCTTGCCTCGGGCGCGGCGTAGTTTGCCGCCCACGACGTGATCGTCAAGATGTTTGAAGACGCCGTGCACGCCGCTGATGCGCGGCCACTCGTCTTGGGGCTCACCGGGCAGAGCGTAGGGATAATGCGTTTCACCGGCGTTGAGCAGGTAGAACGAGGGCCGATCGGCGGCGAATGCGAGCTTGGGCAGCATGGCGCGCATGTCGTTGTGACGATCCATTAACCGGTATGTGTCGAAGCCGGAGTTCAGGACCGTGGAGGGATTCAACACCGGCAGCGACACCATGGCGTGCGTGGAGTAGCCGAGATTTTGCAGCAACACGGGGAGATAAAGGCGCGGTAAAAAGCGCTTGAATTCGATGCCTTCGGCGCCAAGCCTCTCGTTGAATTTCAGGAAATCGCGCTTGTAATATTCGGACGCGAACACTCCGCGCGGACTGGCGTGCGGCATCAGGCCCATCAGCAGGTTATAGTGCGAAGGCGCGGTCCAGGAGGCATAGGACCAACGTTTCTGAAGCAGCCCGAGTTTGCGAATCGTTTTCGGACGCGCGCGGATCAGAGCGTCGTAGCGGCAACTGTCGAACACGATCAGGATGTAGTTGTTCCTGGCGCCGCGCCGCTTCATTTTTCAGGTTAGCACCGGGTCAATGTATGCCACCGAAAAAACGCGACAGATCGCGTCTTTGCGTCCAAACGAAACGCCAGAACTCGCGAAACCCGATCCGGTCGGCGGGCAGTCCCCAATATGTTTCGATTCGCCAGCGGAGATAGGGGCTTTTCCACGGTCTAAGACGATAGCCGCGCGTGGCGAGCCAGAGGAAACGCGTCACTCCTTGTACGCGTTACTCGCGCGAGTGGATTTGGTGTCGGGCAGATCCGGCGTGGCGTAGTATCCCGTGCGCGTGCGCACCAGCGCGCTGCGTCCCGCGCCCGATACCGTCACTTTAATCTGCCGGAAGCTTCCGTCGAGCGCCTGCACTGTGGGCGTGTACGCGATGGTGTACTGATTGCGGATCTCGTGCGCTACCAGCAGCGCAATTTTATCTACCTCGGCAAGCTCCTTGGGATAGTAGGACAGCCCTCCGGAGGCGCTGGTCAGATCGTCGAGCGCGCGCTTGGCCTTCTTGGCCTCGCGGCGCTCTTCCTCGTTCAGCAGTCCGATGGCGTAAATCAAAACTTCGCTCTTCTGGGCCTTGGCGACCAGTTTTTCGAGCGAGCCCGTGCTCGCGGTATCGTTGCCGTCGGTGACCACCAGCAGGACCTTCTTTTCCTTCTTGCCGGTCTCCTTCATATAGTCGATCGACATCGAGATGGCGTCGCGCATGGCGGTTCCGCCGCGCGCATCGAGCCGGGCCAAGCCCTGCTGCAGCTTCTTGATGTCGTTCGTGAAGGGCACGTCGAGGAAGGCCTCGTCGTTGAAGTTAACGACGAAGACCTCGTCCTGCGGATTGGAATTCTTCATCAGGTCGGCGGAAGCCAGTTCCACTTTCAAGCGCTTGTCGCGCATGCTGCCGCTGTTGTCGATAATAATGCCGAGAGAAACCGGAACGTCCTCCCGCCGGAAAATCTTGATGGGCTGCTGCGTCCCGTTTTCGAAAACCTTGAAGGCGTTTTGTGGCAGGTTCGGAATCAGCTTCCCGCTTTTGTCGGCGACGGTAACGGGCAAAATCACCAGTCGCGTATCGCTGCGAAAGGTGGGGGGATCGGCGGGCTGCGCCGCCGCGACGGCGGCCAGAAACAACAAACTACTGAGTAGGCGCATAGTAACCAAGGCGGTAGAACGCTTTGAGCGGCGGCAGACCTTTCGGTTGGACGAGCTTGACGTTGACGTGCCGGTATTTGCCATCACGCTCCGCGTTCTTGGGCGAGTAATACAGCACGTATTGATTCCGCAGCTCTATTCCAATTTTAGCCGCTACGTCGGGTAGCTCGCTCAGGTTCTCAACCGGGAAGTGGCGCCCGCCGGTCTGCTCCGCGATCTCGCTGAGCAACCCCGGCCCGCCAAGCTCTTCGGCTGTGCGGCCCCGCGACGCCATGGGCTCGAAAATTCCGATGGCATAGACTTGGACGTCCGCCTCGCGCACCGCGTTCTTGATTTCCGTCTCGGTGTAACGGCTACTGTTGTCGCCGCCGTCGGAGATGATCAGAATCGCCTTGCGCGGATTGTGCGCTTTTTTCATCTGATTCATCGCCATGTAAATGCCGTCCAGCAGGGCCGTTCTGCCCTTCGATTGGGTAAACGTGAGCTGGTTCTGGATGTCCTCGGTGTTGGTCGTAAACGGGACGATCATTTGCGGCCGGTCGTTAAATTCGATCAGGAAAAACTCGTCTTCCGGATTCGCCGTCTTGAAGAACTGCGCTACGGCCTGCCGCGATTTTTGCAGCTTGCTCCCCATGCTGCCGCTGGTATCGAACACCAGCCCGACCGAGAGCGGCGCGTCCTCGTTCGAGAACTGCGCGATGATCTGCTCCACCTTGTCTTCAAAAAGGCGGAAATGCTCTTTCTCGAGTCCCGTGACGAAGCGGTTCAAAGGATCGGTCACGGTCACGTTCACCTGGACCAGCGTGGAGTCGATGCGGATGCTGCGGTGGCGCTCCTCCAGAGCGTCGGGCTTGTCCGCGGACGGTTTTGCGCGCGGCTCTATCGAAACTTTGGCGTTATCGCGAGGGCTGTCCGCCGCATATGCAAACGCGCCGAGGAGGCCCGCAAAAAGGGGGATCAAATATGCGAGCCGGGTGCTTGTTGTGGGTCTTTGCGCCACCATCATAACCTCTCTGGTTGCGACCGTTAACAGTATAGCGCCCCGGCCAACCTGGGCGAGGGACTGGCGCAACGTACTCGTTCTTGAGGAGCGACCGTGGTGAGCGGTTGCATGGCGCTTAGGTCACGCGCGGTCAGCTCATTGGCAGTTAGCTCATTTGGCTGAGGGCCTGTTGCAGTCCCTCGACGAAAAAGTACTCGCCCCACATCACGGATTCGTCCACTCCGAGCTCTTTGTGGACGTGGTAGACGCCGCCTTTCAGAATCCCTTCCCACTTCTTGTCCTTGTTGGCGAGGTGTTTCTGGCACAGCGTTCGCAGAATGCGCACGCCCGCGGACCAGTACATGTGGCCCTTGACGCCGTCCGGGAGCAGCCGGCACAAGCGCAGCAGCCCCGACGCCGCGATGGCCGCCGCGGAGGTGTCCAGCAGCTTGCGGCTATCTTTGGGAGCCATGAAATCCCACGGCGGCACTCCATCCGTGCATGCGTGCATGATGTAATAGTCGGCGCACGCTTCGGCGGTTTCGAGGAAGCGCGGATCGCGGCTATATTCGTACACCACGCCGAATCCGTATAGCGCCCACGTGAGCCCGCGCGACCAGCAGGAATCGCCGCGGTAGCCCTGCTGGGTCGTCTGCCTCAGAAATTCGCCTGTCTCGAGATCGAAAATTCCTTCGTGGGCAGTCGAGCCATCGCCGCGCACCAGCACCCGCCGGGTGGTAAGAGAATGCCGCAGCGCGATGTCGCGCAGACGGCGGTCGCCGGTCTCGCGCGCCGCGTAGAAGATGATCCCGACGTTCATCATGATGTCGATGAACAACGAATTATCGGCCACGAACGACCGCAGATACTGGCCCTTCTCCTGGAAGCGCAACGCCATGGTGCGGCCCGCCTCGACCAGCACGTCCTTTAATGCCGGATCGCGCGTCCGTGCGTACCAGCGATAATAACTGGACATGAAAATGAAGCCGAGGTCGTGCACTTCGCGGTCGTGCTGCCGTTCCTCCAGCGGCTTGCTGTAGCGGATGGCCTGCTCTTTCCAGAAACTCGCATCGCCGTTTCCTTCTAATCCCGTGCGCTCGAAAATCCACATCAATCCGGGGAGAAAACCGTCGCACCAATGCGTCCAGACGGGCCCTTCGTGCTTCCAGCGTCCATTGATGGTGTAAATCGGATAAAAATCCGGATAGCGCTCGATGATGCGGCGAACCTGCTTTTGCGCGAATCGAAAGGCTCCGGCAAGCAAGTCGCGGTCCGTCTCGAGGACGAATTGAATCATTTACAGGATTGTAGCAACGGCGCCCAGCGGGCTTTCGAACTCATTCTGCTACGCTCTTAACTTATGCCTGCAAGAGTAATGGTGGTCCCCAATGGACCCATACGCATCGAAGGCGATTTCACGCTGGTCGATGCGGAAGGCAAGGAGTTCGGCCTCGCCGGACGCACCTTGATTTCCCTTTGCCGCTGCGGTTTTTCCGGCAACAAGCCCTTCTGCGACGGCCAGCACGGGGTGAAAGGGTTTGAATCGCTGTGCCAGGCCCGCGATCTTCCCGCCCCCAAGCCGAAAATCTAAGGCATCCGATTCACGCTTCTAATATGACGATGGCCATGGCCTGCGCCGCCGTGTGCGTCAGGGATAAAACCACGTTGCCGACTTTCATTCGCTCCACGAATCCCGCCGCTACGCCGTGGAACGCGAGCGTCGGCTTGCCTCCAGGGAGATTCGTCACTTCAAAATCGTGCCAACGTACCCCGCGCCGCCATCCCGTGCCGATGGCCTTCATGCCCGCTTCCTTGGCGGCGAAACGGGCCGCGTAGCGCTCGAAGCGATTCGCTTTCTTCTCCACGTAGGCGATCTCCCCAGGCGTGAACACGCGCTCGATGAACCGAACGCCGTGGCGGCCGATGGCGTCGCGGATGCGGTCGACCTCCGCCAGGTCGACGCCGATTCCGGCGATCACAGCCCCGCTCCCGTCGAGGTAATCGTGAGCCGCCCGTGCTTCACCCCTTTGGTGCTGATGAGCCCGTCGGCGATCGTTTTCACTATCGCCGCGCGCCCCTTTACGACGAGGACCTCCAGGCAGTTGTCGTGATCGAGATGCACGTGCAACGTCGACAGGATGTGGCGAAAATGCTCGTGCTGGTAATCGGTTAATTTCTCGTTCAGCAGCCGCACGTGGTGATCGTAAACCAGCGTCACCGTACCCACCACGTTGCTGTCGGGCTGCTCCCAGGCGCGCTCCACCAGCTCGTCGCGTATGAGGTCGCGAAAGGCCTCGGAGCGGTTCGCGTAACCGCGCGCCGCGATGAGCTGGTCGAATTTTTCGAGCAGCTCGGAATCGATCGCCACCCCAATGCGGCTGAGTTCTCCCATTCGTATGAAAGTAGCAGGAGCGGGTGGGCGGCTCCCGCGCGCACACGATTCTAAGATTGGTGATACTGTGAGTATCGGGTTCGATGCACATCCCGGATAATTTCCTTTCAACTCCGGTCTGGGCCACTCTCGACGCTGTCAGCGCCCCCGCGTTCGCGATCGTTGCGCGCCACGCCGGTCAACGCATGCACGCGGGAGAGGGCGCCGCGGATTCGCGCATTCCGCTGCTGGGAGTGATGGGCGCTTTCGTCTTCGCGGCGCAGATGATCAATTTCCCAGTCGGATTGGGAACCAGCACGCACCTTGTCGGCGGCGCGCTGCTCGCTTACGCGATTGGCCCTTCGTTCGCCGTCGTGACCATGACGGCGATTCTGACCGTGCAGGCGTTCGTGTTTCAGGATGGCGGCGTGCTGGCCCTGGGCGCGAATGTGTTCAATATGGCCATTGCCGGGGTGCTCGCCGCATATGTGCCATATCAGTTGTGGGGGCGCGGCCGGGCGCGCAACGCCGTGATCTTCGCGGGCGCTTTTTTATCGCTGATGGTCAGCGCCGCGCTCGCGATGACCGAACTGCTGATTTCCGGCGTCCCCATGTCGCGCAACATCATAGTGGTCTCGCTGCTATTGTTCACCGTCAGCGCAGTGCTTGAAGGACTGATCACCGTCGCGGTGTTGCAAGCAATTGAACGGCTCAACCCCGGCTGGATTCAGAAGCCCGCCGCGTCGAATGGAAGAGTTCTGGCCGCCTTTGCCGCGTTCGCGGTGCTGCTGGCCGGCGTGGGTTTCCTGATCGCTTCGGCATCGCCCGACGGGCTGCAGCGCATCGGCATTCAAATGGGCTTGGCGGCGAAGTCTTCGTTCCATGCGCCTCTGGCCGATTATCGACTGCCGTTCTGGTCGTCCGATTGGTTCCGGCGCGCGGCCGCCGGGCTGCTGGGGCTTCTCATGGTATTTGGCGTCTGCGCCGCGGCCGCCCGCGTTGTCGCACGAGGACCGAAGTGCATCACGTAATTCTCGATCGGTGGACGCGCCGTCTCAGTCCTGTCCACCGGCTCGACGCGCGCGCCAAAGGAATTGCGCTGCTGGCGTTTCTTATTGCGGTCGCAACCACGCCTATCGCAAGCACGCCCGCCGCGAGCGGCGCACGCATGGCGGCCTATGCTTTCCTTGCGCTGAGCGCTGCCGTTATCGCGCGTTTGCCGCTGGGACGCGTACTCCTTCGCGCCGCCGCGGTCCTTCCTTTCACGCTGGTTTTCGCGCTTCTGTGCTGGTTCGGTGGCGACCACCCGCGCGCCATCGCACTGCTCGAAAAAACGTATCTGTCGGCCGTGGCCGTCCTGGTCGTGGCCGGAACGACGCCGCTCCCCGCTCTGCTCGAAGGGTTCGCAAAGTTGGGCGCTCCGCGCATTCTGGTATCGGTAATCCAATTCCTGTATCGTTATCTGTTCGTCGTCTCGGAGCAGGCGCAACACATGCGCATCGCCGCGTTATGCCGCGCTGGAATGGCTCGCCGTTCGCGTCTACAACGTTTTCGGGCCGCCGCTGGAGCGCTCGGGGTGTTGTTCGCGCGCTCCTATCTGCGCGCCGGCGGCATCCATCGCGCCATGCTCGCGCGCGGCTACGACGGACGCCTCCCGGTCGCGGACGGAGCGCACTTTAGACCTGCCGACGCGGTATTCGCGGTCGCCGCCATGGCGCTGCTCGCGACCATCCGCGCCGTGCCCTATTGATCCGATATGGATTTTCTGATCCACGTTCGCGATCTGCATTATCGATATGACGACGGCGCCAAGGCCCTCGATGGCGTCCATTTCTACCTCTTCCCCGGCGAGACTGTCGCGCTTTTCGGACCCAATGGCTCCGGCAAGACCACGTTCGCGTTGCACTTGAACGCCTTGCTCCAGGGCATTGGCGAAATTGACGTGTGCGGTCTGCGCGTGGGACCCAAAACCGCCGCCGCGGTGCGCTCCAAAGTAGGAATCGTGTTTCAAGATTCGGACGAACAGTTGTTCATGCCCACGGTTCTCGAAGACGTCGCCTTCGGACCGTTAAACTCCGGCACGGCGCGCGTGGACGCCGTGGTTAAGGCCACCTGGGCGCTCCGCGAGGTGGGAATGGAGGACGCGCTCGACAAAGCGCCGTATCATTTGAGCGCCGGGGAAAAGAAACGCGTGGCGCTCGCCGGCATCTTGGCCATGAATCCCGAAATCCTGATCCTCGACGAGCCGACAACCTATCTCGATCCGCCGGCGCAGCGCAGTCTGGCGCTCTTGCTGCGCACGCTGCCGCAAGCGAAGATCATCGTTACCCACGACGTCCATTTCGCGGCCGCGCTGGCTTCCCGCGCTGTCTTTTTCGAACAAGGAAGGATCGTCGCCGACGGCTCAGTCGAGGACATCGTGCGCCGCTTCGACTGGAGCGTAAATCACGCCCCGGCGCGTTCACGCGCCGCTCCGGTATCCTGAAGAGAGTGCCCAAAGTCACGATCGACGGCAAGACCATCGAGTTTGAAAAAGGCAAGCTGCCGTACGCGGAGCATGGCAAGCCGGAATCGCTCCTCGATATTTGCCTGAATTTCGGAATGCATCTGGAGCATGCCTGTGGCGGAAATTGCGCCTGCACGACATGTCACGTGATCGTCAACAAGGGCATGGAGAATCTCTCGGAGATGGACGACGACGAAGCGGACCGGCTCGATTTCGCGGCCGGGCTGACGACGCGTTCGCGGCTGGGGTGCCAGTGCGTGGTGGAGGGCGACGTTGAGGTGGAGATTCCTTCGTGGAACCGCAATTACGTCAGCGAGGGCGGCGGGTCCATGAATCTCGGGAACGCCATCCCGCCGCCGCGGAATGCGCCTTTCAACAGCGAGGGGAAATCAAACATCGCGGAGCCGTGAATCCCGACCCGGTGATCCCGGCGCATCCGGATTTCCCGGACCGAAGTGCTTCAGCATTACGAGATTCTCTTTATCGCTGCGGTTAGTCACGGCGACGCCTTCGCGCGCCGCTCTTGCGCTTACGAATAGCTCATCTTTCGTCATCTCGCCGTAGCGGATCAGCGTCGGCGTCTCCACGTCCATTTTGCCCACGGCGCCCCAGCCTTGCACCACGATCAAGCCATAGGCGGCGGCATCCTTGATCGTTGCGGCGCGGCCGGGGAGAACAGTTAGCTCCTTCGCCGAATAGTGCTCTGGTGTCGCGTAGACGATCCAGTTCTCGCGATGGCCATCGCTTATCGAGGCTTCCTTGGGATGAAAGAGGCGATGCTTGGCGAACTGGGGGTCGATGTTCGCCTCCCAGTCGAGCATGTTCAGGATATAGTCGAGATCGCGGTGATGCTCGGGCGGGACGTCTTTGACGCACAAGTCCCAGGGAACGGCGCGGCCTTCCACCATGGATTGGAACATCGCGAACACGTCGGAGTTAACTTGCGGCTCGTAGGTGACCAGCGAGCCGGGCGCGTGGAGAATGCCGGGATCGATTTGCCAGCCGGTGCCGGGCTTCAGCTTGTACGCTTTCGAGTGATACAGGATGCCGTTGTCACCTTCGTTCCAGCGCTCCAGACAACGGCGGATGTCGTCGCGCGACGTGCCCGGCTCGAGGCCCATGAAGGTGTAGGGGAAATTGTTCTCTTTGAAATTATACTGCGGCGGGAAATAGTAAGCTTCGGGTTTGGGATTGCGTCCCACGCGGCGGGCATCGGCCTCGTTCTGGTGCATGTGATGCGGGATCGGGCCGAGGTTGTCGAAAAACTTGCACAGCAGGTTCCAGCCGCCGCGTTCTCGCATGACATCGGCGCCGAGGAAATCGTCGCCGATGGTCTCAATGGCCTCTTTCAGCAGCGCGCGCTTGGCCGTTGAAATCGATATAGCTGAGACCTTCATCCGGGGGCGTTCCGGGGCCATTATCGGCGCGCGTGGTGGAGGAGAACCAACGCTCGTCGATACCGCCGCGATGCGCGCCAAGGGCGTAGAGATCGCGCGGATCGAGCTTCAGCCGGCCGCCCGGCATCAGAAACGATCGCGGCACCCAACAGGGCGCCAGGCGCACGATGCCGCCGCCCTGCTCGAGGACGTCGCGGAACCACCGCGCATCGCTCATTTGGTAATTCGAAGCAGAATAGCTTGCGGCGCGGCGTATGTGGACGGCAGATTCGACCTTGTCTCGACTACGCCACCGACGTAGATCGTCTGTTCGATGGGCTCGGCGGAAGGTAGGGCCGCGATCGTGAAAGAGCGCTGCGTCTCCTGTTCCGTGATGAGCACGCCGTTTAATCCCACGTCGATGACCTTCACGCCCGGAGGTAGATTCATCACCGAAACGGGGACGCGGCCGTGAAAATCGTTCTGCCGTTCGATGCTGACGGCGATGTTGGCTTTTTCACCCGGCTTCAATTCCACGACCTTGGTTTCGGCGGTCATCATCACGTCGGGTTTCGGCATCAAGGAAATCAGCTTGAGATGGTCGTCGGGGTTGGCCCAGCGCGTGAGATCGCCGGCGCGCCCCGCAATTTTCAATTCAGCGGCGCGCGGAAGGGTCGCGTTCGGCTCGGCGCTGAGCAGCAGAGTGGCGCTCACCTCGCCCGGCGCGATGACGCCCTCGGTAGCCTTTAGGCTTGGCGGAAGGTCTTCAATCGCGATCCGGATGGCACCGTCGAAGCCGTCCATGCGGAGAGCCGTCACAGTGACGGGGACTGCGCCGCCGACGGGGACGTTGGGGTTGCGTTGCGCTACGCTCAGGCGGAAGTCCGGACGAGGCTCTCGAATCGTGAGGCGATACGCATAATTGCCGCCGCCGCTGCCGCGCACGTCGCGCAGACGAACGATGTAATCGCCATCGGCCGGCGCGGTGAAGTCGACCAGCGAATCCTTATCGTAACCGGGGCCGCCGTCGTCGTTTTGATAATCGAGCCGCACCAGCGGCAGGCCATTGGGCGTGAATTTCGCGCCAGGGGGGTGGATCTGAACTTTATAAACGGGCTCGTCAATCGCATGCGCTTCCGTAGAGGTGCCGAAATAAGCGATACGCTGGCCCGCGAAGCTCTCGAAGACAACGTCTTCATCGGGACCGTTGGGCAGCGTCTGAACGCGAATGATCTCGCGGCCGATCATGACGTAGTCGCCCGGCTTCCAATCATTCCAACTGGCGACTCGTATGCCGCGCGTAACGGAATCGCGGTCGGAAAGCGTTGTGAGGGTGTCGGAAACGGGACGTACGGTGGCGCGTTCGATCGGCTTGGCGGCGGCGTCGAGCACTTCGAGGAAAGAATCGAGGTCCGATCCCAGGCGGCGCGCGTTCACTTCAATCACGAGCTTCTCGTCCTTGCGGGCGTGGAAACGAAAATAATTTTGCGCCCCCGGCGACGATAGCCGGCCGTTGATCGTAACGGGCGCGCTCACCGTTTGCGCTTGGGCCGCGGAAAGATTGGAGCCGCTTGACTCCACCTCCGGCTCCTTCCCCACCGCCAGCTTCACCTTGGTGAAGGAATGCTCCGGGCGCAGGCTGAGAGTGTCTTCGGATTCAGGCGTGAGCTCGCCCTTAATCGCCAGCTTCGGCGCGGCTAGCCCGTAACCGTTAAGCGCCACCTGCGCCGTATGGCCGAACTGCACGCCCAGCGGATAGGCGCTGAGCGCCAGCGGAAATTGACCCACCTTGATGCGATAAAAATTGCTGCCTTTGCCACTGCTCTGATAATCGGCCACGCGGATGTAATAGGTTCCGGCACGCTCGAATTTATGAGCGAACCACACGGCATCTTTCGCGCCGTCCGCGCCGAATTCCTTGACCACGGTCTGGTCGCCATCGAGTATAGTCACCACGGGCTGTAGCGTCGATCCGATCTCCATGGCGCCGTTTTCAAATACGAGCTGCTCGCCGGCCTTGACGTTGATCTTAAAATAATCGACATCGCCGGGCTTCGAAATCGCGCCCGTCAGGATGGCCGGAAGATACGTCTCGACCGCCGTTTCGGGCGAGTCGTTCGGTTCTTTATCGATGCTCTCGCCGTAGTAAGGCTCGATCAGAAAGCGGCCTTCCGCGCTGGTTCCGAGCGGCGTCTGCAAGCGGAATCCCACCGGTCCGATTTCGGCGTCGGGCGAAACGTCGAGCTCGACCGTGACTTGGTTGCGCGGGGGGAGCGGACCGAGGTCGATGGTGGAAAGCGTTCCGTTCGAGCCCAAACGGACATCGGGCAGATCGGGCAGCTCCTTAACTCGCAGAATGCGGCCGGTCACGCCGGGCTCGCTGAAATAAATGGAGCTGGCGTGCGCAAGATTGAGGCCTTCGATCGTCAGTTCGGCAGTTGTACCGCGCGCGACGCCCCGCGGCGATACGGAATCGAGCCGCGGCGGCGTGGTGCGGTGGCCGGAGGGCGAATCCAGTTCCGCCGCGGCAAGCGAAAACGTGAATAGAACGAGAGCGAGTCTCATCGGTTACCTCGTTGCGCGCAGCGCGGGAGCAGCTGCGCCAATGTCGAGCGAGCCATCGAAGCGGCCGATCGCCAGTCTCTTTCCGTCTGGCGAAAACTGCAATCCGTAGACCCAGTCCGGCTCGTTGTAGGATGCGATTTCAGTCAGCCCCGGAATGCTGTAAATCTTAACCGTTTTATCGGCTGAGGAGGAGGCCAGAGACTTGCCGTCGGGGCTCCATGACAGCTTCAGGATCGCGTCTTCGTGCGCGATCAAAGAGTTCTCTAGTTTCCCGGACTTCTCTCCGAGCGACCAGATCCGAATCGTTTTGTCGAGGCCGGCCGCCGCAACGTAGTGCCCAGTGGGATCGAGCGCGATGGCATTGATGCCGTCCTGCGGCTCGGAAAGCGTGTAGAGCCGTTCGCCGGTGGCGACATTCCAAATCTTGACGGTGCGGTCGGCGGCGCCGGAGACGATACGCTTGCCGTCGGGCGTAAACGCGAGGGCGTATACGGCGTCGATATGATCTTTGAGCGTCCGAATTTCTTTTGCAGTCGCGACATCCCAAAGTTTGACGAGCTTGTCATAGCTGGCGCTGGCGATGGACTTGCCATCGGGCGAAAACGCCACGGCGTAAATGCAATCGGAGTGGCCCTGAATCGTTGCTGTTAATTTGCGCGCCGCTACGTCCCAGATCTGGATTTCGCCGCGCCGCGCCGGAAGTCCACCAGCGGCCGCGAGCAGAGCGCCATCTCTCGAAAATGCGAGTGCGCGTACGGCGTCGGCGGCCCCCGCCAGCTCGGCCTCTTGCTGTTTCGTCGCGGGATCGACCAGCCGCACTTGCTTAAAACCGGCCAAGGCGATGGTGTGGCCATCGGGCGACCAGGCGAGATCGTAGATCTGTGGCCGCACGGGCGCGATCGGCTTTATTTCGGGCAGAGACGATGGCTTAGCGCGAGCGGATGTTTTTAGCGCCGGAGCTCCGGCATCGATCCACGCGGCGATCGCCTCGATGTCTGTGGCAGGCAGCTTGCTTCCGCCCAGTGGCATGCTCGGCGGGATCTTGCCGGTGATCATCAGATATAGGCGGCTCTCGGCGCTCTTGCCCGGGACGATGGCGGGACCGTGCTCGCCTCCCTGTAAAAGGGATTCTCGCGTCGTGACGTTCAGTCCGCTCATGCGCGTGTCGATCGCGTGGCAGCCGGCGCACTTGTCGAGCAAGACTTGCGGGACATCGGCGGCGTAAGCGGCGGCGATCGATAAAAGAAGGACGAGTATTCGCGTCATCCAGCTTAGTGGTTGAACAGAAACTCTTTGCTGGTGAGCAGCGCCCACTCTACGTCTTCGAGCGCCTGACGCCGCGATTGCAGTATCGCTTCCGCGCTGCCTTTTTTCAATCGCGACTGTTCGAGATGCGCCATAAGCTCGGCCTTTTCCGCCGCGCTCGGGTAGCGGCTGAAGGCGCTCAGGAAAACATGATCGAGGATGCGCGAATCGGAAACGCCGAGCTTGAGGAATAGCGCGACGTTGCCATCGGGGGCATCAAGTTTCTTGTTCAGAGTGTCGCCATTAATGACGGTTAGAGCTTGCCCGATGGTGGCGTCCGAAGAGCGCTCCGAAGCGTCGCAGACCAGCCGCGCGGGACGGCCGAAGACTGTCAGGAACTCCGATTTGACCTGCGTGTCCGGCAATTGCATGGCGCGCATACCGGCGGGATAGCCGGAGAACGCGCTCGGAACTCCGGTGACTTGCGAATAAGCGTCCAAAATCACTTCCGCGGGCAGGCGTTTAATGATGTATTTCGAGTAGAAGATGTTGTCGTTCTGATTCGTCGCGTTCGCTTCCGCCGAGAGCTGATAGACGCTCGAATTCATGATGGTGCGGATCAGGTACTTGACGTTATAGCCGTGCTTGACGAAGTCCTCGGTTAACGCCGAGAGCAGCTCTTCGTTCGAGGCCGGGTTGGTGGCGCGCACGTCGTCGACGGGATTGATGAGACCCCGCCCCATGAAATTCCCCCACACGCGATTGACGATGGAGCGCGCGAAATAGGGATTGTCGGGACTGGTCATCCAGTCGGCGAAAACTTTGCGGCGGTCCACCGGCGAATCGATCGCAATGGGCTTGCCATCGAGCGGCGTGGGAGCCAGCGCCTTCAACAGGCGCGGGTGCATGATATCACCCGACGTCTTCGCGAAGACGACGTTGTCGCCGTTATCGCCGTTCTTGATGCCGACTCGCGTGAAGAGATTGACGAACTCGTAATACTGCACCTGGGTCCATTTTTCGAGCGGGTGATTGTGGCACCGCGCGCAGGTGACGCGCTGGCCGAGAAAGGCTTCGGTGCTGGTCTCGGCGAGGTCGATAGGGTCCTTATGGATGATGTAGTAGTTGAGTGCGCCGTCCTGGCGCGTGCTGCCGGAGCCGGTAAAAATATCGCGCGCGAACTTGTCCCAGGGCTCGTTGTCCTTCACGCGGTCGCGAATCCAATCGTAAAATGCCCACATCGCGTTGGAGCGCAGCTTGCGGCTGGAGACCAGGAGAAGGTCGGACCATTTATAGGCCCAATAATCGACGTATTCGTCGGAATCCGTGATCTGCTCGATCAGCTTGGCGCGTTTATCGGGGCTTTTGTCCGCCAGAAAATTCTCGACCTCTTCGGCGGCAGGAAGTACGCCGTTCGCGTCCAGATAGGCGCGGCGGATAAAGGTTGCGTCGCCGGCCGGTTTCGAGGGCGCGATGTTCAACTTGCGCAGCTTGTCGACGACGAGCTCGTCGATGTAGTTGTGGCGCGGCAGAACGTCGTACGCGGAGGAGGCCACCTGGTTGGGATACGGAACCGTCATGCGCGCGTAGAGCACGCGGCTCGAATACCACAGCGTCACCGCGGCTTCTCCGGGACCATTCATCTTCACGCGGCCGTTGTCGTCCACGCTGGCCGTGCCTTCGTTGCTCGACGAGTATTTCACCCAGCGCGTGACGTCTTCCACGCGGCCGTCGGAATATTTCGCCCGCACGACCAGCTGTTGTTCGGCGCCTTGTTGGAGCGTGGCGGCCGCGGGGTAGACTTCAAGACCGGTAACGGTGGGATCGCCGGGACTCGGAGGAGGGGCTCCCTCCGCGATCCACTGGGAAAGAATTCGGAACTCGGGCGAATCGACGGCGAACCGTTTGCCGCCGCCGTGCGGGATCGTAAACGTCGGCTTGAGGAGCATGAGGCTGGCGGATGGCTCCGTAAGCGAAACGCGGCGCCCGTCCGCCTGTCGCGTGAGCGTATCGTAATCGACTTCTGGAGCGTAGCCCCGCAGAGTCAGCTTGAAACCATTTTTTCCCGCGAGAGCGCCATGGCATGCGCCCTGATTGCAGCCCACCTTCGTCATCACGGGAATCACGTTGTTGCGGAAACTCCACGTAAACGGAGCCTTGGCGTTCTTGACGCTGACGTGGACGGTCGCTGTGTGGCCGCCGGCATTGGCCGTGATATCGGCTTCGCCGTCGGAGACGGGGCTGACGACTCCGGAGGAACTGACGGTTGCGATTTGCGGATTGGAGCTCGACCAGCGCGTCTTTTGCGAGAGGTCCTGTTGAAAGCCGCCCGCCGTCAGCTCCGCGATCAGTTGCTGGCGCGATTCGGGCGTCGCGAGGACGATCGTGGACGGTAGAATCGCGAGGCCGTCCCCCGCGGCGAGCGCAGTTGCCGCGAGCATAGCTACAATTGCGAGCCTCATGAGAACAGCTCGCTGATCGGCTCGACGCCGCGATCGACCACTGGAATAGGACGCCCGCCCACGCCCGGCAGTTCGATTTTCAAGTCAACGCCGAGGCCATGAAATACCGTTGCGGCGATTTCCGCCGGCGTTGTTGGACGATCCTTCGGCGCTGCGCCGATATCGTCGGACGCTCCCACAGCTTTACCGCCTTTGATGCCGCCGCCGCCCATCAGCACGGTCCAACATTGCGGCCAGTGGTCGCGGCCACCGGCCGGATTGACCTTCGGCGTGCGCCCAAATTCACCGAATGCGACCACCATGGTGTCGTCGAGAAGACGGCGGTCCTGCAAGTCCTGCAGCAGGGAGCTGTACGCCATATCGAACATCGGTCCCACCAAATCGCGGTAGCAACTGATGGGGCTGAACGGCCGCGAGCCGTGGATGTCCCAGGTGATCTCGTCGAATACCGTCTCGAACATGTTCACGGTCACGAAGCGCACGCCGGCCTCAATCAGACGGCGGGCCAACAGACAGCTTTGGCCAAAGCGATTCTCGCCGTATTTTTTGCGGACTTCGTCGGGCTCGCGATGCAGCTCGAACGCCTCGCGCGCCTTTTGCGAGGACATCAATGTATAGGCCTGCTGGAACGTGGAATCGAGCAGCCGCGCATCCTGCGACGTTTCAAACATGCTGACGGTTTTGTCTATTTCTTCGCGCCAGTTCTTGCGGCGGTCCACGCGCAAGGCGCTCAAATAATCCGGCGGGAGCATGTTCGGGACCTTGAAATTGGGGTCGGAGGGATCGGCGTTCAGCACGAAGGGGTCGTACGCTTTGCCGAGAAAGCCCGCGGTTTGGCCGTGCGGCATGTTGCCCCCGGTATTGCCGATGGGATGCGGCAGAAGCACGTGCGGCGGAACGTCGCCCTTCGGACCTTCGAGTTTCGAGAGCACGCAGCCCATATGCGGGTACTCGATGCCGCCCTGGAAAAGGCGCCCGGTCTGCATCATCTGATGGCCGGTGTCGTGGACGGCGGCGGCGGTGTGATACATGCCGCGGATCAGCGCGTACTTGTCGGCGTGCTTCGCCATGAGCGGGAAATTTTCCGAAATCTCGATCCCCGTGACGTTGGTTTTGATCGGCTTGTACGGCCCGCGAATCTCGACCGGCGCGTTGGGCTTCATGTCCCAGGTGTCGAGCTGCGAGGGGCCGCCCACCAGCATCAGCATGATGCAGTTCTTGCCGGATTTGGCGTTGTCAACCTTGTTTTGGGCCTTGAGGCCGAACATTTGCGTCAGGCCCAGCCCGAGCGCGGTGAGCGTGCCGGCATGGAGGAAGTCGCGCCGGCGGAGTCCGTCGCAAAACTCGACGGGATGGTCGGCGTCAAGACGGAACATGGTCCCTCCTAAGAGCTAGTTATCTTTTCAATTTTAGCAGCCGCCGCGGGAGGGCGCCGAGCCCCTAAGCGAGACGCGACCCGAGGGAGTGCTCCATGGCTCCCGCGGGCCACCAAAGGTGATGAAAAACGCGTCTTTTCCAAGCAGGACGCTCGGAACCAAGCCGCGACCGCAGTTTTCTGCGAGCGCGATCGCGCATTCGCAGCCGCCGCTTGCACGATGGTGCCGCGCTCGCTCAGGCGTTCGGGACGCTCAAAATGAGCACGCGCTTGGGACCTTTCCCCACCTTCACCCGCGCCACCTCGCGATGCGTTGCGGTGTCGATGATCGAGCAATCGTCGCTGTCGCTGTTGCTGACGGCGCAGTATTTGCCGTCGGGCGAGAGCGCGATCCAGTTCGGGCATTTTCCCACCGCAATCCTTTCTGAAGTCTTCCCGCTGGCGATATCGTAAACGTATACGCTGGAGTCCGCCAGACTCGTGACCCAGAGTTTCTTGCCATCGGGAGTGAGTTCGAGTCCGTGAGTCGGCGTGTGCGGCTCGAGCGCGCAATGCAACGGAGGCGCGGGAGGCAGTTCCACCCGGCCCATCACGGCGCGCTTAGCGATGTTGACAATGGCGAAGCCGTGAAGATCGGTGAGCGCTACGTACATTTTCTTTTCATCTTTCGATACGGCGTAGGGACGAGGGATGCCGCCCACGGGAATTTTCGCGGCGTAGTCCATCTTCCTCAAATCGATGCGGTTGATTTCGTTGTCACCCATGGATGAGACATACATGTCGTCGTTGTTGCCCGAGTTGTAGCAGTTATGCGGAACCTTGATGGGCAGAACCTTCACTACCTTTTTCAGATTCATGTCCACGATGTCCACGCTGTTGCCATCGCGTATCGGTACCCCGACAAAGCGGCCGTCGGGCGTCGAGGCGCACTGATTGGGCCTCCCCGTCAGCGCTATGGTTTCGATAATCCGGTCGCTCGCGGTATCGATCACCTTCAGGTTGCGCTCCGATTCGATCGTGGTGAAGATCTTTCGGCCATCGGCCGGAGCGCAGGCCGCATGGACGTGCTCTCCGGCCTTAATGTCATCGACCACTTTGAAAGTGCCCATGTCGATGACGCTGATGTCGTCGCCCAAGCTGTTGGTGACGTACAGCCGCATGCTTCCGCCGCCGGCCGAAGACGCCGCATTTATCGTAAATGCCGAGACAATGAAAATTCCTATCGCAACGCTAACGACAGTCCGCATAGATCGCCTCCCATCGGGCTCCGTCCGGGGGGCCCGAGCAGTTCCGATTGTATTCGATTACTTCGCAAGAGAGCAGCTTCGATCCGAATTGAATCGAGCGCGGCGAATTTGACTGGCTCGATGCTTCCCAATTACCCCGAGGCGTGGAGTTGATTACGGGGCTTCCGCTCCGTCCGAATTCCGCGGAGTGGCGATTGATCTGGAGTTTGAACTCCTGCACGGAATCCATAGGCGGAAACACGGCGAAAGCCCTGGAGGGGAACGTTAAACACAGGCGAGTAGCGGATTCGATGGCTCTACCATCGCTGTGGGGCACCTCCCCGCGGCTGCGAGGCGCGAAAGAAACGGCCATCTGCTCCCGTCGTGGTATGCACCTTGAGATTTGCTGACGTGTCGATGAAGGGCAAACGTCGGGCGTCAACGCGGCTTCGATTCCAGGATCAGCGTGACAGGTCCGTCGTTAATAAGAGATACTTCCATGGCCGCCTGAAACACCCCTGTCTGCACTTCTAACATTTCCGTCCGTAAGCGTCCCACAAAATATTCGTACAGAGAACGGGCCATGACAGGCTCCGCCGCTTCGTCGAAACTCGGCCGCCGGCCTTTGCTGCAATCCCCGTACAGGGTGAATTGAGAGACTACGAGAACGGCCCCGCCGATGTCTTTCACGCTGCGGTTCATCTTTCCCGCATCGTCCGCGAAAATGCGCAGATTGATCATTTTTTCCGCAAGAAAGTCCGCTTCGGCTTGCGAATCTCCCCGTCCCACTCCCAGCAGGACCAGCAGCCCGGCGCCGATCGCGCCAACGGTCTTTTCGTTTACGTCGACGCTCGCTCGCTTCACCCGCTGCACAACGATTCTCATGCCGCCTCAGTGCGCGACGAACAAATACACGGCAACGACCAGACCCGCGACCGCAAGCAGCAGGGCGGCAGCAATTCCAGAACGCGAGGGACGGTCGAAGGTCCACGTACCGCGCCGCAGCCGCGCGATCAGGCGCATGTGATGGATCGCCGCGGAAACGTTGACGACCACTCCAAGAAGCACGAGCGCCGTTCCAAACCACAATGAAAGACGCGGCGATTGCGCCGCGCCCGCATGCCCTACAGCCTGCAATTCCCGCAAGAACAATCCGAACCGCGCAACCACGAAACCAAAACCCATCATCGCGAGCCCAGTTCGAATCCAGGCCAGCAACGTGCGCTCCGCGGCGAGATAAACGCGCGGGTCTTGCTCAGGCTGTTGCGTCATCGAGGAGCGCCGCGGCTTTCGTCAGATCCTGCCGAACTTCGCCACCGCTTCCCGGATCGACCGGAATTTTTCGATGAAGGGGATCATGGTGTGCTCGGTGTTGTCGAGCTCTTGCGCCTTTTTCAAAACCTCGGCCGCTTTCTCGCGCGGCACCACCGCGACGCCGTCGGCGTCCGCCACCACGATGTCGTTCGGATTGACGCGCGCCCCGGCGCAAGTTACCGGGATGTTCGATCCCGCGAATTTGTAGTGATTGATTGTCGTCGATGGGACGATGCCGGTGCTGAAGACCGGGAATTGCAGTTTGCCGATCTGCGGCGTATCGCGAATGGAGGCGTCGATGACGGCTCCCGCCAAGCCGCGATATTTCATCGCCGTCGCCATCAGACCGCCGATGCCTGCGTAATCGGCGCCGCCTTCAAGCACCATCACGTAGACCGCTCCGGGCGGGGCGGCGTCAATGGCGTCGAGCATCCCTTGCGAGGCCGACGCGCCCAGGCGATGTTCCTCTTTCTTCATCAGCACCGTCACCGCCGGCCCTGCGAATTTCGTGGTGAACAACGGCCGCATCTCGTGCGACATGTAGTTCTTCAGCCCATAGAGCTGTTCCATGGCGTCGGCTACGGAGGCCACCTCGACCGTGCGGAAGCCCTCCATCAGCGCATCGCGCGGCGTTAGCGCCGGCGGCTGAGCGAGCACCCAAGCGGCCAGCGCCAGGGCCGCGAAGCTAATGAGTGGAATTGTTTTTTTCATCGAGCGGATTCATTTGCCGGCCCACTTGTCGTACATCGCCCCGATATGCGCCGACTCGGCATCGCCGGGGTGAATGACCACGCGCCAGCGAAAACGCATCGACTGCCCTGGGTCGAGAGTCGTCGTTAGCTCCGGTTGCGAAGGATCGAAGGCGTGCCGGCCGAAGGGATCGAGCGCGAAGAGGCCGTAATCGCGCGAGTGCCAGTAGACGGGATGCCCGGGGTTCGCGGACGAATCGAAAATGGCGACCCCGATTTGTTCGCCGTCGAGCGTGCCGGAGTAATCGACCCAGTTCGAGCGCTTGCCCCACACGTCTTTCATGCCCTGCTTGCCCTCGGCGTTCACCATGTGCCCCGTTTTCTTCTCCGAGAGAGGATCGGCCAAGCGGATCGCGAAGGCGCCTTCTTTGGTGTCGCCAAAGGTAACCTTTTCGGAGCCGGCGGTCAGCGTCGTATCGAAGTCGATGATGCGGTCATCGGGCGGGTTGGCTTGAAACGTCATAACCCGCTTTTCGTGGAGCAGGACGTTGCCGTCCGGAGCGGTCCAGTCGATATCGGCGGTAAGAACGCCGGATTTCGATCCGTTCTTAAACGATGTCCCGGTCACAACCTGTTTGCCGATATGCGGATCTTTCGCCGCATACGACGGATCGTTGGCCCAGAACTTGGCGCCGTTCACTTCATCGTAAGAGAACCACAGGCCGCGGTGATGTAGATGGTCGTGGGACTCGCCCGTATTCTGCTCCTGGGGCCAGCGGCGCGTGATATTTTTTCCGTCGGCCGTCAGAAGCGGATACAAATAAGGCTTGTTTGCTTCGGCTCCGCGGTGAAACGTGGTGAACGGTTTGCCGTCCACCTGGACTGCGATATCGCCGTTGGAACCCTTGGCAAAGCGAACCTGGGCGCCAAGGGAGAACGCCAGCGGCAGCACCAAAAATAGTCTCATTTGGTCTGATTAGAGCACAGAGAGGGCCGTGTTAGTCTGAACGCGTCCATGAGTTTATTGCGCCGCTTCGCCAGCCGTTGAGTATGGTGCGTTCTGGCTTGCGGCATACTGCCGCTCATTATCCGGCTGTCGCTCCTGCCCGTGATGCCGATTCCCGTTCCCGGCATTCACGTTGAATTCAGCTACCTGCTCGCCTGCGATACGTTTTCGTCAGGGAGGTTGACCACTCCGACGCCTCATGTGGGTCCACTTCGAACATTTCACGAACTGTTCCGGCCCACATACATGCCGGTGTACCCGCCCGGGCAAGGACTTCTGCTGCGTTCGGCAAGCTCGTCTTCGGACATCCATTTGGGGCGTGTGGTTGGCGGGCGGCTTACCCGCTCGCGCCATACGCGCCGATCGCCCTGTATCGCTTCTCGGCATTTTCTCGGCGCCCTATTGGCCGTTCACATAGAATTTCTGCGCTGGGTTGGCAGGCGGCCCGGCACACGGCGTTGATCGCGATTCTCTGCTTCTCGCGGCGCTATTCGCGGTGCGTTAGGCGCAACAGATCCCACGGGACCTGACCCCGTTCGGGACCGCACGGGCCAAAATCCTCCGGCAACTGGAGTCGGCCCCGGTCAACATCTTTTTTTTTTGTGAAATATGGACCCACACACGTTTACCACGAGAAAAGGGGTTTCAACGGGCCAGATATCCCGGCGCAGAAAGTGATCTGGGCACGCGCGATGGACGCAGCCGGGGACGCGGAACTCGCCGTTGCTTCTCCAACCGGACCTACTGGCTCCTCGAACCGGACCTGAATCGCATGAACAAGCTGCAATAGCCGCTTTTGCAGGGCGATTCCCCGCCCCGCCTGCTATCATAGTAAGGTCTGGAGGTTTACTGAATGGGTCCCGTGGGTGTGCAGGAGATGATCGTCATTTTCCTGGTCGCCCTTGTCCTCTTCGGTCCGAAGAAGTTGCCGGAGCTGGGCAGGACGATCGGTAAAGCGATCACGGAGTTTCGCCGCGCGCAGAGCGAGCTCAAAGCCACGTTTGAACACCACATGAAGGAGCTGGAAAAAGAAAACGAGTCGATTAAGGAAGTTACCCGCAGCTACACGAACGAGATCAACAACAGTTATTACGACTCGAGCTCGAACCAGTACGACTCGCCCTATTACGATTCGCACGATGGGTCGTACGACTATAATTCACAGCCGGCTGAATCAAATCCAACCACTGTAGGCGCAACCGCAATTCAGGGCGCCGAATCCACCGCCTCGCACGAGGTCAACGGCACTGGGACGGTTCCGAGGACTATCTCCTCGGAGTCGGGAAATGTCGTCGCGGAGCATCATGGAGCGTCCCAAGCGCTTCCGGAGCAGCATCCCGCGGCGGCGAATCCGAACGCACACCCGGAGCCAGAGTCCGTAAGCTAAGCGGTCCAGCAAAAAAAAGAATCGGACATGAACGAGGACAACGCGGGAGGTCTGCCTCCCAACGGCAACAAGCCGTCTACGCCCGCCGCGCCAGGCGACGGCTACGATACGTATGGAGCGGCGGGCGCGTCGGGCTCGGCTGCAGCACCACCGCCAGCACCGCTGTCGTAGTCGCGCCGGCCGGCGGCAAGCGCCCTCCCGCCGCGCCTCCTCCCTCGCCGCCCGACGATGGCGACGGGGAAGAATCGGGCATGCTCCGCATGTCTTTCATGGAGCACCTGGAGGAGCTGCGTTCACGTATCATCAAGTGCCTCTGGGGCATCGGAATTGCTTTCCTCGCAAGCCTCATTTTCGCGAGCCAACTTTGGGACATTGTCAGCCAGCCCGCGGTCGAGGCGCTGAAATATCTGCACGTCGTTCCACCGCGTCTGGCCATGATCACGCCGATGGAGAGCTTCTCCATCATCTGGGTCAAGCTACCCGTTCTGTGCTCGATCTTTCTCGCATCTCCCTGGATCGTTTACCAGGTTTGGGCCTTCATTTCTCCCGGCCTGTACCGGCGGGAGCGCCGCCTGGCCGCGCCTTTTATCATCAGTACCGCCGGACTGTTCATCGGCGGCGGCCTGTTCGCTTATTTTCTGGCGTTCCGCTATGGACTGACGTTCCTGCTCGGCATCGGAATGAGCAACAACGTGCAGCCGGTGGTAACGATCACGGAGTATTTCGACCTCTTCGTCAACGTGACGCTCGGCGTCGGCCTGGTCTTCGAAATGCCCGTCCTCATTTTCCTTTTGACGCTGCTGCGCTTGGCCTCACCGCGTTTCCTGCTGCGGCATTCGCGTTACGCCATTCTGGCCATCGTGATTATCGCCGCCATCGTCACCCCCACGCCCGACGTGTTCAACCTGATGTTGTTCGCGATTCCGATGTGCCTGCTGTACTTCGTCGGCGTATTCGCCGGGTACTTGCTCGTCATGAAGCGGGAAGGGCAGAAATTCCCGTGGGGCAAGGCGCTCTTGATCGTGGCCATCTTCCTGGTCGCGGCCGCCACCATCGCCTACGTCGCCATTGGCCACTATCACTATCACGGTCTGCATTTCATCACTCACTGGCCGTTCGTGACGAAATAACCGGCCCGCCCGCGATATGAAGCGGCCGCCCGGGCCGGCGCTGCCCCTCGCCGGAGGGAACAAAGAAGGCTTCGATTTTCGCGGGCGTGCGGCCGGGCGCCGATACGGCTCCATCAACCGCGGCGCGCCGACGATGTGAAACTCGCAGGGTTATCCGAGCCCTCGATGACATGCGTGAGATCGTCGCTAAGGACGGAAGGACACCACTTGGTCTCGATATGCTCGATGATCAACTGAGTGCCACGCGTGTGACTGACGAATGGGCGCGCGCGCGGGTCGTACATGGAATCGGTCAGGTCGCGCACCAGAACCACGTTGAAGCCCAGTTGCGTCATCTGCCGGATTCCAAATGAGCGGTTCAGAATGCAGATGTTGGTATGCACACCCATGAGGGCGATATTGGTGATGCCTTCCTGCTTGCAGTAATTGTAGATTTCCTGACCGCTCTCGCTAACGCCATCAAACCCGCCGATATCGATGGCGGGGTTTTCGCGCGTCCACGGATAGGGTCCGGTCCACTCTTTTACGATCGGATCGTCGCAGCCGCCCGCGGTATCGTCGACGGGAAACGTACGCTCCTCTTCGGCATCGCGGCCCCAGCGAGCCACGATCGGCCTGGGCGAGGGCGCGAAGGGAGCTCGTTGCATTCGAAGGCGTTGAGGAGTTCCCTCGTAAAATTTCATGGTATCGCTGGGAGAGTGAATGATCATGACGCCGAGGCTGCGGGCCGCGCCGACTACATTGTTCATTCCCGGCGCCATGGCGGCGACTCGTTGCGCGGACATGCTGCATGTGTGCGTATTCCACATGTCGCAGATGATTATGGCAGTATGCGCCACCTCCCAGCGGAGCACGCGCTCCGAGACTGCGCTCCGGCCGCTACGGCTGCGCGCCCGCAAGGACAGCGTTCCGGGCACTTTGGGCCGATTAGGAGGCGAATCTTCCGCAGCCGATGTTCTCGCTATGATTGTTGCCGCGGGCAACACCTTTAAGAAAGATCTTCTGCGCATGATCAAGCCTGTTTTTATAACTCTAGCACCTGCATGGGTTGTGGGCGTGGTAGGCGGGACCCGCGGAAAAGGCCCAGTTTCTAATGCGCCACTCGCCTTTGAGACGACCTGTCCTGTCCCGGGATACCATGCGTAACCACCTTCTGACGGGCGCGGAGCCGAAGCCCTTCCCGAACAGGTTCAGATTATGCCGACCTCGTGATGGACAACTGCTGCACTCACAAGAGCGCGGCGGTACAGCGCCGGCTGAAACCGAAGAAAAGGAATCCACTTTCACTTCATGCCGACAAGCAGTTCCTGGCTCAATCAGCTGGAACGGCTGTTTGCCCTGATCGCTCAGAGCCTGATCCGCCGCGGAACCTTCCATAGCGCTCACGAACTCGAGAACGCAATCTACAAATGGCTGGCCTCCGCAGATGCCATTCCCGACGAATCTCGGAGTCTGCAATGATCCTGAAAATGAGCTTCTACGTTTGTACGCATACAGAGGCGCTCTCGCGAACAGGTTTGGGGCGACGCTTTCTCCCGCGCCTCAAACGCCCAGCGGCATCGTAAGGGCCGGATCGAAATTGTGTGAGCAGGATGCGCGCATTTACCCGCCTGGGCGCTGCGCGCGGCGATAGGCCTCCACGGCGCGCTCGTGCTCCTGTATTGTGGTTGAAAAACGGTGGCCGCCGGAGCCGTCGCCTCGCGCGACGAAATAAAGATAAGTTGTGTGCGCGGGTTCGAGCGCGGCCTCAAGCGATGCCGCTCCGGGGTTGGCGATGGGCCCGGGCGGCAAGCCCGCGTGCTGGTACGTGTTATAGGTATTGCCGCTGGCGAGATCGGAGCGGTAGATTGTCCCACGATAACGATGCTCGAGCAGCGCCGCATAGATGGTGGTCGGATCGCAATCGAGCAGCATGCCCATGCGCAACCGGTTGACATAAACGCCCGCGACCGTGGCGCGCTCCTCCGGCACGCCAGTCTCCTTTTCAACCAATGAGGCCAGCGTGACGATTCTGTTCACCGGCGAGGCCCGTTCAGCCTTTGCAAGCTGGCGCCACGTCTTGCGGAACGCCCCGGTCATGAGACGGCAGACCTGAAGCGCCGTCATGTGGCGCGTTAAGCGATAAGTCGACGGGAAAAGATAACCTTCGAGCGTGGGGGCTTCCGGGGCCAGGTCGTGAATAGGCGAAGGGTCCCGAGCGGCCTTCAGAAAATCGCCGGCCTTCATGATGCCGAGGCGCTCGATATTGACCGCGATGTCGAACATGTTCGACCCCTCCGGCACGGTCATTTCGTAATAGAAAATATCTCCCCGGGCGATGCGGTCGAATACGGTCCAGACCGAGGCCGGCGCCGCGAATCGATATTCTCCGGCTTGCAGGGGCGCTCCGGGGCGAAGCGCGCGCGTCAGCAGAAATTGCCACGGCGCCCGGATCACGCCGTTGTGCGCCAGCAGGCCGGCGATCCCGCGCGTGGGAGTGCCCTTTGGGATCTCCACGAAGATCTCGGTCTGAAATCCTTTATACGGCTGAGACAGCACGAAATATGCCGCTGCCCCCGCGAGCGCGGCGATCACGATCGCGGCCATGAGCAGACGGACGAAGCAGCCCGCGCAGCCTCCTCGCTTGCCGCCCCGGCGACGCTTCATGGATGCAGAGAATCGAGATAGCTTTCGAGAAGGATAACGGCCGCGAGGCGGTCCACGGCTTGCGCGCGCTTCTGAATGCCAATACCGCTTTCTTTCAAAACACGCTGCGCCGCGACTGTGGTGAGACGCTCGTCCCAGAACTGCACGGGCACGCCGGTCACCGCGTTCAGGCGCGAAGCGAAATCGCGGACGTAGTCGGCCTGACGGCCCGCGGCGCCGCTCATGTGCAGCGGATTGCCCATCAAAATAAGAGAGACGTTTCGATCGACGAGGAGTTGCGTCAGGCGTTCGAGGTCTTCGCGAATGTTCGTGCGTTGCAGCGTTTCGAGACCTTGCGCGGTAATCCCCAACTCATCGCTGACGGCGAGGCCAATGCGGCGTTTACCGAAGTCGAGCGCGAGAACTCTGCCGGGCAAGAATCATCGTAGCGTAAGTCTCGCGCACGTCCGCGATGATCTTATACCTGGGTGAATGGGAGTGTTGCCGGCCTGAAGATCGAAACCCAAGCGTTCGCGGACTCGCGCTTAACCACCACGACAAAGCCGTGAGCCGTCTTGATGGACGCCGCGGCATGGGCGGCAGCGCCGATAAGCGTTCTCACTATTCCGGTCGCGTGTTTTGAACGCTGTTCCCGTGCGGCGCCGCTGCAACGGCTGCGGCCGCGCTCGCTCACACCGGTTTCGGACGCATGCGGCCGCAGACGGAGGAGGCGCATCCCACAATGAGCTGTCAGTGCCGGCGATGCCGGAACTCGCGAATAAAGAGAGCGATGCAAAGCGACCAATGTTTCTGAGGGCGGATCTCAATCGCAAAGTGGTTGGGCCGTCGGCGTCTGACTGCCGAACCGAACGACCAGGATTGATTGCTAGCGAGGTCCAACTGGCTCTGCGCGGTTTCGCAACATCGTTGTCCCGATCTCACCACGAGGGGAGGCCCGTTATGGCTGGTCAAGTCCAATTCTTTAGATGCCGCGCTCAGGATAATTTCGAAACCGGACTGTTTTCGCACCGATTCGTGGTCGAGCATCGCCATGTCATTTCACCTGCTTGACTTCTTACGCGCGTAGTACTAATTTCTTAGTGTGATGCAGTGGGCGGTTTTGTTTTGCGCGCTGGGCATGTCGTTCTTATGGGGGTACGAAGCGGAGAGCGAACAAATAGAGGCCTTGGCGCGCGAGGGCGCGGCGGCGTACATGAGGGCCGACTATGAAGCCGCGCGCCTGAATTATGAGAAGGCGTGGGAGATTGCGCGCCAGGGTCGGGCCGGGAATCCGGTGCGCTACGACATTCTGAAACGGTTGGCGGCGATTCGCGCCGCGCAGGGCGAATTAGCAGAGGCAGACAAGTACCTACAACTGGCGATCAACTGGCGGGAGACCACGATCGGACCGGACGATCCAAAGGTGGCTGACGATCTGCTCGAATCGGCCACGCTGTGCCGCGGAATGAAGGATTACGACCGCGCCATGGCGATTCTAGAGCGCGTGCGATCGATGCATCTGCGAAGCGCGGGCGCGGAGAGTGTGTTATACGCCTCCGATTGGAGCAGAATGGGGCAAATATATCTCGACGAGCAGAACAGGGACGGGGCGGCGGCGGCTTTTGATCAAGCGCTTGCGATTCGTTCAAAGATTGCGGGCGCGTACGATGTTTCCCTATTGGGGGATCTCGATGCGCTCGGTGGCGTGCTGATCGCGATGGGACGCTATGACCGGGCGGAGGAGAATTATCGCCACGCGCTGGTGATTCGGGAGAGCCTCTTCGGCCGCGAGAGCGCTGATCTGATCGCTACGGTGGACGGCCTCGCTTACGCCTGCTTTGGCGAGAAGAAATATGATGAGGCGGATCCGCTGTACCAACGCTTAATTTCCTTGTGGTCGTCATCGGCGGGCGAGGAGCATCCCATGGTGTCGATCGCTTATGACAAGCTGGCGATGTTTTATGCCGCACAGAAGAAGTTCGATCTGGCGAAGGCGGCGGCAGAGCATGCCAACGCGATTCGAGCCCATTTTCTGGCTTCCGGATTCGCTCAAGAGGCAGTGGAGCAGCAGGCGGAGAACAATGTGGCGAACGCAAAGGAGCTGTACCGCCGGGCGCTGGCGGCGCTGGAGCCGCCGAATCCCGTGTATGACGAGCTGACCGCCCAGATCCGGGCGAGCCTCGACAACCTGGAGCACCCCAAGATCCCGCCAAAAGCGAAAGCGCCACAGCGGAGGAAGTAGGGGGGTGCAAACGGCCATCGGCGCTTGGCTTCATCCGTGCGCTGGTTGGGTTCGGGGGGCGGGGCCTCGGGGCCGGAGCTGTCCCGGCGACAGACAGTACCCTATCCCGAGGAAGAGGCGGACCTCGACCAAGGATCCGGTGGCTCCGCCCCCTTTCCGGGCCGCTCAGATCGGCGATCGACTGGTAGAGTTAGGGATTTAAATGGTCGGAGGTAGCCCGTTTTCCTGCAGCATTGCGTCACTCTCTGCCGGAACTCGGGATCATGAAGCGGGCGCTGTTCTGCTGGCCTTTTCTGGCGCTTTAGGAGCAAAAACAATCAACTCCTCAATCCCTATCGAGAAATAGGGATTAGCATGGTACACTGTTCAAATGGGCCGCTTGAGCCACCTCCGGACCCTTGAGGCGGAGGGCATTCACATCATTCGCGAGGTTGCCTGCGAGTTCCAGAAACCCGTGATGTTGTACTCGATCGGGAAGGATTCATCGGTCATGCTGCGGTTGGCGCAAAAGGCATTTTATCCGGGGCCGCTTCCCTTCCCTCTTCTGCACATCGATACCACCTATAAATTCAAAGAAATGATCGAGTTCCGGGACGCGTATACGCGCGAGATCGGGGCGCGCCTGATCGTGCATACGAATAGCGCGGCCATTGAGAGCGGGGCCAATCCTTACGTCCTGGGTACGCAGCGCTGCTGCTCGCTACTGAAAACAACCGCGCTGCTCGACGGCCTGCGCGAGGGTGGGTTCGACGCCGCCTTCGGAGGCGCGCGGCGGGATGAGGAGAAGTCGCGGGCCAAGGAGCGCATCTACTCGTTTCGCGACGCGCGGGGGCAGTGGGATCCGAAGAACCAGCGGCCGGAATTATGGAACCTGTATAACGCGCGCGTCTCGCCGGGCGAGAGCATTCGTGTTTTTCCGCTATCGAACTGGACGGAGTTGGATGTTTGGGAATACATCCACGTCGAGAAGATTCCCGTTGTGCCGCTGTACTTCGCGAAAGAGCGCTGGATGCTGGAACGAGGCGAATCGCTGATCTCGCCGGAACTGGATTTCATTCCTCGGATGCCGGGAGAGAAACTCAAGTTGGTGCGCTGCCGCATGCGTTCGCTGGGTTGTTCACCTTGCACCGGCGCGATACGATCGGACGCCGATACCGTTCCGAAGATTATCGAGGAGCTGATTTCGTTCCGCAAATCGGAGCGCGAGAACCGCGTGATCGACTATGACCAGGAAGGATCGATGGAGATGAAAAAGCGCGAGGGCTATTTCTAAGATGGCCGCCATTTTCGAATCTCCGCTGCGGTTCGACGTCGATAGCTTTCTCGCACGGGAGCATGAGAAGGACCTGCTGCGCTTCAGCACAGCCGGAAGCGTCGACGACGGCAAATCGACGCTAATTGGACGCTTGTTGTACGATTCGCGAAACGTTTATGAGGACCAGATGCGGTCGGTCGAGAAGGCTTCGTTAAATCGTTCTGCGGGAGCGATCGATTTTTCGTTGTTGACAGACGGCTTGCGAGCGGAGCGCGAACAGGGAATCACGATCGACGTGGCGTATCGCTATTTCTCGACGGCGCGGCGGAAGTTTATCATCGCGGACACGCCTGGGCACGAGCAATACACGCGCAATATGGCGACGGGCGCATCCACGGCGGAGCTGGCCATCGTCCTGATGGACGCGCGCAAGGGCGTCCTGCCGCAATCGCGCAGGCACGCCTTCATCGCGTCGCTGCTGGGCATCCGCCGTTTCGTAATCGCCGTAAACAAAATGGATCTGGTGAATTACGACGAAAACGTCTTTGCGAGTATTCGCGCCGAATTTCTGGAATGGAACCGTGCCCACGGCCGCTCGTTTTACTTCTTGCCTGTAAGCGCGCTAAAAGGCGATAACGTCGTCGCGCGCAGCCGCAATATGCCTTGGTTCGAGGGGCCGAGCTTGCTCGAGTACCTCGAGACCGTCGAGATCGAGCCGCCGTCCCAAGCGCAGCCCTTGCGGTTCCCCATCCAGCGGGTGCTGCGCCCGCACCAGAACTTTCGCGGCTATGCAGGGCAGATCGCCTCGGGCGAGGTGCGGCCAGGCGATGCCGTTTACGCGCTTCCTTCAGGTCGCACCACGCGAGTCAAGACCATCACTACGTTCGATGGCGATCTGGAGTCGGCGCACGCGCCCATGCCCGTGACGCTGACGCTTGAGGACGAGCTCGATCTGAGTCGCGGCGATATGCTCGCACCGGCTGGTCTGTTACCGCACGTGGCCCGGCGCTTCGATGCGCACCTGGTGTGGATGGACGGGGCGCGGCTAGATCGGTCCCGTCGTTACCTGCTGAAGCACACGACGCAAGTGGTCGCGGCGGAAATAACCGCGCTGCGCTTCCGCATCGACGTGAATTCGATGGCGGAGGAGCGCGCCGAAACGCTCGAGATGAATGCCATCGGCCTGGTCGAGATCGAGACGGCCAAACCGCTTTTCTTCGATGCTTACGAGCGCAATCGGACGACGGGCAGCTTCATTCTGATCGACGCCGGAACAAATGCGACCGTTGCGGCGGGCATGATCGTGCAAGCCGCGACCGCAGCCCAGCGGCAGCGAGCCGTTGGCCCGGTGAGCGCGGAGGAACGGCGCGCGCGCTTCGGCCACCGTGCGGCGACGATTTCGGTGGGACGGCGAGAGCGGCTGGCGCGAATTCTCGAGCGCAGGTTATTCGAGGACGGCTGTGCCGTGACAGTGCTGCGCTCGCCCGGCAGCGAAGTACTTGAGGCGATGCGTTCGGCGGGCCTGATCGCGATCGTCCTCGATGAGAGCGATGCGGCTCTCACCGCGGACGATCACACGGCGGCCGACGAAATCTGCCGGCGCGTGTTCGACGCGGGAGGACATGGAATCGAAGGAGAAGGCATATGAAGGTCGCGACCGCGGAGGAGCTGATTGCGCGGGTATTCGCGGACCATACGGGCCCGGCGTGCATCACATGCAGTTTTCAGATCGAATGCGTGGCCTTGGCGCATATGACCGTCCAGCAGCGGCGGGACATCCCGGTATTGTTTTTGGACACGGGTTATCATTTCCGCGAGACGTACGAATATCGCGATCGCATCGCCGGCTTGTTCGGACTGAATGTCGTGAATTTGCGGCCGGAGACGACGGTGGCCGAGCAGGAGCGGCAGTTCGGGATTCTTTACGACAGCGCGCCCGACCGCTGCTGCGGGATGCGCAAGGTGCAGCCGCTGTTCGCGGGCCTCGAGCCGTACGACGTGTGGTTCACCGGCTTGCGGCGGGAGCAGTCTCCCACGCGGGCGAACCTGCGCGAGATCGACGAGTTTCGTTTGCCGTCCGGGAAAATCCTTATAAAGGTCAGCCCGCTGGCGGAGTGGACGGCTCGCGACGCATGGCTGTATTTGAAGGAGCGTGGTATTCCGGTGCTGCCTCTTTACGAGCGCGGCTACACCAGCGTGGGATGCCAGCCATGCACAACGCCGCCTCTCGATCCTGATAATCCGCGATCGGGGCGTTGGGCGGGGCGCAAGTTGGAGTGCGGGATACACATCTCCGGCCATTGATATGGTTTTCGCGCTGGGTTTTGCGATCGCGCTCGCCATTGGGATCACCGGTGTAGGCGGCGGCACCATCACGGTTCCGGTACTCATGCTGTTTCTCAATCTGGCGCCGGACAAGACAGTGGGCACGGCCCTGGCCTTCGCCGCAGTGGTGAAATTGCTGGTTGCCCCCGTTTACATGGCGCGGCAGCAGATCGACTACGGCGTGCTCGGGCTGATGCTGGCCGGCGGGCTGCCCGGTCTCGCGGGCGGCCTCTACGCGCTGCAGCGGCTCCATGTGCGCAATCAGAATGGCTTGCTGACGGTCCTGATTGGCATCGTCATTATCGTGACGGCGCTCTTGAGCGTGATGCGGATAAATAGGCAGGCAAACCGCGGCGAGCGGCGCGGCAGCTCGCGCTGGCTGCCTTGGATCATGTTGCCGATCGGGGCTGAAGTGGGATTCTCGTCGGCCGGAGCGGGCGCGATCGGCACGTTGGCGCTTCTGAATTTGACGCCGTTGACAGCCGCGCAGGTGGCGGGTACCAACGTGGCCTTCGGGCTGGCGCTCTCGCTGCTAGGTGGTGGTTTTCTAGTTTCCGGGGGAGCCTACGATCCCGCTATCCTGATGCAGCTTATCGTGGGCGGGATCTTTGGAGCGCTCATCGGCCCTCACGTGACGGCTTCGCTGCCTTCAAAACCGCTGCGCCTCGGGCTCTGCCTGTGGCTGGCATCGCTCGGAGCGGTACTGTGCTGGCACGCAGCATACCAAATCTAACGGCTTCTTGACCGCGGGGCTAAACTCCTTCATAATCAATATCAAGGGGCAGTGGCGGCAGGAATGACACCTCGGGATTTCGGGATACTGCATTCGATTGTCCAGTCCTACATCGAGACTGGCGAGCCGGTCGCTTCGCGCACCATATCCCATACGCGGCAGGATGGCCTGAGCGCGGCAACGGTCCGCAACATCATGGCGGATCTCTCGGACGCAGGCTACCTTTCGCAACCGCACACCTCCGCGGGGCGCATTCCCACCGAAAAAGCGTTCCGCTCGTATGTGCAATCGCTCCTGCGAGGGCGCGTTTTATCGGCTGAACTGCAGCGCTTGCGCGCGCAGCTGAGTCAGTTGGACACCCTTGAAGAGCGCGTCGGCCATTCCTGTCATGTATTGATGGAAATGACCCGCGGCGTCGGGATCGCGGCGGCCATTCCGGCGTTCAGCCAAACGCTAGACCATATCGAGTTGATCGACTTGGGCGACCGGCGCGTGTTGATGATCGTGGTCACGGACGACCGCATGGTGCGCAACCGCGTCGTCGCCGTGGACGAGCCGCTTTCGGGCGACGAGCTTGCTTCCATCCGCAACTACATCAACCGCACGTTCAGCGGGTGGACGTTGCCGCAAATTCATACGGAGTTGCGGCGCCGGCTGGAGCAGCAGAGCGCCGCTTACGACTCCATGCTAAAGAAGCTCACGGTGCTGTACTCGAAGGGCCTGCTGGACGTGGAACTGGCCCCGGAGGTGCACCTCGAAGGCGCCAGCAACCTGGTGGGACTCGACTTACACCTGACGCGGGAGAAAATGCGAGAGCTGTTCCGGGCCCTCGAAGAAAAGAAGCGCATTCTGCAACTACTCGACCGGTTTCTGGAGCAACCGGCGGGCGAAGTCACGGTGCACGTGGGACTCGGAGATGCGCACTCGAGCATGCGCGAGCTATCGCTGATCGGGTTCGCGGTGGCATTGAACGGCGGATTGTGCGCCAAGATCGCGGTGCTCGGCCCGATGCGGATGAATTACGAAAAAGCGATCTCGGCGGTTCTCCACATGGGACATGCTTTTCAGAGCATCCCGGCCTAGACGCGAGATTTTTCGCTCGCCGCGCCGCCGAAAATTGAAATCAGCACCTTAAACTGGAAGTATGGATAGCAGGAAGATAGTAATCGATTCGTCTGACGAGACCGGGTCTGGGGATCAGCCCGACGATGCAGCGGGCGGAAACGCCGCGTCGTCTTCGACGGCCGAAGCGGCGCTGGATGCGGTTAGCGCCGAGCGCGACCGTCTTCTGGTGGAGAGGGCCGACCTGCAGGATCGCCTGTTGCGCCGGCAGGCGGAATTTGACAATTTCCGCCGCCGCGCGGAGCGCGAAAAGGCCGATCTGCTGGAATACGCCAACACCCAGAGCGTACGCGCGCTGCTGCCGGTGATCGACGATTTCGAGCGGGCGCTCAAAATGGAATCGTCCGACAAGGAATACGCGCGCGGAATGGACCTTATTTATCAACGGCTTTCGGAGTCCTTAAAGAAGCTGGGACTGGAGCCGATAGCTTCACTGGGGCGGCCCTTCGATCCCAATCTGCACCATGCGGTCGATCGCGCCGAAACGGACGAAGTAGAAGACCAGACCATTCTCGAGGAGTATCAGCGCGGATATAATTTCCGCGGCAAGATGTTGCGGCCGGCCATGGTGAAGGTCGCCGTAAGAAAATCATGAATGCGACGAAGCGAGACTACTACGAAGTGCTCGGGGTGGGGCGCGAGGCGGATGAGCAGTCGCTGAAAGGCGCGTACCGCAAGCTGGCCCTGAAATATCATCCAGACCGCAATCCTGGCGACGAGGAGGCCGTGGAGAGATTCAAAGAAGCCGCCGAGGCGTACGGCGTTTTGAGCGATCCGCAGAAGCGGGCGGCATATGACCGTTACGGCTTCCAGGGATTGCAGAGCGGCGGCGGCTTCGATCCCAACGCGTTCGCCGATTTCGGCGACATCTTGGGAGATTTCTTCGGCTTTGGCGACCTCTTCGGAGGCGGGCGCCGGCGCAGCCGCGTGCACCGCGGCGAGGATCTCGAATATCAGCTGGAAATCGCCTTTGAAGACGTGATGAAGGGCCTCTCCGCGGATCTGCAAGTGCCCCGAACGGAAGCCTGCCACACCTGCGGCGGCACGGGAGCGGACAAGAACGACGGTTTGACGACGTGTCCGATATGCCGGGGCCGCGGCGAGGTCGTCTACCAGCAGAGTTTTCTCCAAATCCGGCGGACTTGCAACCAGTGCAATGGACGCGGACAGATCATCCGGCGCGCGTGCGCGTCCTGCAAGGGTGAAGGCTATGTTCGTACGGAACGCAAGCTGAAGGTCAACATTCCACCGGGCGTTGATAACGGGACGCGGCTGCGCCTGGGAGCGGAGGGCCAGCCGGGGGCGAACGGCGGACCTCCCGGCGATTTATACGTTCTCGTGCGCGTCAAAGAACATCCCATTTTCGAGCGCCAGGGAGACGATTTGCATTGCACGGTGCCAATCAATCTCGCGCAGGCTGCGCTGGGAACCGAGGTCGATCTGCTGACTTTCGACGGGCTCCAAACCGTGAAAATACCCGAGGGCACGCAAAGCGCCGCTCGCATCAAGCTGCGCGGCCTGGGGGTTCCACGGCTTCAGGCCAGCGGGCGCGGAGACCTGTTTGTCCACGTCACCGTGAAGATCCCGGGCAAGTTGACGCGGGAGCAGCGGAAGCTATTCGAGCAACTCCGGGAGACGCTGCCGGTCGAGAATGAGCCGCATGAGAAGGGCCTGCTCGACAAGGTAAAGGATTACTTCATGTAATCGGACATGGGACAATAGAGTCGTGGATGCCCTCGATAAATTTCAGCTAAGCCTTCCGCCGGAGTTGTTCGCGCGCATCGACGACCAGGATGCAGGCGGCCCTGCTGAAGGCGTAATGATGACGACTCTGGACAGTGCCGTCAATTGGGCGCGGAAAAACTCAATCTGGCCGATGTCGTTCGGACTGGCATGCTGCGCGATCGAGATGATGGCCATGATCGGCTCGCGCTTCGATATTTCGCGCTTCGGCGCGGAAGTGATGCGGGGCTCGCCGCGGCAATCGGACCTGATGATCATCGCGGGACGGGTTGCAAACAAGATGGCTCCGGTGATCCGGCGGCTTTACGAGCAGATGCCGGAGCCGAAATGGGTGATCTCAATGGGCGCGTGCGCGACCTCGACCGGCGTCTTCAGCAACTATGCTCTGGTACCTGTGAATCAGGTGATTCCGGTGGACGTCTATGTACCCGGCTGCCCCCCGCGCCCGGAGCAGCTCATTTACTCCATAATGTTGCTGCAGAAGAAGATCGAGGGCGAAAAGGGCACGATTCGGAAAGTGCTCAATATCGCCTGATTCTCAAAGCTTCTCAAAGGCGCGGCCCGCCAACCGATAAGGTTTTTGAGGCGGAATGCAAAACCCATACCGGACGTACCGTGAAGGCGCGATTCTGACGGCTGATCCCATCACCCTGGTCCAACTCCTATACGGCGGAGCGATGGAAGCCATTGCCAATGCGCGTCTGAAATTGGCCCGGTGCGATGTGCGAGGCAGATCGGCGGCCATCACGAACGCCGTTGCGATTCTTACGGAACTATCGTGGTCGCTGGACCATGCACGCGGCGGAGAGTTGAGCGGGAATCTGGCGGCGCTGTACGACTACATGCAGCGGCGTCTTCTGGCGGCCAATTATGAGCAGGCGGATGCGCCTCTGGAGGAAGTGGAAAATATTCTTGGCACGCTGCGCGAGGCGTGGATGAGCATTGGTCCGGCGTCCCCAGACCCCGCCGGCGGCGCCATGGGGCGCTTCCCGGTGGGTTCCGGGATGGAGCAAACAGTCTCTCTCGAATACGTTCCGATCAGCTGCGCTTATTAGAGTAGCCTGCGTCTATTTTCGGGCGGCGTGAAGGGGATGCGGCGCGGCGGACCGGGCGTTACCGGCGGGCTCCTTCAAAAGCGTTTCGATCATCTCGCGCCAGTATGCTTCCTGATAGTGCTGCTGATCTTCCCCCGCGGGCAGGGTCTTAGCGCGTATCATACCTTTCCGGTCGATCCAGACGATTTGCGGAACGGCGAAACGCTCAAAAGGAGAGATCCCGAGAAAGTCGATTACCTTCTCGCGGTCGCTCCATCCCACGGGGTAACCGACGTTGAATTTCTGCACAAAATCCGTCACCGCGGCAGCGGGACTCGCGCCCTTGGCGAAAAGGTCTTCATTAAAGGCGATTCCCACGGGCTGGAATCCGCGCGCACCGAATTCTTTATAGAGACCGGTGAACACCTGTGAGGCATGTTGGCAATGCGGGCAGGTCGTATAGAGAAATTCGCAAACCACCACTTTTCCACGCAGACTGCCCAAGTGAAGCGGCGTTCCGTCGGGCATGTTGACGGCAAAATCAGGCGCGGGATAGGGCGCAAGATTCGCGTTCGCGGAGCTGTCAGCGAACACAAAAGCGCCGCTTGCAGCGGCGAGAGCAGCGAGAATGGCAGTCAGGCGCATTAAAGATCCTCGTTGTTTTTAGTGTACCTGAAGCGGCAATCCTTCCAAACTTTCGAAGCGGCTCCCGGCGGCGCGCGCCTCGAAGCGGCCGTACTCGTTGGCGCCGGTAAGGGCAACGCTGGAGTCCGTATCGAACTCGCACTTTTTGGACTTGCCGGTCAAGACCTTGCGATAATCCGCGAGGAACTTTAGCGCGGTAGCGGGGGTGTCCCAGTCGATAGCAAACGCGAGCACGGGACGTCGGTCCTTCTTCGCTTCAACCAACTCGTACATTCCACCGGTGGCATGAGGCGCGAGCGAGTCCGCTTCTCCTTTGCCGGCATATTGCTCCAGCATGATGCGGAAATCGAACTCCCCGAGCGTGCCGTCGCCGATTCTGCGGTAGCGCTTCCGGTCGGGGATGGCGGGGAGCGGTGGAACGCTGGGCGCCACGCCGTCGAGATACTTCTCCGGATGGATGATCTGCTGGGTGCTGGCGGGCGGCCGCTCGAACACTTCGGCAAAACCCTGCTTGCCGAGCTTCTCGTAAACGGCGTTCTGGAACAGCATGCCCGTGGTGTACGGAAATACGAGCGATTGCCGCAAGTAGAGCGGAGCCTTGGAAAAAACGGGATATTGCGATGCGCTGCTTTCGACGGCGTGCGTCATCAAATCGAGCACGCCGGGCGGAACGGCCGCCTGCCCCGTGGCCGCTTTCGACAGATACGCGGTCATGAGCCAGGATGCCTGCCCTTCCATAACCGCGAGCCTGGCCGTGGAGCCGTCGTCGCTGTGCTCGCCCTCCCGGATGTATTTGTCGAGATGGAAGTGCTGGTCGGCAAGAGCGTGCGAGAGCTCGTGCGATAGCGCCATTTTCTCCTCTTCGGTGTGGAGGTCGGGCGTGCTGTCGTTAGTTTCGAGGATGAAGAGCTTCTTCTTGTGGTAGTCGTAGAAGGCGGCAGCCTGCTCTGTCAACAGTTCCACGGTGGCCTGCTTGAGATCGTAATCGGGCGGAAGAAATCCGAACATCTTGAGCGTGGTTTCCTCGGCGTGGATCTCGTCCGGTTTGACCGAATCCTTCATGCGGTCTTCGAGGAATTTGCGCAACTGGGCCTTGTCGATGAGGGCGTAGGGAACGTCCTTGCGGAAATTCAGCGCGGTGACCGCGGAAAGGTCGGCTTCAATGATCGAGATCTCGTTCGCGATTGCGGTCGCGGTGGGAAGCGAATTCTGCGCCGCGGCGGCGAGCGACACCGCGAGCGATAAGAAAAGAGCGGTTACTAGCTTCATGCGGCAATGAGAACTTCCATGGTAGCGGCACGCCGGGACATCCACGGACAGGATTGCCGCCCGCTGGTATGATTTGATAACCGATGGGGAAATGGGTCGCGCTCTTTGCCTTGTTTTTCAGCGCTGGCGCTTGGGGCCAGGAACGCGGGCGGCAGGAAGTACTGTCAAGCAAGATCGCCGGCTTAGACCGGGAACTCATCACGACTGCGGCGCAGTCTTCAAGCCCAGCCCAGGCGAGTGCGTTATTGACCACTCGCGCCGCGCTGTTATCGGAATTGATCGCAATTGATCCCGCCGCCGCGATTTCGCTGACGCTGCCGCAGGAAGTCTTGGCGCAGTTGCGAAGAATCGCGCCAAACTCGCCGCTCGAATCCCAGGCCGAGTGGCAAGGCACAGCCGAAGAAAGCGTCGAGGACGACTTCGAGCACCACCGCAGCCGGACCCACTGGTTCATCCATACGCCGGAGGGAGACTTCGAGTTGTTCTTCGCGGGTCAACGGCCGAAGCTTCCGGGGTCCGCCATAACCGTTCGCGGCGTAAGAATCTTGAACCGAATCGCAGTCGCAAATCTGATCGTACGGGCGGCGGCGAATGCAACATCGCAAGAGTGCAAAACTACCGGTCCACAGAATATTGCGGTCCTGATGATCACGACGCCGACTAATCCAACATTCCCGGCGGGGTTTACTCCTTCGTACTTTCAACAGGAATTTTTTGGCTCTGGTTCGGGGTCTCTGAGCACGGATTCGCTGAATCGTTTTTGGCAGGAAACTTCATACGGCCTGACTTCGGCAACTGGTCAGGTCTTTGGTCCTTTTGCCTTGAGTCAAGACTACACATGCACGCAAACCTCGCAAATGGCCAGCGCCGCTATTGACGCGGCGGACCCGGTTGTCGATTTCACGCAGTTCAACCGCGTTGCGATCGTATTCCCTATACAGAGTTGTTCGTTTGCGGGCTTCAGCAATATCGGATGCGCAGCAATCGCTTCGCCCAGTAAAGGGAGCCTCCCGGCCGCCGTTTCGTGGCTCCCCATTGTTCCCAACGATCAGACTACGCTTAAGCTGGGCGTGATTGCTCATGAACTAGGGCACGGCCTCGGTCTGGATCACGCCAGTACGGACGACTACGGCGCCGTTCCGCTGGGCGCCTTAGACAATCCTGGTGTTCAGGTCGAGTACGGTGACGGCTTTTCGGTAATGGGAGCGGCGGGATATTCCTCGTATAACGGTCTGCCGATTGCAGGCCAATACTCCGCCCAGCACAAGGCGCTTCTCTTACATTGGCTCACGCCCGGAAGTTATCAGGAGGTACAATCGAGCGGAACATTCAAACTAACGCCGTTTGAAGCTTCAAGCGGCGCGCGGGCCCTTCGCATTCTGCGCGATGCCGTGAGCGGCGCATGGCTTTGGGTTGAGTATCGGCAGCCGATAGGAGATATCGATAGCAGCCTTTCTTTGTGGCAGGAGTACAATACGACGGATGTTTACAACGGCGCTCTCATACACTATGAAGATCCGGCGCTCGACCCCTTACATACTTATTTGCTGGATTTCAGCCCTTTCTCCACTCCAAACAACTTTTTAGACGCCACGCTGACTCCCGGGCACTCTTGGTCCGACCCCTATTCCCCGCTTACTTTGTCCGTCAACAGCGCCGACTCGACCGGCTTATCCGTGTCGGTGCAGTACGATGAGCCGTGCGCCAATCTTCAAGTTTCCAAAGCAATTTTCGATCCGTCGGGAGGGACTGGAGCGATCACGGTAGTGGCTGGCGCAAACTGCTCCTGGAACGCATCGACGGCCGCAAGCTGGATTACTTTGACCGGAGCGGCTTCCGGAATGGGGAACGGCACTGTGCCGTTCACCATAACGGCGAATAGCGCTTCGCTACAGAGGAACAGCTACATTACCGTTCAGCGCCAGAGTATTCCGATTGTTCAGAGTGGATCGGGCTTGTCCATACTGAGCGTGACGCCGGACTCCGGAAGCGGCAACGCGGGCCAGTTCGTTTTTCAATTGAGCGACGGCGCGGGATATCGAAACATCTCCTATGCGAATCTGTATTTCTCCGACATGGGAGCTGATTACAACGGGGACAGTGTTCCAGAATGCCAAGTGCAGGCATGGCCTTCCGGTTACCTGTATCTGCATAACGATTCCAGTAATCAATGGCTCGGACCGATTTATTTTGGCGCGGCGGGACAAAGCATTTCGAATAGTCAATGTACCGTCTATTCAAGCGGTAGCTCGATAACTGGATCCGGCGATCAACTCACCATTACGCTCCAAGTCTTTTTTGCGTTGTCATTCGTTGGGACACACCGTATTACCGGCGAGGCTTTCAATAACCAAAGCGCAACAGGCGCGATTGCTTTAGGAAGTTGGAAGGTGACAAATACGAGCTCGACAAAGACATCGAAGGCCGCCTACGATTTCGACGGTAACGGCGTGCCTGACCTCGTTTGGCTGAATAATGCCACGAGTCAAGTCACGGTCAACTACTTCGGCGGCCCCGGCGGAGCGACACTGCTGGGCTGGAACTTCCTAAGTCAAGCCGGCTCTCCCGGCTGGCATGTGGTGGCGGTGGCGGACTTCAACGGCGATGGCGTCCCCGATCTGGTATGGCAAAACGACAGCACCGCGCAAGTCGCCGTGGACTACTACGGAGGCCCGGGCGGAGCTACCTTTATCGGCTGGAACTGGTTGGACGCCACGAGGCGAGCCCGGCTGGAAGGTGGTCGCGGCGGCGGATTTTAACGGCGATGGCGTCCCGGATCTCGTGTGGGAGAACCAGAGCACCAATCAAGTCGTGGTCTGGTACATGGGCGGCGCCGGCGGCGCGGTATTTGAGGGCTGGACGTATCTGGCCGCGGGATCGCCCGGTTGGCACATTGCCGGCGCGGCCGATTTCAATGGCGATGGCGTTCCCGACCTGATTTGGCAGAACAACCAGACCGTGCAAGTGACAGTGAATTACTACGGGGGAGTGGGCGGCGCAACCCTGCTCGGATGGGCTTACCTTGACAGCAGAGGCGAACCCGGTTGGACCTTGGCCGGCGCAGCCGATTTCAATGGCGACGGCGTTCCCGATCTGATCTGGGAAAATCTATCCTCGAACGAGGTCGTGTTCTGGTATATGGGCGGGGCCGGCGGGGCGGTGTTGCAGAATTGGGCCATTATAACCACCGGCTCGCCAGGTTGGACCATTGTGAACCACTAGATAATCCCGGCCTATTGCAGCGGATACCCGGGGGTCAGCTTCAGCGTGCGGTTCCAGCGTGTCTTCGTGAAGAAATGCGTCGCAAGGTCGACCAAATGATGCACATTGTAGTCGCGCAGATCGGCCGTGTTCGCATCGTAGGACCAGAAGATAATCGTGGGCTTGCCGGTGATGTTCTCGCGCGGTACAAAGCCCCAATAGCGGCTGTCGAGCGAGTTGTCGCGATTGTCGCCCATGGCGAAATAGTTTCCCGGAGGCACCACGACTTCGCCGTTGACTACGTGGTTCTGAAGCATGTCGTTGGCGCGCTCCGGCCCCATGCCCGGCGAAGGCGAGCCGTACAGGAGACCTCCGTTGGGGAAGTTGTCGCGATAGGGGTCCACATAATCGGTGATGTGAATCACATAGGGTTCATTTACGGCGTGGCCATTCAGCCATAGCTGCTTATTCACCAGCTTGATGTGATCGCCGGGGACGCCGATGACTCGCTTGACGTAATCCTCTTGAAGCAGAATCGGATGCCGGAACACGATGATGTCGCCGCGCTTCGGCGGGGTATACGGCACGATGTATTTGCTCACCGGGCCGGGGTCCGCGTAGGCCAGTTTATCCACAATGAGGTGATCGCCCGTCAGCAGCGTGTTGTGCATCGAGGAGGTCGGAATGACGAACGGCTGCGCGATCAATGACGTGCCGTAGATCAGCAGCAGAAATGTCACGATCCATTCAGCGAGCCCGTTCCGCTCCGGGACCGGCTTGGCCTTTTTCTCGCGCGTTACGGGCTTAGTTGTTGCTGTTGTAGCCATGTATGAGCATCAGGGTCCTGCCCCAGCGGGTCTTCGTGAAAAAATGTTGCGCGAGATCGCCGAAGTGACGGGCTAACGTCGGAACCGACGATCCCGCCAGACTTTGCGTATCCGTTGCGTAGGACCAGTATACAAGGAGCGGTTTTCCGATGATGTTGGCCCGCGGAACGAATCCCCAGTAGCGGCTGTCTTCGGAGTTGTCGCGGTTATCGCCCATCGCGAAATAAAATCCCGGCGGGACTACCAACTCGCCGTTCGCAACATGATTTTGCAGCATGTCCCGACCGGTCTCGTACGGACTCGAGGCGGGGTCGGCCGGAAAATTATCGCGATAATAATCCGGATACGACGACCGGAAATACGCATACGGCTCACGCAACGCGACGCCGTCGCGATAGACTTTCTTGTTCACGATTTTAATACGGTCTCCCGGGACGCCGACGACCCTCTTGACATAATTCACGGAGATGTTGAGCGGATAGCGGAATACAATAATGTCTCCGTCTCGCGGTTCTTCATAGGGCAGCAGATATTTGCCTATCGAACCAGCGGGCGAATAGGCAAGCTTATCGACCAACAGGTGATCGCCGACCAGCAGTGTGCTTTCCATTGAAGGCGTGGGGATCACGTATGCCTGCACCAGCGTGGTAGTGCCGAACAGCAGCAGCAGAATCGTGACGGTCCACTCGGCGATGGCATTGCGGGGCCAATCCGTTTTGTCTGGAGCAGCGGCCGCTCCGAAAGCGTCGGCGAGCGCTGGAGTATCCACCGCGAGCTCGGGGGATTCGACGATCGCGGTTTGCTCGCGCCCCTCAAATTCGTTCATCACCGGATACCCTCATGTTAGCAGTCCCGGCTCAGGAAGGCCGCCTCAAACGCGACACTTCGAGTAGCGAGATGTAGATGTTCACCGCGCCGAGGCCGCTGATCGCGCCCCGGAAATAGGGGTTGTCCCAGACGCCGGATAACCAGTGCAGCACGACGGGAATGGAAGTCTTATCCCAGCCTTGCATCCACGGAAATACCAGCAGGACGAAGCCGATCTCGAAGGAAAAAACGATGAACAGCAGGACTTTGAACTTCAGATACCAACCCGTCGGCGAGGCCGGGATCGCGGCGCCGCTGTGGGTCTGCGGCCTTACCGGCATGCCGCCTCCTGGACAGCGACAGCCGCATCGTCATTTTCCGCGGCGAAAAGCTCTGCTTGCGCCGGATAACCGCTCCACAGCGCATGTGGACAGTGGGCACGGACGGGCCAGAAGCTGAAGCGATGCAGCGGAGTCGGACCGTACTTCTCGAGAGCCTGCCAGTGTTCGTCCGTGCAATAACCCTTATGGCTCTTGAGACCGTACAGCGGGAAAACCCGGTCCCATTCGCACATGCAGGCGTCGCGTTCCACCTTTGCAATGATAGACGCGGCGGCGATGGACTGCGATAGCGCATCGCCGTGAATGATGGCGCGCTGCCCAATCGCCAGATCGACCGAAATGGCGTCAACCAGCAGAAAATCCGGCGCGGGCTTGAGTTGCTCGACGGCGCGGAGCATGGCCGCCCGCGAGGCTTGGTAGATATTGATGCGATCGATTTCGAATGCGTCGATGGCGGCGACCGCCCAGGCGGCCGCGCGCTCTCGGATGCGCACGGCAAGCTCTTCGCGCCGCTCCGGCGGGAGCACTTTGCTATCGCGCAGACCGCGAATCTGACGGTCCGGCGCGAGGATTACGGCAGCGGCGAAGACGGGTCCGAACAGAGCGCCGCGGCCGACTTCGTCGAGGCCCGCGATGCGGCTAAATCCCAGCGAACGGGCCTCGCGCTCGTACTTGCTCTGGCACTTCACTGTTCGATTCCCGCCCGGGCGCCAACCGGATCGCGAGCGTTACTCGCGTTCGCGCAAACGGGCAGCCTTGCCCTTGAGTCCCCGCAGATAGTACAGCTTGGCGCGCCGCACGCGGCCGGTGCGCACGACATCGATGTGATCGATAACCGGCGCGTGGAGCGGGAAAATGCGTTCCACGCCCTGCCCAAAGCTCACCTTGCGGACGGTAATGGTCTCGCCCATGCCCGTATTTTTGCGCGCGATTACGGTACCTTCGAAGGCTTGCAGGCGCTCTTTATCGCCCTCCCTGATTCTGACGTGGACGCGAATGGTGTCTCCGGGGCGAAATTCGGGAAGGTCCTTGCGCTTATTTTTATCGATGACCTTGCTGAGTAGCGCTGTTTGCATGGGTTTTGAATTTCCTTTTGATCCTTTATTGTAATAGATCGGGCCGGTTGCGCGCGGTCTTTTCGCGCGCCGCGTCGCGGCGCCACTTACGAATTTGCTCGTGGTTGCCTTTGAGGAGCGTTTCGGGCGTCGTCAAGCCGCGAAATTCCGCCGGCCTCGTGTATTGCGGACAATCGAGCGCGCCGTTTTCGCCAAAGGATTCCCGCACGGCCGAATCGGGGTGTCCGAGAACGCCCGGAAGGAGGCGCGCGACGCAGTCCACGATCAGGGCGGCCGCCAATTCGCCGCCGCTCAGTACGAAATCTCCAATTGATAGTTCTTCGTCGGCGAGGTGATCGGCGACGCGCTCATCCACGCCTTCATAGCGGCCGCAGATCAGTAGTAATTCTTCAATGCCGCTCAAGCGGCGCGCCGCGGCCTGGTCGAAACGCTTGCCCGACGCCGAGAGAAGCACAACGCGCTGTCGGGCTGTGCGCTCCGGACAGATGCTTTCGACGGCCTTAAAGATCGGCTCCGGCTTCAGCAGCATGCCCTCCCCGCCGCCGAAAGGCCGGTCATCCACGGTGCGATGACGGTCCGTGGTCCAGTTCCGCAGGTCGTAAACATGGATCTGCAAAATGCCCGTTTCCACCGCGCGCGGAACTACGCCGTGCCGCAAGGGACCATCGAAAAAATCGGGGAAAATCGTCAGGATATGGAACTTCACAGGTCCTCTAATCCTTCGGGCAGCTCGACAACAATGCGGCGGCGCGCCGCGTCGATCTCCACGCAAATCGACTTCGCGAACGGAACCAAAATCTCGCGGCCGTTGGCGTTTACCGCGAGCAGCGGCGGTCCCCCGTACTCGCGCCATCCTTCGACGACTCCAATGGCCTTACCATCACGGGCCTCGACGGCGCAGCCGATCAGGTCGGTCTGATAATACTCGTCATTCGGCAGCTCCAGGCGATCTTCCCACGGAATGGCGACGTCGGCCCCCGCCAGCTTCCCGGCATCCGTTATGGAATCGATGCCTTGAAACTTGAAGATCACGAGGTCGCCATGGCGCCAGACGTCCTCAACCTCGTATGGCGCGCCGTTGATGAAAACGCGGCGAACGCGTTCCGGATTGCCGCTCAGAGGAAGCGCGGCAAGTTCGCCCTTGATTCCGCGGGGGCGAAGCGCTTCGGCGATGGTGACGAACTCCGGTTCCAGAACCTACTCGAGAATCTCGAGCGTGAAACGGCGGTTCAGCTTCATGCCCGCCGCTCCCAACAGAGTGCGGATGGAACGGGCCGTGCGGCCTTGTTTCCCGATCACTTTGCCGAGATCGCTGGGGGCAACGCGCAGTTCAAGAACGGTCGTCTGCTCACCCTCGACCTCCCGAACCACTACCTGTTCGGGCAGGTCCACAAGAGCCTTCGCAATATCTTCGACGAGTTCTCGCAATGTTCTATGCCCTATCTCCGCGCCTTTACGCCGCGGGAGCTGGTTCGGGAGCCGCTTCCGAAGAAGGCGCGGGATTCTTCTTTAGCAGACGGCTTACGGTATCGGAAGGCTGCGCGCCATTTTTCATCCAATACTGCAGACGGTCGTGCTTCAACGTGACCACTTGCGGCTGGCTCACCGGGTTGTAAAATCCAACCACTTCCACTGCGCGGCTGTCGCGGGCCCTCTCTTTTTCGATCACCACCAGGCGGTAAGTGGGCTTCTTCTTGGCGCCGAAACGCGCCAGTCGTATCATCAACATGTCTTTATCCACTCCAGAATAGCGTATCTTTCACGCGCGATGCTGGTGCGATGATCGTTGTCCAACGATCAAGCATGGCACGAGTCGTACCTAAATCGTGAGCTTTCGGTTTGCCTGCGTAGAGGGCCGCAACCCTATTTCTTCCGGATGCAGGCGGCGCGAGAACTGCGAAAATCGGGAAAAATCAGTTGAGAGGCTCTGGGGGCGGGAGCCTCGCGGCGCGGGCTGCCGCGTGATGTTTATATAGGCTACCCAGCATCTGCAGCACGCCGCGTCCGTCGGCCACGCAATTGGGAAAGGCCGCGAGACAGCGTGTCCGATATCTGCATCGGCGCGGCCAGACCTGGAGCGATGCTCCAGCACATGGAGCAGCTTTCGTCGGCGTGGCGGGGGGAAATACAGCGCGATGGGTCGCTTGCTGTGTTGATACGACTCCGCTGGTGAATACGCCCGTTGCACCTCGAAGTGTCCTCATTGTGCAATACTTCTCCTTTCGCCAATTGCCAACTCAGCGCGAGCCGCTTTGATCAGTTCGGGGTTTCTTCGGCGAGTTTTGTTGAAGCCGATTCAGTTTGGCCTGGTTGATTTCATTCAATGTGACGACTTGGTGTTTTCGGAAGCGGGGGCCTCACTGCACAATACGTACTGGAGGTCGCGGGATGCCCGGACGTGGGTCATGCTGGGTGGCCGGAACGACGGCCCGTGGTGGGGTCTGCAAACTAATATTTTTGCGCCCGGTGGAACTGCGAACGATCCGCCTGCGCGGAAATGTTTTTTAATGGTGAGCCGTCCGGCGGCCGGCATCTAAAAATGTTCCGCGCACAATAGGAATATGCACTCCCCGGAGCCGAGTCAATACGAGTTGCCGCGTAGTCTGGGAATGCTGGACGCGTCCGCAATCGTAATTGGGATCGTGATTGGCTCCGGCATTTTTGTCTTACCCAACCTGATCGCCAGAGAACTTCCGTCCCGGCCGGCAATTCTCGCCGTCTGGATCGTTTCCGGAGCGCTTTCGTTCTTCGGCGCGCTGGCCTACGCGGAGCTTGGCGCCATGATCCCCGCCACCGGTGGTCAATACGTTTATTTGCGCGAAGCATACGGTCCGTTGTGGGGGTTCGTGAGCGGCTGGACTTTCATGCTGGCGGTTATGGCGGGAGGTACCGCATGGTTGACCGTCACATTTTCGATCTATGTAGGCCAATTCGTGCGCTTGACTCCGGCGATGAGCAAGCTCGTGTCCCTCGCGCTTCTAGCGGTGCTATCGGCGATCAACTACGTTGGCGTACGTGAAAGCGCGTGGGTACAGCGCACGTTTACATTCCTGAAGATCGGGGGATTGACGGTTCTCATTGCGGCGGCATTATTAAGCTCAAAGGTCGCCGGGCCCGCCGCGATCTCCGCGCCGACGCCATTCTCGCTGGGGCATTTTGGAATGGCAATGGCCGCGTGTCTCATGACCTACAACGGGTGGAGCTTTGTGAGTTTCGTGGCGGGAGAAGTGAAGAACCCGCAACGGAATCTAGTACGCGCGCTCGTTTTCGGAATGGCGGTGGTCGGGGCGCTTTACGTTTTCGCCAACGTCGGCTATTTGAGGATCATGAGCATCCCGGAGATCGCAGCCAGCGAGCGGGTTGGCGCCGATCTGGCCACGCGTACGCTCGGATCTGTTGGCGGAACATTCGTGTCCATCACCGTTCTGCTCTCCATCATCGGCGCGGTGAATGGCTGCATTCTGACGGCGGCTCGCGTGCCATTCGCACAGGCGCAGGACGGGCTTTTCTTTGCGCGCTTCGGCCGCGTTCATCCTCGTTTTCGGACGCCGTCCTTTGCGATCCTTTGTGGCGGGATCTGGACCGCGGTTTTAGTCCTTACTGGTTCTTACGAGACCCTCTATTCGTATTCGATTCTTGCCGCCTGGATCTTTTACAGCATGGGCGCCGCCGCCGTTTATGTACTCCGCAAAAAACTGCCGGACTACCCGCGCCCGTATCGTATGTGGATGTATCCCTACACGCTGTGGCTGTTCGTACTAGTGTCCGTTTGGTTCATAATAAACGCGTTCGTAACCGAGTCGTGGCCCTCGCTTATGGCATTAGTCGTTATCGTGACTGGAGTGGGCGCCTACCGCATCTGGGCCAAACCCGTGCCGGGACGCGCCGCAGCGCCCTAACGCTGGTCCATCAAGTTCAAAAAGCCGTTCACGATCGAGTTTTCGGCGCAGCCCGGCTTCAGGCGCGAAGTGGCGATCTCGTAACTGATCTGCCCGAATGCGGCGTCATCGGGGATATATCCGCTCGATCCGTTGGCGTGCGCCACCATAACCGTGTGGCTGAACGGCGTCTCCTTCATCAGGTGCTGGTAAATCATGGTCAAGGGTTCGCCCGATACGCCGGCCAAAGCGATATCGTTGATCATCAGCAGGCTTAGGCGTATGTTGACCGGATTGCCCTCTTCCCACTTGTAATCTTTGCGCGGCCGCGGACCGGCTTCCGCTTTTCGCCCGGGGCAGGTGATCACTTCTTGCTTTCCCCATACACTGGCGCGGCCGGTGGTGCGAATCCCTTCCGAGACGCGCACCGCCTGCTCGCCCAAAATCGTGCCCAGCGCATCCACCAGCGTGAAGTCCGAATCCCGCGCCTCGACGATGGGATTCTGGTCTCCCGCCGCGCCGCTGGTCCAGGGGACTACCACTCCTTCGGTGGACTCCTCCGGCCGCAGCCGGATCGCAAAACCGGCATCGCTTCGCGGCTTATTCTCCGGCCCGCCGCGGTAATAATTCTCCACGTAGCGGGACGTGGCGCCAGCCAAATCGCCGCTGATCTGATAATTATCCGGTCCCATCACGACGGCGTGTACGGGATAGTTGATGAATAACGCGATGGGCTTTCCGGAGAGCGCATCGAAGCGGATTACCGTAATGGTCTTGTCGGACGGCCCCTCCGGGTTGTAACCTAGCCACCACCATTCGCGCTGCGGCGAATATTCGCGGCGGTTGATATTCACGTATGCCTTCCCGGTCCCGATACCGATCTTGGCCGGCTGAAGATTCGCTTTCGCCTTACCCACCGCTTCGACCGTATCGTTCTCCAGCTTCTTGGTATATTCGACGGATTTCGGCGAGGCGTTGCCATACATGCCGGACGGCGATGGCGCGCTATGGTCATGAACAGCCGCGAGCAGCAGGCGCTCGATTGGAATCCCCTGCTCCTTCGCGATACGCTGCGAAAGCTCCTCCCAAACGGGGGTGGGTACGCCGATCAGTTCCCACGTGACGATCGCCGCGAGGTTCGTGCCGTCTCCAAAAACGATGGCGCGCGCGTAGATAGGATCGTGAATTCCCTTAAAACCCTCCTTGCGGCCGGCATAGCCGCTCATGGGAAGCCCGGCGCCGGGGGCGGGCGTGATGTCTACTCTCGCCGCCCCGGCCTGCAGCGTTCCGGTATCGGCTCCGCATGCCGCCACAGCAACGAACGCGGTCAGAAGCAGAGCGCGAAGGGTTGAAATCATCATGTGTTTTCCTTTCAAAATGAGAGCCTCAGGCTGACTGAATCTGACGGGGCGAATTGAACTGGCTCGTGATGGCGCCGAACGAGGGGTCCAGCAATCCGGTATCCGGATTGCTGAACTCCGGCGTATTCGTCAGGTTGAACGCCTCTCCCCGCATCTGCAGGTGCAGCCACTCGCGAATAGGGATGTCCTTGTACAGCTCAAAATGCAAATTCATCAGGCCGGGACCGCAGACATCGGGTAAATTGCGGTCCGCATTTCCAAACGTGAACGGAGCGGGCTGCGAAAACACCGGGGTATTGAAATACTCGGCGAGCCGGCCCTCGGGCGAGTCGTCAGGTCCGCGCTCGTTCCGTTGTTGTTGGGACGCAGCACCGCATTACCCACTTGAGAAGTACGGAAGAGTGACAATGCCGGTCACCTGCCAACCGCCGGCCAGGGCGTTCAGGGCTCGCGGCCAACTGCCGCCGACCAGTTTACCCTTTCCGAAGGGTCCGTAGGAGAACGACGTGACGAAGCGTTGCGAAACGTCCTGATCCGAGATCGAACGATCGGCGCGCCGGTTATGGGCATCCTGGTGCGGCGTAGCAGGCTCGAGGAAGGTCTTGATTCCCGAGTTATCGTCGATCAGTTTCGAGCAAGTGTAGGCCAGCATGAAAGTAAGATCGTGCGAAAACCGCTTCACCGCTTTGAGCAACAGCGCATTGTATGTGGACGCAGCGGCCGTAGGAATCTGCACGTTCGCGGAGCTGTATTGAGGGAACGCTGTGAGGAGCTGCCCCTCGCGAATAGTAGGCTGCACCAGCGTGCCGACCGTGACGATTCCGTCAAATCGGTGGGGCACAAGCTGATTGATCTGCGGGCCGAGTTGGCTGAGCTGCAATTGATTCAACGGGTAGCCGAAATCGGGCAGATGCGTGCCCGTCATGTCATCGTAACCCGCCTCAATCAACGGCGACCCTCCCAACTGCTGCTGCAATCCGAAATTCCTTTGCTGCACATAAGGAGTCGGCAAGTACGGTTGGGCATAATTCACGCCCAGGCCGATATTTGTAGCCGGGCTGGCCGCGCCGCCCAGACCGAAAGGAAGGCCGAAACCGTCGGGGGAACGGATTGGAGATAACTCCGATCGGCGTGGCGCAATCGACAGTCGCGACGTAGGGCGTCGTTTGCGAGAAGCCGTCGCCCACGCGTCCGGAGACGTCATACGGGTTCGGCGCGTAGAACATGCCGTGTGCTCACAAGCTTATCGTTGATGCTGTAAGCGAGCCCAGCGCGGAGCGCGAAATCGGGCAGGTTCGCAACCCAAGGATTACGCTTGGAATTGCTCGCAAACACGATCGCCCCCTTTAGATTCAGGCTCGGAACCTCCGAGGCGATTGGCGACGGCAGGTTTGGATTGAACCAATCGAAATTGTTGTGCTCCTCGACATCGGGAACTGGATGTCCCAGCGCAGTCCCAGCTTCAGCGTGAGCCGCTTGGTCGCCCGCTAATCGTCCTGTACGAAGTAGGCCTGCTGCCAAGCGTGCGTCACCGTCGGCGTGGCGATACTCAGGCCGGAACTTGTCGGCGAGGCCGAGCAGCGCGTCGGCGATGGAGCTGCCCGCCGTGCTCGACGCCGCCAGCGCGCTCCCTTGCGTGAAGGTGCGCGAGAACGCAAACTCAGGTCGCCCGTGTTCACGACGAGGCGATTCAGATAATCCCGGACACTTGCGCTCCAAATTTTACCGCTTGGTTACCCGTGACGTGGCTGAGGCTGGCCGTGAACACGTGCGAAACCTGCGTGCCGCTGATGTACTGCGTCGTCCAGCCCATGCCCGTGGTCCCGCCCGTCAGGTCGGAAAAGGTGAGCCGCGGGAATTGCGGCGCCTGCAATTGTTCCTGCACCGTCGGCGACAGATCGAACTGGGTAACGCTGTATCCCTCGCTGCCCGGGCATTGCGCGAAGAAGAGATAGTTGAACGCATAACGGAGCTCGGCGATCCAGGTCGGGCTGAAGGTGTACTGATATTCGCCTCTTGCGTTCTGGGATTGCGTCGGCAAGCTTCCCTGGACGGGGTCGGAGACGTTGCCGTACACGTTTGGATTCACGTGGTTTCGCTTGTCCACCGCCTATGCGCCGAAGAAGCGCTGTTTGTAGCCAATGCTGTGGTCGACGCGCGCCTCGACGCGATTGTCATCCACCGCTCGGGTGTAGGCAACATTGACGTTCGATGCGTTCGTGAAGCGCAGCCCGGGACCGGTCGGATTGGGAAACAGCGAAATGAATTTCGCGGCGATCGGATCCATGCGGCTTTGCAGGATCACATTGCCGGGAAAGGGCGTGAGTTCAAGCGCAACGGGGATTTCGAGGCTGTCTCCGACCCGGAGAACGATGCCCGTCCGCACGAAGCGCTTGAACTCCGCCATCTCGACCGAGAGGTCGTACTCGCCTGGCTGCAAGTCGGCGGAAGTGAAGCGCCCCTGCTCGTTGTTGTTATAGCAATTGCTCAGATTCGTGCCGGTGTTGGTGACTTGAGCGACGCTGGCGTCGGGCAGCGTTCCCGCGATACGCCCGGTCTCCTGTGCCCGACAGCAGGGTTATAGAGGCAAAGAAGCTTCTCATGTTGCGGATTTGACCTCCGTAAGAGAGTGCGATTCGTCAGCAAGTGTACTTGTTATATATCAAAAACATCAAGCTGTGGCGATCCAGGTTGGAAATTATTACCCAGCGATATGAAATTCAGCCGCGATCCAAAGATTTCTCGACCGCGCCGGCGCTGTTCCCGAACGCCCCGCCTGCTGCCGCATGGAGCTGCTGAAACCGCTCGCCGGTGTGCCTCTCCACTGCATCCATGTTCAGCGGCACTCCCAAGCCGGGGCTCTCCGGTATGGCGAGCATGCCATCCTGATCGAGTTTCCAAGGCTGCTCGGCCAAGCCGTCTATAAAGGGAGATCCCATAAGATACTCCACCATGTCGGTGTTGCGGTTCGCCGAGGCCAATTGCAGGTCGGCGGCCAAGCCTAGCGCGGTGTTCCATCCATGGGGAATGAATTGCACCCCGTTGTCTTCGGCCATCCAGGCAATCCGCCGTTGTTCGGTGATGCCACCGACCTTAGTCGTGTCGGGTTGTACGATATCGAGCGCGCGCGCCTGCAGCCAGGGGGTGAACGATTGCCGCCTCGTCAACACTTCGCCCCCGGCGACCTTGACGGCCGAGCGTTCCCGCAGCAATACGTAATCGTGCAGATTGTCGGGAGGGAGAGGTTCTTCGAACCAATGGACGTCGTAGTCCGCCAGCATCGCGGCCGTTCGCAACGCCCACTTGTAACCCTGCGGCCAAAATGCATCGCTCGCGCCCGCATCGACCATAAGGAACGCGCCTGGTCCAATCGCCTCGCGCGCAGCCTTTACGATGATTTCGTCCTTGGCGGCGCCATGGCGTCCGAACGGCCCCCATCCGATTTTGAAGGCGCGAAATCCCTGGCCCCTGATCGCAAGTAAACGCTCGGCGAGCGCGCTGGGGTCATCCATCAAAAGCGAAGCATAGGGCCAGACCCGCGCCCGGTAGCGCCCGCCCAGTAGGCGGCCCACAGGCTGGCCGGTGGCCCGGCCCAGAATGTCCCACATTGCGATATCGATTCCGCTGATCGTGTGCGTGATGGACCCTCCGCGTCCCATCCAGAACGTGTGAGCGTGGAGTTTCTCGGTGACTCGCTCCGGCTCGAGCGGGTTCTCGCCTAAATAGAGCGGTTCGAGGATGCCCAGAGCGCCCCGTACCAGTTGATCGTTGGTGAAGACGGAACCCCAACCGGTCACGCCCTCATCCGTAAAAACGGCAACGAGAGTGTGGACGCAGTCGTTCGGCTGGATCTCCTTGGCCCACCCACCTGCGGGCGTCCCAAACCGCAAGCCCGCCGCCCTCACCTCGACAATCTTCATATTGGCCGCACAATCGCCGTGCTAACGTCATCCTCGGTCATTGGAAAATATATCAATAGTATACTGATCCAACAATAGAATTCTTGTGAGCGCTCTTTGCCGTTCTCCCCTTCGGACCGCGGCGGAGGTGTAAGGATGAAGTATTAAAGCCTGGCAAAAAGCGCGCCCACAAAATTGACACAAACGGAACGGGTCTACAATGCCGTCACAGTCCATTCTCAAAGGGGAAATCGAGGAGGGGGAGTTTCTGTCGGAGGCCAACATCATCGGCCGGTACGGACCGGCCGGACCCCTTGCCGCGAGGCATGCAACCGCTTGCATCATGAAGGTCTGCTGCAAGTGGCGCCGCGTCGCGGGTATTACATACCCGAGATCAGCTTCCATGTCGTCTGCGATCTGTTTTAGGCCCGCATCGTTCTGGAGAATGCCATCGCCCAACTCGCGGCCGTGCGCGCCACCGCCGCGGAGATCGACGAGCTGGACCGGCTTGTAGTCAAGCCCGCATCCCTCACCAAAGGCCAAAACGAATTTGCCCACTTGATTCACATGAACACGCGTTCCACTTGCGGCTCGCGAAAATCGCGCGTAACCGGCAATTGATCGAACTCCTGAAGCGCAGCCTGGAAAGCACGGAGCGCCTGATGTACATCGAACTGCGCTTGCGCCATTTTCGAGACAGCGATTTTCGCGCCGACGGCCGCGTTCAGCAGCGCCGCGGCGAGCCTGGGGTGCCTGCCGGAGAGCCTGCGGATTGCGCCCTCCGGTTATCGAAAGGCCCGGCAGCGCAGCCGACGGGCGCGGCCACCGCGGTTGAAGCGCCGCGCTTGATCTGAAATATATTCAGCGTACAATTGTTCCATGTTACGGCGTCATTTCACGAATCTATTAGCGGGTTCCGCGTTCGCCCGGATTGCGCGCGGCCAGGAGGGGCCGCTCTATCAGCCCAGCCCGGAGGGAGTTTTCGTGGAGCGGCCGGCGGCGGGACAACCCCACAAAGGGAAGGTGCTGCTGGCGCTGCAGGCGCATTCCGACGATATTGCGCTCTCGTCCGCCGGCACTGTCGCCAAGCTCATCGAGGAGGGCTACACCGGCTACCTTGTTCGCGCCACTAATGACGATATGGGCGACGAGCCGGGACTGGGGACCCCCGGCACCATCGGCGAGGACGTTGTCGGCAACGAGCATGACAACGACGAAATCGCGCGCATCTTGGGCTGCAAGCGCAATTTTGACTTGAACTACAGCAATCACCGCATGGCGGACGTGCCGCTAAATGAGCTGATCATCCGGCTGATCTTCCTGATCCGGCTCGTGAAGGCCGACACGGTGGTGTGCTGGGACCCGTGGGCGCACGACGAGGAGAATCCCGACCACTACATGCTGGCGCGCGGCGTCGAAGCGGCGTGCTGGATGGCCGGCCGCGCGCACGATTATCCGGAGCAGTTCGCGGCCGGTCTCGAACCTCACGCAGTGCGCGAAAAATATTATTTCGCGCGCCGGCCCGAGATTACGCGCATCGTCGACATCAGCCGCCAGATCGACAAGAAAGTCGAATGCAATCGCGCCAACGTGGCAAAAGGTCCCGCGGGCCATCGTGGGTCGTTGCTGCGCGCCGAACTGGCGAAAAAGGGCGAAAAACTGCCTCTCTTGGGGGACGACGCTGCCACAGCGGACCACAATTACATCAAAGAATTTCAAATGACCCGCAGCCGCGAACTGGGCAAGCGCTATGGCGTGGAGTATGCCGAGGCCTTCCATTACATCGGGCAAAGAAACAACTCGTCGCGAATCGAGGACTACATCAAGCGCAACGTGGTCCCGGCGAAATAAGCTACTTCCGTACCTTAAAAGTACCCGACAGCAGAGGTCGTCCGAAGCCGCCCGCCACCAGGACGCGGAAAGCGCCAGGCTTCACGGCACGCTGCTAATTCCGATTCCTACGTGTAGGCGCTTCCTCGGCGAATATTCGTTTGACCGGGGATTTCAAAGTGCCTTAGCGAGGCGATGGCGCGCACGCTGATGGACGGGTCGTGCGCCGCGCTGTCCGCGCGAGGGATTGCTGCTACAAAGTTTTCAGGAACGCGATGAGGGCGGATCTATCCGCCGGAGAGAGATGGAGGCCGAACTCGTGGCCGCGGACGGTGTGGTTACTGCCATCGAAGCCGCGATAACCGGTTGGGATGTAATCGGGACGCAGGCGGGCAGGGTCGAACCAGTCTTCGAGAGTGGCGACGGATCCGTTGTGCTCGAAGGGACCGCGATACCAGACGCCCTTGAGCGACGGGACCTTGTAATAGCCGGTGCCTTTGTGAGTGGCGAGCGCGTAGCGTGGGTCGGTATTGACGCAGGCGTCGAGAATGTCGAAGCGCTCGCGGTCCGCTGGGGGAACCTCAAAGGTTTCTACTGGCGTGAGCTTATTGTTGGTGTAGAGCGGCGGCGTATGGCACTGAGCGCATCCCTGGGCGGCGAAGACTTGTTTGTCCGCGGGCGGCGAGCGCATCGAAGCGATTGGGATTGACCGGCGGCGTGAGCGAGTAGAGATATTGCGCCAAGGCATAGAGTTGCTCATCGCTGTAGCGCATAGCCCGGCCGGCGTTGGAAAGAGCGGGAAAGTCGCCGTAGCGGTTGAGCGGAAGAAGGTCCTGGACGAGAGAAGCGTAGCGCATCAGGTCGCCGATATCGCGCTGACGGACGAGCCCGGTGTGATCGAGATAGCGGCGCTCTTGGACTCCGATGAGGTCCGGGATCTGCGGCGGCAGGAACATGCTGGTGCTGGCGCGCGCGGTGACTCCGGCGGGGATGTTTTCGCCCGCGGCGATGAATTGCTCGAGCGAAAGAGTTTGGGCTTTGCGGTTTGGATCGCCGGGAAGCCAGGGAAGCTCGAACTGGCGAGCGAACCCGCGCATCCGTTCCAGGAGTTTGTCCGCGGGGACGATGCCGGCACTGCGGCGGAGCAGCATGGCGCCTTCGCGATCGCCGGGATTGTTGCCTTGCGCCCCGGGGACGACGGTTCCGTCGGGCAGGACGCGCGTATGGCAGGTATTGCAGCCCATTGTGCCCAATTCGATCTCGCCTTTGCGGCGGATCACCCAGCGGGCAAACGGAATCGTGCCGTCTTTGGCGACGGGCATGCCGCTCTTTTTAAGAAAAGCGGGATCGCGCACATCGGCGGCGCCGAAGAAGACTGGACCGTAGGAAATGGGCGCGTTGAAAACGAGTTCGCCCGCGCGTATCCAGTCTTCGTGGGTAGCGAAGTTCGCGGCCGCAAAATCGATGACGACCGGCTCCTGATGCGAGAGCCACTCGCGGTAACCGGCGGGCTCGCGCTCCGGATCATAGACCGGATAGCTCTTATAGATGGCGCGGACCGGAATCTTGTAGTACTCGGCTTGGGAAATGTGCTGGGGCGAATAGCGCGGATTGGCGAGCGGCACTTCGAGGCCGGCTACGGCCGTTGCGTCCCAGGTCACGGGGACTTTTTCAAGGTCCGCGGCAGCCGCCGCGCCTGTGAGGAAAACAATGCCGCACATTGCGGATACTAAAGAAGAGAGTCGGCGCCGACGCACGATACTTTTATTATGTCAGCGCGCGGCGCCGCCGGCAGGATCGTACAAATCGTTGCGTTTCACAACATGAAAATAAACATTATTATCTGCCTTCTATTGACCGGTTTGGGTTGCGCGCATAAAGCTTCCGGGCCGCCGTATGCGCCCAAAGATGCGCTAAAGACTTTCAAGATTGCTCCGGGGTACCGCATCGAGACGTTCACGACGGAGCCCAACGTGGTGTCTCCGGTCTCAATGGATATCGACGAGAACGGGAACATCTACGTGGTGGAGGACCGCGCCTATCCGCTGAACGTGAAGGGGCACGTGGGGCGCGTGAAGATGCTGCGCGACACCGACGGCGATGGATATCCGGACAAGGCGACGATCTTCGCCGATGGCCTGGTGCTGCCGACGAGCGTGATGCGGTGGAAAAAGGGAATCCTGGTGGCCGATTCTCCCGACATCTGGTATTTCGAAGATACGGATGGAGACGGCAAGGCGGACATCAGGAAAAAGGTTCTGACTGGATTCCCGTTCACTAATCCGCAGCACACCGCCAATGGCCTGGTGTACGGGCTGGACAACTGGATTTATATCGCGCATGAGCATCCCGCGACGGCGGTGGTCTTCAAGAAAGAATTCGGCGATCCGGGTTCGGATGTGCGCTTCGTGGACCGGGAGGGCGGGCCCGTGCTGCATCGGCCGGGACATAATGTCCGCTTCCGGCCAGACACGAGCGAGCTGGAGGTGCTCGCGAGCTCGTCCCAGTTTGGGCAGAGCTTTGACGATTACGGGCGGCATTTTCTGGTCAGCAATTCGAACCATGTGCGCATGGAGGCGATCGCGGCGCGATATCTGGGCCGCAACCCGGACCTGCCGATCGCGAATGCCGTGGAGGACATCTCCGATCACGGCGCGGCCGCGAAAGTATTCGCGATCACGGTACATCCACGCTTCGAGATGTTGAGCGGCGTGGGCGAGTTCACTTCGGCATGCGGCATCTGCTATTACCGCGGCTCGACGTTTACGTCGGAGCCTGTGCATAACATTATTCATCAGGATGCGCTGTCGGAAAACGGATCGTTATACCTTGCCAGACGGGCGCAAAACTCCTCGGAGTTTCTGGCGTCGACGGACGCATGGTTTCGCCCGGTGAACATGTATATCGGCCCGGATGGCGCGATGTACGTGCTCGATTACTATCGCATGGTTATAGAGCATCCGGAGTGGATGGCGAGCGATACCTATCATTCGCCGGATTTGTACAAGGGCGAGGAGATGGGGCGCATATACCGCATTTTGCCAGAGGGCGTTCCGGCCAAGCCGGTCGCCGTACAACTCGGGAAAGCATCGGACGCCGAACTGGTGAAGCAGCTCGCGAACCCGGTGATCTGGTGGCGGCGAACGGCGCAGAGATTGTTGGTGGATCGTCATGCGGTCGAGGCCGCCCCGGCGATTGCGGATCTGTTCCACAGCACGAGCGCGCCACAGGGCCGTGTGCACGCGCTTTGGACGCTTGAAGGACTGGGCAAGCTGGACACGGCCTTAATTCAAAAAGCTCTTGACGATTCGGAAGCCGGCGTGCGGGAGAACGCGATCATTCTGGCGGAGGCGCGGCTGAGCACGGAGCCCGAGCTGTCCAGGAAACTATTGAGCATGGCCGATGATCCGTCCGCTCGCGTGCGATATCAACTCGTCCTTACTTTGGGAAACCTGAAGACGCCGGCATCGCAGGAGGCGCGCGACCGCATTCTGTTCCGCGATGTGGACGATAAGTGGCTGCAGGTTGCGGCGCTGAGCGCGGATGCGGCGGATGCTCCGCGGTTGTTCAAGAAAGCCGTGGCGTTGGGCGGGCCGACGACGCCCGGACGCTTGACGCTCTTTAGAAATATCAGCTCGATAATCGCAGCGGGGCAGAAGCCGGGGGAGATCGAGGCCCTGCTGACGAAAGTGGAGGCCACTAAAGGCGCAGAGACGGCGGGCTGGCGAGCGGCGAGCCTGGAGGGATTGAACCAGGCACTCCGGGTGAAGCACGGAACGCTGTCGCCGAGGAGCAAAGACACTCTGGTGGCGCTGTTCGAATCCGACGATGCAGGAGTACGGCGTGCCGCCTTGCGGGATTTGGAAGCGGCGGGGCCGCCGTCGGGCGCCGGTTTGGCGAAAGCGGTTGCGCGCGCCGCGGCGGTGGTGAAGGACGCGCATGCGGATGCGGAGTTGCGGGCCGATTCGATTGGACTGCTGGCGCTTTCAAATGCGGAGTCACACGCCGATATTTTCAAATCGTTGATCGATCCACAGCAGCCGGAGGCGGTCCAGGTAGCCGCGATCCGGGCGTATGGACGATTGCCTGGCGACGCGCCGGCGAATTATCTGCTGGAGCATTGGCGAGACTTCACGCCGAATGGGCGCGCGGTGGCCGCCGATGCCCTGGTGGCCAACCCGGGGCGGCAAAAACTGCTGCTGGCCGCGCTGAAGTCGGGAGATGTGCAGCCCTGGATGCTTTCGGTGCGGCAGAAGAATCGCTTCATTATGAATCCCGATCCGGCCGTACGGGCGGAGGCCAGGCCGATTCTCGAACAGACCCCAAAGGATCGCGAGGCAGTGGTGAAGAAGTATCAGGCGGCGCTGGATTTGAAGGGGAATCCGGCGGACGGCAAGCACATCTTCGACACGATCTGCGAAAAGTGCCATCGCTTTAATGGCGCCGGTCATGACGTAGGGCCGGACCTGGGGACGGTGCGGAATCAACCGAAGGAGGCATTGCTGACGAACATTCTGATTCCGAGTAAGTCGATTGCGCAGGGGTATGAGTCGTACGTTGTCGAAACGAATAGCGGTGGAAACTACGACGGCGTGATCGGGCCGCAAACGCCGACGACCATTACTCTGAAACACGAGGACGGCAAGGAAGACGTGATTCAGCGGGACGACATCAGGAATATGTATACGACGAACCTGTCGGCCATGCCAGCGGATCTGGAAAAGCAGATTACGGTCAAACAGATGGCCGGCTTGCTCGATTTCCTGAAGAACAATCAATAATCGCGCAGGGGAGATTCGTGAAACGCATTCTAGGTGTTGGAATTTTATGGGCGGTGCTGCCGCTTTGCGCCGCGACGTTTCGGGCAGGCGCGTCGAAGGTCGACATCACGCCAGACAGCCCGCAATGGCTGATGGGTTACGCGGCGCGCCAATCGGACGGAGTGCACGACCGCATCTATCATCGCGTGGTGGCGATGGATGACGGAAGAACCCAGTTTTATTTGATCGCGAGCGACCTGTGTCTGTTCTCGCCCAGCGTTTATCAAGAAGTGGCGGAACGTTTGCACAAGGAGATTGGAGTGGACCCGCGGAACGTGTGGTGGAGCGTCACCCATTCGCACGCGACGCCGGAGGTAGGTCCACCGGGAATTTACAAGACGCTGCTGGGACGCTCCGACCATGAATGGAATCGCGACTATGCGGCGCTGGTTGAAAACGCGGTGGTGCAGGGAATTAAGGAAGCGAAGGCGAACCTGGCACCCGCGCGCATCGCAATCGGAACCGGTGTGGCGTTTGCGAACATGAACCGGCGGGCGAAGGACGTGGATGGAAAGGTGTCGCTGGGATTGAATCCGGATGGACCGGTTGATCGCCAGATCGGACTGCTGCGGCTGGAGCGTCCGGATGGCGCGCCGATCGCGGTAATCGCGAATTACGCAATGCATGGGACGGTGTTGAGTGGGGCGAACCTGAAGATTAGCGGCGATGCTCCGGGCGTTGCTGCGGCCTATGTGGAACAGAAGGTTGGAGTACCAGTGCTGTATGTGAATGGCGCGGCCGGAAACATTGCCCCAATTTACAGCGGATATCCGAACGCAAAGAGCGGACACCTATCGCAGTTTGATGTGTTGCTGGGGGACCGGATTCTGGCGGGTCTGAAGAGGCTCGGGCCCGCATCGGCGGATCTGACGATGCACACCGGAGAGAAGATCGTTGAGACGCCGCGCAAGCCAAACCTGAATTGGCCGGCGGAGTTGGCGTCCTATTCACGCATGGAAGGAAGCTCGGCGCTGGTGAGGTTGCCTGTCCGCTTTCTGCGGATCAACGATACGATAATCTGGTCCGCGCCGGCTGAGCTGTTTTGCGAGATTGCCACCGCGGTGCGGGACCATTCGCCCTTTACGCAGACCTTTTATTTCGGATATACCAATGGATGGATCGGGTACTTGCCTACCAAGCAAGGATTTGAAGAGGGCGGGTATGAGCCCAACACCTCCGTATTTACGGGCGCGGCGGAACAGGACGTGCGCGATGGAGTGATTACCTACTTGCAGTCGCTCCGCCGGTGAAATCGAAATCTACGGTCTTGTCTTCTTTGGGGCCGACCACGACGTCGATGTCCTTCCTTCCGTAGCGTTCCTGCCAAGCCTCGAGCGTGTAGTTCCCAGGCGGCAGACCTTTGATCTTAAATGCGCCGTCGTCACCGGTAACGGCGAAAAACGGATGGCTCACGACTCCGATGTAGGCGCGCATCCAGGGATGGATGTTGCATTTTACCGGAACCATCACTTCCTGTTTCGTGAAGCGCTTGACGACGTCGGATGATTTCGGCGCTTCAGATTCATTCCACTCCGCATTCAGGCGGGGCAACGGATGAATGTTATGGTTTGTCGGATCCTGATTTGTGAACTTGACATCCTGATTTACCATGGCGCCGATTACGTGCGGTTCGAACATACAGCCGGTCTGATCGAGCACGACGGGATTGCGCGGAGCGGGCCAGGTCCTCTCCGGCACGCCGGACTTCACCCATACAAAAACGTACTTGAGAGTATTGTTCCCGTTGACGACGATCTCTTCGGACTTCTGAGGCGTGCTGTGTTCTTTAGCGCACGCCGCCGTTCCCGACATATCGATAGTCCGCATCTCGGGCTTTGCGCCCGTGAAAAGGACTTTGCCAGATATCGTACCGGCATTGGCCTCATCGACGCCGGCAGGAACGCCCGCGGCGCTCCCGGTTGGAGCTTCCTTAGGCGCCGTATTTTCCGATTCCGGCTTCGGTCCGCCGCAGCCGCTGAGGAGCGCGGAAAGCAGGAGTCCACAGGCTATAAAAATAGTTCGCATTGATTCAGTTAATCCTTCTAAATTGTAGCGGCGGTCCATCTACGCCGGCAGGCTCGCAGCCGACTGAATGAAACCGGCGATCTCGGCGGGGTTGAACTCACGCTCCTCCTGGAACGCAAGACCCACAACGGCGCGCACTTCGCCCGCGTTGTCCATCACCGGAAGAGCAATGGCCGCCTGCGCGTTCACCGCTTTGGCTCCGGGCTTGACACTGCCGGAGCGGTCCTCCTGCAGATTGCAGGTCTGCACCGGTTCTTTGCGCTGCAGCGCGAGTCCGGCCATGCCCTTGCCATTGGGTACCCATGCGACGACTTGTTGTACGGGCGGGGGGATGTTAACAGCGGCGGCGAGTTTCAGTCCGCCATTCTCGAATAAATGCACGGTGCCGGCCGCGGCATGGTGCTCCTCGAGGAAGCCTTTGAGCCAAGACTGTACCTGGGGTGATTCCATCATGAGTTTTCCGCGTGCAGGATAACACGGCCTGGAGTCCATTGCTACAATCTCAACCAGACATACCAGACATGCGCCTCAGATTTTGTTTTTTCGCCGCACTCATAGTGGTTTCGGCCTGCTCAAGAAAAAATCCCGAAGAAAAAGCGCTCAGTCCGGAGGATTCGCTGAAAGCAATTCACTTCAGCGGCGACTTCCACGCTGAGCTCTTCGCCGCTGAACCCGAGGTGATGAGCCCCGTGGAGATGGTGTTTGACGAGAACGGAAAGATCTATGTCGCCGAGATGATGGATTATCCGGAGGACCCGCCCGCCGGCAAGCCTGCCCGCTCGCGTATTCGGCTGCTTGAAGACACCAACGGGGACGGCAAGATCGACCGCTCCACGGTATTTGCCGATCATGTTCTGGCGGTCAGCGGGATTATGCCTTGGAAGGGCGGCCTGATTGTGACCAGCGCGCCGGACATCCTGTATATGAAGGACACGGACGGGGACGGCAAGGCGGATGTCAGGAAGGTCCTCTATACGGGTTTCGCGAAATCGAACCATGAGAGCAGGGTCACTAATCCGCGGCTTGGCCCGGACAACTGGATCTACTGCTCGAATACCGGCAATGATGGGCGCATCACATCGCCCGATCATCCCGAGATGCCGCCGGTGCTGATTCGGGGAGCCGATTTTCGCTTCGATCCGATTAGCGGAAAAGCGGAAGCCGCATCGGGGCCCGCGCAGTTCGGGTCGACGATCGACGATTTCGGCGAGCGCTACATTTCTCAGAACACGACGCACATAAGGCACGTTGTTGTCCCAATGAAATATCTTGCGCGCGCGCCACTGCTGGAGGTCCATGCGGAGGCGCAGGACATCTCGGATCACGGGCGGCCTTCGGCGCGCATGTATCCGCTGACCGGTCCGCAGGAATGGCGAAAGGAACGGACGAAGCTCCGCCAACAACGCTACGACGAAAACCATTTGAACGTGACGGAACAAGTGGGCGGATGGTTTACGGCGGCGTCCGGCGGAACCATCTATACGGGCGATGCATTCCCGAAAGAATACGTAGGAAACGTGTTCACGGGCGACGTCAGCGGCAACCTCGTCCATAGAGACTTAATTCGCGAAGATGGACCGACCTTTGCCGCGCACCGGGCTAAAGATGGAGTGGAGTTTCTGGCTTCCACGGATGTCTGGTTCCGGCCGTGCAACTTTGTGAACGCGCCTGACGGCAACTTGTATGTGACTGATATCTATCGCCAGGTGATCGAGACGCCGGAATCGATTCCCGAAGAGATCCGAAAGAAGATCAACTTCTACAATGGCGACACGCTTGGCCGCATCTACCGCATCAAGGCGAATCATCCATTGCGGAACGGCGACTTGAAGCCTAATCTCGGCGCGGCAAGCTCGACCGAACTGGTGAAGCAATTGGCGAATCCGAACGGGTGGCATCGCGTTACCGCGCAACGGCTGCTACTCGAACGGCAGGATCGTTCGGCGATCCCGGACCTGAAGCGTATGGCGGCCAGTGGACCCACGCCCGAGGGGCGCGTCCATGCGCTGTGGCTGCTCAGCTCATTGGGCGCGCTTGAGCCGGTGGAAGTCGAGGCGGCGTTGAAGGATCCCGATGCTCGCATTCGTAAGAACGCCCTGCAGATAAGTGAAAGCTTGCTTGCGGCATCTAAGCCGCTACAGGATGCAGTGGTTGCAATGAGCAAGGATCCCGACCCACAAGTGCAGTTCCAGGCTTCGCTGACTTTAGGACAGATGAAAGATTCTCGTGCGCTTTCGACGTTGGCGCAATTGGCGCATGAGCACTCGGCGGATCCCTGGTTTCGCGTGGCCATCCTCAGTTCGGTGGCGGATTCGGCTTCCCCCTTTTATCACATGCTGCTTGCGAAGGGCGAAGCGTGGACCGACCCGGAGATGCTGGTGCAGCTTTCGTCGTTGATCGGCGCCAGGCAGAACAAGACGGAATTGGCGCAATGGTTCCAGACAGTGCCGAGGTTGAGCCAACCCGATAGAGAACTTACGGGCCTGATGCACGGCTTAAAACTATCGAGCGCGCACAATCTCGAAGTTCCAGGGGCGGAGCAGGTCTTAAACCGGCTGCTCAACTCGGACAAAGAAGCTGTTCAGAACGCCGCATGGGAAACTTCGCGCTACTTCGAACTGGCTGGATTGGTACGTCGGGCGAGCGCGGATGCGGTGAACGCGAATTTGCCGCAGGCAAAGCGGATTCTCGCGATTCGAGCTCTGCGAGGCGGACATTGGGATGGCGTAGCGCCGGTACTCGAGAAAATTCTAGGAACGCATCCTTCGCCCGAGATAGAGTCCGCGGCAGTGGATTCGATCGCGGCTTTCGATGAACCGGCGGCCGGCAAGATGATTCTAGACAACTGGCGTGGATACAGTCCTCCGGCCCGGGAACGCGCGGTGAATGCGCTTTTAGCTCAGAAGAACCGCGTGCCGATGCTGCTGAAGGCGATTGAAGATGGACAAGTGGAGACGGCGGCGCTCGATGGTGGCGCGAGATCGCACTTATATGAGGACCCGGACCCCGCAATTTCGCACAAGGCTCGATCGCTGCTGGAAAGCTCAAACAGCGACCGCGCAAAAGTGGTGGCCAGTTACCACGACGCAACGACGCTGCCCGGGGATTCCGGGCATGGCAAGAAACTGTTCGAGGATCACTGCGCCAAATGCCACATGCCGCGGCGACAAGGCGGACGCGTGGGGCCGGACCTTTCGGGAATTAACAATAAGACGAAGGAAGAATTGGTGACTTCGATTTTGAACCCGAGCTATGCCATTGAACCGCGCTTCGTTAATTACGTGATTACTACCAACGACGGGCGCATGTACGACGGCGTGATTGCAAACGAGACTCCCGGTTCAATAACTCTCCGCGGGGGAAGCGATGAGGGCGATCAGACGGTGCTGCGCAAGAATATTGCCGACATTCGGGCCTCTTCGGTATCGCTGATGCCGGAGGGATTTGAAAAGGACCTGAGCAAGAAGGATCTCGCGGATATCATCGCTTATCTGAGGGGCGGGCTGTAGCCGCTCCAATGTCCGTAGAAGATGCAATAAGAATGGCTTCTGTATCAAAACTGGTTCAGTCGGGCCCCACATCTCGATCGTGGCTGCAGAGCCTCCGTAACCGCCTTCCCCTGCTGGAATATAGCGAGTCAAAGTACTGGGCCGCCTTCAAAACTGAACCTGCGCGACGAACCGTGTCCTACCTCAATCCAACGAAGCGAACCGTCCGGGTCTTTCTGGCGCTCGATCCGACTCGTGCGCCAGACCTTCAACAAACGCCTTCGACTTCCAGATGGGCAGCGCGCTTCCCATCGGTTTTTCGGATTGCTGGCGAGCAGAATTCTGACAAGAGCGGGACAGCTTATCCTTATGTCACGCGAAGCGATAGGACCTGCGACCAGGAAGAAAGCTAACCGGATGTCCGAAGTACCTTGCGGAAGAGCCGCCCCATGACCTTGATACATGGAGGGAACTTCCAGTCACGTCCTCGTGAACGCATATGAGAGGAACCGGCGAGCGCGCGAGGCATGCCTCAAGCATTACGGCAGGAATTGTGTCGCTTGTGGTTTCAACTTCGAATCCAAATATGGCGAAACAACGGCCGGATACATTCACGTGACACCATGTCGTTCCCATCGCGCAGGTAGGAACGGAGTACCACCTGCACCCAATCAAGGACCTTCGGCCGGTATGCCCCAACTGCCACGCCATCATCCATCGTCGAGATCCGCCTTTTTCAATCGAGGAAATCAAGCACATGCTTCGAAAAGGCGCTGCAAGACGTTCGAAGTGCGATATTGCGACTTCGCCGAAACATGGTTAGCGCGGGGTTAGCTCCGCCGCTAAGAGATCTTCAGCAACCGTACGGCGTTGCCATAGAGCATTTTACGAACGGCTTCGGAGTCCGGCGCGAGGCGGCGAACGGTGGCGATCTGTTGCGAGCCGATGCACTTTGGTCCGGAGCCTTCCAAATCATCACAATCGCTTCCGAACAGTAGTTTTTCCTGATGGCGATTGAGAAAATCGCGCGCGTTGTCCTCATCGCGGAGTAAGGCATTGAGGCCGGAACCGGCTGAGAGGTCGCCGTAGGCGTTCGGGTAGTCCGAAAGAAGCCGGTCCGTAATGCCACCGGGCGTAACCTTCCCTTTCGGGTACATCACACTCTGTACATGGTTCTTGTCGATATTGCCCCAGAAGGTCTGGGCGTGCCCGATAAACGCCACGCTGGGATATTTCTCCACCATCTTATAGAAGCGCTCGATTCCCATGTTGTATGTGTTGTATTGGAAGTGCATGAGCACGGGCACGCCGTGCGCCTTGGCGATATCGAAGACCAGTTGCATTGCGGGAGAGTCGCAATCGACATGAAATTTCTGCTCGCCGATGCCGATTGCGCCCGCCTTGAGATACTTCTCGAGAACACTCTTGGTCTCGGGAATATCGGGCAGTTCGTTTGCGAAATAAACGTAGCTGTCCGGATAGCGCTTCGCCACGGCGATGACGCTATCATTTCCGCCGCAATTGGCCGCCAAGCCGTATTTTGAGCCTGCGGGCAGCAGTACTGTCTTCGTGACGCCCATTGTCTTTTGATGCGCGACGAGTTGATCGTCGGTGCGATCTTCATAGTTCGTGTGTTGATGAATATCTATGATGGGCTCGGCTTCAGCGCGCGCCAGAGCGGCGCAGGCCACTCCCAAAAACGTTCGTCGTGAAAGCGTCGAGAGCCTATCTATGTTGATTGGCATGCATCTCCTTTATAGAATTCAGCGCCGGCGGTACGCAAGATACGCAAATCCGGCGAGGATACAGAGGGGCGGAATGCCCAACAGAAAAATACCGTCGTTCAAGACGCGCGCGCGCTCGACTTGTTGCGCCGAAGCGGTCCGAAAACACATCACGCATTGGAAAAACAGAGTCATCATCATCGCCAAACCTCAAGAAGCAGCAGTAGCCAGCACCACAATCCCGCGAGATAGATCCAAAAGAGGCGCGCTGACCGGGAATTGCGCTGAACGACGAGGGCCGCCATTCCGGCGATCGCGGAAAGAACAAACCCGCCGCTGAAGATGAAAAAGAAGGCAGCGCCCGCGTTTGATGCCGCGGATACGCCCGACAGCGCAAGTTCTCTCCAAGTCTCGATAATAACGAGTATGGCAATTGCGCCGAATGGGAGCGCGGCTCGCCCACGGGCCAGAATCAGGGCGATGGGGCTGACCAGGACGATAGGCGGCAACGCGAGCGGCGTCCAGCCGTTTGCAAGTCCACGTCGCACGATGTAGGCGCTGGAAAAGGCGGCAAACAGCATCGTAATGGCGGCGATAAGCGCCAGAAGTCCTGAGTCGGCTGTCGCGTGCGTGTCGCTACTGTTCAGCATGAGTCCACTCTAGTGTATTTGCAGCCCAGGGATTGGATGCCGCGGGCGTTCCGTAGCGCATGCTCCAGAACAGGTTGAATAGAAATATGAGCTGGGCCGCGGCCGTGAAAAATGCGGCCCAAGTCATCCAGCGGTGAAGCGGGATCAAAGGCGCGAGAAAGTCGAAGTTCGTAAAGTCCGCGTAGCGGCGCGGGTTACCGGCGATGCCGGCAATATGCATCGGGAGGAATAGCGCATAAATGCCGATCAACGTGGCGAAGAAGTGGATCTTACCGAGCTTCTCATTCATCATGCGGCCGAAAAGGCGCGGAAACCAATAGAACACGCCCGCGAAGATGCCGAAAATCGCGGCCACTCCCATGATGAGGTGAAAATGGGCGACAACGAAATACGTGTCGTGGAAATAAAGATCCAGGACGGGCTGAGCGAGAAAAATGCCGCTGAGGCCACCTGTTACAAACACTGAAACGAACCCGAGTGCGAAAAGCATCGCGGTGGTCAATTCAATGCGTCCGCCCCATAAGGTGCCGAGCCAGTTAAAGGTCTTCACCGCGGAAGGAACGCCGATGGTCATCGATAACACGGAGAAAGCGATGGATGAGTAGGGACTCATGCCGCTGGTAAACATATGATGTCCCCACACCAGCATTCCAAGAAAGCCGATGGCGAAGGTCGCCACGATCATAGTACGCCGGCCGAAGATGGGTTTGTGCGCGAAAGTGGAAATCACCTCGGAAATCAAACCCATGCCCGGAAGGATCGCGATATAAACTTCCGGATGGCCGAAGAACCAGAACAGGTGCTGCCAGAGCAACGGCGAACCGCCCTGGTGAGCAATCGCCCGATCGCTGACCACGAGACTGGCGGGGACAAAAAAGCTGGTTCCGGCGGTGCGATCAAGCAGCAAAAGCAGACCGGCCGCGAAAAGGACGGGAAATCCGAACAGGCTGAGGATCGCGGTCACGAACCAATTCCAGCACGTGAGCGGGAGCTGCATCATGCGGAGTCCGGGCCGGCGGCGATCGAGCGTGGTGGCGATAAAGTTTATCGCCCCCAAAGTGGCTGCAATCGAAAAAATCAAAATGCTAACGAGCCACAGCGTTTGTCCGGCGCCCTCGCCTGGTCCGGAGATGGAACCGACGGCGCTCAGCGGTGGATACGCCGTCCAGCCCGAGAGCGGAGCGCCCCCCGGCGCCGCGAAGGCGGCGAGCATCACAATAAAAGCGAGCCCGGTTAGCCAAAAGGATGAGCTTGTCAGAAATGGAAAGGCCATCTGCCGCGCCCCGATTTGCAACGGCAAGAAATAGTTTCCGAAGGCGCTTTGCGGGGCGAGCGAGAGTACGAAAAAGACCATGATGGTGCCGTGCATGGTCATGAGCGAAAGATAAAGTTCCGGCTTCATAACGCCGCCGGATGCGGCCGTAGGCCACAATGTCTCAAACAGTCCGACCTTCGCGTCCGGATTTACAAGGTGAAACCGCATCAGCAGCGACAAGGCAATCCCGATGATGACCGCCACGACGGAAAGCCAGAAATACTGCAAACCTACGATTTTGTGATCGTTGGTGAAAAGATAAGAGCGCACTTACTGCGTCGGCTCCCGTTTCCACTTATCGTAATCGCCCGGCGGCATGACGACCATGGTCGCGCGCATTTGAAAATGGCCGAGACCGCAGAGTTCGGCGCATGGGATTTCATAAGTGCCGGGAACGTTCGCCACTAAGTCGACTGGGATGCGCATGCCCGGGACAGAGTCCTGTTTAAGACGCAGTTCGCGCACGAAAAAACTATGGATGACGTCGATTGAATTGAGCATCAGCTTCACGGGACGTCCGGACGGTACGCGTAAGGTGGCGCTTACGATGTCGTCTTTGCCGGTAGGGTCGTTGGGGTCGAGTCCGAAGGGATTCCCCGCGGCATCGTCGATGTAACGAATGTCGGTTCGGCCGAAACGCCCATCCGGTCCAGGGTAGCGGAAATTCCAGGCAAACTGTTTTGAAAGCACTTCAACAATCTCAGCATTGGGAGGCGCGGGGGCGAACTGGACGCCGGCCCAAACGCGTCCGCCCCAGGCGAGCAACCCCAGAAACAAAACGGCTGTAGCGGTGGTCCAGATGGTTTCCAGACGGCTGTTCCCTTCCGCTTCAACATTCCCGGAAATTCGCGGGAGCGCTCCGAAGCGCCAAACGATCGCGATAAGCGCGATCTGGGCGGCTGCGAAAATGATACCGGCAGCGATCAAGGTGCGCGTGAATTGCGCGTCATACGCCACGGCGTTGCCGGAGATGGCTGTTGGAAGCCACCAGCCTGTGACCATGAGGCTCAAACGGAACACTACACTATCGTATGCCTTCCAACGGCTCTCGCAAAATTACATAACCGAAGGGGGCCGAAAATCGCTGTACTGAATGGAAAGCCGAAGCTCCTTCCGGCGTTGTCGCTGTGCAACCAAAATCCAAGGTCGCTTAACCCTGGATGGCCATCGGGACGACGCCCGAGCAACCAGTGATATTTCCGATCTGAAGCCAAAATGGCAACGTCGTTGATGGATGCAAATCGCGATGCCATGAAGCCCCTCACTGTTGAATTCCCAGTTCTCATTGCCGTAGGAGCGATACCAGTGATCCGACCCGTCGTGCCTCTCGTAAGCGAAGCGTACGGCGATCCGGTTTCCGACAAATGCCCACATTTCCTTGATAAGCCTGTAGTCCAGCTCCCTGGCCCACTTGCCGAGAGGAAGTCAATGATTTCGTTTCGTCCGTTAATGAATTCCGATCGGTTTCGCCAGCGTGAATGGACCGTGTATCCCAGAGCTACTTTCGCAGGATCGCGAGTATTCCAGCCATCTTCGGCGAGGCGTACCTTTTCCATCGCACTTTCGAATGTGAACGGCGGGAAAGGGGGCCGGCAGGACGTAGTTACTGCTGCCATGAGTTTTTCTCCCTGGACTGAATTCATTCGACATATCCATAGCGAGTCTCTCGCCCATAAAATCTTGCTCCGTTGAGCACCGCGAACCAGCCAAGCTTCGCGAATTGTAATGCTCATTTCTGCGCCTTCAGGAACTGATCTACAAGCGCCGCAATTTCGTCTGCTTTGGTATCAAGAGCGAAGTGCCCTGCGTCGAGAACATGAACCTCAGCCTTTGGTACATCCCGGCGATAGGCTTCCGGCTCCGAGAGTTCGAACGAGAGATCATATCTGCCCCAAACCACCAGGAGCCGCGGTTGCCTTTCGCGCATCCATGCCTGCCACTTGGGGTAGGAGTCGACGTTCGTGCGGTAATCATAGAAGAGGTCGCTTTGAATATCGCCTTGGCCGGACTGGCTCAGAAACGCAAATTCGTCGGTCCAGAGATCTGGGTCATAGCGATCCAAATTGGGATCGTTCCCGACGTGGCGCGTTCGCGTAGTCGCCAGCGACAGCAGATTTGTGCGAAGCGCACTCTCGTTGGCGGCGCGATCGGCCCAGAACGCCCGGCGCGCCTTCCAATTCGCCCCCAGACCTTCGTTGTGCGAAACAGCGTCTTGAACGATTAGAGCCTCGATCAGGTCCGGATGCGCCAATGCCATGCGAAAGCCAACGGGTCCGCCATAATCCTGCATGTAGAGCGCGTAACGCGATAGCCCGAGCGCTTCAGTGAAGTGATTCATGACTTCGGCGTAGTGATCGAACGTGTAGGCGAAGGTTTTCGGGTCTGGCCAGTCGCTGTGCCCGAAGCCCGGGTAATCGGGAGGGCGGTGCGTGTCAATGAAAATGAGACACGCGGCGTAGAACTTTTAGGAGTTTCCTCGTTCGGGAGGCTTGTTGATCCAGACGGCAGTAGGGAGAGAAGGCGGCTTGGGAGCCTGGCGGACGAAGCGCTCCGGGTGAACCTGAAAGGCGGTATCCAAGACGGCTTGGCGTTGGATGAGAAGGTCGGTCGCCTTTCCCAGATGAACCACGGCGGGGGTCATCAAGCCCAGGCCGGAGTGGTGGTGTTCGTAGTTGTACCAGCGGAAGAAGGACTGGCAAAAGCCACGGGCGTCTTCGATGGAGCCGAAGCGGTCTGGGAAGCCGGGGCGGTATTTCAAGGTGCGGAACTGACTTTCCGAATAGGGATTGTCGTCGGAGACATGGGGGCGGGAATGTGTTTTGGTTACGCCGAGGTCGGCCATCAACAACGCAACAGGCTTGGATTTCATGGATGAACCGCGATCGGCGTGGTGCACTGGCCGGGCGCGATGAGTTGTTTGCGGCAGGAGTGATCAATCAAACGCTTGGCCAACTCGGCGCTTTCGCGATAGGCGATCATCCAGCCCACGACGAAACGGCTAAAGACATCCAAGATGACATAAAGGTGATAGCAGGTCCATTTTGCCGGGCCGCGCAGTTTGGTGATGTCCCAACTCCACAACTGGTTGGCTTGGGTGGCCAGCAGCTCCGGCTTCCGATAGGGCGGATGCGTCAGCTGATCGCGCCGTTCGCGGTTTTCCCCGCGCGCTTCCAACAACCGATACATGGTGCGGATCGAGCAATGAAACCGGCCCTCATCGAGCAGCGCCGCGTAGACCTGGGCGGGCGAAGAGTCCTGAAAACGATCCTCATGAAGGCACGTCAGCACTGTTTGCTGTTCGGCTTGCGTCAAAGCCCGGCGAGAACCGCGGCCCAGCCGCAGGCCGGGGAAAAAGACGGCGGCTGCGCCGCCGTACCAAGTGGCACGCGGAAGCGCCAACGCCTGGTAGGCTGGTTTCACACCCACCAGCGGGCTGAGTTGATCGACCGCAGCCATCACGATTTCTCCGTTTCCGTGATCGGGTGACCCAACAGCTTGGCCACTTCTTCTTCCGAAAATGAATCTCGCCGTCAGTGTGCAGGCGTAGCGGCGACGAAACCTGGATCGTCAGGACCAGCCAGGCGAAGTGAAGACACCGCAATACCCAGTCGACCTAAGCGCCGGACGTGATGACGAATGAGCCGTTTCCGCTTGCGTTCGTCTACCTCAACAACGCCTTTTTCCTTGTATGGCTGTCCACTGGAAACAACCCGGTAGACCAGAACCAGAAGCGTGTGGGCAATAGCGACAAGAGCGCGCTTCTTGCCCCGTGCGGCAAGTCGCCAGTAGCGATCCTTGAGGAAACACTCTTTCGTTTTCGAAGCTGCCCACGCACATTCGACGAGCGTGGTTCGAAGCCATCGGTTGCCACGAGGGATCTTCGCTGGTTTGGTTTTGCCCCCTGTGCAGTTATTTCCGGGACAGACCCCTGCCCATGAACTCAGGTGCGCTTCAGACGGGAACTGCGCCATCTGGGGACCGACCTCAGCCAGAATGCTGGCGGCTGCGTCCTGCTTGATACCGGGCAGCGTCTGCAACAGCTCGAAGTCCTGCCGAAACTCAGGCGCGTTCACGCGCAAGAGGATTTCGGCGTCTATTTGCGCCATTTGCTGCTCCAGAAACGCGAGGTGCTCAAGGCTCAGCTTGATCAGCATCCGGTAATGACCATCCAGTCTGTTGCCTTCCAGCGACTGAATGATCTCAGGAATTTTGCGACGCGCGGTATGGCAGGCAAGATTCGCCACCTGTTCAATCGGTGCCTTACCCTCCAGCAGAGCGTCAAGCATCAACTGCCCGGACACGCCGAACACATCGCTGAGAACACTGCCGATCTTCACATTGGCTTCCTCCAGAACCTTCTGAACCCGGTTTCGTTCGCTGCTCGCGTTGCTGAGTACTTGCTTGCGACGTCTGGTGAGATCGCGTAAATCCCGCACGGGCTTCGGAGGGATAAAGCTCGCCCGGATGAGGCCGTGGCGAAGCAGGTGTGCGAGCCACCGGCAATCGTTCCAGTCTGTCTTATGCCCTTTACGGCCTTTGACATCCTGACCATTCGCGAGACAAACGGCTACAGAGCCCTCGAGGATGTTGAACACTGGCTTCCAGTAGCAACCGGTACTCTCCATAACTACGCGCGTACACTGTTCCTCGACAAGCCAGGCTCGCAAGCTCTGGAGATCTGCGTGGTAGGTGCCGAACTTTCTGGTTTCGGCCTTCGGTTCTCCGTCAGCCGGGCCGGTCAACAGGCACACAGTCAAAAAGGTCTTGCCGACATCAATGCCTGCGCAACGTTCGCTACGCCCGAGGAGGTTGCTTGGTTCCTGGCCTCATATGCACGGGAAGCGAAGTTCCGAGTGGAAGAGGGACATCTGCCAGCCCTCACGACGATCCGCACGGCGCTTGAAGAGGCGCTGGGGATGAAGTTCGATACGAAGCGTGGCGAGCACTTCTTCCGTTCCACTCTCATCCAAACCCTGTTTTACGGTATGTTCTCCGCCTGGGTGTTGTGGAGCAAGAGTCACCCGCCCGCTGATAAGAAAGCGATTCGCCTGGCGGCTCGCGGATTACCATTTGCGGGTTCCTATTATTCGCAAGCTCTTCCGTGAAGTCGCGACCCTGGCCAGTTGGAACCCCTCAATCTGCCCGAAGTGCTTGATTGGGCTTGTTCCGTGCTAAATCGTGTGGATCGCAGCTCCTTTTTTGCTTCGTTCGATGAGGGAGCCGCCGTTCAGTATTTCTATGAAACTTTTTGGAGGCATTCGATCCCGAGCTGCGAAAGGAACTGGGCGTCTGGTCACGCCCCGTGAGGTCGTGCAGTACATGGTCGAGCGCGTGGACCGAGTCGTGCGCGAAGAGCTTGGGCGTCCCGCCGGGCTCGCCGATCCGCAGGTGTATGTTCTTGATCCGTGTTGCGGGACCGGCGCGTTTCTTGTTGAAGTGCTGAACCGGATAGCGAAGACGCTGCAGAAGAACTCGGAGGATGCGCTGCTTGCGACCGACCTGAAAAAGGCAGCCACGGAGCGGGTTTACGGATTCGAGCTGTTACCCGCGCCCTTTGTTGTAGCTCATTTGCAAATCGGCCTGATGCTGCAGAACCACGGCGCGCCGCTGTCGGAAAAGAAGAAGGAGAGGGTGGGCGTTTACCTCACCAACGCTCTTACCAAATGGGAGCCACCGCAGCATCCAAAAAAGCTGCCCTTTGTCGAACTGGAGGAGGAACGAGACGCAGCGGACCATGTAAAGCGGGATACACCCATCTTGGTCATCATCGGCAATCCTCCGTATAACGGATTTGCCGGAATTGCCAACGTCGAGGAAGAGCGCGATCTTTCGCTCGCGTACCGGACTACAAAGAAGGCTCCCGCACCGCAGGGGCAGGGGCTAAACGAGCTGTACGTCCGGTTTTTTCGAATGGCCGAGCGAAGAATCATCGAGAAAACTGGGCAGGGCGTCGTCTGCTTTATATCGAACTATTCGTGGCTCGATGGGCTTTCTTACACGGGAATGCGCGAGCGTTATCTGGAGGTGTTCGACCACGTTTGGATCGACTGCCTTAACGGGGACAAATATAAGACAGGCAAGGTCACGCCCCTAGGAGAGCCTGACCCTAGCGTCTTTTTTACCGAGTTCAATCGGGAGGGCATTCAAGTCGGAACCGCTGTCGCCCTCATGGTACGTACTAACGATTCAACCGGCGTGGACGCAGTGCGCTTCCGCCATCTATGGGGTAAGGCAAAAAGAGCGGACCTGCTGGCCTCAGCCGACAATGACGGGGTATCTCTTTATGACAACATCCGACCGTCTTTGGGCCTGGGCCTTCCTTTTTTTGAAGTGACAGTCGGAAGGAATTATCTTGACTGGCCCACTCTCGAACGACTGTTTCCGGTTTCGTTTGCCGGCGTGAAAAGCAGCAGAGATGATCTTGTTACCGACATAGACAGAGATGCGTTAGTAGAGCGCATGAAAGTTTGTTTTGATCTTTCGGTTGCGGACGAAGAGATCAAACGGATCATGCCGGCTATGGAAAGTACGAAGCGTTTTGATCCATTCAAGACACGGCAAACCCTGGTGCGCAAGGGTTTCAATGAGCGCGCAATCCGACGCTTTTGCTATCGTCCGTTTGACTTTCGTTGGATTTATTGGAATCCGATACCAAGTTGCTCGACGAGAAACGCTCCGAATATGTGCCCCATGTGGTTCAAGGAAATGTTTGGATTGAAGCACGGCAGAAACAACCGATGGATGCGTTTGACCGTGGCTACGTGACAAGCAGCCTGGCCGACAATTTCGGAAACGGGCTTTCAAGTTGTTTTCCGCTCTCGCCGCACAAAGAGGGTGATTTGCTCGGTGGTGCAGGCAGGCACCCGAATATCGGGGATGATGCTGAAGGACATTTAACAACGCTCGGGGTATCTCACGAAGTTCTGTTCTTTCATGCCATAGCCATTCTTCACTCCCCGGCCTGTCGCGGGGAAAACCAGGGAGCCCTTCGTCAGGATTGGCCACGCATTCCGCTATCCTCCGACGCGGCTGTTCTGAAGGCGTCGGCGCAAATTGGCAGGGAAATCGCTTCGCTTCTGGATGTCGAATGCCGAATCAAGGGTGTCAACGAAGCTCCGTTTCGCAAAGACCTTCAGGCGCTTGCCGTTATTGAGCGCAACGGCAAGCCCTCGGTTAACCCGATGAAGGCGATCTTGAATTGACTGCCGGTTGGGGGCATGCAGGTAAAGGCGGCGCTACGATGCCCGGCAAAGGGAAGACCATAGAGCGAAACTGCGAATCTGGTGAGGCCAAAGCGATTGGCGAGTTGTCGGCGCTGCTGGGCGACAAAACAGTAGACGTTTACCTGAACGAGCATGTCTGCTGGCGCAACATTCCTACGAGAGTGTGGGACTACACCATCAGCGGGTATTCGGTGATTAAGAAGTGGCTCAGTTACCGGGAAAAACCACTTCTCGGGCGGAGTCTCACGGTTGACGAGGCACGGTACATTACAGAAATGGCCCGCAGAATCGCTGCCTCGCTGCTGCTGAGCACTAGATTGGATGAAAACTATTTGGCCGTAACAGGGCAGCCCTATAAATGGGAATCAACAAAGAACGCGGCGGAGATCGGGCAGCAGAATTGAAAGTACCTGCCACCGCATCACGCGATTTATTTCTATCCCATCGCGGTCTTAACAAGGATATTGTGCGCGACCTGGCCGGAGACATCGAAGGGGAGATGTTCCAGGACAGGAATTTATTGACGTGGGCAGACGAGGCGGAAATCCGGCCGGGCCAGAGCATTCCGGGTATGGTTAACTCCGGTTTGGAATGTAGCCGGTTCATCGGGCTGGTGATGACACCGGAATATTTCGATCCGTCCTCGACTGGATGGACCGATGCCGAGTGGCATGCGGCTCTCCACCTTGACCCCGACAATCGTCGCGCGCGCATCATTCCCCTGTTGATGCAGGATCGCCCCTATATTCCGATGCTGCTCGACATCTGGCCGCTATCGACATGCGCGAAAACAACTACGAGCGTGGATTCAGACAGTTGCTCGCGGTCCTGCGAGACGAACCATTGCCACGCCCCGTGTCGCATCGAGGTCAATTGATTACAAGCGGATCGAAGATAGCCCGCTCAACGCTGATCGCGGAACGCGCAGTTCCCCAGGCAGATCCGACGTAACGACTGAACGCCTCTACTGCAACCTGCTTCCAGTCGAACGCCTTCCCAAATACGTATACGGCGCTTCCATTGCACCTGAATTGATGAAGGAGAAAAAAGACGGCTCGTTCTCCATGCCTTCCAAGACGGACATCAAGAACGCGATTCGGGAAAATCGAGAGAGAGACGGCAGCACCGAGCGCTTCATGCCCGCCTTTCGTCTTTTCGAGGACAGGCTATTTACGTTTCATGACCTCGAATCGCCGGACAGCCCGCTCAGCACGATAGTGGAGGAAGGCGATGTTGAAGCCCTGGACATTCCCACCTTCGTGGGTTATGAGGAGCTGCGGAAGCTGCTTCTGTCTCTTCTAAATATGTCGCTGGCCCGGCATATGGTGCACGCCGGGCTGATCGCAGACGAATCGAAACACGGTCGGTTTTTCTTTCCTGCGAAAGATGGTGGGGAGAATGTCATCACTTGGATGCCTCGAAAAAAGAAGGCATCCCGCACCGTTGCAAAACCGGTGGTCAAGGATGGGAGGACTTTATTTTGGCGGCACCTGGGGGCTTATCTCCAGATCATCTTCCTGGTAGGGCGTTTTTATCTCAAGATCACTCCCACATGGGTTATTACGAACGATGGTAAGACGCCCAGCGGAGGGCCTGATATTGGGAAGCGCGTATCCAAGTGGACCAACCCGGAGCGGAACATGCAGGTTTTGTTTCATGTGCGCTTCTGGACGAGTGTTCTGCGTAACCGTAGAGCCGGGCTGATTTCACTGTGGGCGGGTGATCAATCTATTGAAATTTCCACTGTTCCCGCTTTGATTCAGCGTCTACGGCATCGAAGGCGATCAGAGAGATCTGCTACGGCTTCTTGATGAAGAAGCACCGCTCATTGCGGCAGAAGAGGAAGAGAATGCCGATAACGCCACGGCTGAAGGTTAACCGCTGAGTCCGCTGATGACGATGTCGAACCCGAAGAATTTGAAGGCGACATGGACAATGCCGATGCAGAATAGATCGACCCGACGCCTTACCGGAAAACCGCTGGTCCGTGTCCCGAATTTCGAGTCAGGGCTTATCTCGGAACCGCTGCTCTCGTTTGGGGGGCAGCATTAGCACGTCGATCCTAAAACCGGCTTTTTTCTATACGGCCCCTACACGCTGGTGGACAGTCTAGCCCGACACCTAGCAGCGCCGTCGTCGGCATAGTGGGACCGCCGTCGATGATTGCAGATGCGGAGGCGTGGCTTCAGGCATGCAAAGGAATGCTCAACAATGACGGCAGTCAGCCGTTCTTGTTTCCGCATTTTCCGGGATTCCACAAGGAAGCGCCGTTCCAATGTGATTTGATCTTTGGCGATACCTGGCGGGAAACAATCAAAGTTGCTGATTTCAAGACGGCCCTTGCGGAGCCGGAGTTCTACGACCGGGTCAAAAAAGTAGTCCAGCTTTACTCCGAGGCCTTGGAGACAATTGCAGCCCGTGAACCGCAGCCGCAAGTGGTGCTTTGCTGTATTCCGCAGGAGGTTGTCGATACCTGCACGATCCAGAGGGGTAGGAGAGCCCGTCCCCGGAAACTCATCGTGCCCAAGACATCCTCTGCGGATCGAAGGCAGCTTAGTTTCTTCGATGTCATGGACGCTCGCCCGGCACCGAGGATGAAGAGTGGGGCCATCAGACTCTCCGGCGCGGACTTAAAGCGGAGGCGATGCAGTACGGCTTGCCTACACAGCTCGTCTGGCCTCGGACACTCCGCGTTGCAGGCACGCCTGTAAGCGGCCCCCAACGGGTGCAGGATTTATCGACGCGCGCCTGGAACTTCTGCACCGCGCTCTACCATAAAGCCGGTGGCGCTCCTTGGCGTCTGGCTGAGTTGGAAGCCGGTGTTTGCTTCGTAGGAATTTCCTTACAAGGAACTGTTTGAGGAGAATCCCCGGATTCGGAGGAGCATGGCACAGGCTTTTACCACTTCGGGCGATGGATACGTACTTCGGAGCAAAGCATTCGAGTGGGATGAACGGCAGCAAGGCAGGTCGCCACACTTGGACAAGAATATGGCCGCGAGCCTTCTGCGTGACGTGATCGGGCTATACCAAAAACAGAATCGCGGGAGCTTGCCGAGCCGAATTGTTGTCCACAAAACCTCGAGGTTTTGGGAAGACGAAATTGAAGGATTGGAGGAGGCGTGCAGCATCATCCCGCGAGAGGATTTCGTCGCCCTTGGCACGCGTCCTCTTCAGTTTTATCGCACTGGGGACTACCCACCCCTTCGGGGCACCTACGTGAAATTTAGCGAGTCTGATTTATTGCTTTATACGTCTGGCTATGTGCCCTATTTGCGAATGTATCCGGGAGCGCGTGTTCCGCAACCCTTAGAGATTCTTGAGCACATTGGCGATAGTCCGTGGGACACAGTTCTGCGGGAGGTTCTTTCGTTAACAAAAATGAATTGGAACACTGCGGACTTTTCAGGAAGTGATCCGATCACGACCGCCTTTTCTAGGCGCGTGGGTGAAGTACTGGCGGAAGTTCCCCCTGGCCGGAAGATTCGGCCTGAGTATCGCTTTTACATGTAACGGATCGTCGAAGCGCCGTATCTGCACACGGCCTGAAACATTTCCTCTCCCCATTGTTCGGACTCTATGATAAAGGACATTATCATAGATAGTCATCAGAACAACGGCGGGGGGCAGATGAGCAACGAGAACGATGCCGAACGTACTTGGATGGTGGAGCTGAATCGCATCGGCACGGAAGAAGGAGTAAAGGGATTTCCCGTCGAGTCGGTTGAACTGCTGATGGGCAGTTGCTGGCAAGAGGATTTCGTGGAAGGATTAACCCCGCGTGAGTCCATCGAGGGCGAGGGCGACGACGCGGCCCCTGAATTGTTAAGGCGCCAGGGCCGTGCTCAGTTGAGGGCGCTGAAAGATGCTAGATGAGCGCCGCTGAAATCATCCCCTGCATAGAGCCGCGCGAGCTGGCAGCCGTCAGCGTCAAGCCTCCGGCGCTGTTCCTGCCGAACGAGAAAGCGGCCGAACGCTTCTTCGATTTCTTCACCGCCCACATCGCCAACAAGAACACACGCCGCGCCTATTACAAGGGGGCCTGCCGCTTCGCCGACTGGTGCGAGGGCAGGGGGGTGGGGAGCCTGGAGGAGGTCAAACCGCTGCACGTCTCGGCCTATATCGAAGGCTTGAAGTGCGAGTTGGCGACGCCTTCGGTAAAACAGGCGCTCGCGGCGCTGCGCATGCTCTTTGACTGGCTGGTGGTCGGCCATGTGCTGGGCGTGAACCCGCCCATGCGGTGCGCGGCCCGAAATACTCCATCAGGAAAGGCAAGACGCCCGTGCTCGAAAGCGAGGATGCCCGCGCGCTGCTTATCTCCATTGACAACGGCACGCTTACCGGCGTGCGCGACCGGGCGCTGATTGCCACGATGGTCTACACCTTCGCGCGCGTCAGTGCCGTGCTCCAGATGAACGTGCGCGATTACTTCAGCCAGGGACGGCGCGGCTGGATGCGCCTGCATGAAAAAGGCGGCAAGGAACACGAAGCCGCCTGCCATCACAAGCTCGAAACATACCTGGACGAATATCTGGCGGCCTCCGGCTTTGCCGACGATCTGGACGGGCCGCTCTTTCGCAGCACCGGCCGCAAGACCGGGATACCGCAGCGCCTGGCGCAATCGGACGCCTATCTGATGATTGAGCGCCGCTCGCGCCAGGCAGGCATCAAGACGAAGATAGGCAATCACTCCATGCGCGGCACCGGCATCACCGCCTACCTTGCCAACGGCGGCACGCTGGAAAAAGCGCAGGCCATGGCGAATCATTCCTCCCCGCGCACCACCAAGCTCTATGACCGCACCAGCGATACCGTGTCGCGCGAGGAATACGAGAAGGTGGGGATTTGAGCGAAAAGCAACCGTGTTTTAGGGCAGCGAAGGCAGATATGGAAGTTGATAAGGCGCGGTGCGCGAGGGACGCCATTCGTCGAGATTGGCAGTTATGCCAGCATCACCGAAGCGGCGGAAGTCATTGGCAAAATGGAAAAGAAGCAGGGGTTTGTATTTTTCCGCGTGGTTGCCGATATATGGAAGGAAACGCCGCACTCCGACGCGGAGATACTTTCCGGCCTGGCACATCAGAGCGCCACGCACTACTACGAGCTGACGCGAAGCGCTAATTAGCAGCTTAGGGCACCCTAGATTGCACCCCCCCGCCGTTGTTCCCGCCGACTTTATGCACGCGATTTATGCAAGGCTGTGAAGCGTGGCAAGTGCGGCGGCCCAGTCCGTGCACAATTCGTGATTTTGGCAAAATAAGTCGGGCTGGCATTCTCATCGCCGTCACAAAACGTTAACTTTCCTTAAGGCGAAAGGGGGTCTATTGTTCCCGCAAATCACAAGGGGAATACGTTATGGGCGAACTGTATAAAAGGTTGACTGATGCGGCGTCAATTGGCGACGTGGAGGAGATCCAAGCGCTCGTCGGCAAGGGCGCGGACGTCAATGCGACTGACGGCAGCGGCTGTACGGCGCTGCACTGGGCGGCTTCCTCTCGCAATGTGGAAGCGGTTCAAGCCGTACTCGACAAGGGCGCGAACGTCAATGTGAAAATCGATGCTGATGGCCGTACGCGCTTCACCGGGCCGCTCTCTACGGCAACGTGCAATCGGTGCAAGCTCTCCTCGACAAGGGTGCGGATGTCAATGCCAAGGACGCGAATGGCCGCACGCCACTGGGCTTGGTGATTGACTTTGAGAAGAAGACGAGGAGTTGGTAAAGACGCTAAGGCAAGCTGAGAAAAAAAGTAAGCTGTGGACTGCAAGGACAGAACAATCCACGCCGTCCTCGGGCAAATCACAATAAGAGGTGTGCATAATTCGTGATTTGTACACAGATTTATTGAGGTCAGCGGAACCCGCACGCGTAAAATGCGCGTCCCTCCCAGACCGCAAAAACAGGTGCATTATGCCCTTGTCCGTGGTACTGGACGGAAACAGAATGGATATTACATGCTCTGGTACATGCGGCTTATCTACGAAGGGCGTCAAAGAAAACATTCTCTCTTTCCGACGGAACGCTTTTGCTTCGCTACGGAGACACCTACAACCGTTTCGCTTTTATCTTCATCATTACCCCACCCATTGCGCTTATAGTTTTACCAAGCTTCATGCAGCCATTAGACAGCGATGCCATAAAAGCCTGTGCAATGATCTTCCTGGTCTGGTTCATGGGCGGTGCTTGTGCCATGTGGGAAGCCAGACGCTTTTCATTGGGAATATCGGAACAAAAATTGGACTGTAAACCTCCGTGGCTGTCGAAGCGCAGTCGCTTCATTCCGTGGGAGGCCATTAAGGAAATACGCTATGATGTCTCTCTTTGTTGGTTCGCCATAAGCACAAAAGATAGCGGCAGTTTCCATGTCCCGGCAATCAAGGGGCAAGTTCACTTTCTCGACTACTGCGAACGTCACCTTTCACAAAGACTAATAGGGAACGCCAAAGCAAAATACCTTGATCAACAAAAACTATGGCTTCGTCAACACTCCTGATTGCGCTATGATGAACACCCGCAAAAGACAATCTTCCTGCTGGCTCAGATTAAGGTAACCCGGCATACCCGTTAGCAAGTCGTCTCCCGGCGATATCTCTTGAATTGCGCTAATTGTGATGGATGCACAGGCTTGGCCTGTCACAAAACTTTAATGTGCGTTAACTCCTGCGGGCGCGTAGGCTGTACCTGATGAACTGAAATCCTGCATTGGGGCTGCGCTGTGGCAAATGAAAAGGACGCCGTGAGCACGACCGTTGTACCGGCTGCAAACAGGCCACGCCTGACGCACGAGGAGTTGGAGAGAGCCGGGCAGCAGAATCTCCGGTTCAAACCTTTCTCCGCCGGGGAAGAACAGCGAGCGTTGGAGTGGTGGTCATTGTTTATCCTGCGAGCTGAGGCGGAAACCGGCAATGAGAAAGCATTCCGCCATCCACGGAAGTACCAGGCCACCATCAAGGCGAAGGTGGCCAGGAGCGAAACGGTTCTTAAAGATGTGGTGGAGGAATACAGGAGAAGCGCGGCCGCCAATAGGCTCGACGAACCTCTTTGGACGACACGGGAAGCCACCCTCGCGCATTCGGTGGGAGGCGGCGGCCTAAATCGGATTTGAGCCGCTGCGGGGAATAGCGCGTCTTGGAAGGACTCCCAAATGCCATCGGAATCGCGGGCGTGCTTTCAATGCTCGCGGCCTACATCCTCGTACAGCGCGGCGCGGTGACGGTCCTTGGCCGACGCTATCTCTGGATGAATTTCCTCGGCGCGGTCGCGGTCATGCTCTCGCTTCTATGGGCTTGGAATCTGCCCTCTTTCTTGGTCGAAACGGCATGGGCCGGGATAAGCGCTTGCTTCCTGATGAAGCGTAGGAACAAAAACAGCTTGGGTAAGCGTACTCGTCGCAAAAAACGGAGTGGGGTGACGACGATATTTGCTAACGATTGTTTAACCTCTACCCCTCACAATGAGCGTATTGTGAACCGCTCGGGGGGCACTTGCAAAACGCGCGTCAACATGGCTTCACTCTCATCGAGCTTTCGATAGTGCTGGCCATCATCGGCCTGATTATCGGCGGCGTGCTGGTCGGGCAAGACCTTATCCGCGCGGCGGAAGTGCGTGCGCAGATTTCTCAAATTGAGAAATACAACACAGGGGTGGAGACCTTCTACGGCAAGTACGGCCCGCTGCCAGGCGATATGACTCCGACTGCGGCGACGCAGTTCGGCTTTGCAGTCGGGACAAGCTGTGACGGCAGCCAGCCCGGATGGCGAAACGGCGACGGCATGATTGAAGGATGGCCGGGCTCGACGAACGTTCAGGCGGCAGGGGAAACCGGTCTGTTCTGGATGGATTTAAGCAGTACCGTTGCCGGTCACTTGATTGACGGAACCTTCGGGTCCTCCGCGATTGCATGCGTGGGAGGCGGAGCCCCCAATCTTTCGTTGACAGCAGGAAGCAATTACCTCGGCAATTTCTTTCCGCCTGCAAAACTCGGCCTTGGCAATTTTTTATATGTCTACTCCGTAGACGGGGCCAATTGGTGGGGTCTTTCGGCCGTGGTGAGCGTGGACGGTAACGGCGTCATGACTTCCAACGCCAATATACCGGTCTTGCAGGCCCGTGCCATCGACAAGAAAGTGGACGATGGAATGCCGACGCCGGGCAGCGTCGTCGCGGTTTATATCGAGGGCAGCTACCTCTTGGGGGATGCGCCAAACGCAGCCTCCGATAGTCCCGCGACCTGCTATAACACCACTAATAATTCGTATTCCATCGGCGTGAACAGTGGGGCAGGAGCGAACTGCGCGCTTTCATTCCGGTTTCAGTGATGTTCCCCTCAGACCTCAACTCCCATCGCGGCTTTACGCTCATCGAGCTTTCGATTGTGCTGGTCATCATCGGCCTGATTGTCGGCGGCGTGCTCGTTGGGCAAGACCTCATCCACGCGGCGGCGCTGCGGGCCGTAATTTCGGAAAAGGACAGATTTTCAGCGGCCATTTATACGTTCCAGGGAAAATACGGCTATCTGCCGGGTGACTTTCCGAATGCCAGTAGGCGCTTGGGACAGATGATTCCGGCGGGGAGTAAATAGCGGCAATGGCAACGGCAACGGTGTTATTGATGACTTGTTCACGCCTGGCGGCGTATATCCGTACAACGGCGAAGTTGGCTTCTTCTGGACACAGCTTGCTGCCGCCGGTCTTGTGGCAGGAAAATATCCGGCGGGGGGATATGGACGTGCGACGCCGGGCGCGAATGTGCCTGCTTCCGCTTTCGGTAACGGCTCCGGCTATTCTCTCGCCAACAGTTCAACATCCATCTGGGCTACCTCGACTCCCTTCTATACCCAGACCTACCCGGATGTGTTCTTGTTTGGGGCTGCTGAACCTCCGGGCGGCGGTGATACCCCGAACGTAGCCCCGGTCCTGACGCCTGCTGATGCTTTTTCCATTGATAAAAAATCGATGATGGCCTGCCAGCTTCGGGGAACGTAATCGTCATGGGATGGTCGGGTTCATTCCAAGGCATGACGTGGAACTGCACGACCACTAACACTGCCAGTACAGCAGCTTATGATTTGACGATTAAAACTCCGGGCTGCCTCATGCTTTTCGCAAATATGTGGTGACCGCCCGGCAATCAAGGCTCAGGAAATTATGCACACAAAATGTCAATATAAGCGCGGCTTCACGCTCATCGAGCTTTCGATTGTACTGGTCATTATCGGCCTGATTGTCGGCGGCGTGCTGGCGGGACAGTCGCGCATCCGCGCGGCGGAAATCCAGAGCGTAGTTACCGATTTGCAAAAGTTCGACACCGCCATAAATACTTTTCAGGGGAAATACGATGCACTGCCAGGTGACATGCCTAACGCCACGAGCTATTGGGGAGCGGCGGGCGGGAACGGTACGGGGAACGACGCGGCATGCTTTAACACGGTCAGCACGGGAGCCGCGACCTGCAATGGAAACGGCGACGGAAAACTTTGGGACGGCTATGGCAGCTCTCCTACTTTTTACTATGAGGCATACCGCGCCTGGCAGCATCTCGCGAATTCGGGACTGGTCGCCGGTGCCTACACCGGAACGCAAAATCCCTCCGCTCCTCCTCCTTCATTGCCCGGCGTCAATATCCCCACTTCGCGCATTAGTGGCGTAGGGTATTTTCTGGTTGACGATGCCTCAAGCAATACGAGTGCCTGCACGGTTTGGACCGGCTGGTTCGATGGCGATTTTAAGAACAGCATCGAGGTGGGCACAACAAACTGGATATACGTCAATGCTCTCCTGCCTGCCTTTACACCCTCGGAAGCGTTGGGCATCGACAGAAACATCGACGACGGACATCCTGCCACGGCCGGGTTCGTACATTGCCGAGTGCCTGCACGACCACCATCTGTTCCACCACCGCCGAATATGCCATAAGCACGCCGGGCAACCAGTGCGGGTTATGATTCACCTACTAAGGGTGTTGCCAACGCTTTCACGCTTATCAGCTTTCGATTGTGCTGGTCACTTAGCGGGTTATCTCTGGAGCGAATCCGCACGTGTTGTCGAAACATCCGAGCGATGGCTGCGAGGAGGGAATGAATTTGCAGTCATCGACCGCCCTGCTAAAAAAGGCGGTAGCGGCGGGGATGCTGGTCATGTTGATTGCATGCCATCGGCTCAACTATCTTCCATGACCGTGCAATCCGCATCCGTTTGACAACGCTGGTAATCGGGCGGAATGTCGGGCCTTTCGGCCGTTTCAGCGGCGCAAGTGGATGAACAAGCGAGGCAGAACAGAGCCAGCCACAAATATGGAGAACGTGTTCTCATCTGGCGTTATGGTTTCGGAACATTCCTGCGCGGGCGCGGGCTTCAGCCAACAACGCTGTACAGCAAGGCAGGACGGACGGCAAATGCAATCGCCTGAGGAAGGGCTTCACGCTCATCGAGCTTTCGATTGTGCCGGTCATCCTTAACGCTTCCTTAATCGGTGGGGCCGTAGTATCACGTTGGATACATACCACCGAAAGAAAGCCATGGGCAGTTGCTTTGACTCCTTGAGCGCGGATGAAAAGCGGGCGGTCACCGAATATGCCCGCGCCGAGTACGACCGGGTTGTGTTTCAACGCTCCGCTTGTTACATTTCACGGAACGCAGAGTGCGACCCGGAGCAATGGCAGGATTCCTTGCGCGAGGTGATAGCTTCGGACCCGTTGCGGGTGAAGGCACTCGTGGAACCGGCGCAGCGCAAGCGAGCCCCAAAAACGGCTTCACGCTCATCGAGCTTTCGATTGTGCTGGTCGTCATTGGCCTGATTGTCGGCGGGGTGCTGGTCGGGCAAGGTTTGATTAAAGCCGTAACGTTGCGGTCTGTGTTGAAGCAGCAAGAACAATTCAGAACCGCCGCCGCCACGTTCAGAGACAAGTATGGCTGTGTGCCAGGTGACTGCACCAATGCAAGCAGTTTTGGATTTACCAGCGGAAGCTCAGTTCCTATCAATGGTGATGGCAACGGGATTATCGGCAATACCACTGGCTATTTGTTCAGTTGCTGTGGTGCAGGGCCGAACAATGAGATGGAGACTTTCTGGCTGCATCTGAGTCAGTCCAAGTTAATCAGCAGTTATTCTGCCAACTGGAGTGGAGGAGGAGGCTACATTTCAGGCCCCTGAAACAATTTCCCTGCTGCGATGCAACCGTATGGATTCGGCTTTCCCTCAGCAATCGGGAGCGGCGGATGGTATGTGGGATACTCCGCTCATGCCAGCGCCGACTGGCCACCGCCTCTGCCAGGTGCATCTTTAGGAAATGTTCTAGCTTTAGTAGGTCCTAACACCACATGCGGATATAACACGTGCGGCGGCTCGCCCTACTCTGAATGCCTTACTCCGGAGCAAGCGAGTGCACTCGACACAAAAATAGATGACGGAATGCCTCTTACGGGCAATGTCCAAGCCCAGAGCGGAGGTAACTATATCGATGACATGCCCATTTCAGGCTATGGCGGTGCAGCCGCTGCACCGAATCAATGTGTGGTTGACGATGGAGTGAAGCAACAAGTTATGCACTTTTCGCCACGAATTTCAATATGCGCTGCAACCTCTTGTTCAAACTAGGACTGTAGAAGGGGGACGGGCGTGAACTGCGTGCTCAGTTTCGCTTTCAAATAATCTCGCCGCCGTTGGATGTTCCATAGGCGGACAAACCATCCGCGTTGTCCTCCAGCGTCTTATACGTTTCCGGAAGCTCTCCGTCCGCCACCACTGCCGCCATGCATTCCACCTGGGCCGCAAGCATCAGGGCGGCGGGAATGGCTCGCGCTGGCGGCAAGTCGCTCACCAGCTCAAACCCGAGAATGCCTGCAAGCAGGGCGGGCAGGGTGAAGGGAATGAAGCATCTCCATCCGAAAGTATAAAGAAAAATCACCGTCCAGCCGGTCGCGCGGTGTAGCAGACGCATTGTTTCAGAGTGCCGGGGCCTTTTTTTGCTTCCGGCGTTCGCGGGTCTCTTGTAATTCTGCCGAACTGCACCGGGGTGTGGATATGGAAGGCGAAGAACTGCTTGCCGAGACGGTGTGCGAGGTCGCGGCCGAGGTGCCCTGGCGCAAGGTGCTGGCGCGGGGACGCGGGGCGGTCACCGAATTGCCAAAAAAACACTTCTGGCGATGCGGGGGTTGAAGTATCCCAAAGGGCGGATGCAACCCAAACAAGTGAGGCACGTATGGAGGGATTCAACGAGACGGACGCCGCGAATCTTCAGCGGGTCAAAGACGCCATGGCCGAGCGGGCCACGGGCGGCGGACTGGTCCAGGGCCGGATGCTGCGGCGGCTGCCGCCTTCGCGGCGCTGCTGGATGCCGAAACCCGCCGCGCGGAGCTCGCCGCTAAATCTGAGGGGCAGGAAAAGGCCCCGGCCGCTGCGCCTCAGCCAGTTGGACGGAAAGCGTCACCGGCAGACAGGCCGAGCCGGTGCTGGCCACGTAGGTTCAACAGGCGATTCGTTCAAAGCTTTGGGACAAGATCCCAATCGTTTGTCGGCTTAGTTCGTACCAGACGGTTACAGTCCGTTCAACACGCGTATCTCTAAGCGCCGGTAGAAAACTGTTTTGGCCGATAACTTGCAGCGGCGCGAGGCGTTATAAGCAGTGTTTCACAATTTTGAGGTTCCGGTGGGCCGACTAATAGCCGCGGCATCGTAACCTACGATGCCATCGTTCACGGAGGGCAAATGACAATTTCGATGTTTTTCGTTTCTAACACGCGTTATCTCAGGTATTATGCACTTCCCTTGTTGCTCTGCAGCGGGCTGACCGTTGCGGCGCAGACGGCGGGGGCAACCGCGTATTTTCCCCTTGGGCAGCAATTCCCAAGCGATGGGCATTACGCCCGGGCCGGATGGCGCGTTGTGGTTTACGGATTATGGCCTCAACAGGATCGGCCGTATCGCCA
>CAWITB010000056.1:0-33553 GCA_963838885.1 Bryobacterales bacterium | reverse complement strand
TTAGGCGAGATAGCCTGAGGACATGGGCAAGTAATAATCAACGGATCGCGAGTGCATTTTTAGCAGCTGCTGAGAGCGAAAAGCAGTCGTCCCATCGGAGTTTCACTTCCAGCGGCGTTTCGCTTAAGTCCATGGAATTTGATCCTGGTCCGTATTCAAAGTGATTCGGGTGGCCCCGATTCGCCCATATATATATGTGGGAGAGGAAGTTCCGGTCTTTACTCCGGAACCCCGGCCGGCAATGCAGCGTGGGGCTGATCGCCTTGCGCGTTCAGAGTGCGCCTTCAAAATCTTTCGTCGGTGGAGCGAGCTAAATCGCCCGCCGCCGCGTCCGCCCCAGCAGCTCGCGCGCCCGTGCGATCGCCTTGTCCTCAGCGTCCTCTTTCGTATCCGCTACGATGCGCGCCAGGTTCGCGCCCGGCGAGACGTTGTCCGCCTTGAATGATACTTGCCGCCGAGCCGATACGTGATCAGATGCACCGGCCACCCGTCGATTTCGAGGCTCCGCTCGGAATAATCTTCGGGCTTCACCCTTGCGCCTTCCGCGCCGTGCCCTTCTCCACCGGCGCGCCCACCAGATTGCCCCACTCCGTCCACGAACCATCGTAGTTGCTCACGTTGTCGTAGCCGAGCAGATACTTCAGAACGAACCAGGTGTGGCTGGAGCGTTCGCCAATGCGGCAATAGGCGATAACCGGAGTCGTCCCATCGGCGCCCTCGGCCCCATAAAGCGCCTGCAGTTCTTCAAGCGATTTAAAAGTGCCATCGTCGTTGCAGGCCTTTCCCCACGGCACGTTGCGCGCGCCCGGGATGTGGCCGCCGCGCTGGCACGTTTCCGGCAGACCGGGAGGCGCCAGGATCTCGCCCGTGAACTCCTGCGGACTGCGAACGTCGATCAGCACCGCGCGCCCGCCCTTCAGCGACTCCTGCACCTGCGGCAGGAACGCGCGAAGCGAAAGATCGGGATCGGAAGCGCGATACGGCTCGGAAGCGGGAGTTGGCCTGTTCGCAGTTGTCTCCAAATCGCGGCCCTCGGCGATCCACTTCTTCCGTCCACCGTCCATTAGGCGCACGTCCTTATGGCCGTAAACCTTCATTTGCCAAAACGCCCAGGCGGCGAACCAATTGTTGCTGTCGCCGTAGATCACGACAGTCGTATTCTTCGCGATCCCGACTATCGCTCATGAGCTTCTCAAACTGTTCCTTGCTGAAGAATGTCGCGAACGGTGGGATCGCACGAGCTGCGTGTTCCAGGCCCACGCGTTCGCGCCGGGAACATGCCCTTCGTCGTAGGCCTTGGTGTCGACGTCCACTTCAACGACCCGCACATTGGGATCTTTGGCATGATCGGCCACCCACTGCGTGGTGACCAAAACTTCGGGATGCGCGTACTGCGCCATGTGGTTCTCCTCGCTCGCTCTCAGGCCAGATCGAACTTCTCGTGATGTAGCAGTGGATCGCCCTTGACCAGGACGGGCCGCCGCAGAATGTCTTCCAGCTCTTCCAAATAACGATTTTGCGTCGATTTCAGCGTCTTGGCAACCTCCGGATTGACGCGCAGAATCACGTTGTTCTCGCCCTCCACGGCGGGCGCGATCTTCTGCGCCTCCTGTAAAATCTCGCCGACGATGGTGGAGACGGATTTCACGTATCCGGCGCCTTCGCAGTACGGGCACGGCGAGCACAACGCGCGCTCCAGGCTCTGCTTTACGCGCTTGCGCGTGATCGCCACCAGACCGAAATCGTTAAACTGCAAAATCTTGTAGGGGGCCTTATCGGCCCGCATGGCCTCTTCGAGCGCTTGCATCACCTTCTGGCGATTCTTGCGCTCGTCCATGTCGATGAAATCCACCACGATGATGCCGCCGAGGTCGCGCAGCCGGATCTGCCGCACGATCTCCTTCACCGCTTCGGTATTGGTCTTGACGATGGTGTCCTCGAGGCGATTCGATCTGCCGACGAATTTGCCGGTGTTCACATCGACCGCCACCAGCGCCTCGGTCTGATTGATCACGATGTATCCGCCCGATTTCAGCCACACCTTCGGACGCAGCGCCTTCTCCAGCTCCGGAGTGATGTTGAACGCTTCGAAGATCGGCGCGGGCCGCGTGTACAGCTTGACGCGCGTCACAAGGCCAGGCTGGAAGCGCTGTACGAAGCGCAGAATGCTCTCGTACGCCTCTTCGTTGTCCACCCAGATAGCCTTGAAATTCTCCGTGAACTGATCGCGCAACAAACGCTGCACGATATCGAGATCGTGGTGCAACAGCGCAGGCGCGGGCCGCTTCTCCGCCTTCTGCCGGATGTCGAGCCACAGATTCGCGAGGAAGCTCATGTCGGAGGCGATGTCTTCCTCGCTCTTCCCCTCGCCGGCGGTGCGCACGATAAAGCCGCCCTGAATATCGGCGCGATGCGCTTGCAGAATTCGTTTCAACCGCAGGCGCTCCTCGTCGCTTGCGATTTTGCGCGACACGCCCATGTGTTCGAGGGTGGGCATGTAAACTACGTAGCGCCCGGGCAGCGCGATGTGAGACGTAATGCGCGCCCCTTTTTGCCCCAGCGGCTCCTTGGCGATCTGGACCAGAATTTCCTGGCCTTCCTTAAGCAGGTCGGTAATGAGCGGCGAGGCGCCTTTGTCCGGGCGGGAGGCGGCGCGCATCTCCGTCTTCGGCGCCGTAATGGGAGCGGCCGCCGCGCTGGCGGTTATGGGCGCCTCGATGTCGCGCCTCGGCTCCGGCTCGGAGCGCGGTTGCGATCGCATTTTCCGCCTCATGCGGCGCGACATGCGGTGCTGCAAGTAGCGTCCGCCGCGCTCCCGCAGGGACGCTTCCGCGGGCGCATCGGAGACCGCATCTTCCCTTCCCTCCGCGGCGGCTTGCTCCGTGGCGGCTTCCTCCGTGGTGGCTTCCTGCGCGTTAGCCGCTTCGTTGGCGATCTCGGGAGCGGCAACAAAATCGGGAGGAACCTCCGCATCGGCCTCCGCCTCGGGCATATGAGAAATGGACTCGGCGGCTTCGGCGCGGGCTTCGGCGATCAGCTCCACGACATCGGCATCCTCGGTGGGTTCGTCGTAATCCACTTCGGATTCCGCTCCCACCGCCATCGCCGACGCCGCTGTGCTGTCCCGTTCGATCTTAAAATCCTCCGGCGGCTCGCTGTCGGACGTCGCGCCGGCGGCGGCCTCAGGCTCACTAGCGCCTCCCATGCGGGCCGCTCCGCTCTCTTCCCGGTCGCCCCCGTTGAGTGCCTGCGCCGGATTGCGCCCATATTTGGCCAGCGACTCTCCAGGTAACACCGCAAAGTCCGCGGACGATTCTGTAGCTTCGCGCAATGGCGCCCGCTCCGCATCGGGAGCGGTTCGCTCCGGCGCGGTATATGTGGGTCCGGACGACGAAGCGTACTTTGAGTCCGGAAGGCCGCCGCCGCGATTCCGCCGCCGCCGCGACCTGCGCTGCCGCTCGCGATCGGCATCGCCGCGCCGCTCCGGACTATTCGATTCCCGCGGCGCCGTCGTCTCGAGGCGTTCCGGAGCTCCGTTCACCACCGCTTCCGCCGCGGGCGCCGCTTCGCGAATAATCGGCTCGCTCCGTTCCTCTCGCGCCGCGCGCGGCTCGCGCCCGCCTCGCTCTCCCCTTGCATCCCGCTCCGGGCGCGGCTCCCGCTCCGTCGGAATCTGGTCGTACTCCTCGTTTTCCTCGAAAAAGTCCGATACGTACAGAAACGTATCGCGCTCCAGTCCCACGTCCACAAACGCCGACTGCATGCCCGGCAGCACGCGCGTAACCCGCCCCTTGTGGATGCTGCCCGCAAGCGAATACTCGTTCGCCCGCTGAAAATACACTTCAACCAGTTGATCGTCTTCGAGAACCGCCACCCTTGTTTCGTGGCGATTCGCCGAGATCACCATTTCTTTGGTCATTCATTTCTCCGCGGCAATCGCGGGGAGACGTATTCGGAAAGGAGAGCTTGAAGGTCTTCTCAATCGCAGCCGCCCGGGTGGCCCTGAAGCGGGCCGTTCCCCCGAAGCTGCGCTAAAAGTCTTTGGCGAGTCCCCCGGATGGAGCTAAAACTTCAACATCCGCGAACCGCTCCGGTTCGAAACCGATCGGACGCTGCCCGCAACCGTGTCTGACGAAAGCGGCGTCCCGATGAATCCTTCAATCTCCCTTGCGAAGCCGGCCGCCCTTTGACCGCTTCAATTTACAAATCGCCGGAGCCGCACGTTATTCACCAGCCCCAGCATCAAAAAAATCGACAATGTATTCGAGCCGCCGAAACTCATCAGCGGCAGCGGAATGCCCGTTACCGGCATTCGCCCCACTACCATTCCCGCATTTACCAATATGTGAAACAGCAAAACCGTCGCCACGCCCATGCAAACGTACGTCCCCGCGCGGTCCGTCGCGGTTTGCGCGTTTTGCACGATCTGCATGAGCAGCATAAAGTACAAGGCTAACACCACCACCACGCCGACGAACCCGTGCTCCTCGGCAAAGGCCGCAAAAATGAAATCGGTGTGCGTAACTGGCAAAAACCGGAGCTGCGTCTGGGTTCCCTTGGTGACACCCTGTCCCCACAGCGCGCCCGATCCCACGGCGATTTTCGATTGGATTACCTGGTAGCCGGTTCCTTTGGGGTCCTGAGTGGGATCGATGAAGCTGACCAGCCTGGCCTTCTGATAATCCTGGAGAAAATAGTAGCCGGCCGGGAGCACGATAGCCAAAACCACGACAATAGCCGCGGCGTGCTGCCATCTCAGACCGGCCAAAAATATGCCGACCACCAGGATAGGCAGATAGGTGAGCGCCGTGCCCAAGTCGGGCTGCTTCATGACCAGCAGCATCGGCACACCGACCAGCGCGCCGAGTTTGAGGAGGGCGCGCGGCTCCAACTGCTCCGTCTTGATGTCGGTCAGGTAACGGGCCACGAGCAGAACGAGCACCAGCTTGACGAATTCCGAAACCTGCAGATGAAAGCTGCCGTATGCAATCCAGCGCCGCGATCCAAAGACCTTCTGGCCTACGATGAAGGTCGCGATCAAGGTCGCCAACGCGATGCCGTAAAGCGAAAAAACATGCCCCAGCAGCGTGTGGTAGTCGATCAGCGTGATAATCCACATCAACAGACTGGCGGCGGCGATCCACATGATCTGCTTCCACCAGGCATCGCGCCAGGGCGAATCGTGCGTCGCGCTGAAGATCTGGAGCACTCCCATGCCGCAGATCGCATAGGCCAGCGCGAACATGGTCCAGTCGAAATCGCGCAGGGAACGGTAGGAGGCCATAGCGATCAGAGCCCCGCGCGCAGTGCTCGCGCGTTGGGACTTGGATTGTCTGGCCGCGCGAACAGCGGCGCGATTAGCCGCGCTATCGCGGGCCTGTCGTTATTCAGGCGCGCCTTTTTGTCGAAGTATGCCTTCACGACATCGCGCACCACCGGCGCCGCGAAGTTACCGTGAATGCCGTTTTCGAGCAGCGCAACCACCACGATCTCCGGCGCGTCCCTCGGCGCGAAACCGACGAACCAGCCGTTGTCTTGCAGTTCCTTGGTTGCCTTTCTCCCTTTTAGATATTCATTCGAGACCAATTGCGCGCTGCCGGTCTTGCCGCACAGCGTGATTCCCGGAATGCGAGCGTCGGTCCCCGTGCCGCCCGCCTCATTGATCACGCCGTACATGCCGCTGATCACTTGGGCCACGTTTTCAAGATTCAGATCGCTCCGGCGCGCCGGCTGCGCCACGGCCGCGTCTTTGACCATGTGCGGCGTGTGCCAAACGCCGCCGGTAGCGATTCCGCCGATCGCCGTAGCTAACTGGATCGGCGTGACGGTGGTCGCGCCCTGCCCGATGGAGACCGAAATGGTCTCGCCAGCGTACCATTTCTCGCGGAATAGACGTTCCTTCCAGCGCGTGGACGGCATCGTCCCCCCGGCCTCGTGCGGCAGATCGATCCCGGTACGGTGACCGAAGCCCACCATCTCCCCGTACTTGGCGATCTTATCGATCCCCATCTTGTTTCCGAGCGTGTAGAAGAAAACATCGCACGATTCGCGAATAGCGCGATGAACTTCCACCGACCCGTGTCCGCCCTTGCGCCAACACTTGAAATAGCGCCCGTAGAAGCTCGCGCCGCCGCTGCAATGCACCTTGAAATCGTCGTCGATGGTTCCGGTCTCGAGGCCCGCCAGAGCCATGATCGGCTTGAACGTGGAGCCCGGCGCGAACTGAGCCTGAATGGCCCGGTTCAGCAGTGGATGGTCCGGATTCGTGACGAGTTCCTTCCAGTCGGCCGAGCGGATGCGCGCTGCAAACAAGTTCGGGTCGTACGCTGGGCGGCTGACCATCGCCAGCACGTCTCCGTTACGCGGATCGAGCGCCACCACGGCGCCTTTGCGGTCGTGCATGGCCAGCTCCGCCACTACCTGGAGGTCCAGATCGAGCGTCAGTTGCAGGTTGCGCCCGGGCGTCGCGGGCTTCTCTTCGAGCACCTGGTGCTCGTTCCCCATGTTGTCCACGGTCACGCGGCGCTGCCCGTCCACGCCCATCAGAACGTCGTTGTACTGCCGCTCGATGCCGTCCTTGCCGATCACGTCGCCCTGCTTGTAGCGGGCGAATTCGGCGCTGTCCAGCTCCGCTTCGCTGATTTCGCCGTCGTAGCCGATGACATTGGCGGCCAGCCCGTCCTTGGGATAAAGGCGGCGCGCGGCATGGATCAGCTCCATCTCGGGGAAAGTGTGCGGATCGCGGTGCGACTCGACGAAAGAAAGCTCCGCCGGCGTCAGTTCCTCCTTAATAATTATCGGAACGTATTTCGGCTGCGATTGGAAGCGGCGCACTCGCGCAACGAGCTGGTCGTAATCCAGATTGAGCCCCTCGGAGATCGGCCTGAGGTGCTCCATGTTCAGGTTTTCGCGCGTCAGGATGAGACTGTAGGAATCGTGATTATCCACGATGACGCGTCCGTCGCGGTCCAGAATCTTGCCGCGCGGCGCCAGCACCGGGATGGATTTGATGCTGTTCTGCTCGGCCTGCTCCTGATACATCGCCGGGTTGCGGATCTGCAGGCTCCAGAAGCCGGAGATCAAAAACAGGAAGACCGCGATCGCAAGGTACTGGAAAAAGGCGATTTTGGTGGACGCAAACTTCGCGTCCTCGCGCATTAGGCCGTTGCCGTTTAGCTGTTGCTCTTCCTGCGGCTCGAAATCGACGTTCACGCTGTTACTTCACCCCACTCACGCCGTTACCTTCAGTTTATCCAATAGTTTGAACAACGGAACGCCCACGGCGGCATTTAATAACCCGAATATCAGAGTCTGCCGCGGATCGAAAGGCGCCATTTGCCCCAGCAAGGCCCGCACCAGAACCCAATATAAGAACTGATGGAATACGTAGAAGAAAAGCGCCAATAGAAATGTCATCATGGGGTTCTCGACGTCTAAGCGCATGCTCACCGAGGCCGAGAAATAGCCCACCAGCGTCTTGACGATGCCATAAAGACCGATAGGCTGGTGCGATAAAGAGTCCTGCGCCAGTCCAATAGCCGCGCCATAAAGGGCCGACGCGATGAGACGACGGCCGCTCAGCGCAAAATGCAAGGTGATAAGGAGGGGAAGCTCCAGGTACGATAGCGCCTGCACGAAGCGCGGTACATAAACTTCAAAAAGGATGGCGGCCAGTGGAATCAGAATCAGACTGACGGCCCCGAGCCGCCCGGGTTTGCCCTTGCGCGGCGCGGCCGAGAGAAGCGGCCCGCTGTACTCGTTCATTGCGCCGGCGCGACGCGCGGCTTGGGCTCGGCGATCTTGGCCGGCTGCGCGATTCTGGGAACAGGCGGCTTCGGCGGCGGCGCGGGCGCCAGAATCTCAGTGTTGCTATCGGACGAAATAATACGGCTCCCGTTGCTTGCACGCTCGGGCTTTGCCGCCGCTCCGTCGTTGACGACAGGGTCGGCGTCGGTTGGATCCGTCACGAGCGGAGGACGCTGCCTGGCCTGGGCCGGAGGCGTCGCAACGGCCGGCCTGCCTGGCGCGTTATTTCGCGGCGCGTTCTCCGGCGCGCGCGCCCCAGCCGTTGCCCCCGGCGCTTGCGGCGCTCCCGCGGCCGCTGGCGGCAGCTTAGGCGCTGCGGCATTCCCAACCGCCGCCGGCTCGCTTCCCAGTTTCGAAAAATCGGGCGGCTTCCCCGGAGTCCCGTACTGAATCTTTTCGCGCTCGCCCACCTGCTCGTATTCTTTCTTCAATCGATCGGCATCCGTCGCCAGAGCCGCAGAGCCCTTTTGCGCCTTGGCGCCGCCGCCCTGGTCGGCCGGAGGCGCCAGAATCTTGACCGGAGCGGCCGCCATACGCAATTCAGGAATGGCTTGGTGAACGCCCTGAACTACTATCAGCACTTCGTCCAAGCCGCCTTGCCAGCCGCTCGGCGTGACGTATATCTCCTTTGAAGAACGCCCATTCGCGACCGACGATACTTGCCCGGCTGGAAACCCACGCGGGAAGACGCCATCGTCGCCCGAAGTATAAAACCACTCGCCTACGTCGACCTTCTCTTCGTTCTGCACATAGTCGACTTTGCACTTCGGACCGCCGGTCCCCTTCAGCGTGCCATGAACATGATTTTTTTGCGAGATTACCCCAGCCGCAAAGGCCGGATCGGTAATCAGCATCACCAGCGATGCCGTCGGATACGCCGAAACCACCTTCCCCACGATTCCATCGGGCGTGATCACGGCCATGCCGTTTTCCATACCCGCGGCGGAGCCCCGGTCCACGAACACCACCTTCGAGTTTGCGCCCGTTCCATTGCCGATCACCTGCGCAGCGACCGTCTTCGATTCCGTCTGCCTCTGAAACACGCTCAGCTCTTTGGCGCGGTCCGCCGTCGTCAGCTCGTTCCGCAAGAAATGATTTTCCAGTTTCAGGTTGGCCAGCTCGCGCTCCATCCTGGCATTCTCTTCGCGCACGTGCAGCAGGACAAAGTAGCTCTCTGCGAGACCGATCGTGTTGCGCCGGAGGAAATCCAGGCCCTGCTCGACAGGCGTCACCGCGGTGACTGCCCAGACGCGCATTAAAGGAATGTCTTTATTGGATTTAACCTGATAGGCCAGCAACACCAACTGCGCTGCGATGAGGAGCAGCAGTACGGTCAGATTGCGATAGCGGGTTAAGAGGAAATCCATACTTCACCGCGCGCGCCCCGCGCTTCAATCCCGTCTATTCAATCGCAACACGGCGCAGCAGCCGGAAATCGGTCAACATTTTGCCGGTGCCCAGAACGACGCTGGCCAGCGGATCCTCCGCAATCGAAACCGGAAGCCCCGTTTCCTCCCGAATCCGCTTGTCGAGGTTCTTCAAAAGCGCACCCCCTCCCGTCAATACGATGCCACGATCGCTGATGTCGGCGCTTAATTCCGGCGGAGTACGCTCCAGCGCGACCCGTATCGCGTTCATAATGGTGGCAACGCATTCCGAGAGCGATTCGCGGATTTCCCCATCGTCAATCGTGATCGTCTTGGGAACTCCCTCGATGAGGTTTCTTCCCTTGATTTCCATCGTCAGCGGACGGTCCAGAGGATAGGCCGAGCCGATCTGAATTTTTATGGTCTCGGCGGTGCGCTCTCCGATCAGCAAATTGTACTTGCGCTTAAGATACTGCATGACGGCATCGTCCATTTCATTGCCCGCCACGCGCACCGACCGCGAATACACAATACCAGACAACGAAATAACCGCCACGTCGGTGGTCCCGCCCCCAATATCCACCACCATGTTGCCGGAAGGCTCCGTCACCGGCAGCCCGGCGCCGATGGCCGCCACCATGGCCTGTTCCACCAGATGCACTTCGCTGGCCTTGGCGCGATATGCCGAATCGATTACGGCGCGCTTTTCAACCTGCGTGATCTCGCTCGGGACGCCGATCACAATTCGGGGGTGCACCAGCATCTTTCGTCCGTGCGCCTTCTGAATGAAGTAATTCAGCATGCGCTCGGTCACGCGGAAATCGGCGATCACGCCGTCCTTCATAGGCCGGATCGCGACGATATTTCCTGGGGTGCGGCCCAACATTTCCTTGGCCTCTTTCCCGACAGCCTCCACGTCGCCGGTGGTCTTGTTAATCGCCACGATCGAGGGCTCGTTCACTACGATGCCCTTGCCCTTGGCATATACCAGCGTGTTGGCCGTCCCAAGGTCGATAGCGAGATCGGAAGAGAATAAGCTGAACAGAGATCGGACGTTCATTTCCGGCGAGGTCCAAAGTCCTTCAATTTGTTACGACCAATTGCTCAGGCTGTAGATTACAACCCCGAAAGGAGGGTTACCTTCAAAGCGTAACACAGGCGCCGGATAGATCAGAAACGGCCGAGACGCCTCAAAATCCAATAACTGTTTCCGTTACCCGGGAAGTCCACCGCATCGAGAGGTCTCGCATTATTATCGATCGCGCCAATATAACGCGCCGAATCCCGCCGGGTTCCCATTAAGATTACGGAAAATCCCTTTCCCGGATACGCCAGCGCCACGAATCCAACTCCGTTCGCGCCCCGTTTCCAGCGAATCGCCGCGGGATTCCCGAGGGTTTGAACCACGGCGGTATAACCGTCCTTATTGGTCAGCCCCAACCCCGCGCGAGGGATCGCCACATAATCCAAGCGGCTCCCGATCATCTCCCCGCGGTACAGGCCCACCAGCAAGGCACCGGCCAGCATCGCCCCCGCCGTTCCGGCGAAAAGAAAGCGCGCCGCCTTCCCGTCCCGCGCCTCGCCAGTGCGGATTCCGACCACTTGCGCCGGCCCCGTTCGCGCCGGCCGAATGTCCGTCATGAAAGGCGTTTCCAGTGCCGCCGGCATTTCGATCACGCGCCGAACGACTGGCCGGAGCGCGCCATCGCGGTACTCCATGGCCTTGCTCAACCGCACCGTCATGACCGGCTCGTCCACCCCGGAAATGGCTCCCAGCAGCGCCCTTGGCACCGCGATCTCCTGCCCCGTTTTCGTGTTACGAACGAAAATTTCCGGCCACGTAGCCCGCTGATACAGCCATTCGTTATGCGGCACGTTCGCAATAGCTGGATAAAAACAAAAAGGCCGCGGCCCGAACTGTTCGAGGGGTGGAGGCGCCGCCGGTACGGCCATGCGCTTTTATTGTAGGCTATGCCGGAAGCGCCGGCTAGGCCGGAGGTTACAGAACTGCGGTAACATCAAGGAGAACCATTGTGCAGTTCCCAAAAGTATCGCGCCCGCCCAAACTCGAAAATGTGATGTCAATCCAGTTAATTCGAGCAACACTCGGCAAAACGGCTCTATTAGCCGCCGCGAGTTTCTTTCTCCTCGCCTTGCCCACACTGCAGGCGGGAACCATTTTCGGAGGCCTGGAAGACACGCATCCGAACGGCGATAACGACTATAACGACCTGATTTACAGTCTTACGGGCGACCTTGCGATCCAGTCCGCCACGGGCGCAATGCAGGGCAACCCCGTCCTCGGCATCGGCGGCCTTCCTTATTGGAACAACGCCTCGATGGATGGCTCTAATGCCGCTCAACAAGACACCTATAATCTTGGATATTGCCTCTATGGCGGCGGCGCTTGTAATGGCGGAACGGCCCTCGCCGTCGTAACCGGCCCGCTCGATTATTACGCCAATTCCAACGGCTCTGCTCCTACCGATATCGATTTTGCCAGTTCCGGCGCGATTACCGCGTCATTGCTGATGCGCATCAGCGGGGATCAGTACGTCACCCCATTGTTCTGGTACGACCCCTCCGATCCCACGCTCTTGCATCAGATTTTCTCTCCATCGGCTAGCGCAGGCGCCGTCGTAAGCTTCACTCCCAGCTCGACCTTTGGCCTTGCGTATATACTGGGCAGCGGCGCTTCGTGTAATTACGCCACGGGAAATGGCTGCAGCTATAACGTCAACGGCGCCGTTTACTCCCAAAGCAGCCTGAACGGCGCGCCAAAATACGATTGGCAGGGATTCGCCCTGTTTGAAGATCCTCCCCTTGAATCCACGCCGGAGCCGGCCGGTTTGCCGCTCATCGCGCTCGGTTTGACCGGAATCGGAGTGGCCCGGCGCAAAAGCCAGGCTTTTTCCGCGTAACCGGAAAGGCAGGTAAGCGCGCACGCAGGAGCCTCAACGCAGCGCCAGCGCCGCGGGTTCCTGCGCCGGAAGCGCCACGGGATCCCGCGGCATTACGATCCAGGCGATCACATAACCGAGCAGGCCCAAAGGGAACGGAAAGAAGATCAGCACCAGCCAGATGACGCGTACGATTGTGACGTCCACGCCGAAGTAACGCGCGAATCCGGCGCACACGCCCGCAATCTTCTTGTCTGCAACGGGCCGGCTCAGACGCGGATAGCTCGGTACTTGGAGGGTCGGGACGTAGTTGCCCGTCGGGACGCCGCATTCCTGACAGAACTTCGCATCATCTTGCATCGGAACGCCGCAGCGAGTGCAATACATAAAAAGCCTCCACCTTTCTAAACGCATGGCCCGGCCGCAATGTTCCGCCGTGATAAAATGAATCACTCCCCCAAGTTTTGATGGACTTCCTTGAAGGTCTGAATCCCGAGCAGCGCGCCGCCGTCGCCCATGTTGAGGGTCCCTTGCTCCTGCTGGCCGGCGCAGGCAGCGGAAAGACCCGCGTCATTACCCACCGCATGGCGCATCTCATCGAAGCCCACCACGTACCCGGCCCCTGTATTCTCGCCGTGACCTTCACCAACAAAGCCGCGGACGAGATGCGCCAACGCGTCATACGGCTGCTGGGCAACGCCGACCGGCGCAATGCGCCGTTCGTTTCCACTTTTCATTCCTTTTGCGTCCGCCTTTTGCGCCGCGACGGCGAGTCGCTCGCCCAGATTCGCCCCGGTTTCACCCGCCGCTTTACCATCTACGACGATGACGATCAGGTCGCCGTGATCAAGACGGTTTTCAAAGCCCTCGGCCTCGATGAAAAATTCATGCAGCACCGCGCCATGTGCTCCTGGATCAGCCACAACAAGAGCCATAAGGTCTCGCCTCAGGACGCCTACGACAAGTCGAAGGATGCGACCTCCTCCCGGCTCGCCAAGGTCTACGACGAATACGAAGCGAAGCTGCGGCAGGCCAATGCCATGGACTTCGACGATCTGCTCCTTGAATCCGTCCGCCTCCTGGCGCATGACGCCCATCTGCGGGAGCAGTACAACCGCCGCTTCGAGTTCGTCATGATCGACGAATATCAGGACACCAACCGCACGCAGTACGAGTTGATGCGGCTCCTGACGGAGCAACACCGCAACATCTGCGTCGTCGGCGACGAAGATCAATCCATATACGGCTGGCGCGGCGCCGACATCCGCAATATTCTCGATTTCGAGCGCGATTTCCCCAACGCCGCGGTCATCCGGCTGGAACAAAATTATCGCTCCACGAAAAACATCCTGGACGCCGCCAGCGCCCTGGTTGCGCACAACAAGGAACGCAAGGGGAAATGGCTGTGGACGGAGGCCGGGGCCGGCTCGCCCATCTCCCTCTATCAGGCGCCGAACGGCGAAAATGAGGCCCTGTTCATCGCCGACACCATCGAGAAAACGCTTGCGCGCAATCCCCAGGAGCGCATCGCGGTCCTCTACCGCACTAATTTTCAATCGCGTCAGATCGAGGAAGCATTGCGGCGCTACCGCCGCAAATATACCGTGGTCGGCGGATTCAGCTTCTACCAGCGCGCCGAAATCAAGGACATCCTGGCCTATTTGAAAGCGATCTCGAGCCCACAAGACTCCATCAGCCTGCTGCGCGTCATTAATACTCCCGCGCGCGGGATCGGCAAAACCACGGTGGAACAGATCGAGCAATACGCGCTCGAGCACAACCTCGGCGTCTGGTCCGCCATCGGCCGCATGGTCGACGAGCATGTCTTCCCCGCCCGCGCCGAAGCCGCCCTGCGCGCATTTCAAGCTCTGATACAGGATCTCGCCGCCTTCGCCTCCGGCGCGCCCGAGCCATCCATCGCCGATCTGCTGCGAGAGTTGCTCGATCGTACCGGCTATATCAAAATGCTCCAGGCCGATACGACGCCCCAGGCCGAATCCCGCATCGAAAACCTGCAGGAATTGCTCAATGCCGCCGCCGAAGCGGCCGAGCGCGGCGAGAGCGTCACGGATTTTCTGGATCACGCCGCCCTGGTTTCGGATGCCGACGCCGTCGATGAGCGCGCCGCCGTCTCCCTCCTGACCATGCACAACGCCAAGGGCCTGGAATTCCCCGTGGTCTTCATCGCCGGACTGGAGGAGGGCCTCTTTCCCCATAGCCGCTCCTTCGACTCCGCAGCCGCGCTCGAGGAAGAGCGCCGTCTCTGCTATGTCGGCATGACGCGTTCCGAAAAACGGCTTTATCTAAGCTGGGCGCGTTTTCGCCGCCGTTTCGGCGCGGGCCAGCTCGAACCCTCCATTCCCTCGCGTTTTCTGAAGGAGGTCCCGGCCACCCTCATTGAAAAGCTCCGGGACGACGACGAGATTCCGCAAGTCGATCTGCTTTCCGAGCGCCACGAGGTGCGCGAGAGCGTCAAGCGCAACCTCTATACCGGCAAGACCTATAATTCGCTCGAAAACATCGGACAGTTTTTCGCCGAGCGCGGCGTCAAGACTCCCTCCATGACACCCCGGCAACCCCCGCCCGCGCCGCTAAACGCGGCGCCGTCCTCGGGCAACCGCGCATCGTCGCCCTCGGCCCTGCCGGGCGCGCCGCCGGCTTCACGCCCTACATCCGCATCGACCCCGCACGCCGCGCCATCATCGGCCTCGCACCCCGCGCCGGGATTAACCAGCCGCCTCCCCCCTCGCCACAACCCTTTCAAGGCCGGCGCGACCGTCCGCCACCCCAAGTACGGCCGCGGTACTGTGCTGCGGCGCGAAGGCGAGGGTGATGACGCTAAACTGACTGTGAGCTTTCCCGGCTACGGCCTCAAAAAATTAATCGAGAAATATTCGGGGATCAAAGAGGAATGAATACCAAACACGTCGAAGATAGCGGCGAACGCAAGAAGCTGAAACGCCAAGCGCGCAAAAAGGCGCCCGCAAAAGCCAAGCGCGCCTCGGGCGTAGCGCGCGGATCGCAAAAGAGGAAGGTCCAGCGAATGGTGAAGGGCCAGCGCAAGCGGTAACATCGTTCCCCCGCGTGAGCCAACTTCTCCGCACCAAAAGCATCGACGAGCTCATCGCCGAGTCCGAATTACCCGGCAAGCGCCTGCGCAAAACACTGGGGCCCTGGAGCCTCACCGCCCTCGGCATCGGCGCCGTCATCGGCTCCGGCATCTTCACCGTCACGGGTACCGCCGCCCGAGGGAAGATCATGGCGGTCGCGGACAAACTTCACCCCGATCCCTGGGCTTGGCTGAAGGTCCCGCTATTCGATTTCGTGGGCAGTGGTTTTCACGTTCCCGCCGTCATCGGCCGCCCCGGAGCCGGTCCCGCGCTCACGCTTTCCTTTCTCCTGGTCGCCGTGGCCTGTTGCTTCGCGGCGCTCTGCTACGCCGAGCTGGCCTCCATGATTCCGATCGCCGGCAGCGCCTACACATACTCGTACGCCATTCTGGGCGAAATCTTCGCCTGGATCATCGGTTGGGACCTGATTCTCGAATACGCCGTCTCGAACATGTCCGTCGCCGTCGGCTTTTCGGCCTACCTTCAGGACCTGTTTGAAAATCTCTTCGGATTTCATCTGCCCTCGCAGTTTGCTTTCCCGCCATTCCCCGCTCCAGGAGGCCCCGCCGGGTGGTTCAACGTCCCGGCCCTGCTCATCACGCTGGGCGTAACGTGGATTCTGGTTCGCGGCGTGCGCGAGAGCGCCGAAGTGAACACCACCATGGTCGTCATCAAAATGGCCGCCATCGTGATCTTCTGCGTTGGAGCGGCGCACGCCATCAATAAAGCCAACTGGCATCCCTTCGCACCCAACGGTTTTGCCGGCGTGCTGGCGGGCGGCTCCATTATTTTCTTCAGCTATATCGGGTTCGACTCCGTCTCCACCGCCGCCGAAGAGTGTAATCGCCCGCAGCGCGATCTGCCTTTCGGCATCATCATGACCCTGATCGTCTGCACCGTTCTGTACGCTTCCGTGTCGCTGGTCTTGACCGGTATCGTGAACTGGAAAAACCTCGACCCCGACGCCCCCATCGCGGTGGGGCTGAAAACGCTGGGCATGAATCGTTTACGCCTCCTGGTAACGGCCGGCGCGCTCATGGGAATGCTATCGTCGCTGCTGGTTTATCAATACAGCCAAGCGCGGATTTGGTTCGCCATGTCGCGGGATCGTCTTCTGCCCCGCCTGTTTTCGGTCGTGCACGAACGTTTCAAGACGCCCTATATCTCGACCTGGATCGCCGGGTTCGTGGTCGGCATTCCCGCCGGCATTTGGGACATCGATACCTTCGCGGAGCTCTCGAATATCGGCACGCTCTTCGCGTTCGTGCTCGTCTCGGCCGGCGTGATCGTGCTACGCAGGAAGCAACCTGACCGGCCTCGCGGCTTCCGCGTTCCTCTCGTTCCACTCACCCCGCTGCTCTCCATTGCCTGCTGCCTTTTATTGATGGCCGGCCTGCCGCTTGAAACCTGGATTCGCTTCTTCGTGTGGCTGATTATTGGATTATTTATTTACTTCCTTTACAGCCAGAAGCGCAGCCAGTTCCGGCAAGCTTGACGCTTCAGGAAAGCTCCGCTTCGAGGAAACTGCGGATGTCTTTTTCATTCACCTCGGGCTCGCCCGGCGCGACGTTGTTGAGCTTGCCCGCCTTCATCCACCCTTCGAGTTGATCCACTAAGCCATAAAGGTGATCGAAGGAATCGACGACAAAGAGCAGCGGCTGGAAGTGATTAATCTCGAATCCCTGGTTGATGGCCCATTCGAGCTGAATGGGGTAGCGCTGGACTTCGGGGGATTCGATGGCGTGCGCGATCTCGCCATAAGAGCTGAGCAGCCCGCTGCCATAGACCTTCAAGTCTCCGGCCCGGCCGCGCATCAGCCCGAATTCGACCGTAAACCAGAAAAAGCGCGCCATTGCCTTGATGACGCTCGTGAGGCAGTGCACCCGCGTCTCTTCGTCGCGAATCGCGGACGCAAGATGCGCCGCTGTGCGTGCGCATTCGCCAAAACGCACCAGCGTTTCCGCAAAATGCGGATCGGTATGCATCGGAACATGCCCCGCGATGTCATGGAAAATATCGGGTTCGGGAAGATAATCCAGTTTGTCCGGCCGCCGGATCGTGATGGTTGTCGGAAACTCGCGGTTGCGCAGGCAGTCGAAAAACAGAAACGACGGAATGTACCCGCTCACGGCCTTAGCCTGGAACCCGGTGAGCGGTTTCAGGAAGCGGTTGACGTCGGCGAGCCGCGGCACACGCTCCGGATCGAGGCACAGCGAGCCGATCCCCTCCAGAAAGCGCTCGTTCGCATAACGCTCCCAGCGCGGCTGCATTCGCGAATAGAGCCTGCGCCAAGCCTCATGATTCTCTTCCGAGTACAGTTCGTAGGGCTGGTGGATATAAAGCTGCCCTCCGTTACGGGCTTCTTCAATGAAAGAAGCCTGCCCCGTCGTCAGACCCGGCCCTACATCTTCGAGAACTGTACCGTAAGGCATTCCTGCGGTCTCCTGCCGATTAGATTCGGCTACCCGCTCTCAGGTTACACCACATATATGTGGTGCCTCATACGGGAATCAGTGAGTTATGCTTCTCCGCGGGAGCCCACTCATACTCGTGCAAACCCGTACTCGTTCTCGTGGAAGCTCGGGAACGCTGCCCCGCGGCCAGCGATCCCGCCGGTATGATCGCGGCTATCCGGGACGCGCTGCGAGTCACCCTCGATTTTTCTGCGCTACTAGCCGTCTTTTTTGATCGGCGGTTTCGCCGTGCCGGCATGGTTCTGGCTGTCGTCGGTCTATATGGGCAAGTTTCGTATTCGGTCTCGCAACGCTCGCACGAGTTGGGCATTCGCATCGCTTTCGGCGCGCGGCGTCGCGACGTCGTTCGTCTGGTCGCCAGCGAAGGAGCGCGGCTGACTTCGTCGGGATCGGCATCGGCGTTCTGGCTTCCGTGGCGCTCACGCCATTGATGCGCAGCCTGCTTTTGGGCGTCCGCGCGATCGGCCCGGCCACGTTCGCCGCCGTTGCCGCAATTCTTGCGCTCGCCGCCATCGCCGCGCGCTCGATTCCCGCCCGACGCGCGCTGCGCACCGAAGCGGTAGTCGCATTTGCGCTATGAGTGACGCCCGGCGCCGCTGTCGGAACCACCAGGGCTACCGTTCAACTCTTTGACACTGGGATTCGGAGGCCGCGATGAGGACTCGCGCTGTTTTGCTTTCTTCGCGACCGAGGGCATCAAATGGCTCGCGGATTTGAGCGGCGCGCACATTAGTTACACTGGCCACTGATGCCGGAGCCGTTGAAGATCGCGGTGGCGGGTTTGGGACGCATGGGCGTGGTTCATGCGTTGCATGTGCATGAATTGGCGCGGGAGGCGGGCTCCTGTTCGTTGGCGGCGCTGGTGGATATGGACATCGAACGGGCGCGCCGGTTTGCCGCGGAGATCGGCGTTCGAATTCCTGTGTTCGAGTCCGTGGAGGAGCTGGCGGCAGCCGGGGTGTGCGACGCGACAGTGATCGTGACGCCGACGGAAACGCACGGCGAAGTCGCATCGACGTTGATTCGGGCGGGGCATCGCGTGCTCCTCGAAAAACCGCTCACTGGCGCTCTCGAAAGCGATCGCGCGTTCGCTGAGGAGTTGGACCGCGAACATCCGCAAGCTCTGATGCTCGCATTTCAGAGACGCTTCGATGCGCCCGTCGAGTATGCCAAGAGCATCATGGACCGCGGGAATGTGGGGCGGGTGTTCAAAATTTATTCGGCGCTCGAAGATTCCAACCCTGCTCCGCACGGCTATCGCAGCGGCGGCATCCTGCCGGACATGTCGGTTCACAACGTGGACGAGCTTCTGTGGCTGACCGGGCGGATGCCCCGCGCCGCCGTCGTGATCGGATCGCGGCTCTACAGCCATCGGCTCACGACGTGCCAGGAGGATTTTGACGACGCGCTGCTGTATCTGTGGTTCGAGGGCGAGCTTGCGGCGGAGGTACAGGTGAGCCGGAATCACGTTTCGGGGTATCGCGTCGAGACAATCATCTTCGGCGAGGAAGGGCAGATCCACATTGGACGCTTCGAACAGCAGCCCTTTGAAGTGATGGTGGAAGCGTACGGGCGGCGCGGCAGCTCCAAACCGCTGACGCGGCGCTGCTTCACGATGCGGAATTACGGACGGCCGCTGCCGGAATTCGTGGATCGCTTCGGCGACGCCTACAAGGCGGAGCTGGCGGCGTTTGTGGATTGCTGCCGCAACCGCGCGCCGTTCCCGACGTCGCACCGCGATGGCGTGCGCGCGCAGCAAGTCGTCTCCGCGGCCATGAAAGCCGTGCTTACGCCGGACAGGCCATGTACGCCCGCCGCGATCTGATAGCGGGCGGCGCTGCCGCGCTACTGCAGGCCTGTGGCCGCTCCGGACGAAAAGAGATCGGCGTGGTGCCGAAGGCGACATCGCACCTTTTTTTCGTAGCGGTGCATGAGGGAGTGGATCGCGCCGCGCGAGATCTGGGCGTCGCCGTACTGTGGAACGGGCCGGCCGACGAAACCGATTACAAGCGACAAATTGAGGTTGTGGACGCAATGGTGGCGCGGCATGTCGCCGCGCTAGCGATTTCAGCGACGGATTCGCGGGCGCTGGTGGCGCCGCTGGAACGCGCGATTGCCGCCGGCATTCCCGTCACCGTCTTCGATTCCGCCGTTGATATCGGCAACTACGTAAGCTTCATCGCGACCGATAATCACGGGGCCGGATGCACCGCGGCCCGGCTACTCGCGGCCTTGGTCGGGGGCCAAGGGAAAGTCGCGATGGTAATGCAGAAACCAGGCGGGACCTCCACGGTATTGCGCGAGCAGGGGTTCGAAGAGACCATCGCCCGGGAATTTCCGCGTATTCAGATTGCGGGGCGGCAATATGGCATGGCAGATCCGGCGCGGTCGCGCGCGGCGGCCGAAGATTTGCTGACCGCTCACCCCGATCTCGCCGGCATGTTCGCGTCCAGCGAGGCGGCGTCGATCGGGTCGATTCAGGCGATCCGCAGCCGGCGATTATCGGGCAAAGTGCGGCTGGTGATTTTCGATTCGAGCAGCGTTCATATTGACGCCCTGAAGGATGGGACCGCGGACGTGATGCTGGTGCAGAACCCCTTCCGCCTTGGTTATGAAGCGGTGAAATCGTTGGCGGATAAGCTCCGCGGCGCGACTCCGCCGAAACGCCTGGAACTGCCCGTCCGAGCGATCGTAAAAGCAGACCTGGACAAGCCGGACGTGAAAACACTGCTGCGCGTGTGAGGCTTTATGAATAGCGCGGGACGTTGGAATCGATTTCGAGGCTCCAGCGGTCGATGCCCCCGGCCATGCTCTGGCACGCGTCTACACCTTGTTGGCGCAGCCAGTTGACCACGTTCAGGCTGCGCACGCCATGATGACAGAACACGACGACGGTCGATTCTGCGGCCAGAGCGTCGATATGCTGCAAATTGGCGGGGACCGCGCCCATGGGAATCGGCTTGGCGCCTGCGATGCGCGCGAGCGCCAACTCGTCCGGCTCGCGCACGTCGAGCAGCGCGATGTTCTCGCCGGCTTCGATTCCACGGCGGACTTCTTGCGGAGAGATCTCAAACGGCAATGCTGCTTCGGCCACGAAGGTTATCATAGCGCTGGCCTGTGATAGCATGATGGCCCAGTGCCTTCCTCACGCGCTCGCCTGATCGCGCTCGCTACTCTGTTCGCGATCAATATTCTGAATTTCTACGACCGCAATGTGGCCGGAGCGCTGGCGGAGCCTATGCGCCGCGAGTTCCATCTGAGCGACACGCAGATCGGGCTTCTGGGAAGCGCGTTCATTTGGATTTACGCGCTGATCGGGGTTCCTTTCGGGCGCATCGCCGATCGGTACAGCCGCAAGAAGCTGCTGGCATTTGGAATCGTCGTCTGGAGCGCGTTAACGGCCATGGCGGGCGTGGCATCGACGTATGCGTTGTTGATGGTTTCGCGCATCGGCGTGGGAGTAGGAGAAGCTGTCGTCGCGCCCGCGGGTACCAGTTGGATCGGCGATCTCGTTCCGGCGGCGCGGCGGGCGCGAGCCTTGGCGCTGTTCATGCTCGGTGTGCCGATTGGAGGCGCGCTGAGTTATTTCTTCAGCGGACCCATCGCGCAGGCATTTGGACCGCACGGATGGCGAGTGGGCATGATGGCGGCGGCGGCTCCGGCGCTGCTGCTGGTTCCGTTATTACTGATGTTGAAGGAGCCGGCTCGCGGCGCCGCGGAAATCGTGCACAGCGCCGCGCCCGCGGGGTCCGTCTGGAAAGTGCTGCGGATTCCGACGCTGTGGTGGATCATCGCGTCGGGCGCTTTGATCAACTTCAATATGTATGCGTACGGCACGTTCCTGCCGGCCTTCCTGAGCCGTATTCACGGGCTGAGCCTGGCGCGCGCCGGAGTCACGACCGGGATTGCGTATGCCGTGGGCGGCATCGCGGGCGGGACGCTCGCCGGAGCGTGGGGCGATCGCATTATTCATACGCGCAAGGACGGGCGCATGTTGGGCGCGGCCGTGATTACGCTGCTGGGCGCGCCGCTGGCGTATTTCGGAATTATCCAGGCGCGCGGCCAACTGTTGCTCGCAATTGCGTTGATCACGATCGCCTATGGCACTCTGAACTCCTATTACGGGCTGGTGTATTCGTCGATCCAGGACATTGTGGCGCCGGCGTTCCGCGGCACGGCGATGTCGGTCTATTTCATGTTCATGTACATGGGAGGGGCATCGTTTGGCCCGCTGCTCACCGGCAACTTGAGCGATCGCATGGCGAGAAGAGCGGCGTACTCGGCGGGATCGGCGCAAATCACCGATGCATTCAAGGCGGTGGGTCTGCAGCAGGCGATGGTCGTAATCCCGATACTCTCGGTCGCCCTGGCTGTGGTGCTGTATCTCGGGTCGCGAACCATCGCCCGTGACATGGCGAAATGCGAGGAGACGGCGCGCGCGGCGGCGTGATTTATATTGGCCAGCTTACCTGCGGCGCCGAGGCCTGGGCCTATTTCGTGTGAAGCGCGCGAATCGCGACTGTCAGTGTATCGTCGTCGTAATTGCCGTCGTACATCTCTTTCATCGTTTCCAGGAGAGCGCCCCGTGCGAACTGGCGCGTAATAGCCATTTTGGATATCGGCATCAGGAATGTTTTTGAACTTACAGAAGCAAACTCTGGTCACCGTACCCTCGGCATGATCATCTTTGGCATCACCTGTTCCCTCGAGCACTACTGTCTGACCTACCCGCACGTTGTCGTGCTTATGCGGACCGCGAGAACTCCGAAAAATCGTCATTTCCTCGCCGACCGGAGTATCGATAGAAACTTGTGTGGTGATGAGGTGGGACTGCATTTCAATCATTCTACAAAGCGAGGGATCACCCGGCTCGCGTAACCGACCGCCAATTTCACACGGCCGAGCCACGCACCGCACGACGCTACCGATCTCGTCCGAGGAATCCAGAATAGTAACACTTACGTTATCATTGTTTGTTGTGGGAGATCCGCGAATACGTTGGCGCCGGCGGCAGGAGTCCCTTCAGTCAGTGGTTGCGGAAACTCAATGCTCACGCGGCCGCGAAGATCGCCGCGGCCCTCGAGCGGATGGCCGGCGGCAATTTATCAAAGGTGAAATCTGTCGGCGAGGGCGTGTCGGAATACAAGATTGACTTCGGTCCCGGCTACCGGATTTATTTCGCCCGCGACGGCGATCGGCTGCTAATCCTCCTTGGTGGCGGCACGAAGAAGCGCCAACGAAAGGATATCGAGAAGGCGAAGGAAAACTGGAACGACTACAAGCAACGCAAGGATAGGAGCACGACATGGCATTGACCAAAGACTTCCGCGAGACGATCCGCGAGCGCGCTCAGAAAGAGCCCGCCTTCCGCCAAGCTCTGCTGCGCGAGGCGATCGAGCTGATGCTGACCGGCGACGAGAAAACCGGCCGCGCGCTTCTGCGTAACTACATCAACGCGACCGCCGGCTTTCAGGAGCTGCATCGGGCCACGCGCATTCCGGCGCCCAGCCTGATGCGCATGTTCGGCCCAAAGGGCAACCCATCGGCCAGGAATCTCTTTGGCATCCTCGCTCACCTGCAGCGCCAGGAAGGAGTGAATTTCGAAGTTCGTGCGGCGCCGAGCTCTCGATCTGAACATCGCTGATACAATATGTTCAGAAGCATGGCTAACGCGAGTACGGGCCAAGCGGCGGCGCTCCCGCTCGCGAACGCGGATTCCTCCTTTAAAGCAGAAACGCTCACGGATGTTTTTGCGGAGTGGCGCAGTGAAATCGAGCGGATATTCGAGGAGCGCTTCGCGGCCCTGAGCGGCCGGATGGAAGAGCAGCTCGGATCGATTGCGGCGGCGCGGCTCGCGAAGTCGCGGCCTCCGCAGGCTAAGCCGGGCGCTGCGGCGCGTGCGCGCCTTCGAGAACCAAGATAACTGGAGCAGGGCGGTCGTCGCCGCGACGGAGGGATTTTCGCAGCGCGCGGCCCTCTTCGTGGTCAACGGGGGCGCCCTGCAGTTGCAGGCCGCTCGCGGCGTTTCGCCGGACGTGAAAATCGATGACACGCCGCTGCAATCGGCTCCGGCATTCGCGGGCGCGGTCGAATCGCGCGACGCCATCGTGGCCCTGCGCACCAGCGGCGAACTATCGGAGCCAATCGCCGCGATGTTTGGCGTAGCGCCCGAGGAACGCTTTTATCTGTTTCCGATAACGGCGGCAAATCGCGTCGCGGCCGTCTTGTATGCCGATTCTCCCGCAGGCGAAGTCGACGCCGCCGCGCTGGAGTTGATCGGCACGTTCGCTTCCGCGGTTCTGGAGGCGCAAGCGCGGAGGACCGGCCGCTCCGGACTGGCGGCGATCGCGGCGGAAGCGCGTCCGGCGCCTGAGATTGATTTGCGCGCGCAACGATTCGCCCGCGTGCAGACTGCGGAGATGCGCCTCTATCAATCGCAAGCCGTGAAAGAGGGCCGCTCGAAGAAAAACCTGTATGGCGCCTTGAAGGAGCCGATCGACAACGCCCGCACTGTTTTTCGGCGGGATTTCCTATCGGCCTCGCCGGCGATGGCCGATTATCTTCATTTGGAACTGCTGCGCACGCTGGCAAACGATAATGCGGAACTGCTTGGTCCTGAATACCCGGGAACGATGGCCTAGCCTCCTCTGCGCGGCCGCGCTCGCCTGCGCAGGTGTCCACGCGCAGACGCTCGAGACTCTCGGCCGCGACTTCCACGAGAAGCCGGGGCCGGCAACTCGCGCCGCCTTGCTTCGTTATGCCAATGCCCATTCGAAAGAGATGCCCGGCGCGCTGGCGCTGCTCGCCCTCGGAGCGGGGGAATTGGAGCAGAAGCAGTTCAACGATGCCTTGACTCACCTGCGCGCGGCGGAAAAGCGATTGCCGGCGCTGGCCGATTATTCCGCCTATCTGGAGGCGGCGGCGGAATTCGAGCTGCGCGATTTCGGCCGGGCAGACAAGGACCTGAAGCCCGTTTGGGACCATGCGCCCAGCTCGCCACTGATCGTGAAAGCGATCGTGCTCCGAGCCAACGCATTCATTCAGAGCGGCGAACCAAAGAAGGCGATCGAGCTGCTTGAAAAGAGGGGGTCGGAAATCGCGCCGGAGCAGGCCGTCCTGCTGTCGGCGACGGCCTACGGGATGTCCGGAGACACGGCTCGCGCAGCGACGGAGTATCAACGGCTCTATTCCGAATTTCCGTTTTCGAAGGAAGCCGAAGCGGCTCAGGCCGCGATCGTGAAATATCCGCCGGCCAGTCCACAAGCGCGGCTGGCGCGCTGCAACAGGCTGCTCGATGGCGGTGATTATGCCAAGGCGAAGACGGAACTGGAGGCGCTCACGCCAGAGTTGAGCGGAACGGACCGCGACGCCGCCCGCGTGCTGCTGGGGGCGGATTATTATCTCTCGGGCGATAGCAGAGAGGCATTTTCGTATTTGAATTCGCTCGACGTAACGAGCGGCGAGCCCGGGGCGGAGCGCCTGTATTACGTGGCTCAAAGCGCGCGAAAGCTGGACCGCACTGCCGACTTGGACGCCGCCGTGGCGCAACTGGGACAGTTGTATCCGTCCTCGACCTGGCGACTGCAGGCGATCACGGCCGCCGCCGGCTACTATGCCGCGGAGAATCGGCCAGAGCAATATCAGCCTCTCTTTCGCGCCTGCTACGAATCGTTCGGAAGCGATCCGCGGGCGGCGAATTGTCATTGGCGATTTGCGTGGGGCGAATATTTGAAAGACCGCTCCAAGGGCGATCTGTTGGTCGAGCATCTCAAGTCATATCCGAGCTCCCCGCATGACGGCGGGGCGCTGTATTATCTTGGCCGCATCGCGGAGACGAAGGGCGACTTCGCCGCGGCGCGCGCCTATTACGACAAAGTCAGCCATGATTTCGCGAACGAATATTACGGCATGCTGGCGCGCGACCGCATGAAACAGCCGGCGATCGCAGGCGCGGGAGCTTCGCCGCAAACTATCGAATTGATTGCCACCGTGAAGTTCCGGGCCCACCCCGTGCCGGAGATGCGGGCTTCGGCCGTCAGCGAAGAGAGGATCGGACGCGCGCGGCTGCTGGCCTCTGCTGGATTGGACGATCTGGCCTATAGCGAACTGCGTTTTGGCGCGCGCCACGACGGGCAGCCGCAGGTCCTGGCGCTGGAACTGGCGCGGCTGGCGACGCAGAGAGATTCGCCCGATCAGGCCATCCGGTTCATTAAGCGCTACGCGCCCGGTTACCTCTACCTGCCCCTCGACGCGTCGACCGAGGCGCTGTGGCGCTTCGCGTTCCCCCTGCCGTTTTGGAAGCCGCTCACCGAATTCGCGCGGCAGCGCGGCATCGATCCCTACCTCCTCGCGGGACTTATACGGCAGGAGTCGGAGTTTAATCCCAAGGTCGTGTCCTTCGCCAACGCCTATGGGTTGACGCAAGTGCTGCCCTCGACGGGACGCGAGCTGAGCCGCAGGCTCAATATCCGGCCGTTCCGGGCGAACATGCTGTTTACGCCGGAAGTGAATCTGAATATTGGAACGTATTACCTGCGCATGGTGCTTGATTCGCTGGAAGGCAAATATGAAGCTGCGCTGGCGTCGTACAACGCGGGTAAGAGCCGCGTGACGCGCTGGCTGAGCTGGAACGAGTTTCACGAGCCGGCCGAATTCGTCGAAAGCATTCCGTTCACGCAGACGCGCGAGTACGTCCAGAGCGTGCTTCGCAATGCGGACATCTACCGGCGGCTTTACGGAGAGAGGCCCGTTGCGTTAGGCTCAACTCAAGATGGCGACGGCGCAAAAAACGCTGCTTCAACCAGCCGCGAGCGGAGCCCGGCGAACGCGATTTCGCAGCGCGCGCACCGCAAATTTCACCGAGTCGGTGATTCGTGAGATGACGCGGCTCGCCGCGCAACACGGCGCGGTGAACCTGGCGCAAGGTTTCCCCGATTTCGCGGACTGATGTCCACTAAAACAACTTTTTCTGAGATCCTCACCGAGTTCGCCGATAGTCTCAGGGACACATTCTCAATTGCTATCCCAGGGCAGCCGGAAGACCAATTGAAAGGACCCGTTCAAGCACTCGCACATCGCGGAGGTGCCGCTCTGAATTTCGAAGTGGCATCGAAAACCGAATCGCGGTTGACGGAAATCAATGGGCGGCCCGATATCGGCGTAAGCGTCCGCAAGCTGTTGTGCGGCTACATCGAGCTAAAAGCTCCGGGCAAAGGCGCGCGTATCGAGCGGTTCAAGGGTCCGGATAAGCAGCAGTGGGAAAAATTTAGGGCGCTACCGAACGTGATCTACACGGACGGTTCCGAATGGGCTCTCTACCGCTCAGGCGAGCGGAGTTTACTCGTCCGCTTCGATGGCGACGTAACAGTTGCCGGATCGAAGGCCATCACGCCAGCCCACGCTGTTTGCCTAAGCGACATGTTTCGTGACTTTCTGACGTGGGACCCGCCCGCGCCAGCAAATCCACAAGCGCTAGCGCAAGTCTTAGCGCCCCTTTGCCGGTTGCTTCGTAGAGACGTTGAGGGAGCGATCGCCAACGCAAATTCCAACCTTTCAATCCTCGCGGCAGAATGGCGCGCGTATCTGTTTCCGATGCGGACGATGCCCAGTTCGCCGATGCTTACGCCCAGACACTTACGTATGCCCTGCTTTTAGCGAAGCTAAGCGGAGACAATCGATTGAGCATTGAAAGCGCAGCAGAGACGATTGGAATAGGCCACAAATTGCTCTCGCAAGCATTGCGCGTACTCGGCCAACCGGAGGCACGCGCAGATATACAACTCGCGGCGGATCTCCTGGAGCGTTGCATCAACGCCATTGATGCCAAAGCTCTAGTTCGCGCCCAACCCGACGTCTGGCTCTACTTCTACGAAGACTTTCTAGCGGAGTACGATCCTAAACTGCGCCGAGATCGCGGTGTTTATTACACACCTGTCGAAGTTGTGCAAGCACAAGTCAGACTCGTTGCGCGGCTCTTAGAAGATAAATTTCGAAAACCACTCTCTTTCGCAGATGACGAAGTGTTTTTCCTCGATCCAGCAGTTGGCACGGGCACTTATCCTCTGGCCGCCCTAAATCATGCGTTGCTTGAGGTTGAAAACCAGTTCGGAAAAGGCATGATACCCGCCCGCGGGTCGGTGTTCGTCCAGAATTTGCACGCGTTCGAGATTCTGGTGGGGCCTTACGCAGTATCGCACCTAAGAATTACTGAAAGCCTGCACGCGCTAGGCGTGAATATATCGGAGCCGCTCAAAGTGCTCCTTACCGATACCCTTGAATCCCCGCACGTGCAACCCCCGGCTCAGCCCAGCCTCCTGTTCAGGAGGCTCTCCGAGGAGCATCAGAGGGCTCAGAACGTAAAAGCTCATACTGAAATCCTTGTCTGCATGGGGAATCCTCCATACGACCGCCAAGTGGTTGGATTCGATGAAACCAAAATCGATCGAAAGGGAGGATGGGTCAGATTCGGTGAGCCAGATCGCGATGAAGAACCGATATTGGAAGCATTTCTTGCTCCGTTGCGAAACGCAGGATTGGGAGTACACGCCAAGAATCTCTATAACGATTATGTGTATTTCTGGCGTTGGGCATTGTGGAAGGTCTTCGAGCAAAACCCCGGCTCAGGGATCGTGTGTTTTATAACGGCATCCTCATACCTCCGCGGGCCAGGGTTCTTGGGGATGAGGCGGCTCATGCGGCAGACGTGTGATCATGTTTGGATCATTGATCTTGAGGGTGACAGCAGAGGACCGCGCAAGACCGAGAACGTTTTTGCAATTCAAACACCAGTCGCCATCGCCATTGCTGTACGCTATGGCAACCCGCAGCGAGAGATAAAGGCTCGGGTCCACTATTGCAAAATAACGGGTACTGCGGAAGACAAACTCAAGACCCTAGCGGCGGTCAGGAATTTCTCAGACTTGCAATGGAGGGAGTGCTACTCCGACTGGGACGAACCGATGCTTCCAGCCGGGTCAGGAGATTATTACAGCTGGCCGCTGGTCAGTGATCTCTTTCCTTGGCAGCATTCGGGTGTGCAGTTCAAGCGAAACTGGCCCATTGGTCCCACGCAGGCCGTCCTCGAAAACCGCTGGCGCGCGTTGTTAAATGCGCCCAGCCAGGCCCGCCCTAGCTTACTGTCAGAAACTCGCGACCGCAAGGCGAACACGACGTATCGCCCGATCTTGAACCAAGAGAAACGGCTTAGACCGCTTACCGATCTCGGCCCTGACGACCCCATGCAATTACCGGTGAGATACGGGTTTCGCAGCTTCGACAGGCAATGGGCTATTCCAGATGCCCGGGTATGTGATTTTCCGCGTCCTTCCCTTTGGTCTTTGCAGAGCCCCCATCAGGTTTACTTCGCATCCTTTCTAACTGAGGTTATGGGCTCGGGACCAGCGGTAATTGCGTCGGCGGAAATTCCCGATCTGCACTATTTTCGGGGCTCGTTTGGTGGCAAACACATCATTCCTCTATGGCGCGACGAGGCAGGTACCGACGCAAACATAAGTTCTGGGGTGATTCAGCGGATCGGCTGCCGACTGGGGATGAGCATCACGCCCCAGGAGTTCTTCGCATATTTTTACTGCGTGCTTGCAAGTACAGCTTACGCACAGACGTTCAGCGAAGAACTCGTAGTGCCCGGCCCACGCCTGCCGATTACAAGGAGTTCGCTGCTTTTCCGCAGAGCCGCACGCATCGGTGCCGCGCTAATCTGGTTGCACACATTTGGGCAGCGTTTCAACACGGCTGCTTCCATCTCTGGGATAACGCTGAAAGGCCAAGCCCGATGCACCGTTGGCGTCAGCACTGTGGCCGCCGAATACCCGGACGCGTTTTCTTACGATGAGATCAACCGTGAGCTGCACGTGGGAAACGGAGTGTTCCGTCCAGTTGGGCCTCAGGTTTGGAAATTCGAAGTGTCGGGATTGTTAGTAGTTGAGTCTTGGCTCCGCTATCGCATGAAATCGGGTTATGGCCGGAGGTCCTCCAAGCTTGACGAGATACGGCCGAAGCACTGGACAGCACAGCTCACCGAAGAACTCCTTCAGACTCTTTGGATAATCGAGGCAACCGTCGCGATACAACCTACTCTTGCGGCTCTTCTTGAGGAGATCGTGTCGGGCGCATGTTTCACTGCCGAGGAACTACCGCGCCCCGGCAACTCAGAGCGACGACCACCCGTTGCTGATGATGACGAAGCTCCTAATCAGCAGCTTGAATTAACGTAGCCACAGCATCGCGCGACGCCAGTACCTACGCACCTGGCAGACGCGCGAGTACGTCCAGAGCGTGCTTCGCAATGCGGACATCTACCGGCGGCTTTACGGAGAGAGGCCCGTTGCGTTAGGCTCAACTCAAGATGGCGACGGCGCAAAAAACGCTGCTTCAACCAGCCGCGAGCGGAGCCCGGCGAACGCGATTTCGCAGCGCGCGCACCGCAAATTTCACCGAGTCGGTGATTCGTGAGATGACGCGGCTCGCCGCGCAACACGGCGCGGTGAACCTGGCGCAAGGTTTCCCCGATTTCGCCGCTCCGGCCGAGATCAAGCGCGCGGCGCGGGAAGCGATCGAAGCGGACGTCAATCAATATACGATTACCTGGGGCGCCAAGGCCTTTCGCGACGCCATCGCCGCGAAATACCGCGCATGGTACGGCCTCGAATACGATCCGGAGCGCGAGATCACGGTCTGTTGCGGATCGACCGAGGGAATGATCGCGTCGATGCTGGCGGTGACCAATCCCGGCGACGAGGTCATTGTTTTCGAGCCGTATTACGAAAACTACGGCCCTGATACGATGCTCTGCGAAGCGGCGCGCGTGCTGGTCCCGCTGCGGCCGCCGGAGTGGACCTTCGATCCCGAGGAGTTGCGGCGCGCTTTTTCGCCGCGCACGAAAGCGATCGTCGTGAACACGCCGAATAATCCCACGGGCCGCGTTTTCACTCGCGCCGAGCTTGAGTTCATCGCCGGTCTATGCCAGGAATTCGACGCGCTCGCCATCACCGACGAGATCTATGAGCATATCGTTTACGATGGCGGCCGGCATGTTCCCATGGCGACGATACCCGGGATGCGCGAGCGTAGCGTGCTGGTGAACAGCATGAGCAAAACGTATTCGGTGACTGGCTGGCGCGTAGGTTGGGTGTTGGCCGCGCCGGATCTGACGGAATCGATCCGCAAAGTGCACGATTTTCTGACCGTCGGAGCGGCCGCGCCGCTGCAACAGGCCGGCGTCCTGGCGCTCAATTCGCCCGACGCTTATTACGAGAATCTCGCGGCCGCATACCGCGCGCGGCGCGACAAATTAATGGGGTTGCTCGAACGCGCCGGGTTCCGCTGCTTCCTTCCGCGCGGCGCCTATTACATCATGACGGACGTGACCGCGTTCGGATTCGCGAACGACTTCGAAATGGTGCGGCACATGATCGAGCGCGCGGGCGTGGCGGCCGTGCCCGGTTCCAGCTTCTTTGCCGATCCCGCGGATGGCGCCCATCTCGTTCGCTTCTGCTTCTGCAAGCGCGACGAGACGCTCGACGAGGCCGGTCAACGCCTCGCGCGCCTGTAACTGCCTATAATTAATTTTCGCTGTCCATCAAACACAAGGAGCACAACCATGAGAGTTGGCGTATTTACGGCGCTGCTGTCGCCGTTTCCGCTCGACAAAGTCCTCGAAAAGTTGAAGGCGTTGAATATCGGAACGGTCGAGCTGGGGACCGGAAATTACCCCGGCGATCCGCATTGCAAGCTGTCCATGCTCAAAAATAAAAAGGAGCTGAGCGACTTCAAAAAGAAGCTCGACGATAACGGTTTTACGATCAGCGCGCTGAGCAGTCATGGCAATCCGCTGCATCCCGACCCGGCGGTCGCGAGGAAGTACGCGGAAACGAGCCGTAGCACCGTGCTGCTAGCCGAGAAACTCGGCGTGCCGGTGGTGATCGATTTTTCGGGCTGCCCTGGCGACAGCGACAAAGCCAAATACCCGAATTGGGTGACCTGTCCGTGGCCGCCCGAGTACCTCGACGTCCTGGCATGGCAATGGGAAAAGAAAACGCTGCCGTACTGGACCAAGCATGCGAAATTCGCCTCCGATCATGGCGTGAAGGTCGCGATCGAGATGCACCCTGGTTTCGTCGTCTACAGCCCCGAGACGATGCTGAAGCTGCGCGAGGCGTGCGGCCCGTCGATCGGGTGCAATTACGATCCCAGCCACATGTTCTGGCAAGGCATCGACCCGATCAAGGCGGTCCGGGTGCTCGGCGATTCGATTTTCCACGTCCATGCGAAGGACACGCAGATCTACGATTACAATTTGCCTAAAACCGGCGTGCTCGATACCAAGAAGTACACCGACGAGCGCAATCGCTCCTGGATTTTCCGCACCGTCGGATACGGGCACGATGCCGGCTGGTGGACCGAGTTTATTTCTACGCTGCGCATGTTCGGATACGACTACGTGCTCTCGATCGAGCACGAGGACACGCTGATGTCGCCGGACGAAGGTCTGACGAAAGGCGCGAATTTCCTGAACGAAATCATGATCAAGGAAGGCACGACGGCCGCCTGGTGGGTGTAGGCGCGCCGTGCGGTTCGCAGTAACGTTTCTGCTCGCGTGCGCGCCGCTGCTTGCCGACGTACGCGCGGGCGCGGCGAAACGGACCATCACGCCGGATCTGGCGAAGTATGGCCCGGTGTACATGGCTGGTTTCGGACACAACCGCCGCGCCATGAGTATTCACGACGACTTGTGGACGCGCTGTCTTGCTATCGGTTCGGAGCGCATGGCAGTGGCGATCTGCGGCGTCGATTCGATCGGCCTTTTTCGCGAGGACGTGAATCGTATTCGCGATCTCGTCAAGAGCCGGTCGGGCAAGGATGCGGATGTGGTGGTCGCATCTTTGCACGATCATGAAGCGCCCGACACCATGGGGCTGTGGGGGCCCGCGGAAGGCGAAAGCGGCCTCAACGAGGCGTACAACAATTACGTGATCGAGCGCACCGCCGAGGCCGCCGTTGCAGCGATGCGGTCCTTGCAACCCGCCTCGTTCGTGCTGGCGAAGACACATCCCGCAGTGCTCGATGACTATATTCACGACAACCGGCCGCCCCTGGTCCACGATGCCGAGGTGGTGGCGTTATCGGCGATAGCGTCTGACGGCAAACGCATCGCCACCCTTGTGAACTGGGCCAATCATCCGGAGACGCTGGGGTTGAAGAACACCGCAATCACGGCGGAGTATCCGGGTTATCTGCGCGACGAATTGGAGAAGCGCCTTGGAGCGTCGCCGTGTTTATCAATGGCGCGGTGGGCGGCATGCAATCGCCGCTGGGCGCGAGAATCGAAGGCGTGCCGGACGAAAGCTTCGAAAAAGCGAAGTATATCGGCGAGCATGTCGCGGATATTGCGGCGAATGCGGTCCAAGCGGCCAAGCCGATGGCGCTCACGGGCTATGAGTTCGCGGAGAGGATTATTCACATCCCGGTCGCAAACGCCGGTTTTGAGGCCGCGGCTAAGGCCGACCTCTACAAAGGGCGCAAGCCGATGAGCGCTACGGGCACGACCGCGGCCCCGGTAGGCTTGATCCGCCTTCGCGACCACGAGGCCACGTTACTGGAGATCGCGTTAATCCCCGGCGAGCTCTATCCGGAATTGAGCGTCGGCGGGGTGGAACGATATTCCGGCGCGGATTTCCCCGATGCGCCCATCGAGCCCGCCATCAAACTTGCGATGCGGGCGCCCTATCGGATGCTGTTCGGTCTCGCCGACGATGAGATCGGCTACATCATTCCCAAAGCCGAGTGGGACGACAAAGCGCCCTGGCTGAACGGGGCTTCCAAGCGCTGGTACGGGGAAGTGAATTCCGTCGGTTCCGAAGCCGCTCCCATCATCGTAA
>CAWITB010000055.1:0-273330 GCA_963838885.1 Bryobacterales bacterium | reverse complement strand
TCGCCCGTCTGCCGATGGACATCTTAGGGAAGCGCATGATCCATCTCACCCGAATCAACCACCTGCCCTTGGTTCTGAATTCGGATCTGATCGAACACATCGAAGCGACGCCGGACACGGTGATCAGCCTCACCAACGGACAGAAATTCCTGGTTCTAGAAACTTCCGAAGATGTGATAGCCCGCGTTATCGAATTCCGCCGCTTGATTTTCTGTCCCCAGCAGCTCGCCGCAACCCAGCCGCGCAGCGGAAACGAGGCGCGAACCTAAGCGATGGCGGACCAGGAGCATCCAAATCGCAATTCCCCGAGTCCGAAACTGGACTTTGCCACCATCGCCGGCATCGTCGTATCCTTTACCGGAATTCTCGGAGGCCTCCTACTCGAGGGTGGGCGCATTAAGGATATCGCGCAGCTGACCGCGGCATTGATCGTCGTCGGCGGAACGCTGGGCGCAGTACTGGTCAATACGCCTTTGCCGGTCTTCAGCGGCGCGCTGAAGCGTTTCCGCGATGTCATTTTCGAGCGTCCCCATTCGCCCGACGCCATCATCGAGGCCGTCATAGGCTATGCCGCAAAGGCGCGCAAGAACGGGCTCGTATCGCTCGAATCGGACACCGCCACTATCGAAGATCCCTTTCTTCGTAAAGCTCTCACCTTGGCGGTCGATGGCGCGGACCTCCAGGAGATCCGGAAAATGATGGATCTTCAGATCGACGTCGAAGATCGCGACGCGCTCGCGCAGGCCCGTGTCTTTGAGAGCGCCGGCGGCTATTCCCCCACGATTGGCATCATCGGAGCGGTGCTCGGGCTCATACAGGTCATGAAAAATCTTGCCAATATCGAGGAAGTGGGGCACGGCATCGCCGTTGCCTTCGTGGCCACGATCTATGGCGTGGCGCTCGCTAACATTTTCCTGCTTCCGATCGCCAACAAGATGAAGGCCCGCATCCAGCAGGACACGCAGCGCAAGGAATTGGCTTTGGAAGGCGTTGCGGGCATTGTCGAGGGTCTCAATCCCAAACTGATCCGCAGTAAGCTCGAAGCCTACCGGTCCCCGGATTTGGGCGCGGCGAAGACCAAAGCGGCGGGCGAGAAGCTCGCGGCCGCGGCATCGCGCGCGACGGCGGTGCGGACCTAGTTCGCATGGCACGGCGGAGAGGCCCGGCGGCCGAGCACGAGAATCACGAACGTTGGCTGGTCTCCTACGCCGATTTCATTACCCTGCTATTCGCTTTCTTCGTGGTCATGTTCGCAACGTCGCAGACCGACAAGGCCAAGGCGCAGCAGGTCTCCGATTCGGTTAAGAAAGCCCTCGCCGGCGAGCCCATCTCGGTCGTAATGGCGGCCATCCTCGGCGCCGGACCTCCTAATAAGCCGCACGCGGAGACCCACAATGCCCCTCCGCCCCCGGCCCCGGTGCCAAAACCCGCCGACAACGCATCCGGCCAGCTTGCCGAACTGTTTCCCTCTCTGCAGGTGCTCTCCCGGGAGCTGGCCGATGAAATTCACGCCGGGCGCATCGAAGTTGGCATGACGCCGCGTGGCTTAACGATCAGCTTCCAACAGGCCGCCCTGTTCCCTTCCGGTACCGACGCGATCGCTCCGGACTCCTATCGCAGTCTCGAGAAAATCGCGCGCGCCATGAAACAAATTCCCAATCCCGCGCGCCTGGAAGGCCATACCGATTCCGTCCCCATTCACACCTCTCGCTTTCGCAGCAACTGGGATTTGTCCGCCGCTCGCAGCATCGCGCTGCTCCAAATGTTCACCGAACAATTCGGCGTACCGTCCGAGCGGCTCTCCATTGCTGGATATGCCGACACCGCGCCCATCGCCGCCAACGACACCGAAGCGGGCCGCGCCCGCAATCGCCGCGTGGACATCGTAATCCTGAATGAGACCGGCCTGAAAGGCGAACCGGAGCGTAAGAATGCCGTGAAGCCTATTTCGGCCGCCCCGCCACCATGAGCCACATATCCGCCGCGCCAATGCGATCGCCATTCGTGACCTCCGGCATCCGCTTCAAAAATGGATCTTCCAATTTCAGGACCTCGAAACCATCTCCCAACAATTCCGCGCGCACCAGTGCGGGGTCGATTTCGTGCATCTTGATCTGATCCGCCCGCGACTCGACGCGATGAGCCTGCAAACTGTAATCCGCTACCACCAAACGGCCGCCCGCTTTGAGCGCCCGTAAGATCTCCGTTCCCATCGCAGCATAGCGCGTGAAGTGGTGATACGAATTGATCACCAGAACGGCAGCCAGCGAATCGGCCGGTAGTTTGGGATCATCCACTTGACCCTTGACAATCTCCACGTTGCTGAGATCGAACAGCTTCGCGCGGCGATGCATCCATTCCATGGCGAAATCCGAGATGTCTTCCGCGAACACCTTCCCGCCAGGACCAACGATTGCGGACAGGCGCATCGCATAGTAGCCGTCTCCCGCTCCCACGTCCGCGACCCAATCCCCACTCGAAACTTGCATTGCCTTTAGAACGTCGCTCGCCCGCTGATACGCTTCCCGGTTTAAATCGCCAGCCTTGAAATCCTCGACCGTGGATGGATTCCCAATGTTGACGGCGCGGGGCTGCTGCGCCGCGGCCAGCGCGGCAAGAGCGAGGAAAGCCGGCGCGAAACGAAACACGGCTGCCATCATCACGCATGAAGGCGACGCACAGCCCGTAGTACGCTTAGGTTTTATGCAGGTCTGCGACATCTTCCTCGCTCTCGGCGAATCCGGCGTCGGCGAGCTCATGCGCGGCATTTCCCTCGGCAAAATAAAAACGTTTCAGCTCTTCGAACGCCTCAAACTGCGCCTGCACGTGAATAAGCTCAACACCGAGACCCTCCGCAAAATTGGGCCGCGCGTCTGGGAACGGCTGCAGGCCCACGACGACGAGTTCGCGACCGAAATCTCGCAGGCCATTCTCGTCTCCCACATGGATCTCATCCGTCAGGTCCTCGATTTTCTCGCCATTCCGCACGAAGAGGGCTTCTTCGCCAAGGACATCGATGGCTCAAAATATCTGACCGAAGGTTGGCAGCAGCGCACCTTCGACAACTTCAAAGGAAAATTCCCCGATGCCCTGCTGCTATTCTACGTAAACCACCTCGGCTGGGAATTGATAAAACAGGAGCGCCTCTTCGCTCCCGCCGCGGCCTGATGAAACCCGGGGACGATTGATGAACAACGATTTCTTCGATGCCGTCCGCGCCGGCGACGCGGACAAAATCGCCCAAATGGTCGACGCCGATCCCGGCCTGCTGAACGCAACCGACGAGAACGGCCTGTGTGCGTTCTCCGTCGCGCGCTATTCCCGCCAGGACGCCGTCGCCAAACTGCTGCTCGACAAGGGCGCGCAACTGGATATTTTCGCGGCCGCCATGGCCGGCGTCGAGCAGCGCATCGTCGATCTGCTCGCGCCGGACCGCACGCTCACCGCCGCTTATAGCCACGACGGCTGGACGCCGCTGCATCTGGCCTGCTTCTTCGGACACAAATCCTGCGCTGAGATTCTGCTGGCCCACGGCGCCGACGTCCACGCGCGCTCCCGCAATGACATGCAAAATATGCCTCTTCACGCCGCGGCCGCCGGACGCAGCCGCGATGCCGTTGCCGTCCTGCTGGCTCACGGCGCCGATGTCAACGCTCGTCAACACGGCGGCTGGACGGCCCTTCACGCCGCCGCCCAAAACGGCGACGTGGAAACGGTAACGCTGCTTCTGGCGCACGGGGCAGACCCGGAATGCCGCGCGGAAAACAATCAGAAGCCGCTCGATCTCGCCTTGACAAAAGGCCATTCCGGCGTGGTCGATCTGCTCGACCGCCACTCGCAAGCTGCGAAGCCGAGCGGCGATCGTAAGGTAGCGCCCCATGGCTAAGCCGGGCGCCGGCAAACATGATGAGCACGCCTTTCGAAACTGAGCCGCAGCCGCAACCGAGCAGTTTCCGGCCGAACCCGTTTTTCGACCGAGAGGTTTCCGGCCGTAGCTCCATCCCGACGAAGCGGACTTCCGCCGATGCTGTTTTTTTCTACCGAACGAGCGTAGCCGCCCCGTGCTAGAGCAAGAAATTTCTCAATTCCAAGCCGCCACTCTCGATCGCATTCACGCGGCGCAAACGCTCGCCGATATCGAGGCCGTCCGCGTCGAGGCGCTGGGCCGCAAAGGAACGCTCGCGCAATTCAGCAAAAGCTTCGGCAAGCTCACGCCGCAAGATCGAGCCAGCGCCGGCAAAGCGCTCAATGCCGCCAAACAAACCCTGGAGAGCGCTCTCGAAGCGAAGATCCAGGCCTTCGCCGGCGATGCGCTGCAACATCGTCTCGATGCCGAATGGATCGACCTGACGCTCCCCGCGCCCGGCCCTCCGCCCGGCAGCCTGCACCCCGTAACCCAGATCCAGATGGAAATCGAAGACCTCTTCACCTCGCTCGGCTTCGCGGTTCTCAACGGCCCCGAGGTCGAGACCGAGTACCACAATTTCGACGCCCTGAATATTCCACCGCAGCATCCCGCCCGCGATATGCAGGACACGTTCTGGCTCACGGACGGCAATCTCTTGCGCACCCATACCTCGCCGGTCCAGGTCCGCGGCATGGAGCGGTTTGGTCCGCCGCTGCGCATGATCGCCCCCGGCCGCGCCTTTCGCAACGAGGAGGTCGACCCTTCGCACGAGCACACCTTCTACCAGCTCGAAGGCATGATGATCGACCGCGACGTTTCAGTCGCGCATCTCATTTATTTCATGAAAACGCTGCTCAGCGCCGTTTTCAAGCGCGATGTCAACGTGCGCCTGCGCCCCGGTTACTTCCCGTTCGTCGAGCCTGGCTTCGAGCTGGATATTCAATGCCTCATTTGCGGTGGCCCGGGATGCCCGGTCTGCAAGCAGAGCGGCTGGGTCGAATTGCTGCCCTGTGGACTGGTGCACCCCAACGTCCTGCGGATGAGCGGCATCGATCCCGAGGAGTGGAACGGCTTTGCTTTCGGCCTGGGTCTCACGCGTCTTGCGATGATGCGCTATGGCATCGACGACATACGATTGCTGCAAGGCGGCGATCTCCGTTTCCTGAATCAGTTCTAAGCGATGAAATTTTCCTACAACTGGATCTCCGAGCTTGTCGACCGCCTCGAAGCTTCTCCCCAGGAGCTCATGCGCTTCATCACCATGAAGACCGCCGAGTGCGAGGGCCTTGAGGAAGCCGGACAGCTCCTCGGCCAGGTCGCGCCTGCCCGCGTCCTATCGGTCGAGAACCTTCCTGCGGGTCACAACAAGAAGGTAATCGTCGAAACCGAGCGTTACGGCGCCCGCACGGTAATCTGCGGAGCCTCGAATTGCCGTCCCGGCATGGCCACCGCGTATGTACCGGTTCCTCCCAAGATCATAGACGGAGTCGAGAGCGACGGCATGTTGGCCAGTGCGGCCGAGTTGGGCATCGGACGCGACCACAGCGGTATCGTCGAATGGCCCGCGCTCAACGGCATCGACCGGCGCCTGCGCCCCGACTCGATCGTCACAGTCGACAACAAGTCGCTCACTCACCGGCCCGATTTATGGGGACATTACGGTATGGCGCGCGAAGTGGCAGCGATTCTCGGCCAGCGCCTGCTCGATCCCGTCGAGAAGGTTGCCTTCCCTAAAGCGCGTTCCGCCGTGCAGATCGAGGTTGCGGACCGGACGTTGTGCCCGCGCTACAGCGCGCTCGTATTCGACAACGTAAAAGTAGGTCCGTCGCCGCCGTGGATCGAATACCGTCTGGAAGCGATCGGCCTCAACCCTATCAACAACATTGTCGACGTGACGAATTACATCATGTCGGAGCTGGCCCAGCCGATGCACGCCTTTGATGCCGCGAAACTGCGCGGGACCACGATTTTCGTACGGCCCGCGCGAGAGGGCGAAGGCATCGCGGCACTAAACGAACAATCATACGATTTGGCGCCATCGAATCTCGTGATCGCGGACCAGCGCGGCCCAATCGCAATCGCCGGCGTGATAGGCGGTCTCGACAGCGCCATTGATGCGAACACCACCAGAATCGTGCTCGAAAGCGCCTGCTTTGAAGCCGCGAGCGTTCGCAAGACCTCCTCCGCGCTCAAGCTGCGCACCGACGCTTCCATGCGCTTCGAGAAATCGCAGGACCCGGCGAACACCGTACGGGCCTTGGAGCGCGCCGTGAAATTGCTCGCGGAAGTTTCCCCCGGCATTCGGCTCGTAGGCGGCTTGGCGGACAGCGGGGCGCCACCGTCCGATCCGCCGCGCATCGAATTGCCCGTCGACTGGATCGGAAAAAAACTGGGCCGTCGAGTCACTGAAGACGAAGTGCGATCGATTCTCGAATCGCTCGGCTTCTCAGTTGCTCTCATTGTCCCGGGCGTATTGTGCGTCACGGTTCCCTCCTGGCGCGCCACCAAAGACGTTTCCATCAAGGACGATCTCCTCGAGGAGGTCGGACGCATCATTGGCTACGACGCCATCACGCCCGTAGCGCCGCTCGTTGCCGCCACGCCGCCGCCGCAAGATCCTCAGCGCGCCTATCACCGTCGCGTTCGCAACATGGCCGCCGATCAGGGCTTTACCGAAGTCTACAATTATTCGTTCGTCGGCGAGCAATCCGCCCGCGCCTTCGACATGCCGGTCGAGAGCCACGCCCAAGTAAAGAATCCAATCGCCTCCGATCAGTCCCTGTTGCGGCGCAGTCTCGTTCCCGGATTGTGGAAGAACATCACCGAGAATGGCAAGCACCTGAACGAGTTTCGGATTTTCGAAATCGGGCGCGAAATTCACCAGCGTGACGGCGCCCTTCCCGACGAGATTCCCCATTTCGCGGCCGCCATCTATTCTCATGGCGATGGCGCCGCCGCGCTCTTCGAGTTGAAGCACGTGGCCGAGTGCCTGATGCCGCATTGCGAAATACGCCCCGCTCCAGCGCGCCCTTTCGAGCATCCGCAACGCGCCGCCGACGTTTCTTGGCGCGGTGAAACAACGGCCCGCTTATTCGAGCTCCATCCCGCGCTCGGCGCCGAAGGTCGCGCCGCGATTCTCGATGTCGATCTCGCGGCCACGCAGCGCCTCGACATCCTCCGTACGACGGACAAGCGCTACCAACCGCTCCGCCGTTTTCCCACCAGCGCCTTCGATCTCTCGGTCGTAACGGACATTCGCGAGCCCGCCGGCGCCATCGAAAGAAAGTTGAAAGATCTCGCCGCGCCCGACCTCGTGAGTATCGGCTTCGTCCGCCAATACACCGGCGAACCGCTCGCCGCCGGACAGAAGAGCGTGTCGTACCGCATCACGGTCGGCGCCCCCGATAGGACCCTCTCGGCGGAAGACGCCGGCGCCGTGCGCGCGCGAGTCATAGACGGCATGCGCCAGGCGGGCTACGACCTGCGTTTGTGATATCGTGCGCTTGTCATGCCATCACGCGCCTCTTTCTCCCGCCGCTCGCTCCTGGCCCTAGCCGCCGCCACCCCGTTCGCGTCCGCACGATCGAACAGCATTCCCATCGGACTCGAACTCTACTCCGTTCGCGACAAACTAAAAGACGACCTCACGGGAACCCTCAATGGCGTCGCGAAAATGGGCTACCAGGACGTCGAGTTTTTCGCCCCCTATTACGACTGGACTCCCGATTACGCCCGCCAGGTCCGCAAACAACTCGACGATCTCGGCATCCGTTGCCCCTCCACCCACAATGGAATGAAGTCCTTCACCGACGGTATCGATCACGCGATCGAGCTGAACAATATCCTCGGAACGAAATTCGTCGTCCTGGCCAGCGCCGGACGCGTAAACGGCCTCGATGGTTGGAAGCAGGTCGCGGCCACGCTCACCAAAGCGTCCGAGCGGTTGCAAACCGCGAATCTTCGAGCCGGCTATCATAATCACCTGCCCGAATTCCAGCCCCTCGACGGCAAGCGGCCGATGGAACTGCTCGCCGCGAACACGCCTCACGCCGTGATGCTGCAGCTGGACGTCGGAACGTGCGTTGAAGCCGGTTCCGATCCGGTCGCGTGGATCAATGCCAATCCCGGCCGCATCAACTCGCTGCACCTGAAGGACTGGTCGCCCCAGCAAGGCTATAAAGTATTATTCGGCGAAGGCGTCGCGCCCTGGAAAAAGATTTTCGCAGCTGCGGAGAAAGTGGGCGGAGTCGAATACTATCTTATCGAGCAAGAGGGCAGCGCTTATCCTTCAATGGAAACCGCCGAGCGCTGTCTCGCCGCCTATAAGAAGATTCACGGAGCCTGACGCGGCACGCTGCGCGGCGCCACGGCGCAAGACCCGGATCACCGCCCAACAAGCAACACGCGAGGCTGAGCATTACCCGACCCCGCACGCACCCGACCCGGCGTCCATACCCGATCCATCGCCGCGCGCCCGGCCCACACGACGCCCGATGCGCCGCTCAACGCCCGACCCAGCGTCCATACCCGACCCATCGCCGTACGCCAAGCCACCATACGACGCCCGACACGCCGCTCAACACCCGACCTCTGCAAAATACCCGAACCGCCGCTCAACGCCCGGCTCGCCGCGCAACGCCGGACCGCCGCCCAGTGCGGCCGCCGGATGATGCCCGACTCGCCGTCCCCAGCGCCCATCAACCCTGCGCCCAATGCGCCCGCAGCCATTGGTCAAAATTCATCAACCGCGGATGTTCCACCCGCCGGGCCGAAATGTCCACGTGATATCCAACGTCCTCAAACCAGCGAAACATCAGAAACATCTCACGCCCCGCTTGTTTCTCGAACTGCTCCCACGGCGTCTGCTGGTATTTGACGTCGCGCCCCATCGCGCGCCCAAACGCTTGCGCGATCTCATCCATCGATAACTCGTCGCCCGCGATGTCGACCGCGCGATTATGCCAATGCGCCGGATGCGCGAACGCCAACGCGATGAACTCCCCGATATCGTCCACCGCGATCATTTGCAAGCGAGTTTGCGGCGATAGCGGCCCGGCAAGCGTGCCCTGCTCGATCTGCCCCCTCATGCCGAGCCAGTTTTCCATAAAGTACACCGGCCGCACGATCGTATACGGCAGCCCCGTTCCGCGAATATGCTCCTCGATACGAAACTTGCTGTCAAAGTGCGGAATGCCCGTGTTCTGGTCGGCGCTGCCCACTGAGCTGTAAACGAAATGGTCCAGATCCGCCCGCACTGCCGCCTCGGCCATCGCGATGCCTTGGCGCACTTCCGCCTCGGTGCCACCCTGTTGCCGAGCCGTCTGTACGGAATAGGCGCCGTACGCGCCGTCGAGAGCGGCCCGCAGCGAATCCCTGTCGTCGAAATCGCCGCGCACCAGTTCCGTGCCTTGCCCGGCCAACCCCCGCGCCCGCGGCGAATCGGGATCGCGCACCATCGCGCGTACCGCAAAATGCTTCTCTTTCAAATGCCGCAGCGCCGCGCCGCCCTGGTGGCCCGTTGCGCCGCTAACCAGAATCAGTCTCTTGCTATGGTCCGCCATTTCGCTCAGTTGGACGCCGCGCGGACGATTGCGCTACTCCGGAATCGCAACCGTCTTCCCGTGCCGCCACAACCGCTCGAGATCGTAGTAAGCCCGCGCCTTGGCGGAAAAAACGTGAACCAGGTAATTACCGTAATCGGCCAGCACCCACTCGGCGGCATCGAAGCCCTCCACATTGCTGGGATACTCGCCTTGCTTGCGGAGCTGCGCGCCGATCTCTTCGCTGATGGCCTGAATCTGCCGCGGGTTCGACCCCGTGCAAATGATAAAGTAATCGGCGAACGACGTGACTTCGCGTAGATCGAGGACCCGGATATCCGTCGCTTTCTTCGATTCTGCCGCGCGCACAGCGATCAGCCAGGGAGGGTTCCCGGAGCGCGTTTCCGGGTCGATTACTTGGGGGGTTGCGTGAGCGGTATTTCCTTGCTCGCGGATAAGGATGTCTCCGCTTCAATGATACAATATGTGTAGCTTCATGCAGCTTCTGCGAGCCTCAGCTGGTGCTGTTTTTTTATTTTCCGCCCTCGGCCTCCGAGCCCAAACGGTTCCCGAAACCATAACCGCCCAGATGGCGCAAACCGCCGCCACAAACTCCATCGCGCTCGCCGATGACCAGTACCGTCGCGTCAAATCGCTCGTGGACGCCGGCGCACTGCCGCGCGTCAAGCTCGATCAGGCGCAGCGCGATCTCGACGACGCTCGCGATGAGGCAATTCTCGACAAGACGCTATACGGCAAAGTCCCCGACCAGAGTCTCACGGAAGAGACCGCGAACGAAATGATTGCCTCCGCGCAGCGCCGCGTCGACCGCCAGCAGGCGCGCATCAACGACGCCGATAAGCTGGTCGACGACGGAATCATGGCGAAGAACTCCGTTTCCACGCTTCAGGATGAATTGAATCTCCGCACCTTGGCGCTGAACCTGGCTCATTCGCGCGCCGACCTGATTTCGGAGCTTGCCGCCATGGCCCGCTCGGAGAGCGCCATCGAAACCGCCCTTCCTCTCGAGAGCGCCGCGATCCCCGCCGGAGTCGAACATGGGATCGAGCATTATGAAGGCAGCGGCGTTTTCAACGAGTCGAAGGACTTGAAAACCATCGCCTCGGCCTTTTCGCGCCAGTTCGAAAAGCCTCTGCCGATCAGCGCGGATGGCGAAACGAGCGTTCACAAGGCCCTCGGATTCGACCATCGCGGTCGCGTCGACGTAGCCCTGAACCCGGACCAGAAAGAGGGGCAGTGGCTGTTGACTTATCTCAGGTCGCGCAAGATCCCGTTCTACGCCTTCACGCACGCCATTCCCGGTAAAGCGACCGGCGCTCACATACACATCGGACCCGGCAGTACGCGCCTCCTCACCGCGGACTAGCGCGATGGCGTCCAACCCGCCGCGCGTTTTTCTGTCCGAGCAACAGATCCAGCAGCGTGTGCGTGAAATGGGCGAGCAGATCAGCGCTGATTATCCCCACGGTCCTCTCTACCTGGTTGCGATTCTCAAGGGAGCCTTCATCTTCCTGGCGGACCTCGCGCGCGCCATCCGGACCCCCACCCGCATCGAGTTCATCGGCATATCCAGCTACGGTAAAGACAAGACGTCGTCCGGCCAGGTTAAGGTCACCAAGGATCTCGATGTCTCGATCGAAGGTCACCACGTACTCATCGTCGAAGATATCGTCGACAGCGGCGTAACGTTGACATATCTCCTCAATGTCCTGGGACAGCGCAGGCCGAAATCGCTCCGCATAGCAACGTTGCTAGATAAACCGGAGCGCCGCCTGCGCCCCGTCGAGGCCTCCTATGTCGGCTTCCAGATTCCCGACGAGTTTGTGGTCGGCTACGGGCTCGATTATGCCGAAGATTATCGCAATCTGCGCGACATCTGCGTACTCCCCGACGGCCTCTCCGTCGCCATCTGACTGAACGCTCGCCGATCGATATTCGCAACCCTATTGCGGCAAGTTGGGTCTCGCCCTTATCGCCTTCGCCCAACTGAAAGGGGAAACGTGTCTGGAGGAATGTAATAATGGACCAGGCCGCGCTAGGCGGGCGTGGTTCCGGCGCATGGCGGCCCGGCGGCAACGTAATAGACGAACTTCATGCCTTCCCTCGATAATCGAGAGCGCCATTTGCGCCGCTGAGTGTCGCCGCTCGCCCGAATCCGAAGCACTGATTGCAGGAATTATTCCAGTTAAAGAAAAGCGGTTTACTCTGCCCATTCCTAGCTCCCGGCGCACTTCAGGCGCGGAAGCGGCGCTATGAGCGACAAGCCCTCGGCGACAACTCGAACACAGAAAGATTTCGAGTGTTTGCTCGCCGGCGCTCCGGCCATGGTGGGATCTTGCGAACTCGATCTACTGCTGTTTTGTACCGGCATCCCCGCGCGCTATTGACGGCCGAACAGCTCGCCGCATGGATATGAAACGACGCAAATCGCCGACCTCGCCGGGAAGGACTCGATGCGCTCTTGGAACTAGGTTCCACAACGCGGGACGGCGGGACATTCTCCAGCTTCTCGCTCCTCGACGATCCAACCCGCCCCTTGAGCTTCCCAAAGCAAAACAGACCCACCTGACGTCGCCTGATTCTGCAACCATGGAGGACTCGTATGCCTTGGCCTGGTCTCATCAAGACCGGAATCGCCGGCCTGGACAGCATTTTGCCGGGCGGCATTCCGCGAGGCAACGTGATCCTGGTGGAAGGCGCAATTGGTACCGGCAAGACTACGTTAGGCGTGGAGTTCGTCTATCGGGGGGCGAAAGAGTTCGACGAACCCGGCATTATTGTACTTTTCGAGATCTCGCCATACAAGCTTATCCGCGACGCCTCGCAGTTCGGTTGGGATCTTGCCAAGCTCGAACGGCAGGGCCGTTTGAAAATCGTATTCACCACCCGCGATGTATTGCAGCAGGAGCTGCAGCAAGCGGACAGTGTGCTGCTCGAGGAAGCGGCCAAAATCAACGCGCGGCGCATTTTTATCGATGGCGTGGGCCGGCTGGTCGGTGACAACGGCGCCCCGGACACGCGCTCCTCGTTTCATGTGCTCACCGAGGGTTTGCAGCGCGAGAACCTGACGCGCGATCCTGGCTCTCGAAGCGTCGGCGAACACATATCCGGCGCGTCGATGCCCGAGGAGTCCATTGCCGATACCGTCATCCGGCTCCGGATGGAGGAGGCGCAACGCGCCGTCAGCCGGTCGCTCGAAATCGTGAAATCGCGAGGGCAGGATTTTCAAATGGGGCGGCACACGTTCCGCATCGTCGATGGCCACGGCATCCAGGTATACCGCCGCGTCCAGGCGCCCCGCAAGGCGGTCCGCGACCGCGCCGCCGCTTTCGATCCGAATACGCGCATTCCAACGGGAATTCCCGGTCTCGACGAGATCGTGAACGGCGGCTACTTCGTCGGCAGCACTACCGTCGTGGCTGGAATTTCGGGCGTAGGCAAGAGCGTGATGGCGCTCCAGTACATCTGCGAAGGGGCGCGGCGCGGCGAACCCAGTCTGATGCTCAGCCTGGACGAGCAGGTCCCGCAGATCCTGCGCAATGCCGCGACTATCGGCATCGATCTGATCCGCACATAAAAAATGGCCTTGTTCGCGTGGAATATGAACCGCCTCAGGAAATTGAGGTGGATGTACATTTTCACCATATCGAACAGCTCGTGCGCGAGTTCAAGCCGCGGCGCGTGGCCTTCGATAGTCTCTCCACTTATGGCTCAACGCTCGGAACGAATGCCCGGATCTTTCGAGACTTCTTTCACGCCTTGGTAGCCCTCATGAAGGAGTACCAGAGTTACAGCCGTGTACAACCCGAAAATCCCGAGATGCTGGGAATGGCTTCGATGATGGGCCAGTTTGCCATAAGCTCTCTTGTTGACAACATCCTTCTCATGAACTGGATCGAGCTCGGCGACTCCTTTCGCCTCGGGTTGACGCTCGCCAAAATGCGGGCCAATCCCGTGGACCGGGTCACGCGCGAATGTGAATTCTCGAGGGTCAGGGGATGCGCGTGTTACCGCGCAAGCTGCCTGTGCCAGGGAAACCGTTCTCCACTTATTCCGGCCTCCTGTCGCGCGCGCCCCAAGCGCCGCACTCGAAAACGGGAAGGAGACGCTCCCGATGGAGATCCAGCTACTTTTGCTCGCAAAATACACTGTTCTAAGCCCGGCAGGCGAAGAGTCGGGGAGCGATTCCGGCGCCAAAACATTCACTATTGATCTGTGTTTTGATCTCGCCTGCACAATCGGGCATGACGCGACGCAAACAAGCACAAAGAGTGCTATGGGAAGGCATGATCGACGAAGATGTCCGGGCGCTGTGGGAGCCATGGATGATCCAGGCCGACCGGTTGCTGGAGGATGAAGCACCTGATTGATCGCGTGTACGAAGCGCAAGGCCAGCGGCACAAGCACAGCGCGACCAGAGGCCGTGTCGCAAACGCCGGCCGAGATGGTGCTGCGTCTGCTGCTGCTCAAGCACGTGCGTAACTGGAGCTTCGACATGCTGGAGCGCGAGGTGCGCATGAATCTGGCTTACCGCGATTTCACGCGCATCGGAATGGGCAAGGCGCCGGATGCGAAAACGCTGGCGCGCATCGCGCAGGCGCTGGGCGGCGAGGTGATCGCGGAACTGCATCGGCCTCTGGTCGAGATCGGCGCAGGCAGGAAGGGCGTGATCCAAGGGCGCAAGTTGCGCGTGGATACGACGGTGGTGGAAACCAACATTCATTACCCCACCGATTCGAGCCTGCTGGGCGATGGGGCGCGGGTGCTGACGCGCACCATGAAGAAGATCGAGAAACAAGCGGGCGCGCTGAAGCGTAAGGTGCGAGACCGCACGGCGCAGTGTCGGCAAACGTGTGATCGCGATTGCGACCGCTAGCCGTCACAAGGGTCCGGAAGGGGAAGCCAAGCGGAAGAAGCAATATAAGGAGCTGTTGCGTTACTCACGTCAGATTCTCAACGATGCCAAACGGGTGATCGCGGAAGTGGAAGAGATGCCAGCGAAAAAGAAGAAGGAGCGTGCGCGGGCTGTGCGAACAGTTGGCGGAGATGGCGGCCCGGGTGAGGCAGGTGGTGAAGCAGGCCAAGGGGCGGGTATTCGACGGCATCACGCAGATGCCGGGCAAGATCGTGAGTTTGTTTGAGCCGCACAGCGAGATCATTCGCAAAGGCAAGGCGAGCAAGCCGACCGAGTTCGGCAAGATGGTGCAGGTGCAGGAAGCCGAGAATCAGATCATCACGCACTACGATGTATTCGATCGGCGGCCGAGCGACCGCGAGCTGTTATTAGGAGCGGTGGAAACCCACGAGCGCGTGCTGGGCCGAGTGCCGCATCTGGTGACGGCGGATGCGGGTTATTATTCGCGGGCGCAGGAGCAAGCGGTCGAGGAAAAAGGTGTGAAGTGGGTAGCGGTGCCGAATCGTAACACGAAAAGTGCGGAACGAAAAAAGAAGGAACACAGCCGCTGGTTTAAGAAGGCGCAACGCTGGCGCACCGGTTGTGAAGGCCGGATCAGCGTGTTGAAACGGCGCCATGGCTTGACCCGTTGCCGTTATCGCGGAGCCGAAGGGATGAAGCGATGGGTGGGACTCGGAGTCATGGCGGATACGCTGATCAGCATGGGAAATGTTCTGGCGGCGCGGGCCTGATCTGATACTGCCGAGCCTCGCTCCTGCGGGGAGCGAAGGTTCGAAAAGCGTCGCTGCTGCATCCCTTGAAAATCCACGGCTAGAGCCTGGGCTGGTCAGAATTGCCTATTTTTCGACGGAAAGTTACTAATAATGGGCTCTTCCGTTCCGATCCTTGGGAGAGGGCGCTGGAGAGTTATGGCAGCGCCGCCCACCTCACCGTCAAACTGTTCGACATTGACGCGCGAGTAGCCTTAGGTCCCGTCCATCCCACCCCCTTATTCCAGTTGTTTGCAGAAACGAAGGATACGATCCCGGAATTTTTGCCGAGTGCGCCCGCCAGTGTCTCGCGCCGCGCGGCGATCGTTCCGCCATAATAATCTCCGAGTTCTACGGCTTGGCCGTAGTCGGAGCGCCGCTCATGCTGCACGAGGAGATTATGGGAGCCGCTGTCGGGGGCTATGCTTTCGTGGATTTCGCGCAACCCTCCGAAGTTCAGCGATTGTCGCGCGATTCCGGTATCCGGTTCGAGCGGCTTTGGCGACTGGTTCGCGAGCAGAAGCCGGTCCCCCGCCGCCGGCTGATTCTGAATGGCGAGCTGCTCCAAGTCCTCGGGGATGCCCTCCTGAGAGAAAACTACCGCACCCGGCAAAACGAACAAACTGTACTTGAACTGCAAGAAACCGCGCGGGCGAAGGATCAAGCGCTCCAGGAATTACAGCAAGCGGCGGCGGCGCTGCGCCGGCTAAACGACGATCTCAACCAGTTCGCGTTCGCCGCAAGCCACGACCTGCAGGAGCCTTTGCGCATGGTTACGAGTTTCTCGCAGCTCCTGATAAAGAGCTGCGGGAATCGTCTGGGCGAGGAGCCATCGCAATACGTCGGCTTCATTCAAGAGGGCACCGGGCGCATGCGGGACCTGCTCGAGGACCTGCTCGCCTATACCCAGGTCGCGCCGCGCGAAAAGGAATTCGAGGACCTGGTCGATCTCAACGCCGTCCTTGAGAATGCCCTTGAGAACCTCACCGCGGCGATTTCGGAGAGCGGCGCCGTCATCACAAGCGGCCGCCTCCCCGTTGCCCTCGGACGTCAGGTCGATTTCGTTCGCCTATTCCAGAATCTCATCGGTAATGCCATCAAGTATCGCGGAACGGCGGCGCCCCGCATCCACGTTTCTGTAGAACAATTTGACGGCGAATGGCGCTTCGCCGTAGCCGATAATGGCATGGGTATCCCGGCGGAGTATCATCGCACCATATTCGGCGTTTTCAAGCGGCTGCACGGCAGTACTATTCCGGGCACGGGCATTGGCTTGGCGATCTGCCAGCGCGTGGTCGAGCGGCATGGCGGCCGCATCTGGGTCGAATCCCGGCCGGATGAAGGAGCGACGTTCTATTTCACGCTGCCGGCCGTGGAACGAGAAAGCCGATGAGCCCCGGCGCCGAGGCCCGCGTTTTTCGCCTTCTGCTGGTGGAAGATAACGAAGCCGACGTTTATCTGATTCGGCTCGCTTTGAAGGAGGCCGGATTGAACTGCGAGCTGACAGTCATCCCGGACGGGGCCGCGGCGCTGAGCTTTCTCCTGAATCCGGAAAATCACGAAGGCGCGCGGCCCGATTTAGTGCTGCTGGACCTGAATGTTCCCAGGAAAAGCGGCACGGAACTGCTCGAGGCTCTGCGATCGAATAGCGATCTGGCGCATCTCCCGGTGGCGGTCATGACTTCGTCGTCTTCGCCGCTGGATGAGGAAAAGATCGAACGATTGGGTGTTGAGAGATTCTTCACGAAGGGGACCAACCTCGAAGATTTCCTCAAGATCGGAGCGGAGCTGAAGGAAATTATCCTCTCGCTGCTACCATGATTCGTTATGGCTGACGAAAACAAAATCGACCGGCAACTCGGATTCGATACGCGCGCGCTCCATCAGGGCTATTCCCCCGACCCGACCACGGGCGCCCGCGCCGTCCCCATCTATCAATCCACCTCCTTCGTCTTCAAGGACTCCGATCACGCCGCGCGGCTCTTCGCCCTTCAGGAATTCGGCAACATCTACACGCGCATCATGAATCCCACGACCGACGTGCTCGAACAGCGCCTGGCGTCTCTCGAGAACGGCGCCGCCGCGCTGGCTACCGCGAGCGGTCAGTCGGCGCAGTTTCTCGCCATCAACAGCCTCCTCGATCATGGCGATGAAATGGTCGCCGCCAGCACGCTCTATGGCGGAACCTACACGCAGTTCGAAGTCAGCTTCAAAAAGCTCGGCTACAACGTCAAGTTCGTCGATCCGGACGATCCGGAAAATTTCCGCAAAGCGATCACGCCAAAAACGAAGTGTCTCTACGGCGAAACCATTGGCAACCCGCTCGGCAACATTCTCGACATCGAGGCCGTCGCGAAGATCGCGCACTCGAACGGCCTCCCGCTCATCGTCGACAACACCTTCGCCACGCCCTACGTCTGCCGTCCCATCGATTACGGCGCCGATATCGTCGTGCATTCGCTGACCAAGTTCATCGGCGGCCACGGCAACAGCATCGGCGGCGTCATCGTCGATGGTGGCAAGTTCGACTGGAATAACGGCAAATTCCCGCAGCTCACCGAGCCCTCCCGCGCCTATCACGGCATGAAGTTCGCCGAGACCTTCGGCAATCTCGCGTTTATCATCCGCGCCCGCGTCGAAGGCCTGCGCGACATCGGTCCCTGCCTGAGCCCCTTCAATGCCTTCTTGATTCTTCAAGGCGTCGAAACGCTGAGCCTCCGCATGGACCGCCATCTGTCGAGCACGCTCGCCGTCGCGCAACATCTCGAAAGCCATCCGCTCGCGACGTGGGTGAAATACTCATCGCTCCCCTCCAGCCCCTATCGCGAGCTCGCGCAAAAATACACGCCCCATGGCGCCGGCGCGGTGTTCCCGTTCGGCATCAAGGGCGGCTACGAGGCCGGCCGCCGCTTCATCGACAATTTGAAGCTGTTCTCCCATCTCGCCAACGTCGGCGATTCGCGCAGCCTCGTTATTCATCCCGCGTCCACAACTCACCAGCAGCTCGGCCCCGCCGAGCAGGAGGCCGCCGGCGTCACGCCCGATCTCGTGCGCCTCTCCATCGGCCTTGAAGACCTCGACGACATCCTATGGGACATCGACCAGGCCCTCGCCGCCTCGCAGAGTCAGGCGGCTTCCGCGTGAGCGGAGATGATAAAATCTTCCATACATGACATCAAATAACAAGAAGTATTCGCGGACCATCCAGCGGTATCTCCGCTTGGCGGGCACACTGGCCTTTTGCGTTATGGGCAGCGCCTTCGCCCAAAACAAGGCCATCAACTTCACCAAAGGCATGCCCTTCAGTGAGGGGTATATTGCCGGGAACACTCTCTACGTTGCAGGTCAGCAAGGGCCCGACTCACAAGGCAAAGTCACCGGAACCGATATCACGGTCCAAACCACCAATGCGATTGCCGCAATCGAGAAGGTAGTCAAGAGCGCCGGCTTTCAGATGACGGACATCACGTCCGTGACCGTTTATGTCACCGACCTGGGCGACGTTCCAAAGATGAACGACGTCTACAAGAAGCTCATGCCCGACCCGAAACCCGCCCGAGCCACCGTGCAAGTCGCCGGCTTGATCGGGGGAGCGAAGATCGAAATTTCGGCTATCGCAGTAAGGCGTTAGCCGCGGCATCCCGCGGAATAGTGACCAGTCCCTCGCGCCTTATCGTCACGCACTCAGCGGCTTTTCCAGGCAAGCTTGTCAAGATCGGACCGTCCGTCGTAGTCAGTCGCGCAGCTTGCATCAGAAGGTAATTGCGCTCCGGGACATTCACTGTTTTGCCCGCGGCTGCGCGGTAATATCTCGCCGCTGCTTGCGAATCGCCGGCCATTTCCAACAGATGTGCGCGAACGGCATCCATGCGGTAGTGTTCGGCAATTCGCCGGTCCTCTTGAAGCGCGTCCAGCAGATTCAAACCCTCTTTCGGTCCCTCGACCATCGCTGCCGCGATTGCGTGATTCAAGATCACCATTGGATTGTCCGACATCCGTTTCAGCAACTCGTATAGCGCCAGGATCTGAGGCCAATCCGTATCTTCGGGGCGCTCGGCTTCATCGTGAACAGCGGCTATCGCCGCTTGCAATTGATACGGTCCGGCGGAGCCTTTCGGCAGTGCGGCCGAAAGCAGTGCGACCCCCTCGGCAATCTGTTCCCGGTCCCAAAGCGCCCGATTCTGCTGTGCTAGCGGAATCAATTCGTCGTTTGGACCCGTTCGGGCATGCCGCCGCGCGTCGGTCAACAGCATCAGCGCAAGCAGGCCGGCAATCTCGGTATTTTCGGGTTGCAGTCGCAGGGCCAAGCGCGTCAGGCGTATCCCTTCCTGTGAAAGATCGGCGCGCCGCAGATGTGGTCCTGAAGTGGCCGTATATCCCTCGTTGAAGATCAAGTACAAAACGTAGAGCACCGTGCGCAGCCGCGCCCCGCGCTCTTCGGCGTCGGGCATTTGGAATGGAATGCCCGATGCCTTGATCGTCTGCTTCGCCCGACCGATTCGCTGCGCCATCGTTGCTTCCGGAACCAGGAAAGCATGGGCGATTTCAGCCGTCGTCAGACCGCCAACGGCGCGGAGCGTCAAAGCAATCGCGGAGGAAGGCGTAAGAGCCGGATGGCAGCACATAAAGAGAAGAACCAGCGCGTCGTCTTCGACCGGCGCGGCATCCAAGCCGACCTCGGACACACGCGCCGCCTCCTCCACCACCTCCGTCTCGCGACGCCTCCGTGCAGATTCATTGCGGATACGGTCCGCCATCTTTCGAAATGAAACCTGAGTTAGCCAGGCGCGCGGATTGCCGGGAACTCCGTCGCGCGGCCATTGCATCACTGCCGCAATCGACGCTTCTTGAACGGCATCCTCGGCCGCCTCGAAGTCGCGAAATCTTCGCGCCACGAGCCCGAGCACCTGTGGCGTCAGTTCTCGCAATAGCTCTCCGATCGTAAGATCGGATGATTGTTCCCGCCAATCCACGATTCGCGTCTCAGTGTCAGAATCCCAAATCCTGATGGCTGCCGAGCACCTGCCGTACTTCAATCGGCATATTGGCCGGTTTCCCGCCCGGCCCCGGCGCGGCCGATGCACGGGCGGCAATCTTGTACGCCTGCTCGGGACTCTCTACGTCGATGACCCAGTATCCGGCAAGGAACTCCTTCGATTCCGGGAACACGCCGTCCGTAACTGGCTCTCCGTTACTCCCCGCGCGAACGACCTTCGCCTGTTCCGGCCAGGCCAGCCCCTTCGTGTCCACAAAAACACCCGAATCGTGAAGCTCCTTGTTGAAGCGCTGCATAAACTCGACGTTGCGCTGCAGATCTTCTTTCGACCACCTGGCGTACTCATCCCAGGCGCCCTTCTTGCCATGCATCATCAAAATGTATTTCATAAGTCTCCTTCGTCCGGCCTTGAAGTCTGTGCACTCTCTATGCTTGCGGAGCGCGGATCGCCAACTGCCGGACTTCAATCGGCATGTTGGCCGGTACTCCGCCGGGACCCGGCGCGGCCGAAATGCGGCCGGCAATCTCGCAGGCCCGCTCCGGCGTCGCTGCGTCTACAATCCAGTAGCCAAGCAGAAACTCCTTGGCTTCAGGGAAAATGCCGTCCGTGATTGGCATCCCTTCCTTCAGGCCGCGCACCACCTTAGCCTCGTGCGGAGCTGCCAAACCTTGTGATGCGACGAACTCACCCGATTCTGTAAGCTCGCGGTTGAGGCTGGTCAAGACGGCCATATGGGCATCAATGTCTTTCTTGGACCACGCCCGGTATCCATCCACTCCCGCCTTGCTTCCTGACATCAGCAAAATGTATTTCATGTCTCTTGCTCCTTTCTGTTTCACGCTGCCTTTTGGCGCGTTCATCTGGTAGTCGGAGCCGCCTCCCCAGTTCTCGACATGCCACGGGAAATTTCTTGTACAAAAAAATTGACGGGCCGATGTCGATTTGAAGCCTCGTGCGCCGACCTATCTACGGAGGCGCAAAGATGGTTACCGAATCCGTAGTAGTGGACGTCAGCCAGGACTGGGTGGTGGCATGCGGCCTGCAAGAACGATTCATGGAAATCCCGTGCGCTAAAACACAAAAGCTGACCTACAATGCCCGTTGCCGGCAGATGCGCGCGCTCGGTGGCGATTGCTTCCACGTCGTGCCCCTGCCCGGCCGCCGCGTTGCGCTCGCCGTCGCCGATGCGTCCGGTAAAGGCCTTCCCGCGGCGCTCATCATAGCGAACGTCCAGTCCTCTCTTCGCACCGCTGCTTTGTTCGCCCCCGAAGACCCGGCCGCGGTCGTTACCGCGGTGAACCGTCAGTTGCACGCATGCTCGCCCGTCGATCGATACGCGACCTTATTTTACGGCGTCTTCGACGAAAATACGCGGACACTGCACTATGTAAATGCAGGCCACAATCCCGCCGTGGTGATGCGCGGCGGCGGCGCTGTCACTTGGCTCGAAGCCTCCGCTCCGCCAGTCGGATTCTTTGCCGAAACCGCCTATCGGGCGCAGGCGGTTCAGTTGTATCCGGGAGATCTCATAATCGCGTACACCGACGGCATCATCGAAGCTACAAACACGGACGGCGAAGAGTTGGGAGTCGAGGGTCTTCTTGCCGCAGTAAAACATTGCTGGACGCGGCAGCCGGAGAGAATCGTCGCAGCTGCATTTGCGGCCCTCGACGAATTTTCAGGCGACAATCAAACCGACGACGCAACCATCCTCGCCGCGCTAGTTAATTAACCGTCAACAAACTTGGGAGGAATCACATGGCAAATGTTCCGGGACCGCTCAACAAGCACTTTAAAGCACAGCTCCAGAAGTCCCCCGCCAAAGGAGGCTGGACCTATGTCGTGATGCCGGACTCGGCTGCATTCTTCGGCACTCGAGGCTTGGTCAAGGTCCGCGGCACGATCGACGGCCATCCATTCCGCGGCTCGTTCATGGCTCTGGGAGACGGCACGCATAAGCTGCCCGTCAAATCGGATCTCCGAAAAAAGATCGGCAAGCAGGAAGGCGATAGTGTCGCCGTTCACCTGCAGGAACGGCTGGAAAGACCCGCCGTAAGTCGCGCAGCGTCGCCAAAGGAAGACCTGCATCGGCTTCGCAGGTGCAAACTTACCTCGCGAAACTACCCGCCGGCCTGCGTACACAAGTGCTAAAGCTGCGCGAAGCAATTCGCTCAGCCGCGCCAGATGCCGTAGAAAGCTTCGGTTATGGCATGCCCGCCTTCGAACTCGATGGGAAGAACTTCATCTGGTACGGCGCCTGGAAGAAGCACATCGGTTTCTATCCAATCAGCGGCGCGACCCGGCGTGCTCTTGCGCATGAAGTGGCGGGATACGACACATCGGGCAAAGGGACAATTCGATTTCGATCGGACGAAGACCTGCCAACATCTCTAGTCGTCCGGCTCGTCAAGGCGCGCGTCGCCGAGCTGCGGAAGCAAGCAAAGACTCGGCAGTGACGTCGCGTACGGTTGTGGTCGCCCGTGAAGAACGTCACCCGTGATGCGAGTCTATAGGCAGCGAAATCTCACAAGTTCTATGGGACGGAGCAGATCGTATTCGGACAACCGGCAATCCAGAATTATTACATTTCAGAGCGCTCGTCGCTCCATTCAGTGTGTGTTGGGGCGGCCAAGCGCCGCCGATCCGAACACATCCCTACGAAAATGAAACGCAAGTGTCGCTCCGCTTCGACGATGTTCGGGTCGACCGGAATGCCGTTCGGCCTATTCCGGAATAACCTTCAGCTTCGCCGCGATCTCCACCAAGCCCGCCGCGAAGTCGCCGCCAAACTCCCCAGCCCAGCAGTCTTTACGGGAATTGGACATCAAACGCGTATATCTCCTCCGTCCCGATATCACGAATGGTCAGCGGCGACCCATCGGGTGACAGACCGCTCCAGTATCCGAATGCTCCCGTAGGTCGCCGGACGTTTTTCAGGCTGACCACTTGTTCCAACTTGCCCCCCGGCACGGAAACACGCATGATTGCCGGTTCTTTGCCGGTGATCGTGTCGAAGTATAGGTATTTTCCATCCGCGGTCCAGGTCGGATAATTCGCATTCTGGTCGGTCAACATCCTCCAGGTTTGAGTCCCAAAATCGTATAACATCAGACGCCGCAGGTCTCGCGACATCGCGGCAATGTAGCGGCGATCGGGAGACCAATGCGGATACTGTAACTGCTCCGAGCCGGGAAGCGTTGTGTTGCGTCCTGTTTCGAGCTCGTAGAGGTGGATTCCATGCGATTGCCCCCCTTGCGGTCCGTATAGGATCGTATTGCCGTCAAGCGACCAGCAGGGGTCAATCGCCCCGAAGATGTTCGGCACGAGTACTCGTGGCTGTCCCCCATCGGACCCGACGGCGTAAATCTGCCAATCGCTGTGCGGCTGCTTTGCGGCGAACGCGATCTGCTTCCCATCGGGAGACCAATCCGGCAACGCCGCCCGAAGTGGTGGGAAGGTAAGCTGGACCGCATCGCTGCCGTCTGGCCGGCTCCGCCACAGCGCGCCATCGGGATAGCTGATGTAAGTCATCCGGCTTTTATCCCGGTTGAACACGACGTGCTCAATCGAAGGTCCTCGGAGCCACGGCAGAAACGCGTTTACCCGTGCGTCATAACGCACCAGTTCGCCGCGGTTCTGTTGACCGATAACATAAACCCGCTTTCCATCGCGACTGACCAGGGGACTTATGTAGCGCAACGGACCCTGCGTCAACGGCACAGGATGGTTTTTCCTCAGCGAGCCTTCGCGGACGGCCCAGATGTTTCGCGCGCGCCAAGCCGCGCCCCGTGCAGCCGCTTCAAACACGTAATAGCGGCCATCTGGCGTCCACGATCCACAGCACTCGTTGTCCAGACCTTCATCCATCGAAAAAAACCTTCGCGTATTTGAGCCATCCACGCGTACCTGCCAGATTGCGGTATCGGTGCTAGACGTGAGTACGACATTCAGACGCACGGTTTTTCCATCTGGAGATAACCGCGGTCGCGATACGTTTCCGGGGAACTCGGCTATCTTACGGACTCCGGCCCCAGAAGCATCCGCCGCATATACCGCTGTATCTCGTGTGAATAGAAGCGTCTCTCCATCCGGCGACCAAGTAGCGTCGGAAGCCATGACATCTCCCAAACGCCGAATGGATCCAGCGGGAATAGGGATGGCAAAAAGCGGCAGCACTTTCTCGTTCGCTATATTTGAGCTGACCAGCAATTCCGGCCGGATCGGAGAAAAGTCCCGCACCAGAGAGTTTGGAAAGGCGTTGGGAATCGGGCTTGTATCCCCACCCGATGCCGCCACCTGAATCGGCGTTAGCTGTCCGTTGAGTAGCTCCGTGCCATACAATCGTTGACCATCGGTAGCCAGATTGGCTCGATTGATCCCGGTCTTGGATAAGCCGTCGCTTGTGACCTGCGCGACACGAGTAATATGGGGCGGCGCCACCGGCCGGCTCAGGTAGTATGTCATTGCCGCGAGAAGGAACGCCAATCCTGCCAGGACGGCGGACCGGCGGTACGGCCGCTTGGCTCCTACGGGCGGTACAGGTGATCGTGTGGTCTCCAGTTCACGTTGCAGACTCTTCAAGTCCGCGAGAATTTCGGCCGCGCTCTGGTATCTTGCTTCGCGATCCTTCTCGAGCGCCTTGGCGGTAATGCGACGTAAACCTGGCGCAGCCTCGCCGATCGGCGCAGGCTCCCGATTGAGGAGCGCATCGAACAAAACAGCCGGCGTGCTTCCGCGAAACGGGAGTTTGCCGCTGGCCATTTCATAAAGGATGACACCGAAGGAAAATAGGTCGGAGCGTGCATCTAACTCCTGCCCGCGAGCTTGTTCCGGCGACATCCACGCAATGGTGCCAATTGCAACGCCGGGGGTAGTAATCACTGTTTGGGTATCCGCCGATGTCCCCTGCATTGCCTGCAAGGCTGGTAAAAGCGCATGTTTAGCCAGACCAAAGTCCAGAATCTTGATTTGACCTTCCGGAGTCACAAAAATGTTGGAGGGCTTTAGGTCGCGGTGCACGATCGATTGCGCATGTGCCGCCGTGAGTCCTTCGGCGATTTGAATCCCGAATTCCACGACCTCTGCAGGCGGCAGCGGCCGTTCTCCGATCCTGTCCTCCAGACTCTGGCCTTCCACAAACTCCATCGCGATGAAGGGCCGCCCGAGTTCGTCCTCTCCAATTTCGTGGATCGTACAAACGTGGGGATGATTGAGCGCCGACGCCGTACGGGCTTCGCGGCGAAAACGCTCGATCGCCAACGGATCGGGTTTCACATCGTCGGGAAGAAACTTCAGCGCCACGCTCCGGCCCAGCAGCATGTCTTCCGCCCGGTAGACCACCCCCATGCCACCGCGCCCCAGTAATTCCAATACCCGGTAATGAGAGACAATCCTCCCGAGCATTTCCTTATCATCGCAGCAAACCGAGACCATTAATACAATGACGGCCGCGCCGCTCCGCCCAGCAGCGACGGGCTGACATTCGCGATCGTGTGAGTGCCTTCGTGCCCTCCCCACGCAAAGAGAAGATCGATAAGCGGAAGACCGCCGGCATGGAGCGTCACTCCCGCCGCGTAACTGTGCGCCAGGTGATCAAACCCGAGATCGCCGCGCGCCAGAGCGACCCGGCCCTCATCCACCATAAATTTCACCCCCACCGGCCACTTATAGATAGAATGTTCGAAGCTGCCGCGTAGCAGCATTAGATTGGGACCGCGGAAGCGATAGTCTGGATAACTAGGCAACAGAATCGTACCATTAATATCCGAGCCGCCCAACGTAGGATCCGCATAAAACGGAACAACGTGACCCGCCGGAACAAATGATGTAGTATACAAGAATCGCAAACCGAAACTGCCTTCCAGGTTCCTCGTGATCGGCGGACAGCTCTTTGCGTTGGCATCCTGCAAACAATCGTCCGGACCGTTGAAATCCCTCGGGGCAAGTGATCGCGTCTTCCGGTACAGCGGAAACTCATGCGACAGGTCCGCCGTGAACCGCCGGAAAGAATAAGTCGAATTCCCCGCCGCCCATTCCTGAAACGTCGCCGCATAGTTCAAGCGAACATAGCCGTTGGCAAAAGCCGGCCTCAGACGAATGCCCTCGCCCATCTGAGCGAACGCGGGCTGCGCCGTGAGGCCCGGCGCCGTAGCACTGCTATATGCCTGCTCGATCGAAGGACCTGCCTCACTGTGATTGCCGCGGATTCCCACAAACCGCCCATTCACTTCGCCGAAAAGCGATAGGTTTAGCGGCTTTATCAGAGGCCAGACAACGTTTCCTCCGGCAATCGTCTCCGTCATTCCATAAAACGAGAGGTTCGCCTGCGCGCTATTCTGTCCCAAGCCATAATACAAAAGCTTATTCAATGAAGTGCTTTGCGCATAAGCGTGAAATGCAGGCATCTCCTCAACAGCCAATGTCGACGGCTTGGTTGCGGTCGAACCGCCGGGGCGGACAACGATCTTCGGGTGGCGGATCAAAACGGCGGTCATGTAAGCTCCGGCGCGCCATGAGCCGTTCGGCGTTGCGACGGCATCAACATCCCAAAATATGCGCCAGTCTTCGTTGGGGGTGTAATGAGTCGTAAACGCAATGCCGGCGCCGAAACCATTTTGCGGAGCGAGGCTCCCAACCGCTATGTGCAGCGGATGATCCGTGAACAGAAGCTGTGCGCAGCCGCCGAGCGAACCGAACGAAAAGCTGGACGGGTGTAGACAACTCGAGTCAAAGCGCGTCTCTTCCCCCCGAAACTCCTCCTGCAACTGGCTTTCCTGCGCCAACAGAGGCGAAGCAATCGCAAAACACACTAACGCCGCCGCACGCTTCATGTCGCCCTTTCGACCTTTCCGATGCGGCCGCCATTCTTGTGAATCGCTTCGGTGACCTTGCGAATGTACTGGCTAGCCTCTCCCTCCGTCCTGATCGACTCTACTGAAATGCCGGTCTGCAGCTCCGGCGGAAGATTCCGTTCCGCCTCCTCGAAGTGGCGCACCTGGGCTTTGATTAGCAAATTTCGATCCAGGGACCGTTGCGGATCGTAAGCTCTGCGATCCGGTTTGGGAATAAGAATGATGTTGCTCGGTGTTGCCATGACTAACTCCTTAAGTACCGAAGACCGGGCAATCGGACTCCGGCCGCATAGTATCGGATAGCAAATCTAGAAACGTGGCGGCCTTCTGCTCGCGTGGTGACCGGTCGTCGTATTGGTTGAGGAAAAATGAAGTGGCAGTCGCCGGGATAGACGCGTGCTCAAAGACTCTCCCATTCACGCGATCCTCCGGACCCGCGACAACCGTCGCCTTTGCAACCCAGGGCGACACTAAAATGGCCGGCACGCGAACGCCAAGGCGATCGAACTTGAACGTTAGGCCGGGCACGCCCGTCTGGTCCGGAGTTGCCGAAAAGCCGTCGGGTGGACAGGATGGCGGGGGCACGTGATCGTAGATGCCGCCGTGCTCGTCGTAAACAACCAGCAGAGCGGTGCTCCTCCATAAGTCTGGATTCTGCCGGATCGCGTTATAGACGCTTGCAATAAATATCTCGCCCTGCTGCACGTCATGATCGGGATGTTGGTCGGAAGCAATCTCCTCCGCGCCGTCGTCGGCTTCGTGGTCGGTGTAATTCGGCTCCACAAAGCTATATTGCGGCAGTTCCCCCGACTTACAGTCTTCCAGAAACTGCTCATAGGTACCGAACAGTTTGGGTTGGTTCTGCAGAAGATTGACGACTTCCAGGCTCGAGCTTGCCGGATCGTAGTAGTAAATCTTCGCCGTCGTTCCAGCATTATTCAGTCGCTCGTAAATACTTAGGTACTGCTTGTTGTAATAGAAGACGTCCATGCTCACTTGTCCGAACGACGTACCATAATGAGCAAAGGCCCGGTTACAGAGCGTGGGGCCGGGAATTGACGAAAACCAGCCGTTAAAAAGCGCGTAGCTGCGCGCCAGAGTAGTGAGCACCGGAAGCTTCTGCTTTGGAAAGTAATACATGATCTTGCGCGAGTGACTGATGTCTTTCCGCTGGTCATAGTAACTTTGCACAAAGCCATTCATGGCCGGTTGACCAGGCGGCCCCGGCGTGCCGTAATAAAGCTGTTTGTGCACCGCCGGAAAGTGGTGGTCCGGATCGGGATCGAGCTGCGACTGAAACTCCGCCAGCGCCTGAACGCGCGTTGGTTCGTTGGTGGTGTCCAGGTTGCTCTCGGCGCCGGTCAGACCGTTAATCCGCGGGTCCTCCGCCTTCAGCGCGCCAAGCATGTGGTCGAACGAACGATTTTCCATCATCAACACGACAATGTGTTGTAGGTTTTTCAGTCCCTGCGTCATAGATCCTCTATACTGTGTAAATTCCCGGCAAAGCGTTTCCGCCGGGCCCACGCAACAGCTTTGGGTACGGCTTTTCCAGAAGTTCACGCCCTTACTGCATGGCGAAACTCCGCGCCTCGGCTCAGAACTGCTGTAACGATGAGTTCCTCCGCTGGCCGCTCACAGAAATCGTCCTTTCATGTGATGGGCCGGCGTCACTCCGCGCGCAAAGCCTCCATGGGATCGACGGAGGCGGCGCGAAGAGCCGGAAACAGTCCAGCGGTAAGCACTACGACGGTGAGCGAAGCAGCGGTTGCGGCCCATGCCACCGGGTCGAACGCCGCCACGCCGTATACCATGTTTCGTACGAACCGCATCGCCAGGAACAGCGCGGCGCCGCCCAACGACTCCCGCTCCCAGCAGCCGGAGCGCTTCGGAGAAGACGATCCACAGCACCGTTCGCCCTTGCGCTCCCAACGCAATGCGCACGGCGATTTCCGCGGTGCGCTGCGCGACCGTCGACGATAATAGACCATACAAAGCAATGGCGCTCAGAAATAATACCACCGCGCCGAAGAAGTTGCATAGCGCCGTAATTGCCCTCTGGCTTCCCGCGCGACGTCTATCTGCTCTCGAGAGTGGCGAATAAGAGCAGCGGGACCGTGGGAGCAATCTGGATAACGCTTTGCGATAGGCGGTCACCGCCTCAGCCTTAGTTCCCGAATTCATTAGAAAAACCAGATTTCCCGCGACCCGAAGCGTGCTGCCGGTCCTTGACATAGAGACCCTGCATGGCGGCAGCGGCCGGCGAATAACTTCCGGCGCACCGCGCCACATCGGGCATACGCAATGGACGCTGGGACATCAGCTCACGGAATGGGATCCCCGGGTGCTCGCGGCGTATCAGAAGAGCAATTTCAATCCAAATTGGATCGTGCGCGGACTATTGGCCTGCGAGCTGATCACGCCGAACTGGTTCGAGTTCAGACTGACATTCGGCAACCCGAAAACAACCTGATTGAGCAAGTTGAACGCTTCGGCGCGGAACTCCACACTCAGGCGCTCCAGCGGATGAAAAATCTTAAAAAGGGAGAAATCGATGTCCTCCGAGGAAGGGCCACGCACGTCGGGCAGCGTTCGCGGAGCGTTTCCAAAGGTGAACGGGGCGGGCTGCGAGAAAACGGAAGTGTTGAAATACTCGTTAAGCCGCTGGGAAACGGGGCCGCTCAACGCCGCGCTTTGGCCATTGTTGTTGGGTCGCAGGGTATTGATCCCGCAATTGGTGCAGGTATTCTGAGCGGTCACGGAAAGAGGGAAGCCGGTCTGATAGCTATAGATGCCGTTGACTTGCCAGCCCCCGATCAATGCGTCCATCGCGCGGTTCCAGTTTTTCCCGAAAGCTTTGCCGCGGCCCAGCGGGAATTCGTAGGTGCCGCTGATCACTAGCCGGCGGGAGCGGTCGTTCGAAGATACGGCCCGCTCGCCCTTCCCGTTGTAAATGTTCTGAATGCCGCCGGTGCTGTTGCCGACGTTTGAAAGTTGGGAAAAATCGTCGATCAACTTCTGGCCGGTGAAGGAGAGCAGAGTCGTCAGGCCGTGACTGAAGCGTTTTTCCACCTTCAACTGGAAGGAATTGTAGTCACTGTAGCCGCCAGTGGGGAAGGAGGCGTAAACCGTGGTGAATTGCGGGAAGGGCGCCATCAGATAGGCGAGGGGGACGGTTGCGGCTGCCTCCGGACCAGTGGTGATGATTCCGTAAAATGGGTTCGCGACGCTCTGCTGAAGCTTGGTTCCGAGGGCGATGGCGTTGGGGGTCAATTGGTCAATGTTGTAATTGCCTTCCCCCGCCATGTTCAGGTGCACGCCATGGCTTCCGACGTAAGCGGCGTCCAGCAGGATATCGCCGGGCAACTGGCGTTGAACGTCGAAATTCCAGTTTTCCGAGTAGGGAACTTTGTTGTCGCCGGTAAGTGGATTCTCGAAAGAGCTTCCGATGCCTGTGAGCAGCCCTTGGGAACTGCCCGTGGGCAGGTTCAATCCATTCGGAAACGGATTGCTCGAGATAGACGGCGGGAGTCAGTCCGTCAGGGCTTCCCGCGTAGGTGGTGGAGGCGCTGAAACCTTCGTTCCCGATGGTCGCATTGGCTATGCGCAGGCTGGCGGCATAGAAGATGCCGTAACCTCCGCGAATGACGGTGTTGGGGGTGGCTTCATAGGCGAATCCGAAGCGGGGATTGAAGTTGTGCCATTGCGGATCGAACTGTTGGCGGCTGTTGCCGTTGACGCCCACGAACACCGTGCCGCCGCGCAACCCGGCGATCCCGGTCTGTGCTGCGAGCGGCGAGGGGATGTAGGGATCGAAAGTCTCCATGCGGTTATAGCGCTCGGTACGGGGAATGTCGAGATCCCAGCGCAGCCCTAGGTTGAGAGTGAGCTTGCGGGTCACCTTCCAGTCGTCCTGAACGAAGGCAGCGAAGTAGTGGCTTTGGGTGGCATCATCCTTCGAGTCGATCAGCATCGACCCGCTGCCGACGCCCAGCAGCAGGGAGGCGATGGAGTTACCGGCCGTGGAGGTCGCGGCATTCGGATTGGGGCCTTGCGTGATGGCATTCGTGAAAGTGAAATTACCGGTGGAGGATCCGGATTCGGTATCGTTCGAGCGCAGGAGGCGGGTCTCCACTCCGAATCGCAGGGTATGGGCGGAAAAGATGCGCGTATTTTCAGCCGCCAATATATGGGTTTCGAAGCCAGGATCTCGCGTATCGCCCTGCTGGGGGTTGCCGAGGCTGTAATAGTTGGCCGCCGCAATGCCGGGGAAGAGGAGGTGGTCCGCGTTCGCCGCGATATAGCTGGGAAAGCCCAGCGTGGTGGGATCGAAGCCCAGGCTGAGCGACCTGTAATTCAGCTTGATGCGGGCGAAGCCATAGCGGACCTCGATCAGATCCGAAGGGCTGAGCGTGAGGGTGTAATCGATGGCCGCGCTGTTGTTCGTTTGGGCTTGGTTATCGGGGGCGTTCTGGGCCACCGCGATGGCGCCGGACAGATATGCCGGGGCGGGATTATCCAGACCCTGGCGCGAATAACGCACGAAGAAGCGGCTCCTATCGCTGAGGACCTCGTCGACTTTGGCGTCGATCGAGTTGCTGTTCAGCACATTGTTCGTGGCGACGTAATAATTATTCACGCCAGAAAAGGCCGCGCCCGGCTGGTTCGGCAGGGGATAATAATTGACCACGTTCTTGCCCACCGGATCCATGCGGCTGGGTGGGATCACGTTGCCGGGAAAGGCCGACCGGACGTATCCCGAGCCTTGGGGCACGGTCGTCTCGGGGTCATAAATCGTAACAAGCTGGCCGGCAGAGTTGAAGGTGTGGGAGAAATCGCCATTGCGCTGCGCCGCCGTGGGTACGGTGGTTTGCAAGGTCGCCGCGCTGCCCTGCCGCAGGCCCTCGTAATCGAAGAAGAAGAAAGTTTTGTCTTTGCCCTTATAGAGCTTGGGAATATAAACCGGCCCGCCCAGGCTCCCGCCGAACTGGTTGCGCTTGAAATTGGGGAGCGGAACGCCATTCAGGTTGGAGAAGAAACTGTTCGAGTCCAGGTCGGAATTGCGCAGGAAATCGTAGCCGCTGCCGTGGAACTGGTTGGTGCCGGATTTAAAGATCAGGTTGATGATGCCGCTTCCACTGCGGCCGAATTCGGCGGAATAGGTATTGGTCTGGACCTTGAATTCCTGCACCCCATCCACGGAAGGGAAAACGGCAATGCCTACGATGGGATTCGCCAGATTGGGCGCCGAGGGGATGCCATCGACCAGGATATCGGTGGTGCCCGGCCGGCCCCCGTTGATGGAGAAGTTGTCGCTGTTGTACGTGAAGCTGACGTCTCCCTGGACGCCCGGCGCGAGAAAGACCAGAGAATAGGCATTTCTCTGGTTGAGAGGAAGATTGACGATACTCTGGCTGTTGATCACTTGGCCCATGGCCGCGGTGGTCGATTCGATCAGCGGCGCGGCGGCGGAGACCTGCACGGTCTCGGTGGTCGCGCCGATTTTCAATGTGAAATCGATGCGCGCGGCCTCATTCACGTCGAGCGTGATGCCGGTGCGCTGCTCCGCGTTGAAGCCGGCGGCTTCGACCGTGATGCTATAGGGGCCGCCGGGAGGGAGCGAGGGAAAAGTGTAGCGGCCGTCCGCGGCGGTCGTAGTGCGGACTTCAAGATTGGTCGAGGTATTGACGGCGCGAACGTTGGCGTTGGGCACGGCCGCGCCGGTGGGATCGAGGACAATCCCTTCCACCGAGGCGCTGATGACCTGCGCCCTAAGGGCGATTGCCCCAAGTCCGGCAATAAAGATCGCAGTACCAGCCAAAAGCGCAGTTTTCATTAATCTCCCTCCCAAACGAATGCGAACATGGTATCCAATATCGCGTTTTCGGCGCAAGAAATGCCGCGCGGGCGCGCTTGGGGCGAACCTTTTTTACGCCTACCCCTATTACTAAGACCGGAGGGGGACGATAAACAATCGTGAGGAGGCGAAAGCCCGCACGAACATGAAAGTCCAAAACTCGAATTCCGCAAGCATCCCAGCGGTGCGCAATAGCTCCGACGGCGCCGGCGGGGGGTAATAACCGCGCGCCAGTGGTGGGCAGTGGGGGAAGCGACCTCGCCCAGCTCTCTTCCTTGAGCAGTCTTTTGAGCGCCGGCGGAGCACAGGCGGCAGCGAAGGTCACGGAGCTGTCTTCAGCGGTTGCATCCGGGCGATACCAGGTCGACGCCGCGGCGTTGAGCGGCAACCTGATCGACGAACACATACGGGCGGCGGCGTAGCGGGAGGCGCGGCATGAGAATGGGCGCCCCCAAGGACATGGAAGCGGCCCGCCAGGCGCGCCGCAGTATCAATGTAGTTCGCAAGAAGCTGCTCAATCCCACGCCGGAGATCCTCGATTCCTGCGCGCCGCACCTGCGCGTCGCCATCGACTCTCTTGCGCTGCTCGAAGATTTGCTGCTGCGGCCTCGCGCCGAGGCAGGCCCTTCGATAGACCTGGCGGTAGCGCGGCGAGGCCTCGAAGCGGAGGTGGCCGGGTTTCGCCAGGAACTGGGGCAGGTACACGCGCTGCTGCGCGGCGCATCCTCTTTCTACGGCGGCTTGGCGCGCTTGCTGGCGCCGGCGGAAATAGAAACCGTGGACTACACGCGCGGGGGAGCGATCGCGGCGCGGCCGGGGCCGCTTTTGCAAATGGAAGGATGATGCATGGGTAATCTGCTGACCTCGCTGGTGAACGCATCGAACGCGCTGGGCGTGTACAATCAGGCCCTCCAAACGACCGAGAACAATATCGTCAACGCGCAGACGCCGGATTACGCCAAACAGGTGCAGCAGTTCACGGCGCTTCCCTTCGATCCTGCCGTGGGTCTGCCGGGAGGTGTTGCCTCGGGAGGAGTGGAGAGCACCCGCAACGCTTTCGCGGAAGAATCGGTGCGGACACAGCAGTCTCAGACCGGCTTCGACCAGCAGGTCTCGACGGACCTCACCAGCCTTCAGAACTATTTCACGGTGCCCTCCGCCACCGGGACCGGTACGGACATCTCCTCCTCGCTCAATTCGCTGTGGAGCGCCTTCTCGCAGTTAAGCGTGAATCCAAACGATACGGCCTCGCGGCAGGCGGTGCTCAATCAGGCCCAGCAGGTGGCGAAGGCCTTCAATGCCACCGCTTCCGGGCTGGCATCGACGAGCGGTTCCATCCAAAACCAGGCTCAAAGCACGGTGCAGTCGATCAACGCGCTGGCGGCCGACATCGCGGCCATCAACACGCACCGCGCTGCGAACGCGACATCGCAAGTGGACGCGGGCGTCGACGCGTCGTTGAATTCCGATCTGGAGCAGTTGTCGCAATACGTTAATTTCAAAGCCTTGCAGCAGCCGGACGGCTCGGTGACGGTATATCTGGGCGGCCAAACGCCGCTCGTGATGGGAGATCAGTCCATGCCGATAGAAGCCGATTCCTCCTCGGGGCAGATCTCCATCCTCGATTCACAGGGACGCGATATCACATCCGAGGTCCAGACCGGCCAGCTCGCCGGAATGCTGCAGGTGAATAATACTGCTATACCGTCCTACACGACGGACCTGAATACGCTGGCGCAATCGGTGGCCGACCAGGTCAACACCACGCTCGCTAACGGCGTCGATGAGAACGGGAACGCGCCCTCGACCGATTTGTTCACCTACGATCCGACCGTGGGGGCGGCGCAAACGCTGACGACCAATGCTTTGACGCCCGATCAGATCGCCGCGGCAGCTTCCGGCGCGCCGGGTGGAAACGGAAACGCGCTGGCGCTGGCGCAGCTTGGAAGCTCCACGCCTGTAAACGGATACTCGTTTGCGACCTTCTACGGCAATCTGGCGGGGCGGGTTGGATCCGATATCTCCAACGCCAATGCCAACGCCACGTCGGACAATCAACTCCTGACGCAGGCGCAGACGCTGCGCAGCAACATTTCGGGAGTTACATTGGACGGTCAGGCGGCGCAGTTGCTTACGTTTCAACGGGCCTATCAAGCCACATCGGAGCTGATCTCGGTGCTCGACAGTTTGACGAACACAGTGATCAACATTATTCCCCAGGGAGCCTCCGCATGATTCAATTTTTCGATCCCGCCACGCAGATCTTCGTCGGCGGAATGGACCGCATACAACAACGGGAACAGCAGGCGCAGCAGCAGCTCACGACGGGACTCAAGATCAGCACTGTTTCGGACGACCCCACCGACATCGCAAATCTCATGCAGGTCAATTCGAAGCTGGCGCAAACGCAGCAGATCGCATCGAATCTGGGGCAGGTGAAGACGGAGAGCGATACCGCGGAGCAGGCCTTGCAGAACTCCGTCTCGCTCATGGAGAGCGCTTCGTCGCTGGCCGCGCAAGGCCAACCCAACACGCAAAGCGCGGCAACGCGCAGCCAGCTTGCCGACCAGGTCGGGAGCATTCTCCAGCAGATGGTTGGGGTAGCGAACACCAGCGTTGGGACCCGTTATGTCTTCAGCGGGGATTCAGACCAGACGCAGCCCTACACCGTCGATCTGACGCAGACCAACCCGGTGAGCGCCTACCAGGGATCGGCGGCCACGCGGCAAGTGCAGGCTCCGGACGGGTCGCTGTTTCCCGATTCGCTGACCGCGCAAGATATATTCGACAGCGCCAATCCCGCCAGCAACGTCTTCTCCACGCTCAGCAATCTTCGCACCGCGCTGTTGAACAACGACCAGACCGGCATCAATTCTTCAATCTCCAATCTGCAGACCTCCTCGCAATACCTTAACGACCAGCTGGCTTTTTACGGAAACGTTCAGGACGAGGTGGCCAGCGCGACCAACGACGCTGCCAATCTCACGACGGCGCTGCAAACGCAGCAGAGCGGGATCGAGGACGCCGACGAGACTCAGGCCATCACGCAGCTGACAATGGCCTCGACGGAGCAGCAGGCGGCATTGGCCGCCGAAGCGCAACTTCCGCGACAAACCCTTTTCAGCTATCTCGGCTGATTTCTTCGGCGCGGCCGCGCGCAGTTAACCGATGCGGGCCCGCAACGCCGCGTAAACAAGTCGTCTCCTGTGGCGAAGCGCCGCTGGCCCTCAATCCCGCGCGCAATTGCGCTTCGGTGACGCGCCCGAGATAGCGCGGAAGCCAGGCTGCTGGATCCCAACGCCCGACGCCACATGAAATCTGTCGTATGTTGGCCACCGTAGCCGAGCGGAGTTTGTCATAGGAGCGCCCCCATCTGCCCATCGACCGGCCCCAATCATCGGCGAAATAGATCAGGTGCCGGGAGGCCCCGCCGTCCTGCTCCAAAATTCCGAGATCGCTGCCAGGACCGAATTGCGCGCGTCCTTGTTATCCCAGTCGGAAACCAGCCTGACTAGAATTTTCAGGCCGTTTATTTGCGGTGTTCCCTCGAAGGGACTGGAGGACCAGGGCCCACGTGGCCGTCGTCGGCAGCAAATTTGAGGCCGGGTCCAAACCGCTCGAATGAAGCGTTGCTGAATATCCTGTCTTTGAATGCCGGAGGCGCGTGCGGAAGGCCTCGGCGCGGACCTCGTGCCCCCCTTCATGCGCCACTCGCGGCGGCCCGCATCGCCGGCGAACACCTTGGGGCTCGTACCGCGCATGGTTCCCGCTCCAACGGAAAGGCGGCCGGAGCCCGGGACCGCCGCTCCCGTAAGTGAAATCGAAGGCCGCAACGTCTCCAGGATCGCGCCATAGCACCGCGATGCCGCCGGGCGGAGTAGTGGAAACGCAGCCGCTCAACAGAACAGCCACGAGCGGCAGGGCGCAAGTACACGGGATATATTACGACGCCGGGCCGGGACCCGCGGGGTCAACGGCGAAGCGCGCGGCAAGAGGCGTCCAGTGTCGCCGCAGCGTCACCAAAGCCTTGGGCGCGCGGCCATGCGATCCTAGAATTATCCATGAAACCCCGAACCGTGTATGCGGTCCTGGACGAAGCCGCGGCCGCTTATGGCAACGCTCCCGCATTACAACAGCCCCTCGGAAAAGGGCAATACCGCACCTGGACCTGGCCCGAATACCGCGATGCCGCGCGCGAAATCGCCTGCGGGTTACGGAGCATTGGCGTCCAAAAAGGCGATTCCGTAGCTCTACACTCGGAAACGCGCGCGGAGTTTTATCTGGCGGACCTCGGAATCATGGCCGCCGGCGCAGTCGCGGCCGCGCTCTACACCACCTATCCCGTCACGGATCTAATCAACAATCTGCGCGTCAGCGGCGCTCGCGTGGCGTTCGCCGAAAATCCGAAATCCATAGACGCGATGCTTGCCGCGGCAACCGAAGCGCTCGACCTACGCTGGATACTGCTCACCGGCGAACGCGATGGAATTCTCACGCTCGACGCTTTGCGAGAATTGGGCCGCCGGGGCCTAGCCGAAGATCCCGGCCTCTTCGACCGCATTCAGTCCGAGTTCACGCCCCTCGATTCCGCCATTCTGTACATGACCTCCGGAGCGACCGGCGAGCCGAAAATGGGCCTGACCTCGCACGCCGCCGTGGTCGCGAACCTCGATATGGGACCCGAGGCGCTGAGGCTGCGCCCCGGCGATTCGACCATCGCGTTTCTCCCGTCCGCGCACATCGCGCAACGCGTTGTCATCGAGCTGATCCCCATTCGGCTCGGCGTGGAGGTCTGGTTTTCCGAAAGCCTGGCGCGCCTGCCAAACGAGATCAAAACCGTCCGACCGACTTTCCTGCTCGCTCCGCCCCGCGTCTGGGAGCGCATTTATGCGAGCATCTCGGCGGAAATCAAGAAGCGCGGCGCGGTGAGCCGCAGGATGTTTTATGGCGCCGTCGGGCTGGGATCGGAAGCCAGCCGCCGCAGGCAGGCCGGCCAGCCCGTACCCGTCTGGATGCGCCGAGCGCTCAAGATCGCGGACCGCCTCGTTTTTTCGAAAATACGCGAGCGCCTGGGAGGACGGCTGCGCATCGCGGCATCGGGCGCGGCGCCGCTCGGCAAAGATCTCGCCGAATTTTACGCGGCCATCGGAATGCCGCTCATTGAAGGCTACGGGTTGACCGAAGGCGGTGTCCTGGCGCTGAACCCACTCGACCGGCCCAAGCCCGGCAGCATCGGCAAGCCGCTCGCAGGCATCGAGCTGCGGCTCGCCGAGGATGGCGAGCTGCTCGCCAGGAGCCCCACTCTGTTTTCCGGCTACTACAATGATCCGGATTCCACCGCTCTCGTGTTGCGCGATGGATGGCTCGCTACCGGCGACATCGCGGAGTTCGACCAGGACGGCTATATCTACATCACAGGCCGGAAAAAGGAGTTGATCGTCGCCTCGAACGGTAAAAAGATCTATCCCGCGCGTATCGAGAGCCTTTTCAAGACCGAGCCGCTCATCAACCAGGTCCTGCTGATTGGGGACCGTCTGCCTTACGTGACCGCGCTGTTTACGGTGAACGTAATGAACGCCGAAACGCTAAAAGGCATGGAGGAATTCAAACAGCGGCCGCGGAACGAAATCGCCGTCGCGCCGCCGGTCGTCGCTGAAGTGCGGAAGACCGTCGCGAAGGTCAACAAGCAATTAGCGCCATTCGAGCAGATTCGCAAGTTCCGCGTTCTGGAGCGCGATTTCACGATAGAGCATGGCGAGCTGACGCCCACCATGAAAGTGCGCCGCAATCGGGTTTTGGAGAATCATCGCGATGCGGTTCGCGAGCTGTACATGGGTAAGGAAGAGAGTCGTTGACTCTTGCACGGCGGCCGCCGCGGCTCTGCGACGCTTTACCATAGCCCCTCTTTCGAATAAGCCCGGCTCCACAATGTCACGTGCAGCAATACGGCCTTCAGCCACGCGTCCTCGAGTCTCTGCAACTCCTCTCCGCCCACGCCGGCCTCGACGAAAAATGCGCGGGCCGACAGCGCCACAACGGCCGTGAATGCGTACAAATACCGCAGCGGGACGAAGGAAGCGGTATGCGCCCCGTCCGTGACATTCTTCTTCTCCGGCGTATGGCGAAGACCGATTTCCTCCTGATAATCCAGCCATTCCCGATCGTGCGGACGAGCGCAGGCGTCGCGCACCCATTGCACAAAACGTTCCTTGACCTTTGCTTTGTAATCTTCGTCCGGCCGCCCATCGGGCCCGTAAAACCATTTGGCCAGATGCTGCTGCGATGCGATGACCGCTCGCCACGAATCGACCATCTGCTCGGCGCGATCCTCGAAGATTCGACTATGCTTCCGTAGAATCGCGGCATCCTCTTCGGTCCAACCGGCGCTCGCTTCGAGTTGGTGCAATTCCGCCAAAGAAACGGGAGAGTGCGCGCTTGCGGGGCGGCCGTAACCGTAACCCGCTGTCTCGGAACCGCTCATGGTTTCGAAACGCTCCTTATTCCAAAACCTGCCGCAGAAACGAGCGGTCCTCGACGAGAATGCAACCCGTTGCCTCCGCCTGTTGGACGTTAGCGATGGCATCCGGGTCCTTCATGAGCGCATCTCGATAACGCTCGTATGCGGCTAAATCCCGGAACCGGATCAGCGCCAGGGCCATGTTGGTCCGCCCCGCGAGTTTCGTCGGCAGGAAATATCCGATGAGCTCGCCGCCGCACCGCCGGATCGGCTGGGGCCAATTGCGAGCGTATTTCTCGAAGCCGGAAAGTTTCTGGGGATCGATTTGATATTGAATGCAGAGAGTAATCATAGGGATTTCAAGTTCAGCCCGTATTGCCGCTCAAATTCGCGCAGCCCCCGTTCGGTGATCCGAACCGCCCTGCTATTCCGAATGCGAACGATCCAGCCATCCTTGAAGAAAAGCTCCTGTAACTGCGCGCCCAGCCGGCCCGCCAGATGCGGCCCGCCGTTCGCTCCAGTCCAGGCAGGGACGCGCGAAGGGCGATCGCGTTCGCGGAACATTTCCATTCACGCCCGCGGCTTGCAGCCACTCGCGGCCACGCTCCGTGAGCGCGTATTCTTTTTCACTCGACGGAACCAGATAGCTGGATCGCAGCAACGAATCGTGCAGCAGGACGGCGCTCACGCCGGCTAAATGGTCATAACAGGTTCGCGCCGTCCGAAGCTGCCGCAACCGCTCGCAGCCGAAGCCATCCCGCTTCTCTCGAACGCCCTTGTGCAATGCCGAAATGTCCGATGTCGAATTGTGCGGCGCCGCAATGTGCGATGCCGAAATGTGCGGTGTCGAGTCGTGTGGCGCCGAAACCGCCGCCAGCGACTCGATCGCATGCGCCACCGCCGCACCCCGCCAGCCGGTACAGCTGATTGCGCCCCTGCCGCTCTCCTCGGAGAAGCGCCGCCGCGGTTAACTTCGCCAGGTGAAAACTTGCCGTTTGCGGCGAAACATTTGCCGCGAAAGCCAGTTGCCCAGCGGACAACTGCGTGTGGTCCAGCAAGGCCGTCAGCATCGCGGCCCGCACGGGGTCCCCGAACAGCGCGGCCGTGCCGGCAATATCGGGTCCAACGATCATTACCCAAATTCTAGACCGGGCCGATGGGGCGATGTTTCAACGACCATTGAAACGTTCGCGCCGCGTCGGCGATCGTGTCATAAGACCGGTCTCAAACGCCAGTGCCTCGCGCGCCAGCGGTATACTACCGCGCCGGCCGCCACGGTCAACACCGCCGCCAAGGCCACAACTGGCTGCTCTTTCACTCCGAAGATCGTGATCCACACGCCCACCGCGATAAAGAACAACGGAATGGCGGGATAGAGAAAGCTGACGGCCTTCAGTTTTCGCCAGCCCGCGCGCCTGCGAAAAATAAGCAGCGAAGCCACCGACATCATCGCCGAGAAGTTCAACGTAATTCCGATATACAGCAGCAGATTCAAAAACGGCGTGACCGTCATCGCGATGGAGCAGATCCCCTGACACACGATCGCGATCGCCGGTGTATGCCAGCGCGGATCCACCTTGGCCGCCGCGCCGAAAAAGGCCCCATTGCGCGCCATCGCATAGTACACGCGCGGTCCGATCGTGACCATCGCGTTCACGGTCGCCATCAGCGAAAGCGCCATGGCCGCGCTGAAAGCGCCCGCAATCGCACCTCCGAACAAATGACGCGCGGACAATGCGCCGATCGCGACTTGGATATGGTTCGCGTCGGGCGCCATTTCGCGCAGCGGAACGGCATATATGAATAAGGCGTTCAGACCAACAAAAAGCGTCGTCACCAGCACGGCGCCCAACCCCATTGAGAGCGGCAGCGTTCGCGCCGGCTGTTTTACCTCTTCGGCCACGTATGTGGCGGCGTTCCAACCGCTGTAGCTCACGTAAATATAAAATAGGCTGACGAAAAACTGCGAGGCCACCGGAATGTCCGACGTACGCCTGGCGAGCGGCACGGAAAAATTGTTCCAGCTTCCCTCTCCGAAAGCGAACCCCGCCACGAGCAGCGCCACGATAATAAATACCTTGGCGCCCGTCAGAACGTTCTGCACCCGCGCGGTACGCCGCACCCCCACGCAATTGAGAATCGTAAACACCGCGATCAGAGCCGACGCCAGCGCCTGAGCGCCGCCGATGTGGAACTCCCACGTCCCCACGCCAAACATCCGCAGCGCGTTTTCCTGCTTGAACGAGGGCTTGAAATAGCCCACATAATCGGAGAACGCCAGCGCCGCGGCGGCGATAGGCGCGGAAAATCCCGCGAAGAACGAGATCCATCCCGTCATGAATCCCCAGCTCGGCCCGAATGCCTCGGTCAAGTACACGTACTCGCCGCCGGAGCTCGGAAAATTCACGCCCAGCTCCGCATAGCTGATGGCCCCCGCCAGTGCGCAGATCCCGCCCACCACCCAGATCCACAAAATCAGCTTGGCGGAGCCGAGTTGCCCGGCGAGGTACCCGGTGGTCGTAAAAATGCCCGTCCCGACCATGTTCGATATCACGAGCGCCGTCGCGCTCGCCACGCCGAGTTGCCGCAATAAAACGGCGCTCGGTCGCGCGCCTGCCGGACGGCGCGGGCCGGGCTCGGCTGGGTTCAACCCCTCAGCCATGCGCTTGCGCGGGCCCCGCCTCGAGGATGCCCGAGCGCACCAGCCCCTGGCCCCCGTCGCATACATATACCGCGCCTGTAATATAAGCGGCCGCATCCGAGCACAGGAACAGCGCCAGGTCCGCGAGCTCGTCTTTCGAGCCGTAGCGGCGCAATGGAATGGCGGCGACGATGCGGCGGCGGATCTCTTCGCTGGGAGCGAGCCGCCTCATGCCTTCGGTGTCCTCCGTCGGCCCCGGCGTGATGCAGTTGGCGCGCACCCCTTCCGGCCCCCATTCGATCGCGATAGTGCGCGTCAGCAGCTCCACTCCCGCTTTCGCCGCGCAGACATGCGATTGATACGCGATCGGCTGCGTGGCATGGTTCGCCGAAATGGCAATGATGGAAGCGCCGGGTTTGCGCAAATGCTCATATGCCGCGCGGCAGGTGTTGAACGTACCGTTCAGGTCGATATCGATGACAGCCTTGAACCCGTTCGCCGACATTCCCGTTACGGGAGCGGGAAAATTACCCGCCGCCGCGCAGACCACGATGTCGATCGGCCCCAAGTCCCGCCGCGTTCGAGCCGCCGCCTCGGCAACCTTGTCGTACTCGCGGACATCCACCGCGGCCGTGGCGGCCTCTCCGCCGCGCTCGCGTATCAGACGCGCCGCGGCGTCCAGCGTGGCCTGCCTGCGGCCCACCAGCATCACCTTCGCGCCGTGCTCCGCGAAGCGCTCCGCCATCCGCTGCCCGATGCCGCTTCCGCCTCCTGTTACTAAAGCGACCTTCCCTTGCAGCAGACCATCCCGAAACACGCTCGCCATGAAGCGACAAGGATATCAGGTGACGCGTATCAGTCGTAGGCGGACGACGAAGCATGGGGTACGCTTGAGCGAACAAGATTGGGCAAATGAGCGATTTCCTCATCGCTCGATTTCGCGATCGGTTTTGCCTTTTGATCGCGGTTCCGTATAAGATGGGATCGCCATGGCGCCGGAAATCTCTCGCCGTACTCTTCTGGGAGGCGCTGCGATGCTCGGCCAGATACTGCCGGCGCGATCCGCCAACGAAAAGCCCGGACGGCTCAAGTTGAAAGTTGCGATCTTTTCCAAGCCCCTCCAATTCCTTGCCGGAGAAGAACTCGCCAAGGCGGCCGCCGATATTGGATTCGATGGCGTCGACATCACGGTGCGCCCGGGCGGGCACGTCGAACCGGCGCGCGTCAAACAGGACCTACCTCCACTGGTCGCCATCATCCGCCAACACGGGCTCGAGGTTCCCATGATTACCGCGGATATCGTCGATACGCGGACTCCGTTTGCGGAAGACATTCTCCGGACCATGACGGCGCTGGGGATTCGAAACTACCGCTGGGGCGGCTTTCGCTATGGGGCAGGCCAACCGTATGCCGCCCAATTGGAAGAGATGAAGCCGCGCATCGCCAAGCTCGCGGCGCTGAATTCGCGCTACAACGCCTGCGCCATGTATCACACGCACTCCGGCGAGGGCCTCGTGGGCGCGCCCATTTGGGACCTCTACATCCTTCTGAAGGATTTCGATCCCAATTCGGTCGGCGTGAATTACGATATCGGCCACGCCGTGATCGAGGGAGGCTTGGGAGGGTGGATCGACAGCTTCCGGATAACGGAGCCGCGCTTACGCGGCATCGCCGTCAAGGACTTCCTGTGGGTCAAGAACGCCGGCGGAAAATGGACGCCCGAATGGAAGCCTCTCGGAGAAGGCATGGTCCCCTTCCCGCGCTTCTTCCGCATGGTTGCCGAATCCGGTTTCTCGGGACCGCTGCAACTCCATTTCGAATATCCCTTCGGAGGCGAACGGGAGACTGTATACAGCGCGATGAAGCGCGACTTGCGGAAACTACGCGGCTATCTCTCGCAAGCCTAGGGAGCGCGCCAACGATTATTTGAAAACGGAACATAAAGCGTTCATCGCCGGAGCGGCACGGTGGGAAACATGAGATCGTGATGTATTTCGGAACCGTGGCGACCCTCATCCCAGGGAAATACGCCGACAAAAAAGTGAGAGGATCCGTTGCCGGGTTCACTGGGGTAAAGCAGCCGATTATAGGCCCGGTGTGCGGTGACTGGCGTGCGCCGAGAGGAGCGGATGCAGCCAACCGAGCACGCCGTCCAGCCCCTCGCCACTTTTCAGATTGGTAAATAGAAAAGGCTTGTCCGCGCGCATGCGCCGCGAGTCGCGCTCCATCACTTGAAGCGACGCTCCGACATAGGGCGCCAGATCCATTTTGTTAATGACCAGCAAGTCCGAGCGTTGTATGCCGGGTCCTCCCTTGCGCGGGATCTTATCTCCTCCGGCTACATCGATAACGTAGACGAAGGCATCCACGAGCTCCGGGCTGAACGCAGCAGCAAGATTATCGCCGCCGCTCTCGACCATGAGTAGCTCCAGCCCTGGGAATGCCCGCTCCAGATCGGCGATCGCTTCCAGGTTCATGGAGGCGTCTTCGCGAATCGCCGCGTGGGGACAGCCGCCGGTCTCGACGCCGCGCACGCGCTCCGCCGGGAGCGCGCCCTGGCGGATCAGGAACTCCGCGTCTTCCCGAGTGTAAATGTCATTGGTGACGACGGCGAGATCGATGCGTGGAAAAAGCGCGCGGCACAGTTTTTCGACGAGCGCCGTTTTTCCGCTACCCACCGGGCCGGCCACCCCCAGACGAAAAGCGCGTTGCCAATTATCGCGAAGCATAAGCCGTTTTTTCCACGATCATTCTCCCAACATCAGAAAAGAAAATAGCGCTGCGCGAGCGGCAGCGTTATGGCCGGCTCGCAGGTCAGCAGCTCGCCATCGGCGCGCACTTCATACGTTTCCGGATCGACTTCGATGCGCGGCATGGCATTGTTGTGCACCATGTCCTTTTTCCCAATCGCACGGCAGCGTTCCACGGCCACGGCGGTCTTGCGAAGACCCAGCTTGCGCGGAATTTCCGCATCCAACGCCGCTCGCGAGACGAAGGTAAGAGATGTGGATGCCACTGCCCCGCCAAAGCTTCCAAACATTGGGCGGTACAGCACCGGCTGCGGCGTGGGGATCGAGGCGTTGGCGTCGCCCATCACGCTCCACGCAATAAAGCCGCCTTTTACAACCATCTCCGGCTTGGCGCCGAACATGGCCGGTTTCCACAAAACCAGGTCCGCGAGTTTGCCGGGTTCGATGGAACCGGTATGCCGCGCGATACCGTGCGTGATCGCCGGGTTGATGGTGTACTTTGCGACGTAGCGCCGCGCCCGGAAATTATCATTGCGCGCCGAATCCGGCGCCAGCGGGCCACGCTGCAGCTTCATTTTGTGCGCTGTCTGCCAGCAGCGCGCGACCACTTCGCCGATGCGGCCCATGGCCTGCGAATCGCTCGAAATCATGCTGAAGACGCCGAGGTCGTGCAAAATATCTTCGGCGGCGATGGTTTCAGGGCGAATGCGGCTTTCCGCGAAAGCTACATCCTCGGGCACCAGCGGGTTCAGATGATGGCACACCATCAGCATGTCGAGGTGTTCGGCGATGGTGTTCACCGTAAAGGGGCGCGTCGGGTTGGTGGACGACGGCAAAACGTTTTCATGAGCGGCGATGCGGATGATGTCGGGAGCGTGGCCTCCGCCCGCGCCTTCCGTGTGATAGGTGTGGATGGTGCGGCCCGCGATCGCTGCAATCGTATCTTCGACGAAGCCGGCCTCGTTGATCGTATCGGTGTGAATGGCGACCTGGACGTCGTGGGCATCGGCGGCCTGGAGACAGGCGTCGATTGCAGCCGGGGTCGTGCCCCAGTCTTCGTGAAGTTTCAACCCGCATGCTCCGGCGCGGATCTGTTCTTCGAGCGGACCGATGCCGGCCGCGTTGCCTTTGCCTAGAAAGCCGAAATTTATGGGCCACGCGTCGCCGGCTTCCAGCATGCGGGCCAAGTTCCATGCTCCCGGCGTGCACGTGGTCGCATTGGTTCCCGTCGCAGGCCCCGTGCCTCCGCCGATCATCGTCGTGATACCGCCCGAAAGCGCTTCGTAGATCTGCTGCGGCGAGATGAAATGGATATGAGAATCGATCGGCGCCCGCGGTCACGATCAGATTTTCGCCCGCGATCACCTCGGTGGCGGCGCCGATCACCAACTCCGCGTCGACGCCTTCCATGGTGTCGGGATTACCCGCTTTTCCCACCTTGACGATGCGGCCGTCGCGAATGCCGATGTCGCCCTTCACGATGCCCCAATGATCCAGGATGAGCGCGTTGGTGATGACCAGATCGAGAGCGCCGGGGACACTCTCGCGCAACGCTCCGCTCGACTGGCCCATGCCGTCGCGGATAACCTTGCCGCCGCCAAAGGTGACCTCGTCGCCATAGGCGGCGAAGTCCTTTTCGACTTCTATGACGAGCGCGGTATCGCCCAAGCGGACGCGATCGCCGGTGGTGGGACCGTACAGGTCCGCATACACGCGCCGCGGAATCGAGAGACTCATAGCGCGCCGTTCACCAATCCGCGGTGACCATACATGAGCCTGTTTCCGCCGATAGGCGTCAGCTCGATTTCCTTTTCATCGCCAGGCTCGAATCGCGCCGCCGTTCCCGCCGGAATATTTAACCGCATTCCGCGCGCCTGGATGCGATTGAATTCGAGCGCGCGATTGACCTCGAAAAAGTGATAATGACTGCCAACCTGAACCGGCCGATCGCCCGTATTGCGCACCACCACGCGCGTTACCGGGCGCCCGGCATTCGCCGGAATATCGGAGGGTTCAAGAAAATATTCGCCTGGGATCATAAGTCACTGGATCGGATCGTGCAAGGTGACGAGCTTGGTTCCATCGGGGAAGGTTGCCTCCACCTGCACCTCGTGAATCATCTCGGGGACCCCGTCCATCACGTCCTCGCGCTTGAGGACTTGAGTGAGCTCGGTCATGACTTCCGCCACGGTTTTGCCGTCGCGCGCGGATTCCAGAATCGCGGCCGAAAGGAGCGCCATCGCTTCCGGGTAATTCAGTTTCAAGCCACGGCGGCGCCGCCGCGCGGCCACTTCGGCCGCGACAAAAATCATTAGTTTTTCCTGCTCGCGCGGCGTCAGATGCACCCGGCTTCTCCTTATTTAGGGCTAGTATATCTTGCGCGGCGGAATGATCTCCGCGCCGCACACCATTTTCTTAGCGGCGCACCAGAACGCCGTCAGATCTCCGGGAATGTTGCGGGCACAACGAGCGAGACCGCGGACGACAAGCCCGTCGCGAACCAGCGCGCTCACTCCCCACAGGATTTCATCGCGATCGCTACGCTGCGCGGCGATGTGGGCCAGATGGTTCTCAAGCTCCCGCCACAATTGCGGGGAGGAACCGGCGCGGCAAACGTATAACGCGGCCATGGTTTGATATGGCCCCATCCGCGCCGGCGAATCGAGCGGCCGCAGCGCAGGCTCGATGACGTAATGTTCAATCAGAATGGGCGTGCCGTCCGACCAAATTTCCGTCGCAAGGGCCAGCCGCTCATAAGCGAAGGTCTCGTGCGAGGCCTGGCGTCCCGCGGTCACAATGTCCCAGGCGAACAGCGTCGCATCCGGCGCAAGGCGGAAAAAAGTACGCTGCTCGAATCGCGAGGCCGCGAATGGAATGAGCGGATCGGGCAGATATTCGAGCACCGCGGAGGCGCCAAGAACGAATTTCGAATACTGACGCGCTCCCTCCGCTCCGCCGCGCCGACGATAGACGCGCGTGGCTCCGGTGGTCGTGATCTGGGCGCGCGCCTCTGCGTCGAGAGTCACTGTCAGGCGCAAGTCGTCTCCGGAGAGGACGCCACCCGAGACGTTATTGAGATGCACCAGACACTCCCGCGCCGCGTTCGGGAATCCGCGCACTACTCTCCATGGCGGCTGCTGTTCGTCTACACGCAAATGCGTGTGACCATTGCCGTGGCATAGACGCGCATTGCAATGGGCGGAATTCATGGCGTCAACAGATGAACAGGCGGGTTTCCAATCGGGGGTGCCGCATCGAAGCTAAATCGGAGAGCGGCGCAAATGCGGCCGCCTCGACCACGGCGATGGTCGCGCTGCGGCCGGCGCATTCAAGGATTCCCGATTTGAGATCCCAGAGAAGAGCACTGGCCTGCATCTGCCCAATAGGCAAGAGGCGTACGGCGGCGGAGATGAGGGCCGCGGCGCTCTGCTCGAGAAACGCCAGAACAGTGGCATCGCGGTCAAAATGGAGCACTCCTCCGGCGAGGCCGACGGCGATCGCCAAGTGCGTGGGGCGGCCCGTCTCCGCTTGCAATCTTTCGTGGCGGCTGACGGCGGCCGCGAGCTCGACGAAGCGCCGGCCGAGCGTCAGACTCGCATCGCGTACTTCGCGCGCCGGCCGCATCGCGCTTAGCCGCTGGTTGAGCTCGCACACGGAAACGCCGCTCTGCGCCGCATCGTGAGCCGCGCGGCAGAACACCGCTTCGAGCAGCCATGTCTCGGATAACAAATGGTCCAGATAGCGGCGCAGATCGGGGGCCTTCACGAATCCCTCCGCCGCGAGAGATTCGAGACCCCAGGAGTGCGCCGCGGCGCCGATGGGCAGAGCGCTATCGAAGAGTTGAAGCAGCTCGAGCAGTGAGCGGCCTTGCGTCATCCTTGATGCTAATCGAGAAAATCTTAGCGAGCAATAGAAATTATTGATTGGACCGGTATCGGCATCCAGGTTATGATCAGTTTCACTCAAGTTACCTGCGACCGTGAGTTAGCCACGTCGAACTTATTCCGGTAGCGCCTCCAACACAGACGAAAGGGATGTCCGATGAGTATGCGAGCGGTGTGCCGCGTCACACTCGCGGCAGTGGCGCTGTTGACCTTGAATGCCGAGAACAAGGAGAAGGCGGTATCGAAGGAGCCTGCGTCAGACGATGCTTCTTCGGCCCAGGATAGTTCGGGCGCTCCGAATCAGACGCCGGACAAAGTTCAAGTTCCGTCAAACCAGCCAAAGTTTTCGGTCACGCCGTATGGCCGCGTCGAGCTGGATGTGACATACAGCAGCCGCGGAACGAATCCTCTGGACCCGCGGCAATTCAACGGTTATTCAACCGCCGCCGGTCCGGAGCCGACGTCGTCCGCGACCTTCAACCCGCGCTTCAGCGTGCTCGGACTCGTCAGCAACTATCAACGAGGCGATCAGAACATCGAAGGGCGCGTGGAGGTGGATTTTTACTCGACCGATTCAGCCAATCTGATCACGCCGCGGCTGCGTCTGGCGTTTATCGCATGGAGCCGCCAGGACACCAAGATTACCGCCGGAATGGATTGGCTGCCGGTAGTGCAACTGCTTCCCGACATCATGGATTTTTCGATCATGGGCTACGGCGGCGACCTGTGGCAGCGCATTCCACAGGTGACGCTGCGCCAGAAATTCGGCAAGCGCTGGGAAGCGCTCGGAACGGTGTATCGTTTTGAACGCGGGTTCACGCTGCAACCGCAACCGGGCGTTTCCGATCCGTTCACCGATCCCGTGAAGATGCCGTACATCGGCGCACGCCTGGCGTATCAGAAATGGGGCATGGGAGGAGGCGGGCTCGTCGCGGTGTCGGGCGCGTACCGGCAATTCACGCAGGCGGCGTCATCGGGTCCGTCCATCAAGTCGGATCTCATCGGCGCGGAGTTCGCCGTCCCATTGAGCCCGAAGCTGAAAGTCTTGGGGAAATGGGCGCATGGACAGGGGCTGGGCGATGAATACTTCCGCTTCGGCCAGGCCTATAACGCGACGCTCGGCAATCTACCGATCCGCACTTCAACAGGTTTTGCGGAGCTGAGCTACGGTCCTATCCGCCGCTGGGCTTTCTCGGCGGGCTATGGTCTCGATAATCCCGTTGGGAAAGACTTGCGCGGCATTTCGAATAACGACTTGAACTACCGCAGAAACCAGCGCGAGTACGTGAACGCGATCGTCACCGTGCTCGACAATTTGAAATTCGCCCTGGAGCTGAATTATCTGCAGACGTCCTGGACCGGCGGAGCCCACGACAGCGCGTATCAACCCATGGCATCGGTGTTTTACACGTTTTAGATGGGATTCTTAACGGAGATAAAAATGACCAACCTCACAGAAGTTTCGGCGAAGCTTTCCACGCGGAGATCCGTCCTGAAAGGGACTGCGGCGGCAGCGGCCGCACTGAGCTTTAATTTTGTCGCGCGTGGAGCGTTGGGGGATGCGGCTCCGATCAAGGTCGGCGTCCTGCACTCCCTCAGCGGCACCATGGCGATCAGCGAAACCTCGCTGCGCGATGTGGAGCTGATGGCGATCGAAGAGATCAACGCAGCGGGGGGCGTGCTGGGACGCAAGGTGCAGCCGATTGTCGAGGACGGCGCCTCCGATTGGCCGACGTTCGCCGAGAAAAGCAAGAAGCTGCTGCTGAGCGACAAGGTATGCTCGGTGTTCGGCTGCTGGACCTCGGCGAGCCGCAAAGCCGTGCTCCCGGTATTTGAAAAGAACAACGGGCTGCTGTGGTATCCGGTGCAATACGAGGGCGAGGAGTGCTCGCATAACGTGTTCTACACCGGCGCGGCGCCGAACCAGCAGATCGAGCCGGCGGTGAGCTGGCTGCTGAAGAATCGCGGCAAGAAATTCTATCTTCTGGGATCGGACTACGTGTTTCCGCGCACGGCCAATCTGGTCATCAAGGCGCAGTTGCGCAAGGAAGGCGGGCAACTGGTGGGCGAGGAGTACACGCCGCTGGGCCATCTCGAATACAGCACGGTGGTGAACAAGATCCGCTCGGCCAAACCGGATGTCGTGTTCAGCACCATCAACGGCGATAGCAACGTGGCGTTCTATAAGCAGTTGAAGAACGCGGGCATTTCCGCCAAGGACATTCCCGTGATGGCGGTCAGCGTGGCCGAGGATGAAATGCGCGGAATCGGCGGCAGCGTGGCCCAAGGGCACTACGCGGCGTGGAATTATTTCCAGAGCGTGAACAGCCCCGAAAACAAAGCGTTCGTGGCGAAGTTCAAGAAACGGTTCGGCGCCAATCGAGTCACCGACGACCCCATCGAGGCCGCTTATTTCCAGGTGCATCTATGGGCGCAGGCAGTGAGAAAGGCGGGGTCGATCGAGGTCAACGCCATCCGGCAAGGCGCGCTGGGCCAGGAGTTCCATGCGCCGGAGGGAATGGTGAAAATCGACGAAAAGAACCAGCACACCTGGAAGACGGTCCGCATCGGCCAGATCCGGACGGATGGGCAGTTTGACGTGGTCTATTCGACGCCCGCTCCCGTGGCTCCGATTCCCTGGAATGTTCTATTGCATAAGGACCGCGTTTGCGACTGGACGCGGGGTGGCACGGTGGGGAGCTAGGCCGCGATGTAAAGATGGATACGACATTCCTGATCGGACAATTGTTCAATGGCCTGAGCTCCAGCTCGATTCTGCTGTTGATCGCGCTGGGGCTCGCCATCACTTTCGGCCTCATGGGCGTGATCAACATGGCGCATGGCGAATTGATGATGCTGGGCGCCTACACCGCCTATGTGGTGCAGAATTTCTTCGTGGCGCATTTTCCGGAATGGGCTTTTGGATGGTATTTCGCGCTGGCGATGCCGCTTGCGATCGTGGCGGCGGGAGCGGCGGGCCTGGCGCTCGAACGCACGCTGATCCGTTTTCTGTACGGCAGGCCGCTCGAGACGCTGCTGGCGACCTGGGGCGTAAGCTTGATCCTGCAGCAAGTACTGCGGCAGATTTTCGGCGCTAACAACGTAGACGTGCGCAGCCCTCCCTGGCTGCAGGGGCGCTGGCAGATTCAGGGAACGCTGGAATTCCCGCATCTCAGAATTTTTATCCTGGCGGTGACCGCGGCGTGCGTCGCGGCGATGTACTTCCTGCTGTTCCGCACCGCATTCGGGCTCAAAATGCGGGCGGTGATGCAGAACCGCGAAATGAGCGCCTGTCTGGGCATCCGCACGGCGCGGGTGGACATGTATACGTTCGCGCTGGGCTCGGGCGTCGCGGGACTTGCCGGATGCATCCTCAGCCTGATGGGATCGGTGGGGCCGACCACGGGACAGAATTATATCGTGGATGCGTTCATGGTCGTGGTATTGGGAGGAGTGGGGAAGCTGGCGGGCGCCATCGCAGGGAGCTTCGGCATTGGCGAGACCAACACGCTTTTCGAGAGCTTCAGCACCGCCACCATGGGACGCGTGATCGTATTTACGCTCGTCATTCTGTTCCTGCAATGGAAGCCGAGCGGCTTCTTTCCGTCGCGATCAAGGAGTCTGGATTAAGAGCGTGAAGCTCAGGCGTGAAAGCGTCGCCTTGATCGCGGCGATGGCGGTGCTGCTGATCGCGCCCGCCCTGCTGAGCGATTTCCGCCTCAACCTGCTCGGAAAATTTCTGGCGTTTGCGGTGTGCGCTCTGGGGATCGATCTGGTGTGGGGCTACACCGGAATGTTGAGCCTGGGGCACGGCGTGTTCTTTGGACTGGGCGGTTATTGCATGGCCATGTACCTGAAGCTTCAGGCCAGCGCCCCGCCGGGGAGCCTGCCGGATTTCATGGTGTGGAACGGCCGCACGGAGCTGCCCTGGTTCTGGAAGCCCATGGTTCACTTCTCGATCGCGATACCGGCTGTAATGCTGGCGCCGGCGCTGTTCGCTCTCGTCATGGGATACTTGACCTTCCGCAACCGCGTGCAAGGCGTTTATTTCGCGATCATCACGCAGGCGCTCGCGCTGGTGGCGAGCCTCCTGCTCGTGGGACAGCAGCCTTATACGGGTGGGACCAACGGGCTCACCGATTTTAAGAGCATCGCAGGCTTTCCGCTCGAGGCGCGCTCGACCCAACGCGGGATTTACTACGTCACGGTGATGGCGCTGGCGCTGAGCTATCTGTTCTGCCGCTGGATCACAAGCGGACGGTTTGGAAGGGCGCTGGAGGCGATCCGGGATGGCGAGAACCGCATGCGCTATCTGGGCTACAATCCCGCCGCTTACAAGACGTTCGTGTTTTCGGTCTCGGCGGCGCTGGCGGGATTGGCGGGCGCGCTGTTTGTGCCGCAGGTCGGGATCATCTCGCCGTCGAACGTGGGCGTCGTGCCTTCGATCGAGATGGTGGTCTGGGTAGCGGTGGGGGGGCGCGGAACTTTGACCGGAGCCATTCTCGGCGCGGTTCTGGTCAACGCCGCCAAGAGCGCTTTAAGCGAGTCGATGCCGTCCGTCTGGCTGTACAGCTACGGTCTTTTGTTTGTGGGCGTGGTGCTTCTTTTCCCCGAGGGTCTCATGGGGCTGCTAAAGCGCTGGGGGCGTCCGCGTATCCCGGAACTTGAGCCGGAGCTGGAAGAAGTGAAGGCAGAACACGCAGTGCGATAGAAATGCCGGAATCGATTCTCTACCTCGAAGGGGTCACGGTCAGCTTCGAAGGCTTTCAGGCCTTACGCGGGGTTAATTTCTACATGGACCCGGGTGAGCTGCGCGTGGTTATCGGCCCCAACGGAGCGGGAAAAACGACGCTGCTCGACGTGATCTGCGGGAAAGTAAAGCCGATCGAGGGCCGGGTGATTTTCGGCGAGTTGACGGACGTGATCCGGCTGCGCGAACACGAGATCGCGGGGCTGGGGATCGGGAGGAAATTTCAGACGCCCTCCATTCTGCGGCGTCTCACCGTACTTGAAAATCTGGAGCTCGCGGTGCGGCGTCCGAGCAAGGGAGTTTGGGCGATGCTGCGGCGAGGCGCGCCGGCGGACGTGCGCAGACGCATCGAGGAGGCACTCGAGGCCGTTCGCCTCAAGGACAAGCGGTTTCATATCGCCGAGACGCTCTCGCACGGAGAAAAACAATGGCTTGAGATTGGGATGGTGATGGCGCAGGATCCCAAGGTGATGCTGATTGACGAGCCTGTCGCCGGGATGACCGATCGCGAAACCGAGGAGACCGCGGCGTTGCTGCTCTCAATCGCGGGGCATCGTTCCGTGCTGGTCATTGAACACGATATGAACTTTGTGAAAAGCATCGCGCGCACGGTGACGGTGCTGCACGAAGGGCAGGTGCTGTGCGAAGGGCCGTTCGAGCGCATCCAAAGCGATCCGCGCGTAATTGAAATCTATCTGGGCGGGCACAAGCGTCATGCTCGAAATTGACAGGCTCAACGTTTACTACGGCGGGAGCCACATTCTGCGCGACGTGACCATGCGAATTCCAACTCATGGCGTAACCTGCCTGATGGGCCGCAACGGAGCGGGCAAGACAACGCTGCTCAAGAGTCTCATCGGCCTGGTGCCCGCCAGACGCGGAAGTGTGGTCCTGAGCGGCGAGGAGATCACCTCGAAGCCGGCCTACCAGCGTGCGCGGCAAGGCATCGCTTATGTTCCGCAGGGACGCGAAATCCTGGCGGGGCTTACCGTCGCTCAGAATCTTCAGCTCGGGCTGACAGCGCGGCAAAGTCCCGCGAACGGCGCGATGGAGGAATGCTTCGGCCTCTTTCCCGCGCTGAAGGGAATGCTGAAGCGGCGTGGCGGCGACCTCAGTGGAGGCGAGCAGCAACAACTGGCGATTGCGCGCGCGCTGCTTTCGGGGCCGCGGCTGTTGTTGCTGGACGAGCCGACGGAGGGAATTCAGCCGTCGATCATCGATCTGATCGAAGAGGCTATTCTGCGCATCAAGCAGTCCGGGAAAATCGGCGTTCTGCTGGTGGAGCAATATCTCGAATTCGCCATGCGCCTGGCGGACCGCAGCTACATCATGGAAAAGGGCGCGGTGGTGGCGGAAGGCTCGATCGCGGAGTTGAATGAAGAGGCTCTACGACAGCACCTGACGCTGTAAGCGGGTTTGCCGGCCGCTTGCCGCAGAGCGTCAACACACTGACTGCCGCCCGCAAGGGCACGTGGAGCCTCAGCGTTACCCCCAACGGGCGTCTAATGTTCCACGTGGACCCAAAAGAGCACGAAATCAACGATCGTGAATTTGGAAGATTACTACTAGCACACGAGAAAATATCGCCAAGCCTATGAAAAACCATGTTTCCCGGCCTGCATTGTCTAACTTGCTTAACTGCAGCGCCGATCTTTCCGGGGACATGGCGCTCCGCATCGAAAAAGCCTTCGGCGTGAAGATGGACCCGCTCATGCGGATGCAGGCTTCATTGGACATACGATCGTGCCGCCCTCCAGGCAGTTACATGGATGGAAAAGGGCGCGACCTGGAGCTCTAAGCGGGTTTACCCGATCCATAACGGACCGCGCCCATTTCGCCGCTCACGGCGGCGAGGACGAGGCCTGGTTCCGCAAATAGGTTGATGAGCAAATGCGAAACAATGCACGGGGCGACCACGCGACCGCTTACGACATAGACGATGGCCAGAGCCAGACCAAGAAGGCCGGTAGCTATCGCGGCTCCGAACCCCGCGCTCAGTCTTCCTCGAAAAAACGCCCAGACCGCATGCGCCAGCCCAAAAGCAACCGCGGAAAGCAAAACCTGGAGCACGACCGCCAGCCCGCGCCGTTGCAAATAGTCCATCCAGATCTTCCGAAAGATTATTTCCTCGCAAAAACCGGAGCAGACGGCAACGGCGATCCCAAGCATCTTAAGATAGGAAAGCCTCAGGAAATTGGCCCGCACGGAGGGAAATCGCGCTGATGCATATAAGAAAAGCATCGCGACGAGAATGGCTAGCATCCAGCCGAAGAGTCCGCCGCGAATTGGCAGCATCCCCGAAAATCGGAAAAAGCCTCTGGGATTCGAGTGGATGTTGAGGAACAGCCAGGCGCCTTCCACAATGGCGATAATGGCCAGGATCCAAGCAGCTTTTTTCTCGTTCGATTGCCGCGCTTCAGCGATGCTGGCCATGGGTTAGCTTGGGTCCTTCACACTTGGGTACTCGACCGATATCAGAAACAGCCCGCGTGCCGGGACGGCGGGGCCGGCCGGAATGCCACTGCCGGATTCAAGGCGCGTTCGAATGGCGGCGCAGTCGAGATTGCCCTTACCCACTTCGAGAAGCACGCCCATGATGTTGCGGACCATGTGCTTCAGAAATCCGCTCCCGCGTACGCGGTAGGTGAGACGTTCTCCGTCGGACCGGATCCGTGAAGAGAGCATGCAGCGGACTTTTGACGCTGCGCGATCGTCCGCGGCATCCGAGGCGGCGAATGCGGTGAAATCGTGCTCGCCTTCGAGCAGCGCGGCGGCCGCGGTCATGGTTGCGGTATCGAGCGCATAAGGATGGTGGTACACGTAGCGGCGCTCGAAGGGAGAGCATACCTCGCCGCGGAAGATGCGGTATTCATAAGTTTTCGCAACGGCGTGAAAGCGCGGATGGAATTCCGGCGCAACCTCTTCGACGGCGTTGACGCGGATCGACGGGGGCAGCAGACGATTCATTGCCTTTCGCAAATTCGCGGCGGGAATCGGATTGGCGATCGAGAACGCCGCTACTTGCGCCAGCGCATGGACCCCCGCATCGGTTCTTCCGGAGGCGTCGACGGGAACAGGCGAGCCCTCGATGGAACAAACAACTTCCTCGATCGCCCGTTGGATGGTCGGCAATCCCAGTTGCGCCTGCCACCCGTGAAAATCCGTGCCGTCGTACGCGAGCGTGATTTTGATGCGGCGCACCGGAAGGCTATTGCACCCGGACCGACGGCCGCGAACCCGGCTTAACAACGGGTGCGCCTTCGGCGCACAAAGGGCAGGCTTCGGGGCGGTAGGTCGCGGCCTCGATGGTTCTGAGGGCGACTCGCGGAATGCCTAGCTCGACGCTGCCGCCGCTGCGGTCGATGATGGATCCCGCGCCGATGACGTATGCTCCCGCCGCTTTCAGAATTTCGACGACTTCGCGCGAGCTTCCGCCGGTGGTCACGACATCCTCGACCACCACGGCCGTCTCGGCCGGCCCAATGGAGAACCCGCGCCGCAAGATCATTTGTCCCGCCGCATCGCGCTCCGTGAAAATGAAGCGCGCTCCGAGCGCCCGCGCCACTTCGTGCCCGATAATAAGGCCGCCGATCGCCGGCGCCGCCACGACGCCCACGTTCAACGCGGTGTCCAATTTTCGAAACTCCGCCGCCAACAATTGTCCGAAGCGCTCGGCGTATTTGGGGTATTGCAAAACCAGCGCGCATTGCAGATATTCGGGACTGTGCAGGCCGCTGGTGAGGCGGAAGTGGCCGTGCAGATAAGCTCCGGTGGAATAAAACGCCCCTAAAACGGGGTCTTCCGCCGCCCGGTTCACATCGCCACTATAACATCCGAGGACAATGTTTACGGCGTGAAATCGCGGATGCGCGCCACGGACGCGGAATCGAGACGCTCGAGCAGCGCGACCACTAAATCGACCATATGATCGAAGTCGCGGCGGTTCATCACCCCATTGTGCGCATGCGTGTAGCGAACGGGGATGACGAGATTCACGGTAGGGACGCCGCCATTGCTCTTCTGGATCTCGGCCGAGTCGTCGCCGTAGCCGTTCACGAAATCGTACTGCAGGGGAATGCTACTGGCGGCGGCAGTTGCCTTGACGAAGGCCACGAATTTGCGATTGGGCAGCTCCGACGTATCGAACAGAAACAGGCCGGGTCCGCCGCCCAGCTTGATCTGGCTCTCCTCCGGATGGGCGCGATATACGTCGCCGGTGACTCCGGCTTCGAGCGCGATCCCGATGTCCGGCTTTATGATCTCGCTCGCGGTATGGGCGCCGCGCAGCCCGATTTCCTCCTGCGTCGTGAATGCGTAAAAAATCTGGTTCGGGCGGGCAGACGCGGCGAGGCGCCGCATGGCCTCGACGATAACGGCGCAGCCGGCGCGATCGTCCCATCCTTTGCCCAAATAATTTTCCGTGCCGTTGAGAACGGCGAAAGGCGCGTCGGGCACAACGGGATCGCCGGGCGAGAGGCCCATGTCGCGAACCTCTTTTTCGGAAGCGGCGCCTACATCGAGGTACAGGGAATCGCGTGGGAAAACCCGCGTGCGCTCCTCGGCGGGCGTGACATGCACGTCGCGAATTCCGGTGATGGCGCGCACCGGACCCTTCGAGCCGATAATGATCCAGCGCTGGTCCACCAATGCCTGATCCAGCCATCCGCCCAGCATCTGCATGGTCAACAAGCCATTGGGCGCGATGCGGCGAATCATGCCTCCCAGCTCGTCCATGTGCGCGTCGACCATGATACGCGGACCTTGCGAGCCCTGCGTCGCGATGATAGATCCGAGCCCGTCGAAGCGGATGTTTGCGGCGTACGGCTTGATTGCATCCACCATGATCTTGCGAACCGGTTCTTCAAATCCCGGCGGCGACGGCGCATCGGCGAGGGTGCGCAGTAGATCGGCCGTGCTGTCCTGCGCGGCGGCGGCGGGGAGCGCCAGCAGTGCGAGAAACGGGCGGAGTCTCATCTTTTAAGACGAGATGATAGCAGCGCCATGAAACAGAAACTACGCCCCGGTCTTCGGCATCACATCAAGCGGGGAGACAAATGCGTATCCGGACTGCCTTATTGACTGCAATGGTGGCGCTGACTCTTGGCGCCTGCTCGCGGCGGGACGAATCGCGGCCGAGACACGATACGAATGCAGCGGCGCGCAATGCCGGCAAGGCCGCGTATCATCTGGCGCAGGAGACCAAGAAGGCGGCCAAGGAAGCCGGCCACGAAATCCGCGTAGCGGGCCAACAGGCCGCTGAAGGCTGGGATCAGGCCAAGCGCGCGGATCGCGCCAAGCATGAGAAGTAGCGCGCGGCGCATGTGCATGCCGGGCTGAAACAAGCCTCAATCAATCCGCTCAAGGCACTGGTTTTTCTGTTCGCCAACTTCTTTTAGAGGGCGGCTTGGGCGATTTCCGGGGTTGGCGGCGACGCGTGAGCACGGGGCTAGCGGCGGAGGCATCGAGGTCCGATGCGGCGCGATCATACTTCGGACGGATTATTGGAAGCGCTCGATGTTTAAGTCCACGACGAGCGTGCAGGTCAGCGGCTTTGAGGACCTTGCCGATGTGAAAAGTTCGCCCGAATTCAATAATCTACCAAGTGCTCCGCCACCTATAATACTGTAGGAAATCTCCTCGTTGATAATGAAAACCTGATGGGCACCAAAGAAGTCGGCGCCGGCGCGGCTTCCGCTCCATCGGAAATCGCGATGATCGACCCCACCATGAACCCCGATGCGGCGGCGACTTTCTGCGCTTGCGCGTGCGCATCCGCAACGATAGCCGCGAGGGGACACTGCTTCGCGGCCTGCAATGGCGTCGCTGCGCTCTGGGCGGCCGAAAAATATGCCAGCGTCAGAGGCCCGTTTAGCGCCGCAAGGGCCGCCGCCGTGTCCTTCGCTTTCGAATATGCGACCGGCAATAAGAATGTCCATAGCAGAAGAGACTGCGTCGACGTACCGTTTCCCACGCTCAATGGTCCGTGGATGTTCTGGAGTTTGGCCGCGGTGACGCCGAAACTGGAAAGGCCGCTTAACATTTCATCCAAACCTTCGGCCGCTGGCGCATTTACTATAAACGCGATTACCTTGACGCAGTCTGTGCGAATGCGAGCGGCGATCCCACGTCAGCAGCAGCATCCTTTCATAAAAGGCGCGTTTCATTGTTACAACCTCACCGCCCCCAACTTACGGTCAAGGAGCACGTGAATACGGACGAGGATGAAACAATGGTCCTAGACCCGATGGTCGAGTTCGTAACGCTCGCTAAGGAGCTAATGGCATTCAAGGAGAGCCCGCCGGCGGAGGCGACGGTCTGCGCCAGCGCCTGGGCGGAGATCAGGCCCGGTAAGCTGCACGTCTGCGCCTGCTGCAACTGCTGCGAGACTTGTAGACCCGAAACGGAGAAAGATATCACGAAGTCACCAGCATTCTGCGCCATTGTCTTCCGCAGCTTTGTCAAGGTTGCGATAGTCGTCTTCAGCGGCGTTAGCGGCACGAGCGAAGCGAATGTTCAATTGAGTCCCGGTATCAGAGATGAACCCGGGGTAAGATCTCGTACGAAGCCGCACTCACGTTTGAGAGGTTCTCGGCGGTAAGCCCGATCACGGCGAGCGCCGCAACAACCTGATCGAATGTCGCCGTCAACGGCGCCGCCACCGTCACCCCGAAGCTAACCTGATCCGGCGAAAGATTCGTGGTGCGCGTCGCCGTGATGGTGATCGAGTTGGGAACGAGCTGCGCGAACGCCAACGAGCTACATATCAGAAAGCCAAAAGTGAAGTCCGAGGCATGGCGTGATTATACGTCGGAATCGCGCTTCAGCCCATTAAGATAGTACTAAGGAGCGACATTGATTTATAAGGGTGGTTACGTGAGGGATATACTTTCTAAGCAGCCCGGCGAGCGGCTCGAGGCGTTCGGATGGGTTAAGACACGGCGCGACAGCAAGGGGGTCCATTTTCTGCAGCTTCAGGATGGCTCATCCGCCCGCGATTTGCAAGTCGTGGTCGAAGGCGGGCGCATCCCCGAAAACACGCTCGCGGAGGTCACCACGGGAGCCGCGGTGCGCGTTTCCGGCGAGCTTGTGAAATCTCCCGCGGCGGGACAGGCCGTCGAACTCCGGGCGGACGCCATCGAAGTCTACGGCCCCGCCGATCCCGCTTCCTATCCGCTTCAAAAAAAGGGCCATACGATGGAGTTCCTGCGCGAGATCGCGCATTTGCGGCCACGCAGCAACACCTTCGGCGCGGTGTTTCGCGTTCGCAATGCTCTCTCGATGGCGGTTCATCGCTTCTTCCAGGAAAACGGGTTTCTCTATATTCACGCCCCGTTAATCACAGCGTCCGATACCGAAGGCGCGGGCGCTCTATTCGGTGTTACGACCCTCGATCTGATGAACATGCCGCGCACTCCCGAAGGATCCATCGACTTCAGCCAGGACTTCTTCGGCAAGCAGGCATTCCTAACGGTCAGCGGCCAGTTGGAGGCGGAGATGTTCGCTCTCGCGTTCTCGAACGTCTACACCTTCGGGCCCACCTTTCGCGCCGAAAATTCCAACACGCCACGGCATCTCGCCGAGTTCTGGATGATCGAGCCGGAGATGGCGTTTTGCGATCTCGACGATAATCGCCATCTCGCCGAGCGCTTTCTGAAGTTCATCATTCGCGAAGTTCTCGACAACTGCCGCGACGATTTGGAATTCTTCAATAAACGCATCGATAACAGCGTGCTCGCTACGCTCGAGCACGTCGCCCAGAGCGACTTCGAGCATCTGCCGTACACCGAAGCCGTCCGTATCCTCGAGCAAGCGTCGTCGAAAGGAAAGCAATGGGAGTTCCCGGTCTTCTGGGGCGCCGATCTACAGAGCGAGCACGAGCGTTATCTGACCGAGGAAGTCTTTGGCAAGCCGGTCGTCGTTACCGATTATCCGAAAGAGATCAAGGCCTTTTACATGCGGTTGAATGAAGACGGCAAGACCGTGCGCGCGATGGATGTGCTCGTGCCGCGCATTGGCGAAATCATCGGCGGCAGCCAAAGGGAGGAACGTTACGACGTGCTTCTCGAGAAAATCCGCTCTCATGACCTGAACGAAGCGGCGTACTGGTGGTATCTCGACCTACGACGCTACGGCAGCGCGCCGCACTCCGGCTTCGGACTCGGGCTGGAACGCATGATGATGTACTTGACCGGCATGAAGAATATCCGCGACGTGATCCCTTGTCCACGCACGCCGGGCTCGGCGGAGTTTTAGGCCCGCGACGCCGGACACTATGACGATTTCGTAAAAGAATTGTGAACGTCACTTATACCCCGGAACAAAATAGCGGCCAGACCGTCTGGAAGCATGGTGAAACTACAACCAAGATAGAAGGGACTAATGACGACACAATCTATTCAATCGCCGCGAGAAGAACTTGACTCTACGTGGGGCCGCCTCATCCGGAGACGTAAATTCCTTCAGGGCCTCGGCATGGCCGGGGTCGCCGGCACGGCGCTGCCAGGGCGTACCGCATTCGCCCAGAATCGCGGAAGCCTCCCAAGAGGGGATGCCGCGCTCTTGCAGCTTGCGCTGACTATTGAACAAATCGAAGTGGACCTTTGGCAACAATACAATGAACTCGGAGGAGCGGTCGATCACAACGACCAAGTGAACATAGGTAATCCGGCCTATCAGGCCGCGCTTCAAAATCTCGATGCCGACATGCCGCAGTATATATCCGACAATACCGACGACGAGATTAGTCACGCCGCGTTCCTTACCGCTTACCTGAAGTCCAAAGGCGTGGCGCCGGTTGATTTGAGTCCTTTTGCGACGCTCGAAGGTAGCCAGGCGACCGGGTCGAAGCGTACCGGACGAATCACCAATCTCTTGAGCCTCAACGTTGACACGAGTTGGTATTTTCGCTACCGCAGCGCGCAAAATCCCGACTTAGGCGCCGCGTTTCCGCAACTGCTTACGATTAAGAACCAGCCGGCCATTCCGATAAACGACAACGATACAAATCCCAACAGCATCATCGCGATTCCTCCCGCTATGGCGGGTCCCAATCGTATGCAAGCCATCGCCAACACGGCGGGATTTCACTTTGCGTTTATCGAGCAAGGGGGATCGAGTCTTTATCCCATACTGGCTCTAAAGGCCACGAGCCGGGAGGCGCTGCGCGTGCTGTTAAGCATCGGCGGAGTCGAGATCGATCATTTTTCACTTTGGCATGATAAAGGGGCCAATGCGGTCGCCCAGCCTTTAGCGGGGATAAGCGATCCTAAGACCGGCCTGACTTTCCCGGACTTCAATAATCCCGCGAATCAGCATAACTCCGCTCTCTCTCCGGCCGATCAGGCCGCGGCGGGTCAGATGTTTCAGACCAATCTGATCTTGCCCGAACCCTGTGAATTTCTCAGCCCGAACTTACCTCCTGTCTCGATCATCCGGCCAACCTTGACGCAAAATGGGGGCGCCGTGGCCACTATCCAGGCATTCATGGCGGATAATCTATTCTTGAATCAGAGCAAGGTGTTTCTTGATCTGGTGATGGATGTCGCAGCGGCCGCGGATACGGTGCAACCTGAAGGCGACGATTAATTCGGTTATCGGCGACGGCAATTGCGCCGTCTTAATCGCGATTAAACGCGGCCAGCATCGTCGCGCTCGCCTCGATGTGGTTCGTTCCTACGTCATGCCAGAACTGTCACGCCGAAAAAGCGAGTGGCCCTGGTACAGTTATGCCGCCCGGTCTCGTGGTACTCCCTTGAAGAGCGGCAGGCATTCTGACCGTCCTCGGCGGGCGGCCGTGCGGAGCCGCCGAGCAATGGGCGCGGCCTGAAGGGCGGCGTTTGAAATCGGCTCCCCGCTTCGCTCGGCGCCACGCAGGAAAAATGCCGGCTTCGCCAGTCACTTTGAGCCGCAGAGTGGGCGCGCGCAGCGGCGGAGGCTTCGGCAAGCAAACCGGCAACCATGGGATACGAGCGCCCTGTCAACGGAAATTCCTGCAGGCACCGCATACAATTTTCGGGCAGTCGCGGTTTCCGCTGCTCTGCCGGAGGCGGACACGTGTTCGTGGTCCGCGGCCGCTCATATCGCCCGGGCGATCCCGACGCGTCGTTTACTCCTCCTTGACGCCCCTCAACAGCCGTTTTACCTTGTCCTTCAGCTCGTCGCTGGCTTCGCGGACCTGATTAGTGTCGTAGATGACGCGCGGGGTGATGAAGATGATCAGCTCGGAGCGCGACTTCGAATAATTGCGGCTTCCGAACAACGCGCCGACCACCGGCAGGTGGTTGAGGTAGGGGAGGCCATTAGTAGAGAAGTTAGTCTGCTCGAGGATGATGCCGCCGATGGCGATGGTATCGCCGTCCTGAACGGTCACCTGCGTCTGCACGCTGCGCTGCTGGAACGCGGGGGACTGGATGGAGGAACTGGTGTTCGGCTGCGGGGCGCTGATGTTTTGATTGAGGATCATGGTGACGATGCCGCTGGGATTCACCTGGGCCGTGACGTTCAAAGTGACGCCGGTGCTGACGTTCGAAACGCTGTTGGCGAACAGAGAGGTGCCGCCGGATTGGGCGCCCGTGACGGCCTGCGCGGTCAGGACGGGCACCGACGTTCCAACCGTAATGGTGGCGGGGATGCTATCCGTAGCGATGATGCTCGGCGCCTGGATGATCTTAGCCTTGGTCTCGCCTTCCAGGACCTGAATGGCCGTGAGCAGCTCCTTGGTGCGGCCGATTAAGAAGCCGTCGCTCAGGTTCGTGGCCCCCGACGCCAGACTTCCGAGCAGATTGTGCGAGGTCGAAGGGCCCGCACCGAGATTCTGAAATGTAGCGGCCACGCTGGTTCCCAAGCTGTTGCCGAGGTCGATTTCGTAGATTTTCGCGTCGATGAGCACTTGGCGGGGCGCGACATCCATCTGCCGGAGCAGGTTGACGATCTGCTCGTAATCCTCGGGGCGGGCCTGGATCATAAGCGTGTTGTTGAACGGGTTGGGAACCACGCGCGGCATGCGCGGGTTATAGCCGCCGGGACCTTGCGGATAGCCGAGATAGGAGCCGGTCTGGTCGTTGGGAGCGCCGGTTGCGGTGACAACGCCCGAAGTAGTGGTCGCGGTATTGGGCTGCGCAATGCTCTGCGGGGTCGCAAAGGGACTGGCGCCCATGCCGGGGGCGCCGTAGCCTCCATACATGCCGGACATCATGGCATAGGGGTTCATGCCGCCGGCCCCATAGGGACTCATGCCACCGGCGCCGATGCTGGGATAGCCGGTCGTGCCGACCCCGCCAACTCCACCTCCACCCATGCCGTACGGCGACATGCCGCCCATGCCCGCCATGCCCATGCCCATACCCATTCCCATTCCCATGCCCGGGTATCCCATGCCGTAGCCTCCCCCGCCGCCGTAGAGCATCATAATGCCCATGGCGAGCATCATGGCGTTGCCGTACTTGACGCGATACACGTAGTTCTCGGTCGCGCCGGCGGTGAGCTTCACCGGGATGTCAAGCTTCTTCAGCCATTTTTCGACTTCCGCGAAGGCTCCGGGATTGGAGGCGATGCCGATGATGGTGTTGATGCGGTCGATGGCGAGGAATTTGATGGGCGAAGATTTTTCGTTCAGCGAAATCGATTTGACGATGGTGTCAAGGTCCTTGACGAGATCGCTGGGACGTCCGTTCTTCGTTTCAAAGAGGTGCACGCGCTGGTTCGCGAGCGCGTCGTTGTCGAAGAGCGAGATCAGCTCCATGGTGCGGCGCATGTTGCGGCGGCTGTCGAGGATCAGCAGCAGATTCGCCGGAGCATAGGAGTACATCTGCGCGTTTTCGCCCAAAAATGGCGTCAAAACCTTCACGAGCTCGTCGGCCGTCACGTACTTGAGGAAGACGAGATTGAGCATGGTGCGATCGTCTTCCGGGATATCCTGCGGATTCGAGATCCTTTCCGGCGGAAGCGGCAGGTGCGAGATTTCGTTCAATGGAACGATGCGGTAGAGGCTGCCCTGCTGGACCATGCCGAAGCCGTTGATGCGCAGGATGGCTTCGAGCAGCGAGCGGGTGTCCATGTTTTTGGTCTCGCCGTAGGTGTTGAGGATGACGCCGCCTTTGACGCGCGGGTCGAGGACGTAGTTGAGATGCAACTGGCGCGCCAGCATGTCGATCACTTCGGTGAGTGAGGCATTGTTGAGCGTGATGCCGCCGTAGACGGGCGCCGCGGCCGCCGGGGCGGGCTGCGCTTGGGCGGGCTGCGCTTGCGCGGCCTGTCCTGGTGGGGCCTGACCTGGCGCCGGCTTTGCCGGAGCGGGCTGCGCGGGAGGAGGCTGCTGTGGGGCGGGCGGCAGCGGTTGCGGGAAGAATCCGGGGGGATAAACGGTCGGGTTTTGAGCGCCGAGAAATCCGGCGAAGATAACGGCGGTAAGGACCCAACGCCACGTGGCGGTGGGCACTTATTTGGTCTCCCCGTCGCGCGCGATGCGAAACAGCAGCTTTTCGTCCGGCGTCAATTCGGACCTTTTCCTGGTCCAAACATAATCGCCGAAAGGCGTTTTCCGTTCGAAGCGCACGCGATCGCCCGTCTCGGTAGCGGAGACGGGGTTGGGCTGCGGCGGCGGTGGCGGGGGGACATCGCTGTCTCGCCATTTCGTCACGCCGAAGGGCGTCTCGCGAATCGTCCAGGCGACGCCGCTCGCGTCGGTATAGCTGTACGTGTGGGGACCGATCTCGAACGCTCCGGAGGGGATCTTGTCCGCCGCCGCTAGGGCCATGCTCAGAAAAAACGCAACAGCAGAGACACGTTTCATGGTTTCCTCATTTCCTATTTCCCAGCTCGCCGCCCAGCTCTTTCTTTGCCCGGCTCTATTTCACCGGCTCCCAGCGGCAGGTGACGCCAAAGGGAGTCGTGTTGACCTTCTTTTCCAGCCCGTCCATGACCGTCCCGGGCGTCGAAGTATCCCCAGGGAGGCACTGATGAATTCCTCCGCCCACCTCTTTGCCGGGTCCGTTGGCGGAGGAGGAAAGATTCGTGGCCGGCTCGGAAAGAGCAGCGGACTTGGGCGGCGGCGCGGCGGGCGCTTGCGAGGCATTATTGGCCGCGACTAAGTCTTTTTCCATGATCTCGTCGATGCGCTTGCCGATCTGATTGCCTTCCCAATCGAACACGATCTCTTTGTTATTGACGGAAACGATCGTGAATTCGCCGATCTTGTCGCCCGCATGATACGCTTTTTGTTCCGCTTTGCCGTGCTCGCTGAGCACCACTGTGGGCGGCAGGCCATCCCACATCATGACGCCGTGCGCCGATGGCAGCGGAGGCATGGGCTTAGGCGGGGGCGGAGGCGGCGGCGGATCGGGAATCGGCGTCGGATTGCGATCCGCCGAGAATAGATTTCTCGTCGCGACGTCGGCATAAGAAGGACCGTCGAGAGGCGCGATCTTCTTCAACGCCGGCGGAGGCGGGACCGCGACGGGCCGGACGCGGGCCATTTTGATGGCGCGTTCATGGGCCCGCTCGCGCAGCCAGCTCTCGCGCACATACCAACCCAACAGCCAGACCAGCGCCAGCAAGGCGGCATTGAGGAGCAGCAGATTACGCCTCAAAACGCCAAGCCTCCTTTCTTCTGGGGCACCAGCTTGCGCGGCACCATGCCCGTCACGGTCAGGCGCACGGGAACGATCTTCGTCTTCGCGTTGGACGCTCCGAAGCGGATCTCTTCGGTCGCGATCAGCTCCGGCTGCGCGCTCAGAAACGCCATGTAGTTCACCAACTGGTCGGTGCGGCAGTCCATGGTGATCGAGACCGGAACCTCGCCGTAATACTCGCCGAAGGGGCGCGGCGGCCCCAACTCGGTTTGCCGGATCTCGAGCGGCGGAGTCTGATTTTTCGCTACTTCGCGCAGTATTTGCACCAGGCGGGCCTGCGCCTGGGCGGCGGTGTCGGCCTGCAGAAGCCCCTTCTCGCGCTGCGCCAGCTCGCTCGAAACTTTCTTGTAAATTTCCTCTTTGGCGGGCAGCGTCGCGGCGGCGGCGCGCAGCTTTTCAAGGCGCTTTTCCACGCGCCCGATCGACTCGACCGGCTGCGGCGCCGTTGCGGAGTTGCCGCCCTGCCGTGTGGCGATCAGGAAAACAAGAAGAATCGCGAGGGCGACGCCGAGGATGATGAGCGCCCTCTTGCTGCGATCGTCGAGGTTCATGGCGCGATGCCCTCGCGCGCCGAGCGGATGCTGAACGACTCGCCGTTCTGCATACGCGCCATGGGCAGCGTGAATTCGGAGCGCTTGAACTGTTTGGCGCCGTCGAGCGCCTTCAGCAGAGGCGTGGCCTGATCCGTCTCGCCTGAAATCGTGAGCTGCGTACGCGTCAATTGCAGACCGTTGAGCCAGGTGGGCGGCGCCAGCACGCGCGTAAGCTCGTTGAGCGCGTCCATGTCTTCCTTCGAGCGCAGGCGGAAATTGTCGAGCGTCTGGGCGCGATTGCGAAGCAGCGCGACCTCGCGGTCGAGGGCGGCGGATTTCTTCGCCAGCGGGGCCACGTGGCGCATTTCGCCGTCGAGCGTGGCCAAATAACGGCGATTCTCGTAATTGCCGCTCATGCCCGCCGCGGCCGCTAGTAGCAGCAGTATGCAGGCCAGCGCAATTGTCGGCGCGTACGCCCAGCGCGAGCGAACGGCGCGTTCTTTGTCCGGCAGCAGGTTCAGGCGCAGCGACAGACGAGGGCAAGCGCCGTTCAAAGCCGTGGCGTAGGGCAGCGCGATGCGCGCGGGATCTTCCCCCGCCGGCAGGGCGACGGGCTTGGGGAGCACGGCTTCGAAGGAAAGCGGTTCGGCTTCGGGCGGCAGACGCAGTTCCGAGATCGCGAGGGTGCGCGCGCGCTGCTCCGGCATATCGAGGTGGGCCGAGAAAAGCGGATGGCTGGGGCTTTCGCCATAGGCCTCGTACGCAGGGCCATCGGAGGCGAGCGCTACGAATCCGGCGGCGGGCGGGGGCGCGTAGAGCCGCACCGCGGAATACATTACGGCCGCCGAGAACGTGAAGGCCGATACTTTAACGCCCGCTTCGTTAAAGAGAGCGACGTAATGGTCGAGAACGGCGCGGCGCGTGATGCCGACGAGAATGAGCGGCGTGCGTCCGATGCGCGCCCAATCGTATACGATCTCTTCGTCCGAGTAGGGGTGCAGCGATTCGATCTGAAAATTGAGGGCCGCCGGGATGTCGCGAGCGTTCACCCCGGGCAAGGACACTTGGCGTACCACGACATCCTCGCGAGGCAGCATCACGGTGGCGGTGAGATGACGGGCGCGGCGTTTTTTCAGAAAGCCGGCGTACACCGCGCCCCACTCGGCGGCGGGGCGGGAGCGGAAGCCGGCGATGGTCAACGAACCGAGAATGCGCGTGCCCGAGGGGCGCGCGCGCGCGACCGCGATATTAAGATCTTGTGCGCCCGGATTCTCTCCATCCAGATCTGGAGGGCCGATCTCGATTCCCACGCCCGTTCCGGCGGCAAGCCATTTTCTTAATTCCGCGGCCTTCATTTCGTCAGGTTCATTGCACGGCGACGGCGTTGTCGTACCAGCGCAAGACGGTATAGGGCGGGCTGTACTTGTCGCCTAAAAACGCGACCATGGCGGAAACGGAACGGCGCAGGTCGGACATCTGTCCATTGGGGAGTCTTACGGAGGCGGTGGCGCGCAACGTACATACGGGGCTAGCGCCCAGTCCAATATGGCCCATGGCGGCTCCGAGATTGGGAACGGCGTTCACTTGACCGGGATTGAGGAACGGGGTCTGGCGGCGCGCGTTGACGATCAGCGCGGCGGTATCGGCCGACAGCCCGAGCGCTTGCATTACGGCGGGTTGAATCGTATTGATGTCGTAGACGCCGTAACCGCCAAAAACGGAGAGGCAATCCTTCAGCCCCGGACGGGGGAGAAGGGTCCCGTCCGGGGCTTTGTCGTACCTGCCGTAGAACAGGTCGGGCGTGATACCGCGGATCACCAATAGTTCCTCGATCTCTTCAAAGGACGCATGGCGCGATCGAAAAGTCGGAGCGAGGGACAGATAATACTGATCGAAATCGGTGAAGGCTCCGCCGGGCGTGCGGGTGCGCCAGTCGAGGATGCCGTTGACAATTGTCTGGGCGCGGTCGGCCTGAACGCTCAAGCCGGCCAGCACGGCCATCAACTGCTGCGGCGTGGCGCTATTGACGTTGAGCTTGGAAGTTTCCGGAATGATCTCGACGTCGGCGGCGCCGGTTGGAAAATCGAAATGGATGCGCGGCATGGGCGCGTTGAAGTAGCGCGGGCTGCCGTCCGGATTGCGGTAGGTAGGGCCCCACAAAACCCAGAGGATGGAACGCTCCACCGCTCCGCTGGCGAGATAATAGGCGCGCAGGCCGTCCACCTCGGTGGAGGCGCGCTCGGTTTCGGCGCGCACTGTCGAGGCCACCGTGAATGCGATGGCGGAGAGCGCCGCCGCCAGCCACAGGACAGCTAGCAGCGCGCTGCCGCGTTCGGCGCCGCGCCTTCCGTCAGTACACATAGTCGTTCTTCATCGGATCTTTGGTGACGTGAATCGGAATTTCAAGCGCCAGCGGCTGAACGCGCGCGGAATCGGGCTCGAGTGGGGCCATGTCGACCGCGATGGCCGTGGGCAGCAGGGATTTCGACCAGTGCGGCAACCACGTGGCGAGCATGGTTTGCGCGTTATTCGGAGCGGGCGCCAGGTAGCGATAGCTGAAATGGCAGAACGCGAGTTTGTCCTCCAACACGAAAGAGCCGGGTCCGGTTTGGACGGGGAAAAACACGGGCATCATGGCTCCAGTTTCATTTGGGGCCATGCCGGCGCAAAACGCTCCGGTCGCAAACGGACCGGTGTAGACATGCTCGTTGACGACCAGCCGGACGCCTTCGTTCTCCGCGCCGGGGATGACCTGGAGCTCCACAATCATGGGCGCGCCGCGGGTGGCCTGCTGCAGCGAGTAGGTCGTGACGAAGCGCATCGTTTGCGGATCGCCCTGAAAAAAGGGGACGTCCAGGGGAGCGTTCAAGCCGCTTGGAGCGCAGTGCGCTTTCACGGGCATGATGCCGCCGGCCTCGGCCTCGAGAATTTTCTCGACGCTGGCGGCGCGGCGGTTGGCCATCAGGCGCGCGTTCGATTTTTGCATGGCGCTCATGCCGACGCGGATCGCCAGAAGCATGCCCGTGGCCAGCAGCGCCACCAGGGTCACGGCGATTAGCAGCTCGATGAGGGTGACGCCGGATTGCGAAGAGCGCGGCCTCATGGCGCGCCCACTTCCTGGGGCGTCAGATTGGCGTGACGGAAGCCTTCGAGTGGAAACGTTTTGCGTTTGTCGCGGTCCATCCACCAGACTTCGAGCTGGATGCGCTCGAGAATCGGCGTGCCGGGGCGCGCGCCGGGCGGAACGTCAAACGGGGTGATGACGGCGCGCCAACCGGTAGGCGTGTTTCCGATCGCCTCGGGCGGCCAACTCCCTTCGAACGGCGTCATGCGCGGCGCGTCGACGGACAGGATCAGATCGTCCATTTTCTGGCGGGCCAGCAGCACGGAGCGGTCGTAATCGGTAAGGCGCGCGGCATTGCGCATCGATGTGGACAAGGCCGAGAGCAGGCCCGTGACGGCAATGGCCATCACGAGCGTCGCCACCAGAACTTCGAGTAATGTGAAACCGCGCTGCTTCACTGCGGTTCCGTGGCGGGGGCCTCGACGCGCGGCACGCCCGTAATGGGATCGACCCGGACGATTCGCTGCGACCGCTTGGCATTCACGAGCGCGACGCCGAACGCCGGAACGGACCCCCCGGGGTACAGCAGGAAGGTGCGGGGCGCGTTCGAGTCTTCATCGTCGGCCAGCTCCGGCAGAACGTTCTCGATCTTGACTCCATCGGGCAGTTCCAGTTTGCGCGCGAAGCCCGGCTCGGAGGATTGCAGCGAAAGCGTATTGTCGGCCTTCGAGATGGTCACTTCGACCACCTGCTGGCGCCGTTCGGCGCGATTGAGTCCGCCGTTGATGAACGCGACGATGCTCTGGGTCGCGGCGTTCAGGCGCAGCGTTTCAATGCCCGAGGACATGGCGGGATAGCCGACGCCCGCAAGAATGGCGATGAGCGACACCACCACCAGCATCTCGATGAGGGTGACGCCGGCGTCTTGCCGCTTACTGCGCTTTCCAACTGACAATGTCGGCATTGTTGCCGTCGCCTCCCGGCTGGCCGTCTGCGCCGTAGGAGATAAGGTCCGGCTCGTCGCCACCGTGGTCGCCAGGAAATCTATAGACGTAGGGATGGCCCCAGGGATCGGGCGCGATGTCCTGCTCTACGTAGGGACCCTGCCAGTTCGCGACGCCTTCGGGTTGCGTTCGCAGCGCCTGCAAACCCTGGTCGGTGGTGGGATACGTGCCCACGTCCAGCTTATAGGCGCTCAGCGCCGTGCCGTAAGAGCTGATCTGGGCGCGCGCGGCGGTCTTCTTGGCCTTGTCCGCCTGGCCCATGAACTTCGGCAGCACGAAATACGCAAACAGACCCATGATGATCACGACGACCATCATTTCAATCAGCGTTACGCCGGCCTCGCCGTTTCGCTTTCTACTCATGTGTTTCTCCCGATTGCCGTCTCCCGCGCCCTTCACATCGCCACATCGTTGATACTCGTGATCGCAAGCAGCATGCTGAGGATCAGCGAGCCCACGACAATGCCTATGACCAGAATAACCAAGGGCTCAAAAAGGGCGGTGAATCGCCGGATCGAGGCCTTGGTGTCGATTTCGTAAATCTCGGCCATGCGGTTGAACATCTGATCGATGCGGCCGGTCTCTTCGCCGACGGTAAGCAGGTGGCCCGCAAGCGGCGGAAACTGACCGGCGCGCTTCAAAGGCGCCGCGATGCCTTCGCCGCGCTTGACGCCCTGCGAAATGATCTCGAGCGATCCGGCGATCCTTTTATTATTCAGGATACCGCCGGCGATCCCGATCGACTGCACCAGGGGTACGCTGTTTTGAACCAAGCGTTCCCATGGCGCGCGCGAATCGCGCCGTTTCGGCTTTGCGGAACGCGTCCCCGAGAATGGGTATCTTCAGGCGCAAGGTGTCCCACCACAGGCGGCCTTGCGGAGTGCGGAGGTAGGCGTGCATGGCGACGGCGAACGCGATCAGGCCGCCAACGAAAAACAGCGCGTAGGCATGGACGATCCCGCTCGCGCGCAGCATCAGCTTAGTGGGCAGCGGCATGGCAACGTGCGATTGCGCGAAGACGTCGGCGAATCGCGGAACCACGAAATTGAGAAGGATAAAAATCGAGCCCATGCCGACCAAGCCCAGAAGCGCCGGATAGACCATCGAGGAAATAATGTAATTGCGCAGGTCGTCGCGCGTGCGCTCGAATTCGGCGAGGCGCTCGAAGACCGTGGCGAGCGAACCGCTGGCCTCGCCCGCGCGCACCATGTTTATAAAGAGGTCCGAGAAGTATTCCGGATGCGTCGCCAGGCTGTCCGCCAGCGGGCGGCCGCCTTTCAACACGCGAAGTATATCCACCACGACGAAGCGGAAACTGGCGCGCTCCGTCAATTCGCTCGTAATGGACAAGGCGCGGTCGAGCGGAACACCGGCGTTCATCAGCGTGGATAGCTCCTGCGTGAAGAACAGGACATCGCGCCGCCGCTTGCCGCCGAAGGAAGGCAGCTTCAGCTCCAGCGATTTCTTCGGTTGAAGACCGACGTAAACCGGCGTCAGCCCTTGCTTACGAAGTTCCTGCGCGACCCAGCGGTCGGAGTCGGCGTTGAGCGTGCCTGTGCGCAGCTTGCCGTCCGATGCCACGGCTTTGAAATAGAAGCTGGTCACGGCGGTTAAAACTCCTGCGTCACGCGCATGACTTCATCGGCCGTGGTGAGGCCCGTGCGCACTTTCATCCAGCCGTCCTCGCGCAGGTTGCGCATCCCATTGCGGCGCGCCGCGGCCGTAATTTCGACGGCATCGGCGTTGCTCATGATGAGCTTGCGGATCTCGTCGTTCAGCTCCATCATCTCGAAGATGCCGACGCGGCCGATATGCCCGGTACCGAAACACTGCTCGCAACCTTGGCCGCGAAAAGTTTCGATGGTCTCGCCTTCGGGCGTCATGCGGCGGCCGGCGCTGGTCTTGCATCCCGGACAGATGATGCGCACCAGACGCTGCGCCAGCACAGCGACAAGAGACGACGTGATCAGATAATTCTCCACGCCCATGTCGGTAAGCCGCGTGATGGCGCTGGGGGCGTCGTTGGTGTGCAGAGTGGAGTAAACGAAATGGCCGGTCAGCGACGAGCGGATGGCGACATCGGCGGTTTCCCGGTCGCGGATTTCGCCCACCATGATGACGTCCGGATCCTGACGGACGATATGGCGCAAACCGTTGGCGAAGGTCAATCCGATCTGGGGGTTCACATGGATCTGGTTGATCCCGTCCATCTGATATTCCACGGGATCTTCGATCGTGATGATCTTCTTGTCGCTCTGATTGATGCGCTTGAGGGCGGAGTAGAGCGTCGTCGATTTGCCGCTGCCGGTGGGGCCCGTCACCAGAAAAATGCCGTGCGGGAGCGCGGTGAAATGCTCCATGCGCCGCAGCATGAAATCGTCGAAGCCGAGGCGCGTGAGGTCGTAAAAATCCCCGGCGGAGCGGTCGAGCAGACGCATCACGACGCTTTCGCCGTAAAGGGTCGGCAAAGTCGAGACGCGCAGGTCGACCTCGCGACCCATGGTCTTGATCTTGATGCGGCCATCCTGCGGGAGACGGCGCTCGGCGATGTTCAGCTTCGCCATCAGCTTCACGCGGGAGATGATGGCGGCCTTCAGCTCGCGCGGCGGCGCGTCCTGGTTGTAGAGCACGCCGTCGACGCGATAGCGAACGCGAAACTCTTTCTCGAACGGCTCGATATGAATATCGCTGGCCCGCTTTTCGACGGCTTGCGCGACCAAGCCGTTAACCAGGCGGATGACCGGCGCCTCGCTCGCCATATCGCGCAGGTGCTCGAGGTCTTCGCTGGCCTCGCCGGCGTCGGCCATGAACTCGGCTTCGGGCTTGGCCGATTCGCCGTAGTACCGGTCGATGGCGTCGAGTATGTCCTGCTCCGGCGCCAACACGGGATTGACGCGCAGGCCGGTGCAATTGCGCACCGCGGAGATGGTCTCGAAATCGAGCGGATCGGCCATTGCGAGCGTGACGGTGTGGTCTTCGCGGCCGACCGGCAGAACGCGAAACTGGCGCAGAAATTTGGGAGAGAGAGCGTCCGTTTCAGGCGAAACGACGGCCGGCCCTTCGATGGCGACCAGGGGCATGCCGAGTTGCTCCGACAACGCCGCCAGAACGTCGCGCATGGCGACGAAGCCGAGGTCGACGAGCGTCTTGCCGAGTTTGTCGCCGCGCTCCTTCTGAAGCTCGAGAGCTCTCTCCAGGTCCTCGGCGGCGATCAGCTTCCGCTCGAGGAGCATTTCGCCCAAACGCATTAGTATTGCTCGATACGAACGGCGGAGGCCAGCAAGGTCTTATCTTTGGCGGCCGCGAGAAGGGCCTTTTTCTGACCGTGAATCACGATCTGGTCCGGTAGCCCAGAGCGGTCCTCGCCGTGCCAGTAAAACAGCGACATACCGAGCGCGACTTCTTCGTTATCCGGAACGTCGGGGAGACCGGCGGCGGCCGTAACCAGCAGGTCCTGCATGGCCTCGACCATTTTCGGCAGCCGCTCCGTCTTTTTCTGGTGCGCGCGCGCGAGCTCTTCCTTGGTGTTGGTCTGGTGAAAGGGCGTGATTCCGCCCATCGGCGCCAGGTTCAATTCGCCGGTCAGGACTGCGCCGTAGCCGCGGATATAAACGATATGCGTCACGCCGATCAATTCCGCCGGATACTCCGGCCAAAGATCGCGGAAGCGATTGTCGATCCCGTTGGCGACCTTGTTGAACGCATTGCGATCGACCTTGAAGGAATCTTCACCGGCGCGGGATGCCGCCTGCAGCGTCAGGATCGTCACCGCTGCCATTAACGCGAATCTCATTGCGCGCCTCCGTAACTGTTATTGCTTGCCACCATCAGTCTTCCCATTTTTTGTTCCCAGTAATGCGCCGTCTGCTGCATCATGGCGACGTCGGACTCGCGCTGCAGCTCGAAACGTTTTTCGGCGGCTTCGAGAAGCCGGGACGCTTTGGCGTCGCGGGCTTCCGTTTCCGCCACCGTCCGCGCTACCGCCGCGTCCACGCGTTTGGCCACTTCCGCCTCCACGCGCGCTTCCATCTTGGCTCCGAGGCGCGCCTCTGCCTGGGCCTGAATTTGGGCCGTGCTGGCGGCCGCGGCCGTATTTGCGGGCCGCGCGTAGGCGTGGGCGAAAATCGCGGCGGCCAGCACCGCCGCCGAGGCGAAACCCATGGCAGGACCCGATCGCCACATGCGCTGCCACCAGCGCGGCTCGAACACTTTGTCCGACACAAAAGCGATGCGTTGAGGAATCTCTTCCTCAGGGAGCGATAGGAGGGCGCCGCGCGTCAAGCGCAGGCGGTCGAGTTCCTCGCGGCAGCTTTCGCACGCCGCGATATGCGCGTGCTCCGGCGCTTCGCCTGGGGTTTCCCCCAGCGCAATCGCTTTCACGTCTATCGATGAGCAGTTCATGGCATACTCCCGCGAGCAGGTATTGGAGCCAACGATTCCTTCAGAAGATCGAGGGCGGTATAAAGGCGCGACTTGACGGTGGAAACGGGACATCCCAGAATTTCCGCCATTTCGTCGAACTTGAACCCCTGATAAATCTTGAGCTGGACCGCCTCGCGCTGGTCCACGCTTAGATGGGACATTGCGCGTTGCACTGCGAGCGCCAACTCGACCGGGTACATGCGGGCGGTCGCGTCGGCCGTGCTTTGCTCGACCGCGACATCGCTCTCCGGCCGGCTCTTACGCAGCAGCGAGTACGCTTCGTTATGGGCGATGCGATACAGCCACGGCGCGAAGCGCGAGGGATCTTCAAGCTTTTTCAGGTTTTGATAGGCCTTCAGAAACACGTCCTGGCTGAGGTCGAGCGCGTCCTCGCGGCTCCCCACAAGCCTCAACAGGTAATTGAAGACGCGCTTCTCCCAGCGCGAGACGAGCACGTTATAAGACTCGACGTGGCCCCGCCGCGCCTTGGCGATCAGGTCGCGGTCCTCAATCTCCCGAAATATCAGATTTCGGCTCCCATTCCGCTAAGGTATCTCAGCGTTCTCCATAATGACGCAGCACAGGGGCGAAAAGTCGGAGTGGTCCATGATCGCCCGTTCGCCCATGGCATTGCAGCGGCCGCCTTGGCCGGAAAAGCCGACTAATTCACCCCCTGTCGAAACGCTTATAGGGCAGACGCTAACGGCCGAAGACAACGTCAGCGGTTCGAAGGTTGGGCTCGCACGGGTGCTTCGTTAGGCCGACGCCACACTGCCCGTGCCGATGCCAGACCCAAAGGACGTCGCGGTCCCTTCGCGAAACGGCAGGCCTTTAGTCAGACTGGGATCCGAACCAGCGCTCAACAATTGCGCGTACATCGACTGAGTGGTTGTAAAACATAATTCTCGCTTTGGGGACCACTTCATGAGTTGCGTCGATGATTTGCTCCATGAAGTATGACATCGCCTCGTTGCCGACAACTCCACCTCCGATTAGCACGCCATTGCAAGGTTGCGTCTCCAATTGATGTTTGAAACCATCGAGGCCGGTCTCGGGCGAGGCGTGGATGATTTCATACTTATAGCCGGCGCGTGTCATCCGTTTCCGCAGGTCACTCAACCTTTTCGTGATCTTTGGGCGCTCCTCTTCCGGGATCGATGGATGATCCAGCGGCAGCCCGATGTGGAAGATGGATACAGCCAAGATCGCCTCCTGACAGATGTTAGGGTAGGAGCCGCGCGGCGGTTCCGTGGCTCGTCGAAAACAGATTATCACTACTCCGGCAATTCTGAGGAGAGAACGCGTGTCGCACAAAGGACCCTTATGAGAAACGCTCGAGCGCGAGCCCCTTTCATTCCGCCCCTAAATCCAGTTTTCGGAGCTTCAAAATACCCGCCCGGTCACAGGTTGCGGTGTGCGTTCCGAGAGTGCCACGCGGGTTGCTGCGAAAATCCTCGCTCGCTCCGTCCCATGGTCGGTCACATAGATAAAACGCACATCTTGATCTCGATGCCATCTATGCCGAAGAACGCTGTTGTTTGTATGGCGGTCCCTGAACGATTACATCCGGGTGGCCGTTATAGTGATTGTTCTCGACGACTAGGCGGGAGTGCTTCGCAATGCTGGCCATGAGCATATCGAAGACCATCCCCGACATGGCGGCTGTCCGCAAGATGTCATCCATGCGGTGCAATCCCTTATCGAGGAGCGGGCGGTTGACGTCGTGGAAAAATCGTAAAAGCTCGGCAATCGGGTGGGACTATAACTGGCAAAGGAATACCTCGCCGGTTGACGCGCGGGGGGGCCGCATACGGTAAAATGAATGTTCCGGTTTCAACGTGGCATCTCAGCCCGCGATTTCACAACTCGGCCCGTACCACATTCTCGAAGAGCTGGGGCGGGGAGCGATGGGCGTGGTATTCCGGGGATTCGATCCCAGCATTGCCCGTCCCGTGGCGATAAAGGTGATAAGGCCGCAGCACCTCGCTACGCCGGAGCTAGGCGAGGAGGCGCGCACGCGATTTTCGCGGGAAGCGAACGCCGCGGGGCGTCTGTCGCATCCAAACATCGTAACCATTTACCAGCTTGGCGAAGATCGTGGCTATCAATACATGGCCATGGAGTACGTCGACGGCGCGCCTCTGAACAAGACCATGCGGGGCGGCGTTCCAATGGACCCCGTCGCGGTGCTCGATTTGCTACGCCAAGCGGCCGACGGGCTCGACCACGCCCATGAACAAGGCGTTGTCCATCGCGATATCAAGCCGGCCAATATCATGGTGCGGCCGGACGGTAAAATCAAGATCGCGGATTTTGGAATCGCGCGGGTCGCTTCCCAGACTCTGACGCGAACCGGTACCACGCTTGGCACACCCGCCTATATGGCGCCGGAGCAAATTCGAGGCGTCAAGGTGGACGGCCGGGCGGATCAGTTCTCGCTAGCGGTCCTGACCTATCAAATGCTGGCGGGTCAGAGGCCTTTCGAAGCGCCTACCGAGCAGCAGCTCATTTTCGAGATTATGGAAAGCGCGCCGAAGCCGATTCACGAGCTCAATCCGAGTTTGCCGGTATCGTGCGACGCCGTCCTGCAGCGAAGCTTGGCGAAAGATCCGGCCGCGAGATATGCAAGCTGCGGTGAGTTCAGCCGGGCCTTGGCGCAAAGCTTCGTGCCGGAGCCGAAGCCGGCGGTTGTGGCCAAAGCGGCAAAGAGCGGCTTGGGGAAATGGCTCGGCGCGGTTTTCGCGTTGGCCGCGTTGGCCGCCGTGTTCTTTTTCGCGGGACGAGGGCAGACGCCGGGCGCCGGCACGCCAGTGACTCCGGCAGTGGGAGCCGGGACGGATAGCCCTGCCGCGGCAAAACCATCCCTTGCGAAGGCGGCGGCCCAGTCGGTCACTCCATCGAGGCCCGTTCATCGGACGTCGACGTCGAGCTCGGCGGCCGCGCCCCAGGATCTGAAACAGAAGCAAGCCGCGGAAACACCCGAGCAGACGGAGGGTAGGCGTGTGCGCGAGCAAAAGACGCTCGAGCTCGAAGCCACTCGGGCACAGTTAAAGACGCAACTCGACAAGGCACAGCGCGAACTGGACGAATTGCGCGGGCACGATAATGACGGCAGCCCGGACCTGGAGGCTGCCGCCAGCCTGGTTCAAAAGCTGCGCGACCGCATTGGCGATATTACGGCCCAGATCCAGCAACTGAAAACGCCCGCCGCCAATTGAGACCACCTGCGGCGGCCGGGGCTCCACGCCAGTTTCAAATGACCTATTCGGAAGCGGTCCAATACCTCTATTCGCTTGGCAACGAGGTGCACACGGCGAAGCTGGGTTTAGATCGCATCCGGCGATTGCTGCAGGCCCTTGGCAACCCGCAGCGGGCCTGCACATTTACCCATGTCGCTGGAACCAACGGTAAGGGATCGACCTGCGCCATGATCGAAGCCGGGCTGCGCACCGCTGGAGTACGCACCGGTCTCTATACCTCGCCGCATCTGGGGGAGCCAACGGAGCGGATTCGCATCGCGGGGAAGCAGATCGAACCGGCGCGGTTCGCCGCGGCCTTCGCGATCGTTCACGAGACGGCGTTGCGGCTTCTCGACGGCGGCGAACTAGATCTCCATCCGACTTATTTCGAGACCGTAACGGCGATGGCCTTCCTGGTATTCCGCGACGAGGTGGTCGAAAAAGTCGTTCTCGAAGTCGGACTCGGCGGACGGCTGGACGCCACCAACGTCGTCGATCCGGAGCTGTGCGTCATCACTCCCATCAGTTACGATCATGAGAATTTTCTGGGCCCCACGCTGACGCAAATCGCAGCGGAGAAATTTGGAATCCTGAAGGCCGGCGTCCCGGCGGTGATCGCGCGCCAAGTGGACGATGTGCCCCGTCCTCCCTCTTGCGGTCCGCTGACTTTCGCGGCGGATTGGCCGGTTCGGAATCTTCAATTGACCGCCCAAGGCAGCGCCTTCGAGAGCGGCGGCATGGAAGTGCATTGCCCGCTTGCGGGAGAGCATCAAGTGGAGAACGCGCTCACGGCGGCTCTCGCTTTGCGGCAGCTCGGCTATGGCCCGGAGGGGATCGCCCAAGCGCGCTGGCCGGGGAGGCTCGAACGGGTGTGCGACGAGCCGGAGATTATTCTCGACGGCGCCCACAACATCGCCGGAACGCGCTCCCTGGTGAGCTATATACAGCGCTTCTACTTCGGCCGCAGAATTTGGATCGTGTATGGGATCATGCGCGACAAACCGGTCCGGGAGATCGCGGAGATGTTGTTTCCGCTTGCCGAACGCGTGATCGCCACGGCGCCCGATAACCCTCGCGCGCTGCAGCCCGCCGAGATTCCCGGCGACAACATCGAGCGCATAGCTACGCCTCGCGAGGCGCTGGCGCTGGTACAGCGAGAGGCGTTTCCGACCGACGCGGTATTCGTGACGGGCTCCCTGTTTCTAGTCGGCGAAATGCGCGAGTTGCTCGTAAAATGAGAGCGATGTCCACCCTGCGCGCATGGCTGTTCGCCGATCCGTCGATCGTGCTTGCGACGGTGGTGTTTGCAACCGTCAGCATGATCGTCTCGATCTTCGATCCCACGGGACGCCGGCAAGCGGCGGTCGCGCGATCCTGGTCGCGCGTGCTGCTCGGGGTCAGCGGAGTCCGGGTGCGAGTCGAAGGCGGCGAAAAGATTTCGGCGCGGGGCAGCTACGTATTCGCGTCCAACCACGCCAGCTACATGGACACGCCGGTCGCGCTCGCAAACATTCCGGTGCAATTCCGATTTATGGCGAAGAAGGGCCTGTTCAGCATCCCGTTTCTGGGCTGGCATCTCGCCCGCGCCGGACATATCCCGGTATTCCGCGATAACCCGCGCGCGGCGGTGAAGACGCTGGGGTTGGCGGCCGAAGCCATTCAGAAACGAGGAGCTTCGCTCATCGTCTTTCCCGAAGGGGGTCGCACGCACAACGGAGAGCTGCGGGATTTCAAGGATGGCGCCGCTTACATCGCTATTCGCGCAGGCGTCCCAATTGTTCCCGTGGCTCTGAAGGGCACGCGCGCGATTCTACCCTTTGGGTCGGGAACGCCTCGCAGCGGCGCGGTGGAAATGCGCGTCGGCGATCCAATTCCGACCACAGGTCTCAAACTCCACGACCGCGCGCGCTTGACGCAGCAGGTTCGGGAGCAGGTAGCCGCGCTTCTCGAGGGGGAGCCCATCCCTGCCTGAGCCTCATCACGTTCTGGATCAATCGCAAACCGCAATTTCCCTCGAGGCTCAGGATCGATTCCGGATGGAACTGCACCGCCTCAATGGGCAAATCGCGATGGCGTACGCCCATGATGACGCCGTCCTCCGTGTGCGCGGTGACTTCCAAACAGGACGGGAAGGTTTCGCGGCGCGCGAATAATGAATGATAGCGCCCGACCTTGAATTGTTCGGGAAGCCCTTCGAACACGCCTTTGTTTTCGTGACTGATTAGCGACGGTTTCCCGTGCATGGGGTAATCGAGTACGCCGAGCTCGCCTCCGAAAGCCTCGACGATGCCTTGCAAGCCGAGACAAACGCCAAACACGGGAAAGCCTCGCACGGCGGCGTGTTTCACGACGTCCGGGACGGCGAAGTCGGAGGGGCGGCCGGGGCCGGGAGAGATGAGAATCAGATCGGGAGCGATCTCGTCGATCATGTCCGGCGGAATGCCCGCGCGGTAAGTTATGACCTCGGCGCCGGTCTGGCGCGCATAGTTGGCGAGCGTGTGAATGAAACAGTCGTCGTTATCGATGAGCAACAGCTTCATGCCGCGGCCCGGCGCGGCGGCATCGGCGCCGGCGGGCTTGGCAACCGGCGCGGCGCGCAATGCGCGGAAGAAGCTGGAGGCTTTCATGCGCGTCTCCTCCTCCTCGAGCGCGGGAACGGAATCGTACAGCAGAGTTGCGCCGGCGCCATAACGCGCGATCCCGTCCTTCAAATGGACCGTGCGAATACAAATGCCGGTATTAATATCGCCATTCGCGGAGATCATGCCCACCGCGCCGCCATACCAGCCGCGCGCGTCCTTCTCGAGATTTTCGATGGCCTGCGCGGCGGCCTTCTTGGGCGCGCCGATTATGGTCACCGCCCACATATGAGAGAGAAACGCATCGAGCGCATCGAAGCCGGGCTGAAGGAGGCCTTCAACGTGATCCACGGTGTGAAAGACCCCCGCATACGATTCAATCATGCGGCGTCCGATTACCTTCACCGACCCCGGCGCGCAGACGCGCGACTTGTCGTTGCGGTCCACGTCGCTGCACATGGTCAGCTCGGATTCTTCCTTGGCCGAATTCAACAGCTCGCGAATGCTGTCGGCGTCGCGCAAAGGATCGCCGGTGCGGCGCGCCGTTCCGGCTATGGGACAGGTCTCGACGCGATTCCCTTCGACGCGCACGAACATCTCAGGCGATGCCCCAACGAGCTGTTCGTCCCCGAGTTGCAGGCAGAACTCGTAAGGACTGGGACTGGCGTGCTGAATGCGCTCGAAGAGCTCCGAGGCGCTGCCGCTGTAGTTCGCCGTGAAGGTCTGGCGTAGAACGACCTCATAGTAATCGCCCCGCCGCATGCCCTCCCGCACGGTCTCGACTCCGGCCATGTATTCTTCAGGCGTGTGGTCGGCGGAGATGTCGTCGTCTGGGCGTTGCGGAGGCTTGGGAATGTCGGCTCCCGTCCGTTCGAGACCTTTGGTCGAAATTCCGTTCGCTTCGAAATCGTACTCGAAGCGCTCGATCTGCTCCTTCTTGCGATCCATGTAGTAAATGTCGTCGCACAGGAACAGGCGTAGATTCTTGACCTCGTCGCGAGGCAATCTCAGCTTGATGGGATCGAACTGCAGCAGCAGATCGTAGCCGAAAGCGCCGGCGAAGGCGAGACGCGAATCCATCTCGTTGCGTAGCTCCTCGAGCAGCGTGCGCAGAATCGAGAACGGCGATGGCTGCTTGCTGCGCTCCTCCTCGGGGAAGAGCTTGGGCAGCGGCTTGAGACGGCCGCGAAGGCCGGATGCATCCGCTTCGAAGGAATCCCAATGGGGATGGTTCTCGAGCAGCGGGCCGAAGATCTTGCACAGGGCCGCGCCGCGCTCGTTCAACGGCCGGAGGATCACTTCGCGGCCGCTGGCGAGGATCTCAAGCGGCGGGCAGATGGAAGCGATGTCCCAACGCGAGTAGCGCTCCGGGTATTCGTAGCCGGACGAGAGATAGATGCCCCGGCGCGAATCCAACCTGCGCAGCAGACGCTTGAGGCCGCTCTTGAAGGGGAGCTTGGAAGCGGTGCGGCTGACGCGAATACCGTGCGGCGTGACGTAGTGGAGACACTTCAAGATGCGACGACCTCGTGGGAGATTTCAGGATAACATCGGACCGGCGGTCGGGCCGGAACGCGCGACGCGTCGCTACAGGCGGCGGATCGAAGGCGCGCGGCGGCCTTCCCAGCGATATTCGAAATGGGCGCTGGGCCGGACATTGCCAACCAGCGCCGGGCGGAAGCAGGCGATGCACTCTCCCCCGGAGCGGCGTACGCTGCGGTAGCAGATGCCGTTCGATCCGGCGGCGAGTAATTCGCGGGCGAGCGCCTGCGAAGCGGCATAGCTGACGGGATCGTGATAGGCGGCGTTGCGCGGCGTATCGGCGCGGACGTCGTGAAACGTGGCGTCGAAATCCGCAAGGTAGAGCCGCATCTGGACCTTGGTTTCAAACACGCCGATTTCGGCCAGCTCGGCCGTGCGATGATAAACAACTTCGGCGTGCGCGGTTTCGAGCGCCGTGCCGGCGTACCAGGCGCCGCGATCGGGCCCGCTGAAGCGGCCGCCTCCGGGTCGAGGATGGCAGAATGCCGCCATGATGACGCTGGCCATGGGACGTCCCGTAACCCACTCGTCCGGCGGAATGCGATACAGCACGCCCAATTCGTTCGAGACCCGATCGTTGCTCCAGCTCTCGAGCTCGAAGATGAAGGGCAGATCTTCAGGGGCGGCGATCGCATCGAGAATGCCGGTCGTGGGATACAGGCTGGGAACCAGGCGGCAGGTATTTTCAATTTCAAGCGCCGTTAGCGGCGGCATCAGTTCCAGCCGCCGCGGCGGCTGTCGAGCAAGCGGCGCACCTGATAGAGCCCGTCGATGCCGGCCTCCATCATGAAGGCGAGCGCCGGGCTTCCGCCGAACATGGGATTGGCGTTGGGCAGCTTGACCCAGCGGGCGGAAAGATCGCGCTCCGAATATAAAATCCGCAGGTCCTTGTAAATGCCCAGGACAAGGGAGATGCGCATCAGCATGTCGTAGGGGAGTGTCCCGACCTGCCCAGTCTTGTACTTGAAGAATGTCGACTCGGGAGGCCAGCCGAGAAGTCCGCGTTGCTCGTCCGTGTTGAGGCTCCATTCGGCGGCAACATTGAAAAAGGCGCGCATGGCGGCCGGAGACATTTCCTTGCGAACTTTCGGATCGCGGCGTTTATCCGGCGAAATGGGCGGGGGCGCGGACAACGCGGTCTTGCGGCGGCGGCGTGACTCCATATCTGGAGTATAAACTACATGGGGGAAGAATGGAACCGAACCGCAGCCTCTATTAGCCGAGCTCCGCCAGCTTCGCCTCCAGATGGGCGAGCGACTGCTTCAGGATTTCGCGATGCCTTTCGTTACGGCTTTGCTCCAGGTCGCGAATAACGCGAGTGCGCGAAAGCAACAGACTGTCCCTTTGCCGCTGCCGTTCCAGCTGTTCCGGGCTGAGCTGCTCTCGCCGAGGATTGCCGCGCTGCGCGTCGAAGGAGTCCATCTGTTCTTCGACGGACTTGCTCTCCCACCCCCGGGCCACAATACGATTATACGCGCCTGCGGGTTTCGCTCAACTCCGGTCCAGCATGAATCTCAATCGCTCATCAGGAAAATGCAAGGCCGGTCCGTTGCCGCCGCGAGTTTTTTCCCAATAGTGCTGCAGAATCGTATAGACCATCAGCCCCGTCTCGCCCTCCCCGAGCATGAAATAGCGGAACGATTGCCGCATGAGGTTCTGGCGGCTCAATCCGAGGAAGACCGCGGCGGGATGCAACAGCTCGACCATATATGCGACGGCATTCGCGATCGCCACGGCTTGCGAAACCTCGACCATGTATTCGCCATCGCACATCCGCACTTGAATTTCGAGCGGGGAAAGAAATTCGCTGCGGTTATCGAGTAGTTGGATATTAGTGAGCGCCAAGGGGCCGACGGTGTGATAATTGTCCTCGATTTTGCGCCGGCGATTCGCGGCGATGTCGGGAGCCAGGCTGCGCACGGGCACGAGATTCACTTTGGCCGCGGCCATGTTATTCCATAATTCTTGCGATTCCGCGTCGCGGAAGCGGTGACCCTCGACGCGCAGCTCGGTGGCGCGCGCGTAGCGGCTGATGCCGCTCACGATAAGGATAAATAGAATAAAGAAACTCGCGATGATGATGCCGTCACGGCGTTCGATAATGTTGACGACGGTCGTGTAGGCGAAAACCAGCACGACGAAGCAGCAGTATATCCCAAGCGCGTAACGGCGTTCCTTAAGCAGCGAAATGGCCGCCGCGATCGCGGCGGAGAACATCAGCACCAATACGCCCGTGGCATAGGCCCCGCCCTGAGCGTCCACGTTGGCGCGGAAGATGAGTGTGATCAGAACATCGGACGCGAACAAGACCAGAACGAGCGGCCGCGCGTAGGCCACCCATTGCGGGGCGAGGCCGACCCGCGGCAGGTAACGCGGAATCAGGTGCAACAAACCGGCCATGGCGGAAGCGCCCGCGAACCACAGGATAAGAATGGTCGAAAAGTCGTAAATCGAGCCGAAAACGTTGCCGAGGTAGCGATGCGCGAGATAGGCGATGGCGCGGCCGCTCGCCGGGCCGCCCTCGCGGTAGGCTTGCTCGGGGATGAGCAGCGCCGCGACGAAGCTCGACAGCAGCAGCAAGACGCTCATGATGGCCGCCGCGCCGATCAGCAGCTTGCGCGTATTACGAATACGTCCCACGGGCGGATCCCGCTCTTCATCCGGTTTGTCGCCGCGAATGAGCGGCATCACGGAGACGCCCGTCTCGAACCCGCTCAAGCCCAGTGCGAGACGAGGGAACAGGATGATGGCCGCGATTGCCAGATGCGTCCAATCGCCCTCCGCGCTCAAAGCGGCGCGCCAGTGAGGAAAGGCGCTGGGATGCGACGCGATCTCGAAGAGCATGCGCACGAGCACGACCACGTTGAGCAGCAGATAGGGGATGCACACGGCCGTGGCCATCTCAATCGCCTCTTTAAACCCGATCAGAAACACGACGGTGAGCAGCGCGAGCAGGACGAGGGTCACCGTAAGGTGCGCGTCTTTAACGAAGGGATGCAAATACGGATTCTGGGTGGCGTGGGTGGCGGCATCGGCTGCGGACAGCGTCATCGTGATCACGAAATCGGTGGCCGCAAATCCGAGCAGTACCAGCACCAGCAGACGGCCCCACCAGCCCGGCAGCAGGTTTTCGAGCATCGCGATAGAGCCTTGGCCGACGTAGGAGCGGCCCGCCACTTGCGCGTAAATCGGAAGCGCGCAGGCGAGCGTCACGCCTACGAGCACCGCGGTAGCAATGGGCGAAAGCGCCCCGGCGGCGAGCAAGGCGATGCCAGGTTGATATCCGATGGTGGAAAAATAGTCGACGCCGGTCAGCCAAATTACGAGATACCAGGGATGCGTGTCGCGCGAAGCGGCGGTGTGCGTGTCGAGCGACTCGCCCCGCCGCAGCCACATACGCCAGATCGATTGCGGCAGCGGGCCGGGTCCGGGCTGGATCAGCGGCTGGTTGTTGGCGGACACGAAGAATACGGTAGCAGGCCGTGCGGGAGGCGGGCGGACGCTTGTCTTGGCGCCCGCACGGCGCGCGTTAAAGTCAAGCGAGTGGATGCGGCGATGCCATGACCATCCTGGTTTTGCCCATGGCGCTAGCGGCGCTCGTGTACGCGATGCGGCCGTGCGACGGGTTCCGCGACCGCTTTCTGCGCGGGTTCGTGGTGTTCGGAGCGGCCGTCGCCGCCATCACGGAAGCGCTGAGCCTGTTTGGAGCCATTCGAGCCGTGCCCTTGACGATCTGCTGGCTCGTTGTTGTAGCGGTTGCGCTCGCCCTCGCTATCCGCATCAGGCGGCGACCTCCCGCGAGTCTTGCGCCGCGGCTTGTACCACGCGACCCCGTAGTGTGGATCTGCATCGCCGGCAGCGCCGCGATTCTCGTTCTAACCGCTATCGCCGCCGCCTACAGTCCACCTAATAGCGCCGATGCGATGGCGTATCACATGCCGCGCGTCGTGTATTGGGCCGAGCAAGGAAGCGTGCGGTTCTTTCCCACCCCATACCTCAACCAAATTATGTTGCAACCGTTCGCGGAATACGCCATGTTGCAAACATTTGTGTTGTCCGGCGGAGACCACTGGATCAATTTCGTGCAGTGGTTCGCCTCTCTTGCGAGCATCGTGGGCGTCTCCGCCGTGGCGCGTCTTCTTGGTTCCACCGCTCGCGGACAGGCCGTTGCCGCGCTGTTCTGCGCAACGCTGCCTTCCGGCATCCTGGCGAGCTCGGGCGCGAAAAACGACTATGTTCTGGCGGCGTGGCTGGTGGCGGCCGTCTATTTCACGCTGCGCTTCGCGGTGAATCGGCGGATCGATGACGCGCTGTTGTTTGGCGTCGCGCTGGGATTGGCGCTGCTGACGAAGGCAACGGCTTATCTATTTGCTCCCTGGCTGATTGCGGCCGTGTTTCTGGCGCGCGGCAGGAAGGCTCGGGCGAATCTCGTGCCGGGCGCGGTCGCTGCAGTCTTGTGCGCAGTGGCCTTGAACGCTCCCCAATATGCGCGCAATTACAACCTCAGCGGCTCGATCATGGGGTTCGATTCGGCGCAGGGGAACGGATTTTTTCGTTGGAGGAACGAGACGTTCGGCTGGAAACAGACGGCGTCGAACGCACTCCGCAATTTATCGGAGCAGTTGGGAGCGCGCAGCCAGCGGTGGAATCATGGCGTTTACCGCTTCGTCCTCGAAGCTCACCAGAAGTTGGGAATCGATCCCAACGACCCCGCAACGACATGGCGCTGGTCGGCTTATGGACCGCCGAAGAATGCCAATCATGAGGCGAATGCGCCGAATCGATGGCATCTGGCCATCCTGTGCCTGATCGGAATCGTTTTGTCGTGGCGCGCTTTACGCGGACGCGACCGCGATCGTTTTTTGTATTTACTGGCGATCGCGTGCGGGGGTTTGGCCTTCTGCGCTTATTTGAAATGGCAGCCGTTTCTGGCGCGCCTTTTCCTTCCGTTATTCGTTGCGGCCGCCCCGTTAGCGGGCTTGGCCGGAGAACTGCAAGCGTCGATGCGATTGAAGATCTGGGGAGTGCTGGCTACCTCCGTCCTGTGCCTGTTCCTGCTCAATAACGCCCGCCCGGCCGCGCTTGAAAACTGGGTCCGGCCGTTGAAGGGGCCCGCCAGCGTATTGCGCCGCCCGCGTGAAGCGCAGTATTTTTCGGATATGAAGCAGTGGGATAACGAGAGTTCCTATCGCGGCGCGGTAGAACTACTCGCGAATTCGCAATGCTCCGTCGTCGGCATCGACATCACCGACCTGCAACTCGAGTATCCGCTTCAGGCCCTCTTGCGCGACCGTCGGCCCAGCGTTCAGTTTGTACATACCGGAGTGGGAAACGCATCGGCGCAATACCGGCCGCCGGTCGACCGCAAGCCGTGCGCGGTCGTCTGCCTCGACTGCGCCGGAGACGCCGCGCGCCTGGCGTTGTACAAGGGGCTCGGAGTTAGCGCAGCGATAGGCCGTTTCGTCTTGTGGACAAAACCGCCCGATGCGCCACAATCGATCCATGGAGCTGCAATACCCAATCGGTAAATTTCAATGGAGCGGGAGTTTGAGCCGCGAGCGCCGCACCGCGCTGATCGAGGATCTCGCCATTGCGCCAGTGAAGCTCCGCGAAGCGGTAGCCGGTCTTTCAGACGTTCAATTGGACACGTCCTACCGCCCCGGCGGGTGGACCGTCCGTCAGGTTGTCCATCATGTTCCCGACAGCCACATGAACAGCTATATCCGTTTCAAGCTCGCCCTGACCGAGCCCGAGCCGGCCATCAAGCCCTATCTCGAGGCGCTTTGGGCCGCGCTGCCCGATTCCAAAGGGCCGATTGAGCCGTCGCTGCAAATCGTGGAGGGTTTGCACGGTCGCTGGACCGCTCTGCTGCGCTCGCTATCGGACGAAGAATTCGCCCGCCGCTTCGTGCATCCCGAGCTCGGTCCCATGGCGCTCGACCACGCGCTGGCCCTCTATGCCTGGCACGGTCGCCATCACACCGCGCACATTACATCGTTGCGCGAGCGCCTGGGCTGGACTGCGGACGCATCGCACTGGGCGGACTGAGCCTCCGTTAACACACACGTGCGGCCTGCGATGATGATTTTGCGATGGTGCGGATGAGAGGACTTGAACCTCCACGCCCTTTCGGACTCCAGATCCTAAGTCTGGCGCGTCTGCCAATTTCGCCACATCCGCACGTTGTATTTAGGATAGCAGCACCTTCAGGACTCCCTTTCGCGCGGCAACATCGAACGCGCGCGGCGCCTCGGCGAGTGGCAGCCTCTCCGAAATCATGTCGCCGACCCGCACCTTTCCCGACCGCAGGAGACGCAGCGCCGGCTCGAAGCGTCCACAGCGCGATCCGATCAGCGTCAACTCATTTACGATCACGGGCGCGGTGTCCAACGGCGCTAAGCCGTGCACGGTCGACTTCAGAATGACAGTGCCGCGTGGACGCGTCATCTCCACCGCCTGTTTCAGCCCTTCGGCCGAGCCGGTCGCGTCCACGACAAAATCGTACGCCGCCCGCGGAAGCTTTTTCGCGATGTGCGTCGCAATGCCGGCGGCTTTCGAAATGCGCAGCTTCTCCCGATGACGTCCATACTGCTGCACGGCGGCGCCGTGCGCGTGCAGGACCTGCGCAATCAGCAATCCCAGCTTGCCATCGCCCAGGACCGCCACTGGCGCAGCCCGCGGGATTTTCACCTGATCGAGGATCTCGCAAGCCGCCGCGAGAGGCTCCACGAATACGGCGTGCTCGGTCGGGATCTCCGGCGGAACGACGCGCAAATTTGCCTCCGGCAAAGTCAGAAATTCGCGAAACGCGCCGGGATGTTTCACGATTCCGAGCACGGTGCGATGGGGGCAATGGCGGCCCAATCCGCGTCCGCACCAGTCGCAACGGCCGCACGCCAGATTGATTTCCCCCACCACGCGTTGTCCCAGCAGCTTGCCGTTCGCGGCCTCCACCACCTCGCCCACGAATTCGTGCCCCGGCGTTCCGCGGAAACCGTAGTATCCGCGCCGCAACTCGAGATCGGTGTTGCAGATGCCGCCATAGAGCAGCCGGATGAGCGCGAACCCCGCCGGTATGCGAGGCCGTGCCATGCGGCGGACCGCCACCGCGCCGCTCTCCAGATGCACGGCAAGCATGGCGCTCACGATTTCCGGCTCCCCTCCTCGACGACTTCTCTTACCACGGCCTTCAGTTCTTCCCGTAATTCCGGAGGCCACGCCGCCGCCAGGTGAACCGTACGGGTTGGAAATGGAATCTCGATACCCGCTTCGGCGAATCGCTTCTTGATCCGCCGGTTCATTTCGCGGCTGACGGGGAATTGCTTGCCGGGCAGGGTCTTGAAGCGCGCCTTCACGATGACGGCCGAGTCGGCCAGCTTATCCACGCCCATGATCTCGAGCGGAGCCAGAATGGCATCGCGGTATGCCTCTTCGCTCGCGATGCCCTCCGCGATCGCCTGCAGCTCCGAGACGACTTGGTCGGTATCGTCTTTGTAATCGACCGAGATCTCAAAAACGCAATACGAGTAATCGCGCGTCAAATTCGAAAGCGTCTGAATGCTTCCGTTCGGGAAAACGTGTACCGCTCCGTTTTCGGCGCGCAGCACGGTCGTCCGCAGGTTAATCTCCTCCACCAGCCCGCCGGTTCCATTGATCACCGCGACATCGTTTACGCGGATCTGATTTTCGAGCAGCAGAAATATACCGCTAAAAATGTCCTTTACCAGGCTCTGCGCGCCGAATCCGACGGCGACGCCGACCACTCCTAAGCTCGCCAGCAGCGGCCCGATCTCGAAGCCGAGCTTCTGCAGCGCCATAAGGATCGCCACAGTCCAGATCAGGAATATGACGGACTTTCGCGCGACATTGCCGATGGTTTGTGCGCGTTTCTCCAGCTCGAACTGGGTAGCTTCGCCTCCCTTCAGCATTGCGCGCACGGCATACTTGCGCAGCGCGCGGATGAAGCGCTCGGCGACGGCCGTGAGCACGTAGGCGAAAACAAAGATGAAAAGAATGCGCACGCCGTCGAGCACATACGGCATGTAATATTCGAAGCGCAGCAGATCGTTGCGGCCTGGCATTTCTTCTCATGGTAAGCTCGGCTGCTAAACTGAAAAATAATGCCTTCTAAACCGATCCCTGCCGCGAAGGCGCCGGCGGCCATGGGACCGTCCGTGCCAAAGGTGTTGATTCTTTCCTGGCTGGCGCCGGGCGCGGGTCATTTTATGCTGAAGCGTACCGGGCGAGGAGGGCTGCTGCTGGGCTCGGTTGTGCTCATGTTCCTCTTCGGCCTGCTGATGCGCGGAAGCATGTTTCACCCGCAGAGCGGCGATCTGCTCACGATCGTGATCTATTGGGGCGGTTTCATCGGCGATGTCGCGTCGGGCCTGCTTTATTTCGTTACCACCTGGTTCGGTTATAACCAACCCGATATGGCGGGGCATGCGCACGATTACGGGACCAAGTTTCTTGTCGCCGCCGGCCTGCTCAATATTCTGGCCATGATCGACGCCTACGAAATCGCGACGGGGAAAAAGGATTAGCATGGCCCCCATCATGAACCTGACGCATTTCGAGGCCGCGCTGCTCTTCGCGCTGTTCGCTTCGGTCGTGCTGGGCGTAGTCACGAAGAAGACCGACAGCGAGCGCCTGCGCTATGGCGTGCGCTGCTTCGCTTACTTTATCGTTGCCGTCATCGGCTTAGGCTGGCTCATGTGGCTGGGGCACCGCTGACGCCGTAAGGCATTATCGCTGGCAGATAGCCCGGGCGCCGCCGGCGAAAGGCGTCCGCTGGGTTCCGCCACGACAATAAAAACCGCGCTGCGTTGAATGCGCCTTTACTGCTGCGGAACGCTGAAGGCGTAAAGCGTGCAATCCCAGGTGACCACGTAAACGCGTCCACTTGCCACCGCGAGTCCGCTGAAGTGGCTGAAGCCCGGGATGGTTTTGCCGCTCGAGAAAAGCTCCTTGCCAGTAGATGCATCGAGCGCATAAAGCGTCGCGTTGCCACCGGGCATATTGGCGCGCTCCGTCGACAAGAACAGACGGCCGCCGCTGTCGACCTGTCGCACGTTCTCGCCGTTCGATAAGGCGAGCACCACGCCATTTGCAATCACGACCGGCTCGGGAACCGACATGTCTCTCGATATCCAGGCCGGCTCAAGCTCCGGCTTTTTGTCCTTGGAAACGACTTTGAAGGCCATGATGCTGCCCCCCGTGGTATCTCCGTATGCCTGAGGAAATTTCGGAGCCTCGGACGCGGGTGCGCCCCATGCCGGCGCATATAGCCAGCGGGATCCCTTCCCATCGTCCCAACTGGACAGCGCTCCCCAGAAACCGCGGCCCGCAAAATCGACGTCCTGGTTTGTATAAAGCGGACTGCGGAACAGCGGCGTGCGATGGTCCGCGCCGCCCAACGATTTGGAATCGAGCAGAAACAGAACGCCTTCCTTACCGCCGCCGGCCACCAACTCTTCACCTTCAAATGGAAAAATAACTGGACTAATGTTTCCCATGTCCAGATCTTTTTTCGAGAGCCAGGCTCGATTCGCGGGAGTATAATAATCGGCCAGCTTCATATCCGGCGAGACCGCGATGAAGGAATCGGCGAACTTGCCCGCCTCCGGCTCGTAAGGACCGTCTCCCGTCTCCGCATAAATGAGGCCGGTCTTATTGCTAATCGCTCCTCCCGCCCGGCCCCAGATTCCCGCGCCACCAGTCGAGCTCGACTGAAAATAAGTCACGGTCCGATTCGGATCTTTGAGATCCATCGCGTAGATCGCGGACTTGACGGAGTTGCAGCTCTGCGAAGTGGCGGTATATAGGATTCCGTTGTAGAGATTCAGGCTCCAGGGCTTTCCGAAAGGCGGCACGAAAGCAATGGGAGGTTTCACGTCTTCGCCATTGACGTAATTCAACGTATGAAGTTTGCCGTCGCTTGACAACACGTAAAGGCTCTTGGTTCGTTTATCGATCAGAGGCGTCGCGTTCAGCGCATCGGGGCACAGCCAGGTGCTCTTGTGGTTCTTCGGCGCGCCTTCAGTTTCGAAAGAGTTTTGCCATAAAATCTTCCCGGTATCGGCGTCGATCGCAAATACTTTGTCGGAGCTTCCGGCGGTAATGACGATATCCTTGAAACCCTTCGGAGTGATGACATTTTCGACGACCAGGGGCGCGGTAAGTGAATTCAACTCTTTCGACGCGTTGTCCAGTTTGAGCGACCATTCCAGACGCAGCTTCGAGGCATTCGCGGGACTAATCGTCTTCTCGTACCTGGCCCAACCCGTTCGCTGCGGGTCGCCGCTGAATGTCAGCCAATCGGCGGCCTGGATTCCCGCGGCTAACAGCGCTGCGGCGATTAGAAATCTCATCATAAGATTCGAACCATCTCCGTTTGAATTTCCCCCGTCACGCGCGCCTCGTCTTCGCCGGCGTAAACGTCGACTTCGGATCGAATGCCGAAATCGCGCAGATAAACGCCGGGCTCGATCGAGAAACAGGTCCCCGCGATCAGCGCGCGCTCATCGTGCGTTTCGAGGTTATCCATGTTTGCGCCCGTGCCGTGGACCTCCTCGCCAATCGAATGTCCAGTGCGATGCACGAAGTACTCGCCGAAACCTTTCTCTTCGATGTAGCCGCGCGCCGCGTCGTCAATCTCAAATCCGCGAACGAGATTGTGGCTGGCGATCGCGGACCTGGCGCGCTCAATCGCGTGATCGCGCGCATTTCGCACAATCTCGAATACGTTCACGATGGCGGAAGGAATTTCCGCGCCGCAGTAACCCGTCCATGTGATGTCGTAATATACCGACGACGGACTATCGAGTTTGGCCCACATATCGATCAGCACCGCATCGCCAACGCGAATCTCGGAGTGCCTGTCCGCTTGAGGCTCGTAGTGCGGGTCGGACATATTGGCGTTCACCGCGACGATCGGTCCGTGATCGGTCGTGAGGCCGTCCTCTTCAAAAGCCTTGCGAACGAATCTGTTCACGTCCCACTCGGTCACACCGCGTCCCGTGCGATGCGCGTCGGCGATTGATTGAAACGCCCGGCGGCGCACGCGATCCACGCGCCTGCCGGCTTCAAGGTGCGATTCCAGTTGCGCGGCCGTCCACTTGGCTTCAAAGATCTGTATGAGATTCGCGGAGCTGACCACCTCGACGCCGGCCTCGCGCACGAGTTCCACGGTTCCAGCATCCACCATCGAGACGTACGGTATCGCGCACTTTGGCGAATACTGCATCGCGACGCGCCTCGCGCCTCCAAGAATCCGCCGCAGTCCGCCGATCTGCGTGTCCCATCCCGAATAGACGATTCGTTCGCCTGGAAGCTGGTCGAGAATCGTGGATTCGATTCGGTGCACCAGCCGCTTCGGATCGCCTTCCGCCGGAATGAAGTAATACCACCGCCGCGTCGCCGTCACGCTGGGATTCAGTCCGAGAACGCGGTACGCCAGCGGATCGCGATGGTGATGGTCGAAAAAGAGCCAGCCATCGAGACCTTCCTCCCTCAATGCGCGCTGTATTGCGGATATGTCGATCATGACGTTTTCGCGGCAAGGCCGGGAGATTCCGCGGCCAGCCTGCAATGTCGAACGCGCGTATTCAGGTTCAGCACGCCGGCTACATCTTTCGTATCGATGACCTTAAAATCCAGCACTTCGTCGAGCCAGTCCTGGCTGCGACCGTCCCAATGCTGCGTCGCGACTGTCAACGTATATTCTCCGCGGCTAAGCAGGCAATCAAGTTCGAATTCTACTTCGAGGATGTCCCCAGGTTCAAATGCTCCGAGCGCTCGCTCTTCGAGACGCGTATTGGTACCGAAAACGTCGAGTCCGATACGATTGCGAATCAGGATGCCGACCATGGGATTGTCGGTGGCGCGCTCGAACCGGCTGCGGATGCGAATCCGAATCGGATCGCCGCGCCGGAATGCCCGGACGGCTTCACCGCGGCCATCCAGCAACTCGATATCGAGAATGAGGCTCGCGCCGTCTCCATGGCGAAAGGTGCTGTTCGCGGCGATGCTCTCGGGATCTTGGTCCTCCGCCTGCGCCCGCCGCTCGCAATCCAGAACGTAACCGACATAGCGGTTTACTACGTCCTTGGGCGTCCCTTCGACGATCAACTTTCCGCCAAGCATGAAAGCCGCGCGCGTGGACAGGCGTTTCACTAGCCCAAGATCGTGCGAGACCAGCAGCACGGTTACGCCGCGTTCCCGCAGTTCATCGAATTTCTGAACGCATCGCGCCGAAAAGATAGCATCGCCAACCGAGAGCGCCTCGTCGACAATCAAAATTTCCGGGTTGACATGGATCGCCGTCGAGAACGCCAGCCGCACGTACATGCCGCTGGAGTACTCTTTTACCGGCCGGTCGATAAACCTGCCGATACTGGCGAAGGCTTCGATGCGAGGGAAAACGCTCTGAATCTCGGAACGGGACAGCCCGATAATCTCGCCGTTAAAAAACACGTTCTCACGGCCCGTGAAATCGGGATTAAAACCGGCGCCTAATTCCAATAACGCCGCAATCCGTCCAGCGCACAGGACGCGGCCGGTTGTCGGTTGCAATATCCCACTAACAATCTGAAGTAAGGTGCTCTTGCCCGATCCATTTGGACCGAGAATACCGTAAACCTCGCCTTTTTCCACGTGGAAACTGACATCGCGCAACGCCCAAAACTCGGACGCCCTTTTGTTACGGCCCGGGAAGGCGTCCAGCAGCCGATCGAGCGGCCTTTGGTACAACTGGTAAGCTTTGGAAACGTTCTGAACGGAAATCACGCGAACCAAGCCCACTATACCGCGAGGTTGGCGCCGGGGTCAGGCCATGCGCACGCTGCGGCGCGCTCCTCGCGAGAGTGGAAGCGCGTATCCGATAAGGCACATTTGGTCCAGAGCAAACAGCACCACAGACTCCAACCCGGCCGTTTCCGCGAGGCGCGCCTCTTTCAACCAGGGACTGCTGGCATCGGAAATGCCGACCAGGTGACTTCTCTCGGATGGCGCGAATCCGAATGCGACCCCCGCGCTGATGCTGTCCTTACACACCTCAAGATTCCGGGAATAAGTATAGGTAAAGCTTTCCGTCTTTAAGCACGTTAGAGCTTCAGGGGTCCAGGCGCTATGCGGATAATTTATAACGGCATTCAGCCGGCCGGCGTTCGTGTCCACCGGATACAATACTTCAAAGCGGCAATTTGCGTTGGTCTGGCGTACAAAGGACGAAATCTGATCTGTGAAATTCCCGATCAAGCTCGGCAGGAAGGCCGCCTCCTGCGGAACCGTTGCTGGATCGGTGTCATCTGAGAGAATCACCTGCATCGCCCGGCCGTAGTGCGCTTGAAAGGTCGATGTCGTGTACGCGTCGTAGAACGGCATTCCAGACCGATCGTCGGGAAAGTACCACCATTGCACTTCGCCGAATTGCAAATAAGGCACCAGTCCGGCGGCGCTTTGAATGGCCGCCATGTCGGCATATACCTGCTGCCAGTAGCTGGCGCTCACCGGAGAAAAGTTCGTTTGGAGCGCGGGAGTGCTCACCATTACCGCGGCTTGGCTCGGATATCTTTGCGCTATGCCCGTACTTGCGCTCGGGTCTCCATTTCCTAGCTCCATGCTGAACGACGCCGTAACGTCGAACCCCGCGGCCCGCAAGGCCGTGTAATAACTTTGGTGCCAATCCCGCGCCGCCCGGTTGATGCGAGGGATTGCCTGCAAATCCGTCAGCCAACTCCCGTCAGCGCCGCCTGAAAGCGTCGGATCGGATAGCTGTATCTTCAAATTCGGCGTCGATGCGCTTGTGCCCACGGTAATATCGTTCCCGGCGACGCCCATTGCTCGCGCGTAAATCGTAAGCTGATTGCCCGATGCCTTCGCCCAGATGGCGGTGTATCCGTTATTGATCAGTAATTCGAAAGCTTTCGCCAGCGTGGCGGGGGTGTCGCCAATGAGATTTAGATGCGTAATAGGCGTTGGCGGAACCGTGGGTTGACTCGCTAAGCCGATCGAGATCGTCGTTATGGCGTTCGCGTCCGGAGTACCGGAAAACGTCACTGTGGCGGAAGCGTATTGCTGGGCGGGATTGATCAATTCATAAAACCACAGCGCCCCAACATAGTGATTTACGCGGCCCCGAAACCCTAATGTGGCGATCAGCCACGCCGTTCTTTCCGGCGCCAGCGACATCGAGTGGTTCGTATCCCAATCGGTCGCAAGAGCCAGTCTGTTCTCGGTGGGAATCTGCGGCAGCACTGTCGTGGGAATTGCAATCTCAAAAAAGTCAAAGTAGAAAGGCGCCCCCGCGGCGCCCTGATGCGCTACAGTCACACTATGCTGCCCGATAGACAAATTGCCGAGCGTAACGCGAGCCAAGATATCCTCTCCGGGTACGTTCAGCGAAATCGAAATCGGAGGCGCGCCGTCGATCACAGCGGAAATGTTGGCGCCATTCGGGACATATCGCGTGCCAACGTATAGTTGGTGACTGGCCGTAGCGTTATACGCAAAGGAAACCGCCGATCCAGGCGCCGTCGTCAGGCTGATGGTGGCGCCGGAAAAATTCCCTGCCGCCGGAGCCGCCCAGGTCCCGGTGTATCTCAGTTCACTGGAGTTGTCTTCAACCCGCCGGCTGCCAGGGCCGGCAACAGAATAGGCGCGTCCGGAGCCGCTTACCGTCCAATTCTGGACCACCACTTGAAATTCGCTGCGCTCGAAGAACCCCGGCTGTAAATCCGCCGAATAAGTCCATCGCAACTTGCGGACGGAATTGACCGGCACTTTCCCAAGCACCGGATCCACTAACGAGGCAAATGGAAGGTTCACCTGCCACTGTGTCGGCGATGTACCACCGGAAAACTGTTTCCACGACGAATCCCACTGCTCCGTCGCCGCCCCCGATACATAGGTATAAAGCCCCACCCGATTGCCATTCGCGCCGCTCGCGACCGTATCTGCCGGCCGGGAATAGGTGAGAGTAATAGTCGATCCGGTCAATGTCGCCGACATTGTGGTGGAAAACGCCTGCACGGCAGCTACTAATTGCTGCAAGGCATATGTCAGAGTATCGCCCGACCCGAAAAGATACGAATAATGTTCGTCGAGAAACGTAAACCCGGCATAATCTCCAGGCGTGATGATTCCTCCGAGCGATATTTGGGCTGTTGCAGGCCGATACTGACCTGCAATCGGCGTCGAGTAAGAGGTCAATGGGACTTTGTATATGTTTTCGCCCGTCCCGTCATTGGCCCACACGCGTAAACTCGGCCAATCGACTGTTGCAAACAGGTTCGAATCCATGGGAATGCAATTCGAACGCGTCTCCTGGTAACTCAACGTCATCCCGCTTAGGTCGCCATCGGGCAGTGTGCGTAGCATGGGGTGCTCGAAGACATCGTCGCGGTTCCATTCGATCACGGCCCAGTCAAATTGCTGGCGCCATGTTCCGGAAACCGTGAATCCCGATGGACTGGTTGCGCTGAGCGCCGCAATGGCGGAGGGCTCGAAGAAATAGCACTGCAGATCGCGGTCGGGCTGGAGTTTTTGAAGAGTTTCCATCGGCTTTACAACCGAATCGTGACTGTCAGGTCTGCTCCGGGACTCGTTCCCACAGCCGTCGGAACGGCTAAGACGTCAATGCCGATCTGACCTTGAGCCAGCAGAATAGGCAGGCTCGTCCCGGCCGTGCTCGGCGATGCGGTGGCGCCGTCGGGTATGGAAAGCTGACAATATGGTTGACCGTTCTGTGTTATTTGCAGGTTGATCGGTCCGCCTGAAGGCGCGGTGCCGACATTCGCCGTGACATCCCGGACCGAATGCGCCGTGTCCATAATGAGCGGCGGCACTGCACTGGTTTGCATCGCCAACGGACCGTCAATTTGGATCGAGACCTGTCCGCCCGATAACGTCCGCAAGCCGCCGCCCACCGTAGACGTGAATGCCCGCTGAAAATCGGCACTATTCCCCTGTGAGTTCGTCACGAAAAAATCTGCTCCGGCGATTCGCACGTCCGGAAACAAGACACGGTACGAATAACTACCGCTTGACGACGTTCCGAAGAACTGCAGCGGGAAGGGCATGACGAATGTTTTGCGGGCAAGCGCATAAACTCCGACCCCGATTCCGTGAGTTGCGACGGATGTTCCATAGGCCCCTCGACTCACGTTGACGGATGTCCCGGAATTGACGGCCTGTTGTACCGTCATCAGCTCCGATTCAACCTGGAAGATGTCTCCCGCCTGTGCTGAAACAGCCGTGTTCAGAGTCAACGACTGATCCGTTGCCACCATGCCATTCGCTAGCGGAACTGGAGCCGGTCCGGCAACCTCGTCCCAATAAACGAGCGATAGCGTCCCCGCCGTAACCCCGTGAGTATTGGCCAGATCCGAAAACCCGATGCCAACCACTTCAATCGCCCCTTGTCCGACCGCATACATACCAAACGAAGGCTGACCGGGCACGTCCTGATCGAGCGTCGAACCGGAGCCGCCCAAAATCTGCCATGTAGTAAGCGGCGACAACTCGTATGCGCATTCGTCGTCGTGAACGTTGGCCGCCCTTCCCGATATTTGCACCACGGCGCCGGTCCTGTTTGGGACCGTAAACGTCACGGGGCTCGATGAGCTTGTGGCCCCGAACAGCCAGCTCGCATCCGCGATCAAGAATTCACTTGTGGCGTCGGGCTGAATGTCCCAGCTCGGCGCGACGCTTACCGTCGAATCGGTATTCGAGATAATCGTCCTTTCCTGCGCCGCTCCAGTGCCCGATGTAATGCGCGCGATCGAGCCGCGAAACTCGTTCGTCTGCATGCCTGCGGTAGATACCCCGATCGTGTTTGGACCTTGAATATCGGACTTCTGCTGCGGCCGCACGACGAATCGCCAATAAAAGTTGGCGTGATCGAAATTTGCGTCGGGCGGACCCTGCAGCGCCGCCGTCAATCCCGGGTCCGTGAATAGCGCCGAAATTGCCGCATTCGAGGCAATCTGCAGCAGATTCGCCGGGGTGGGTCCGCGGTAGACGTTGAAACCTTTCGCTGCGGACGAAAAGCTTAGGTTCTGCAACGTAATACTATTCGTACTTGTTCCATCGGGCGTCGTTGCAAGAATGCTAAACGATAAGCCGCTCTCGGCTGCGGAACTGTCGATGGCGCTCACAGCGTAATAAAAGGTCGTGCCGCCGCCAATAGTTCCTCCGGTATTTGAATATAGTGGCTCCAGACTTACCAGGGGAATGGATACCGCGCTGGTCGACGGCGTAGCCGGAACCATAAACGCGGCAGCCAGTTGAACCGAATTCGAGCCGTCGCTATCGGCCGTTAGCGTTTCGGTGATACCAAAACTGGTACTCCCGTCGGCATTCAAAACCGTACCAATGAGCGGCCGAGGCGCGGTAATATTAGCGATTCCCTGCCGTCCACTTCCGGCGCTGGCGGCCGCGCTCGCCGAATACCACTCATCATCATGCCATTGGCCCGTAATCAGGGCTTGCCGGTAATTGCTCCCGGGGGCAATGCGCACAATCCTGAAAGGTTGACGGCTGAATCCTTCCCTGGCATAAGTCAACGCGATTATGTCGCCGGGCGATAAAGTGACGGATTTTACACTGGTCTGAAAATCGACGTATGTGTTGCCATACAGCGACTTCGAAAGAAACAGATAAGCAATTCGCGTTGCCTGATCGTAATTCGGCACTCCCAAGACAGGCAGAGAAGCGGTGATTTCCTGGCCCATCATTGTCCGATCGTCCTGGTCGAGAAGCGAATAGCTATCCTGCTGATACTCGTTGAACTCGTCTTGAAATTCAACGGCGAAGCAATTCGGGGTGTCGGCGGATGTTCGCGAATAGACGCGCAGCGACGACTGGCCGTTACTTCGCAGCGCGATACCCGATAGTGAACTGTCGCCAAATTCATATGCGGGCCAGCCGCCGTTCAGCGTGCTCTCGCTATTGCTCCCGTCCGGCTTGGTTGGCTGTTGCGCCGCGAGCGTGTCCTCGACGGTCACTTGAAGCAATCCTTCCGAATCGAAATTCAAGAACAGGCCCGACCCATTGCGAATGCCGCGAACCACATCGGAAGCGCTTTGCCTTCGCGTTAGCAGCAGATTGCATTGATATCTGGGGATCTGCGTCGCGTTCCCGTTCAAGTCCGTCGTCTGCTTGGGCGTCGCGCAGATCGCCGCGGCGTTCGCGAAGCTGGGAACATCGAGTTCCCCCAATGTCCAGCCGCTCCGGCGCAAGACGTCGAGCAGGACCCATACCGGGTTGTTCGTATAAACATCGTTCCCAAGATACGTGCCCGTGGCGTCATAGGGCGAGAGCTTCAGACCCTGAACCAACACCTGGATTGCCGGAAGGGAGGTTCCATTGTTGATGGCATTCGGAACCACCACCGACATGTAGGCCATGCTTCCATACGGATCGCCCAACGGCGCGCCGTTCGCGTCCGTAAAGTTGTAGTTGAAAGCTCCGTTTCGCGTACCATGGGACACGACGTTGTACCATCCTGTCGCCGTCATGTTTGTTCCGCTGACGCCCAGCGGTATTTCTATGTTGTTGACGATGACCTTCAGTACGCTTGTCATTTCGCCTTCGCCAAGCAAAACTTCCATGCGCGTCAGGTTGCCGTCGTTTCTGGCAAAGACGATCGGGGGCTGGTACCAACCTGTGCCATAGATCAGTGGGACAGGATCGTTATAGTTGGCCTGATTATCGAGCGTGGTGGAAACGTGGGACGATTTGTCGCGGTATGTACGCACGATAATGGAGGGCGGGACAAATTCAATTCCTCCGAATCGCGCCGTGGTGTTCTGCACGGTATCCGTACTGAACATGCCCCTTTGAACACATTGGGCTCGCGTGTAGTCGCACGTCGTATAGGGGACGGATCCATTCAGATTTCCAACTCCGCCGGAAATGTCCGCGGAGTATCCGCAGCGGTACGCCGGCGAGAACTTACCCAGCATCGCGCCCGTCAGCGCCTCTTGGCGTTGGCCCCCGTCAGCCGGAAACATCCAGGGACAATTTTTGGAGATCTGCGTCTCTGGCAAGTAAATCCGCTGCAGGTTCAAGCGGTTGCTGAATGTTAGCTTTAGGCCGGTTTCAGTCGACTCATCCGGCGCATTTGCAATTCCTCGAAATACCACGCGGGTGTCTGACGCGGGCGCCGCGGTCGCAAGGCTGTAAAACAGAAACGTTACGGTAACTTTGGCGCCCTTCCAGCCTATGTTTCTTTCGATGGGAGACAGGAGCGCATCCGCATTCGCCAATGTCACTGAGACGCTCGAGATGCCGTCGGTCGCATTCTCGGAGGACGATTTCATCTCGAAGATGTTGTGTTGGAGTATGCGCGCGTCGTAGGGGATGTTGTTGACCGTGACGGCATGCGTGCTCCAGTGATATGCATCGCCCGATTTGAGCGTGCAATCCAGCAGGAACAGAGGCGTTTCCGCGCACGCCAGCTCCTTAATGTCCGCGATATGAGCCATTTGTCCCCTTTAGTAGCTACTCGTGATTTGAAGCGTCGTCGAGTATTGTCCCGGCGCATTCGCCGTCTGCGTCAGTGCGTCCTGGTCGAATCGACTGTTTACGTACACGCCCGAATGCCCTACCTTTGATTTGTATAGTCCGGCGGCGGGCTGTGCTTCTACTTGCCCGCCAAATGCCGAAACTGTAGTGCCCGGGGGCAACTCTAGGCCGAATCGGATTCCATCGTCCTGATTGCTTAGGCTACTCGCGAGAACAAAACGAGTCCAGGCGACGCCGGCCGCCACCGGCTGCCTGGCCTCGCCGCTCGCGCTCGAGCGCACCAGATTCACAGTGCAGGGCGCAGCCGATTGTAAGTAGATGCTGAACGAATACTCAAACCAGCCTGGACCCGCAATGTTTTGCGTAAGCTGCTGCGCCGCCTGGGCTCCATTAGTAATTTGAACCGCCGCCGTTCCTCCCAGTGGATCCGTGACGTTCTTACTCAGTTGCAGCAACGGATCCGCGTCCCATGCCGCCGCCGTCAAGTCCTCACTCTGGCTGAACAGATTGTCCGTAGGATCGAGAAAGGTGAATGTGCCGTATCGCCCCTGGACGGCAGTGAACAGTGTTGCAAGCGCGGTCCATTCGGCGTCAGACAGACCGTTGTATTGGATTTGCCAGCTTACGCGCGCCGGCGTCACGCTCGGCATTACCACGATCTGGCCGCCGTCCATCGTGTCGACGAAGACTTGCTTGGACCAGGTTCTCGTCACGGGATACTGAGCGATGCCGCCGATTGCGAGCTGCGGAAAGTAGAGGATGCTCATGATCTGTTTTCGCGTAAGGTCAAAGCGATGTTATTCTGCATGGGCGCATTGGCGGATACCGTGAACGACGTTCCTACGAGACTGCAGCTTGGATATACAGTCCCGTCCCAGGGGTCGGTGAATGAAAACACGCCGGCAGCGCCGTTCAATTGCTCGACGAATAGTTGGAGTTTTTGTAGCTCTGTCTCATCCAATGCGCTCAGCTTGATTGACCAGCGGTGATATGGCTGGCCGTAATCGCGAAACCGCTGTTCCGCTGCCATCTAGAAATTGCACCAGCTCGGTCGAAAACAGACCCGCGCGCGTGGCGGGATATTGCATCACGGCCCCGGTCTTCAATAGCGGAAAGGCCGTCATTCTACAACTCCGAAATGGTGTCGGCCAGCGGATGAGAATTCAGAAGCGCCTGTCGCACCGCGCTGGCAATATCGTTGCTGTGGTCGAGAAAAGATCGTGAGTCCATCGCGCTCACCTGGATCTGGACCTGCTGCGCAGCCGCCGGGGCGCTCTGACCCGCGCCGCCCGCGGATCCCGCGCTTGCAGGTCCGGGAGGCGCGGCGCTGTTGATCGCGGTAGTCAATTGCACCGCCGGAGGCAGCGTAAACCCCGTGAACGTTGGCGTAGTCTGCCCGCCCGAGAAGAGGCTTGTGATACCGCTGATAAGAGGCCCCAAAATAGAGCCGCCGCCGAGAATTCCGCTCGCCACGCTTCCGATCGTCGACAGCGCGCTCGACCCGCTGCCGCTCTTGCTCGCCGTGTTCTGATTCAGCGCCTGAATATTCTGATTGGTACTATCCAACATCTGTTGCTGTACCGATTCCAGAGTCGCCAAATGCGAGTTCGACTGCGTGACGGCGTCGCTCGCCGCCTTGAGCGTGCTCTGGAGCACATCGCTCGCCGAGGCGCTCGATCCGGATGAACCCGTCGCACCGGTGACGGTGTCCCATGCCGATACATTGCCCAGACTCAAACCCGGCGAATGCGATTGCTTCGCCTCTTTGTACGGGAGCAGCGCCCTCAGCGCCGCTTCGATGCTACTGTTGCTCACTGTTCATCTCCGCTCGCCACTCCGTCTCTAAAGTCTGGAACGCGTCCACGGTGCGCGCCGGCAAAGACCACATATCCGCGCCTCCACCGAGCAGCTTCCAGGCATGAAACTCTTGTATGTACGCGAGGCTTTCCGCCGAAATATACGACACGGGACACGTCTCGACCGCAATCGTCCGTCTCGCCCAGACCACTCGCGGGGGCGACTCTTGCGCCGGAAGCCAGCCGCAAGCGCGCTTATTCTCCAGGCCCTTTTTCCTGCAATCGCCGCACTTCCAACCGGCCCGATTAGCGAATTGAAAATGAAAGGCGGCGATTAGTTTTTTCGTTCGTTGTCGTTGAGGCCGCACTGCCCCTTGATGGCATTCACAATCTCTCGCGCCAGGTCCTCGGGGCCCCTCTCCACCAGCGACTCCGCCGTGGCATCCGCCCCGTCAATTGAGAGCCCGGTCACCCGAACGAGACCCCATGTCAAGTACAACCGGTCTATCTCGCAAGCAATAATGTTGGCCTCGAGCTTGTCCTCGATCCCCTCGCCCGCTCCTCTGAACTCCAGCCGCCGCCCCAGTTCCAGCACCTTGCGTGCAAGCTCCATCCGGCGCATAAACGAAAGCCGCAGGATCGTAAACTCGACTCCGGCCAAAATCTGCGACGCAACCGTGACCGTGCTCTCGTAATCCGTTGTCGCGGCAGGCCTGCGCGCTTCATCCGAATGCGATAGAAATCTCATCGTCGGCTACTCCTTGAGCGCGGCTGCTCTTGAATACCCATTGCTGCCGAACTTGCGAATCGTCGAACTGCGGCGTCGCCAGCACCACGCCTTTCATGTAAACGCCGGCTAACTGCCCCGCCTGCTGTCCCAATTGAATCATCACCGCGACCGGCGACTCCTGCCGCGCCGCTTCATATAGCGCCTTGGTCTGCGTATCGTCTTGCTGATAAATCGTGAAATCCAGAGTTACCGATCTGATTCCCGGCGAAATGCCGCGCGCGTAAGTGGATCCAAATTCCTTGTCTCGCAGCGTTAGATCGTTATCTAACTTCAGGGTGGCCTGAGTCAGCGTGAAAAACTGATTCGGCGCTGTCCCGAGCCAAACCTCTCCCAAATGTCCCGGAACAATAGCATAATCGAACGTGTTCGATACCGGTTCAGCCGGGAAAGCCGGCAGCCCCCCCTGACCCTGCTGAAAGCTTGAATTATCCACTATGTCGCACGCCGGACCCGAGAACTGAAATTCGTGATAATCGCTGTTCACCTGCAATTGAAGCTGATCGATCGCGGCGCCGTAAAGGAAACGCTGCACGGCCGATGCTGGACTCCAGCAGTCGAGTATGGTCGCGCTGTTCAGCTCGCTGGCAAGCGAATAAGTCGCCGTTATGCCGGTGCTCGATCCCGCCAATGGCTGCGCCGAGAATGGGGCATTAACCTGGATCGTCTGATTGTCCACGATGGCCGTCACAAACCGGATCTCAGCCCCGTAAGAGACGGCCTGCCCCGGATTCAGATTGTGCGCCGATGTAAATGCGATCTGGTTCGCGCCCGATACCGCTGCAACCGTCAGAGTGCTGGTTATGGCCGCCGGCTGCCCGAGACAAGCCTGAAATAATGGGCCATAGCTAGGCTCGCGCGTCTGGTCCGACCAATCCTTCATATAAGTGCTCAGCGTAAACGTCGTCGCGCGCCGCCCGCCTAACGGATAACCCGGAAACGTTCGCGATCCCGTCTTGTCCTTGCGGTCCATCTTCTCGCGCTGCTGTTGCGCGGTCAGCTTCACCGCCGGAATCCGGCTGAACGCGCTACCGGCGCTCACTTGGCCGTAGCTCTGCTCCAGAGCGACATAGAAGCGGTTGTCGTTTGATGAAATATATGCCATTTGTTAATCGCTGTTCGCTAGTAGTTTCTGCTTACTTCCAGATTGAAAGTGACTTTGGCGGTCTGGGCGAAGTTTCTTCCGCCATGCTTTATGCCGCCGTATGAGATTTCGTATGCTCCACCGTAGAACACGCCCCTACCCCAATCGCCGCGGTTCTGATCGAGCGTCGCTGTGACCGCATCTACCAACAGCCCCGCTTGCCCGCTAAGTCCCTCGACGCGATCGCTCGAAATACGGACTTCGATCGCCATTGACGCCTGCCCCGAAAAGATCCGCGACTTCTCGCGAAGCTGGTTCGACATCTTTTCACAGTAGATACAGATCGCCGGATACCGCCCCGCCGTACTTCGCTCCGCCAACTCCGCCGGCAGATTCTGTTTGATATACTGCCACTCCGCCAGGTTCATCGCCGGCTCGGAATCCGTTACCGCCAGCGCGTTGATGTTGTCCTGGAGGCCGCCTTCGCCCTCGAGCATCTCGATAACCGTGTTTACGACGTCCGATACTTGGCCCATGATCAGCCCCTCAGCAGAACTTGCTTATCCACCATCCACCAATCCGGCTCCTGTCCAGTCGATGGAACCGTTCCCGCGACCAGCCCGGTGACTGGCAGTGTCCACGTCGATAAGATCGGGAGCGGCGTTGTATTCTGCAATGTCACTTCATTCGGGGCCACGCCTGCGTATGCGTTCCAGGAAATGATGCCGGCCCGCGGATTGGAGGCGCTTAGCGCGATGGCCGAGCCACTGGCGCTCGTCACCTGAACCACATCGCTTATCTGTCCTTCCTTCCCCGCCGCACTGACCCATGATGCGCGCGCATAGTAACTAGCTCCGCTGACGCTCGCGGCAACCGTAGTCAGCGACGGCGCGCTTGCCTTTGAAACGGGATCGACCACCATCCCCACACCGGACTTGAATAATTTCTTGGCGGCATCCGCCGAAATCGTTTGATACTCGGTCCACTTTGCTTGATAGCGGTCGTTGAGCTGGTTATAGTATGCGTCGCGATATACCAGCTCCAGGCTCTTGTAGGCGTGCCAGCGTTTCATAGCTCGCGTGACCACGACATTGCAGATTCCCACGGTGCGTCTAATCACGGCGAACCAGGGATCCCATAACACGTTCCTGTCCAGAAATAACAGCAGCTCGACCTCCATCTCCTCCTGAGCGAGGCAGCACTTCTGCGTCGTGTCGATGTTTTCCGTGCTTGCGACGTTCAGAATGCTGTTCTCGTACTTTACAAGATCGCCGCTGACATTGATCGGTCCATCCGTGAACAGAGCCATTGATTCCGCCTAATCTTCACGCTTTATAGCGTTCCGTAGTAGTTTCAGATCGGCCGCCTGCATCAGACTGACCTGTATGCGGTCCTTCATCGACCGCTCCTCGACTGCGCGCCTGCCCTTTTCCGCCGCGGCCGCGAATTCGCGAATTTCCTCCTCGCTCGCAAGTCGAGCTCTGCCCTGGGCGATGAGTTTCGCGGCTACCGCTCGCGACACCTCCGACATTTGCCCGGGCCGCCCGCCATCGCTCGTCTCCACGCTCATCACCACGGCGTGTTCGCCCGCGATCGCCGCTTCGATTGTCCGTACTTTATGAAAGTAGAGTTTTAAGTCCACGGTTCCCTTTCTTACAAGAACAAAATGCCGGCCGTAACCAGATATAGGAATACGGCCGGCCGTTTTTGTCCAGCTTATGCCGGACCGGTAAGCAGCCTGGTTAGCTGTTGACCTGGACAGCGAAGTTGTTGCGCAGCACCCCCGCGCCGTACAGCACGTCCACGGTGAACTGCTGCGCCAGCGTGTTCGGCTGGTAGCTCATAACTACGCGCATGCCGAAGTTGCCCATCTCGGCGTACTCGGCGATCGCGCCGGTTCCGGGCAGAGGCTGCGGCAGACGCCGCACCACCAACCCGATCGCATCCTTCGAAAACGCCAGGTTATGCGTCGTCGCCGGCCCGCTGCCGGTCTGAGGCACGAATTGCGAACGGAAAATGTAGAAATCCTTCAGCTTGCCGACGTTCCCGTCGATCAATGCCCGCAGGCCGGCCTCGCCGGAGCTGTAGTATTCGCTGAAGCGCGGAATCTGACGCAAAGACGAGTACGTGCCCGAATCCACGACAAAATACTTATTGGCGCTGGCCGGAACCTTCGCCTGAAACAGCGTCGTCTCCGCGCTATCCACAACCGCTTCGGTGATGGCCGTTCCGCCGATGCCCACCGGAGTATTCGCGGTGAACTGGGGATACAGGTTTAGCAAATCGCTTTCGATCCGCTGCGCCAGCGCGATCACTGCCGGCTGCATGTACAGCTTTAAAAGATCCGGCACCGCCAGAACTTTGGTGACATCCGGTATCTGGAACGTCGCCTCGGCGTGCGTATTGAGCACGATCTGCGCGTTTCCGAGACTCGGATTCTGCGTCTGGACGGTACCGCCCTCCGCGATGTTATTGGCGACCAGCGTCGGGGGAATCGGTACATTCACGGTGTCGCCCGCCTGGGCCAGCGTGGGTTCGTAGTCCCGGTTGACGAGATTTCCCATCACCAGATTTCCCAGTAAGGCCGGCAGCGCATCCACCGCAACCAATTTCACGATCGCATTCGCGACATTTGCTGATGTAATTGCTGGCATCTATCTTGGTTTCCTCTTTTTCTCTGATTAGTCGCGCGGGCCGTTAGCCCGCGAGGTACAACGCGCGCGCCCCATCCCGCGGCGCAAACATCGCGCTGGGGTAGTTTCCGGGGCACGCCGTGGGGTTTTAGAAGCCGCGCAGACTCTGCGCGGCAATCCGCGAGACTTCTTTTCGCACCCGGTCTAACTCCTCCGGATCCATTCCCGGACGAATCTTATCCAGGTCCACCCCGCGCTCCGCCGCGCCGTTTCTCTGCGCCGGCTCCATACCGGAGCCGCCCGCGATCCGCGCCGGCAGAAGTTCCGGATTCTCATTTACGAACTGCGCTAAGTAATCGCGCAGCGGCAGCTCGCCGCTTTCGCCGCTCGCAACCAGCCGTCCGTCTTCTTTCCGCCGTACATCGTCGCGCACTACGCGAAAGGCCAAATCCAACTTGGCTACGCCCAGCCGCTGCAATTCCGTACGGATCGAAGAATTCTTCTCGGCTTCGTCCGCAATCTGTTTGTTCCGCTTGTTCTCGTTCGCAAGCTCGTTCACGCGCTGTTCCAGTTGTTCGCGGCGCTTGCGCTCGTCGACCAGCTCAGTCTTGTACGCGGGTTCCGTCTTCACTTGTTCCGCGCGCATGAATTCGTCGATAACACTGCGAATAACGGAGCGAAGCTCTCCTCGCCCCTCGCTTCCGGCGCTCGTTTCTTCTTCCATGGACCTCCTTTTGAGACCTCTTGCCGCTAACTCTGCGCGTCGATTTCGCGCGCAATCTGGTCTTTTATGTCTTGGCGCGCATCGCACAGGTATTGCAGCGCGAGCTTTTTATAAATCTGTTTCCGCATCGTCTGGGATTCGATTCCTAGATTCAGTAGCTGCTGGGCATCGCCGAGCTCCGTCCCGAAATCGCCGATATCGAACTCGTCCAACCCCGCCGCGCCGATCTGCACCGCATCCTCGCGCGCCTCCGCGATCCAGCGCAGCGCTCGTCGCGCGGCTTCTTTCACCGAATCGCCGTACGCCCGCAGGACCTCCTGCGTGATCGCAAAATCCCTTTGCTTGCTGAGACCCGATTGCACGCCGTTCCCGGAAAGCTCGCCCCCCGCTTGCGACAGATAGCAGACCCGGTAGATCTCCTGTTGCAGACGGCCCAGATTATCGGAGGCGATCTGAAATACGTTGCCCGCCGGCTCCGTCCACCCGAAGCGGTCTCCGGGAGCGAGCTGAATATAGTAAGACTCGCCCACGATCTGATTGAACTGCTTATCCGAATAAACCACCGGCGAAGCGAACAGACCCATGGTCAAAGCCCATCCCAGCGCGTTTGACTTATTAAAGTGCTCAAGCTGCAGCAGGGCGGCGCGGTTCATCAGCCACAAGCCGTCGCCGATACTCAAGTCGACGAGCGGCACCCGGTCGAGCTTGGCGAGTCCGTGCCATCCTTCGGCGATTTGCGCCACCTCGCCCTTGCTTCCCGAATGTTCCTCGCGCTCGAAGATGCGGTATCTCCGCTTGTCGAAATAGGCCCAGCGAGTGTACTTCGTCCAATTCGCGTCGGCGATGTTCTTCTTGCGAATTCCGCTTGTCCGCAGCACCACCCAGTCGTAACTTCCGTGCTCGTCAAAACTCCAATTGATCAGATCGTCGGCGGAGTAACCCACCAGGTACGCTCTCGACAGACCCAGGGCGTCTTCCTCCCCGCGAGTGTCGGCCTGTTGCCGCGGCCGCGGGAAATCGATCAGAATATGACTGCGTCCCGCGATTAGAGCGTCGATGAAGCGCTGCCGGAAAAAGTCCGTCAACCGGGTCCCTTTGCGGTCGCAGTTCTCGACGAATTCGCAGAAGAAATTGGTCGCGCCCTTGGCGCCCTCGAAAGTCAGCAGCGGCTCGCGGCGGAACAGCGTGGCGGCATACCAATCGATGATCGACCCCACATAGTTCTCATAAAACACGCGGCTCAGCCGCTCGTAGTAGATCTGCGGCCCTTCCTTGTGCCGCGGAATCAAATACCGCGACGCATTGGTCTTGAACTGTTCGCCGCCGGCGTAAAGGTCCCGGTAACGGCGCCACGCCTCGCGCTTTTCGGCGTACTCGGGGTGCTCTTGCGTAATATCGAAACTGGTTTTCTGTAGGTCCATGTTTAGTAGAAAAGCCTCTGCCCTTGCTCTCCGTAGGACGGCTGTTCCGCCCACTCCTGCCATAGCAGATACCCGAGAGCGTCCGATAAATGCGTCCGGTTCGGATCTTTTTCTTTGTCGATGACTCCGCTATCCAGTTTGTAAGTAACCTCTTCGAGATCTTTGATCAGCTCCTTGCATTTGGGATCGATATATACATGCACCGTGTCGTACTTCGAAAGCAGTTGCGCGTTCACCAGCACTACTCGTTCTCGCACGCTGGGATTGCGGTTTGGCACCTTCATGCGGTAATCCTTATATCCGTTGCGTATCAGAAACTCCCCGAGAATCCGGTAATCGCTGGTTCCGGACGTTTGCATGCGGCTTCCCGAGGCATCCCCGTAAATCGTCAAACCGGCCTGGTGGTTTGGAAATCTCGAATAGAACTCGTCGCACGCTTCCAGCGTGCCCGCACGCTTCAGAACGATTTCGTCCAGCACCAGGATCTCGTCCCCCTGCCTCTGAGCTAAAAGGGAAGACATCGGATCCACGTTAAAATCCAGGGTCCATAACAACGGCAGACCCGGGTTAACGGCGAGCGCTCGAACATTTCTCTCCCGCAAAAACGATTTGTAAACGGCTCCCGCGTTTACATTGAGATACGCGCCGAGCGCCTCCTGATCGAAAAACAGCTCGTTGTAGCTTCGTTTCAGCCTCTCGTAAAAATCCGGTACTTTCTCGAGGATGTGGACGTTCTCGTAAGGCTTCGCGAGAATCGTCGCGTAGCCGTCCACCGGAGTATCGATGAAGCGGCGGTAGACCCAATCGAATCCCTTGGGCGTCCAAACCGCAAACCCGCACAGTCGCGTCGCGTCCCGATCTCTCAAGCGCGCTTCCAGACGCAACCACGCTTCTTCCTGCGTGTAGGTCAGCTCGTCCAGCCCGAACCATGCCAAATTTGTTCCGCGCAGACGCTCAAATTCTTCGACCGCGCGAAAAAGGATGCGCGACCCGCTCTCCTTGATCGTCATGACCGATTCCGCTTTGTTATAGTCGTACGGAATCTTGTTTTGGGTTAGAATCTCCGTGAACGCGGCTAATGTCGCGTCCCGCAGCATAGGATATGTCGGCGCACCGATAAGGCCGATTCTCCCCGGATTTTGATAGCTGAGCCGGATTGCCTCCTGACACAGCGCCTGACTTTTGCCCGATCCAACCGGTCCGGAAAAACCCCTGAATCGCGCCGTGGAATCGTGAAAGCGCGCCTGCGAAGGGAGCGGCTTATATTTTATTCCTCTCCGGACGATGCCTGTTTCGGATCCACCCACGTGACCGTAATCTCCTTTGGCCCCTCGTCCTCATCCAATTCCCGCGCGAATTGAAGCACCCGGATATAATCCGCGACGGAGGCTTTGCTGGTGTCCGCATTGAGCCGCGCTCTCGATATCCACGAGTAGCTTATGCACCCTTTCACGGGTTGCGTCACGACCAGTGTTTGTTTCGCGAACGTTCTCAGTCGACATTACAGCTCCACGCAAAAAAAGGGCGCTTCAACCATCGAGGCGCCCGCTCTCTCTCGATTCGACTGTAATGGACACATCGAGCGATCCGGTCGCGCTCTCAACGTAAGCTACTGAAAGTAATGGCAATAAACTTAGAAGGTTTTTTGGAATGATGACCCCGCCATCCGCCGCGCATGCCGTTTCACTCATGACACGCGAGGTTTCGTTGCGCCAGACGGCGAATAAGACCATGGGGAGTCGATCGAGCACGCTCAGAGGCATGGATGACCGCAAGGGACCTGAGTAGCGCGGCGCCGCTCCGGCCGCTCGCCCGATCGCCGTGCGCGTTGCGCAGGTACATGGAGTATTCTGGAAAATCGAGATTGGTGCGGCGAATGGAAATCACAGACTTTCTTAAGAACTCGCTAACGGGACCTCAATGCGGCGACGATCGGGATCGAACACGCCGGGCAGCAACACTCATTCCGCTCCTGAAATACCCCGCGCGGCTGCTCCTCATCGGCATTTGCGCCTCCTTTGTACAGGCGGCGACATACCAGATCTACCCCGATGGCCATTCGCGCGTTTTTTCCGCGCACGAAACTCCGGTCCTGCGCCTTCATTCCGGCGACACGGTTGTGACTAAGACCTGGGATTCCGGCGGCCAGGATGACAAAGGCGTGCGGCATCTGCAACAGCCCTACGTTTATCCGGAAACCGGGAACCCTCTCATGGGGCCTTTCTATATTGAGGAAGCCGACCGCGGCGATGCGCTGGAGGTGCATCTCGACAAAGTAAGACTAAACCGCAACTGGGGCTATACTTCGTACCGGCTCAGTCCCGACATTCTCACCTCCGGAGCGGCCGAGCAGCTTTATAAGAATTTCTACAAAATGGAGGCCGTTCGCCCGGGAAGCGCGAATCTTATCCCGTGGGACCTCGATTTGAAGCGCAATGTGGCGAATCCGCGCCTGCTTTCGAGTTCAGGTTTCAAGTTCGATCTGCCGGTAAAGCCAATGCTGGGCTGCATCGGTGTCGCCACGCCCGGAGATGAGGTGCTCACATCCGGTCCCGCGGGATCGTACGGCGGCAACATGGATTACAACGACGTCGCCGAAGGCGCCACGCTCGATTTTCCGGTGTACCACAAGGGCGCCTATTTCTACCTGGGCGATGGCCACGCGCTGCAGGGCGATGGCGAGGGCTTGGGCACGGGTATCGAGACTTCCATGGATGTACAGTTCACGGTGAGAGTTCTCAAAGGCAAGAATCTTACGCAACCCGAGACTGGTCAACGACGATTACCTCATTTCGATTGGGAGCCAGCCGGAATTCCACAGCAGCATGGATTTTGCCTTGCGCGACGCCAACGCGGACATGCTGCGCTGGCTCACGACCGAGTATAAGCTGACGCAGCCCGAAGCAAATCTGCTTATTGGCATGGTCGTAAAGCATAAGATCGTGACATATTTCGGAACCGTCGCGACGCTCATTCCACGGAAGTATGTCGACAAGAAATGAAATGACCGCGTGGAGGGACAAACCAGTCTCGTTCTGCGCAAATGGAGGCGCTGTTTACAGCAAACGTGAACTTACTCCGCATGGACGCTAGCGCGGCTTGCATGGCTTATTTTGCATGCCTAAAAAGTGATGTCCTCGGCCGAGTCCGTTGTAGTGGGCCAGGGCCGGCCGTCGTGATTAGATATTTCGTACCATCCGCACCTCGGACCGGATAAGATGAGCGCGCAACCTGAACAAGGACGGAAGCTCTGGCCGGTAATCCGCGTGGCGAGCGGAAATCTTCTGGAGATGTACGATTTCCAGATTTTTGGCTACTATGCCGCGGCCATCGCCGGGACATTTTTTCCCAGTCGAAACGAATACGCGTCTCTGATGGCTTCGTTTGCCACTTTCGGCGCCGGCTTCCTGATGCGGCCGCTGGGCGCAATTTTCCTAGGCGCTTATGTCGATCATCGCGGCCGCCGCGCCGGGTTATTGCTAACGCTTGGGCTGATGGCGGCCGGTACCCTTTCGATCGCCTGCACGCCCTCTTACGCCTCGATCGGTTTGCTGGCCCCGCTGTTGGTCGTGGCCGGGCGGTTGGTCCAGGGGCTCTCGGCCGGCGCCGAGAACGGCGGCGTCTCGGTATATCTATCCGAGATCGCCCCGGCGGGGCGCAAGGGCTTTTACGTAAGTTGGCAAAGCGCAAGCCAGCAGTTGGGAGTCATCTCGGCGGCGCTGCTCGGCCTCTTGCTGACCGCTCGCCTCTCGGCTGAAGAGATGACGCATTGGGGTTGGCGCATCCCCCTGCTGGCCGGCTGCATGATCATCCCGCTTCTGTTCCTGTTGCGGCAATCTCTCGAAGAGACCATGGCATTCAAGACCCGCAAGCACCATCCGGGGCCGCGAGAGATTCTGAGAACGCTGGCGGCGAACTGGAGGTTGGTGTGGCTAGGGGTCATGTTAGTGACTACGAACACAGTGTACTTCTACATGATTACCGTGTATACGCCGACGTTTGGAAGCGCCGTGCTTCATATGGCTTCCAACAAAAGCATGACGGTCACGCTGTGCGTTGGAGCTTCCAATTTTTTCTGGCTTCCGGTCATGGGGTCCCTATCGGATAAAATCGGCAGGCGTCCGCTGCTCCTCGGAGTCACCGTGGTAACGCTGCTTACCGCATACCCGGCGCTATCCTGGCTGGAAAGCGCGCCGTCGTTTTCGCGTCTTCTCGAAGTAGAGCTGTGGTTTTCTTTCCTGTTCGGCAGCTACTCCGGCGCGATGGTCGTATTCCTGACGGAAATTATGCCGTTGGAGATCCGGACTACCGGATTTGCCTTGGCGTACAGTTGTGCGACGGGCGCTTTCGGCGGTTTCACTCCCGCGATTTGCACTTATCTGATTCACGCTACCAGTAATCGCGCCGTACCGGGATTATGGCTATCGTTCGCAGCCGCGTGCGGTCTGACTGCCGCGTTACTTCTCTCGCCGGAGCGCGTAGCGCGCATCACGACGACCGGGCGTCACCAGCCGAACTTCTTCTAGCTTCACGCTTGACGCATCAAAGCGCCGGAAAAAGGCCTTAAGGGCAAAAAATGGCGCCGGAATCGGGCTGGTGAGAGAAGGATCAGGCAAGTTCGGCAGAATCGCTCGCGAGCAATTTGCGATCTCCGTGGCGCGGGACGGCCTCTGCGTGCTTGCCCTCGCGACGCAGAACGCAGCCGTGCCGGCAGAGATGGCGCAGCAGCGCAGCGCGCTTCATCCGGCGATTACAAGCTCCTCCCCCGCTTCGGGAGGCAAGGAGCACAGAGAGTTCTCGCGCCGATGGTCGAAAATAGGGAGATTGCGCAGCGAATTCGCCGCGGGGACTTCGGCGGCGGAGGCCACGTATCACGGACCATCACGCTCCACCACTGCGGTGAATCATTGCTCGACTATTCGAGAAATTTCAGCCACGCAGTGATGCCCCGCTGGTTATGCGCGGCGAGAGCGGCATAGCCCTCGGCTGCGGCATGTGGATCGGCGAGCAGGGCGCGGCCGACGCGCGCGATGTCCAGGACGTCGTCGGCTTTGGCCTGCCAATGTGGCGGCGTCCAGTCGATGGCGCCAGACACGACCGAGGGGACGCCTTCGGCGATGCCGTCGGCGGTCACCATATTGAAGGATTCGGTGTAACTGGGTTGTAGCAGGAGGTGCATGTGCGCCGCAAGCTGGCGGAACTTGGGCCAGGCCTGCCAGCCGTTTTGAACGACGGTGGCGCCGGGCACGCCCTGGAACAGGGCGTTGACGGAGCGGAGAATGGTATCTCCGCCGCCCTCGGTGCGTCCGGCGGAAACCCATAGCTCAAGGTTGGCTTTGTGGGTGCGCGCAATGGCGAGGGCGGCGCCGGCCGCGCTCATGAAATTCTTGAGCGGGCGCGTTGCGCCGAACGCTCCGATACGCAGCGTGCCGCCGCTGAACAGGGGCGTGGGATGCGGGGGCGCCTCCAGGTAGTAGAGATTGGGGAGAAAGAGGCAGGGGGCGCCGTAAGCGGCCGTGATCCAGTTGCAGAATTTCGAACTGTTGCCCGCGATGTGAAAGCGGTTCGAACCCATTTCGATTTCGATGCCTTCGCGGACGAGCTTCACGCCGTTTGAATCGGCCTGCAGAAAGCCGACATTGGAATGGCAGTTCACGGCGAAGCGCGTGAAGGAGAATTCGGCGAGCAATTTCTGAATGTCGGTCGAGGGGATCCAAGGGGCCGAGACGACGACGTGCGAGGCGGGGCGCTGCTGCAGCCGGGCGGCAAGATCGCGCGCCTGCAGAATGGGCCAGATTTCGACATCGAGGCCCAGGCGGCTCAGGACCTTGCAGGTGTTGAGCGCGGAGACGCCGAGGCCGATGTGACTAATGTTCTTGCAGGCAGCAAAATTCTTGTATGCCAGGATGAGTTTGATCATGAATGCTGTTCTCTGGTTTGAGGGTACGGGCGGATTTGCCGGCGCCGGACGGGGGACTGGGGTAAGTGGTTGGGAGCAGGGGAGATCGGAAGATAAAAAAGATTGGAATGATGCTGCCGCCCTCTGGATGGCGGCGGGGGCGGATCAAAACGCAGTGTCGGCGGAGTGATGCTGGAAGTAAACCGTCAGGGCGACAGAGGTCCGGTGTGGAGTAAGGTTTTGAAACACCTGTTGGTGAATGTGGTTTGGAAGCCTATTGCGGTACAGCTCCGCGCGCCTGTGGGCCGGCAGGCCGGGCCTTCCCTCTTCTCCGGCGCCGAAAACGAACAAGTAAACCGCCCGCGTCCGGTCAAGACAACCGGTTGAGTCCTTCGCTTCGCAGGTAGACGCGCCGATGCGTGATGACCAAATCGCCACGCGCATCGCGCCTACCACGGCATATCCGCGCGGCGCTGTACCGGCGCATACCCGAGTCGCAATGGTCATCAGTCGGCGCTTATCGCGGCCGCACAATAACTGCTTGGCTGATCTCCCGCAACTGCTCCGCAATAGGGACGAACTGAAACCGGTCGGCTCTGCGCCACCGGACGCGTGTTCCCCTTCAGGGAAGGCATATTTGCCGAACGCGGTGACGCGTTCGCGGGGTACGGAACTATTCTATGATGCAGGGGTTGCCTTTTTATGGTGAGCGGCGAAGCGCGAGACCGAACCTTGAAACGGCCGCTCGATCCGGCCTTGTTCAACAAGGACCTGGCTCCAGTCGCTCTCGGGCGCCGCACCTGGGGGATCTACAGCTATGCCTCGCTGTGGGTCGCGATGAGCGTATGCATTCCCACGTATATGCTCGCTTCCGGCCTTATTGCGGGAGGTATGAACTGGTGGCAGGCCATCCTCACCATTTTGCTCGGCAACTTGATCGTACTCGTGCCGATGCTGCTCAACGCGCACGCCGGCGCGAAGTACGGCATTCCTTTTCCCGTGTTCGTGCGCGCCTCCTTTGGAGTGCGTGGCGCGAATTTACCGGCAATCTTGCGGGCGCTGGTGGCGTGCGGCTGGTTCGGAATTCAGACCTGGATCGGAGGCCAGGCGATTCATTCGCTGCTCGCGATTTTTTGGCCCGCGGCGGGCGCCTCGCCGGGTTCCGTCTGGATCTGTTTCTTGTCTTTCTGGCTCCTGAACATGATTGTCGTCTGGCGCGGCATCGAGACAATTCATTTTCTCGAAGGGATTGGCGCTCCTTTCATGCTCGCGGTTGGCTTGCTGCTCCTGTGGTGGATTACATCGAAGGCGGGCGGCCTCGGTCCGGTGTTGAGCGCTAAAAGCAAATTCCAAAGCGGCGCCGAATTCTTCCGCTTCTTTATTCCTTCCTTGACCGCGATGGTGGGTTTCTGGGCCACCGTGGCGCTGAACATTCCGGACTTCACCCGCTTCGCGAAGAGTCAGAAAGCGCAGGTTATCGGGCAAGCGCTGGGACTGCCAACGGCCATGACTCTGTATGCTTTCATCGGCGTCGCGGTGACCTCGGCGTCCGTGATTCTATTTGGCCAGGCGATATGGGATCCCGTCGCGTTGATCGGCCGTTTCCATCAGCCCGTGGTCGCATTTGTCGCTCTGATCGCGATAACCCTGGCGACTCTGAATACCAATCTGGCGGCCAACGTGGTTTCGCCCTCGAACGATTTTTCCAATTTGAATCCCCGAAGAATTTCGTTCCGCGCCGGTGGGATGATCACGGGCGTTGTTGGAATCGCGATGATGCCGTGGAAGCTTCTGGGCGACTACGGGGCATACATCTTCGGATGGCTGATCGGGTACTCCGCGTTACTAGGACCGATCGCCGGTACGATGATCGCGGACTACTTCATCGTGCGCCGAAAATCCCTGGAGGTCGACGATCTCTACCGGCGCGGCGGCGCCTATGAATATCGCAACGGCGTCAATCCGCGCGCGCTGATCAGTCTGGCGTGCGGCGTATCGGTGGCGTTGATCGGCCTCGTTGTTCCGGGTTTGCGCTGGCTCTACGATTACGCCTGGTTCGTGGGTTTTGGCGTTTCCGGCGCGCTCTACATTATCTTGATGCGCAACGTTTGAAATGTTCCGGTGGCGCGCGCGAGTCAAGCCGTCAAGGTGACGAGGTTCTGGAGAGCCCGTACTTGCGGCGCACGCCAGTGGCGCTCAGTACAATACAGGCTATTGAGCGGGACCCGTTTGATCGCGAACCCAGAACATCTATGAGCGGCTTTGTTTCGAATACCGAGCGTTTTCGCCCTCATATCACTCCTGTTCGCGATCGCCTCGGCGGCAAAACGGCTTTTATCACCGGAGGCGCGCGCGGCATCGGCAAAGCGATTGCGCTTCGCTTTGCGGAGGAGGGCGCTGCCGTTGCGATCGCCGATCGCGATCTCGCTGCCGCGCAGCATACCGTCCGCGAGATCGAGGCGTCAGGAGGTCAGGCGATCGCGATTGAGACCGATGTCTCAAATCGCAGCGAAGTGCAACGCGCCGTTGAAGATGTGAAAGCGCGGCGCGGCGCCATCGACATCCTGGTCAACAACGCGGGGATGATCGTTTTCGGCTCTCTTCTGGAATGCCGGCTGGAGGATTGGGACCGCATGTTGGCCGTCGACCTCACTGGCGCGTTTCACGTTACGCAAATCGTGGGACGCCTCATGGTGGAACAGAAGCGCGGCGGCCGTATGATTCATGTTGGCTCGACCGCATCGCTTCTGCCGACCGCCCAGCAGGCGGCATACTGCGTCGCGAAGGCCGGGCTGATGATGATGAGCCGTCTGGCAGCGCTGGAGTTGGTAAATCATGGCATCACTTCAAACCTGCTCTGTCCTCAAGGCGCGGTTACGGACATCAACCGTGAACTGCTGCGCGATCCGTCCGTGATGAAAGCTTTGGAGGACAACATACCGGCGCACCGCATGTCGACAGTGGAAGAGATAGCGGCCGCCGCCGCATTTCTGGCCTCGGACGAGGCCGCCTACATCACCGGTACGGAGCTGGTGCATGACGGCGGGTCCGTCATTGGCGCGTTGTGGTGGCGCTGAATGCGAATCGAACGCATACGCGCCAGCAATATCGGCTTTTCGCGCACTCCCACAACGTTGAAGCGCAACCTCGTTACGAATGCCTCTATTTTCGAAGACTTTGAGACGAAACCGGGCGGCTGGTTCGGGGGATCGGCGTGTACGCTGGTCGAGGTCGAGGCGTCGAACGGCGCCACCGGAATAGGGACGGCGGGCGCTTTTCACGGCGGGGCGAAGGGCCTCATCGAGCAGTATTACGCGGACCTTCTGATCGGCGAAGATCCACGGCGGCACGAGCATCTCTGGCAGCGCATGTTTCGCACTACGATTCGATTCGGCCAGTCGGGATCCGCGATGTGCGCCATCTCGGCCCTCGATATCGCATGCTGGGACCTGCATGGGAAAGCGGAAGGGAAACCCATTTATGATCTGATTGGCGGGCGCACGCAGACATCGGCGCCGTGCTATGTGAGCAGGCTGTACGCGCTCGAGGATCTCGACCAGCTTGCCGATGAAGCTCGCGAATGGAAACGCGCGGGATTCACGCGCATGAAGCAGCGCTTTGGCTTTGGGCCGAAGGACGGTCCGGCGGGAATGCGGCGCAACGCCGATCTGGTGCGAGCCGTGCGCGATGCCGTGGGGCCGGACGTCGAACTTGCCGCCGACGCCTACATGGGCTGGGATTTCGGTTATGCGGTCGAGATGGCGAAGCTCTTGCGCGAGTTCAACCTTTCCTGGATCGAAGAGCCGCTCATGCCGCACGATCTCGACGGCTATGAGGAGCTTAAGCGGCGCTGTCCATGGCAAAGATGGAGCTGCGGCGAACACTCCTCTGGCAAGTGGGAATTTAAGCGCCTCATCGACCGGCGCGCGATCGACATTCTGCAGCCGGACGCGAACAGAGCCGGAGGAATCACCGAGGTCATCAAGATCTGCGCGCTCGCGGAAGCCGCCGGTTTACCCGTTGTGCCGCATTCGAACGAAGCGCACAACCTGCACGTGATTTTCAGCCGCTCCCCGCACGTTTGTCCTATGGTCGAGTACTTCCCCGACGTCGAGCCCGATACCGGAAACGAGCTGTTCTGGAAGATTTTCGAAGGATTGCCATCGGCTCGGGAGGGTCGCTTGACGATCGGCGGCGCGCCGGGACTCGGTGTTTCAATCAAGGAGGAAGTTGTTTCAAGCCTATGCGTCGATTGAGCGTGTTCGCCGTTGCCGGATTATCTCTGGTCTGTTTGAAAGGCCAGGATTTCACGATGCGTACGGAGAAGGTCGCGATGCGCGATGGCGTGAAACTGGCGACCGACGTCTACCTGCCCGCAAAAGATGACGCGCCGCTCGAAGGCAGGTTCCCGGTCCTGGTGACCCGCAGTCCTTACAACAAGAATGGCGAGAAGCGTCGCGGGCAGTACTTCGCGGCGCACGGCTACGTGTTCGTGGCGCAGGACACGCGTGGACGATACCAGTCGGAAGGTGAGCCATACCCGCTGATCCACGAGGGAAAAGATGGATATGACACCATCGAGTGGGCGGCGGCGCAACCCTGGTCGAACGGCAAGATCGGAACAACCGGAGCTTCGTATCTGGCGATGGATCAGTATGCCGCCGCGATCGAGAGTCCTCCACATCTGGTCGCGATGTATGCAGCGGTGGGAGGCGCGAATTATTACTACGATGCCGGTTATCGCGGCGGTATTCCCGGGCTCGGCTGGCCTGTCTGGCTCCTGCTTTCGGCGGCCACAGACCCGCACGCAGACGTGCCAACGCGCGATCGGCTCAATGAAATGGTGAAGCATCCGGACGCATGGCTCAGCCAAACGCGCGAAAAGCGCGCCGAGGCATTCAAGGGATTTCCCGTGCAGTTGAAAGCGTATCGAGATTTCTATGCGCATCCGGACTACGATGCCTATTGGAAGCAAACAGGGTTCGACACGAGCGATTATTATAACCGCATACCCGACATTCCCATTTTCTTCGTGAGCGGCTGGTACGACAGTTTTGCGGAAGCCACGCTAGAGAATTTCACCGCGTTGAGAAAAATCCAGAAGACGGAGAAGCGGCTCCTGATGGGTCCCTGGCCGCACGGCTACGGCAAGTCCCAGTGCGGCGACGAATCTTTCGGCGCGGAAGCCGAACTCGACGAGAACCCGCTTCAACTCGATTGGTTCGATCACTGGATGAAGGCGCAACCGTACGCGCGGATTGGGACCAAGCCGGTGCGTTATTTTCTAATGGGCCGCGGTTGGCAAACGGCCGAAGCATGGCCGCCCGATCATAGTGACGTAGAGCGGTTTGAACTTCGGGGCGGCTCCTATTCCTACGATCCCGCAAATCCGGTTCACACCTTGGGAGGCCGTTACGACGGCGAATGCATACAAAACCAAAACGTCGCCAGGCCGGATATTCTGACCACGTTGGGCGCGCCGCTCAAAACGGCGATGAACGTAACTGGCACGGTGAGAGCGGAACTGTGGGTTTCCTCCGACGCCCCCTCGGCCGATCTCGTCGTGAAGCTGATTGACGTTCGCCCGGACGGCTACGCCGCGCCGATCCTCGATGGCGCGCAGCGCGTACGCATGCATGGCAAAGCTCCGCAAGAGGTCGTAATCGGTCTGGGCACGACCAGCAACGTCTTTGAGCGTGGCCATCGCATTCGCGTCGATGTGACGAGTAGTAGTTTCCCAAAACTCGAGCCCAATCCAAATCGCGCACGAATCACGCTACAGCGCGGGACGGTTGAGCTTCCCGTCATTCCCGCAGCATTATACGGACGGGACCTTCGAGACCGTTCGGCCGGATCGTAGGAACGCGATCGAGCTCCGTTTCGTAGTGCAGACCCCAGCTTCCGCGCGGGTAGATGGTATCGCCCTGCGCCTGCCAGCCTGCATCGGAATTGGCCACCCGGACCTTCAGCGTGTTGCGTCCCGTATGCGTTTGGCGGGTGATGTCGAATGTGAAAGGGCGCCAGGCGCGCGCGCCCACGCTCGAACCATTCACCCACACTTCCGCGGCAACGCCGACCGCGCCGAGATCGAGCGTAATTTTTTTCGCCGAAACATCGCCGGAGAGTTCGAAATCGCGTTCGTAGAGCGCCGTGCCGGAGTAATGCGCCAGAGTGGAGCCGGTCCACGATTGCAACGAGAACTGCTGTGCCGTCCCGGTCTTGAACGCCACGGGCTGGAATTCATCAAAGCATTGCGGCGCGGCGGAAATGGCGCCGGGCGGCGCAGAGATCGACAAATCGCAGCGTTCGTGCGAAGGCGTGCCGAATCGTAAGCTGAACGCCGTCCTCACCATCAGACTCGGACCGATCTTCACCAGAACGCTGTTGGGCCCTTTGCGGAGGTGGACGCGAACGCGTTGCGCCCAGGGATCCCGCAACAGCGACCATTTCGGATGCCGATGAATGTTTAACGCCTGCGCGCCATTGAGCCAGATCTTTGCGCTATCGGCAAACGCCGTGACGATCTCCGTGTCGCGATCGTTTGGAGAATCAATGGTCGTGTAGGCATAATAAATCGCGCGTTGGCGCGGCAACTCGATGATGTAATCAGCCGAGTCGATACTATTCCAACCCTTGGGATCGAATGGCTGCGTTTCAGGCGCGTAGGCCCTGAAAAATCCACGATGATCGTCGTAGGGAAACGGCCCGCTGATCCACCAATTTCGGATGCCTGCGCGCTCCGGCGCAAGCCATACCTCTTTGCCGGATTTATCTCGCGCATAGGGCACTTTGATCTCCGGTGCTTCGGGCGTGAAGCGCCAACCCGAATTGGCGAGTTCGATTGTTCGCGAGACCCGCGAGGGCGCGCTGGCAACGGACGTCGCCGTCCGCGGCGTCACGACGAAAAAGGCGTCCCACGGTCCGAAATCCAGTTCATCGCCCAGCGGCGTTCGCGCGCCCGTCTCCGCATTCCACTTCTCGTATGAGGCGCCCGCGGCCGGCAAAGTTCGCGGCTCCCCGCTATCGTTCACAACCCAGAACCATTTCGTCCGGCCGTCCGTTCGCTCCGAGCAGTAAATATGATCCGCGTGAAACGGACAGACAGGGGGCGGCAATTTGGCGAGAATGGGTTTCAGATCGTCGCGGATCTCGGGAGGAACTTGAACCTGCACGGTGTAATCGAGCCGGTCCATGAAGGGCTTATGTTCGCGGAACGGCACGCGTAACACTAGCCCTCCCGCCCGCTCGAAGTGGCGCAGCTTCGCTTCCGAGCGTGGATCGATATCGGTCATCGGCGGCACAAGGATCGCCTTAAATGTTTCATCGCCGATCCTAAGCGAACCGTTTTCGATCGTTGCGCGCTGCAAGTAATAAGCGTCGGCGATGTGATAATCCCACCCTTGGCGCGCCAGCTCCAGCTGCAGCGCCGAATAATAATTCTGCGTCTGGTCCATGGCGTTGTTCCAAAACAGGTCGCGATGCTGCGTATTGAGAAACAACGCCGCTGAATTCGCATACGCGGTCTCGAGAGGGTAGTAGATCAGAATCGGCGCGACATGCCGGCCCTGCGCGTTCATGAACTGCACGCGCCGCACGTAATCCGCATAAAGGTGAAAGAACGGCCAGAAGGGTTGGCTCAAAAACCATTGCGGCGGCCAGGCGACTTTGCGCTGGTCGTAGTCGAAATAGGGCACAAGATAATTCGCGCCCCACAGCAGCGCCATGTTCGATCCAAGCCGGGCTTTCTCCAGGCTGAAATACGTCGCGTGCCCCTGCAGACCCTGGTTTTCCACCAGCAGAGGCTTGCGGTCGAAGTGCGCGACCGATACGGCCTCTTTGAAGTCGATCGGCATGCGCGCGCGTTCGAGCAGCGCGTCAATCTCGACCAGACTTCCCGCGCGCCAGTGATCGAACATGTTACCTGCCTGCGAAACCTGAATGTAGAGCTGCTCTTCATAAATCGAAGTCCCGTGCTTCAGGCCATGCGCCGCGCACCATTCGGCGACCTGCTTTGAAAATGAATCGACGTATAGATGCGAAATGGCCGAGAGGTACTCCGAGCGGACCCGCTTGGCCCGCTCCGGATCTGTGGAATCGTGAACAAGCAGCGGCAGCTCTTGCCTCAGCTCCGGATGATCCTGGAACAGCGCCGGGGTGTATGCGATGGCATCGCCGTACGAGCCTTCGTGGTCGGCGACGGTCAACTGCATGGTCGTGCCCAGGTGTTGCGGGAAACGGAGCGCGTACTCTCCGTAGACAAGATCGATGTAGCTGCGGACCGCGTCTCGATTAAGAAGATCGACTCGCGTGTTGTGGGCGGCGACCGCTGGAACGAGTTTATACGTCGTAATGAGCCAGCGGCCCTCGGGCGCGCGCCACTCCCCCTCGGGCAGCAGGCGAAGAGTATCGGCGAGCAAAGCGCCATTCTCGCTTTCACGAGCCGCGATGGCGAATTCGATAGCGCCGGCGTTTCTCCAAGCGCCGCCATTCTCAACGTGGAACTCTTTATACTCCAGGCGCCGCATGCGGTACTCCGGGTGATCGCGGAGTACCTTACTCAGCTCGGGGTCGTCGTACGGCTGAGTCCAGGCATGTCCACTCGGCCAGTCGTACTCGTCCGCGAAGTTCAGAGTGAAATGGAGTTGCTTGGCAATGTCGAGCGCCGCTCCCATCTGCCGCCAGAAATCCTCCGACAGATACCGCTGCTCCATGCCGTCCCAGGGAAACGCGATCGCCTGATGAACGCCTTGAGCAAGCATCGCTTCGATCTCGCGGCGCGTATCGGCCGCGTTAATGCGGCCGTTCCAATACCAATACGGCATCAAAGAATACTTCGCGGGCGGGTTCTTGAAGCTTTCGTATAACGCGCCGGCGGGCGCGGCGGCGAGAACGCTAGAAGTCCAGACGCAGGCTAAGCTGAACGCGCCGAGGATCGCGCGCGCTCGTGATTTGTCCATAGGTTCCGCTGCCCAGGCTTGTGCCTACGCCCAAAAAATTGGTGTGGTTCAAGATGTTAAAAAACTCTCCGGAGAGGCGCAGCCGCATACTCTCGCGAATTGGGAAAAGCCGCGATAAGGAGGTGTCCCAATCCCAGAACCCGGGGCCGCGAATTACGCCTACGCCCGCGTTTCCATACAAGCCCGGCGCCGGGGCCGCGAAGGCCGCGGTGTTGAACCACTGCTGTATGGTCCGCGGTCCGCTCACCGATTGACCGGTGGCGTTAGGCCGCGTCGCCTGGCCCGCCGTGCCGATCGACAGTCCCGGACTCATGGCCAATCCACTCTGCGCGCTGAAAAACCCGGCGAGCTCCCAATTGCCGAACACTTCCCCCGCAAGACTGCGGCTGCCGCGTAGAAAAGGGATCTCCCAGATATAGTTCGCTGTGAAGACGTGAGTCCGGTCGAAGTCCACAGGCCCGTAATTGCCCCGCCAGTTTAGTGGATCTTGCACGACCATGTTCCGCTGCGTTTGCGTTTCGCCGAGCGCCTTTCCGAACGTGTACACGGCCTGTACCGCGAAACCATGCGCAAACCGGCGCTGCATCATCGACTGGAAGGAGTTATAGATGGACTCCAATCCGGAATTGAACTGCGTGATGCTGGCGTATCCCAGAAATGGACGAATGGTGTTGATGTTAACCGTGTTGCTGTTCAGCCGTGGATCGAAATCGAGGCCCGCGGGACGGCCGGCGAAATCGGGAGCATTGCGGTCGATCCAAACCTCGAAGTTTGTGCCCCGCGTGCCAACATATCCGATCATTCCCAATAACTGCCCGGGAAATTCATGCTGCGCCGTCAGGCTCCACGATTGGATCTGCGGCCGCTTAAAATTTGGATTGAAGGCATTCAGGGCCACCGGACGCGGCGAGGCCGGAACACCGTTGCTCGGGTCGGTGAGCGAGACGTTTTGAAGGCTCACATTCACGTTGTAAGGAGGATTCAACACCAGCGCGCTCTGATCCGTTCCGCTGTTCAAGTACGAGATGCCGTAGCCTCCGCGGATGGCCGTCTTACCCGAGCCAGTGGGATCGAATGCGAAGCCAAAGCGCGGCGCCCATCCCACGAACGTATTCGCAAACCCGCTCGGAACGCCATTCTGGCCCGCGATGACGATGCCGTTCAGTGGGCTGTAGTTTGGCGTCGGTACAAGAATGCCGGCAGAAGTAATTTGAGGCGCCTTCGAGGGATCATACGCCGAAGGCAGGAATGAGCTCATCTGATTGCCCCCGACCACAGTCATGGGAATGACGTAAACGCGCAAACCGAGATTCAGAGTCAAGCGCTTCGTCGTGCGCCAATCGTCCTGCAGATACCACTCTGTCTGATTGAACGAATAGTCGCGAATAAAGCGGGCATTACTCTCTGTGTAGGTTTGCGCATCGCCGAGGAGAAAATCGGCAATAGGGCTATTAGTAAACACTCCCGTGAAGCTGAACGATCCCTGTGTTTGATTGTTGACGGCCTGGGTTTTCGAGTAATGCAAAAGCAACCCACCGGCCTGTAGCGTATGTTTCCCCGCAACGTGGCTGAAGTTATCGCTAACGATTTGAGAATCGTCCGTCGCCGGGCTTAAAGGCAGCACGGACGTTCCGATGCCGCCCCAACCTTGAGAAATGGCCACGTTGGGAATCAGATTGAGCGAGTTCGCCCCCGGGTAGAAGTCCTGAATGGTCATGCCCGCCGGCCGCGTTGGAGTGGCGCCGTTTAGCCCGTTCTGAAGCAGCAGGTTTACGTGGAATTTCTTGAGCGAGTACTGTACTTCGTTTGTGCTCGTCGGGGACAAGATCCAAGTCAGCCCCGCCTCGCCGGTCAGTCCGGTGTCGTGCTCCTGCTCGATCAACGTGGGGAAGGGCGAAACGCTCAAAAGGTTCACGTTGGGGTAAAGAACATTGATGTTGTCATGAGCCATCGTGAAGAAGGCCCGTAGTCTATCCGTGATGTTGTGGTCGATGCGGACCGTATCGGTGCGCGGATCCGTCTGGCCTACTCCAAGATTGATATAGTTGTTGAACCCCCCGCCTGGATTATTCGGCTCGGGGAAATAATTCTTCAGCAGAATCGCCGCGTTCGGATCGATGCGCGACGACGGAATGATGTTGTTCGGGAACGGCTGGCCGGTGATCGGATCGAGGATCGGCTTCTTGAGTCGCGCCGCCTCGGAGCTCAGGTCTCCCGAGCGGATGGCGTCGGTGGGCGTGGCGCTCAACAGCGTGGTGGCGTTGCGCCGGTAGCGCCAATTCTCGTTCCAGAAAAAGAACGTCCTCTGCCGCTTATAGTTGTAATGCGGCAGAATCACCGGGCCGCCGATGCTGAACCCGAATTCGTTCTGCTTCAGTGGAACGACCGTCGGACTGAAGAAATTGCGCGCGTCCATCTTGTCGTTTCGAAAATACTCATAGGCATTGCCATGAAAAGCCGCGGTTCCACTCTTCGTCACCGCATTGATAACCGCGCCGCCCGCCGTACCGTATCGAGCGCTGTAGTTTGAGGTCTGTACCTGAATCTCCTGAATAGTGTCGAGCGCCGGCACGTGCTGGTTGGCGTCTCCATTGCCGACGTTCATGTCATAGGCGCCGTCTACGAACCAACCCGACGTCTTATTATTCAGACCGTTGATCGAAACGGGCGAAGCGGGCGCATTGAGCCCCGCGCCCGACAACTCATCGCTGCCCGAATTGTATACGGCGCCGGGCATCAGCATGGCCAGCTTCGAATAGTTGCGGCCATTCAGGACCGCCGTGTTGATCTGCTCGGTCGTTATAAGTGACGACACCGTCCCTTCGGAGGTCTGCACGGGGGAAGGAGCGGCTTCCACGGTGATATTTTCCTGCACTGCGCCGACTTCGAGAGGAATGTCGGTCCGGACGCGCGCGTTGGCGTCCACGCGGATCTTCGTCACCGAAAACGCCTTGAACCCGGGTTGGTTTACAGCGATATCGTAAGAGCCGATCGTGAGATTGTCGAAAAGGTATTGGCCTGAAGCATTGGTGGTCGTGGTGCGCGTAACGCCGGTATCCTCGCTCGTCAGCCGCACCGTCGCGCCAGGAATGGATGCTCCAGTTGGATCCGTAACAGCGCCTTCGATAGCGCCGGTTGTCTGGGCCACGGCGCTGAAAGAGAACATCAGGAAAATAAAAACGGCGGGGTTCTGAAGAAGCTTACGCAGGATGTTTTCCATAACGGCCTCGGAAGCGATTCCGCGGTCTATGATAACGCGACGGGACGCTTCTCAAGCGTCGCGAGGCCGCAAGTACCAGTCGAGGATTTCTTCGCGGCTCAACTCGCGTGGCTCGTGGCTCGCGTCGGGATGCGTCTGGCGAAAGCGCTCCAGCATTAAACCGGTCAATCGGTCCACTTCTTCAGGATGCTGCTTCGCCACATCGCGAAACTCTCCCGGGATCCGATTTGAGATCGAACAGAATCCTGTAACGGCCCGGCGTAGGATTGTCCGTGATGTAGCCGTCCTTGCGCGCGCGCTTGCCTGTGCAGTAGATGAACTTCCAGCCGTCCGTGCGGATATAGGCTTCTTCGTTCTCGAGGTATTCGCTGAAAATGTGATCTCGCGGGTTGATGGGCCGGCGCTCCAAATAGGGACGCAAGCTGCGGCCGTGCTGGATCGGCAACCGTTCCAGTTCCATCATGTCGGTGATCGTCGCGGGCACGTCGATGTGTTCCGTCATGTCGTGGATCACTCCCGGGCGAATGCGCCCCGGATACCGCATTAACAGAGGGACCCGCAACGCCGGGTCGTAACCGCAGTGTTTCTCAAAACGGCCGTGTTGGCCGAGATCGTAGCCGTGGTCGGCCATGTAGACCACAAACGTGTTGTTATCGAGGTTCAGTTGAGCGAGCTTGCGGAGCACGCGTCCAATATTGCGGTCGAGAAACTCGACGCAGGTGTAATACGCCGCCGCGATGCCTTGCTTGTCCGCCGGGCTGAGATCGCGAAAAATGAGTGGAATCTGCCAGGCGTCTTCGGGTCCAACCTCCAGAACGCGAAATTGAGATGCCGAATACTTTGCCGCATACTCAACCGGGAAATCGAACGGCGAATGCGGTTCCAGAAAGCTGACCCATAATGCGAACGGCTTATCTTTGTATTTCTCGAGGAAACGATCGACCTCGCCAAGCTGGAACGACGCTCGCATATCGGGGTCGTAACAGGGATACGGGAGCTTGTCGGCGTTGAGCCAAATTCTGGCCGGGTCCTTCAGGGGTCTCCAGGGCAGCGGTTTCGTGGGGATCGAGGCGGGGATCGGACGCGGTTTCACTTGCTCGCGCCATTCGCGCGTCAGCACATCCTCGGTATGAACGATGTCGAGCCCGTGCATGCCTGGAACTCCGGGTTTGATGAAATGCATTTTCCCGAAGACCGCGGTCGTGTAGCCGGCTTTCTGGAATTGCTTCGCTAGTGTTGGCTTATCGTCCGCTAACGGCGTCGGGAGGCGCGTAACGCCGGCCATGTGCGGCATCTGTCCCGTGAAGAAGCTCTGGCGCGAAGGCGTGCATACGGGTGAATTGCAATAATGTCGCGCGAAACGGACGCTCTCGCCCGACAGACGATCGAGGTTCGGCGTGCGCGACAGGCGATTGCCATCGGCGCCCAAAACGTAACCGGCATGGTCGTCGGCAAGGATGAAGAGAAAATTCGGTTTTCGCGTTTGGGAGTGGCCGAGGGCCGTATAGGCCAGCCCGCCGAGCACGGAGCGCCGCGATATCATCCAATTTCATCGTACTGCCGCAACGGTGGCGCAGCCAATTTTTCAGACACTACCCGCGATAAGATAGACAAGTGGAGACGCTTGCATGATGACCCGGCGTGATTTGATGAAAACTTTGGCCGCGGCCCCGCTCGCGGCGGATTTGGCCCGCGCCGAACGGAGCCCGCTCGCTCCCGTTTCAATCGCCCGCTGCGATTCCTACGATGGGGATCTTGCGGGCGTTCTGTCCACCATGTTCGACCAGCTTGGAGGCCTCGCCCGCGTCGTAAAAGGCAAGACCGTTACCATCAAGGTCAATCTCACCGGCAGCCCGGCCTTGAAATTTCAGGGCAAGCCGCTCGGTCTCACGCACTACACGCACCCCAAGATGGCCGCCGCAATGGCTTATGTTCTGGAGCGCAACGGCGCGCGCCGCGTGCGCTTCGTCGAGAGCGCCTGGGCAACCAGCGGCCCGCTCGAAGATTACCTGCTCGATTCCGGCTGGAATCTTCGGCTCCTGTTCGCCGCCGCCAAGAACGTCGAGTTCGAGAACACCAATGCGCTGGGCCGCGGCAAACGCTACGCCCGCCTCCAGGTCCCCCAGGGCGGTCATATTTTTCCCGCCTACGATCTCAATCACTCCTATCAAGACACGGACGTTTTCATGTCCATGGCGAAGCTCAAGAATCACGCCACATGCGGCGTGACACTGTCGATGAAGAACTGCTTCGGCATCACCCCGGCGTCGATTTACGGCGACGACGCGGGCGCCGACGAGCCCAACGAGAACCCCACCAGCGGACGCGTCCGCGTGTGCCACCAAGGCAAGCGCGAACCCGCCAAATGCTCGCCCCAGGAGTTGAATCCCACTTCCAGCCGCGATCCCGGATATCGCATGCCGCGCATTGTCGCCGATCTGGCGGCGGCGCGTCCCATCGACATCGCGCTCATTGACGGTATCGAGACCGTGGCAGGCGGCGAAGGCCCCTGGATTCGCGGCATCCGCCAGGTAAAGCCCGGCGTCATCGTCGCCGGACTGAACCCCGTCAACACCGACGCGGTCGCTACCGCGGTCATGGGTTACGATCCGCGCGGCGATCGCGGGGCCGCGCCCTTCACCATGTGCGACAACACTCTGAAGCTCGCCGAAGCGCTCGGCGTGGGCAGCGCCGATGTCAAGAAGATCGACGTCCGCGGCGTCCCCATCTCTGAAGCCGTTTTCAAATTCCAAGCCTGATCGCGGCAAACGGAAAATCGGCCGGAAGCGCCTCGCCGCCTCTCACGACCGCGGGCGCCGCGCCGGACGTAAAAGCATTTCAACCCGCGCTGGCCGAGTGCCGCGTGATCCATTCCTCGCTGATAAACATCTTGGCCCCGGCATCCACCAGGCGCGGCAACAGATTGAACACCGCCGGCGCGGACCACCGCTCCCCCTTGCGCGTGCGCATCCCACGCGCATTCAGCGTCTCCGCCACCTCCGAGATCTTGCGGTCCTGGACGATCATGTCCATGGCCAGCATCAAAATCTGCTTTTCCGCCGGATTCTCGATCAAGTGGTGGCAATCCGCGGAGATCTGCAGCCCGTAAGGAATTTCCTCCATCAGGCGCGGCTGTCCCGCCGGCCCGATTTCCCGCTCCCACACCAAAGCCACCAGTTTCCACCCATCGACGGCCCGCCGCCGGATCTCTTCGGGCGCGGGCAAAACGGAAGCGGACTCGTGAACCCGCTCTATCGATGCCATGACGCAATCCTCCCTCCCGCCCGCAATTGCAATCCGCAAGCCGCTGCATTCCATTCATTTCACGAGCGGCCAAATGTCCGCCGCGTCGCGCTTCCGGGACGCGCCTGTCCGCTTTGGGACGCCCTAAACGAGCCATCGGGATGAACGTTTCCCTTACTCCCGAACTGGAGAAGTTCGTCAGCGCCAAAGTAGAATCGGGCCGCTACAACTCGGCAAGCGAGGTCGTAAGAGAGGCGCTTCGCCTTCTTGAGGAACACGATCAAGCGCGAGCCGCGCAGCTTACGAACTTCAACCTGGAACTCGGACGCCGTCTGGCCTGCTCAATCGCGGCGAGCACGTTGACCCGGCGGAGGCTCGGGCGCGGCTGCGGCGCAAGTCCGATGCGCGCCGAAAACCCGGGTGAGCGACTATGTCCTAAGCGTCGACGCCGATTCAGACCTGGACGAGATCTGGAACATATCCCGACGACGACATTAATGCCGCCGACCGCTGGATAGCTAAACTTTTCTACGCCTACGAGGCTCTCCGGGACGCCTGTATGGGCCATATGCCGACGACGACATCAATGCCGCCGACCTCTGGATAGCTAAACTTTTCTACGCCTTCATAGTCGCGTCTCGCGCAAACGCCGGCATGGGCCATACGCGCGAAGACATCACCGCATATTCCGTTCGGTTCTGGTCCCATCGAAATCGTCGCCGTGACACAAGGCTCCCGCGATATTCCAGTGTTTCTGAACCGGCGCTTGCGTTAGTTTTTATTCAGCGATGCCGGACTGAATTCCCCTCTGGCGCCCGCGCGCCGCATTCCTGCGCCGGTCACGACCCCCGGATCAAAAACACCGCCACCTCCGCCAGCAGATTCGGAAACAGCGCCACCTTCCTCTGCCCCTGCAAAAAAATGCGCCGCTCGATCGTCCATCCCTCGCGTTGCGCCAGCGTCACGAAATCGTCCACGGTCAGAAAATGGATATTCGGCGAATCGTACCAGTCGTGCGGGAAAAGGTGCGTCTTCGGCGCCCGCCCCGACCACAGATGCGACAGCCGCACGCTCCAATGCCCGAAATTGGGGAACGCCACGATGCCGCTCTTCCCTACCCGCAGCATCTCCCGCAGCACCTTCAACGGCGCCCGCGTCTCCTGCAGCGTCTGGCTCAGAATCACGTAGTCGAACGCCGCGTCCGGCAGGTCCGCCAGCGCCTCTTCGATGTCGCCCTGATATACCGAAACGCCCCGCGCGATGGCCCGCTGCGCTCGGGCGCCTGAAATTTCAACTCCGCGCGCATCCACCTGCTTGTTTTCCGCCAGCCACTCCAGCAGCTCGCCATCTCCGCAGCCCAGATCCAGCACCCTCGACCCCGCCGTCACAATGGCGCTGATAATCGCGTAATCGCTGCGGCCGAGAAGCTCGTGAACGAACGGTCCGGCAACCGTCTGCGCCGTGGCCGCCATTAAGTCCGCATCCTCATAGTGCTCGAAAGAAAGCCGCGCACCAGTTCCGTCTGCTCTTTCACGGTGACCAGAAACGCATCGTGCCCATAATTGGACGCCAGCTCACAATACGCCACGTCGCAATTGCGCCCCCGCAGCGCGCGCACCACGTCCAGCGATTGATAGCTCGGATACAGCCAGTCCGACGTAAAACTCATCACCAGAAAACGCGACTTGACGTGCCCGAACGCCGCCGCCAGCGAAGGATGACCTTCGGCGAGGTCGAAATAATCCATGGCCTTCGTAATGTACAGATACGAGTTGGCGTCGAAGCGGTCCACGAACTGCGTCCCGCGATACCGCAGATAGCTCTCCACCTCGAACTGATGCTCGTCGCGCCGCCTCCTTCCGAATTTCTCGCGCATCGAATGATCGCTCATGTACGTGATGTGCCCGACCATCCGCGCCACCGCCAACCCCCGCGCCGGCGGTCGTTTCCCATAGTAGTTCCCGCCACACCAGTCCGGGTCGGCCATAATCGACTGCCTTCCGACTTCGTTGAACGCGATCTGCTGCGCGCTGTGCCGCGACGTGCCCGCGATCGGAATCGCCGAGACCACCGTATCGGGATACGCCACCGCCCATTCGAGCGCCTGCATGGCCCCCATCGATCCGCCGGAGACGCTCAAAAGCCGTTCGATTCCCAAGCGGTCGATCAGTTTCTTCTGCAGCCGCACCATATCGCCGATCGTGATCGGCGGCAGCGACATTGCATAGGGACAGCCCGTCGCCGGGTCAATCGATGCGGGCCCCGTAGTTCCTCTACAGCCCCCCAGCACATTCGAAGAAATCACGAAATATTTGTCGGTATCGAAGGCCTTCCCGGGACCGATCATGTTGTCCCACCAGCCCGTCTGGCCGGTCTCCTTGCTCACTCCCGCGGCATGAGCGTCCCCCGAAAACGCATGCAACACGAGTATCGCGTTGCTGCGTGAGCCGTTCAACTCGCCATAGGTCTCATAAGCGGCATCCACCGGCGCGATCGTCTCGCCGCAATCGAGCTCGATCGATTCGAACTGCGCAAATTGAGTTTCCGAAACCATCGCCCCGGTTACTCATTAGGTACCACAGCCGGCGCGTTGCCGCCGCCGTCAGGCGGCAAGCGGACCGTCGCCGAGTCGGAGAATCTCGCCCCGTCTATTTACCGCTTTGCGCCAGCGGAACGCACGCGCACCGGCAAGTGGCCTACCTGCGCTGCATGCTGCGGCGGCCGGGACCAGGCCGGCCCGGATATCGGCACGGCGGATTTCACCTGGTGCATGGTCGGCCGTCAGTCTGGGGTCACGGCATCGACGAGAGTGCCGCGCTTCTGACTGCGACAGCGGCGGAACCGTGCTTGACAGGCGCCCTGGCGACCCCTACGCTGAAAACGTATGGAAGTGCAGCTCACCCCCGACCAGAAAGCGTTTGTCCGCCAAGCCATTGAGAGCGGACGGCTTCACCGCGAAGAAGATGCGGTCAAGGAAGCCCTTTCATTGTGGGAGGAACGCGAGCGCCGCAGACTCGAAATCCTTACGGCAGTGGATGAAGCGGAAGCTTCCCTTGCCCGTGGGGAAGGGCGCATTATTACGCGGGAATCGATGCGTGAGCTTGCCGAGAGTGTTAAGCAGCGGGGACGAGCGCGGCTCGCCGCTGAACAGAAGACGCCGCGCTGAATGGGGCCCCGCCGCACACCGCAGGCCGATTCCGATCTCGACGATATTTGGCATTATGCCGCCACAAAGAGCGGCAGCATGGAAATCGCTGACCGTCTGGTCAATTCGATCACCGACCGCTTTTACCTCCTCGCCGCTCATCCGAATATAGGGCGGGCACGCGACGGGGACTTGCGACTCGGCCTCCGCAGCTTTCCCGTCGGTGAATACATGATCATCTACCGGGTCGACCATGAAGATGTGCTGATCCTGCGCGTCCTACGCGGTAGCCGCGATATCGTCGCGCTGTTCCACTCGTAAGGGTCCCCCGGCTGCAAGGCTCGGCATATATCCGGTATCCAGCAAGCGCCATGATTCAAGGGTGATAACGATAAATCGCAAGAACACGAACCCTCGAAACGTCTTTTGCGGACCTGTGCGATACGCATCTGAGCGGCGTCCGCGTCTCGCGAATCTGCTGAACACGATAGGCAAGAAGCTGAAGCCCCGCGCGCGCTGCATCCTCGATCACCACAGCATAGGCTCATGGCTGCCGGACGGTGGCCGATGGCCTCGTGCCGGCGCGTGGCGCCATTGAATTCAAATCCCCGGAGGAGGACGCTCAGGACATCGCGCGCATTGAGGCAGATCGCGAAATACGCGAGTAAGTATGGCCCGTCGCAACGAATCTGCGCCAGATGTGGCGCGCGTAGGCGGCCAGCCGAACCCATTGGAGGCGTTCACACTCGCCGGGTCCGAGAAGGCGTTCTCGAAGACCGTCCCCAATCCGGCGGAGCTGACGGAATCATTGCGCGTCCTTTCATGAGCATCGGCGTCGGCCCAGGCAACCTCGATTCCTTCTTCACCGAAGACACGATGTAAGGCGACCAGAGGCGCCAAGGCCGGCGTAACGCCCCGACACAGTCCGGCACGCACATGGACGACGTCTTCGCCCAGGCTCGGCATGGCGTCACGAGAGGATTGCAAGCCATAAGCGGTGCCCGCAATGTGCAGCTGACAGGCGGTTTTGCCTAAACCGGCAATGACAACCGCGCCTCGCACCCGCGCCCATCGGGCGCATTCTGCAGCGTCAGCGTCCCCCCGTGCGCTTCCGCGATCTGGCGGCTTAACACCAGCCCGATCCCCGACCCGCCCGGCTTGGTCGTAAAAAATGGAACAAACAGGTTCGCCGTGTTCGAGAGCCCCGGTCCCTCATCGCGCACCCAAACCAGCAGGTGCGAATTTTCCCGCCGCCATCCCACATCCACGCCGCCGCCCGTCTCGAGCGACGCATCGGCGGCGTTGCGGATCAGATTGATCAGCAATTGCTCCAGTTGATCGCTGTCCGCCTGAATCGTCAGCTCCGGCCCCGCCGCCAGCCGCGGGGGAACGCGTTGCTCCAGCCCCGCCACGCGCCGCAGCAGGTCCCCCACCTGCACCGGCGCGCGCGTCGGCCGCGGCATCTTCGCAAGCCGCGCATAAGCGCTCATGAAACGGCTCAAAGCTTCGCTGCGCGATGCGATCACGGCCAGCCCGCGCCTCATATCGTCTTCCCAATCCTCGGCGCGAGGCTGCCGCGACAGAATATTCTCCAGACTGCCGGCGATAGACTTGATGGGCGCGAGCGAATTGTTCAGCTCGTGTCCCAACACCCGCACGATCCTCTGCCAGGCCTTCAATTCCTCCTCCCGCAGCGGCCGGGTCAGATCGGTGACGACCAGCAACTGGTGCGGCAGCCCGCCCTCGCGAAACGAGCTTCGGCCGATGCCCCAACGGCCGCCTCCTCCGCCCTTAAAGGTGTGCTGCACGGTGCGCTGTGCCTCGCCCGTAAGGTAGCGGTCGAGTCCCAGCGCCGCCGCTTCCTTACCTAAGACCCGCTCCGCCGGTTCGCCCAACAGCCGTTCGGCCGCGCGATTCAACAGCCGCAGCCGGTGCTCGGCGTCAAAGGCAAAAATGGAAACGTCGATCTCCTCCATCACTTTCCGCAGCAGCGTGGTCGCCTCCAGTGCGCCCAGCCGTTGCGCCCGCAGTGTCGCGCTCATGGCGTTCACCTGCACCATGACTTCGCTCATGGCATCGTCGGTTTTATCGCCGCGCGCGCGGATCGAATAATCCCCTTCGCGCATGGCCTCGAGCAGGTTCGCAAGCGTCCGCAGCGGCGAAGCCACGCGCTCCCGCACGCTGAAGCCGAAGCCCAACCAAAAGGCGATGATGAGAATCGCAATCGTCCATTGCGTCTTCGGAGTGGGCGTGTGAGCCCCCGTCCACAGCATGACCATGCAGACGAGCACCGCCGGAGCCCCCGCCGCCAGCGCCACCAGGAGGATTTTCTGTTCGTGAGCGATCTTCACAGCCCGTAGCGCTGCAGCCGCCGGTACAGCGCGCTGCGGCTCAATCCCAGCGCGCTCGCGGCGTGGCTGACGTTGCCCCCATGGCGCGCCAGCGCTTTCTTGATGAGAAACGCCTCCACCTCTTCGATGCTCATGTCTTCGAGCCGCGGGCTGGCGTCGCGCCCCGCGCGCAAGGCCAAGTCGCCGCTTCGCACCACCGTGTCCTGCGTCATCAGGACCGCGCGCTCCACCACATGATTCAGCTCGCGCACGTTGCCCTGCCAGGAGTTCTCCGTCAGAGCCTGCATCGCGGCGTGATCGAATCCGGTGATATTTTTACGGTAGCGCCGCGCGTGTATGCCGAGAAAGTGCCTCGCCAGAACCGGAATATCTTCGCGCCTGTCGCGCAATGGCGGCAGGTGGATCTCAATGGTATTTAGCCGGAACAGCAGGTCTTGACGGAAGCGGCCGGCCGCAACCTCCTCGTCCAGCCGCGCATTGGTAGCCGAGATCACGCGGACATCGACCTTGCGCGTTTTGGACGACCCGACGCGCTCCATCTCCCCGATCTCGAGCACGCGCAGCATCTTCGCTTGCAGATTCATCGGGACGTTCGCGATCTCGTCGAGAAACAGCGTCCCCGTGTCCGCCAGCTCAAACCGTCCCACGCGGTCCATCTTGGCATCGGTGAAGGCCCCCTTCACGTGCCCAAACAACTCGCTCTCGAAGATGCCTTCAGCCAGTCCGCCGGCGTTCACGGTCACCATCGGTTTGGACGTCCGCGGCGAGATGGCGTGCAGCGTCTTCGCCACCACTTCCTTGCCCGTGCCCGGCTCGCCGGTGATCAAAACGTTGGCGTCCGAAGGCCCCACGCGCGCGATCATTTGCAGCACCGGCTGCATCGCCGGGGCCTCCGCGATCAGCGTGGGAGCGCCCTCCGCCCGCAGCAGACTGTTTTCCGCCTCCAGCCGAATCCCCCGCCGCAGCGCGTTGCTCAGCTCGATCTGCGTCTTGACGATGCTGACCAGACGCTCGTTCTCCCACGGCTTCTGGATGAAATCGCGCGCCCCGCGGCGCATCGCTTCGACCGCCAGACCCACCGATCCCCAAGCCGTCATCACGATCACGGGCAAAAGGCTGTCGGCCGCTTGAATGCGCGTCAGCAGATCGAGCCCCTCTTCGCCGGAGGTAGTATCGCGCGTGTAGTTCAGGTCCATGATCACGGCATCGAAATCGCGCGATTCAATGGACGATAGAATACCCGCCGGAGACGACGCCGCTTCGATCTGCAGCCCTTCGGCCTTCAGCAACAAGCGCAGCGCCTCCAATACGTCCGGCTGGTCGTCTGCAATCAGGACGCGAGGGGAATTTTTCATTATGCGCGCGGGTCACTCATAGCGTACCGTCTCGGCCGGCATGACGCGGAGCAGGCCGCCGACCCGCCGCGCGAAACTGCACCGGCATCCCGGCGCCGCCGCGGCATCGCCCGACCCACGCATCCGGCCCGGCCACGCACGCCCGTCCTGTGCCATCCCGGGCGAAACTGCACCGGCATCCCGGCTCCGCTGCGGCATCGCCCCACCCACGTATCCGGCCGGCCACGCGCACGCGCCGCCCTGTGCCATCCCTGGTCGGCTGCGTCCGCACGGGCCGCCGAGCCGCCGCGCGAAATTGGACCGGCATCCCGGCTCCGCCACGGCATCGCCCCACCCAGGCATCCGGCCCGCGCACGCGCAGTCCCGTCAGTGCCACCCTTGGTCGGCTGCATCGGCGCTCGCCGCCAAGCCGCCGCGCGAAACTGGACCGAGGCGCTTGGCCGCGTGCGGCGCAGCAGCCGCCAAGCGTGCAAGTGGAACCAGGGAGGACCGTCGCGGGCTACTCATAGCGCAACGCCTCGTTCGGGCCGGTTCGCGCGGCCCGCAGCGCCGGGACCACCGTCGCCAGCACTGCGATCAAAGCCAAAAATACAGGCGTGGCGGCGAGTGCGATGGGATCGCTGGGGCTGACGTAGATGTGCCCGGCCATAGTGCGGGTCAACGCCAGGGCGCCAAGCATGCCGATGGCGATTCCCACGCCCGCCATTTTCAAACCTTGCCAGACGACGATGCGGAACACGTCGCTCGCGCCCGCTCCCAAGGCCATGCGAATGCCCATCTCCTGTCTTCGCTGGCGCGCCAGATACGAGATCACGCCGTAGATGCCGATCGCGGCCAGAAGAGCCGCAAGAGCCGCGAACGTCCCCATGATCAACATCCCGGAGCGGTCGCCGGCGATCGAATCGAGCACCACCTGTTGCATCGTTTCGATCGCAAACACGGGCTGGCCGGAATCGATGGAGGCGATCTGTTTGCGCACGGCGGCGGCGAGGGGCAGCGGTTCCGCGCTGGCCCGAACCACAAGTGCCATGGACAGCAGTCGCGGCAAATAAACGTTCTGCGTGAACGGAATCGTCACCATCGGCATGGCGCGGCCGCCCAGCCACGATTCCTTTATGTCGCCCACAACCCCGATGATGGTCACCCATTCCGGAGTGCCATTGCGGATGCGATGACCGACCGGATTCTCGTTCGCGAAATACGCTTTCGCGAGCGCCTGGTTTATGACCGCGACCTTCGGATTGCCGGCCTCATCGGCGGAAGAGAACATGCGTCCGGCTAACAGCGGAATTCGCAATGCCCGAAAATAATCGGGGCTCGCCTCGCGGCGCTCGGCGATAAGAGCGGAGGGGCCGGGCGGCTCCGGACGGCCCTCAATCTCGATCCCGCCGCTCGCGCCCGATTCAGCGAGCGGCAGAGCGGATACTATACCCGCGCTCTCCACGCCGGGCAGTCCCGAAACTTTGTCGAGAACGGCCCTATAGAAATCCTCGGCGCGCCGGCTACTGTCGTATTTGGCTGCGGGTAGGGAAAGCCGCATGGTCAAAACGCGCTGTGGTTGAAAACCCGGGTCGATGCGATAGAGGGCCCAAAAGCTTTCGATCAGCAGCGCGGCGCCGGCCAGGAGTATCGTTGAAGCCGCGACCTCGGCTATGACGAGGCCGCGCCTCATGCGGGCCGTCGCCGGCGCCGCGCTGGATCGGGTATTCGGCGCATCGCCGCGCCAGGAGTGCAACGCGGCCGCCATCGAAAGCAGCAGCGCCGATCCCAGCGATAACGCGACGCCGTAACCCAACACCGCCGCGTCCGGCGCGATGTCGTCCACCAGCGGCATGTTCGGGAGAGACAGCAGCCAGTCGATGGCCCAGAATGCGACCAGCACTCCGCCCAATGCGCCGGCAATCGCGAGCAGCAGCGCCTCGATTGCGGATGCTCGCAGCAGACGCCACCGACCGGCCCCCAGCGCGCGGCGGATCGCAAAATCCCTGCTCCGGGAGGCCGCGCGCGCCAGCAGCAGGTTCGCCACGTTCGCGCATGCGATGAGGAACACAAAGCCGACCGCTCCAAGCAGAATGAACAGCTCCGTTCGTACGTGGCGGACCATGTCTTCGTGCAATGGCCGCAGCGTGACGCGCCGGCCGGCATCGTCTTTCGGATATTCCGCGGCGAGACGCGCGAGGATGGATTGCATCTGCGCCCTCGCCTGCTCAACGGTAACGCCCGGGCGCAGCCGTCCCGTAATCTGCAGGAGGTGATTGCCGCGGCTTAACTGCGCCCCTTCGGGCCTGAACGGGACCCACGCTTGGACGCCCGAAAAGGGGAAGCGGAAGCGCGTCGGAAGCACGCCGGCGACGGTGTAGCGCTCGCCGTTGACGCGAATTTCTTTTCGACCTCGCCAGATATCCTCGCGCAGCACAATCACGCCGTGATCCTCGGCCTCGGCGAATGTTCGGCCGGCTAGCGGTCGCGCGCCCATCATGGCGAGATACCCGGGCGTGACTGCCGCGCCCGCGACGCGCTCCGGCCGATCCTGGCCGGCGATGTTCAGGCTCGTCGGCATGTAGCCTTCGATCCGCTCGAATGCCGTGCTTTGCTTCCGATAGTCGCGGAGATCGGGAACGGAAGTGGACCCGTAGGGGACCTCTCGCGTCCCCTCTCGAATTGCCATCAGACGTTCAGGGTGGGGCAGAGGAAGCGGGCGCAGCAGCACGGCATTGACGATCGTGAAAATCGCCGTATTCGCTCCAATGCCGAGCGCCAGCGTGAGGACGGCGGCGAGTGCAAACCCGGGATTCTTGAGCAGCGCTCGAACGGCCAACCGGATGTCTTGAATCATTCGAACCTCAAGGCGACGATGGGATCCACGCGAGCGGCCCGCCTGGCGGGGACGTAGGAGGCAACGAAGGCCACGGCGGCAAGCAGCAAGGAAACGGCCGCGAATGTCGCGGGGTCGTTGGGCTGAACTTTAAAAAGCAGCGACTTCATCAATCTCGTAAGGACTAGCGCGGCGGCAGCGCCGATGACGATGCCGCCGAGCACGAGCGACATTCCCTGCCTCAGCATCATTTGAACCGCGCTGGTGGCGCTCGCGCCCAGCGCCATCCGTATCCCGATCTCGTGCGTGAATTGCTGCACGGTGTACGACATGACGGCATAAACGCCGAGTGACGCGAGCAGCAGCGCCAAGCCGGCGAAGCCCGCCAGCAGGATCATATTGAAGCGGCGCGGCGCGAGGTTTGTCGATAAGCGCGAGTTCATATCGCTTACGGCATAAACCGGCAGCTCCGGGTCCAGGCCGTTTACGATTTTGCGAACGTCGGCTGCGAGTGCGACGGGATCGCCCGCGGTTCGCAGCGCGAGGTAGACATTGCGGCCGCTGTGCTCGGTTGAAAATTTGGGCATCTGCGAGTATGGCAGATAGGCTGCCGGACGAGCCGTCTCCTCGAGATTCGACTGCTTCACATCCGCGGCGACACCCACGATCTGCAGCCACGGCCGGTCGGATTTGTCCGGCCCCCACTTGAACCGTTTCCCAAGGACATCGCGATGGGGCCAATACTGGCGCGCCATGGCTTCGCTCACGATCGCTACCGGCGCCGTATTCTCGCGATCGTCGGCCGTGAACAGACGCCCTCGCTTCAGTTCGATTCCCAGGGTTGAGAAGTAGCGCGGAGTTATGCCGTGAAAATCGGCGGTCTTGAACGCGAGAGTATTGTGCTCGCCCTCGATCGAGATGGCGATATCCCAGTTTCCGGCGAAGGGCAGCGCGGTCGCGAGCGCGGCGGATTGAACGCCGCCGAGCGCCTGGACGCGGCGGATCAGCTCGCCATAGAAAGCCTTAATCTGCGCCTCCTTGGGATAGCGGGATTGGGGAATGGTGATGCCCGCCGTCAAGACGCGATCGGGATTGAAACCGACGGGTGAGCCGCGCAGGTTCACGAAGCTGCGCAACAGCAGTCCGGCGCCCGAGAGTAGCGTCAACGTCAGCGCCACTTCGCACACGACCAACCCTTTCCACAACGGGCCTCGCTGCCTCGCACGCCGATATTTAGACGCCTGCCAGGCGGGCGCAATGCCGAATACGATGCCGGTCGCGAACGACAACACCAGGGTAAAAGCCAGCACGCGCCAGTCGAGCTGCGCTTCGCCAAGACGCGGCACATTGCCGGGGCTGAGGCGGATGAGCAGGTCCGTAATCCAAACGCCGATCACGACGCCCAGGGCCCCGCTCATCGAGGCCAGCAGAATGCTTTCGGTGAGAAGTTGCCGCACGATGCGGCCGCGGCTCGCCCCGAGCGCTCTGCGCACCGCGATCTCCCGCTCGCGCGCCGCCGCTTTCGCGAGCAGCAGGCTGGCGACATTGGCGCAAGCGAGGAGCAGAACGAAGCCGACCGCGCTCAGAATGACCAGCAAGGAAAGGCGAACGCGGCCGGTAAGCTGCTCCTCGAAGTCCTCGACGAATGCGGTCGTGCGCAACCGCACGCGGAAATCGGGCGGGTAGCTTTCCGTGATCCGCAGGGCCACTCTACGGACGTCGGCGGAGGCTTGGGCGAGCGTGACGCCGGGCTTCAGCCGTCCAATCATGTAGGTTGCGAAGCTGTCGCCGCGGTCGGTTAACTCTTGAACTCCGAATGCGAGCGGCGTCCAGAACTCGGCCGGCTGGGCCAGATCAAAGCCTTGGGGTGGAAAGTCGAAGCTCTTCGGCATCACGCCGATCACGGTATAGGGAATCTGGTCGAGCACAATCGTCGCGCCGAGAGCGTTGCGGTCCGCGCCGAAGCGGCGCTGCCACCAGCCGTAGCTCAACACGATCTCGCGATCGCGACCGGGCCGCGCTTCCTCGGGTGAAAACGCGCGGCCTAGGAATGGACTTACGCCCAGCAATGGAAACAGATTGGCCGTGACGCGCGATCCGTTGACGCGCTCCGGCGCGCCACGGCCCGTCATATTGAAATCGCCGCCGCGAAAGGCCGCGATCGATTGCATTGTGCGGCACTGGTCGCGATAGTCGATGTAATCGGGAGTGGAGGCGCCAACGCGGTTGAGACCCTGCGATGTTCCCAGGCGCTGCCAAATCGTGACCAGGCGTTGCGGCTGCGCATAAGCGAGGGGCCGCAGCAGGACGGCGTTCACGACGCTGAATATCGCCGTATTCGCTCCGATGCCGAGGGCCAAGGCGATGACCGCGACGGATGTGAAGGCCGGGCTCTTCGCCAGCATTCGCAACGCAAATCGCAGGTCCTGTTTCAAACGGCGCCGCCTGCCCGCCGCAACGTGATGCTGCCGTTGACGGTGCCGACCTTCAGTTCGCGCCCGCCGTTTCCGATCGTGCCGTGAAGGCGGCGGCTCAGAAAGCGGCCGTGCACCGTGATGGGGAGGTCGGACTCGATTCTGCCGTTGACGGTGGATGCCTCCAGGTCGGCGCTGATATCAGGGGGCAACTGCACGTCGATGCTGCCGTTGACGGTGCGGAAATCGCGCGTCCCATTCCAGGAGCTTGTGCCGAGCACGGCGGTAATGGACCCATTCACGGTTTCGGCCAGCGCCGAGCCCGCGGTGCTCAGAACAATTTTGCCGTTGACGGTATGGGCTTCGACGTCGGCCCCGAGGCGCTCGGCATCGACGCCGCCATTTACAGTGCGGCCCGTGAAGCGCACGCCCGGCGGCAGTCGCACGGTGAACTGCACCTTCACGTCGTTATTGTTGGTGTTCATGCGGCCGCCGCTGCCCGGCTTGCATTCGTTGCGGCCGTCGCGCGAGGGATACACGGCGCAGATGGTCGTGCCATTGCCATTGTCGACCACCTCGATGTGAACGTCCGCGGGATCGGAGCGATGTCCCGATTTCTCCGCATCGACCACCACGTCGCCGCCGGTCGACGGCTCGGCGCGGATGCCGCCGTTGACGCCCTTGATCTCGAGCAGTTGGCCGGAGGCGAGATGCCCGGTCCAATGAAAAGAATCGCCCTCGGCGGCGAGGGCCAAAGCCGCGGCCATCACCGCCAGGGCGTAGATTCGAAGAATTCTCATGGCGCACCTTCCTTTACTAGCTGACCGGCGAAAAGAGCAACCGGCGTACCAGCGCTAAATCGAAGCAGCCATTCAGGATGCAGTATTTCCTGGGTGCCCGGCGGTGTCCGTTTTTGGGACGCGGACAGATGAAATCGGGATGCGCGGCGGAGTTGCGGCGGAAAAACAGATCGAGATTTTTCAGGAACAAGCGGCTGCCGTGGGTAAAGCAGTTTTTTCGGGAATGCTTTAGAAAATCCGCTCAGGCTATGACTCTGATTTCGCGTCGTTTGGGGCGGCGCCGGACGAGTTGCGCACGCAGGAAGGGGGACGTGGCTGGGCTCGAATGCGATTGTCATAGCAATCCAATTATGGGGGCGAGCGTGCGCATATGATGGCCGCGATCATGTTGCCTGCGGCGCAAGCTCTTGGGTTAATGGAAGATGCGCGTTCCACGCCTTTTCAAGAAAGTTGGGAATGAGGTTGTTATATTCGAAGGTTGTTCGAATGGGCAACCAAACCGCGGTGGAGGCGTGAGGTTCTTTTTGCGCTCCTTTTTGTAGGGCTGCTGGCAACGCGGCTGTGCCATCTCGATATCGTGTGGGTCGAGGAAGGCTATCCCACGGCGGCGGCGATTCAGATTCTGGATGGCAAGGCGCTGTATCGGGACGTCTGGTTCGACAAGCCTCCGCTTTCACCGTTTCTGTACCTGCTGTGGGGCGCCCGGATCGGCTGGCCCTTGCGAATCGCGGGGGCGATTTTCGTGTGGCTCTGTTGCCTGTTGGCGTACCGCTTTGGGCGCGAGGCGTGGGGGGAACGCGAGGGGTTGGCGGCGGCGCTGCTGCTCGGTTTTTTTCTGACATTCGGGATTCCGTCGGCGGTCATCGCTCTTGCGCCGGACCTGCTGATGGTGCTGCCGCATCTGGCTGCGATTTATTTCGTGTGGCGGCGAAAGCCGTTCGCGGGGGGGCTCGCGGCGGCGGCGGCAACGCTGCTTAATCCGCGGGGCTTCTATGTTTTCGTGGCGTGCTTTGCATGGCTGCATTACCGTGAGATGGCGAAGTTCGCGCTGGCCTTTCTGGCTCCCACGATGGCGGCGCTGGCGTGGTTCGGGAAGCCCTATTTGGACGAGGTCTGGAGATGGGGCATCGTTTACGCGGCGCATACTTTCATCGCGCATCCGCTTGCAGAAGGGGCGCGGAGGACGCTGGATTGGCTGGGCTTTCAGTCGGCGCTAGCGTTGGGGGCGGGGTGGTGGATGTGGCGCGAGCGCACGGTGGACCGTTGGCGTTTCGCGTTCTGGACGGCGGCGGCGTTTTTCGCGGTCAGCGCGGGCTGGCGATTTTTCCCGCGCTACTACTTTATTCTGCTGGTCCCGTTCGTGATGATGGCGGCGCGCGGCTATACGCTGATCGGATCGAAGCGCATTATTTTGATCGCGCTGCTGCTTGTTCCGCTGGCCCGCTTCGGACCGCGTTATGCAGAGCTCGCCTCCGACCTGATGCACGACCGCGCGCATCGGTGGGCCGATCTCGCCATGATGTACGACAGCGAGGAGGCGGCGCGATTGATCGAGAAGAGCGGCGAGGGGACGCTGCTGGTGTGGGGCTATCGTCCCGACATTTTCGCCTATACGCGAATGCAGGCGGGCAGCCGCTTTCTCGATTCGCAACCGCTGACGGGCGTCATCGCCGATCGGCATTTGGTGAATTCCGAAGCGCTGGCTCCGGAGCTGGCTGCGCGGAACCGCGCTGAGCTGACGCTGACGCGTCCGGCCTTTATCGCCGATGGGTTGGGTTTATTGAATCCGCAACTGGCGATTAGCGATTATCCGGATTTAAGCGGCTGGCTGCGGAATTATCGCGAGGTGGGGCGGACGCGGGACACCATTGTGTACCAGTTAATCGGGCGTCCCGCTGTAAATTAACCAGCCGCTCGGTTGAAAAACCGGCTGCGGCTGACTGCCCAGGGTGCACTCCCTTGCGAGGTCCGGTGCGGGCAGCCGAGACTAGCGCCCTAAGCGCCCCGACCAGCAGGCGGCGCGTTTTTCGAGGAAGGCAGAGATGCCCTCCTGGGCGTCCTGGGCCAGGGCGTTCATGGTCATCACTTCTTTGGCGTAGGCGTAGGCTTTGGGCTGATCGAGATCGATCTGGGAATAGAACGCCTGTTTGCCGATCGCAACCGTGAGGCTGCTCGCTTCGGCGACGCGGCAAGCTAGGCTGCGCGTTTCCTGTTCCAGTTCGGCCGCCGGCACGGCGCGATTGATGAGGCCCCAATCGGCGGCCGTGCGCGCGTCGACCATTCGTCCGGTGAGCAGCATTTCCATGGCGCGCTTGCGTCCCACGGCGCGGCTGAGCGCGACCATGGGCGTGGTGCAAAACAGTCCGATGCGCACGCCAGGCGTTGCGAAGGAAGCTTCCTCGCCGGCAATCGCGAGATCGCACGTCGCGACCAACTGGCAGCCGGCGGCTGTCGCGATTCCCTGAACCTGGGCGATAACGGGCTGGGGAATACTTTGGATTTTCTGCATCAGCTCGCTGCAAACGTCGAAAATGCGGCGGTAATCATTGACATCGCGGCCAACCATCTCGCCGAGGTCGTGACCGGAGGAGAAAACCTTGCCGGCGGCGGCGAGGATTACGACCCGAATCGCCGGCTGCGATGCGAGGCCGTCGAGGCATTCGATCAGCTCGCGCATCAATTCGAGCGACAGGGCGTTGCGGCGCTCCGGCCGGTTTAGCGTAATCACCGCGAGCGCGCCCTCGGTCGAACACTGCAGATCCTGGGAATGCATGAAGGGGGGCTCCTAATTTGCAGTTTACGCCTGTGAGTTTACGCCTGCGCGGCGCCCGCCGTTTGCTCCAGAGCGGCGCGAAAGCGGGCCTTGGCGCGATGCAGCAGAACACGCAGATACTCGCGGTCGACGTGGAGCTTGCGGCAGATCTCGTCTTTGTCGCGGTCCTCGAGAAAGACCTGGCGGAGCAGATCGCGATCTTTGGGCGGCAGAGATTCGAGGACCTTGCGAACCTGGGAAACGCGCTGCCGCGAGAATACCTGCGACTCGGCATCGGGCGATTCGTCGATGGCCTCGGGAACGCTTTCGGGCATGGGCAAGGAGCGGCTCTCGCTGCGGAAGGCCTCCATCATGACGTTGTTGCAGACGGAGTTGACGAAGGCGCCGAGGCGTTCGGGCCGGTCGATGCCATCGCGGCGGACGATGAGCAGGACGCGGAGAAAGGTCTCCTGACGCACCTCCTCGATCAGATGAGGGGAGCGGACCCGGCTGCGCAACTTGATCTTAAGCAATTCACCGAAATAACTTGTGAAATGGCGCTGGATCTCCGGATCGCCGTCCCTCAGCCGTTGAACATACTCCTGATTGAAGGAGGCGACGTCCAATGGTTTCCTCTCGGTCTCCCCATGGTAGTACAGCCGGTACCGGGAGTCACGCGGATTCGCGCACAAAGGCTTTGGCGGCGTAGGCGAATTGGCCCGGGCGGAGCCATATAAATGGTCGAGACCTGGCGGTCCGGCGCGATGCGAGTCTCGTACGTTATTCCGGGTGCAAGGACAGTCCAACCGGACGCGCCCAGAAGGGATTGTAATAAGCCGCTCAATTGGCGGGTTATCGCGCGTCCCAAATGAGTCGGTTCAATGGCAGCAGATTACGATGTTGTTGGGCATCAGCGGCGAGCAAGCCGATGAGGAGGCTCTAAGGCCTGGGCGCGGTCTTATGAGTTGAGCCGCGGCGTCCCCGGTGCGCACTTTCTCCGCGTATGATGCGGAGACCAGTTGGCGGGAGGGGGCCTATCGGTTCCTCGAAAAGCACCTTCAGGGCGGAAGGAGCGGTACAGCGGAAATGCCATGGCGCTGCCGGACGAACGTTACTGTGATGGCAGGCTATTTCTCTCGATGACAAAAGAATCGACAATGGACCCGTCCTTAGCCATTACCGAGATTTTCATCTGGGCTGCCGTTGCTTCGACCTTCGCCAATTGGTCCTGGCCGACGATCAGGACTGGATAGTTGTTGTTTCGCGTCCCCGGATTAATATGGGCAAAACGATGTGTATGCCCCGCGATCACCAGGTCGACTTTCGACTGATTCGCCCAATCGGTCCACCGTTGTGTTCCGCCCTCCACGTAGCCCCACCAAGGCTGGTGCATGGCGACGATCCGAAAGGGAGCCTCGGTCATGCGCTTGGACTTTGTTTGTTCCTGCAGCCACGCAAACTCACGTTCGCGGTATGGGGCGAATGCGTTCAGGCGGGCGTACACATTCGTGCTGTCTGGCTTGTCTTCTCCGGTATCGACAATTACGAGGTGGACCGGGCCGGCATCTCTGGCGTAATAAAACCGCCCCTCTTCGATCGGGACGTATGCAGGCAGACTGCGCGCAAATGGACCTCGATTATCGTGATTGCCCTTTGCGTACATCAAAGGCGTGCTCGCCTGTGCGAGCGGATCCAGCCATTTTGCGAATACCTGGTCTTCGCTCTCGACCGTATTGAACGCGTCGCCTAAGTGCAACAGGAAATCGGCATGAGGCCAGTCCGCCAGTTTCAAGAGCGCGTTGATGCGCCCGACATCCTCATGCGTATCGCTCATCGCATAAAAGGTCGAGGGCCGGGCGGTGTCAAGCGTCGTGAACGATGCCACCGGACTTTCGACGGAAAGTCCCTTATCCGGCCAATAGCCCTTCAGTCTGACTACGCGCGTGGATACTACCTGATAGTGATAGGTCTGCCCCGGTTTCAATCCCGTAATCAGCACCGAATGCTGCGTCCCGACCGGCAGCAGCCCGTTTTTTGCGTTAGTAGCTTCGAGAACCGGGGCATCGGCGCCATACAGGACTTTTGAATGGCAAGGCGTATCCGTCCCCCAGGCGATTACGACGCTTGTCTCCGAAGGAGCTACAAGATAGGGTCCATGGAGAATGACCGGCCTGGTGTCATAGAGCGTATACGGTTTGCTCGCCTCCCCGACCCGGGGAGGCTGGCCCTCTACTGTCGGCGGCGTGTCCTGGCCGGACAGAATCACGGCCGCTTGCAGTAACAGCAAGGCGCATCGAACATACAACGATGCCGAAGGTATTGGCGTACGCCGGCCGCCTTGCAAGCGCGAAAAACTCAAATCCGCACAGCTCAAAATTCGAATCGTCCTTTGAATGTGATTTGCCGCGGGCCGGCGCGTTCGTTTGAGGTAAACACGCCAACCGTACTCGTGAACGCCCCCACTCCAGAGGCCGAGATGTTACTCAAAGGCGATGTGAAGGTGGGATGGTTAAAGAGATTCGAAACGGCCGCCGTGAAGGTGTAACTCAATTTTTCAGTCAAGCGGAAACTCTTAGCGATGCTCAGGTGGTGAACATTCAAAGGCTCGCCGATCAGGCTGTAGGGTAGCGCGTCGCCGAACCGGCCCGGCGGCGGAACGGCAAATGCCGCGGCGTTGAACCATAAATTATAGGTTCGGCCTCCGGGCACGTTGTTAGGATTGCCGATCAGGTCCGGAAGACCTCCGTTTACGCCGGTGTTGGATGGGCTCGATCCGGAAAACGACGGCGAGAAGTAGGTTCCCGTGCCGAGATAACTGATCCAGAAAAGCTGCCAATTACCGAGGACCACCTCGGCGGGCTTCGGCGCGTTCGCAAGAAAGCGCCGGCCTGTCCCGACCGGCAGTTGCCAAATCACCGTTCCGACAGCATACTGCCTCTGGGTCTGGGAGTCATTGGCCCAATGGCTGAGAACATCATAAGGGTTCTCTAAATCCGAAAAGTTGTTGAGATTTACCTGCCAGGAATAGTTAATGTCGAAGGTCAGTGAGGCAACGCGGCGTTTCGCTTCGAGTTGCAGGGAATTATAGTGCGAACTCCCGTCGAATCTATAGGCGGTGACGCCGACCACTTGCGGGAACGGCCGCTCCGATACGTTAAACGGAATCGTGCTAGGAGGCGGGATGTTCACATTCAGCGAATATGGCAGGTTGCGGCCTTGAATCCCAATGTAGGATGCCCGCAAGCCAATAGCGGAGATTTCTTTTTCCAGCGTCACGTTAAACTGGCGCAGAACCCCATTCACGGTTTGGGGCGGCAGCGCCGTTACGCTCTGACTGGGTAGCGTCGCCAGCGCCAGGTTGGACGTATACGGGTCAGGAAACAGGAATTGCGGAACCTGTCCGGCGTTATTCTGGTAGGTTTCGGAGATCTGGAACGGGCCGGAGCTGTTGAGCAACGTAAATAGCGCTAAGCGGTCCGTGAATTCCCCATATCCGCCGCGCAGGACCAGGCTGGGACTTAGCCGGTAAGCCACGCTGGCTCTCGGACGGAAGTTATGAGCGTCGGATCTGGGAACGGCATTGCCGGCGACGACCGGGATTGTCTTCGGAAAGAGTGGGCTAACCTTTGCAAGCGCCGCGGACGGGACTATCACCTGCCCCGTACTCATCTCAAAGTTATACATCAAGCCGTCGTCCCACGTCGGCGCGACGTAGTAATCCCAGCGCAGGCCGTATTCGACGGTCAGATTTCGGTTTACTTTGAAAGTATCTTCGGAATACACGCCGAGCTCGCCCGCGTGCTCGCTGCGGTTGATCAACGGATTGACCCGGGAACTGGACCGCGGCACTCCCAGGAGAAAATCCGCATAGGCATTTCCGGACAGTGATCCATCGAACGAAAATGAACCATAGTTTGGAATGGCGCCTGTCGCCTGCACTTGGTCCTGATAGGTGATGCCAGATTTCCAGACGTGCCTGCCGAAGGTCTTGGTGAAGGACTCGTCGGCGGTATATGCATGGTTGTTCGTGTTGACTCCGCCGGGATCGTTCTGGAGGGTGGTAAACCCGGTAATCGAGATCGTTGGAAAGCCTTGCCCCGTCAATCCGCTGGGGTTCGAGCCCTGAAGTCCGGTTTGAGTCAATACGTCCGCTCCATTGGGCGGAGTAATTCCAGCTTCAGTCTGACCATCCACAACGTAGTCGGAGGAGAGGCCGAGCCGGAGCGTATTGACGAGGCTCGACGAAAACACGTGTGTATCGCCTAGTACCCATTGCTGATGGTCGCGGTATCGCGTCCATACAAGGCCGGGAAGCCCGTCGTTGAGTACATAGGGACTGGTGCGTTGAAGCCAGCGGACATAGATCGAGTTTTTTGCGGTAAGGTTATGATCCAGCCGGAAGAGAAGCGCATCGTACTTATAAAGATCGCTGTTGAAGGGGAACTCGAATTGGTAATTGTTGGTCAGACCGCCAACGTTCGGTAGCGGATAATACGACTGTTGAAAAGCCTCGGAAACGGGATTGATGCGCGAGGCGGGAATCGTGTTGTTAGGAAATGGCTGGCCCGTCAATGGATCTTTGACCGCGCCGGCGAATATTCCATTGCGGATCGCGCTCGTCGGTACCGTAGCCGTGGAGAACGAACCCAGCGGAATCCTTTCGGAGAACCAAGTACCGTAAATAAACGTTCGATTCTTTCGAATGGGACCGCCCGCTTCCACCTGCCATTCGTGTTCCAGGTAGGGCGTTCGCCTCGGAGCAAAAAAGTTTCTCGCCATCAGACCCGAACTGAAGAGCTTATAGTATGCCATTCCATGGATGTCGTTCTGGCCGCGCTTCGTGATCAGATCGACGCTCGCGATCCGCTCGCTATCCGCGGGAGCATTGACCGTAGTGGCGTGTACTTCCTGAAAGAATTCGGAGTTATTGGCTTGGCTATTATCGTTATTGATGCCATCGAATCCTTCCGCGATCTGAGAAGTTGGCTGTCCGACCGCACGCAGACCGCCGAAACTGCCGGACCCTCCCTGCATCCCCGGCAGAGTCGTCAACATAGAGCTTGGAGATGGGTATGTATCTACCAGAGGGACGTCCGCATGTTGTTTAATGGTGTACTCTCCGCTGATCGTTCCCGACTCCATATCGATCACTGCCGATCCCGCGGTGACCGTAACCGTCTCCCGTGTGGTGGATCCGACCTCCAGAGCAACGTCGATCCGCCGGATCTGGCCCATTTCCAAAATAATTTGATCGACGGACGCCAGCCGGAATCCGTCCGCCGCGCACGTCAGTTGATACGTACCCGGCTTAATCGGGCAGCTTGCCAAGTGAGTGGTAGAGGGCGAGTTCGAGGACGCGATAGGTGCGAAAACCGTAAGATCTTCTCATGGTGACTTTGGCCTTGTTGTTCAGGCCCTCCACGACGCCGCTGGAAAGCAGCTTTTGAGCGCGGAAATAGTTCAAGATGAGTTCGCGATGATTGCGGAGCGAGCTGGCGATCTTCTTCATTGGTTCGATGCGGGATCGCATGGTCTGGCGGCACCACTCGTCGAGGAACTTGCCGGCCCAGACGGGTGAATTGTATTCCCAAAGTTGCTGAAAGGCTTCCTTGAGAAGGTAGGCCCGGACAGTCTTGAGGTTGTAGCGCAGGAGATCGCGCAGCCGGAAGTGCTGGTCGGTGCCGAGACTCTCGCTACGTCGGAGCAGCAGCCAGCGGGATTTCCTGAGTACCGGAGCACGGCCCTCACGCTTCATGCGGCTGGTCTCCTCCGCACGGACGTTGTCCAGAGCCTTGTTCATGTTGGCGACGATGTGGAAGCGGTCAAGGATATGCAGCGCCTCGGAGCAGTGTTCGCGGATGAGTTTCAGATAGGGTTCCCACATGTCGGAGCAGACGAAGACGATTTTGGAAATGACGTCCTTGCCCATAGCGGTGAAGAATCCCTGGAAGGATTCGATGGTTCGTTCTTTGCCTATCCAGAGAAAGGCGGGTCACGCCCAGATCGATCTGGTAGACGAGGGTGAGATATTTGTGACCTCTGGCGTATTGGATTTCGTCGACTCCAATGGCGTCAATCTGGCCGAGCACCCGGTGCTCCAGGCCCCAGGTGACCACGTGCTCCACCGCGTCGAAGACCTTGTCCCAGGAGGTGCGAAACGACTCGGCCGTTTCCTTCCAGGACAACCGGCGGGCCCAGCGAGCCAGGAATAGCATGTAGGCTTTGGTGAGAGTCCGTTTGCCATCGCCCCAGGGGACCTCCTCGACGACGACCGCCTGGCAGCGGCGGCAATCGACGCGCCGCATGGAGTAAAGCAGAAAGACCAGAAATCCCCAGAAAGGAATAAACTCGAAACGCCGTTCGGTGAGTTGATCGTAGCCGGGGGCGCGCTTATGGCAGCGCGAACAGACGGCCTTGGAGCCCTTGCGCGGACGCACGGCGATTTCAATGCTCTGGTGATCCGAACTGAAGCGGGCCTGCTGGTAAACGAATCCCGGAAAGCGATGGCACCGATTTAAAATTGTGATGAGCTGCAGCATGAAGTGGAAACAAGTGACGGCGAGAACACTAAAATAAACCGCACTGCCACTGCGCCGCTCCATGGAGTCGAACACTACTGCCGGGATCTGAACGGCTGGCCACGTTCCTGGATGGGCCTGGAGAAAGATCTGGCTCCCGGCGAACACCTTGTGACGTTGTTCCGTCCCTTGCTGGAGCATCTGGCAGCATCGAATTTGTCACCAAAGACGATCCAGAAACACGTTGACAACATGTGGGTACTCGGCGGCGAGTTCATCCGCGATCTCCACAACGACCCTCCTCTGTCCGTAATTTCATAGTTTCCCTGAGCGTCGGTTACAAGCCGCCGTACTTCGACCCCCGTGGCAGGCTCCTTTAAAACGATCGTGGCATTGGGAACGACCGCCCCGGAGGAGTCGGTCACGGCGCCTCGAAGCGTCGCAAGCGAGACCTGGGACAGGGCGGGGAACATAAACAGGCAGGCCAGGAGCAAAAGAGCGCACAGTTTTGGCTGCAGCGGCGAGAGCCTCAAGGAACGCTGTTCGATCGATGCTTTTGTAGATGCCTTTTGTCTAACCATTGGACTCCTTTCCGTGGGGAATGCCTGCGAATGGACTCTATATTTTTGAGAGGTTTTCAAAGCATATCGTATGTTGTGAATCGTGTCAAGGAATAAACTTCGGGGATGAGCTTGGGATGAATTTCGGATGAATTTCGGTTGGCTCTCGTTTTATTTGCATCATGCCGCTTGGCAAAGGTGACGGCGTCGTGGAGAGTTGTATCTATGTCGGAATATGGGCGTGGACGTAGGTCTTGTTGCAAACGCAGCTAGATCAGGAGATTTTTTCTAAATGGCAAATGTGAATAGCCCCTTCGGGTTCCGGCCGCTCATGAATCGCGGCGAATACGCGGGTGACCGTGGATCTTCAAGGCGAGCTGCAGGCTGCTCACAACCGGAAGCCAGCGTCATGGCCGCGATCGCCAGCGTCATTTTCAAGATCCGCGACCGCGCTTCGTAGCATTATCGCGGGTGTTAACGGCCGCCGGCGTTACAGCAATGTCCGGGCGTAGACTCCGGTGCGATCGTCGGGGCCGGCGACGAAGGCTTCGGCGGCATAGGCGAATTCGCCGGGGCGGAGCGAGACAGTGGAATCCGTGACGCGCGCGGAGGCGTCGGTGGCCCAGGACGAGACGGCGCCTCCGGCATGGTCGATGCCGGGCGGGGATCCCAGGGTGCTGGAGTGCAGGCCCGCATCGCCGATGACGATGCGCTGCACGATCACGGGGTAACCGCTGTTGGCGCAGTCGCCTCCAGAAGCCGTGCCGCAGTCAGCCGCCGTGACGACCTGAATTTTGGTCAGGATCAGGACGGATTCCCGGTCGCGTCCGTCCAGCAGCCGCATCGCGATGCGTTGGTTCCCGAGCTGCGAAAAATCGACGCCTTGAGCGTACATGCTGGCCAGATCGTGGCTGACCTGGTTGGCATAGGCGCTGCGGCGGTTCGTGCCCGTCGCCAGATAGATGCCAAAGGCCAAGGGGACGATGAAGATGGCGCACAGGACGGTGTGCACGGAAGTATTGGCGCGCGCGCGCTGCTCCATGGCATTCATCCTTTCGCCAGTATGCAGCGGTTGCAGTGGGAAATCTATTCGGCAAGTTACCTAAGGGACGTAGAACTTATGGGCTATGAGCGCCTCGGACGCGTATTTTTCGCAAATCGCTGCCGCTTGTAATAATCGACAGTTGGCACGTCTTCCATTCAGGAACGAATTTGACACGCGCGGCGATGGTGTTCGAAACCGTATTCCAGGACCTGCGTTACGGGGCGCGCACTTTGCTCCGCAATGCCGGATTCACCGCCGTATCGGTTTTTGCGCTGCCGCTGGGCATCGGCGTCAATCACGGCTGTCTTCACCGCTTACAAGGCGTTCGTGGCGCGACCTCTCGATGCGCGCGACCCTCAGACGATGGTCAACTTTGCGCTGCAGCTCCAGTCCGGCGTCACCAAATCCGCATTCAGCTATGGATTACGAAGCTCATCGGGACCATCTTCATTCGTTCAGCGGCGTCATCACAATGTATGTCGACCAACTGCATCTCACCGATGCCGGCGGCATTGCGGGCCGGCGCAGCGCGGAGACCGGGTCGCTGATCGGAAACTGGGGCTGCTGCGGCCGGCGGCGAGCAATGCAGAGTTCGCCAGCACGTTTATCGTTTCCGAAAATTACTTCGCGGTTCTCGGCGTCGCGGCCCGACGCGGCCGCACGTTCGAGTCCATGAAGTTGTCTGAGCTCGCCACTTCGCCCGCGGTTCTCATCAGTGAAAATTATTGGCAGCGACGCTTTGGGGGAGAGAGTTCAGTACTCGAGAAGACGATCCGCCTCAATGGCGTTGTTTTTTTGATCATCGGAATTACGCCTCACAACTTTACCGGCGCCAGCATCGCGGCGCCCGATTTCTGGCTGCCGCTCAGTCTCGATCCTTGGATTCATCCTGAAAGCAACCGGCTGCGAGACCGCGACGATCTGTGTTGCCGCATGTTCGGCCGCCTCGCGCGCGGGGTGAGCATGGCTCAGGCCGAGGCAGAGACAACGGCGCTTGCATCTCATCTGCGGACACTGCGCGATGCGCGCTCTGAAGTCAGTAAGGCCGTCGGCGCATTAATCTCGCCAGGCTCCCCTCTTCCTGGAAAGATGAATGCCAGCTTAAGACTTACCATTATGCTCATCATGACCGGCGCCGGGATGGTGCTGGTAATCGCTTGCGCCAATGTGGCTAGTCTACAACTGGCCCGTTCGACAACGCGGCAGCATGAATTGGGGATGCGCCTCTCTCTGGGGGCGAGCCGGCTCCGAGTGATTCGGCAGTTACTTACGGAAAGCGCACTGCTGGGCGTGTTTGCCGGCTCGATCGCACTGCCGTTCACGTGGTCTTTGCTGCATGTGGCGGTAACGAGGGCCGCTGAATCTTTGCCGGTCGAATATGGCACGCTCGTCCTCAACGTGAACCCCGATCTCCAAATATTTGGCTACGTCCTTACAATCTCCGTTCTGGCGGGTATTTTGTTCGGATTCGCGCCGGCCCTCGAGAGTTCCCGCTCGGCGCTGTTCTCGACAGTGCGAGGCGCGGCGACTTCGCTCGCTCGCAGCCGCATGCGCGACGTTCTCATAGCCGCCCAGGTGGCCATCTCGCTCGCGCTCATGATCGCGGGAAGCATGTTGGTTCGCAGCGCCATGTACGCGCTCAGGATGAATACCGGCTATGATGGCGGCCACGTGGTCGATCTGCGTCTTCAATTTCCGGAGGAATCCAAATACACGGCCGGGCAAAAGGCCGTCCTCGTCAATGACCTTCGTATTCGTCTCGCGGCGCTCCCGGGGGTGGCCGCAATCACCAGCGCCCGGGCGGCGGACGACAGCGGCGGGCGAAGAGCTTCTGTCTCACTCAATGGAGAACAGCCATCGGTCCGGAATATGCACGCGATGCTTTACTACACCTGGGTGCAGGCAAACTATTTTCAGACGCTCAGCATTCCGCTATTGTTGGGCCATGGCTTTCAATCGCAGGCAGGCAGGCCGGAGCAGTCTGCCGTTCTTAGCGAATCGGCTGCCCAGCGCCTCTGGCCCGGACAGAATCCTATCGGCCGCAGCTTGCGCCTGGGTACCGACGAGCAATTCCACGATAAGGGTGAACTTCTTCCGGACGGGCCGAACTGGCAAGTCGCGGGCGTCGCGCGGGACACACGAGGCGTCACGCTCAGACGGCAGCGACTCCGAGCAGGTCTATCTGCTTTTACCGTCAAACCGGCTTCAGGATTACCCGATTCTTATCCGAACACACTCCGATCCGATGCTGGTGATGCGGTCGATGGACCCGTTGATTTCCGCCGTCGACCCCAGGCTGGTGGCATCAGCCTCTACTCTTCAAGAGATGCTGCATCAAACCGACGCATTCCTCATCGACAGCCTTTCGGCGGCGATTGAGTCGACGATCAGTCTGTTCGGTCTGCTGCTGGCATCGATGGGCATTTATAGCACCGTCACTTATATCGCCGTCGTTCGCACGCACGAAGTCGGAATCCGGATGGCGATCGGCGCGCAAAAGCGCGACATTCTGGCGTTGATGATGCGCGAAAGCATCCCTCCCGTTATTGCCGGGTTGCTGGCCGGGATGCTGCTCGCCGCCGGCGCTGCGCAGCTCCTGCGGGGTGTGCTCTACGGGATCAAAACCGTGGATGCCATCTCGTTCGCCGGCGCCTCTCTGTTGTTTCTGGCCATCGCACTGGTTGCGACCTGGCCGCCGTCCCGGCGAGCGATGCGAGTCGATCCGATGGTGGCGCTGCGATATCAGTAGGCAAATCGGGCAGAAGGTCCGTATTTACGCCGGTTCGGCTCGAGGACCGCGAAAATATCGCGCGGCAGCGGGCCGAAAGAGAATCCAGAGGATTACCGCGCAGAACAAAGAGTGGATCGCGAATTCACGGAAGGCGTGGAAGGCGCTCAGGATGACGTGGAAGGCGATCCAGGCGACGGCGATCCAGCGCGCCCAGTTGTGGCCGCGGAGCATGAAGGCTCCGCACACAATCGCCAGGAATTCGGTGAGTTCGACTAAGAGGCCGTCGTATTGAAATGTCCGGAATGCGGCGAAGTGTGCCGCGAAGCCGACTATACCGACGGCTAGATACACGCATGCGAGGATCGTTATTGAGAGGGGGCGGTTGTTGCGATTCACGCGGTTGGCGCCAGCTTGGGTGTGCGCGGACGCAGCAGCAGCCAGGAACCGGCGGCAAAAGTACCGAAGGCGATCCATTGCGTCAGCGACAGGCCGCCGTATGTTCCCTGTTCGTGAACGCGGAAAAATTCGATCAGGAAACGGGCCGTGGAATAAAGGACGAGATACCATCCGAAGATCTCTCCCGGCGCGTGGGTTTTGTGAAAGCGCCAATAGAGGAACACGAAAATCAGCGCATTGGCGATGGACTCATAAATTTGCGCCGGATGCAGCGGTACGAACAGAGGCGTTCCGCTCATTTCGTTCGCGTCCGGGTTCTTGAACGTGATTGCCCAGGGCAGGTGGGTCGGGCGTCCGTAGCAGCATCCGGCGGCAAGGCAGCCAATGCGGCCGATGGAGTGGGCGGCGGCGATGCCGGGCGAGAAGACGTCGCAGGTCCGCAACACCGGTAAATGAGTGCGCCGCATGTACAGAATCGCGACGACGATGGCGGCGAGGAAGCCGCCTTGGTAAACGCCGGCGGCGCGCAAGGTGCTCCACGTGAAGATCTCGCCGGGATTGTTCCAGTAAAGCTTCCAATCGAAGAAGAACATGAAGAGCTTCGCGCCGGCGAGGCCCGCCAGAGCGCAGTAGATGACGAGATTGGTGATTCGTTCCTCGGGCAGCCGCGCTTCCCTTGCGAGCCGCACGGTGATCCAGAGACCGAGAAGAAATGCCGCCGCTACCAGCAGTCCATAAGTCGGCAGAAAGAAGTTGCCGATCGTAAACAGTTTAGGAAGCATTTATCTATCTGAGGCCGCGCGTGAGGCGGCCCGGCGCTTTTCGCCACCCCGCAGCATCTCAATAACGAGAAGCGCCGCGCCGATCGTTATACAACTGTCGGCGACATTGAAGGCCGGGAAGTAATGAGCGTCCGCATATACTTCGACGAAATCCGTTACGGTCCCGTGTACGGCGCGATCATAAAGGTTGCCGAGCGCTCCTCCGAGCACCAGCGCCAAAGCTACGCGGAGGAGCCAGTCTGGCCGCTCGCGAGGCTTAGAACGCCTCACGAGCACCGCCGCAATTAAAATCAGCACGGCCGCGGACAGGCCGATGAGGATCAGGCCGCGATAGGGGCTCGCCGAATCGGCGAAGAGCCCGAAGGCGACGCCGGGATTTTCGGTGTGTACGATATTAAAAAATCCGGGAATGACGCGCCAAGTGTCAAAAGCCGAAACATGGCTTTGAATCAGGATTTTGGTTACACGGTCGAGCGCGAACACAACGGCGGCGATGGCGAATGGCGCGAGCCGGTAGTTCATCTGGCGCCGGGCGGCGGGAGCAGTCCCATTTGCTCCAGCGCATCCTTACACTCGGCGCAGATCGGCGGGAGATTGCGGATCGGCCCCGACTTCGGTGCGGTACTTCCAGCAGCGCTCGCATTTCGCGCCCGCGGCCTTCTCGACGCCGACTACGACGTGGTCGTCGCCGCGGCCATTCTCAAGGGCCACCTGCGAGACGATAAACAACGATGGCAACTCGCGGACGTATTCCGCGAGCAGCGGGTACAGATCGCCGTTGGCGGTGAGGCGGATGCGGGCCTCGAGCGGCGCTCCGATAAGCTTTTCGTTGCGGGCGGCTTCGAGGCTCTTCAGCACTTCGTCGCGCACCGGCAGAAGCCTGTCCCAGTTTTGCAGCCGCTCGCGCTGCGCCACGGTGAATCCGGCGGTGAGCTCGTCAGGCTCGGGGAACAAGGCGAGGTGCACGCTTTCGGGCGCTTCCGGCGGCCTCGAAAAATAACTCCAGACCTCTTCGGCCGTGAACGACAGGATCGGCGCGAGCAGCCGGACCAGCGCATACGTCAGACGATGCAGGGCGGTTTGCGCGCCGCGGCGGGCCACGCTATTGGGAGCGAAGGTGTAGAGGCGGTCTTTCAGAACGTCGAAATAAACCGCGCTGAGATCGGTGGCCGCGAAATCGTAAATGGCGCGATAGACCTTATGGAAATCATAATCGCCGTACCAGGCGCGGCACTTTCGGACGAGGTCTTCGGCGCGGGCCAGAATCCATAAGTCGATTTCGAGCATTTCGCCCGGATCGACGGCGTCCGCGGCCGGATCGAAACCGGCCAGATTGCCGAGCGCGTAGCGAAACGTGTTGCGTAGTTTCCTGTAGGCTTCCGAGAGCCGCTGCAGTATTACGTCCGACAGCGTGACATCTTCGGTGAACTCGACCGAGGCGACCCACAGACGCAGCAGATCGGCGCCGAATTTTTTGATGACATCTTCCGGCTCGACTCCGTTGCCGAGCGATTTCGACATAGCGCGGCCTTGGCTGTCGAGCGTCCAGCCGCTGGTGACAGCCTCGCGGTAAGGAGCTTCGCCGCGCAACCCGACGGCAATGAGAAGCGAGCTGTGGAACCAGCCGCGATATTGGTCGCCTCCTTCGAGATACATGTCGGAGGGCCAGGGCAGTCCGTTTTCCGTGGTCAACACCGCGAGATGGCTCGATCCGGAATCGAACCAGACGTCGAGAATATCGGATTCCTTGCGAAATTGCGTATGGCCGCAATGCGCGCATTGGACGCCCGGACCGATCAGATCGGCAGCGGAGCGTTCGTACCATACGTCGGAGCTATGCTCGGCGAACTGCCGCACCACGCCGTCGAGAACGTTGCGCTCGGTGATCGGACGTTGGCATTTCTCGCAGTAGAAGACGATTATCGGTACGCCCCACACGCGCTGACGCGAAATGCACCAGTCGGGACGCGTGGCGATCATGTTGGAGATGCGCTCCTCGCCCCAGGCCGGCTTCCATTTGACTTCGGAAATGGCTTTGAGCGCGCGCCGGCGCAGATCGTTGCGCTCCATTCCGATGAACCATTGCTCGGTGGCGCGGAAGATGGTGGGGTTGTGGCAGCGCCAGCAATGCGGGTAACTATGTTCCAGATCACGCTGGGCAAGCAACGCTCCGTGCCGCTTCAGAATTTCGACGATGATGGGATTGCCCTGCCACACTGTTTTGCCGATAATCTCTTCGGGCAACTCGCCCGGTGCGCCCTCGGCGCGATAGAAGCGGCCTTGGCCATCGACGGGGCAGTAGGTTTCAATACCGTACTTCTGGGCGCTGTCGAAATCCTCGCGACCATGGCCGGGGGCCGTGTGGACCGCGCCGGTTCCTTGCTCGAGCGTGACGTAATCGGCCAGAATGCCGAGCGAATCCCGCTCCAGAAACGGATGCCGGAAAATTGTACCTTCGAGCTTTTCGCCCGGGAATGCCGCCAGGATCCTGGGCGGCGGCCAACCCGCCACTTCGGCCGTGGCTTGGAGAAGCTCCAGCGCAACGATGTAAACATCGCCGTCGATTTCCGCCGCGACGTACTCAAATTTCGGATGAAACGCGATGGCGACATTCGCCGGAATCGTCCAGGGCGTCGTGGTCCAAATCAATCCGTAGACTTTACGGCCGGCGAGCTTGGCATCGATCGCTGCGGGATCGGACGTCAGCGCGAATCGTACCCAGATGGAGGGGCTGGTGTGGTTCTCGTATTCGACCTCCGCTTCGGCCAGCGCAGTGCGGTCGTGGATGCACCAGTTCACGGGCTTGAGGCCCTTGTAGACATAACCGCGGTCCAGAAAATCGACAAACGCGCCCGCGATGACGGACTCGTAGTGCGCGCTCATCGTGAGATAGGGTCGATCCCAGCGTCCGAAAATGCCCAGCCGCTGGAATTGCGTGTTTTGCAGGTCGACGTATTTCTGCGCGTATTTGCGGCATGCGGCGCGGACCTGCGCGGCGGTCATTTTGGCCTTTTTCCCGCCCAGCTCGTGATCCACTTTGATCTCGATGGGAAGGCCGTGGCAGTCCCAACCGGGGACGTAGGGTGAATCGTAGCCCTCCATGGTTTTCGTTTTGACGACCAGGTCCTTGAGGATCTTGTTCAGCGCGTGGCCGAGGTGGATGTCGCCGTTGGCGTAGGGAGGGCCGTCGTGCAGGACATACATGGGCCGCCCCGCGCGCGCCGCCCGGATCTTGTCGTAGATGCGCTCCTCGCGCCAACGGGCGAGCGTCTTCGGCTCGGCCTGCGGGAGGTTCGCCTTCATGGGGAAATCCGTGCGCGGGAGGTTGACGGTCTTTTTAAGATCGAGAGGGCCGGAATCCATTACGATACTGTTATGGTACAAAATCCGCGCCGGATGGCCCTATTTTTGCTGGGTTTGGGCTGGTTCGCCGGAGCGGGGGCGGCGCAGACCCCGTCTGTGCGCGACAACCCCTATGCGCTCGGACTCGCGCAGGTTGGGGCGGGACACCTCGAGATGGCGCGCATGTTTCTGGAACGCGCCGTCGCCGAGGGACCGGGAAACGCTCGCGCCTGGTTCTATCTCGGCTACGTGCGCGGCAAGCTGGGCGATGAAGACGGCAAGTTCGCGGCATACCGCCGCGCTATTGCTATCGATCCGAAATACGCGGAAGCGCGATACGCGTTGGGTGTTTCGTATGTGCTGAAGGGCGATTCATGCGCGGCTATGGACGAAGCGAATAAGCTGAAAACGTTCGATACGGAGCTCGCGCGCAAGCTGACGACGATGACTATGGTGATACTGCGGGATCCGTTTGGTTCGGACTGCGCCGGTGGCGCTGCGGTCCAGTATTAAGCGGGCGCGATTGCCGGCGCCGATCAGTTCAGGTTTGCGCTTGGGACGCGATTCGATTGCGCCTCTGTTTTCAGGCGCCTCGATCGAAGATGCGCGCCGCATCACCGGATTCCAAATTGTTTTCAAGCCGGCGCCGCACAGCGTGACCTGACGGGTTGCGGGCCGGGACGTTTCGCTCTGCTCCCGAATCTATTGGAGGGCGGCAGGTTAGTGTACGCCAATGGGTTGGCGGCGGCCGTGCGCGGATACGAAGCACATGCACTACGTCTCCCTCGATGATGGACAGGATGCGGTAAACGTGCGGCCTGCGATTATAGAGCAACTGCTGGATCAGAAAGGAGACAAAGTCGTTTTCAGGAAGGCGCCATGGCCGAGCGCATGACCCCGATCAATCCCGCCATCACTTTGCCCAATCACACTGCGTGGTGACGGGCGTGGCTGCGGGCCGTAATGGTTTGCCGGTGAACGGAAAATACGCGTACCCGACAATGGCCGCCGGTGAAAATAGACCATGGGACCGTCGGGCGGCCGTGAGGCGCTTCCCTTACGGCCTTTGTTCCACGCAGAAAGCAAGCGAGCCGTAATGAGCCTGAAACGGCAAATCGGGGGGCCGCAAGCCCGCGATGGGCTGAGGTCCAAAGCCGGAGGGAGCAGAGACTAGATGTAAGCAGCAAAGTTATCCACTGCAGGTTCTCGCGTCTAATCGAGTCCGGCAGCGAGCAGGCGGGCTTCGGGATCGGCCTGCTTTTCAGTCAGGCCGGCAATTCCGGCGATCCACGCACCCTTCGTAAATACAAACACAGGCCGTCCGGCGTCATCGCCGTAATACCCGCCGAACGAGGCGATGAACTTAGAATCGGCCAGCGCGTTCTTCCAATCGAGCAATAAGATGGCGGCGTCGGTCGGTGTTGCAGCTTTGGCCGCGAACATGTCGTATTGAACTTTGCCCTTCTTGTAGTGCGCTATCGTGCCGCCGGGCATGAAGGATTTCCCCATCAGTTGCTTGACCGCAACTTTCGAATCGACCAGGTTGGTTTTAGGGAAACGGCTCGATTCGTCGGCTGGCTTGAAAGTTTCGGCTTGCGTGGCGGGCTGCGCCGGCGGCGGCTGCGGCTGCGAGCCACAGGAAGCGAGCGCGAGGGCGGCAAGCGCGGCCGCCGGAATCGGGATGCGCATCGTTGCAGTATAGCGCCCGTGTTCGTTAGGCTTCAATCCGTCATGAATACCGTGTAGCTGGTGACGGGCCGGTAACCCAGGCGCGTGTAGAGGCTGTAACCGGAGCGCGTCGATTGCAGGGCCGTGCGCCGGATGCCGGTCTCGCGTTCGACTTCCTGGAGAACGCGCCGCATCAATGCCTCGGCATAACCGCGGCCGCGATAGGCGGGCAGCGTTCCAACGGAGTAAATTCCCGCGACGCCGGCGACCGCCACAACCGCCGTGGTCGTGACCGCGATTCCATTTACGGAGCCGATGTAGCCTCGGAAGGAGCCCAGCCAAGCGAGCTCCGAACCGTAAATTTCGCGGCATACCGGCCACGGGACGTCGAAGGTGGCCGACGTCACATGGGCGAACGCGGCGCGGCCGGCGGCGTCCGTCACGGGTTTCACCTCGATGACGGGCAAATCGCGGCACGGCGGAGTCAATTCTTCGGCGATCATTCCCGGCGCCGTGGTCAACTCCGCGAGGCCCTGCCGCTCGAGCAGCGATCGGGCGCGGCGCAGCAGCGGCTTGCCCACGTAATCGTCGCAGTACCAATACGACCAGCGCAGGCGGCGCTCGCGGAAGTGCCGGGCGGGCGTGGTTATGCGCGCGGTGAGATCCGCATCGCCGCCGCGGATGGGATCGGACAGCACCGCGGCGTTGAAGGCGGCATAATCTAGGCCGCAGTAGACGATCGATACTCCTGGATAATCTTGAACCTCGCCATTGTGCCGCGCGCGCCCGAAGAAACGCATCGCCTCGTTGAGATTTTCCGTGATCGTGCGCGCCGCTTCGCTGATCTCCGGGCTGGGCACGCGGCGATTAAAGCAGACTTAACGGGTCAACGTCAATCACGAGCGCCGTAGCGGGCCATTTGCGATCGAGCGCGAAACGCCGCAGACGCTGCAGTAATTCGTTGAGATTCTTGCGGCTCGAGGCCTTAATCAGAAGCTGGTAGCGATATTCTCTCTTGAGCTTTGAGACAGGAGCTTCCGCCGGTCCCAGCACCTTGATGCCTTCGGGCGCGGGATTGAGCACGTTGGCGAGTTCGCCACTCAGCGCCATCGCCTGGTCCTGTTTCTCGCTGCGAACGAGGATGTTCGCGAGCGCGGCGAAGGGAGGATAGCGCATCAACTTGCGAAACTGGATCTCCTTTTCATAAAACCCGTTGTAGTCCTGCGATGAGGCAAAGCGGATCGCGTAGTGGCCGGGGTTGATAGTCTGGATCAGCACGATGCCGGGAATGCTGCCGCGCCCCGCGCGGCCGGCCGCTTGCGTGAGCAGTTGAAACGTACGTTCGGCAGCGCGGAAATCGGGCAGGCCCAGTCCGACATCGGCGGACACAACGCCGACCAAAGTGACGTTGGGAATGTCGTGGCCCTTGGCGATCATTTGCGTGCCGACCAGAATGTCGAACTCGCCTTCGCGAAAACCGTACAGGATTTTCTCGAAATGGCGTTTGCCCCGCACCGTGTCGCGGTCCATGCGAGCGATGCGGGCGGTGGGGAACTGCTGGTGCAGCTCATCTTCGACCTTCTCGCTTCCGATGCCGATGAAATGGATGTGCTCGCTTTCGCACTTGGCGCAGACGCTCGGAACGCGCTGCGCATAATCGCAATAGTGGCACAGCATGCGGCGGTCGCGGCGATGATACGTCAGCGTGACGGAGCAGTTCACGCATTCGAGGCGCTCGCCGCAACTGCGGCAGGCGACGAAGGTTGAAAATCCGCGCCGGTTGAGGAGCAGCATGGTCTGCTCGCCCTTTTCAAGGCGGCCTGCAATGGCGTCGACGAGGCGGCGGGAGAAGGTCGCCTGCTTGCGCGTTTCGAGAAACTCCTGGCGCATGTCGATCAGCTCGACTTCGGGCATGGGGCGCTGCTCGATGCGCTCCGGTAGCTCGATTAGATTGTATTTGCCGCGCTCGGCGTTATAGCGTGTTTCGAGGCTTGGCGTTGCCGAGCCCAGCACAACGCAGGCGTTCGCGGCCTGGGCGCGGACGATGGCGACGTCGCGCCCGTTGTAGCGGGGCGCATCCTGCTGCTTGTAGCTGGCGTCGTGTTCTTCGTCGATCACGACCAGGCCGAGATCGCGCACGGGAGCGAAGACGCCGGAGCGCGTACCGACCACCACCCGCGCCTTGCCTGCCTGAATGCGGCGCCACTGCTCGGCGCGCTCCACGTCGTTGAAGGCGGAGTGCAGGATCGCGACCCGATCGCCGAAGCGCGATAGAAATTGACACGCCACGGCGGGCGTGAGGGCGATCTCGGGAACGAGCAGCAGCGCGCCGCGGCCATAAGCGACGCAGGCCTCGATCGCGCGCAGATATACTTCGGTCTTGCCCGATCCGGTCACGCCTTCGAGCAGAAACGCTTGAAACTTGCCGCCCTCCGTCTGAGATCGCAGGGCAGCTTCGATCTGTTGGTATGCGGCAAGCTGGGCGGCATTCAGGGTGCGGATCGGTCGCGGGTCCGCGATGGTAAGCGGAGCTTCCGCCGCTATGTTGACGATCTTTTTACGGGCGAGCGAGCGGGCCGATGGGCTGGCGTTCTTGACCGCCGTCTCGAGCTGCGCGAGGTTGTGAGAGCCGGGGTGCAATTCGAGATAGGCATGCAGCTCGCGCTCCCATTTGGGGAGTTTCGCGCCGTCCACGGGCCTCTCCGCGGCGAGCTCGACGCGCAGGCGTTCCGCGGATGCGCGCATGGGATCGCGATCGGTCTGAATATCTTCGATCTGAATAAACCCTTTCTTTTGAAGAGAACGGAGGGCGTTTGCCGCGTTCGGGACTTTTTGTTTGATATAAGCCGCGGTAAGCGGGCGGCCTTCGAGTAATTGCATGACCTGCAGCACCGCATCCTTGTCGTTGGCGGTGAGCATCAACTGGCGCGCGGCATCACGGCCCGCGTCCGTCAGCTCATACATTTTCGACGCCCGCAGCTCGCCCGTCAGGGGCGTCATGCCGCGCAACACTTCGCCCAGCGGCGCGCAATAATAGGCCGCGATCCAGCGGGCGAGCGCGATCATCTCGCAGTCGAGCACGGGCTGTTCGTCGATTAAGCGGAGGACGTCTTTTGTGAGCTGGCCGGTGGGCGGCGAGTCGTCGTGCAGCACGAGAATCACTCCCGTGAGCTTGCGGGAGCCAAAAGGGACGAAGACGCGGCAGCCGATCTGGACGCGGTGTTGCAGAGTTTCGGGGAGGCTATAGGTGAAGAGCTGGTCGAGCGGGACGGGAAGGCTGACGTCGCAGTACCTCATGTACTCTGGTGCGGCGAAGTTTCAGTTCCTCGCATCAATTGTGAAGAAGTTCTTCAGCGCGGGATAAAGCGATTGATAGGTCTGGTGCCCATCCGCGTATACTTGCGCATTCCCGTCGTGATGGCTTACCGCGGCCGTCTCACGGATTGCGGCGCGGCATACTTCGGGCACTGACTTGTAGGCGCCCGTGCCCACGAGAGCCAAAAGCGCGGCCCCGTAGGCCGAACCTTCCTGCGTTTCGAGCGTAAATATTCGCTTAGCGAAAATGTCGGCGAGCATCTGGCGCCAGAAGGCACTGCGCGCGCCTCCGCCTGAAACGCGCACGTTCGCGAGCGGCACTCCCATGCCTTGGATGATGTCGAGGCAGTCCTTCTGGCTATAGGAGACGCCTTCGAGCAGTGAACGGATCAGGTCGGCGCGTGTGTGCCTGGCAGTGATGCCGATCCAGCCGCCGCGCGCGGCCGCATCGAGATGTGGCGTGCGCTCGCCCATCAAATAGGGCAGCCAAAACAGCCCTTGCGATCCGGCCGGCGCGGAGGAAGCTTCCGCGGTGAGGGCGTCGTAATCCGATCCGGGCGCGAGTTGGTTGCGAAACCACTGCAGGCTGAGACCGGCGCCTTGCGTCACGCCCATGACGTGCCATTTGCCTGGAACGGCGTGACAGAAGGTGTGTACGCGACCCGCATCATCGTACTTTGGCTCTTCCATGTGGGCAAAGACAACGCCGGAGGTGCCGATGGTGCAGGAGACCACGCCGGGTTCGACAATGCCGTTGCCGACCGCGCCGGCGGCCTGATCGCCGCCTCCCGCGATTACGGGCGTGCCGGGGTTGAGGCCGGTGCAGTGCGATGCTGTTTCGGATACCCGGCCCGTGATTTCGGGCGATTCGTAAACGCGCGGGAGAATCGCGGGATCGAGATTCAGCGCGGACGTCAGCTCCATCGACCAGCGACGGCGGACAACGTCGAACAGGCCGGTTCCGGAAGCATCCGAGACGTCGCTGGCGTATTCGCCGGTGAGCTCGAAGCGAACGTAATCCTTCGGCAGCAGAATCTTGCGGACGCGTTCGAATTGTCGCGGCTCGTTGTCGCGGACCCATATCAGCTTGGGCAGGGTAAAACCAGTGAGAACGGGGTTGGCGATACACTCCAGAACTTTGTGCTTGCCAACCTTTTCGTTAATTGCATCGACCTGCGGCTGACTGCGCTGGTCGCACCAGATGAGGGCGGGGCGGATCACCCGATCGGCATCGTCGAGCAGCACGAGGCCGTGCATTTGGCCGGAAAGTCCGATTCCTTTTATGTCGCCTCCGGAGGCGCCGGCCTGTTCAAGGACGCCTCGGATGGCGAGCTGCGCCGCCTCCCACCAGTTCTCGGGCCGCTGTTCGGCCCAGCGCGCACGCAGCATCTCAATGTCTGCGTGCGCGGCCGTGAAAGCGTGTCGCGGCCGGCCGCTTTCGTCGACCAGGAGGGCGCGGGTACCGCCGGTACCCACGTCGACTCCCATCCAGTAATTCACGCGGCGCGCTCCAATCCGAGATAGGCGGCCCCGTAGAGTCCGGCTTCGTTGCCGAGCGTGGCGCGCTCGATGCGCGTCTGCGTATTGCGATATGTGAAGGAGCGGCGCTTCAGCTCCGCGAGCATCGCGGGCGCGAAGAAATCCCAGGCGGGAAGAGGTCCGCCGCTCAGTAGATATAACGGAAAATTGAAAATATTGATCAGCCCCGCGAGGGCGATTCCGAGCGCTTCGCCCATGGACTCAAAAATCGTTTTCGCTTTCTGGTTGCCCTGGAGGGCGAGCTCGTGGACCTCGGCCGCGGTCAGACTCGGACCGAGTTGGAGCAAGCGGGCCATGGTCGTTATGGCTGTCGCCGACGCGTGTTTCTCGAGACAGCCGCGATTGCCGCAGCCGCAGGGATTGCCGTTCGGGACGACGGTGATGTGGCCGACCTCGCCCGCCATGCCGTCAAATCCGCGAAGAATTTCGCCTCCCGAAACGATTCCACCGCCAATGCCGGTGCCAAGCGTCAGCAGAACCAGGTTCCGGACTCCTTTGCCGGCGCCCACCCAACTTTCACCGAGCGCCGCGGCATTGGCGTCGTTTTCGAGCGTGACGCGCGCGCCGAGGAGCCGCTCGATTTCATCGCGGATCGGAATGCCCTCGAAATCGGGAAGGTTATTCGAGCCGACGATGATCCCCTTCTCCATGAGAATAAATCCGGGGATGCCGATGCCGACGCCGGTGAGATCGTTGACGCCGCATTGTTGACGGAGTTTAACGATGGAATCGACCATGTCGGCGAGCACGGTGGCGCGGCCACCGGAGAGATGCGCGGCGCCCGCGATTTTCGCCAATACTTCGCCGGAGCGGCTGATCGCGGCGGCTCGCAGATTGGTACCGCCGAGGTCCACTCCGATGGAATATTCCGGCATGAAGCCGAATTGTATCAAGGCGCTAATCGCGCTCGCGCGCGTAGACGGCGACTCCGGGATATTTCTTCGCTAACTCCCGGCCGTGGCGTTCGCCGAGCACGCAGATCGCAGTCGCGAGGCCGTCGGCTAGAATGCCGCGGGGCGCGACGACGCTTACCGTGAGCCGATTGGTTAAAGCGATGCCCGTGAGCGGATCGACGATGTGCGAATATCTTTTGCCGTTTGCGTCCAGGTATTGCTCCGCGTCGCCCGATGTCGAGACGGCGGCATTTGCTAACTCCAGTGGACGATCGGAAGCGGCGATTGCAATGCTCCAGCCATGACGGCCCGGAGGCGCGTCGCTGAAGGCGAGATCGCCGCTCATCGCTACCAGGGCGCTTGTGATCCCGAGGCGTTTCAAAACGGCGAGCGCTTCGTCCGCCGCGTACCCCTTGGCAATGCCTCCGGCGTCGAGCTGCATACCACCTTCTTCGAGTTCAACGGTCCGCGCTGGCGCATCGAGGTGCATCTTGCGCCAGCCGCAATGCGAGAGCGCGGCGTCGAGAGCGTCCGGGTCGGGCATTTGACGCTCGCGCCGGGCTTCGCGCCAAAGCCGTACGACCGGCCCAATGGTGATGTCGAAGGCTCCGCCGCTTTGCTCTGAAAGCTTGCGGGAGGCCTCAAGGATGCGAAACAGATCCTCGCTGGCGCGAACCGGTTGCCCTACGGCGGAGCGACTAATGCGATTCAATTCGCTTTCGGGTTTGTAATCGGAGAGAATGCCGTCGAGTTGCGCGATGCGATCGAAGGCCGCTCGAAACGCAGCCTTCGCCCGCGCCTCGCTGGTCGCGTAGAGCTTGATGCCGACCAGCGTTCCCATGTGTGGCTCGACGGCTTCGAACAGATGCGGGCCGGATAAAAAGGTAAAGAAGAGGAGGGCGCAGGCGCTACTGCTCGTCATGCTCGACGCCGCTGTTCCAGTAGCGATACATCGAATCGGCATCGGGGATTTTGGAGGGCCGCACCAGTCTGAATCCCAGCCACTGCGCGTCGGTCATGTACCAGATGCTTTTCGGCAACTGCGGGTCCTGCTGCTTCCACGAAGGGTCCGATGCCACGCGGGCGGCGCAGCGCAGCATGGCGGCCGGGTCGTTCCAGGAACCACCGCGGACGGCGTGCGGATACGGCGCCGTGGCTCTCACCCAGGGATTGACCTGCTCCTTCGCCGTATATGGAGCGTAGGCGTCCAGCGTCCACTCCATGGCGTTGCCGAGCATGTCGTAGAGTCCCCAGGCGTTGGGTTTCTTCGTCTCTATTTTTTGATATTTGCCTTTGCTGTCGCCGGCGTACCAGGCGTATTCGGGAAGTTTCGCGGGATCGCTGCCGAAATAATAGGGCGTGTCGGCGCCCGCGCGGCAGGCATACTCCCACTCAGCTTCGGTCGGCAGGCGATAGAACTCACCGGTCTTCGCGCTCAGCCATTCGGCGTATTTATTCGCGGCATGTTGGGTCATGCTGATCGCGGGATAGCCGTTGATGCCCATGCCGAAGCTCATCTCCATGTAGGGGCGCGTGGGGCGGCTGACCGCGTCGACGGTGGCGTCCGGGTGCGTCGTCTCACCCGCCTGCGCCTCGAACATGAAGAGGCGATATTCGTCCCAGGTTACTTCGTGCGCGTCCATCCAGAACGCATCGACGCGCACTTTGTGTTGCGGCTGCTCGTCTTTTTTGTGTTGCGGGTCGGAGTCCGGCGAACCCATTTCGAACTCGCCCGCCGGGATGGGAACCATGTCGTACGTTATGGTCGTATTCGGAATCGTGGTCGAATACGGCGCGGCTTTCGATTTTGCGTGAGCGGCGATGCGGTCGTGAATTCGCTGCACGGCCTCATGTTCGTCCGCGGCGAAAACGCGCGGCAGCAGCGCGACCGCCAGGAACACGAAGGCGCCGGCCCGCATCGCTTAAATGAACTTGGTCACGCCCGGTTCGGCGCGAGGCAAAATCGGATGGCTGCCGTTCCACTCCAGATGATCCGGAAAGCGCTTCTCTTGCGAGTTCAGGGCCTGGTCCCAGGTGATCTGCTGCCCCGTGTAGGCCGCCATTCGCCCCATCATTGCGAGCAGCGTGCTGGTGGCCATGCGCTTACCATTATTGACCGGCTGTCCCTTGCGAATGGAGGCGAACAGCACATCGTGCTCGCGCTGGTACATATCGTATTTCTGACCTTCCCAGGTCCAATTCGTCTTGCCCTCGATGCGTGGAACGGCGCCCTTCCCGACGGTGCAGGTCCCATCCGATCCCAGGATGTAGTCGGAATTCTCGTTATAACAGCCCTCGATCTGCCGGTTTGCCAGAAACGCGCGCACGCCGTTGGGATAGATATAGTTGACCTCGAAATGATCGTAGATGTTGCCGCCCTCCGCGGGGATGATGCGGCCGCCGACTCCGACGCAGCTCACGGGCGGCTCGTCGTGCATGGCCCAGGCGATTTTATCGGCGCTGTGCACGGCCTGCTCCACGATGCTGTCGCCGCACAGCCACACGAAGTTATACCAGTTGCGGATCTGCCACTCGACGTCGCTCATGCCGGGAGGGCGATCGCTCGCCGGCGGCATGGGCTTAACGGGGTTGGTGTAGTATGTCGCATAATACGCGACCAGCTTGCCAATGGCGCCGTTCTCCATCTGCTGGAACGTATCTTGAAGCATGTTGCTGTAGCGCCAGCAAAAGCCGGAGACCAACGAAACATTCTTCTGTTTCGCTTGATCCGTGGTTTCCAGCACCGAGCGGATGCCGGGCGCGTCGGTAGAAACCGGCTTCTCGCAGAAGACATGCTTGCCGGCGGCGATGCAGGCGGCCAATTGCGTCGGGCGGAAACCGGGAGGAGTGGCGAGCAGCACGACGTCGACGCCGCTGCCGATGACTTGTTTATACGCATCAAGGCCGAGGAACTGCTTCGCCTGCTCGACCTTCACGCGATCGGCGATCTTCTGAATCCTTTGCAACGTCGCAAGGGACTTGTCGATATGGGCCTGATCGATGTCGGCCACCGCGATGAGTTCCGAGTAGTCGTCCGCCTTGAGGGCCTGCGAGGCGGCTCCCGTGCCGCGTCCGCCGCAGCCGACCAGCCCGACCTTAATCGCGTTCGTCACGGTTTGCGCGGAAATAACCGCGGGAAATCCCGCCACAACGGCGGCGCCGGCCGCCTTTAAGAAATCGCGTCGTTGAGAATTGCTGGGAGAATTGCTGGATTCGCCGTTCATATATTTGCCGACTATTTTCCCACGTTTGCGGCGGCAACGTTTTCGGGCCTGGTCACCATGCAGTTGTTTCGAAACAGCGCGGCGACAAGAATAAAGATCGCCAGCGATCCCGCCGCCGAACTGAGCCAAAAACCGGGCCAGTTGCGGCCGCGCCCCGGCGTCGTAAAAAAATCCACCGCGATGCCGGAGAGAATCGAGCCGGCGAACATCCCTACGCCGTAGGTGAGAAACGTCAAGAGGCCCTGCGCGGTGCTGCGCAAGTGCGGCGGGGCTTCGCCATCGGTGTAGATCTGACCGGTCATAACGAAGAAATCGAAGCAGATGCCGTGCAGCAGAATGGCGGCATAGAACATCCACATTCCGCCGGCTGCGTTTCCAAAGGCGAGAAACGCGTATCGTACCGACCATGCCATGAGACCGAGCAGCAGAATCGTCTTGAGCCGCAGCTTGCGATAGATGAGAGGCATCAGCAGCATCATGACCACTTCCGAAGCCTGGCCCAGCGACATCTTGCCAGCCGCGTCCGGCAACGCCGGCGTCGTTCAAATAGGCGTTCGTGAACGAGAAGTAGAAGGTTAGGGGAATGCAGAACAACACCGAAGCTATGAGGAAGACCAAGTAGGAGCGGTCTTTCAGCATGGCCAACGCATCGAGGCCCAGAATGCCGCGCCAGTTTGTGGCCGCGCGCTTACTGGGCGGCGTCGACGGCAGCGCCAGGCAAAAGAGACTCATGGCTACGGAGCATCCGGCGGCGATGAGAAATTGCTTTGGCGATGCTTCCACGCCGAGCCAGCCGATGGTCACCGAGATCGCGATCCAGCCGATGGTGGCGAACACGCGTATGAAGAGGGAACTGTTTTCCCGCGTCGGCGACGTGCCGGAGGGTGAGCGAATTCGTGAGCGGCAGGGTGGGGAAGAAACAGATGCAGTATGCCAGCATGAGCGTGTATACGGCGGTAAAACTGGTGGAGCGCGCGATGAAATAAAGGAGGACCGCGCCGATGAGGTGAAGAGCGGACAGCACTCGTTCCGTTCGGAAATAGCGGTCGGCGACCAGACCGGCAAAAAATGGCGAGATCATGCTGGCGAGCGCGGTCGTGCCGAAGATCTCGCCGGTTTGCGTGCCGGAAAAATGCAGCGTCGCCGTGAGCCAAGTGCCGATGGTGACGTACCATGCTCCCCAGACGACGTAATTGAGAAACATCATCGCGCCGAGGCGGGCGTTGATGGAGGCGCGCATTAGTTGCAGTGTAGACGATCCCAAAACCCGTCACGTTATACTTGAAGGGCGATGGCAACCGTGACCGAGATAGGTAGCCTAGATCTCACGACGCCCCGAAATTCGTGGCGGGCGGCCTTGCATCGCGGGCACCGGCGTCTCGGTTCGCCGCATCGCTCAGTGGCACAATAGCGGTCTGATTCCCGAAGAGATCGCCCGGAAGTTCGGCCACCTCTCGCTAGCGCAGGTTCATGCGGCTCTCGCCTATTACTATGCCAACCAGGCTGAGATCGACTCCGATCTTCAGGCTGAGGCGCAGGAGGCCGCCATGCTCGAACAACGGCACGGGCGCTGATCCCTGCCGGTGAATTCGGCGGGCAACCTAGGCAGCCCACATTAAGTTTCACCGAAGCTTAATTAAGATCTGTTTTTGGCCGCCGATTTTACGCTTGTCCTATGGATAAGCTGCGCCCAATCAAGATCTACATCGACGAAGACCCTATGGACAAGGATCTTGTCGCGGCTCTTCGCTCTCGTGATATCACTGTGACAACGGCATTGGACTGCGGCCTGATCGGAAGACCCGACGAGCGACATTTGGCTTTCGCCACAGCACATGAATACGTCCTCTACACCTTCAACGCTGCGATTTCAATCGACTTCACGCGGAATGGGCCGGGGCCGGACGAGAGCATGCCGGTATGATTCTGGCGGGGCAACAGCACTTTCGGTTAGAGAGCAGTCTTGCGCCTTTCGCGAGGCCGTGATGATGGAAGGCATGCGGAACCGAGTCGAGTTCCTAAGTAACTGGGATTGACGATAGCGCACCACATCTCGCGATACATGTGAATAGCATCTTGATCTGAGCCGTTGCTGCCGAAGCCGATTTGGCTCCTGCCGACAACCGCCGCCTAAACTGGCGGCCGGCGCTTGTGAAAATCGGTGCGGTTCTGAAACTCCCGCCCCAGTTTCAGCAGCACATTTTCCGCGAAGGGGCGCGCGACCAACTGGATCGCGATCGGCATGCCGCCGGAAAAACCGCACGGAAGGGCCAGCGCCGGAAGTCCGGCCAGATTACCTGCCGCGATCAGCGAGCTTAGGCCGGGATCTTTCGGGCGCGGACGGTCCGCTCCAGCCAGTCCCATGCGATCCAGGGGCTCGGTCAATTTTGGCGCGGCCCCGAAGCGCGCGGGCGCCAGCAAAACGTCGATCTCGGCGAGCATCTCGCGGATGGCCTGTTGCGCCAGCGTGCGGATGCGCATGGCCTTTAGATAGTCCTTGGCGGGAATCTGGAGACCCGCTTTCAATCCCGCGATCTGCCTCTGATCGGCGAGCTGGTCGACCTTCCCGCTCGCGATGAGCGGCTCGAAAATGGAGGACGCTTCCGTCGCGATGATGGTTCCGGCCATCGCGCCATACGGGAAATCCGGCAGCTTCGTCTCGGTCAATTGCACGCCCATCTCGCGAATCGTCGCGAGCGCCTTGGCAAAATCGGGGCGCGCCGCCGGTTCCGCCCATTCCTCGAAATCCACGGGCGCGAATCCCACCACGAGGCTCTTGATGTCGCGGGTATACTGCGGCGCGTTATAGAAACTCTTGCCGGCCGAGGCTGGGTCGTTCGAATCGCCTCCGGCGATAGCCTGCAGCACGATGCCGCAATCTTCCGCCGAGCGGCAGATGGGGCCGATTTTGTCCATCGTCCAAGAAAGCGCCATCGCGCCGTAGCGGCTGACCAGTCCATAGGTCGGGCGCAAGCCCGTGCAGCCGCAGAATGCGCTCGGCGTCAGAATGGAGCCGGAGGTCTCCGATCCCAGGGCGAAGGTGACGAGGCCCGCCGCTACGGCGATCGCGGAGCCGCTCGACGATCCGCCCGACCATCGCGTTGTATCCCAGGGGTTGAGACCGGGACCGGTGACCGAGGCCGCGGCATAGCGATAGCTGGGACCGCCGGCGAGCTCGACCATGGCGAGTTTCGAAGTTAGAATCGCAGCACTTTTGTCCAGCTTTTCGATTGCCTTCGCGGTGTAATCGAAGACCTGCCCGGCGTACGGCTTGGCGCCCCATTCGGTGGGCGTCCCCGCCACGCTCAAGAGGTCCTTGGCGCCGAACGGAATGCCCTGCAGCGGTCCGCGATAGCGTTCGCGCTTGAGATCGTCGTCAACATTTTTAGCGGCTTTGATGGCGGGCTTGGGCAACAGCAGAGCGAGCGCGTTGTAGCGCGGTCCGAGTTCCTCCATGCGGCGTAGGAATTCGCGCGTCAGCTCGACGTCCGAGAAGAACTTCTCGCGCAGCGCGCTATTGATCTCACCAATACCGGCGAAAAATACATCGTCCAGAATCGAGGCCATGTCGCAAATCCCAGTTCCAGCTCACAGAGCTTTGAAGTGACAGGCCGGTTCGGTCGTCATGGGCAGGTTCACCTTATCGAGCGTTTGCGCGTTGCGCTGCTGTTGCTGCTGGACCGCCGTGAGCTCCTCGCCGGGCGTGCGCGGCAGGGGCGGCGGCTGCGGTTGGGGCGCCTGCGGAGTTTGCGCCAGCAGGGCCGCGGGCGTTGCGAGCACCAGTTGCCGTCGCGTCATCGGCGGAAATGGTAGCACGCCGGCGGCGGCGCCGCGCATTATTCCATGGCAGCTTGCGCGCCACTTTGCCCCAAGGCCTCCCGCGCCGCCTTCTCCATCGCGGCGCGCGGGGCCGTTTCGCCCGTCCAGATCTCGAACTGCCGCACCGCTTGTTCGAGAAACATTTCTATGCCGCGCACTACCGTGCTGCCTTGGCCGATGGCCCGCCGGATCAGCGCCGTTTCGAGCGGGTTGTACACCATGTCGAATACCAAGCCGGCGGGAATGCGGCCCTCGAAAAAACTCTCCTCCGTTTTTGGGAACATCCCGATGGGGGTGGCGTGGATAAAGACGTCGAACTGCCGGGATTCCACCTGTTCGCGTAAGAGCGGCTCCGCTCCGCAGATTTTTGCGAGCGCCCGCACGCGATCCGGATTTCTACCGACGAGAGAAACCTTGGCGCCGGAATCGGATAACGCGAAAGCCGCGCCGCGCGCCGCTCCCCCATTTCCCGCCACTAACACAGTGGATTTTCCGAGGCGAACGTGGCGCGACAGAGCGCACAAGACAGCCTCCGCATCGGTGTTCGTTCCCCTCCACTTCCCGGCTTTTTTCCACACCGTGTTCACCGCGCCGATGCGCCTTGCGAGCGGATCGATAATATCCAGGTAGCGCAGCGCCTTCTGCTTATGTGGAATCGTGACGCTCGCGCCCGCGATCGGCAGATCGGAGGCGAGCGCGAAGAAATCCTTCAACTGCGGCGGATGCACCAAGAAGGGCAGATAGACGGCATCGAGCCGCCGCGCTTGAAAGGCGCGATTGTGCACCGCTGGAGAAATCGAGTGCCGCACAGGGTCGGCGACAACGCCGTAGACTTTTGCGCCGCGCGAAAACTTCTCGACGCGGTAGAGATGCCGCAGCAGCCGGGCGCTCACCTGTCCCGTCGCCGTGCCGTCGGAAGCGTTGGGGGCGGCATACGTGAACAGCGCGCCCCACGATGGCGATAGCACGCGCGTCGGGAACCCGGCTTCTCCCATGGCGAGCGTGATCATCGGAACGCGCGGATTGGATTTTGCCAGCGAGAGCACGCGGTAGTTATCGGATGGCTTCTTGGCCGTGGTCGCGATTTTGTAAGCGTCGGCGCCGATGCGCGCCATGCGGCTGAATACGCTGTCGAGGCCCGGCGTTCCTCCGTAGTTGTGATAGGAAAGGACCAGTAGCGCGCGTCCGCGCAAATGGTCGAGCTTGGCGGCGATGTTCTCCGCGCTTTCGATCTCCAGGTCCACGGCTCGCGCGCCGGCAGTGACGGCCGCCTCGAGAATGTGGATCTGTTCTTCGACGCTGCCGTTGAAGCGGCCCTGGTTCTGATGGCGCCGGCAGGTTGCCAAAATGGCGCAGTCCGGGTGCAATTCCAAGAAGCGCCGGATCGCTTCCACGCCTTGCTCCGGCCGCGGCAAATAATCGAGCCGGAATTCGAAAAACGATTCGCCGGCTTCCACTTCGCGCCGCGCGTGCTCGAGCAGCCGTTCCGCATCGGGGAAGCCCATGGCGATACAGATGCGAGGGAGCGGAGCGCGCTGAGGCATTGCGGGTAAAGCGGGAGTGCTCAGGATATCACGCCCGCCGGTTTGTTGTTAGATCGTGCGGCTGGGCTTGGGCATGGCGCTGTTAACCGGCCTGAGTGCGGCGGAGTTCCCAGCCGGGTTTGAATAACGGCAGATAATTTTCCTGCTGGTAGGGGTGTTTACGAATTTCCTCGATGTTGAGGTCGATGCCCAGGCCGGGGCGATCGGAAATTGCGATGTAGCCATCCTTAACCTCCACGCCGCCGATTACGATCTCCCTTTCCCAGGGATCGTTGAATTCATCGAAAATTTCGTGGATGAAGAAATTTGGAATGGATGCGTTCAACTGCGCGCAGGCCGCGGAGCAGACCGGTCCTTGCGCGCTATGGGGAGCGATTACGGCGTAATGCGCGTCGGCGAGATCGGCTATTTTACGCGTCGCGAAGAGGCCGCCGACATTGAGCGGCTCCGGCTGCAGGATACTCACGGCATTTTCCTTGAGCAGCTCGGCAAATTGCTGTTTGCTTGAAAAGCTCTCGCCGGTGGCGATGGGCACGGGACTGCGGCGGGCGACTTCGATCATGGCTCCGACGTTGGTGTGCGGAACCGGCTCTTCGAACCAGGCGGGGCGCAGCGGCTCCATGGCGCGGGCAAGCTCGATCGCGGTGGCGACGTTGAAACGGGAATGGCCTTCGATGAGAAGGTCGACCTTTTCTCCGGTGGCGTCGCGGACGGCGCGGATGATATCGATGCTGAGGTCGAAATCGCGGCGGGAAATGGTGCGCCAAGCGTTGCCGAAGGGATCGAATTTGAGGGCCGTGTAGCCGCGCGACGCGACTTGCCTGGCTTTTTCGGCGAAGGATTCAGGCGTGCGCGGACCGCGATACCAGCCGTTGGCGTAGGCGCGCAGCTTTTCGTGACAGCGGCCGCCCCAGAGATTGTAAATGGGTTGGTTGCAGACCTTGCCGACGATGTCCCAGCAGGCGATTTCGATGGCCGCGACGGCGCACATGTGGACCTGACCGCCCTCCGAGTACACGTCGCGCAGCATGCGCTGCGAGAGGATCTCGACCTGGAAGGGATCCATGCCGAGAATGAGCGGCTTCAGCTCGTGAATGGCGGCTTCGACGGTGCGCCCGAAGTAATTGAGCGTGCCTTCGCCGATGCCGTGGACGCCGTCGTCCGTGGCGACTTTTGTGAACAGCCAATTCTTCCACGGGTTGCCCGCGATGAAGGTTTCAATGGAGGTGATCCGCATCATCGAAACGCTACCATAATGCGCATGAATCGGGAACAGGCGTGGGAGCTGCTGTGCGAATACACGAAATCCGAGAGCTTGCGGCGGCATGCGCTGGCGGTGGAAGCGTGCGTCACGGCGTATGCGCGGAAGTTCGGCGAGGACGAAGACAAATGGTCCGTCACGGCGTTGCTGCACGATTTCGATTGGGAGATTCATCCCACGCTGCCCGAGCATCCGACGAAAGGCGAGCCCATTTTGGAGGAACGAGGAGTGGACGCGGAGATCCGGCGGGCGATTCTGTCGCACGCGAGCTTTACGGGCGTGCCGCGCGAATCGAAGCTGGAGAAAACGCTCTTTGCGTGCGATGAAATGGCCGGGTTTTTGACGGCTTGCGCGTATGTGAAACCGGGGAAGAGCATCGCGGAAGTGGACACGAAATCGGTGCGGAAGAAATTGAAGGACAAGGCGTTCGCGAGGTCGGTGAACCGCGAAGATATTGTGGGCGGGGCGCAGGAGCTGGGCGTGGATCTGGACGAGCATATCGGCTTCTGCATCGCGGCGATGACGGAGCGCGCGGAAGAACTGGGCGTGGCCGGGCTACGCGAGTAGGGCGCGATAGAATCGGGTTGGAAGCTAGTCTTGGCCGGTGCTGGGCCTGGTCTTCAAAACCAGCGTGCGGCGCTTATGCGTCGCGGTGGGTTCGACTCCCACTAGCTTCCGCCAGAAGCGCTGTTATGATTGCGACGAAACTCGTGAGCGTTGAAGAGTACTTGAACACCGATTACAGTCCGGACTGCGATTACGTGGACGGGGTGGTTGAGGAACGCAATGTGGGGAGAACCAAGCACGCCGATGCACAAACGGAAATAGTCGTCTTTCTGCACCGGCTTCGGAGGCGGTTAGGGATCTACACTTGCATGGAGCAGCGGGTGAGGGTATCGGCGACGCGGTTTCGCGTTCCCGACGTTTACGTCATCATGGGCGGGCGGCCCAACGAAGAGGTCGTCACGACCGCGCCGTTTCTTTGTGTTGAGATCCTTTCCCCCGACGATCGCCTGAAAGGCGTGGAAGCGAGGATCGCGGATTACCTGGGCATGGGCGTGCGATATGTGTGGCTGATCGATCCTTACTCTCTAAAGGCTTGGACGTATACGAGCGAGGGCTGCGTCGAAGTGGCCGATGGCGTGTTGCGGACCAAAGATCCCGATATAAAGATGCCGCTTTCAAAGGTGTTGCTATGAGGAATTCCGCGGATCTGGTGAGCGTTGAAGAGTACTACTTAAGCACCGGCTACAGCCCGGACTGCGATTACGTGGACGGCGTTCTGGAGGATCGCAACGTGGGGAGGAGCAAGCACGCCCGCGCACAAACGCAAATAGCGGTCTTTTTGTGCCGGCTCCGGAAGTGGTTAGTCATTCACGTTTTGATCGCGCAGACCGTACGGGTATCCGCGACGCGGTTTCGCGTTCCCGACGTGTGCGCGACCATTGGGGAGCCTGACCAAGAGATCTTCACGACCGCGCCGTTTCTGTGCGTTGAGGTTCTTTCGCCCGACGATCGCGCGAGCCGCATGCAGGAGAAGATCGCGGATTGTATTCGCATGGGCATGCGGTATGTGTGGGTGGTCGATCCTTACGCCTGCAAGGCACGCATACGCGCGAGGACGTTGTGGAAGCCGTTAATGGCGTACTGCGGACCAAGGATCCCGGTATCAAGATGGCGCTCACGGAGGTATCGGAATGACTGACCCCTCGACTCTGGTGAGCGTGGAAGAGTACTTGAGTACCGACTACAGCCCGGATTGCGATTACGTGGACGGCGTGTTGGAGGACCGCAACGTGGGGCAGAGGAGTCACGCGCTAGCTCAGAGGACAATTCTTGTTTTCCTTATGCGCCTGGAGGCCCAGCTTGGCACTTTCGCGCTGCAGGAAACGCGCGTGCGCGTATCGGCGAGCCGGTTTCGCGTACCGGATATATGCGTGATGCGCGGCGATCCCAAGCAGGAGGTGTTCACGACGGCTCCGTTTCTGTGCGTCGAAGTCCTTTCGCCCGACGATCGCATGAGCCGCATGCAGGATAAGATAGCGGATTATTTGCGTATGGGCGTGCGCTACGTGTGGGTGGTCGATCCTTACGCTCACAGGGCCTGGACGCATACGCGCGAGGGCGCCGTGGAAACCGCCGATGGCGTGCTGCGGACCAAGGATCCCGATATAGAGATGCCGCTTTCCGAGGTTTGGGCGTGACCAACCCCGCGACGCTCCTGGGCATCGATGAGTACCTCAATACGAGCTATGAGCCGGATTGCGATTACGTGGACGGCGTTCTCGAGGGCCGCAATGTGGGACAGAATAATCATGCGGCGGCGCAGACCTTCCTCGCGCATCTGTTGTTGCTGCTTAGGAACAAGCTCGATATTTGGGTGGTGGTGGAACAGCGCATTCGGGTATCGGCGGGACGGGTGCGCGTTCCCGATATTTGCGTGATGCTGGGCGGCAGGCCTCGGGAGCAGGTGTTCACGACGGCGCCGTTCCTGTGCGTCGAAGTGCTCTCGCCCGACGATCGCATGAGCCGCATGATGATGAAGGTTGACGATTATCTGGAGATGGGCGTCCGCTTCGTTTGGATTGTCGATCCGGAGGACCGCAAGGCATGGATTCATACGGCGGAGGGCGCCGTGGAAGTGAAAGACGGCGTTTTGAGAACGGCGAATCCGGCGATCGAAATTGCGCTGGCAGAGGCGCTGCCATGAGGTGGCGGGCGATTGCGGCACTGGCGGCGGCCGTCTGTGTTTGTGCGCAGCCGCTCATGGAACGCGTCCGGACGGACCTGAACTTTTTAACGTCCGATGCGCTACAGGGCCGATTGTCGCTCGACCGGGGCGCGGAAGTAGCGGCGCGGTATATTGCGACGGAGTTCGAGAAGGCGGGTTTGGAACCGGCGAATCACGGATCGTATTTGCAAACGTTCACGCTCGAGGCCTACCGTCCGGACGCGCAGTCGGAATCGCTGGAACTGATTCGCGACGGCGCAACGAAGGCGTTCAGGCCGCGCGTGGATTTTTCGGGCGGCTTCGCGCGCGCGGTTTCGATCAAGGCTCCTCTAGTCTTCGCGGGATATGGAATTACGGCGCCGGAGTATGGCTACGACGATTATGCCGACATCGATGCGCGCGGGAAAGTGGTCGTGATATTCGACCATGAGCCGCAGGAGAACGATCCGTCGTCGATATTCAACGGAACGGGGCACACGGTGCATGGCGCGCGGTCGACGAAACTGGTAAACGCGCAGCGGCACGGGGCGGTTGCGGTTCTGATTGCGAGCGAACCGCTGCGCAAGCACGTAGGGCTCGTGGGAACGCGGCCGGCGCGGACCGCAAACGGCCGGTCGCCGCGGGGGAGCGCTCCACCGCAGTCGCTGGAGGGCTGGATTTCGATTCCGGCATTCTCGATCAGCGACGAGACGCTTGCGGAATTGATCGCGCCGCTGAAGAAGACGGCGGCGGAGTTGCAGCAGGCGATTGATGCAAAGCTGCGCCCCGTGTCTAAGGACATCGGCGATTCCACGATCGCTTTGCGGACGGCGAATTCTGAATCGCATCCGGGCACTTCGGCCAACGTGGCGGGGTTGCTGGAGGGCAGCGATCCACGGTTGAAGGGCGAGACGATCATGCTGACCGCGCATTACGACCACCTCGGCACGCGCAACGGCGAGGTGTATCGCGGGGCGAACGATAATGCCTCCGGGACGGCGGCGGTAATGGAATTGGCGCGCCTTTTCGCGGCGAGCGCGGTAAAGCCGCGACGCAGCGTGCTGTTCGTGGTGTTCGGGTCGGAGGAAGAGGGCCTGCTCGGCTCGCATTACTACTGCAATCACCCGCTGCGGCCGCTGGCGCTGACGCGCGCGGTGATCAACCTCGACATGATCGGACGCAATGAAGCGCACATTCCGCAGAGCGAGGGGGTGGTCCAAATTCCCGCGGACACATCGAACGAGTTGAATTTGGTAGGCACGTTTTACAGTCCGGATCTGCTCAAGGTGGTCCAGCGACAGGACAAGGTTGCCGGCCTTGAGCTGGAAACGAAGTTCGACCGCGACCACGACTTGAATGTGCTGTTCCGCTGCGATCATTTCCCGTTTCTGGTGCATCATGTGCCGGCGGTGTGGTTTTTCGGCGGATTTCATCCCGGTTATCACGAGCCGTCGGACACGGTGGACAAGCTGAATTTCCCGAAGATGGAGAAGGTAATCCGGCTGGCGCAACTGTCGGCTACGGAGCTCGCGAATGCAACGGAAACTCCCCGGTTTGTTGGTTCTCATTCACTGGAATGAGGCGGAGGCGGGCCCGCGCTTGGAGCGGCTGCGCAAGCTGGGGTTCGAAGCCGAATGGATTGCTCCGCGCGGCGGAGCGGGGCTCAAGGCCTATTATGAAAGTCCTCCGCGGGCGTTCCTGATCGACCTGACGCGAATGCCATCGCACGGACGCGCCATTGCCGTGCTCCTGCGGCAACGCAAAGTCACACGCGCTGTGCCGATCGTGTTTGTGGGCGGCGAGGCGGACAAGGTCGAAAAGGCGAGGCAGGTTCTGCCCGGCGCGACGTTCGTGACTTGGGAGGATTCGGACCCGGCATTGCGGCGCGCCATTTCCGGCGCGAAGGTGAATGAGGCGGCGCGGGCGCCCGGGACCATGGCCGAATACTCGGGCGTGCCGCTTGCGAAGAAACTGGGGATTCGAGAGGAGACGGCGGTGGCCTCGCTGGGAGCTCCGGAGGAGCTGCTGGCCAGGTTGGGTATCGAACAGGACGCGCCAACAGGGGAACGTGTGCTCTTCTTCGCGCGATCCGAAGACGATTTGACGAACGGATTCGACGCAGCGGCGGGGCGCGTGCGGCGCGGCGGTGGACTGTGGGTGTGTTGGCCCAAAAAGAGCTCGCGGGTGCGCTCGGACCTGAAGGAGGGCGCTATACGGGCATTGGCGAACGAGTGCGGCTGGGTCGATTACAAGGTTTGTTCGCTGGACGAGACCTGGTCCGGCCTGCTGTTTTCGCGGCGCGCGAAATAGATTACTTCAACTGCTTGCGGAAGAAGCTTACTGCGAGGGCAGCGACTTCGGCGTGGACTTTATCGCGATCGACGCCGGAGGCGTCCCGGCAATATGGCAGGACGGTTTGACGGCCGCGCTCCGTGCAGGTATCGAGGAAGTCGTAGTGGGAAACGCCGCCGGGCAGAATGGTGAGTTTTGAGCCGCGGATGTGATGCGCGAAATATTCGGCATTGGTCGCGATGGGGAGGATGTCGTCCGCGGCGCCGGCGACAATCTCGACCGGAATCCGAATTGCGGCGAGCGCTTGCGGGGAGAAGGCCGGGCCGAGGGCGGGAGCGATTGCGAAGACGGCGCGAATGCGCGTGATCGCGGTAGGACTGGTTGGCGCGGGTGAGCGCGGCGTGATACTCGGGGTCCTCTGCGGCCAGTTTGGTGGACTGCGCCTTAAGACCGGGAAATTCGGGCTGATCGTTGCAGAGCGCGTCGCGGGCTGGTCCGGTGCAGAAGGATTGGAGTAAGGCCGGATCGCTCACAGCTCCGGCGAGGATCATCATGGTATAGCCGCCGAGCGAAAATCCGGCGGCTCCGATGCGCGTCTTGTCGATGCGTTCGCGAAAAACGGAGTCGGCGATCATGCCGTCGATGAGCGTGCTGATGTCGTGGGCGCGTTCCCACCACAGCGTGAAGCCCTGCACCGTGTATTTCGCGTTGGAGTTGTTACCGGGATGATCGACGGCAGTGACGATGTAGCCATGGGCGGCTAGATACGTGCCGAGCCAGGCCATCTGCTGGGCCGATCCGCCGCTCCCATGCGATAGCGCGATCAGCGGAAAGCCCTGAAGCGTACGCGCGGGCGCGGCGTCGAGGGCGGCCATGCCGGCGTTGAACAGCGGCGCGCCGGGTGGTCCGATGTCTTGCGGCACTTCGACGGACACGCGGTCGGCGGGATACCAGATGATGGCGTTCAGTACGTGATCCGCTGCGCCGCGCCATTCATAAGATTGCGGGGCGGCGAGGACGCGAGTGGTGATGCCGACTTTGTACGTTGTGGTCTGGGGCGGGGCGGCGCGGAGGCAGGAGATGGCTACGGACGCGAGAAGTACGGCGAGGCGCGCGTTATGCCGACGCGGCATGCTTTAGAAATGCGGCGATGCGGTCGACGGCGCGCGCGAGGTTCTCGTAGGAATTGGCGATGCTGAAGCGCAGATAGCCCTCGCCATAGGCGCCGAACGCCGTGCCGCTGAGACAGGCCACGCCGGCTTCGGTCAGCAGCTCATCGGCGAGAGTCTTGGACGCGATGCCGGTAGCGGCGATATTGGGGAAGGCATAGAAGGCGCCGCTGGGCATGGCGCAGCGGAATCCGCGCAGTTGGTTCAGGCCGGCGCAGAACATATCGCGGCGGCGGCGAAACTCCGCGACCATGGTTTCGACGTCGTCCTGCGGCCCGGTAAGGGCGGCGATGCCGGCGCGCTGGGTGAAGCTCGCGGTACAGGAATTGGAGTTGACCATCAGCTTATTGACGGCATCGACGAGCCACGGCGGCATAACGCCGTAGCCCAGGCGCCAACCGGTCATGGCGTAGGTTTTTGAGAAGCCGTCGAGAATGATGGTTTTTTCGAGCATTCCGGGGAGCGACGCGATGGAGAGGGGCGGGTCGCCGAAGTAGATGCGCGAGTAGATTTCATCCGAGAGAATCATGACGTCGCGGTCGCGCAACAGATCGGCAATGGCGCGGATGTCGGCGGCGGGGATGATTCCGCCGGTGGGATTTTGCGGGGAATTGAGGATGACCAGCTTCGTGCGGGCGGAGAGGCTGTCGCGGAGCAGATCGAGATCGAGCGAAAAGCCGCGCTCCTCTTTCAGTGGGATCGGCACGGGCGTGGCGCCGAGGAAATTGATCATCGATTCGTAGATCGGAAATCCGGGATTGGGATAGATAGCTTCGTCGCCCGGCTCGAGCAGCGCGAGCATGGGGAAGAACATCATGGGCTTGCCGCCCGGAACGACGCAAACATGCTCGGGGCCGACGCGAATGCCGCGCGTGGAGCTGACGTAATTTGCAATGGATTCGCGCAGCTCCGGCAGGCCTTGGGTAGGGCCGTAGTGGGTCCAGCCCTGATCGAGCGCCGTTTTGGCGGCTTCGACGATATGACGCGGGGTGTCGAAATCGGGCTCGCCGATCTCGAGGTGAATGATGTCGCGGCCTTGCGCCTGAAGAGCGCGGGCGCGCACCAGGACTTCAAAGGCGGTTTCGACGCCAATGCGGTCCATGCGCTCCGCGAGCTTCATTGGTCTTGAGCTAACTGATAATACTGAACGTCGTCACGGGTTTCGACCAGGACAACGCGGTCGCCGATGGAAGTGCGCTCTCCCACAATGCGGGCCGTAGTTTTGCGTCCATCGTCGAACTGAATAATAGCAAGCTGGTAGGGAACGTCGTTGATGAACGCTTCGGGCGGGGAGTAGACGACGGTCTCGGTATAGACGGTTCCCATTTGTGGAACCATCTAGGCGGCCTCCAGGATGGAGATGACGCAGGTGGCGCCCGATCCGCCGAGGTTCTGAGCGAGGCCGAGCGAATGATTGGCAATCTGGCGCTCGCCGGCTTCGCCGCGCAATTGCAGCACAACGTCGCAGATTTGCGCGACGCCTGTGGCGCCAACGGGATGCCCTTTCGATTTCAAGCCGCCGCTGGTGTTTACCGGGCGCGGGCCGTTGAGACAGGTACAGCCACCGAGAGTGTACGGGCCGCCCTGGCCTTTTTCGACGAACCCGAGATCTTCGATCGCGACGATTTCAGCGATGGTGAAGCAGTCGTGCACTTCGGCGAACTGGATTTTGGAGGGCTGCGACGCCGGCCATCTTGTAGGCCTTTTCGGCGGCGGCCTTGACGGAGCGGAACGTCGTGATATCGTCCTTTTCGTCGAGGGCGAGAACGTCGGAGGCCTGGGCGATTCCGCGCACGCGGGCGGCGCGTCGAGTAAATTCGCGGGCGCGATCGAGGGGCGCGATGACGACGGCGGCGGCGCCATCGCTGATGAGCGAGCAATCGTAGACGGTGAGGGGCTCGGAAATCGGCTTGCCGTTGAGGGCCTGCTCCATGGTGATTACTTTGCGCATATGCGCGAGCGGATTTTTCGCGCCGTTAGCATGATTTTTCACCGCGACGGCGGCGAGCATCTCGCGCGTGGTCCCGTACTGGTACATGTGACGGCGGGCGATCATGGCGAAGAGGGCGGGAAACGTCGCGCCGGCGCGAACCTCGCCGCCAACATCGCCGGCCGCGGCGAGGATTTCAGTGACTTTGGGGGTCGGCTGGGAGGTCATTTTCTCGACGCCGCCGACCAGGACGATATCGTGCAATCCGGCGCTCACAGCGGACACGGCGTGATAAAAGGCCGAGCCGCTGGAGGCGCAGGCGGCCTCGAAGCGCGTGGCGGGAACGCCGCGGATGCCCATAGCGGAGGCGACATAGGGCGCCAGATGATTCTGGCCGACAAAGGACGGCCCGGCAAAATTGCCCAGGTAAAACGCTTCGATCAGGGATGGCTCGACGCCGGCGTCTTCCATGCCGCGCTCCCCGGCTTCGACGGCGAGCGTGCGCAGATCGCGGCCGGGAAATGAGCCGAAGGCAGTCTTTCCGATCCCGATCACCGCGACGGGTCTCATATAATCATGGTAGCGCCGAACACCGATAGATTAAGGGTCCGCACGATGGCCCGACAGTATGAAACGATTTGCTTCTGCACGTTTTAGCGCTCCTTGCGTCAGCTTTATTAAGGTATGGCGGCGCTGGTCCAATGTTTTGAGGTCGAGATGAGCGACCGCGGCGCGCCCTCGCAGGTCGACAAGGCGCTGGAGGCGGCGCAGGAACAGCAGAACCGCTTCATTTCCGAGAACTTGCGGCGCGTTTTTCTGCTTATTTACCGCATTGTGGGCAACGTGGCGGACGCCCAGGATCTGACGCAGGAGGCGTTTATCAAAGCGCTGCAGCGGCAGGATCAGTTGAAGGACCTGGAGAAGGCGGCACACTGGCTTTCGCGAATTGCGAGCAATACGGCCATCGATTTTCTGCGGCGGCACGGGAAAGTGAATTTCTGTGAGATCGATACGCTGGTTGAACCTTTGTCGGAGCCGTCGGCGGGTCCGGAGCAGGAAGTGCTTCGCGGCGAGCATCGCGAGTACCTGGAACGAGGGTTGTCGCTGCTGACGGAGCGAGAGCGCACGGCGCTGATTTTGAGGGATGTGGAAGGGCTTCCGGCGGAAGAAGTGGCGCGCCAGTTGAACTGCTCGAAGGCGACGGTGCGATCGCACATCGCCAATGCGCGAGTGAAGTTCCGGCGCTACCTGGATAGGAAGAAGCCGTGAAGCACCCGGGTGAGATCGAACTGGCGCTGTTTGCCGCGGGCGACCTAGGGTTCCTGGAACGCCGGCGCATCCGCAGGCATGTGCGCGAGTGCGGCGTGTGCCGGCCGGAAGTGGACGCGCTGCGTTCTGCGCGGCAGGAATTGCGTAATCTCGCGAATGAAATGCCTGAGGGCGTGAACTGGACGCGCCTCGGGCAAGAGATGCGGGGCAACATTCGGGTTGGTTTAGCCGCGGGGGAATGCGTTGGTCCCGCACCGACGCCGCGGCCGAAATCGCTGGGGTGGCACGCCATGACGATCGTGGCGGCATCTTTCGTGATTATGCTGGGCGCGATGTGGTTGAAGATGCCGCGGGAAGAGACGAACCACTTGTGGGGATCGCTGCAATCGATTCGCTGGAACCGGGTGGGCACGCTGGCGAGCGCGCCTGCGTTGCCGGACAATGTGGTGCTGGAAGCTTCGCCGGCGTCGATTGTGTTGAACGCGAACGGCGGAACGATGTCGTTTCTCACATCGCCGTCGGACGGCGTGGCGGTATCGGTAAACATGCAGGGATCGGCAGGGGCGCAGTACGTGGATTCGGAAACCGGCCAGGTGACGATTAACAGGGTTTATTATGCGCAATAGCGCGGCGCGCTGGCTTGACGGCTGGCGTTTACTGGCGGCGTCGCTTGCGGGCTCGCTGACCGCGGCCGATGTGCGGCCCCGGATCGATCTGCCCAAGGACTCGCCGGTGGCGGTGCTTTCCTACGACCCGAGCGGTTCGAGCGAGACGGCGCGGGGCGGCGCTTTTCTGGTAGATCTGCACGCTTCGCTGTCGCTGCGCAACTCGACCACGCGGCGAATTCGCGGCATCACGCTGACGGTGACGGCGCAGGATGTGACTCCGGGCGGCAAGGGATCGATCACGATTCCCAGTTTGGACGTGGGGCCCAACGAGAGCTTCCCGGCGCATATCGACCTGAGATTGCTGCGTCCGGCGCAAGCTTCAAGCGGCGTTCCCGTGGTGGTGGGTCTGGATGGCGTTTTGTTCGACGATCTGGGTTTTTATGGTCCGGACAAACTGGGGTCGCGGCGGACGTTGACCGTCTGCGAGCTGCAGGCGCGGCGCGACCGGCGCTATTTCAAAACTCTGCTCGCGGAGGGCGGGCCGCAGCGCGTTCAAAACGAGATCGTGGGGATGCTGCAGCGGCAGACGGGACGTCCGGGCATGGATGTGCAAATGGTGCGCGGCGGCCGCGCTACCAATGCCGATGGCGAGCGGCCGGTGGAGTTCACGTTTTTGAAGCTGCCGGATTCGCCCGTCGAGCCGCTCCAAGGGATGGCGCGCGTGGCGGGGAATGAGGCGCGGGCGCCGAGTCTGGAGGTGAAGAACCGCTCCGATCGCTCGGTCCGTTATCTCGAGATCGGCTGGATCCTGCATGATCGCGGCGGCCGCGATTATCTCGCTGGGGCGGTGCCGGCGGAGTTGAATCTGGGGCCGGGACAGCGCAGCCAGATTTTGAAAGACACCACGCTGAAGTTTCCGGCCCTGTCGATTGAAGGCATGACGGGGTTCGTGGGGACGGTGGAATTCACGGACGGCACGGTGTGGATTCCGAGCCGCGCGGACCTTGCGGATCCCGCGCTGCGCAGCGTCATGGGTCCGTCACCGGAGGAGCAGCGGTTGGTACAGCTGTACCGGAAAAAAGGTTTGAACGCGGTGCTTGAGGATTTGAAGCGGCTGTAAACGGCATTGCGCGGCGCGGTCGGCTCTGCGATTCTATTGTGAAGTGGAAGCCACCGAGGAACTGAAAGAACACGTCGAGCACGCGCGCGAGCCGTTCGACAAACGCGTTGCCGCGACCATGGCGATCATCGCCGCCGGCCTTGCCGTGGTCTCCGTTTTCGGTCAGGTGGCGACGACTGAAGAGCTGCTGCTGCAGCAGAAGGCGTCGGACCAGTGGTCGTTCTATCAGGCCAAGTCTATTCGGCGCTATCAATCGGAGGTGGCGCGCGATCTTCTCGGAGCCACACACGGCGCGGCGCAGCAAGTTCAACAATACTCGAAGAACGCGGATACCTACCGCAAACAATCGGACGATATCTCGAAGGAAGCCGCCCAACTCGAACGGGAGAGCCACTTGCGCGGTAGTCAGGCGCTGCGTTTCCATATCGGCGAGATTTTTCTGGAAATCGCGATCGTGTTCGCATCGCTGGCGATTTTATCGAAGCGCGTGATGCTGTACTGGACGGCGGTAGTGAGCGGCGCTATCGGCATCGTCGTGGCGTGCACCGAGCTCGGCGTCCATGGCTAAACTGTTTTGCGGCACCTCGGGCTTCGCGTACCCGAGTTGGAAACCGGATTTCTACCCTGCGAATCTGCCGGCGAAGCGTTTCCTCGAGCACTATGCGCGGCGGCTGAACGCGGTCGAGATCAATTACACGTTTCGCCGCCTTCCGTCGGCCTCGACGCTAGAGAACTGGGTAAACGCGACCCCGCCGGGGTTTGTGTTCCCCTTAAAAGCGCACATGCGCCTCACGCATATCGAAAAGCTGAAGCCTAGCGAATTTATGGGAGTGTTCTTTAGCGCGATCGATCCATTGCGCGCGGCTCGGCGCCTGGGGCCGGTTTTGTTCCAGCTTCCCCCCGCGATGAAGTGCGATGCCGCGCTGCTGGGCGATTTTCTGGCGAGGCTGCCCGACGGTCTGCGGTATGCCTTTGAATTCCGTAACACGACGTGGTTGGCGGATCCAATTTACGAACTGCTGCGCAAGCATGGCGTCGCGCTGTGCCTTGCGGAATCGGAGAAGCTGGTAATTCCTGAGGTGATCACGGCGGATTTTGTTTACTCCCGGCTGCGCAAGCCGGACTATAGCGTCGAGGATCGAACTGAGATTGCCAATCGCGTGAGCCAGATCGTGGAATCAGAAAAAGATGCCTATGTGTTTTTCAAGCACGAGGACACTCCGGCGGGGGCTGTATATGCGGAGGAATTGTTAAAGCGCACTGACGAGGGCTTTGCGGAAGCCGTGTAAAAGCGGCTCGCAAAGCCCGGAAATGCTCTATGCGCGGACAAGACGTCGGATCGGCGAATAACCGAAGACGCCCGTGAGGATGGCATCCGCCGCGACTGCGGTCAGCACGCCCTTCCACTTATAGCTTAGCGGGGCAAAAATTGCCGCCGCGGCAGCCGCCGAACCGATTGCGTAACGAATCTTGGTTTCGGTTGGGCTCATCGTTACGGCCTGCGCGTAATCCCGCGCCGCCGACGAAATTCTGTCCGTGATATTCTCACCTTCTCTAATTTGCACGACTGTTCCTTTCCTTAGTGTCTTACCACTACAACCGTATTATGGTGGTGGCGCCGATAATGGCGACGATGGCGGTAGACCCGGCGGCTGCGCTGCGGCATAACGTAAACTTGCGCGCCGCTTGTCGCGTAGGGGCTGGGGACCGGGGCTGCCTCGGCGCTCGGCGTCATTACGCCTAGACTGCTTAATGCCAACGCGGATACCATTACAATTTTCTTTATCATTTTATTTCTCCTCCCTCGCGCCGGATAGTGCAATCGGAGTGCCGTGCTTCGGATCGCACCGCAACTGCCGCGTAATCAATCGCCATGCCGCGCCAGAGTTGAAAGAGAACTCACGTGCCGTGAAATATTTGCGGGAAACGCGCTTACCAGAAATGGGTCGCGATGACTTTGGGCGAGCTGGAGCCGCCTGAGATCACTTTGACGTGCAGTACTACCTGGAGATTTTTTGTTGCGCCATGCCGAAGGCGCCCCTCGCAGAGCTTCGCCACAGAGATCCGGGTTTGTGACCAGGTCCGATGCCGCGTCGGTCCGTATTGCGTAATGCCGGCGATCTGGACCAACATGGCGTGCGTATCAGGGTGAAATGCGCGCGAGACGATGGCGTAATCCTCGCTGGTATGGGTCGACTGGAAGGTTCGGCAACGAGCAGGGCGTGAGAGCTCCGTTGTGGGTGATGCCGATGGGTTTGCGTGAGACATCGATAAAATAGCGCACTTGTTGCTGATCTCTTTCCAGCTCGTGTAAGGAATATCCGACCATGATCGCCGGTGCCGTCTCGAGATCGCGGAGCGAGCTCTCGTTGCCGATTCGAACGTGATAGGGCCTCTGCTTGCGCGTGAGCAAGGCCGTTAACCGCGAGACGGCGATCATGTCGCCTCCGCCGACAAACTGGTCCGTGAGAAGGGTGAACGTGCGCGGCGTTTGCGGATCCGGAGTATAGACGGGAATATCGCGCCTTGCTGGAGAAAGATCCGCGCATGGCGGGCATTCATTACCGCATCGGCCGCCTCTTGCTCTGGCAACCCGAAACTCCGGGCGGCAGGGAGGAGGCTCGTAAGGAATTCGAAGCGGAATTGAAAATCGATCTGAATAACGTGGGGGCCGAGTTCGTGCTGGGCGAGTTGGCGTAGGCCGAGAACTGGCCCGATGCGATCGCGCGCTTTTTCCCGCGCCGCCCAGCTTGAGGCGGGCTTCTTTGACGTCTACCTCGGCTGGGGCCGCGCGCTGTTAGGGGCGGGTAAGGACGCGGAAGCGGTGGCGCCGCTCGAAAGCCCGCAAGATCGAGCCGGATAATTCCCAAGCGCCTTTTCAACTTGCGACGGCTTATCGCCGTATCGGCCGTACGCTTGACGGCGACCGCGAATTCGCGCTTTACAAGCAGGCGACGATCAAGGCCGGCGATTTGAAGGACAGCGGGGCGAAAGGCGTTCTCGGCAGTACGACAAAGGCACTCGAAGGCACCGTAAGGCTTCGTGCGCCGGGGATGCCATGCTAAACTGGCGATTGGCTTTTCAAGCCAATTTGCAAGAAGTGAGCAACGCCACAGTGCTGTCGGACATGATCTCGGACGCGATGGAAGCGAAGGGGTTGTCCATCAAAGATTTGTCCATGCGACTCGATATCACGTATGAGCACGTCAGGAGAATTGTGCGCGGCCAAGGAATACCTTCGAAGCCGCTGCTTCGTTTGATGTGCCACGAGTTGAACCTTAATTTTAGCGAGGCAGAACAACTTTCGGCTTCCGACCAAATCAAGAAAAAGTTTGGCGGCCTTCCGGGTAAAGACCCTACTTTGGAACCGGTCGAGAGGCTTTGGCACGGACTCACGGAGGATCAGCAGGCCGACGCCGTTCAGTTGATGCAGACTTGGTCACGTCGAAATAAGCCCGGCGGGAACAAGTAGCGAAGTTAGTTGTCGTATAATTGTAGCCAACGGGCTGTTTTGATGGTAAGTCTATCAAATACAGAAACTTACAACGGGCGCGTAGCTCAACTGGCAGAGCAACTGACTCTTAATCAGTAGGTTGTAGGTTCGATTCCTACCGCGCTCACCACTCAATCAACGTCTTGGCCGCAGTCCGAGTTTTCGCCTTTCCCCCAGCGTCATCGCTGCCACGAAACCCCCGAGCCAGGCGCGGCGCATTGCGAGAATCGAAGCCAAGCCGAAGAATATTTCCGAAGAGTGGACCAGCCGCGAAAAGACTTGAAACATTCGAACTGCGGGCATGTCCGTGTACCGTAAGGCGGTTGCGTCTTGCATGGCGAATCGCAAAATTGCTCGCTGTTATGCGTTGCACTGCTGACGGTCGCGCCCGCCGGGGCGACCACGATCAGTCGAATCGAAAGCTTTGCCATAGCGATGCCGAATTTCGCCAGTTCGTCCATTCTATTGCGCGCCGTCGCCAGTCTGCAACCTCTCCAGCGATGTTACCGTCGTGTTCGCTTATCAACCTCGATCCTGGATTTTTCACGGTGACCGAAAGTCCCGAGAACGAGACACATGCCTTTCGGTTTACCCCATTTGCTTTCAGTGTCTCTGCGACGCCGGGCGGGACTCCCATCGGGCGCGTGGAGTATACGATCGACGCTTTCGATCAAGACGGGTTTCCGGCGTATCACACGATCCGATCGTCGTGGGCGAGATCCCTTCGAGTGCTTCTGGAATGCCGCTTTACTTTAACGTATACGATCCGCAAGGGGACTCCCAGTCGATGCAGTTCGACGGATTCATCGACGTCGCCGCTCCGCTCGATCCAGCGACGGGGCTTCCATTAACGTAAAGCGCTTGGGCCCAACGCGCGAGCGATCCGCCCACTACCCCGGAGCCCGCGGCTTTGGACTCACCGCTCTCGGGTTGCTGTTTCTTGTTACCGTACAGCCGGCGCGCTCCTCTGGCGCCGTTTCCGGAGTGGCGCTCTCCAATTGAATGAACATATTCAGGTTAGTGGTGTGACCGTTCGAACGGCATCCGGCTTCGCAGCCCAGCCCTGCGCCTGGTAGCACATGGAGTTGGACCACAATTCGAAGCGCGCTCGTGTCGAAGGGAAGCCCTAAACTAGGACCAGGCGGGGTGCGAAGGTGGCTGAGCCGGTAAGTTATGCGGTGGAAGTTCCAAATGGGCAAACGCGGCTGAGCGGTTCCGGGCCGCCGACCTTCACGATCTCGGCTTCGGGTGAGGAGCATCTGGAACGCGTTCTCGGCGCGGACGATTATACGGCGGCCATGGCCTTTGTCCGGGGAGAGATCGGCATCTCCGGCGATCTCATCGCGGCGCTTCGTTGGAAGCGCGAGCGGACGCGTTCCGGTCTTCTGCTATGGCTGTGGGCTGCCGCCGCTCGACTCGCGCCCGTCCGGCTGGAGACGCTTTTCCAGAGCCACGGCCGCGCGGCCCGCAACATCCGCTTCCATTACGACCGCACCAACGAGTTCTACAGCGCCTTTCTCGATTCGCGCATGGTCTATTCTTGTGGTCTTTTCGAAGATCCGGAGTGGACCCTGGAGCAAGCGCAAGAGGCCCGGCTCGATTCCAATTGCCGCAAGCTCGAATTACGGAGCGATGAGGAATTCTTAGATATCGGTTGCGGCTGGGGCGCGCTGATCATTCATGCCGTGGAGCACTATCACGTGCGCGCTTCCGGCTGCACGCTAAGCCGGGGCCAATTCGAGTATGCAACCGCCGCTATTGCGCGGCGCCGACTCAAAGACTGCGCGCAAATCCAGAACATCGATTACCGGCGCGTGCCGGGCCGCTTTCAGAAGATTTCCTCGATCGGCATGTTTGAGCATGTGGGCCGCCGCAGGCTGCGGGATTATTTCCAGACCGTTTGCGAACTACTCGAGGACGACGGACTGTTTCTGAACTCCGGTATCACGCGCCCGCAAACGGTATCCGACGATCTCGAAACGAAGTTTTTGCAGCGGGAGGTCTTTCCGGGCAGCGAGTTGGCGCACCTTTCAGATATCCTGCGGAACGCCGAGAACGCAGGTTTTGAAGCGCTGGAATTGAAGAGTCTCCGGATGCATTATGCGCGAACGTGCCGCGAGTGGGTGAAGCGTCTGCAGGCGAATGCCGGGTCCTGCATCGGCCTGGTTGACGAGAGGACTTACCGGACCTGGCTGCTCTATTTGGCTGCATCCACCATAAGTTTCGAAGACGGCCTGTCGGACGTGCACGAGATATTGTTCGCCAAAGCGGGCGCGCACCGCGAGATCAGTGAACATCGATAAAGGGCGATTTCGCTCCGCTTCGGCGTGGGCGCTTGTGGAGGCGGCGGACCGCGGCGGCGCGGGCGGCGGATAGGGGCTTAGACGAGGGACCGGAAAATCCGGCTCCAGCAGCCACACCGAACGGTCCGGGTAATAGCGGCGCAGCTTCTCGTTTTCGGCGTCGCCGAGATCGCGCGCCCAAACTACCCGTGCGGCGTCTATGTCCGCTTCGTTCCAAACCCACTCGTCTTGAAAGATGTGTTGCGGATAGTAGCGCACAAAGACAAGCTGCTTGCCGTGCGTTTTTGCCAGTTCGCGGTTCACCAGGATGCGTCTCTCCGGATTGCCGTGATTGAGCCCGCCGTACGTCTCGAAGCGGCGCAGCCCAGCGCCCCAATCCTCGTTCACAAAAGCATGCAAGCCGTACCAGAAGACAAAGTGCGCCACACAAAGGAAAACGATCAGACGGCAGGCATCCTGCCCCGCGGGCGCTCCCCGGATCTCGAACTTGCCGATAAGCTCCAGGCCCGCGACGCTCGCCAGAAGAAACAGGCATGCTACAGGCGCACAATAGTGGAACTGAAATACTGGGAAGAAGTTGATGCCGATGGCGAACAGCAGCAGCGTTCCGGCCGCCCAGGCGAAACGGTACTCGCGCACCCTCCATAAAAATGCGGCCAATGCGATGTAGAGTGGCGGCAGGAAGAAGAAGCGGTAGAACCGGACGCGGTACTCCAGACGCTCGACGAAACTCATTAAGGTCTCCGGCCGCTCTCCGTGAAACGACCGCTGCATCTTGTAATCGAGCGCCTGTTGCGGCGTCAGCTCGCGATGCGGAACCACGTTCGCCTGCACCGTCAGCGGCGCGGGCACGCCATATTGATACTGGCTTAACACATAGGGGAGCGTGGTCCAGCTTCCGGTTACCTCTTTATTCTGAAGCAGCGTCGCTGCAATTGCCGGAAGCACCGCCATGGCCGCCAATGCGGCGGCCGGAGCCAGACGGCGCAACGATTTTTGATGCCGTAGTTCCGGGGCGAAGAACAGAACCACGCCGAGGACGACAAACATGGATTCGTACGGCCTGGTGAGGAGATCGATCGTCATGCCGAGGCCGAGCAAAATGGCATCCCGCGCGCGCGCCAGTTGACGCAGCCGCGGCAGCGCTCCGAAAACGAGACATCCGCCGTCGGCGGCGAACGCTCCGCCCCAATAGGAGTTCATCCACACGCCCAAGGGACCGAACTCGATTATCGCCAGAACTCCGCCCAATAATGCCCAACCCGGCGTAGTCCAGCCGCGCAGCATCCAATAGGAAAGCGCGCAGAAGGCCGCAACCGATAGACTTACGCCCGCCCAGGGAGTGCCAAAGATCATGCGGCCCACGGCCATCATCAGGCCTTGTCCCAGCGGATAAATGGAGCTGTAGGTGGGCCGCTGCAAGACGAAGAATGTTTCGAAGAACTGACTCAGCGGGTGCGGCGGGTTGGCGAAGCGGAAGTGCCGCAGCGTATCGGCGACCAGTAGATGGCTGAACTCGTCGTAGATATCGGGCGATGGAATGGGGTGGTGTGATAAGAGCGCGGCGCGGAACGCAACGGGCAGCACGGCGAGCAGCAACATGCACCAGCCCGTACTGCGCGCCAGTCGTACAGCGTACGGCTCGAGCCAGCGCCATCCGAACGCGAACAGCGCCAGCATGAGGGCCAGCGCAAGCTCGATGAAATCGGCGACCCCAAAGCCGATCGGATTTTCCGCCGGCAGAAAGGACCGGAAGAGGTCGAAGATATACATCGGGCGATTTCCATTTTCCCAGAGCGCTGCGTCCGCCTATGTTTCATCGTGCGGCAAAACCGTCCCATGGGTGTGTCATCCCGAACGGGCAGCCGGGCGGAACATGGCCTCACGCGCTCGCCCCGGGAGCCGCGGTGTTGCGGGATATTTTCGCGGCGTTTGCGCCAGCCCTGACTTGATGCCGGGCGGATGATATCGTCCTATTATGCGTATGCGGGACTGGCGTATGCGGGACGGGGCATCCAAAGCGATGCGCGCAATCGTATCTATGATTGTTAGGCCTGGGGTTGTGAGGCCTGCGGCGGTGGTGAGGCATGGAGAACCGGGGAATCGCTCCGCATGATGTTTCTCCCGCTGTTCCTCGCCGCGCTGCTCCTCGGAGACGACCGGGAGCTGGCTCGAGGATTGCGAAACCGCGATCCGCAAGCGATGGCCCATCTATACGATCGTTACGGCCGAGTCGCATATGCCTTGATCCTGCGGATCGTGCGCAACACGGCGGTCGCCGAGGACCTGGTGCAGGAAACGTTTCTGCGGGTGTGGAGTCGCTTCCACGCATTCGATTGCGAAAAGGGCGCGCTCGGGCCGTGGGTGCTGGCGATTGCGCGCAATCGCGCCATCGATTACCTGCGCTCGATCGAAGGGCGCATCGACAAGAGCGCCGTGGATCTCGAAAAAGTAGAACAACCCTTGCTATTCGTCGATCTCGAACGGGATCTCTTGAACATGGACCGCGTGCGCGCGTTGAAGGGGGCGTTCGAAAAGCTCAGCGCCAATCAGCGCCGGGTGCTGGAGCTGGCCTATTACGAAGGACTCTCGCAGAGTGAGATGGCGAAGCGGCTGGACCAGCCGCTCGGCACCGTGAAGAGCTGGGTGCGAACGGCGCTGAAACTTTTGCGCGAGGAATTGGGCGAGGCGGTTGCCGTATGACGCACGAAGAGATGAACGGCGCCTACGAGCTTTACGCGCTTGGCGCCCTTGATCCGGAGGAGCGGAACGAAATCGACGTCCACCTCGAGCGCGGCTGTCCCGAATGCGGCGCAGCGATACGGCGGGCGCGCGAGCTTACGGCTCTGTTCGCGGCTTTGCCCGAGCAGGCGGCGCCTCCGCGGCGGTTGCGAAATCGCGTGCTCGCCGCTGTGGGCGCGCCCTCGCCAGCGCGACGCTGGGCCGCCGCGTGGGCCGTCGCCACAGTCTGCCTCGCCGCCGCTCTGATCGTCGTCGGGGTCCGGGGAGCCGCCGAGCTGGGCCGCGCCCGAGCCGAGTTGCGCGCCAACAACGAATCGTTGGACCTGGCGCGCCGCGAGCTTCAGGCCAACCGCAACGAGCTCGTTTTCGACCGCGAGGCGTTGCGTCTTCTAAACGAGCCGGACACTTTTCAGACCACGTTCGGCGGCTCGGGCGCGCAGCCGCCGCGCGGGCGCGTTTTCGTCAACCCACGCCGTGGCGTGCTGCTCCTGGCGTCGCATCTGCCCCCTGTTGCCGCAGGCAGAACCCTTGAAATGTGGGTCGTCCCGAAAACGGGCGCGCCGCGTCCGGCCGGGCTGTTCCTGCCCGATCCGCAAGGAAACGCGATACACCTGATGCCGGGCGCTGTCGATCGCGCCCGCACCGCCGCCATCGCGGTCTCGGTCGAGCCGCGCGGCGGATCCTCCGCTCCCACCACGAAACCTTTCCTCGTGGCCGGCCTATAGGACTGATTCGCAAACCTTTTCCTCACATATTTCTGTCCCGCTCCGATACGCATTCATGGAGGTGGAACCAAAAGTATGCAGGCCACCGCGCTCGCGCCTCAGCCTGGCAAATATCTCACCTTCATGCTAGGCAAGGAAAAGTATGGGGCGCCCGTTATGAAGGTGCGGGAGATCATGGCGCCGCAGCCGATTACGGCGGTTCCGCGCACTCCGGATTACCTCAAAGGCGTGATCAATCTGCGAGGGAAACTGCTTCCGGCGCTCGACCTGCGCCTGAAGCTTGGACTTGCGGCTGCAGAATACATGCCAAGCTCCTGTATGATCGTCGTGCAAGTCGCGGGCGAAGCGGGAGGCATCGAGGTGGCTCTAATCGTCGATGCAGTCTTCGAAGTTCTCAACCTGCTGCCTCCGGAGACAATTCCGCTGGACCTTGACCGCCTCGCCGGCGCGCCCCGGAGCGCGTATTTGGACGCCACGGCCGCTTCATGAGCATAAAGAAAAAAGTAGCGGTTGGATTCGGAGTTGTAATCGCGCTCGCGGCCACGCTCGGCACGGTAGCGCTGTTCAGGCTGACCGCATTGACGGGCCATGTCAACGCCATTGCGACGCATTTGCTTCCCGGCATCTTTCAGGGCGAACTGATCGCGGAGCTTGTGAAAGAGCAGCGCATGTTCATGCTGCTGCATATCGGCGCCGTGGATGGCGCGGAGCGGGCGGTGGATGAACAGAAGGTCGCCGCTCTCGAAGACCGGATTCGCAAGATGGAGCGGGATTACGAGGCGACGAGCTCCGGCGTGCGCGACCGGGAGATTCTGGCGCGCTTCCGGACGGCGCATGAACGCATGCTTGACAACTGGCCGACGATTATCCCTTTGAGCCGCGCCGGCAAGCTTTCCGATGCGGTAGCCCTCTGGAAATCCATCATGGCGCCCGCGGCCATGGAACAATCGACCGCCGGCCAAGAACTTTCGAGAGCCAATCGGGCCGCCGCCGAGGAGGCGGCGAAGCTTGCCTTGAAAGCCGCGGCCAGCGACCGCCGGTGGACCTGGATCACCCTCTCCTTCGTGCTGGCGGCGGGATCGCTGGCGGCGTCCTATATTCTTCGGGCTTTGGGCCGCTCTCTAGGCGAATCCGTGGTGGAGCTGCGCAGCGGCGCGGAGCGCGTATCTCGCGCGGCGGGCCAGATCGCCTCCTCCAGCCTGGCGTTGTCGCAAGGCGCTTCCGAACAGGCGGCGACCCTCGAGGAGACCTCCGGCTCGAGCGAGGAGATCGCGTCCATGACGCGCAAAAACGCCGGCAACGCGCACTCCGCCGCTGCGGAAATGGCTTTGGCCGACGCGGAAGTGTCCGAAGCCAATCGCAAATTGGAGCAGATGGTCGCCTCGATGAATCAAATCAAGACCTCGAGCGAGAAGATCTCGAAGATCATTCGGGTTATCGAAGAAATCGCGTTTCAGACGAATATTCTGGCGCTCAATGCGGCGGTCGAGGCGGCGCGCGCGGGGGAGGCCGGGATGGGATTCGCGGTGGTGGCGAGCGAGGTCCGCAATCTGGCGCAACGCAGTTCGCAGGCGGCCAAGGATACGGCCGGCTTAATTGAAGATTCCCTCGATACCGCAAATGCGGGCGGCATGCGGCTGGCGCAGGTGGCGCAATCGATCGCGGTGATCACGGCGCACTCCTCCCGCGTCAAGATTCTCATCGACGAGGTAAATGCAGGCAGCCAAGAGCAGGCTCGCGGCATGGAGCAGATCGCGAAAGCGATCTCGCAAATGGAACGAGTAACGCAGGGAACGGCGGCGAACGCCGCGCAGGGCGCCTGTTCGAGCGAGGAACTGCACGCGCAGGCCTCCGCCATGATGGCGATCGTGCACAAGATCGAAGCTCTAGCGGGACTCCCGCGGATTGTGGGGAAAACATCGTGAACATTTTGATCGTGGACGACTCGGCGGCGATCCGCAAGATCCTGGAGCGCGTTCTCAGGCAGGCCGAAGTGCCGCTCGATGAAGTGCACGAGGCGGGCGATGGCGCGGAGGCGCTGGAGACCTTAAAAACTCAAAAAGTCGATCTCATTCTTTCCGACATCAACATGCCCAACATGGACGGTCTCGAGCTGCTCGGGAAACTGAAGAACGATCAAGCGCTGAAGGGCATTCCTATCGTGATGGTGAGCAGCGAAGGGAGTCAGAATAAGGTACTCGAGGCCGTACAACTGGGAGCCGCCGGCTACGTCCGCAAGCCGTTTACGCCGGAGCAGATTAAAGACAAGCTGGCCGGCATCGTCTGAGCGGGGATGACGATGGAAAGGCAAAAATGGAACCGGTAATCGCCACCGCGGTATTAACGGAAAGCGAAATCTCCGCCGCCATAAGGACAGCCGCCGTCAACGTATTTTCAACTATGCTCGGCATAGACATTGGCCCCGGCATGGTGCGCGAGGGACTGGACGCCGCCGGCGCACAGTCGGGCGTCGTAGCGCTGCTCGGGTTGGCCGGCAAATGGGTGGGATCGGGGACGTTATCGTGCGAGCCGAAGTTCGCCTGTAAAATCGGTTCGCAGCTTTTAATGGCCGAGTACGACGCCGTCGACGATGACGTCCTGGACGCGGTCGCGGAGGTAGCGAACATGATTATAGGCAACGTCAAGACGGCCATCGAGGAAAAGCTGGGCCCCATGGGGTTGAGCACGCCGACGGTCGTCTACGGCCGTCATTTCGAGATCCGCAGCGCCGGGAAGCGCACTGGCGTGGCGGTGCGGTTCACCTGCGAGGAGCAGTGCCTGGACGTGCGCATCTCGATTGGCCGCAGTTCCCAGGCCGCGCGCCTGCCATGAGCGCGCCAGAGCTCGCGAACTCGCTCGCGGCCGATGCGGAGCTGTGGGGCGAATTTGCGGTGGAGGCGCGCGAGCACCTCGAAGCGATTGAGGCGCAAACGCTCGCTCTCGAGCGAGATCGCGGCGACAGTGACGCGATTCACTCGCTATTCCGGGCCTTCCACACGATCAAAGGCCTGGCCGGGTTTCTCGATCTTCAAGGAATCGAGGTTGTGGCGCACGAAGTCGAGACTGTTCTCGATTTGGCGCGCAATTCGCAGCTCGCTATCACCCCGCGCGTCATCGCCGGTATTCTCGAGTGCAAGGATTTTTGCGAGTGTTCGATCGCCGCGCTCGACGGAGGCGGTCGAGAACCGCCCGACGGGGAGCAGATCGTCGCGCTTCTCCGGGCGTTAGCCGGCGGCGGGCGCGAAAACCCCGTCTGGAGCGAGATCCCCGCGCCGGAGCCTGCGTCGTTCCCGGCTCTTTTCCACCGCGACGATACCTTCGTAAAAGTCCCGACTACGAAGCTCGATTACCTCGTCGATATGATCGGGGAAATGGTCGTCGCCCAAAGCATGTTACAGCACGATCCCGATCTGGCGCCGCATCGACAATCCCCGTAAGAGTCCCCGTCTGTCTCAAAATCTTTTGCACTTGGCGCGCTTGACGGAAGAAGTGCAGCGGACGTCCATGGCGCTGCGCATGGTCCCCGTCGGCCGGCTCTTTCATAAGATGTCGCGCCTGGTCCGCGACCTCTCGCTCAAGGCCGGAAAGCAGGTCGAATTGACGTTATCGGGACAAGATACCGAACTGGACCGCAACATCGTCGAAGAGCTCGCCGATCCGTTAATGCACCTGGTTCGCAACGCCCTGGACCACGGTATCGAAACTCCGCGGGATCGCGTGGCGGCGGGAAAGAGCGCCACGGCGCATCTCCGGCTGTGGGCCGGCCATCGATCCGGGCAGATCGTGATCGCGATCACCGACGACGGCCGGGGTCTCGATCGCGAGTGCATTTTGCGAAAGGCGGTCGAGAGCGGACTCGTCGCGCCAGGAGCGGCTCCAACCGACGCCGAGGTATTCAACTTCATCTTTCACCCCGGCTTCTCGACCGCCGCTCGCGTCACCGGCGTATCGGGCCGCGGAGTCGGCATGGATGTGGTGAAGAAGGCCATTCAAAAGCTGCGGGGCCGCATCGAGATCGAATCGCATGCCGGCGCTGGCGCGACATTCTCCCTGAAAGTTCCCTTGACGCTCGCCATCGTCGACGCGCTCGTCGCTGGCGTTGGCGCGGAACGTTATCTTATTCCGATCTACGCAATCCGCGAAATGATCCGCCCCACGCCGGAAATGCTCTGCAGCGCGCAGGACGGCGCGCAAGGCGACACGGAAGTTGCGCTGGTGCGCAATGTCCCTTTGCCCATTGTTCGTCTGCATCGCCGCTTCAACGTCGAGCCTCGCTCGACAAACCCCTGCGATGGCCTGCTGGTCGTCGCCGGGAACGATGCCGCAAAATTCTGTCTTCTGGTGGACGAGCTGATCGGCAAGCAAGAGGTCGTGATCAAGAGTCTCGGCGAGAAATTCCAGAATGTCGCGGGCATTGCCGGAGGCGCCATTTTGGCCGACGGCCGCGTCGCGCTGATCCTCGATCCGGAGGGGCTATGGGGAGACGGGGGCGCCGTGTTACGGTAATGGACGTCTTATTATTGCGCGTGCGAGGTCGACGATGAATACTCAGGAAGTAGCGGATAAGCTCGCAAAACTCTGCTCCGCGGGTAAGTTTGACGAGGCCGCGGAAACATTCTACTCGCCCGAAATCGTCAGCATGGAGGCCGGCGCCCCTCCCGGGCAGTCGCGCGAGTCGAAGGGTCTGGCGGCCGTCAAGGCAAAGGGCGAATGGTGGACGGCGAACCACGAGGTCCACTCGGTCAAAGTTGAAGGTCCGCTGGTTGCCGGTTCCCACTTCGCGGTGACCTACAAAATGGACGTGACTTTCAAGCCTCAAAACAGACGGTTCACCATGGAAGAGATTGCCGTCTACAAAGTCGCCAACGGCAAGATCGTTTACGAAGAGTTCTTCTACTCAATGTAGAGAGCGATTCGCCGCTTGCGATATTCAGATTGACGGCGCTTATGGCGCGAGTTCCCCTGCTTGCGACGGTTGCGAAAGCGAAGCTTGCCGCTGCGTCGAACGGGGCTTCATCGTGCGGGCGCGGAGTTGTGGCCGGCTTGCGATCTGGGCGGAGAAGGCGGGCGCGCAATTCTCGGGCGCATGCTGAGACCTGTGAAACGGCATTGGCGCGCCAGCATGAACAACTCATAAAGCGATATCATCACGCAGAGGGGCAGCACCACTATAAACAACGGATTATAGGCGAATGCCGCGCCAAAATTCCCATGCAGTGCGCAAGATAACGCCCGCGTCAAACCGCATGACGGGCAGCGCACGCCCAAGAGGTTGCGAAACAAACACAACGAAGGCACGCGTTCGAGCTCGTCCACGCGCACGATAGCCAGCGCCAGCAATACCGATGGCAGCGCCATACCGCGGACCAGAGTCCAGCGATTAACCCGCGGCAACATCGATCTTCTCCAGCGGATTATCGAAATCGAACCCGAACAGCCGCGGATTTTCTCCAATCACCGCCGCCGAGAAAATATAGAATACGTAATCGTACGTTTCGTGAGGTATCTTGTCCCGATATAATGACAGCAGCTTCCAGAAATTCCTGTCGCGCGGATTGGCCGGCATGCTTTGAATCAAGGGAATCACCTTGACTTCGCCCCAGTTGTAGGAAGCCATTACCAGCATGCCGGAGGCTTGCGCCTCGGTGCTATACAAATCTTTCAAATATGCCGCCGCCGCATGCGTCGCCCTATCGAAATGGTCCCGGTCGTCTCCCGGGTCGGGCCGGCGCAGATCGGCCAGTGGTCCGACTCTGAGGCCATACTTGACAGCCGTCTCCGGAATGAACTGCCACATTCCCTTGGCAATACCTTTATAAGTCGGCGGACCGCTCACATACTGGTCGAAATCGCTCTCCTGCAGCGCGAGATAGAAGAACTGCGGCGGCAGGTCCTGCGCCAGCAGCTCGCGGTAAATTACCGGAGTATATCCTTTTTCGTTCGCGGTCCGTACATCGCGCGCAAATCGTCCCGAAGATTTCCACTTGCCGATATAGTTCTGGACTTCCTTAGTGAAATCGGGCGGCATATCGATCTCGCATTCGCCGAAAATCCGCGCGACTCGCAGAATCAACCGCTCTTGCGGCGTCATCTTCGGATCATAGACGTGTAGCGACGCCAGGAACTGGTCGTAGTTCCTCTCCATTTCCTTCCGCCTGCTCTGATATCGCTTGACCTGCGCCACCCCTTGCCGGTTATTGGAATCCCGCACCAGGTTCTCGACGTTAGCGATGTCGACGTCGAGCGACTTCATCGTATAAAAAATGTTCTCCGCCAATGCCTGCTGCCGGCGCAATTGCCGGTTAGCATAAAAGGCATACGCGCCGGCCGCGAGAAGCAAAGCGCCAAGCGCCGCCAACGCCCAGGCGTATCGCCATCTCTGTTTTTTCTGGACGGTCTGAAAGGCCCGCCGCACGATCATGGTGTGCTCGCCCACGGGCTGGCCCGAATCGCCTTTCCCGAAATAATGCTGCATGTAGCGCGCGACCATCACCGTGTCGCCGCCGGTCGCGGCGGGAGAGGGCGGCGGAGGTAACCGTTCCGGCTGCAGCGAAACAAACGGTCCTCCAATGCCCAGCCGGAACGTTAGCCCTTCTCCAACCGGAATAACCGGCACGCGCTCGCCATTTAAGAACAGCCCGTTCGCGCTCTGCAGATCGCGCACGCGCCATTGTCCATCCTCGAACGACACGCGGGCATGATTACGGCTGACGTAATCGTCTTTGAGGCACACGTCGCAGTCGTCGGTCCGCCCAATGACGAAATCGCGGTCGAACGTAAGCGTCCGCCGGTCCTCGCGCGACTTCCCGAACGTCACGGTGATTCGCCGCGGCAACGTCGATAGCGCCGGTTGCATCGCTGGAGTTACGCGCCCAGTTCGAGCCGTTTAGCTAGCGCGTCGGGCAATCCCGCCTCCAGGATCTTCCTCTGCGCCCCCGCGACGTCGTAGGGAGCGCGGAAATAAGTCACGAAGCCCCGCTCCGAATCGTAGATCAAGTAAGCCGCCCGCGGGTCCCCGTCCCGCGGTTGCCCGACGGATCCGGGATTAATAAGATAATTCGCGTCCGGATCAAGTTCGAGGTTGTACTCATCGCTCGACGGAGCGGGGCGCGCCAGCTTTTTAATCCCGTTCGGATGGCACAAAAAACCGCCCTGCAAGTGCGTGTGCCCGAAGAAAAACACCGCGGAATCCAGATACGGCGCAACCTGCGCCGCATCTTGCTCGGAAATCAGATACTCGTCTTCGTCGAGCGGCGAGCCGTGAATCATCTGAAATCCATTCTCCTGCGCCGGACCCTTGGGCAGCTTCCCCAGCCAGTCGATGTTGCGCGGCTTGGTTTTTTGCATCGTCCACAAGGCGGACACGCGCGCCACGGGATTGAACCACTCCAGATCCTCCAGCCCCGCGCAGGCTTTGTCGTGATTCCCCCGGATCGTTACGCCGGCATTCTGCCGCACCCATTCCGTCACTACGTCGGGGTCCGCGCCGTACCCCACCACATCGCCCAGACAAAGGATGCGGTCGTACTTGCCCTTGGCGTGCGCCAGCGCGCCGTCCAGAGCTTGCCAGTTAGCGTGAATGTCGCTCAGAATCAGATAGCGCACAGCCGCAGTACCGTCACCTCGGCCGGCGCTCCAATCCGCACCGGCACTCCGATGGTCCCGATTCCAGAACAAACGTAGACTGCCCGGTTGCCCTGCCGGTACAGCCCTTGCGTGTAGGGCGTAAAAAACCGCGCGGCATTCCACTCGCTGCGCAGAATCTCGACGTTCACCTGCCCCCCGTGCGTGTGCCCGGCGATCGTCAGATCGTAGCCTTGTGAAGCCGCCACGGGAAACACGTCGGGATTGTGCGACAGCATTATATTGACCGCGTCCAGCTCGATCATTTTTTCCGCGCCCACCAGATACGGCTTATGAAATTTCTGATAATCCACGCCCGCGATATTGAGTCTGGCCTCCCCGAACCGTAGCAGCCGCGCCCGGCTCCGCAAGAAATCGATCCCGATCAGGCGTCCCCGCTTCGTTACATAATCGCGGATCCCGCAGTAATCCTCGTGATTCCCCAGGCACCCCAGCACGCCCGCTTCGCCCCGCAACCGCGCGAGCTGCCGCAAACACGCCTCCAGCGGGTCCCCCCGGCGCGTGATCAGATCTCCCGTTACCAGCATGACATGCGCTTTCGTGGCATTGGCCATATCGACCGCACGCGCAAATTCCCGCTCGCTCAGAAAAGGGCTGAGATGAATGTCCGTCACTTGCGTGAGGCGCAGCCCTTGCAGGTCGGGCGGCAGATTGGGGATCGCAACATCGACTGTTTTCAATTGAAACTGGTCCCGCTTAATAATCCCGAATGCCGTGCAGACGTAGGGGGCCGCAATCAGCGCCCCGCCGGCGGCCTTCACGAAAGCGCGCCGTTCGGGGCGCACTGCGGAAGCTCGGCGCAACACCGCTAAGCCGCAAAAGAATCCGATCAGACCCACTTCCGCGACCAACGCCGCGGCTTGCTCCCAAGTCGCGAACGGCATTGAAAAGCGCCGCGAGACCCTGTGGAATTCGAGCAGATAGCCAAGGACGAAGATCGCACCGGCGGCCATGTTCGCGAGCGCCAGCCAAATCAGGCGCGCGCGTCCGGACCGTTGGCCGCGCTTCAAAGCCCACCAGCTCAGTTGCAACTGTATTGCGGCACTCAGAAGGAGCAGCGTGAGACCCGGAAAGAAGTGAAGCCGGTAAAGCATTCAAGGAACTACCTTCTATTCTATCGTCAGCTTGGCGCCACACCTTGCGAGCAGGCGCGAATCACACTTCCTGACCGTCGGGCAATCGGTGCAGCGTTTCTCCATCGTATGCCGTGAGCATCCATTTCACCTTTGCTTCAGAAGCCGCTCGTTTCAATCAGCCGGACCCCGAGAGCGTCTGCATTGGCGCCCCCAAGCCGGAACGCGATGAAGCCGATCATGCCGGTTCGTGGCGCTCCCGTATCGCGCCTTCAAGAAGAGCTCCTCCGTGCTCGTGGCAATGAGCCTGCGGCGCTTGCTTGGCGGCCGCTTCAGCCGCGGCCGCCGCGGCCGCCCGGCGCGCTTTCCGGTCCGCGCGGAACCTTCTGTTCCGCCATAAGCTCCAGCCGAACGATCGGCAAGAATAGCGCGTTCGATCCCAAAAAGCGGCGCGCCAGCAGCGCCGCAGCGTCCCGGCCGGTCGCCCCTTAATTCCGCGAGACAGCGCCGAAAGGCCTGTTCTACAATAGTGGAATATGAAGTTGCTCAGTATTTTTCTGGTCGCTCTTGGTGTGTCCATTGCCGCGGAAATTGGCGTTGTCGAAGAGATCGTCGCCAAAGTAAACGGGGACATCGTCACGCGCGGCGACCTGGACCGCGCCCGAAAAAGCCTCATCGCCGATCTACAACAACAAGGCTTCACGGGCCTCCGTCTCCAGGAAGCCATCAACGAGCACGAAAAGGATCTCCTGCGCGACCGCATCGACCAACTTCTGCTGCAGCAAAAGGGCAAGGACCTGGACATAAAGGTGGACTCCGACGTCGCCAAGTACATCGGCAATCTGCAAAAGGAATCCGGCATCGCGGATCCCGAAAAATTCCAGGAGTACGTCCACCAGCAGACCGGTATGCCGTTTGAGGATTATAAGGCCGACATGAAAAACAGCATGCTGACGCAGAAAGTGGTGCGTCAGGAGGTCGGCGGCAAGATGAATATCAAGAAAGAGGAGATTCAAGCCTACTACGACGCGCACAAATCGGAGTTCGTCCGCGAGGAACGGGTCTTTCTCCGCGAAATCCTGATCTCGACCGAGAACAAGGATGCCGCCGCAACGGCCGCTGCCGAAAAGAAGGCAAAGGATCTGGTGGCGCGCGCGCGCAAGGGCGAGCGCTTCGCTGAAATGGCGCGCGACAATTCCGACGCCGTGACCGCCAAGAACATGGGCGACCTCGGCGGGTTCAAGAAAGGCGAGCTGCAAGCCAAGTTGGAAAATGCCGTCTGGAGCCAGCCGAAAGGCTATGTCACGGATCCCATTAAGATCGACAATGGCTTTCTTATTCTGAAAGTCGACGAGCACCAGAAGCAAGGCCAGGCCGAACTGAGTGAAGTGGAAAACGAAATCATGGATAAGCTGTACGCGCCGAAAATGCCGCAAGCGGTTCGCAAATACCTGACCCAGCTTCGCCAGGACGCCTTCCTCGAAATCAAGGCCGGTTACGTCGATAGCGGCGCGGCGCCCGGCAAGAACACCGCCTGGAGCGATCCCGCCCAGCTCAAGCCCGAGACCGTCAGCAAGGCCGAGGTCGCCAACAAACCCAAGCACAAGAAACTGCTATGGGCGGTGCCGATCCCCGGCACGGAGCAGAAGCAGACCAGCTCGTCCTCGAAGTAGAACATGAAATCGTTCTACGTCCGGGACCTGCAACCGAACCAGGTCGTCACGACCGCGTTCCTGGTGCATACCAAGGACGTCAGGCAAAAGAAATCCGGGGAGCCCTACTTGTCGCTTCTCTTGGGCGACCGCACCGGCGACCTCGACGCTAAGATGTGGGACAACGTCGCGGAGGTGATGGACACTTTCGGCCGCGACGACTTCGTCAAGGTCAAAGGCCTGCTGCAGGTCTTTCAGAATCGTCCGCAGCTCACGGTTCATAAGATGATGCGGCTGGAGGACTCGGACGTCGAACTGGGCGATTTTTTTCCCTGCTCCGAACGCGACACCGCGGAAATGTTCGCGGAGCTGCGCGCCATCGTGGCCGGAATCGCCCACCCACACCTGCGTCAACTGCTCGACGCGTTCCTCGACGACGAGAAGATCGCGCGCATGTACCGCATTGCTCCGGCGGCCAAGTCGGTGCATCACGCTTACCTCGGCGGCCTCCTCGAGCATGTCCTCTCGATATGCCATCTGTGCCGCATTATGGCCTCGCATTACCGCGACATCGATCTCGACCTGCTGCTCGCCGGCGCTGTGCTGCACGATGTCGGCAAGACGTCGGAGCTGACCTACGAGCGGACCTTCGGCTACAGCACCGACGGACAGTTGCTGGGTCACATCGTCATCGGACTTCAAATGCTCGCCGACAAGCTACAGGGCTTTCCGGATTTTCCTCCTCGGCTCCGCACTCTACTCGAGCACATGATCGTCAGCCATCACGGGGAGCTCGCGTACGGATCGCCCAAGGCGCCTGTGTTTCCCGAGGCGCTGCTGCTGCATCATCTGGACAATCTCGATTCCAAGATGGAATGCATGCGCGCCGCGATTGCGCGCGACCGCAACGTGGAAGGCTGCTGGACGATGTACAACTCCGCGCTCGACCGCGCCGTGCTGAAAAAGGTCCGCTATTTTGAGCGGCAAAACACGACGCGCGAGCCCGAACCGCAGGCGCCGATGGCCGCTCCGGAATGCGTCGAAGCGACCGGGCCGAACGGCGCATCCGCGGAGCCCGCGAAATCCTCCGCGCAGCCCTCCGATGGCCACAACCCCGAACCCCCCGTATCTTCCTTCGCTGAAAAACTGCAACAAGCTTGGCGGCGGCAGTAGCGACCATCACCCACTCGCAAGCGCCAAGCAGCGGAGGGCCTTGATCGCCGCTTTTCACAAACAACGTTTCTCGAAACGTTTCTTGGCGCTGCTTGGAGAAGCTTAGTTTCTCACCCGCAATTTCGGCGTTTATGCGGGCCTTCTACAGTTTCCGAATATTTTGAAGACTTCTCGCTCCTTGACGCACGTGTGATTCGTAGCCGGTTTTCTTAGGAAGCTGCTTGGGAAGCTGCTTGATTTTGCCCTTCGATATTCGATGCCTGGCGCTGTCGTTCGATTTCCTCTTCTTGGTCCATAAGTCCTATCAGCCGCTGCTTATAGAGGTCCGCCTTCTTCGCTTGACTTAGTCTATTGTCATCGCGCCGCTTGTCACTCTTGGGAAGAGTGGCTTCTTGTTCTTAAGAACAGCCCTAATAGTCCATACGGCAGCAAGGCCCATAACAACCGAAAAAGACGTAGAAATCTTTTGCAGGTGGTCCATATAGAACATGCCGGCATCAAAAGAAAAGAAGAACACCAGGACCAGCAGCGCCGAGACGGGAAGTAGGAGCTTCCATGGGCCTGGAGCTTTTGGTTCGGACAGGATGGTGGGTGGCATGGCACTGTATTGTATGGCTTGCGCGCGACGGAGCAACGAATATAGCGAGCCGAGATAGCCATAGCAGCGTCCTTAAGCAAGCGGCGGCAAATGTCCTTCGCCCTGCCGTCTTCGAAGGTCACGGGAGGAACGCTCCCGTACGGCCACTCCTTACGCGCTATGGCCCACCACTGGTGACCTCCCGGCAGCTTTATTGCCTTGAAGGCCATTGCGCGTACAGTACACAGCCTGGTAGCATTTTCCGCGAGGGCATGAAATTATAGTTGGAGGCGAGATTCGATATGGTTGGGGCAGAACAAATTGAGTGATCGGGCTGCCCGATTGTGCATCGCGATCCTTAAAAGCTGCACGGCGCCCCGAACATCAACGGCCTTCGGATTACGCCAGACGCCATAGTCGGCAATTTTGAAGCCGGCTTGGACGTGGCGGAAATCCAAGAGCAATTTCCGGCACTGCCGAAACAGGATATCCGCGCGGTGCTGAACTATGCGGCCAACCTGGGATACCTCTCGCGCCCCGTGCGCTAGTGAAGATAATCCTGGCAACAACGTCCCGGTGGGCGTTGCGCGATTCTGACGGGTCATAAAGTAACGGCCGCGCCGGAGCTTGGTTGGGAGAAATTGAAGAACGGTGGTCTTCTGTCCTCGGCGGAGATGGCAGGATTCGATCTGCTGATTACAGCGGATCAAAACGTTAAGTACCAACAAAACCTGACAGGGCGAAAACTCGCCATCGTAGTCCTTGACTCGAACATCTGGCCTGTCGTGCGGACATGCCGCGCGGCGATTGTCTCCGCGGTCGACGCGGCGAAATCGGGGAGTTATGATTTCATCGAAATTCCTATTGTTCCGCCGTTTTGATTTGCTCGATGCGTTCCTCGACGACGAGAAGATCGCGCGCATGTACCGCATTGCTCCCGCGGCCAAGTCGGTGCATCACGCTTACCTCGGCGGCCTCCTCGAGCATGTCCTCTCGATATGCCATCTGTGCCGCATTATGGCCTCGCATTACCGCGACATCGATCTCGACCTGCTGCTCGCCGGCGCCGTGCTGCACGATGTCGGCAAGACGTCGGAGCTGACCTACGAGCGGACGTTCGGCTACAGCACCGACGGACAGTTGCTGGGTCACATCGTCATCGGACTTCAAATGCTCGCCGACAAGCTACAGGGCTTCCCGGATTTTCCTCCTCGGCTCCGCACTCTACTCGAGCACATGATCGTCAGCCATCACGGGGAGCTCGCGTACGGGTCGCCCAAGGCGCCTGTGTTTCCCGAGGCGCTGCTGCTCCATCATCTGGACAATCTCGATTCCAAGATGGAATGCATGCGCGCCGCGATTGCGCGCGACCGCAACGTGGAAGGCTGCTGGACGATGTACAACTCCGCGCTCGACCGCGCCGTGCTGAAAAAGGTCCGCTATTTCGAGCGGCAAAACACGACGTGCGAGCCCGAACCGCAGGCGCCGATGGCCGCTCCGGAATGCGTCGAAGCGATCGGGCCGAACGGCGCATCCGCGGAGCCCGCGAAATCCTCCGCGCAGCCCTCCGATGGCCACAACCCCGCACCGCCCGTGTCTTCCTTCGCTGAAAAACTGCAACAAGCTTGGCGGCGGCAGTAGCGCGTAAATCATCGGCCGGAATCATCCCGGACCCTTTCGCAAAGCACTATGAGCGGCTTGGAGGCTGTAGATGGGCCGCCCAGGCGATGACAAAGTCTGGTGGCATTTTCCGTAGGGCGTGAAATCATAGTCGAGTAAGGCGAGCCTTGCCGCACACGTCAACGGGGCTTCGGATTAAGCCGGATACCACAGCCGGCAATTTTGAAGCTCTGCGATCGCGAGGACCGGCTCACTCCCGCGACCCACGAATCATTTAAGAATTTCATCAAGGCGACGGCCTTGAATGCCGTCAGGCATATGAATCCCAAGCAGCGAGGCGATGGTCGGAGCGATATCCACATTTCGCACGCGGTTCAAAACCGCGCCGGCGCGGATACCGGCCCCCCATGCAATGAAGATCGCGTCCATGTCCGGATCGCTGCTGAGGTATCCATGGGAGCCGGTGGGGCAGGCCTCCGCGGTTACGACGGGACCGTTGCTGCCGCCGCTGAAGGCATATCCCGGCTTGGCGATGGCGACGAAATCCGGCGCCTGCGAATCGTCTTCCGGGCGGGGAAGGCCCAGCGCCGCGTATTCGGAAGGCGCATAGACCCGTTCCACGCCTTCCACGCCCTGCAATCTCAGAGCGACATTGGGAAGGGGCGCGCCCGTTTTTGAAGGGAGGTAAATCAGGGCGATGCCGCCTTCCGGAAGCGCGTAAACGCGGTCGTCCAGGTGGGCTTCAGCCAACATGGCGTTCAGATGAACCTGCTTGTCTACCCGCTTGAAACCGTGATCGGAGACGACGAATATGGTGGCGCCGTCCGTCAGCCCGGCGTCGCGCACGGCCTCTACAATTCGCGCCACACAGCTATCCAGAAAGGCCACGGCGGCGGTGGCCGCCAGGGTTTTCGGACCATACCTGTGGTGCACGCTGTCAAGCGCCAACACGTGAAAAAGCAACAGGCTTGGCTTATGCTCCTTCAGGATGTAGCGGGCTGCTTCGGTCCAGGCCTGATCGCGCCAGACGATGTTCGCTTCAGTGAATTTGTCGAGGGAGGCGGCGTCGAACGGCCCGGCTGCGATCAGGGCGCGTTCGATGTTGCCATGAGATGAAGGAATCTCCGGAAACGACCAGGTTACGGTTGGCGCTTTGGTAACGGCCACCCAGTCGACCTCCGCGGTAGTGAGACCCGCTTGCATTGCGATGTCATAGATCGTCGGCGCCTTTACCAGGTCCGTTTTCATCGCCGCTGAATCTATTTTCACCGGCGGCCATCGTCCCGTACGCGTGATTTTTCCGTTCACCAGCAAGCCATTGCGGCTGGCATCCACGCCCGTCACCATGGCCGTGTGATTCGGCCAGGTGATGGTCGGATTAATCGGGGTCATGCGCTCGGCCATGGCCCCTTCGGCAATCAGCTTTCGAAGCGTGGGCGCCGGAAGCTTGGGATCCTGAAGAGCCGTGGCGGGAAAACCGTCCAGGCTGATTACGATAACCGTTCGAGCGGCTGCCGCCGGGAGCGCCGCGAAAAAAGCACAGTAGAGGAGAATACGAATCATTTCCGTCCAGCCTAGCGCATTGGGCTTCGCGGCTCACATGCTTCCCGGCTGCGGTGCTTTTGGCGATACTTCTGGCCATGCGATAGCAGGGTATCCGGCAACGAATATGCGTGGTAGGTACCGGGTCTATTCCTTCAACGCCACTTCAACCACAACGCCATGCCGGTTTTGCCGGTCTTGTTTTGCCGGCCTTGATCTCGGCAATGATATTCCTCCAAGATTCGCAACGGCAATCATTGGGCGATCAAAATGCACAAGCGCGAGCTGTGCTTGTTGTTTTTAGGTCACGTTGTGTTAGAGAGACCCTTTATGCTCCATCCGCTCGCTGTTGCTATCGCTCTATCCGTCGCACCTCAATCTCGCGTTGAATGCTTCCCTCACAACGGCATACCATGTTGCCAGTCCTCCGAGTTCACTGGGTATTTGCGACGGCATTAAAAGCAGGCCTCAGCTCGTTGCCTAAAAAGGCGCCATCGTGTTGCCCATCTCCATCGCCTCAGGCTGAAGCTTTTCGAGAGCGGGGCGAGAAAATTGGGACATAATTTACCGGCTAGGACCGCCGGGCGGGTCGCGCCGTTCGGCCCTGGGAGGCGGCGCGGATGTCCTCAACGTCGGCAAGGTCGCGGGTCCGCCCAGAAGCAAGTTTGGCGGCGATAAGATCATCCTTTGAAATAAAAAACGCCTTAAAGGCCGCTTTGCGCGTCAATCACGCGAGTATAACGCCCGGATCAACAGGTACGACCAGAAAGACGCTCGTATGAAGGGCCACACTGCTTGTTCGGCAGCGTAGAGCCGCCGTTTCACCGCTTCGTATTCTGGCGTGGTGAGTTGTGTTCTTTGTATTAGGCCATGGTTATCCAACATAAGCCAACGCCACTCATTTTGGGAAGGCCGGGCAAGGTTCGCGAAGTTTATCCGATGTCCCGCCCGCCCCGCCACCACAATCTCTAAAGGCAGTCTCGAATTGGACCGTTTGTGAAACACGCGCTTAGCCGAACCGAACCTCCATCACGGGATAGCTGGCGAGGTGGCGGCCCCGATGATTTCCCGCACGCCGCTGCGCCGTCCCGTTTAATTTGAATCGACGCGCGGCTCAGCTCAGAACAGCAGTTTCAGGCCAAACTGCAGAATGCGCGGCGCGCCGGCGGAAGTGATCCTGCCGAAACTGGGGCTGGTCAGCGTTAGATTTGGATTGCCCAGGTTGACTTCATTGAAGATGTTGAAAAAGTCTGTGCGAAACTCCAGCCGGAAGCGCTCCCTCAGGCGAAAATCCTTGAATGCGGAAACATTCCAGTTTACAGCGGCGGGGCCGTAAATGGCATTGCGGCCGAGATTCCCATAGAGTTGGCCGGCGGGCAGCGCGGCGAAAGCGGCGGTGTTAAAGTATTGCGCAATAACTGCCGCGCGGGTGCGGGATCCACTCAAGTACGGGTCGCCCACCACGTTGGGACGATCGTTCGTATTTCCGTCCACATTGGTATCGACGCCGGAGAGGATATTGAGCGGCTGCCCGCTGCGCGCGCTCATTAGCCCGGCCAGTTTCCAGCCGCCTAGCGCCTCCGTCCCGAAAACGCCGAGGTGGTGAAACGCCGGCGCCTGCCACACCCAGGAGAGCGAAAAAACGTGGGGCGTATTGAAATCCGACACCGCGCGATCCAGCGCGAAGTTGTTGGAGTTGACGAACGAAACGGCCGAAATGCTGGTCGCATCGTCGGAAAGAAGATCGATCGACTTCGAGTAAGTGTAATTGGCAAGCAGCGAGAAGCCGCGCGCAAAACGGCGCGTAAAGGTCGCTTGCAGCGAGTTGTAACTTGCGTTGGCGCCGGTCTCGAGCTCGTAAATGCCGCCATAAATGGAGGGAAGATAGGGACGGCGGCTAGCCGAGGTTGCCTGTGGTAGCGCCCGGCGCGTACACCGGCGCATTGGCATCGCGCTGCAGATACAGCTTCCGCGAAGAGTTGCCGACATAGGCGACTTGTATGTCCATGGAGCCGGCGATCTGTTGCTGCACCGTGAAGTTGTATTCCTCGACATATGGCGTCGAGAAGTTTTCTCCAAGATAATTGGCGGTAATTGGATAAGTGAACACGGGATTCGTGGTGCTCAACGTATACGGATAGGGACTGACGGCATTGACGCTGCCCCAGGGATTGACAAGGCTGGTGGTGGCGTTGAGCGTTACATCGACAATGAATGGCTGGTTCTGGAGATTCGAGGTAATGTTCGCCATCGCCGTCGCATAGTAAATGCCATAGCCGGCGCGGATGGCCGTCTTGCCGTTCCCGAAGACGTCATACGCGAACCCGACGCGTGGGGCAAAATCGGTCCAGACGCGTGGGCGCGACGCCGCTGGGAATTCCGGGGTCGCCCGGAAATAGAAGGCCGGTTGGGGAGGTGGGGAAGCGCTGCGAATGCGCGCCGAATTCAAAGGTGGCGAGAGCGTCGTTCTTGCTGGTGTAAGGAGGATCGGCTTCCCAGCGCACGCCAAGATTGAGCGTCAGTCGGCGGCTGACCTTCCAATTGTCCTGCACGAAAAGTCCGGTGTTGATGGAGCGGAAATTGCGATTCAAGCCGCTGTTCTGGCGGAAGGAGTTGGCATCGCCCAGCAGAAAATCGGCCAATGCGTTTTTTGTGAACGAACCGGTGAAGCGAACTTGGCCAGCGCCCAGCCAGTTGCCCGTCTCGCGAAACTGATTCCATTGAAACAGTCCGCCGGCTTTGATGCTGTGAGCGCCGTGAATCCAGGTGAATGTATCTGAGAGCATCTCGGTCCGCTGCGGCATGTCGTCGTCGCCAAAAGTGCCGGCATTAAAATAGCCCGTAATGAAAATCTGCGGCGGCCGGGGAGGTAGCGCGCCCAATACTACCTGACTTCCCAGATCGGACCAACTGGTATGAATTAGCGCATTGTGGGCGTAGTCGTTCAAGGTGTAGCTGGCGCGCGCTTCATTGAGGAAGGTTGGCGAAAGGGACCAGTCGTCGCTAATGACGACATTGTTTTGAGAATACGTCGTCGTACCATTGCCGTAGTTCGGAATCTGAGTGCTGCTCGCGAACGGCTGCAGAGTGTAGCTGCGATCGAGAAACAGCGTGCCCGAGAGGCGGTTCGCATCGGACAATTGGTGATCGATGCGGAGCATGCCCTGGTCGTCGGTGACGGGGGCGGCCGCGGAAGTACTGTAGGTTCCATCGGGATTGTTGGGCAGCGGCACGAAGGTGTTTATCAGGTTTTGCGCGACGGGATCGAGGCGCGAGGCCGGAATCACGCCGCCGGGGAATGCTTTGCCGGTGAGCGGATCGATGGGCCACTTGGAGGCGGGTAAGGCCGAGAAGTCGCCGCTACGCTGCGCGGCGCTCGGCAGGTTGATGCTGTTTATATAATTGCTGGTGCTCTCGCGGAAACCTTGATACGAGGCGAAGAAGAAGGTCTTGTCGCGGCGAATGGGGCCGCCCAGCGTTCCGCCGAACTGGTTCCAATGCAGCGGCGTGACGCTCGCCTGGAAGAAATTGCGGGCGTTCACCGAGTCGTTGCGCAAAAAATCGAAAGCGGTGCCATGAAAGGCATTTGTTCCGGAGCGCGTGACGACGTTCATGACGGAGCCGGGCAGACGGCCGTATTCCGCGTCGAAGTTGCTGGTGATGAGGTGAAACTCCTGGACGGCGTCCGGGTTGGGCGCCTGGTTGCCGCCGTTGCGGAAAAGCGCATTGTTCGCGGCGCCATCGAGAAAGAAGTTGTTGTCGCGGACGCGATTGCCGTTGACGTTCATGTTGTTGGCATCGTTGCTGCCCGTGAGAGAGGTGGTAACGTTCACGACGCCGGGCATGAGAGTGGTCAAATCGTACACGTTACGGCCATTGAGCGGGAGATCTTGTACACGCTGCGAATCAACGGTTCCGCCGAGCTGGACATCGCGCGTATCCACGACAGGCGCGTCGGAAGTTACCTGCACCACCTCGGTCGCCTGGCCCACCTGCAGCGTGAAGTCGACGCGAGCGTTCTGATTGACGTCCAATTCGATGCCGGCGCGGCGTTCGATCTTGAAGCCGGTAGACGCGGCTTCGACGACGTATTGTCCGGTAGGAACGGCTGGAAACAAATAGTCGCCGGATGCGCTGGTCACGGCCGCGCGGGTGTCGTGAGTGGCCACATTCGTAAGGCGCACAGTGGCTCCAGCGATGCGGGCGCCGGTTGTGTCGGAGACGGAACCGGAGATAGTGCCGGTGGTCGTCTGGCCGAATAGCGCGCCCGCCGCGCAGAGCAGCGGGAGAACGATTTTGCACATCGAAACGCTATTTTCTAACCTCATGCGATCCCTCCTGGTGTACTCATTGTCGCGCGATCTCAATCGTAATGAGTAACGGCTCACATGCTTCCGCGATGCTGAACTATTCGCGATATAAATAGCGGGAATCCGGCAATGAACGCCGGCGGGAAAGTTATTCCGTCCGCCGCGTTCCCTTGGCGCTGGAATCCCGGATGCCTTTGGCGCTCCACTGCCCATCGCCCGGCCCCCCGTTGCGACATTCGCGCTGGTGGCAAGCCGGTCATCGCAGCCGTTCTGAAAAAGCAGTATCTATGCTTCGGCGCCTTCGGGCGGCTTGACCGGAAGCACGACGGTAACGCGCGTTCCCCGGCCTTCCGTGCTCGCGATACGAATGTCGCCGCCGTGCTCGCGAACGATCTGGCGGGAACCGAACATGCTCCAGTTGCCCGCCGCCACGCGCCCTCCCGAGACCCGGAAATTGGGCTCGAAAATATTCTTTATCTGATCGGGGGTGATGCCGCGGCCGTTGTCCTCTATCTCGACCTCCACCTGGTCGCTCTCGCAGCGCGTCGCGATTGAGATCCGTCCGTCGCCGTCGACCGCGCTCACCGCGTTGCTCAACAAACTGCGAAACACCACGGCGAGTTGCTGTGGACGGCACAGCACCGGCGGCACCGCGCCGAGCCGCAGATCCACTTTCGGACACGCCTGATCTTCTTTCGCCGCGATCTCCGTCACCTCGCGAACGATTTCGTTCACGTCCGCCGATTCCATGTCCGTCTCGTCTAGGTCGGTGAAGCGTTGCAGCTTGCCGACCAATTCCTTCAGCCGGTCCGACGATTGTTGAATTGAGTTGCGCACCTGCGCCTGTAGCTCGATCAGCTTCGGCTCTTCTTGCGGCGTGGCGGCGGCGTGGCGCTGCGTCAGCAGCATGAGCGTGCCGATCCCGCTCAGCATGGCCCCCAGCGGATTGTTCATCTCGTGGCTGATCGCGGAGGCGAGGCGGCTCATAGACGACGCGTTTTCCGTCAACAAAATGCGGTTTTGCGCGTTCCGCAGCGCTTCGGCCGCTTCCACGGTCTGCTGCAGGATTTCGTAATTTGCCCAGCGCTGCCCATACAGTACCGCCGTAATCCCGGCGCTCAAAAGCGTGAGCATAATAATGAACACAATGTAGTTCTGGTCGGGGCCGAGTCCTTCGAGCAGAGTCCTTTCTGCCAGCATCGCGCCGGCGATGTATTCGGCGACAATGCCGAACCCCATCAAGAGCGTGTGCAGTGGCCGCAATGGCATGATGGTGACGGTCACGAGGAGCACCATCGTGATCTCCCCCGGTATGAAGTCGTTGGGACTGGTGCTCTCGGCCGCGGCGGCGAACGATGCCCAGATCAGGACCGCGGATGTGCAAACGGCCGATGCGATCGCGATGATGCGGGACCAACCCGCACTCCACCAGGCGCTGCCGGCCCAGATATTCACGATTCCAAGCGCGATTAGTATCACCGCCTGTTTCGAACGCAGCGTTAGTGTTTCGCCGTTCGCCGACACCAGGAATCGCGCCCCGAAAAGGAAAATCGTGATCGCAATTTGGATGCCGCCGATGATGCGCAGCCCCTCGCGGCTGGACTCCTGGACCTCGTGCCGGAATCCCGGCTTGCTCTCGTCGGCCGGAGGGAACAGAAACCGGCGCGCCTGCTCCCGCCACATAATTCCAGCATAACGAACGATCTCCGGCAATCAGACGTTAAAGGCGTTGTTACAATCCAGAGGCGTGCACCGGTTAAGAATCTTTTGGCGCAGTTTGTTCGACGTCCGTCCGGGCGAATACCTTAAAACGACCTGCATGACGCTGTATCTCATGCTGGTGCTGTTCGCCTACTACATCATCAAGCCCGTTTCCCGCGCCATCTTCCTGAACAAGTTCGATATCGACAAGTTGCCCTGGTTGTACGTGCTGATCGCCGGCGTGGGAGGCGTGCTGGCGTATTTTTATACCCGGCTGGCCGTGAAATCGTCGCTCAAGACGGCCGTCAACTTCGCAACCATTTTTTCCATCGCCGTACTCGTCGCGTTCTGGTACCTCATCAGCCTGAACATCGGCTGGATCGTGTACGCGTTCAACATCTGGGTGAGCCTGTTCAGCATTTCGCTCGTCGCCCAGGGATGGCTCATCGCCGCCAATCTCTTCACTACGCGGGAGGCGAAGCGGCTCTACGGCATTCTCGGCGTGGGATCCGTCATTGGAGCAGCCTTTGGGGGCACCTTCACGGCCTTCATGGTACGAGTGATCGGCACCACCAACCTGATTCTCGCCTCCGCCGGCATGGTCGTGCTTTCCTACATTCCGTTCGCGGTCATGCTCAAGAAACTGAACGTCAGCCTGAAGAGCGCCAAGGGCGCCGAAGAAGGCGAGGACTTCTCCTTCAAAGAGATCACCGTGGCGCTGCGGCGGCATCGCCATCTGCAAGTGATCATGGCCATCATGGTCCTGACCTTCGTAATCGACGTGATGGTGGAATTCCAGTTCAATGCGCAGGCCAAGCTGCACTATCACAACAAGGCCGACCTGACCGCCTTTCTGGGCAACTTTTACGGCTTTTGGCTGAATCTGGCGACGTTTGTCTTTCAGTTCTTTCTGACGGGTTGGATCGTGAGCCGTTTCGGCGTGGGAGGAACGCTGCAGATCATGCCGGCTTCAATCGCCATCGCCTCCATCGCGGCGCTGGTCTCGCCGGATGTTCTGTCCACCGCGGCGGCGCGGCTTACGGAAGCCTCGACGCGCTATTCGTTTAACAAAACGGGGATGGAATTGCTCTATCTGCCGCTGCCGCTCGATCTGCGCAATCGCACCAAGGCGTTCATCGATGTTTTTGTCGACCGGCTTTCACGCGGCATCGGCGGCATGATCCTGGTGCTGGTCACGTCGGTGCTGTCGCTTGCGATCCGCGATGTCGCGGCCATCGTCATGTTTCTCTCGCTGGTTTGGATTGTGTTGTCGGTCTTCGCCAAGCGCGAGTATATCGAGACCGTCCGCAAGCGCCTGGAAACCCGGCGGCTCGATTTCGACGCTTCACGACTCAATGTCGAAGATCCCGCGATGGTGAAGATGCTGCAGCAAGCCGCGCTGAGCTCCAGTCCGCGACAGGCGGCGTACGCCCTCTCTGTCTTGGGTACCCTCGATCGCTGGCAAACCCTGGTCCCGCTGAAACGAATCTTCGAGAACCCCTCTCCCGACGTTCGCACGATGGCCTTCGATCTGGCGCGCAAGAGCGGGTCCGCCGAGTTTCTGGATCTCGCTATGGCCGAGATCCGTTCCCTGAAGGGGGATTCCGCTGTAGCGCGGGCGGCGGTTCGCTACGCGCTCGCGTTTGGCTCCGAACCCGCGGATCTGGCCCGCCGGCTCTTGGAGCATCCCAACGGCGCGGTGGTCGAAGCGGCCATGGATGCGCTCTGGGAAAAACCGCAACTTGCCGCTGAAATGATCACGCCGGAATGGATCGCGCAAACCGCGAAAGAGAGCGATCCCGCGCGCAGACGGCTGGCCGCGATAGCGATACGGTCGCGTGGCGGCGAGGGAGGCGGCGATGGTTCCGCGGCTTTAAGAGATCTGCTGAACGATCCAGACGCGACCGTGGCCGCCGCCGCGTTCTCCTCCGCCGCGGCGCTGGGCAACCGCGAATATGTGCCTGCCATCGTCCACTATCTCGCCGATGCGCGCCTGCGCGGCGCCGCTATCGAGGCTCTGGCGGCCTATGGATCGAAGATCGTAGGCACGCTGGCAGATCTCATGAACGACGGATCGGTTAGGCTTGCGATTCGACGCCAGATCCCGCGCGTGTTGCGTCTGATACCGGATCAGAGATCCGTGGCGGCGTTGATCGCGTTTGCCGCAGACGCCAATCTGGCCCTGCGAGGCAGCGTGCTGCGGGCCCTCAGCCGCCTGCGCGAGAACGCGCCGGATCTCGATTATGGCGGTATCTCGGTGTCTACTCAGGTTATGAACGAGGCCCGCTATTACTTCCAGATGAACGCCGCGCTAGTCGCCTTCCGGGAGCATAGCAAACCCCATACGCCGGCCGGTCTGCTGGTCAGCACGCTGGAGCAGCGCCTTAAAGCTTCACTCGATCGCCTCTTCCGGATTCTGGGGCTGAGGTATCCTCCGCGGCAAGTCTATGCCGCCTACCTGGCGCTGAATCGAGGCGCCCACGCCGATAGCGCGGCCGCGCTCGAGTTCCTCGACAACGTGCTCGATAGAGACCTGAAGCGCATCGTCATTCCCTTGCTGGACGATCCCGCGAACGCGCAGCAGCGCGGCCGGGACTTGTTCAAGATCGATGTTCCCGACGTCGAGACCGCCGTGCGCGAGCTGATCCGTTCGGGCGACGAATGGCTGGCATCCTGCGCCATGGCGACGGCCGCTCAAATGCGCTGGAAGAACCTCGCGCCCGACATCAAGAGCGTGGGCGAAGAGGCCAACGGCGACATTTCCCAAGTGGCGCGCGACTGCGCCGTTGCGCTAGCGTGATGATGCACGCCACCCCATGGCCGAACTGAATCTTGTTGAGAAGGTGATCGCGCTTGAAGAGGTGGAGCTGCTGAAAAACCTCAATCCCGACCAGCTTGCGCGCATCGCTACCATAGCGAAGGAGGTCCGCGTTCCGCCGGGCAAAAACATTCTCGAGCCGGGAGGCAGCCAGGACGCTCTGTACGTGGTTCTGGACGGCTCCGTCGAGATCGGGCAAAGCGGCGGCGCATTGACCACGGCGCGCCGCAACGACGTGCTGGGCGCTTGGGCCCTGTTCGATTCCGAGCCTATGGCCGTGACCGCCAAGACGCTCGAAGACACCACGTTGCTGCGCATCGCGCGCGAGGACTTCTACGATTTGCTCTCCGATAATATGGAGATCACGGCGGCGATCTTCGCGATTCTCGTGAAGAGATTCCGGCAGCTTGTGCAGCAATGAACGATTCGCTGTCGGCGCAGGACGAATTGGCCCGGCTTCACGGCGAGCTGGACGCCGCCAATCGCAAACTGGCCGAAGTGCACCGTATGGCCTTGCTCGGGCGCCTGTCCGCCGGCGTCGTGCACGAGATCAAGACTCCCATCGGCTCCATCTTTTCCAATAACGAAGTGATCATCGGCGCGCTCGATAAGATCAAGGATCTTCTCTCCGCCGCGCAGGCGAAATCCGAGCCGCCGCCGCCGCGGGCCATCGAGATGCTCGATATTATCGCGGGTCTCGCCGCCGTCGATAAGATCGCCTGCGAGCGCATTTCAGGCATCATCCGCAGCCTCAAAACATACGCGCGGGTGAATGAAAGCGAGTTGCTGAAAACCGACATCAACGAGCTGCTCCGCAATACGATCAAGCTGGCGAACGCGGTTTTCAAGGACCGCATCCAGATCGCGACCGATTTCGGCGAGCTCCCCGAAGTGGAGTGCTACCCCGGCTTGATGAATCAGGTGTTCCTGAACCTGATCGCCAATGCCGGCCAAGCCATCGAGGGCGAAGGCAGGATCGACGTAGAGACGCGCAAAGAGGACGATTGCGTGCACATTTCGATTCAGGACAATGGAGGCGGCATTCCGCCCGAAATTCGTCCCAAAATTTTCGCCGCTGGCTTTACGACCAAGCCGTTTGGCGAAGGCACCGGTCTCGGCCTGACGATTTCGCGCGAGATCGTCGAAGATACGCACGGCGGGCGCATCGGATTCGAAAGCGAGTCCGGCAAAGGTACTATATTTCACGTACGCATCCCGATCGATCAGAAGCAAAGGAGCGACACAAATTGGCGAACCGGGCAGACGGCGGACCACCGCACGTCGTGATCGTTGACGACGAAGACATGGTGATTACGAGTATTCGGGCGTTTCTGCAGCTCGAAACCGATTTCGCCGTGAACGGTTTCACCAAGCCGGAGGAAGCCGTCAAGCATCTTGAAACGACCCCCGCCGATGTGGTGATCAGCGACTACATGATGCCGAAGATGAACGGCATCCAGTTTCTCGCCAAGGCCAAGGAGTTTCAGCCCGAGGCGGCGCGCGTGCTGTTGACCGGCCACGCCGACAAACAAAGCGCGATTCAGGCCATTAACGACGTGGGACTGTACCAATACCTCGAAAAGCCGTGGGACAACTCGCAATTGCTCCTCGTGATCCGCAGCGCGATCGAACGGACGCAGCTGCTGCGCCGCTTGCGCGACAAGGTTGATGAGCTCGACGCCGCTCATTCGAGCCTGAAAGACGTGCAGAGCCGGCTGTTGCGGGCCTTCTTATAGTGTGCCTCTGGGCCGGTAACAAGGTCACGTCACGTGAGGTGCTGCAATATTGGCGATACCAGTACTCTGTGCCGGGTCTGCAAATCCCGGCGCTTGCAGACACGATATTGCCGGGCGCCGAGATCCAGGTGTGTCCGGATCAACCGATCGATGTAAGCCACCGGGATCGGGGGCGAATCTATCCGGGTCACGTGGCGCGCGACGTGTTTGCCAGGGATGGAGATTTGGCGGTCCCACGCGGGTCCTACGCGGAACTGATCGTTCGCCAAACGGGCCCGGGCCAGTACACGCTCGATCTGGAATCGGTGACGGTGAATGGCAGCGGCTATGCGATGGATACCACCGGCCTGCAATACAACATGCCGCGACACACGCTCGATAACGGGGCTGGGCTTGTTGGCGCTATGTCGTCCAATGGGCCGACCCGGTTATCAGAACGGCCAATATCATTATCATCGGGAGCACGATCGATACCGCTACACATCGCAGTGAGCGGTCGCGAGGCGGGGCATCCCGGCCTCGCCCCGTCACCGCCCCTGTTCCCGCTCGCCGCGCCGCAAATAGGCGTCGTCTTTACTGAGCCAATCCGTTCGAATCGGTGAAAATATGTCGAGATCGAGCGTGTCTTCGAGAGCCACGGCGCGATGCGGGACATTCGAGGGGATGCGCAGCACCTCGCCTTTACGCACCACGATTTCTTTTCCTTCCAGCTCGAATTTTAAAGCACCGTCGAGAATATACGTGATCTGCTCGCTCTCATGATAGTGCTCCGGCACTACGGCGTCCTTCTTGAGGAAGACCTGCGCGACCATGGCCTTGTCGCCGCTCACGATCTTGCGCGAAATCACATCGCTCATGCGTTCGAGCGGTACCAAATCCCAGGTATAGTGTTCCATGCCGCCCTCCTAATATCCCACTTCCGCCGTGAACGCGACGACGTTTCCCGCGGGCTCGCGAACGAAAATCTCGGCTCGCCCGTAAGTGGTCTGGCGCAGCGGAACCACGACCTCGACACCCTCAAGTTTCTCGAGCGTCTCTTCAATGTTCGAAACGTCAATGTAAAGAATGGCCGATCCCGCTCCAGCGGCATTGGCGAGCGCCGGAATGTCTTTCGCCATACTCGCGCGAGTTTGATACATGATCTCGACGCCGTCCCGGACCAGGATGGCGAAGCCCAGCCGCTCGCCTTCCGTCGTTTCCGCGATTTTTCTAAATTCCAAGCGTTCCACCCAAAACGGCAGACACGGCTCGATCTCGTCCACCAGCAGAATCGGAGTTAACTTGTTCACCCTTGCTTGGATGCCGCCGTATCCTCGCCCATCTCGCATTTTTGTGCCTCGCCCCCGTGCCATTCGTGTGCGATTCGTGTGCGATTCTTGACTTGTGCGCTCCGAAGTGGAAGCGATTCTCGATTCCGGCGACGCGCGCCTCTATGAAATCGCCGTCCGCGCACCCGGCCCTTCCGGCTCCTTGCCCATCACGGCCGAGATGCTGTTGAATCGCCCCTCGGGCGATCTTTTCGGCCTAACCCAGGATGCCGGAATGGGTTGGGATCCGGCGCGCCTCAATGGCCGCGAGTTTCTGATTCTGAGCACTCATGGCGGCATTCGCGCTCCCGATGGCTCGCCCATCGCGCTGGGGTATCACACCGGCCACTGGGAGGTCGGTCTGCTCATGCAAGCCGCCGCCGCGGAGTTCAAGACATCCGGCGCCGTGCCCTTCGCCGCGTTTTGTACCGATCCCTGCGACGGCCGCACCCAGGGCACCACCGGCATGTTCGACAGCCTGCCGTATCGCAACGACGCGGCCACGGTAATGCGGCGGCTGATCCGCTCGCTCCCCACCCGCCGCGGAGTGATGGGTGTCGCGACCTGCGACAAGGGCTTGCCCGCCACCATGATGGCGCTCGCTGCCATGCGCGATCTGCCGTGCATCGTCGTGCCGGGCGGCGTGACGCTGCTGGCCGAAGAAGGAGAAGATGCCGGACGCGTGCAGTCCATCGGCGCGCGATTTGCGCATCGCCAGATCACCCTCGAGTACGCGGCTGAGGTGGGATGCCGCGCCTGCGCCACGCCCGGCGGAGGCTGCCAATTTCTGGGGACGGCGGCGACCTCGCAGGTGGTGGCCGAAGCGCTCGGCATGAGCCTGACTCATTCCGCGCTCGCGCCTTCCGGCCATCCCATCTGGCTCGATATGGCGCGCCGTTCCGCTCGCGCTCTCATGCTTATGGAGTCGCACGGCATCGCTATGCGCGACATCCTCACCGAAGCCGCATTGCAAAACGCTATGGTGGTGCACGCCGCTTTTGGCGGATCGACCAACTTGATCCTGCATCTGGCCGCTACCGCGCATGCCGCCGGCCTTCGCCCGCCCACCGCCGAAGATTGGGCCCGCACGAACCGGCTGGTCCCGCGTATCGTGGACTGCCTTCCCAACGGCCCCCGCAACCACGCCACGGTCCAGGTCTTCCTGGCCGGCGCGGTCCCCGAAGTGATGCTCCACCTGCGTCGCGCCGGTTTGCTCGACACCCGCGCGTTAACGCCCTCGGGCGAGACGCTGGGCGCGATGCTCGACTGGTGGGAGGCATCCGAGCGGCGCCGGACATTGCGCGACCGGCTTCGAAGCGGAGACGGCGTCGATCCCGCCGACGTGATACTCGATCCCGAAACCGCGGCCCAACGCGGCCTCACCTCCACGGTTTGCTTTCCCACCGGGAATCTCGCACCCGACGGATCGGTGATCAAGAGCACCGCCATCGACCCCAGCGTGGTCGATTCCGACGGCGTCTATCGCAAGACCGGACCGGCGCGGGTTTTTCTGAGCGAACCGGCCGCTGTAGCGGCGATCAAGGCGGGCCAGATCCGGCCCGGCGACGTGCTGGTCTTGATTTGCCGCGGACCGATGGGCGCAGGCATGGAGGAAACCTATCAGATCACATCCGCGCTGAAGTACCTGGATTTCGGCAAGCACGTCGCGGTGCTCACCGACGCGCGCTTCAGCGGCGTATCGACCGGCGCCTGCATCGGCCATATTTCGCCGGAGGCGCTGGCCGGCGGCCCCATCGGCAAGCTCCAGGATGGCGACGCCATCGAGATTATGGTCGACCGCAATCGCCTCGAAGGCAGCGTCAATCTGATCGCGCCCCGGGGAGGACGCGAAGAAGGCTCGCGCATTCTCGCATCGCGCCCCTTGCGAGCGGACCTCGCCCCCGATCCCGCGCTGCCGGACGATACCCGCCTTTGGGCGGCGCTGCAGGACGCGAGCGGCGGCCCCTGGTCGGGTTGCGCCTACGACGTCGATAAAATCTTGGAAGTGATCGAGGCCGGCAAACGCGCCCTGGCTGGTGGCCCGCGCGGAAAGACGCTGTGATTTTACACAAGCTCTGACCGCTCCTAGTACCCCGTCCCAGTCATACGTTATTAGATCGGCGGCGTCTAATATTCAGAATGGGAAAACATACCGGCCTCTCGCTTCCGAAGAGGAAAAAGAGCATCTGAGCGCCTGGGCGCAATCTCGAGCGTTTCCCGCCGGGGACGTGTTCAAAGCACGCTTAATCTTGGCCCTGACGGAGAGAAAATCGTACCGTTCGATTTGCCATAGTTTGCGTACGAGTCTTCTTCCTCCACCAGAACGGTGTTGGAACGCGGACCGGTGATGAGCAGTGGCTCGTGGGTCTCTGGCCGTCTTATCGACAGGTGAGGCTCCTCGCGGTCTTCCGAGCCGGAGGTTAAGCTAGCGCGGTTTGTCGTTCCCCGGCTTGGCGCCTTCAATCACTTGCTGGGCGAGCTTTGCCTCCGGCAGGTTGGGATTCGTCTTGAGAGCGGTCTCGAGGGTCGTGCGGCCGCGATTCAGGTCGCCCGCCTTGGCGTAGGCCATCGCAAGATGGTATCTCCAGATCGGGTTCCGTTCTTTTGAAACCGCGCGCTCCAGTTCCGTCACGGCCAGCGGATAGAGCCCCTTGCGGTAGAGAATCCATCCCAAGGTGTCGGAATACTCCGCCGAATCCGGAGCCAGTTCCTTCGCCTTCTGGGCGTATTTCAACGCCTCGGCGGGTTGGTTGCCATATTCGGTCAGCAGGTATGCGAAATTGTTCAAGGCCTCGGTGTTACTGGGGTCGGAGGCCACCACCTGCCGGTATTGCTCCAGCGCATTCTTGTTATTGCCTTTGGTCACTTCAATATTACCTAGCCACAGCCGGGCAGTCGTATTTCCCGGATCGGACGCGAGAACCTCCTGCAATTTCTTTTGGGCGTCGTCCCACTTGCCATCGACAATGTCGCTCTGTACTAACGAGAGGTCTGCCCGTATAAACTTCGGATCCGCCGCCTTGGCCGCTTCAAATGCCGCGCGCGCCTGCTTCTTGTCTCCATTGGCCATCAGCAAGACGCCTAAATACTCCTGTACGGGAGCGGACTTCGGCTCCCGAGACGCCAATTCTTTTACTTTCTGTAAAGCCACGCCGCTTTGTTTCTGCGCCGCGTAGGTCTGATTGAGCGCGGCCAAAGCGCGCACGTCCGTGGGATTGATATGGAGCGCCTGTTCCAAAGCGGCACGGGCTCCCGACGGATTCCCCGTACGCAGTTTCCACAAGCCGTCCTGCAACAAAAGATCGCTGGATCTTCCGCCGGCGAGCCCTTGATCGATTCCTTTGCGCATCCCGGCGAGATCCCCGAGGGCCCACATAGCCCAGTTGCGCTGCACCACAAAGGCCGTCAATTGCTTCTGCGATTCCGGCGCTTCGCTCAGGAGATCGAGCGCCGCCTGGCCCTCCTTGGCATCGCTCAGAACGCCGGCAAGCTCCAGCCGTACGGACAATAGATACGGATTTAATTGCAGCGCCTTCGAAAGATCCTGGCGGTAGCTCAGAGTGGCGCCGCGCGCTTGGTGCAATTTGCCGAGCAGGTAATGGGTCTCCGCCGAATTGGGCTGCAGATGCAGCACTTCATTCAAATCGGCTTCGGCGGGGCCGTATTTTCCATTCGCAAGCGATATTTCTCCGCGCTGCAGCAGAGCGTCCAGATCCTTCGGATTCTTCTGGAGCGCCTTATCGAGAATCTTTTCGGCTTCGGGCGTTCGATTTGCAGCGCGGTAGGCCGCCACCAGACGCGTTCGCGCCAGCCTGTCTTGAGGATCTTCTTTTGCAAGTCTTTCAAATTCACGAACGGCCTCGTCGCGGCGGCCTTCTTCGAAGAGAAACAGGGCATAAACCGGCTTGTAGGTCTTGTCGCCGAGGGCCGCCAGGCGCTTGAAGTCCGCTTCCGCATCTTTTTTGCGGCCGAGCGCGTTTTCGAGTACCGCCAGATCCATCAACGCGGCGCCGCTGCGCGGGTCAAGTTCCAGAGCGCGTTGAAATTCCGCCTCTCCGTCCGCGGTCCGGCGTTGCGAGACGTAAAACCTGCCCAGGATAACGTGAGGGCCGGCCGCCTTCGGCTCCGCCGCCACCGCCTTTCTGAGAACGTCCTCCGCTCCTTTCATATCGCTCTGCAAGAGCTTCGCCCGGGCGAGCAGAATCGAAGAGGTCAGCTCCCGAGGCGCTTTTGACAAGACCTGCTCCAAACTTTCGACCGCATTTTCCGTTTTGCCCAGCTTCATTTCGGTCAAGGCCAGGGTATTCAACATTTCGGGAGTGACGGGAGCCTCTTCCATGAGGGATTTCAGCCGCGTTTCCGCATCATTGAGCCAAGTCCGGTCGTTGGTTATGGACATCAGCTCCGCCATTTGCAGTTGCGCGCCGGCGTGTTTGGGATTCAGATCGAGCGCCTTCCTGAAAGCGGCTATGGCGGTGCGCACATCGCGGCCGTCGAGAGAGGCGAGCCCGATCTGATAATAAGGTTCGGCGTCTTTGGGCATCGCTTGAGCGGCATTGCGGAATTCGAGAATGGCGCGCGAGTCGTTGTGTTTTGCGAGCGCCGCTTTGCCCCTGGCAAGAAACTTGTCCCGGCGCGCCTGGGGCGAGCGGTCGCAGCCGCCGAGCGCCAGCGATAACATCACCACAATTCCTACTTGTATCCACACTTGTTTCATTTCATTAAACCTTTTTCTGAAGCGCTCTTTAGCGCGGCCCCCCCAGACGCCCGGCCGATGGTCTCCAACCCAGGCTGGCCGTTACTCCCGTCAGCGTCAAGGCCGGCGCCACTGCCGTTACATACTGGGGAAATTGAACGTACGCGCCTGCGATGCTGAACATTAAATGACGCCCGACGGCTTTCGCTACGCTGACATTCCCCGTCCAGCTCCCCGCGTTGGGGAAAGCGGGGCCGACCAGGCGCGAATAGCTGAAGTTCGCTGCTACCGAATAACTACTGGAAGGTCTCCGCCACGTCCAAGCGCCGCTGCTGCTGTCGGTGGCGTTAGCGCCAAGTCCATATATATCGGAAATGGAATGCGTGTACGACGCCACAAACGTCTGCGCATACACTTTATAGGCAATGCTGCCGCCCAGTTCGTATTGCGTACTGCGCGGAGCGGCGAATGTAGAAGCTATCGTTTTGATGTACCCTAGGCCCGCCACGCCCGACACAAACCAACGCCGGCTGAGGGTGCGGGAGAGGGATGCGGTTGCCTGCGAGGTATAGGCGTCTTCGAACCGCGAGATCACGCGGGCGCCGCTCGCTTCGATTCCCAGACTGGTCCGCGGCGTTAAGAAGTAGGACCACCCCAGGTCGGCGGTGATCCCGGTGGTTTTGGGTATGACATTTCCAGGACCCGTAGTGTTTGTACTGCCCCCGTTCAAGTACTCCGTTCGCATTCCCGCGAGCGACGCATGATAGGAGGCGCGAGAGGAATAGGCATAAGAAACCGACATTGCGGTTGAGGCGCTAAATACGCGGCCTCCATATAGATAGGCCGAGGCCGGGGAGCTGACCAAGGGCGCCGCCCCGACGATTTGCGCCAATTGCGGATTTCCCGAAGTTCCCGTCAGTAGGGCCGCCACCAGTTGATCGAAGGTTGCCGGAGTGGATGCCAGGCTTCCGAATTGAGTTGGAAAAAAGAGAAGTTGATTCAAGTCGCTGTCCACGGCGCTCAGGGAAGCGTGAAAACTCCATTTGGCGCTCCACGTCTTGTTCGCGGATGCGGAAAAAGATTGATTCAAAGACCGGTAATTGACTCCGTTAAACGCCTGTACATAGGATGGCGAGTAGACGAACTGCATGTTCGACCTCTCCCCCCCTTTGGACCATCCCACCGTGGCCGATCCCTGCAGCGCCACGGGACTCGCGGGATTCCCGGCGGCGCTGTTCTGCGTCGATCCATAATCGTAGTAGGAAGACGAGACCGTTACCTCATATATACGCCAGCCAGCCAGCTCGGGCACGCCGCCGCCGGTTGAACCGGAGGCTCCGCCGGCTGCGCCAGGCAGCGAAGTCTGTCCATGAATCGGGAACGCGGCCAGGAGCGCGGCAACCGCGCGCGCGAACCGTAACTTCACGACAAGTCCATTTCGCGGCGTTTCCTTCACGGCGCCTGTCCAGCGCGGCACTTGATTCTCACTTGGGTTGACAGACTCAAGCAGACGCATTTCTGGCGCCACGCGCGAGGCGCCCTCTCCCCCTGCATTTCCGTGTGTCGCGTTTGCCCGAAAAGACATTTTTTGGGACAAAAGGTGAAGTCTTGTCCCTGCCTTGCGGGTTGGTCCGGGTGGAAACCGCTCCCTGAAATCGCGCGGGAGGCCTCGTCTATGCCGGAGAGTTTTAGCAGCGTCTCCGCGTGGTTCCCACGGTCAAGATCCGCAAGTCCCCATCTCGTTCGAGAACTGAGCCCGGCTCTCACCGATCTTCGCTTCGAGCGCCCGAGTGTTCGCTTCGGAGCACTTGTGTGAACGGCACTCCGAGGGCCCCAGGCGAGTATTGTTCGTAGCACGCCGATAAGCATCGCCGGGAACGGCATTGCGAGCGCAATCACAATCGTCAGGATTTGCATATCGGTAACGATCAAATCAATCACGCGATGCCGGGGGGGCATTGCCGGGATTGAGCCAACCATTCGTGACGAGTCCCATGCGGAGTACCTCGACGACTCGCTGCATTTCGAGGACTTAACATGCGAGGCGGCGCCGAATGTTGATGCGGCGAGAGTAAGCGCCCCTTAAATCTCCGAGCAGCTTTTCAAAAGGCGGGGTCTCTCGAAAGGATTGCCGGCATGAAGCGCGAGAAGTTCCTCGGCTTTCGGCCGCAGACCGGCGGAGGCAAGGCGGCGGGCGTCTTTCTGAGCCTGTTCGTGAACACGAGCTGCCGGCGAGTCCAGCCCGGTTCCCTCTCGCACTCCTTGACGGCGGTGTGGATGCCTTCGCCGAATCGATTCGCGAAGCCCGGGAACGGAAAGAAGATGTAGTGTTTCCTGGATGCTATTCCAGTCCTCCTCCCACCAGGGCATTGGAGCGCGGGCCGGTGATCAGCAGCGGCTCGTGATCTCTCGCTGTTTCGACAGGAGGCGATAAAGCTTCTCGCGGGCCGCGCCGGCGTTCATGCTGTTCATGCATTCAATCCTACGCTTTTTCGTACGTTACCACAACTCTGTCGGTTCTTCCCCGGAAGGTCGCGGTCTGGAAGCTGAAATGCATTGCTGTTCCCTATCGGATGAGCACCGGCCTTGCCCCCGCTCCAGCGGAAGCCCGTAAACAGCGGGAGCGCGATTCCCACTTCTTAATCTTTTGGCTCCAGATTGGCATCACGCTGGCGTTAATCTGGATGCTCTATTGGGACCCGCTCCTCGACATGGCCCACGACTGGTGGACCGAGCCGGCCTGGTCGCAAGGCATGCTGCTGCCCCCGCTGGCCCTCTATCTTGCGTGGCTGCAGCGCGCCCGCACGCTCGAGTACCCGCCTCTGGCCGACCTGCGGGGGCTGTGGTTGACGGGTTTTGCCTGCCTGGTGTTTGCCGTCGGCAAGCTGGCATCGGAATTCTTCATGGTGCGTTTTTCCTTTGTGATCCTGCTCACGGGGCTGACCTGGACATACTGGGGGTGGCCCCGTCTACGGACCCTGGGATTTCCGTTTCTGCTGCTAGCGACCATGGTGCCGCTGCCTGGAGTGGTATACAATTCGCTGGCCGGGCCATTGCAACTATTTGCCTCCAACCTGGCCACCCAAGTAGCTCAGGCTTTTGGTATTTCCGTATTTCGCGACGGCAACATCATCCAGTTGTCGAATGTCTCGCTGGGGGTGGTGGAAGCCTGCAGCGGGCTGAACTCTTTGTCGGCACTGCTGGTTGGCGGCCTTCTGTTTGGCTATCTATACTGCTCCCGTCTGCCCAGCCGCCTGATACTGTTTTTGATCGCGATGCCGCTCGCGGTCGCGATTAATGTCGTCCGGATCGCCGGTACCGCCGTCATCGCCGACTACAACCAGGAGTTCGCGATGGGCTTCTATCATTCTTTCTCCGGTTGGCTGGTGTTCGTGGCGGGCGCGGCCTGTTTATATATGATGGCGCGCGCCTTGCATGCCCTGTTAGAAAGGGGCGCGCCGATCGAGGCGCAAGGCGACCATGCGTAGCACAATTTCAGCTCCCTTTATCGTGACCACGGCCCTGTTGATTGGGACGCTGGCGCTAGCGGGGATGACGAACCGCCGCATTCCCGAACCGCCCGCCGTGCCGCTCGATCGGCTCGATACGCAAATCGACGGCTGGCAAGCGACCGGCGACCGGCCCCTCGATGCCCCCAGTTTGAGGCAGCTCAAACTGACGGCCTATCTTTCAAGAACGTACCGGAAGAACAGTTCCCAACTCGATCTGTTCATCGCCTACTATGCGCAACAGCGCGCCGGAGAAAGCATGCATTCTCCCAAGCACTGTCTTCCCGCGAGCGGCTGGGAGATCTGGAAACACGATACAGCGCTGGCGCCGGCGAACGGAAGCCGCGTTGAAATCAACAAGTATTCGATCGAGAAGATGGGAATGAAGATGCTGATGTTCTATTGGTATCAGTCCCGCTCGCGCATCGTGGCAAACGAATATGTCGGGAAGGTCCTATTGGCGCGGGATACCATCCTGACGGGACGCACCTCGGGCGCAATTGTCAGGATCACAGTACCGGATACGCCCGGCGCGGATGCCGCGGGCGTTGCATTTGCCTCCGCGCTGATTCCACGCGTGCAGAGCTTCTTCGGTCCGAACGATTTCTAGCCGGACGGCGCCGGAATTCAGGTTATAAGCTGTTACAATAGGCGCGCCCATGGCAACGTGCGCTCCCGGGATCGCGGCGGCGTTTTTTCTTGCCGCGAGCCTCTACGGGGCGCGGCTCACGACGCCCGACGCCAGCGGCTCCCGCGGCGCGACCGTAATCATTTCCATTTCCCTTGTTTCCGGGGGAGTCTCGATCAGCGGCATCCAATTCGATATCGACTGGAATGCCTCGGCGATGATGATCGCGCCGCTGCCCGGAAACGGCGCGGCGGCCGCCGGGAAACAGTTCTATTCCGCTGCACTGGGCCCGCATAAGTCGCGTTACGCGCTCGTCGGATTGAGCCAGACGATCCTCCCCGACGACGAACTGGTCCGCCTCTTTGTCGTCGTGAAGGCGAATGCAAGACCCGGCGCATACCGGCTGGCACTCTCCCGTATTATCGCGACGACCCCCGACGGACACGCGGTCGCGATCGGTGGAGAGACTCCGAAATTCACGGTCCAACAATAAGACCTGCGCAAGAGACGTGCGGCATGTACTGTTAGTACTAGCTACGCGGCACTTTATCCGAAGTTGTGTGAGATGTCCTAAGCGCTTTCCTTGTAGACGAAATTGTTGTGCCAATTTCAACGCGCGAGGACACTTCAATGTAATTGGATTTGTATGTTATCAGCAACTTATATGAAGTTGCGGCAGTGGCCCATGATGTGCTTACTATGCGCCCACCGGGCATTCGCCGGATATCCCAGAATAGTAGTCATTCAGGAGGAAAGATTGAAAGCAACATGGAAGGTGTTGGGCAAGTGGGCAAATGCAATGTGCGGTACCTTACTTCTGTTCGCGGCCAGCGGTGCGCTCGCCCGCGCCGGTAGCGTAACTTTCGATTTCAACAGTCTGTCAAGTTACTCAACTGCCGCCCAGATTACTACCTATATGAATAGCGTGCTGGCGCCAGTCTGTACCGGCTGCACCGTGGTAGTAACCGGCGCGGTGGCCGACCAGACCTACAACGGCGAGGGCAACGTTGTTGGCCCCGGGACTGGCAGTAAGTCGCTGACGTTGGGAGATACCGAACATGCGACCGTCAGCAACTCGAGTTCTAGCGTGAACGGCAGTTACGATACTTTTATCGCCAATACGAATGACGGCAGCACGCAGGTCTCGAACCAGATCACGATGAAGTTTAGCGGGTTCACGCTCAACGGCGCCGCGGGGTTTGACTATGAAATCTTCCCCGACGGCAGCAGTGGGCAGCCGCCCGACTTCATATTCGATATTAACGGAAGTACTCCCGTGTCCTCGTTTGGCACGAACGGAGTCCAGTATGGCGTAACACCGGGTACGACTCCCATCGGCTCGACGAAATCTCCAAACGGAACGCAGACCAATGCACAGTATATTGGAACCTGGTCGGGATCTCTGAGCAGCGCCTCGGAGCTCGATTTCATCGACTGGCCCGCCACCATCGGCGTAGATAATCTCAGTATTACCTGGAACACGCCGGCGCCCGTGCCGGAACCCGCAAGTGTTCTACTTCTGGCGGGCGTTGCCGCTTTCGCGCTCAGAAAGAAGATGCGCAGGGCCTAGGTAGACAGGATCATTTAACCGATCGGCTTCCGCATTTTTCGGGGCGGCAAATGCCATGCCGCCCTGGAATCGACGATATGATTGCAAGTTTATTGTTTCGACGCGCGCAAGGGATATTTCCGGTCCTGCTGGTTGGCGATTCTTTTGGCAAGCTGCCATCGGGATCCTCAAGTTCTCAAGCAGAAGTACTATAACCACGGTCTGCAACTTATTCAGAAGGGCAGACTGAAAGAGGCGACACTCGAGTTACTGAATGCGCTGAAGATCGACCGCAACTTCGCCGAAGCTGCGAGCGTTCTGGCAGAATTGCAGTATCGCCAAGGCAATTACCGGCAGGCTTACCAACTGCTGCAACAGGCCGTGGCGGCGAAACCGGACTATCTGCCGCCTCATAAAGGCCTGGCGCAAATCTACCGTCTGAGCGGCAAGCTCGAAGAAGCGTCGAAAGAGACAGATTACGTCCTGGAACATTCTCCCGACGATATTGAAGCGCTTCTGAATCTGGGCGCCATCAAGACATTGCAGAAGAAGCTGAAGGAAGCCGAGGGCGCGTTCAACCGCGTTCTGGAGCTGCAGCCGAGTCACGTGGCCGCGCTTCTCGCTTTGGCTTCCGTCAAGAAGAGCGCCGGGGATGTTGCGGGCGCGGAGCGTTATCTTAAGCTGGCGCTGGAGCGTAATCCGCGCTCCACCCCGGTTTACCTGGCGCTGCTTAAGTTCTATATTGTGGCCGGCCGCTCCTCCGATGCCGAGCCGCTCTTCTCGCAAGCCCTTCGCGTCAGTCACGGCAATATGGACATTTGGGACGCGCAACTGGGCTACTATCTGGGTCTGAATCGCTTCCCGGAGGCGGAAACCGTCGCAAAGAGGATTCAGGCATCTCACGGCAATGATGCCAAATATTGGACGACTCTTGCCGATTTTTACGTCAGAACCAACGATTGGCGGAAGGCGCAAAGCGAGCTGACGCGATTACGTCAACTTCATAACAACGATCCGGTCATTGTTCATAAGCTGATCGAAGTATATTTCAATCTGAACGATCGTAAGTCGGCCGAAGCGTTAAACGCGGCTCTGCTGAAGGCGAATCCAAAGGACAGCTACGGCCACCTGTTTAGAGGCCGGATATACCTTGCCAATGGAGACATCGATAACGCGCTTGTGGAGTTCAATGAGACCCACAAATATCAGCCTGACTTGCCGGCACTGCACTACTGGTACGCGCAGGCGTTTTCTCGACGCGGCCAATTGCAAGAAGCCCAGCGGTCGCTTGAGACGGCATTGAAATACGATCCCGGATATCGCGAAGCGCGCTTGAGCCTGGCGGAAGTACAAAATCAAAGCGGGGCGCTGGACGCGGCCGCATTCAATGCCAGAAAATTGCTTCAGAACAACCCCAGCGACGTACAGGCTCTCTTCGCCTACAGCCAATCTCTCATCTCCAAAAAGGAGTATGCGGAGGCCGGGAAAATCGTGCGGGCGGTCGCGGACCGCACGCCGCAAAACGCGGAAGCGCATCGCCAGCTCGGTATTTTGGCGCTGGCGAAAAACGACCTGCCCGCGGCGCGCAAAGAGTTTAAGCGGGCCTGGGACCTGCAGCCGCGTTCCAAGCGTTTTCTAGAGGGCACGCTGATGACTTACGTCGCGGAGAAGCAGCCCGCGGCGGCAGTCGGATTTTTGCAAGAGGAGCTTCCGGCTCACCCTCAGGAGGCCCTCTTGTACCACGAATTGGCGCAGATTTACCTGCTTCAGAATAAGCGTCCGGAGGCGATTGCCTCCTTGAGCAAGGCCGTCAATCTGCCATCGGCGGGCGCCGACAGCGCCATACTGTTGGCCGATCTGTACGCGCAGGATAAGAAGCCCCAACCCGCCGCCGACGTCCTCGCGGGCGCCATGCGTAAAGACCCGCGGAATGCGGCCTTGCTTATTGCCGCGGGGGTCATTTTCGAGAAGGTCCAGCGCTGGGACGAAGCGCGGGCGGCTTATGAACGCGTGCTCCAGGCCGATAGCGGCAATGCCTTGGCCAAGAATAATCTCGCCGCGTTGTTGGCGGAACGCGGCGGCAACATGGACGTGGCCTTGAAACTCGCGCAGGAGGCCAAGGAAGCGCTCGGCGACAATCTGCAAGTCACGAACACGATTGGCTGGATCTATTACAAAAAGGGAATTTATCAAATGGCTTGGAACTACTTGAAAGAGTGCGCCGGGAGAGAACCGGGCAATCCCATGTTTCAATACCAGTTTGGTTTAGCGTCCTGGAGGGCTGGAAAGGACGATGATGCTAGACAATCGCTGCTCAAAGCCTTAAAGCTGGATCCGAACCTTCCGGAAGCAAAGGACGCCCGCGAGATTCTGGCCCACCTGTGACGCCCTAGTTCTCCTAGTACTTCTTCTAGTTACAACGGCTTACCCGTCGAATCTTCGTCACTGTTTCCAACATTGTTTACTGTGCTGGCTGGCGGAAGACCCTATCTGTATGCAAAGACACAAATTTACATCTGGCCCTCCACATGCCTTCAGTTGTCCGATATCGGAGGAGATCGAATGATAAACACAAGATACAGTCTTTGCGCCGGTTTGGTCGTCTCGCTGGGAGTGTTCAGTGTGGCAGCGGTTGCGGACCCGGTGCCTCTATCGAGCACGGTCCTCAATAGCAACGGCGTTCAGATCTACACGTCGGTCAACGTGCCGGCCGGAAACCCTACTTATCCGGTGAGCTTCAGTTTTGGCTCGGGCGGCGGCTTTACCGCGACGATCGATAGCACCAATACGGCAATGTGGTGTGTGGACGCCGAGGAGGACATCTCGCCTCCCACCACCTACAACGCGGATATCGTTGAGGTTTCTCAAATAGGCAACAACTCGAGCGATGTCCGCTTCGGTAATGTCGGCAGTTCCGGCTGGGCGCTGAATCTTGGCCCTGGCTACGATACGCCGCAGGAACGCTTCGAGATGGCTACTTACCTGGTCAATCAGTATCCAGGGCTTCCAGGCGGCCCCACGCCTTCCAACACGACCACGGACCAGGAGCTCCAGACCGCCATTTGGGAGATCATGTGGAATAACAGCGTGACCTCCGAAAGCGGCATCACATTCAGCGCCATTCAAAACGACGGGACGAATATGAGCAACGTCGCAGCCGATATCACGGCCGCCCAAAACTTCGTCAATGCGAACCCGAATGCATCTCTGTTTAATAATTATGCCGTGATCAGCGGCGGCGCAAATGCCAACGGCAGCCTCATAACGCCCGGAATTCAAACCTACCTTGTGCAGTTGGATGCCGTGCCGGAGCCGGCCTCGGTCGTTTTGTTTGGGTCTCTCGTGGGCGGCGTTTTGGCGCTCACCAAGCGGACCCGGTCCAAACGGGTTCGCAACGTGTGCTGAAGGCCGGCCGAGCCGCCGTTTTTCTTGGCCTCGTTGCCATCTCGCTGCAGGGCTGCAAGAAATCGCCCCACGAGAAAGAGGCGGCTTTTCTCGCGAGAGGCGAGACCCTCGTCGCCGCCAAACAGTATCCGCGAGCGATCCTGGAATTCAAAAATGCGATGCGGGTTATGCCGCGGGATGCCGAGCCGTATTACCAGCTTGGGATCGCGTACCTGGACGGAGGCGATACGCTCGACGCGTTTCGCGCGTTTCATCGCGCCACGGAGTTGGACCCCAAGCATTCGCGGGCCCAGTTGAAAGTCGCCGAGCTACTCAGCCTGACTCGGAAGAGCAATCTCCTGCAGGATGCCGAGAGTCGCCTGGGAAACGTTCTTGCCGCTTCGCCTAACGATGAGGAAGCGACTAATGCGCTGGCGATCACGGAGTTTCAATTGGGCAAAAAGGAGGACGCAGCCGAGCGTCTCGAAGAATCGCTGCGAAAATTTCCGTCCCGCTTGAAATCGTCCGTTGCGTTGGCGCGCATTATGCTCCTGAAGAAAGACTTCAAGGGAGCGGAAGACGCGCTGCAAAAGGCAGTGGTCATCGCGCCGGATTCCTCGGCTGCCCGACTGGCTCTCGGACAGTTTTATATGCTCCTGGGGCATCCCGAACAGGCGGAACCGGAGATCGCGAAAGCCGTCCAACTGGATCCGAAAAACGGTCCCGCGCTGCTCAGCCTCGCCCTGCTCCAGATTGGCGCGAAGCGGATGGACGCGGCCGAAGCGACGTTGAAACAGCTTTCCGCGCTGCCCGATAAAAGGTATCGGGATCTTCACGCCATGTTTCTCTACAAAAGGGGCGCCAAGTCCGCCGCAATCGCGGAGCTGGAGCGCTTGGTGCGCGACGATCCCGGGCTACCGGCCAACACGTAGCAAGTTACTGCTGCTATACGTGGATGCGAATAGGCGACAGGACGCGCAGAAGCTTCTGGCTGGAGCGTTAAAGCGAAACCCCAAAGACACCGAGGCGCTTTTCGAGCGTAGCCAGCTCGCCCTTAAGGACGGGAGACCGCGGCAAGCGGAGCAGGACCTTGATGAAGTTTTGCACCTGCAATCGAATTCGGCGAGCGCTCACTCCGAGCTGGCGCGCGTTTATGCCGTCGAAGGTCTCGCCAACCGCGAGCGCCAGGAATTGAATGAAGCGCTGCGTCTCGATCCCGGCCTTCCTTGCCGCGCGCCTGGCGCTCGCAAAAAGCTTCGTCATATCGAATCAGCCTCAGTCGGCTTTGAACCTCCTCGATGAGGCGCCCGCGCCGCAAAAAAAGACAGTGGCTTTGATTGAGTGGCGCAACTGGGCGCTGCTGCAGGCCGGGAATACGAAAGAGCTGCGCTTCTCTTTAAATGAGGCCTTGCGCGCAGCCAGGACTCCCCAACTGGTGCTGCAGGACGGTCTCCTGAAAATGCGGGAAAAGGATTACGAAGGGGCGAGAGTGGATGCCGAAGAGGTATTGAAGCTGAAGCCGGACGACAGCCGCGGGGCGCGTCTGCTCGCCGATGCCTATCTCGCGCGCAATGAAGCCCCACAAGCAACCGAACGCCTGGCCGAGATTGCGGCGGCGCATTCCCAGTCCGCTCCGATGCAAGTCCTCCTGGGGGAATGGTACTTGAGAAATGGCCGGATCGACGAGGCGCGCAAAGCATTTGAGGCGGCGCTGGCGCACGACCCGAATTTCGTGCAGGCGGAAATCGATGTAGCCGAGATCGATCGCCGCGAGCACCGCTTGGATAGCGCGCGGCAACGTTTGCAACGGGTGCTGGAGCAACACGGTCAAAACGTGGCGGCATTCCTGCTGCTGGCCGGCATCGACGAAGAGAGCGGAGATCGCGCCGGCGAGATCGCCGCCTACAGGTCCGCCATAGGCATTGATAGCTCGAATGTATTCGCCCTCAACAACCTCGCCTATATTTTGGCCTCCACGGATGTTGATGAAGCCTCTGCGATTGGCCGAACGCGCGGTGGAAATCGCTCCGGACAATGCGGCCGCGCAGGATACTCTGGGCGGGATTTACTACCGCAAACAGATGTATGGCGCGGCCGTCGATCACTTGAAAGCGGCGGTGGAGCGCGATCCCAGTCCGCGCCGGGAGTTTCATCTCGCCATGTCGTACGTGAAAGCGGGTCATCCGGAATCGGGAAAAGAGTTGTTGGGCAAGGCATTGAAGCAGGATCCCAGCCTTCCGGCGACTGAGCGGGGATGGTAATCCGCGCATACTGCAACAATTACGGGAGAAGTGAAATGGAATCGCCATGCCGCGCTCCTGGCGGCTGCAATCGCCTTGGCCATCGTGTACGGCTCGCTGTATCCGTTCGAGTTCGTGCATGGCAATCCGGCGGGCGTTCAGCCGTTCGCGGCTCTGTTGGCAAGTTGGCGAACTCCCCTCGAGCGCAGCGATTTTCTCGCTAACGTCCTGTTCTACATCCCCCTCGGATTTTTCCTCGTCAGGTCGATATCGTCGCGCCGCCCGATCGGACGAATCGCGCTGGCCGCGGCTCTCGGCGCAGCGCTCTCGCTCGCGATGGAGTTGGCGCAGTTCTATGTCGCGGATCGCTACACGTCCGTCTGGGACCTTTCCGCCAATACAACCGGATCCCTGCTGGGCGCGGTGGCGGGCGTTGTGTTTGTCGTCGGCATCCCAAAGTTTCCGGAGGTTGCGTGGCGGCCATTCGTCTTTCTGCTACTGCTCTCATGGCTGGCATGGCGATTGTTTCCCTTCGAGCCTGTCACCGATATTCACAAATACTGGGACGCTCTGAAGCCGCTCGTCTATACCCCGACGCTTCAGTTCGCCGACGTCTTTCGCGATACCGCGGTGTGGCTCGCCCTAGGTCTCATGTTCGAGGAGCTGACTGGAATAAAGCGGAGCCGCCAATTGCTCCTCCTGACGATTTTCGCCATCCTGATTGCCCGCGTAACGATCGTGGATAAATTCCTGTCCGTGTCCGAATTGGTGGGCGCCGCGGCGGGAGGTCTTCTGTGGCTATTCGTTTTCTCGCGTCTGCGATTGCGCCCGGCGGCAATCGCTATTCTGTTCGCCGCGGCCGTAGCGGCCCACGATTTGCAGCCCTTCCATTTCAGCTCCACAAGACATGCGCTCGAGTGGATGCCCTTTGCGACGATTCTCGACGCTTCGGCCGAAGAAAGCGTCATCCGCTTTTTTGAGAATGTATTTATTTGCGGAACGCTGCTATGGCTCGCGGTGCGCGCCGGATTGCGTTTGTGGTCCGCCGCGCTTCTATGCGCGGCTGCTTATGGCGTCAATCATGTTCGCGGAATCGTTTCTGCCGCGACGGCCGGCCGGTATTACAAATGTCTTGCTAACGCTCGCCCTTGCAGGCGTATTCCGCATAACGGGCGCGCCCGCCGTCAACGAACCGCGATGCTGACCACATTACTGGGCGTACCGTCGAGCAGGACTCTGACATTCACCGTGCCCGGCGTAAGGTTCGGAGGAATGACAACGTTGATTTGCCACAGTCCCACGTAGCCCGGCGCCAGACCCGAAAACTGCACCGTTCCGAATAAGCTGCCCATCGCCACGCACATGGAGGGCTGCGAATTCACGCACGTCGCCGCATCGGAGGTTGGCACCGTGACGGTCTGCGCTAAAGGCGAAACCGGCGCGGCGAACCCGTCTGGCACCGCGGGGCTGACCTGCCCCTGTCCGGTTCCGTAAAGACTCACTATCGTGCCTCGCAGGGCGGGATTCGATGAGCTGTTCACGCTTTTGTCCTGATTGATAACCGCGGCCTGACCCGTTCCATTCTGAGCGATCGTGTACAGTCCCGGTGAAACCGCCGCGACTTCGAACGGGCCACCCGCGATGAGCTCCGCCGTATCGGCCGTACGCACGGCAATGCGGGCGGCGCCCAAAGGCGCGCTTGTAGGAACCTGAAAATTCGTCTGCGATGGTCCCATGTAATAAAGCGGCGCGATAATATTGTCGTTCACGATAATCTGCCGGTTGACCAGCGTCGAAGGCAATGGCGTATTTGCCGCCGAATCGGCGCTGCCCGCCAAGCCGGCGCCGAAAAGCGACGCCAGAGCGCCCTGTCCAACGGGCACGCTGGCTTGGTACGTCGCTGCATTCACCACCGCCGCGGCCTTCAGAAACTGCACCACGCGGTTATTGCCGCTGTCGCCGACATACAGCGTATCCTGCCGGTCGAGATAAATTCCCAGCGGACCATACAAGCCTTCGGGCGTGGCGGCGCCGTTCGTCGAATCCCAGTTGGCCGCTGTCCCGCTGGCGCTTTGTTGCCCCACGACCGAAGAGGCCGCCGCGCCGGTGACCGGCAGAAACACTAACGATGGGAATTCCAGCACGCGATTGTTTCCATAATCGGCAACGTAGATGTTTCCGCCGCTGTCCACGTCCACATCGGTGGGCGCTTTGAAGGCCGTACCCTGCGAGGTTCCCGAACCGTTGAAGCTGCCCTGCCCGATGACGAAAGCCGCGGTCATGCCCGCCGTGGGCGCAGCTTGCGTATTGGGGAAAATCAGGACGCGGTTGGCGCCGCTATCAGCGACGTATAAATTCGAGGATTGATCCACGTAAAGACCTTGCGGCGATGCTAATGTTTGCGCCGACGCCTGGCCCGGCGCCGTCGATGAAAAGGCATTTGGCTGCCCGTATACGCGCATGGCCGACGATCCGGTCCCCGCGCCCGAGGCGAATTCCAAAACGCGATTGTTGCCGGAATCGGCCACGAACAGGTCTCCATTCGGACCCAGGCTCACGCCTGTCGGCGCGTGCAGCGAGGAAGCCGTGACGAAAGCGGATGTCGAGCTTGCAAAATCCACTTGCCCCAACACCGCGTCCGGCGTGATTCGCCCGGATTGGCCAACAGGGCGCGGAAAACGCAATACGCGATTATTTCCCGCATCCGCCAGGTAGAGAGTGCCATCGCTTTGGTTCACGGCGATTCCGGCCGGACCCGCAAGAGACGTCTTCGAAGGCAGCGATCCGTTGGTATCCACGTTCGCGATGGTGGTCCGCAGATCCGGCTGCCCGATTACCAGATCGGCCGGATCGCCGGTCCGGAATCGCGCCGAATCCTTCCAGATCAAAACCCGATTGTTATTCGTGTCCGACACATATAACGCAAATGGCGACGCCGAGTAGTCGATCGCCATTTTGAAGGGAGTGTTGATGCTGGCCGGCTTGACCTGATTCGGACCATTCGAGGTGAAATCCGTCTGACCCCACACCTGCGTCGCCGATTTCGATCCTGCTGGAAATTGAAGTACGCGGTTATTTCCCGTATCGGCCACGAAGAGGTTGCCGCTTGCATCCACTTTCACGTCGTTCGGCGCAGCCAGCGTGTTTTGCGAGGCGAACGGAGAAGAACTCGAGTTTGGATTGTTGGTGGAAAAATCGGGCTGCCCCAGCACGCTCGTCGCAACCCCTCCGCTCAGCGGAAACACCATCACGCGATTATCGGCCGGAACCGCGACATAGAGGTTATTTGCGTCCACCGCGATTCCCGCCGGTCCTGCGAGCGTGGAGCTGGAGGCTTGCGCCGGCACGCCGCGCGTTTTGAAATCGGCTTCGCCCCACACGGCGCTGGCCGCCGGACTCTGGGACGCCGGGCCCAGCGGCGCGCCGAATTTCAAGACGCGCGTATTATTCGTATCCGCGACGTAAAGATTGTTTTGCGCGTCGATCGCCAAGCCCGAAGGCGTATCAAAGCCCGACGCCGACAGTCCGGCCCCGCTCTGGTTGGCGCCCCCGCTCGCAAAATCTTTCTGCCCGATCACGGTGTCCGCGTTTGGCGGCGTCGTGCTGCCCAGCGCGCCCGCGCCGAACCTCACCACGCGGTGGTTGCCCGTATCCGCCACCCACAGATTCCCGGCGCTATCGACCGCCACCGCGCGCGGTTTGTTCAGCGTGTTGTTGGCAATCGGCAGCGCCGTAAAAGCCGCGAAGCCGGGCTGCCCGTACACTGCATCCGGCTCGATGCGGGTCGGATTGGCAAACGGTGATGGAAACCGGAGCACGCGATTGTCCCCATAATCCGCGACAAAGAGATTCCCTGTAATCGGATCGACCGCCAACCCCAGCGGCGCGTTCAGTCCCTTCGAGCCAATGCCCAGCGGATTCGAGGATTGCGGGTTCGGTTGTCCCAAGACCAGCGTAGGAGGATTGCCTGTCTGGTACGCGTTGACGTCCTGCCAGGCAAGAATCCGCGAGTTGCGCGTATCCGCGATATATAAATGCAACTGGCCGCTTCTGGAGTCGAGCGCCACGCCCGCTGGCGCATACAACTCTACGCCCTGCACCAAGTTCAGTCCGTTATGCTGCAAGTCCAATTGACCGAGGGCGCGATATGCGGAACCGGATAATTGCGCGTGAAGCGTGACGGCGCTAAGCAGAGCGGCCGCGCACGCCAGCGGCAGTTTCGACCATCGGAGCAAGGTTTCGGTCACTGCGGTACGACGAGTGTATCGCCGGGCATCAAGGGAATATTCATCTCCATGTGTTCACCCTTCAACGCTGCGTTGTAATCGAAGGGTAGCCTGTACTCTTTCCCGTTCTCCATGCGCAGAACATAAATCTTCTTCCGTTTGGCGTAATCTGTCAGGCCGCCGGCCTCGCTGAGCGCCTGCATGATCGTCATGCGATACGTGTACGGGAGCGGCCCTTCTTTTTTCACCGCCCCCAATACGTAAATCTTCTTGCTGTTGATCCCCGTCACAACGACCGTCACATCGGCGGCGGGAATGAAGCGCGACAGCCGCTCCGTAATCAGTTTCTCCAGCTGCGTCGGGGTCAGGCCTACTACTTCGATTTCTTTAAGGATCGGAATTGAGATCTTTCCATCGGGACGAACCACGACATTAGGTATTGAGGCGTCGGGCTCCTTCCAAACGGAGATCTGCAGGACGTCGCCTGCGCCGATGACATAGTCGTCCGGAACGCCGCGCGTTTTCGAAGATTCCGGTATTTCGGGCGCCGTGGCCGCCGTTTTCGGAACGGCTCCAGCACCGCCGGCGGCGGACGTCGCGCTTTCCCGAGCGGGCACGGCGGAAACTGGGGCGCTGGGAGGCGTAGCGCTCGCCGCAGGCGGATGGTTCGCGCCGGCTGCGCCCGTGGTTGCTTCATGCTGCGCGCGCGTCAGAGCTTGGTTGACGGCCGCAAGCGGCCAACCCGCCTGTACCGCGTTCTGCCGGATCTGCGTTTCCTTCAATCCCAGCTTGCTCGCCTCCCGCACGTATTCAAGAAGTTCTTGAGGCGGAGCTCCCTCCTGACCCCCGTATAGCGGCAGCACGAAGCTGCCAATGCAGAAGATCAGGACCGCTGGAAAAATGCGTTGCATTCTGCTTAGAATAGCTGACCACAGCACGTTCGGGACCAACGATGGCCTATCGACACTCGCCGGATAAAGATTGGGAACAGTTCTCAAAGCTTTGGAAATCGGCTACCCTGGATGATTCGCGCGACTGAACCACGGCGCCGGTTCCCCGCGCCGCGCGGCCAAAAAATTGCTGAACAGCTATGAACCCGATTCAAGGAGACCAATGAGGCAGCGGCGGCTTAGAACTGTTTTCTCAGCACTAACATGCCTGCTTCTCCCTGCCTCGGCGCAAAACGCTTTAGCGCAAAACCCTCCCGCGCTGCTGAACATCGTCACGGTGGATGGTGAAGGCGCAATCAACAATGTCGGCCAACGCTCCGCTCATGATCCGAGCGTCAGGATCGAGGACGAGAATCATAAGCCCATTTCCGGCGCCGCGGTCGTTTTCACGTTGCCCACGGAGGGCGCGAGCGGCCAATTTTCGAACGGATCGAAGACCCTCACCGTCGTCACGGACGATCGCGGCATTGCCGCCGCGCACGGTCTGAAGGTCAATCTGATCCCCGGCAAGCTGCCGATTCACATTAGCGCTTCATATCGCGGCCAAACCGCGCGAACCGATATTATGCAGTTCGATATGGCCGTGCCGGGCAAGACGGTACAGAGCTCTCATAAAAAAATCTGGATCGTAGTGGCGGTGATAGCGGCCGCGGCCGGGGGCGGCGCCGCCGCGGCATTTCACGGCGGGAGCTCGCCCGCGGCAGCCGCTTCCTCAACCCCCGCAATCGTCATTACCCCCGGGACGGGAACGGTCGGTCCGCCTCACTAACATGCCACGCATCCTTTTTTACTGTTGGCGGCTTCTTTATGGCCGCAAGTTGCGCCCGCCCAGGATAACGCGGGCTCCATTGCGCCTCCGCTGCTCGGTTTTGTATTTGAGAGCAGGTCCGCCGCGCTGCGGCCCGTGTGGGGCATTGCCGGAGCCGCCACGCTCGGCGATGCCTTCGACTTCGGTTATCCCATCGCGAACGCCGTGGCCGCCCCTCGACTGGGCTTCGCCTTGAGCGTCTCCGCCCTGGACGGGGCGGTCCGTCTCGTACCGCTTCAAAACTCGAACGTAACGCCAGTGCTGTTTAGCGATGCGATGGCCGCTCCCGATCTCGTCGTTCTGAGCCCCACGGGCAGCGCCGCGGCGCTTTATAAACAGAGTACGGGAGAACTGCAGGTTATTACCGGTTTGCCGTCCGCTCCAGTGGTCGCCTCCCGGGCGGCGCCAACGGGCCTTTCAAGTGCGGTCGCCCGGCTTGCCATTACCGACGATGGCTCGGAGGCGCTCCTGGCCACCTCTGCCGCGCAAGATTCCGCACTGTGGCTGGTTACGTCCAATGACAGCGCGGGAACCTTGCTCTCGCCCGGTGGCGCCGCGGCATTTGCGTTTGGACCGAATAGTCATGATGCCGTTATTGCGACGGTGAATGGCGACCTGTCGCTGTTGCAAATTAGCGGCGCGCAGATTCAGAGCCGCCAGATTTCGCCTCCATCGTCTTCTTCGTCTATCTCCGGCGTCCAGTTGTCCGCCGACGGAAAGCGCATATACGCGAGTGGCGCGTCAGGCGTCGCCGCGTTCGACTTGGATTCCGGAGTCTGGACGGAGACATCGTGCGCGTGCAGTCCGCGGGGATTATATAATTTCGGCTCCGTAAATCTCTTCCGTCTCACGGACGCGTCACGAGGTCCGATCTTTCTGCTGGATGTTTCCGATGCGCTGAACACGCGCATCTGGTTCGTTCCGCAGGACCGCCGCTCGCCCCTGCCTCGTCAGAGCGCACATGAGTAAACGTCTTCCGATACTGGCGGCAGCCGGTCTAATTTTTCTGTTCAGCGCGGTATTGAGGGCGCAGAATGTCACCCCCGCTATTGCCGGAATTAGTCCTTCGTCCGTCCCGGCAGGCAGCCAAAGCTTGGCGCTGACAGTCTTGGGTACAAATTTTCAGGCAACCTCGTTCGTAGCGTGGAATGGAGCGCCGCTTCCTACGGCATATTTCGGACCCAATGAACTGATTGCCACGGTCTCGTCAAATCTGCTGACGGTCCCGAGCATTGATATTGTCAGCGTCGTAAATTCCGGCAACGCGCAATCGAACGCCGTCACCTTTACGGTTGTATCGTCCGCATCGCCTCTTACGATCACCACTGCTTCCCCGCTTCCGCCCGCAACCCTGGGCGCCGTCTATTCGCTTTCATTGGCCGCGAGCGGTGGCAGCCCTCCCTATTCATGGCTTGCCGTCAGCCCGCTTCCCGCGGGCTTAACGCTTAGTTCGAACGGTTCGATCGCCGGAACACCAACGTCGGCCGGGACTTTCAGTTTCACCGTGCAGGTCTTGGACTCCAGCCAGGCCTCAACATCAGGCGCCTTTTCAATTACGATCGCCATGCCCGCGCTTTCGATTACGAATTCAAGCCCGCTACCTACCGCGATGCTGGGTCAGACCTATTCGCAGGCGCTGGCCGCCAACGGCGGCACACCCCCCTATCAATGGAGCGGCGCGTCGCTGCCGCCCGGACTGTCCATCGATCCTAACAGCGGCATCCTCAGTGGAACACCCACCTCCGCCGGCAACTTCAGTTTCACGGTACAGGTCGCCGATGCCGCGCAAGGCGTCGCTACGCGAACTTTCACCCTCACAATCAACGCTCCGCCACTCTCCATCACGACCGTCGCGCCGCTCTTCACCGGTAACGTTGGGACGCCGTATTCGCAGAAATTCTCGGCGGCCGGCGGCGCTCCCCCGTATTCCTGGACGATTCTTTCCGGAAGCGCGGGAGGACTCACGCTCGATGCCGGCTCGGGAACGCTCCAGGGCACGCCGCAGACGCCCGGCACGTTCACGTTCACCGTACAAGTGTCGGATGCGTCCGGCAACAAAGCTTCGCAGTCGTTTCAGGTTGTCATCAATCCACCAAGCCTCACCATCACCACCGGATCGCCTCTCCCCTCCGGCGCGGCCGGAACTGCCTATTCTCAGACTTTTTCGGTTGTCGGCGGCACTGCTCCGTACACCTGGTCCCTCGTGAGCGGATCCGTCCCGGGATTGACCTTCAATGCGGCGGCCGCTTCCTTGACCGGTACGCCGTCCATCGCCGGCGCGTATTCATTCACCGTTCAAGCTCGCGACGCGAATGGAGTGACGCAAAACAAAACGTTCAGCCTCACGATTAATGCGGCCCCGCTTAGCATTACCAGCGCGGCGCAAGTTCCCGGCGGCGTGTTAGGCGCTCCCTACACGTTTGCATTGGCGGCCACGGGCGGCGCGCCGCCGTATACGTGGTCCGCCAACGGTTTGCCCGCTGGTCTTCAAGTCGACCCGGCGACGGGCGTAATCGCCGGGACACCGACAGCCGCAGGGTCCTTTTCGTTCACCGTGCGCGTGGTCGACAGCACGCTGGCAAACGCCGTCAATCTTTTTCAATTAAATGTTGCGTTGCCTTCCGCTCCCTCGGCCACAATTTCAGGTTTGCCCGCTACCGTGAACGCGGCCCAGCAAGTGCCTTTGCAGATCTCGTTGAGCTCGACTTTCCCGGCCGACATCACCGGCCAGGCGATTCTCAGCTTTGCCCCCAATAGCGGCGCCGGCGATGCCACGATTCAGTTCGCTTCGGGGGGCAGAAGCGCATCTTTCACCGTACCGGCGGGATCCACAAATGCCGTTTCCACCGTACCCCTCGCCATTCAAACCGGAACTGTCGCCGGTACCATTACCGTCTCGCTGCGAATCCAGGCCGGCGGCATCGATGTTACCCCCACGCCCGCCCCATCTTTATCGGCGACCATAGCGCCTGCGGCGCCGGTCATTGTCAGCGCGACCATAACGTCCAGTTCGAACGGCTTCTCGGTTCAGATTATCGGGTATTCCACGGCTCTGGAGGTGACACAAGCGACATTCACGTTCAGCCCCGCCGCTGGGCAGACGCTCCAAAGCACGACGGTGACGGTCCCCACCGCGACTTTGTTCACCACATGGTTCCAGAATGCCGCCTCGACACAGTTCGGCAGTCAATTCAACTACACGCAGCCATTTTCAATACAAGGAAATGCGGCCTCGGTGATCCCTCAATCCGTCACGCTCACGAACCGCGTAGGATCCACCACGGCGAATATTTCCCAATAATCTATTTCCCCGTGGTATCCGCGATTTGAGGAAATTGAACAAATATATATCGTGAATTCCGTCGCGTCTCCACGAACCTCCCTAGGGCTGCCTACAGCGCGCCCCCGATGCTGGCCGAGCCTCCCTAGGGAGCGCCAAGGCATTGCTTTCCCGCTTACAAGCAGCTTTTCGGCGATTTGGTGATTAACTCACCTTGAATAACCGCCTTTCCACCCTGGACGGCAAAATGCATAGGCAGGCGTTAGAGCCAATATCGGTTGAGTGGCGAAGACGCAAAGCATCCTTTTTTGATAAATCGAAGGAACTTGTTTGAATGAATGGCAACGATGCGGCGGGCGAGCGGCGCGCCTATCTGCGGCTGAACCTGCGCTGGCCGGTGCTGCTATGCGCCCACGAGGCGCCGGGGCAGCCCGTTTGGGCCAAAACCGAGAACATCAGCAGCAGCGGCTTCTGCTGTCTTTCGCCGGAGCCGTTCCGGCCGGGGGAGCGGCTGAGCGCCTGTCTGCTGCTGCCGCGGCTGCATTTAAGCGATGGCTATTATCCCTGTCTGCAGTGCGAGGTGGAGGTCGTCCATATCACGCTCGGCCACGCCGCCGGGGGGCCGCACGCGGCCTGCGGCATGGGCTGCCGCATTCACGCCTATCTGTTCCGCCGCGATCTGGCGGAAGAATCGGCGGTGGGCCGCAACTTGCGCCAGGATCCCTTTCTACAAGGCTTTCTGAACGGGGATCGGCTCAAGCCGGAGCTCCTTGAGATGTTGCCGGCCGCCCGCACTTGAGTCCCATCATTTGTCAACTTGGGTCACGTCGCGGTACTACTAGCAACAAATTTGCAGATCACCCCCCGGAGGGGAGCGAATCCCCCCTATGCAACATAGGACACAAGCTGCTAAATTCGAATTTCCTGGTTTTAGCGCAATTCTTTAGACCAGTCCCCACTCGGAGGAGGGGTGGCGACCTAAATGAAAGTGTCTGTGCATTCCAACGATCCCCGTGTGTGGACCGCCCTGGAGGCGGCCGTCGAGGATCTGAAACCGGCTTTCTCACTGGAAAAGATGAAGGAGTGGCGGCCCGGCAGCCCCCTGCTGTTATGGGATTATGAGCCGGGCGAGGAGATTCCGCGGCCCCAGGACGGCGCCGCGCCGGGGGTGGTGTTTTTCGCGCGCCGCCAACAGGTGGCGCAGCTCGAGGAGGAGTTGCGGGGAGCTCCGGCGAGCATCCTGCTGAAGCCGCTGCACGCGGTGGCGTTACGATCCATGCTGACGCACCGGCGCGACGCGGCGGGCGGCGGGGCGGGGCGCGAAGACCTGCTGCAGTATATGCTGCAGGCGAATTTCAAGCTGCAGGAGTTCGATCAGGACCGCACCAATTTTCTGGCCCGCGCGGTGCACGATTTCCGGGCGCCGCTGACGGCGCTGCACGGCTACTGCGGGCTGTTGCTGCAGCAGCAGGTGGGAGCGCTCAACCCCAGCCAGACGGAGCTGCTCGAGCGCATGCAGCACAGCGTCAAGCGTCTCTCGCGCATGGCGGCGGGGATGTTCGAGCTGAGCGTGGGCAAACAGGTGGAGCGCAAGCCGCGCCTGGAAGCGGTGGACGTGGAGCGCTGCGTACAACAAGCGCTGCACGACGTGCTTCCCCTGGCGGATGAAAAACAGATCGCCGTATCCGTGCAGATCGAGCCGCCCGCGACGGCGCCGCGCTGGGAGGGGGCGCAGATCGAGCAGGTGCTGGTGAACCTTTTCGAGAACGCTTGCAAGTTTACGCCGCGCTTCGGAGCGATCGAGGTGCGCGGGGCGGAAGCGACCATGCACGCCGAAGCGGGCGTCGCTGGCGGCGCGGGCATCCCGGGCGGCGCGCGCGGGGGCATTCCCGCCTACCGCATCGACGTGCGCGACACCGGCTCGGGGGTGCAGCGCGAGTTTCTGCCGTTGATCTTTGAAGAATACACCTCCTATTCGGGGGGCAAAGACCGCTCCGGAGGCGGACTGGGGCTGGCCATCTGCCGCATGATCGTGACGGCGCATGGGGGCAACATCTGGGCGGCTTCGCCGGAAGACGGCTGCGGGGCTACGTTTTCGTTTGTGCTGCCGCTGTATGAGCCGGCGTTCCACCTTACCCCGCGGAACAACGGCGCCGCGAGCCACCCCGCCGCGGCGGCGCGCGCGGCCGTGGCCGCCATCGTCTAGGCGCGGGCGCATCGTCATGAACAACGGACACAGAATTCTGATTGCCGAAGACGAGCCGGAAGTGCGCAACTATCTGGGGATCGCGCTGGAGTGCCAGGGCTATGAGGTGGATTTCGCCGAGACCGGCGAGGAAGTGCTGAGCCATCTGGCGGCCAACAAAGACCGCGTCTCGCTGGTGCTGATGGACATCATGATGCCGCGCAAGGACGGCATCGAAACGCTGCGGCAATTGCGGCAGAACGGCTCGAGCCCGCCGGTGATCATGGTCTCGGGGGCCTCCTCGCCGTGGCACATCGTGGAATCGATGCGCAACGGGGCGGCGGATTTTCTGCCCAAGCCGGTGAGCCACGAGGATCTGGCGCAAAGCATCGCCAAGGCCATCGGCCCGGCGCGGGCGTCGTTGCTTCAAAGCGCGGCGGAGGGGCCGGCGGAGGGCGACGACGTGGTGCGCAGCGGCTGGTCGGACCGCATCGAAAGCTGGATCAAGCAGGTGGCGGCCTCGGACGTTCCGGTGCTGTTGCAGGGCGAGACCGGGGTGGGCAAAGAGGTGTTGGCGCACAAGCTGCACGCGCGCTCGCGGCGGGCCTCGAAGACGTTCCTGAAGCTCAACTGCGCGGCGCTGCCTTCCGAGCTGGTCGAAAGCGAGCTGTTCGGCTACGAGCGCGGGGCCTTCACGGGGGCGTTAAAAAACAATCCCGGGAAATTCGAGATGGCGAGCGGCGGCACCATTCTGCTCGACGAGATCGGCGACATGGATTTCAAGCTGCAGGCCAAGCTGCTGCAGGTTTTGCAGGACAAGGAATTTCTGCGGCTGGGGGCGCGCGAGGTGTGCCGCGTGGACGTGCGCGTGATGGCGGCGACGCACCGCGATCTCGAAAGCGCGGTCGAGGCGGGGCAGTTCCGCGAGGATCTCTACTACCGTTTGAATATCGTTCCCATCCGCATTCCGCCGCTGCGCGAGCGGCGCGACGAGATCGTGCCGCTGGCGCTGCATTTTTTGAAGAAGTATGCCTCGGCGGGCGAGACGCCGGAGCTGCCGCGCGCGCTGCGCAACGCGCTGCTGGCGCACCATTGGCCGGGCAATATCCGGGAGCTTGAAAACGTGGTGCGCAAGTACCTGGTGCTGGGCGACGCCGATCTGATCGCGCGGGAACTGGCGCTGCGCGCCGGCCCCAAAGCGATCCCGCCGCCGCGCCCCGCCGCCGCCGAACCCGCGGCCGCGAGCGCGCCTGCGCGGGAGGAGCCGGAAAGCGCCGAAGCCGCCCCGGCGCCGCGCGTCGAGGAGGCCGCGGCCGAAGAGCCGCACTCCATCTTAGGGAAGGTGGACGCGGCGCGCCGCCAGGCCGAATCGCAGGCCATTCTCAACGCCTTGACTAGCTGTCTGTGGAACAGGAAAGAGGCGGCTTCGCTTTTGAAGATCGACTACAAGGCGCTGCTGTATAAAATGAAGAAACTCGGCATCGGCGACAAGGCCGCCCGCGCCGAGGCTTGAGGGGCGATCAGGCCCGCTTTTCTCATAGGCAGGGCGGGTGGCCTCGATGCAGTAACCCACCGTTAAAGTTGATCCAGTCCCGCGCGCTACACGCATCGAGGCCTGTCCAATAGTACGTTTAGCCCCCTTTTCTTCTCAGATTTCGATCGGCCTTGATCGTCTTCGGACCGGCGACCGAGACCGAGTTCGTTGTCTTCAGAAGACCGTGGAATCAGCGCCGCGTATCCGGTAGTGTGCGGGGATGTTTATTCGTACACGTAATGGTCGCCTGTGGCCTTGCGCAGTTCGTCGATACGCCGCCGCAGATCCCGCGCCAAGGCGGCCGATCTCGGCTGGCCGTAGAGGTTGTGGAGTTCCCCGGGGTCTTCCTGGAGATCGTAGAGCTCGAACTCTTCCGGCGGCTCGTAATAATGAATGAACTTGTAGCGCTCGGTACGGACGCCACGGTGCTTGCGGACGTCGTGTGAGCCGGGGTATTCGTAATATTCGTACAGCCAGTCCTTGCGCCAGTTGCGCGGCTGCTCGCCTTTTAGCATCGGGACCATGCTTTGGCCCTGCATGGAGGCGGGGACCGGAATGCCCGCGAGCTCCAAGAAAGTGGGGGCGACGTCCAGATTCAGCACCATCTGACTGGCGGTCGTCGCGGCGCGGATCATCCTGGGATAACGCACCAGCATGGGCGTGCGAATCGAAGGCTCGTGCATGAAGCGCTTGTCGTACTTGCGCCATTCGCCCAGAAAGAAACCGTGGTCGGCCGAGAACATGATGCAGGTCTCGTCCAGCTTTCCGGTCTCGGTGAGCGCTTGGAAAAGCTTGCCTGCGTTTTCGTCCGCGGCCACGATGCCCGCGTAATAATCCTTGACCGTCTCCTCCAGGGTGCGGGCGCAGTTGCCCTTCGTCCTGGAATTCCTTACGTAGGTTCCGATAGAATCGTCGGCCTCGGCGAAGGCTCTGGGCTTCCCGGGATAGCCCTTTAGATCATCGTCGAAGGTGGCGGGTTTGGGAATTTTGACGCCGCTATACAGGTCCAGGAGCCGTCGCGGCCGGAAGAATGGGGCATGCGGCGACTGGAACCAGAAAATCAGGCAAAACGGCTTTTGGCGCGGCTCCTTTAGCCAGCGGACCGCCCGGTCCATGACGACGTCCTCGACATAGCCGTCATACGTTTTGGGTGGGCCGAGCTGGCCGTGAGCGCCTTCCGAGATGACCGGCCAGAAGTAGTCCGTGTTGGCGCCCGGGTAGCCGAAAAAATAATCCCAATCGCGCAGGCCCAATCCTTTGACGTGGGCCTTCCCGAACACGGCGACTTCGTATCCGTTCTCGCGCAGCAGGTCGGTGAAGAGCGGAACGTCGTGGGGGATTTCGCGGTCCTTGTTGTCCACGCATCCCGGTGGTGTGCGAATAGAGGCCAGTCAGCACGGTCGCGCGCGAGGGCAGGCACAATGCATTTACTACGAACGAATTAGTAAATTGGACGCCCTCGCGGCCGATGCGATCGAAGTTGGGCGTTTGGACGATGGGGTTGCCGTTGAGGCTAAGAGCGTCCGGGCGGTGGCCGTCGGTGGTCATGAAGATGAGATTGGGCCGGGCGGCGGCGGACGACGGCTGCGGAGCGGCGGTGAGCGCGATCGAGCCTAACGCGCCTGCTCCTGTTCTGAGAAACGAGCGCCGGAGGGTATCGTTTGGGTCGGGCATGAATATTGTGCCGGCGAGTGGCCGGTCTCCTGTTGTTCCTATCGTAATGGTATAGCTCCCGAGAGGCTGCGTTTGCGTTCGCGGTTAAAATCGCTACAGGATGCCATGAGCTCTCGCCGCGCGTTTCTGCAGTCGCCCGGGCTGGCCGCGACGATGCTCAACGCACGCGGTTCGGAGGCCGGCGAACGGCCGGGCACGCTCGAGGAGTTCGGCTACGGCGATGTGGACCTTGCTCCCGGTCCCGCCCAGACGCAGTTTGAACAGACCTGCACGGTGTTGATGTCGCCCAACGAGGAGAGTCTGCTGAAGCCATGGCGGCTGCGGGCCGGCCTTCCCGCCCCTGGTCCCGAATTGGGCGGATGGTATGAGGAGCTGCCGTTAGAGAAGACGGAAAGCGGTGGACACGGCTTCGCTCCCGCGCACTGCTTCGGCCAATGGATCTCGGCGCTTTCGCGCGCCAACGCAATCCATCGCGCGCCCGAAATTCGCGTGCGATTAGAGCGGCTGCTGACCCTCTACGAGCCAACGATCTCCGGCCGGTTCTACGCCAATTTCCGATTTCCCGCATATAACTACGACAAAATGGTGATCGGTCTGATCGACGCCCAGCAGTTCGCCGGGATTGCGCAATCCTTCGCGCTGCTCGATCGAACGACGGACGCCGCCCTGCCGCACCTGCCGCCGCATGCCCTCAACCGCGACGAACCTCAGCGGCGCTGGCGGAAGTCGGTGGGCGACAACACGAGCGACGATTACACCTGGGACGAGAGCTACACGCTGCCGGAGAACTTATTTCTGGCCGCGGAGCGCGGAGCGGGCGAGCGGTACCGGAAACTCGCCGCGCGCTTCCTACTGGACGACACATGGTTCACGCCGCTCTCCGAAAACAAAAACGTACTGCCGCATCACCACGCCTATAGCTTCTGCAACTCACTAAGTTCGGCTATGCAGGCCTACCTGGCGGGCGGAAGCGGGAAGCACTTGCTCGCCGCACGGAATGCGTTCGATATGATCGAGCGGACTCAAACTTTTGCGACGGGCGGTTGGGGACCTAACGAGAGTTTCGTTGCGCCCGGGGAAGGCGAACTCGGGCGCAGTCTCGCAACCACGCATCGCGGGTTCGAGACGCCTTGCGGCAGTTACGCGCACCTTAAGCTGACACGTTATCTGCTGAGAGCGACAGGTGGCGGCAGGTATGGCGACAGCATGGAACGCGTCCTCTACAACACCGTACTGGGGGCGAAGCCGTTGCAGAGAGACGGGCGCGCCTTCTACTACTCCGATTACAACGATCGAGCGAACAAGGTCTACTTCCCCGACCGTTGGCCGTGCTGCTCCGGCACGCTGCCGCAAGTGGCCGCCGATTACCGGCTGCTCGCGTACTTTCGCGATTCCGCCGGCATCTTTGTGAATCTTTACTTGCCATCGACGCTTCGTTGGACGGACGCAAGCGGCGCACAACTCGCTCTCGCCCAATGCGGGGCCTATCCGCTGGACGGCCGGATCGCTATGCGCCTTCAGTCTTCGCGGCCCTCGCGGTTTGCGCTGCGGCTCCGCATTCCCGCCTGGGCGATGCCCGGCGGAGCGCGCATTTCGATCAATGGGAAGCGAATCGCGGCGCCGATCCAGAACGGCTTTGCCGGGCTGCAGCGCAGATGGCTCAATGGCGACCGCATTCAACTGGACTTCGATTTGCCAGTGCGGCTGGAACCGATCGATCCGGAGCATCCGAATACCGTCGCCGTGGTGCGAGGGCCCTTGGTTTTGTTCGCCGTCGAGGGTACGCTGCCCTCCGTATCGCGCCGGCAACTGCTCGCGGCCGAACGACTGCCGGATGGCGCTGCCTGGCGTATCCAGACTTCTTATGGCGCGATGCTGTTGCGGCCGTTCACATCGATTCACGATGAATTCTATCGAACTTACCTGAACGTCTATTGACGGTCGACTACCCGAACTTGGGTTTGGCGACAAATGACTCGACCGCCCTGAGGCGCTTGGCCGCATCACGCGCTTTTGGTAGATTTGCGAGCCGCGGACTTGTGGAGGGTTGCGGCAAGAATGAATGCGCGTGCATTGGAGCAGATCGCCAATGGCCCGGCTGTCCGGGTTGTAGTTGAAGACGCGAGTGCGGCAACGGCGGCGCGGCGAGCGAATGCAATGCGTGTTGGGTTTTCGCGATTACGTCGGAGGTTCGCGGGCCGAGATCCTGGGGTTGCGACCGGATTGGAGCCGGCGATCATTTTCTGGATGCCTTTCTGGGCCGCGGCCCGGTTTCGGGTTGGGGGGCTTGACAAGCAGCACGGCGCGCATAGAATAAAGTGTATTCATCGTTTTATGCAGATTTGCGAGCATACCCGCACCGAGATCCTGGCCAGGCGCGATGGAGTCGATTACGTCCGCTGCCTGGACTGCGATCAGGTCTTTGAGGCCGAGGATCTGGAGACCGTGCCGGTCGTCGAAGACGAAGACCCGGCCGCATGAGCTACCCGCGAGACCTTATAGATTGCTGGGCTGGGATTCGTACTGGCCGGTCACGGCGTTCCAGCTTAGCGTCGCACGATGCCGGACATGGGGGCGCAGTAGCTCGTCCCGTTCCGCGGCGGCCATTTCGAGCGCAAGGTGGGGTTGCGTGGCCAATGGCCAGAGTAAGACATCGCGGCGCTGAGTTAAGTAGCCCCGGGGAATCGCACCCCGAGGCTCTCCCAGAACTGTACGTGAGCGTCTCCAATCATACAGCTCCTATGGTGAAACACCGACTACGCTGCTGCTCCCAAAGCGCAAGCAGTTTGGGCTGGCAATCCATAAACTGCAGCAGCCAAATCCAGGCTCGACTTCGCGTGATGGCCTAGCTTCTTATATTTCCGACAGGTCCAGCGAACCAACGATTGGCCGACATACCTCTCGATGGGCCGGAGCGCTGAAGGCGTAAAGACCCCATAGTAGTTCAACCATCCCCGAAGTTCGGATTGATCTTCCGGGCCAGATCTTCGATGGACTGCCCCGTACAGCGATGCAACTTCCATCCTCGGACTCGTCCCGGATTTTCTGCGCCGCTGCTTCGAGATGGCTGGACTGAAACTACAGAAGATATTCCCTTTCCGACCGTAAGCTTTCCGGGGCCGGAACGTGTACCCCGGAAAGTCGAACTTCTCGTTCGGGTGAATCTCTCGCCGATTGGCAATCCTTGCAATAGACTAACTTCGTCTTCTCCAGATGCAGTTCCAAGCCACACTGCTTCAACCGTGCCGCTACTTTGACACGCACCAGGTTCGCTTCCCGCTCTGTTCTGCAATTGACGATAATATCGTCCGCATACCGCTCGAACGGCAGATGCGACCCATTTCGCCGCATCCAAAGATCGAACGCGTATGCAGAAACAGATTGGCTAGCAGGGGGCTGATGACGCCTCCACGTGTTTCTTTACCGCCCGCATCATCAGATCGTGATCGAGATTGTCGAAGAAGCCCTGGATGTCCAGGTCGCAAACCCAGTCGTAGGCCCAGCACCTCTGCCGTGCCTGTCCCACCGCATCCAGCGCCGACTTCTTCGGGCGATACCCGTACGATGCCGGCAGGAATAGTGGTTCCACCACTGCTTCCAGTCGATTCTTCACGACCATTTGTGCAATCGATCTGAGACCGTTGGGATCCCAGCGTCCTCTCTTCGCCGGCATTGGCTTTCGGAATCTTTACCGTCCGCACTGGCGGTGGAACGTAACTGCCGGATATCATCCGATTCCAGATTCTGTAGAGGTTCTTCTTCCAGTCCTTTCAAAATCCTCGATCGATTGCTCATCCAGACCTGCCGCCCCCTCGATTGCTCTTCACCCTTAAATAGGCTTCCCAGACTTCCCATCGCGAAATACCAAACGGTTTTGCTTCATTCTTCAGGCTCCTCCCCTTGCGGGTTGACTGAATCAATGCCGCGCTCCGTCGGCTTTCACCGGCTCCATTACTACTGGGGGTGTTCCGTCCCTTGGCGCCGCTTTCGTACTCTCGCCTTGTAGTCATGCCACTTGTGGCCTCTCCGTTAGCATCGGCGCCGAAGGTTCCCATGTTCCGAATTATCGCCTCACCCGAGCTCCAGCCACCTATATGCCGGATACCATTCCGCCCCTAAACAGGTCCCGTCGGAACTTGTCCCGCAGTCTTCCAACAAACCACGGTTTTGATATCGTCTGAACTCTTTTCGACATGAGAAACGGTGATTCACTTTCGTTCTTCTTCTCGGATGTCACATGACCCGATCTTGCCGGGCGTTTTCCGTCCCTGCTCACTACCACAGCTTTTGTTTGCAGCAGCGGGAGGTGGTTTGGAACCTTCTCCTGTAAGACGGTTCCGAGGGGCCTTCCCTCATCGATTACTCAGTTACGCAAAAGATCCGTCTGTCGCCGTCTCTTTTGCTCATGGCACACCTAAAACATGAGCTTGGCCCCGAGCTGGATATTGCGGTTGCCGGAGGCGCCCGTGATGTTGCCGAACGAACTCGTGTTAATGGTCGCGGAAGGATTGCCGAAGTTCGCGTGGTTGAATAAGGCAAATGTCTCGAAACGGAACTGAAATTTCATGCGCTCCTTGATCGGGAAATTCTTGAACAGCGAGAAATTCACCGTTTCCGCACCGGGGCCGTGGAGCAGGTTGCGGCCGGCATTCCCGTAAGCGTAGTTGTTGGGGTTAATGGGGTACAGATCCGCGACCGTGAAAGCGGATGCATCGATGCATCCGACCAGGTGTCCGCGTCCGCAGTCGTCGGTCGCGGCGTGAACCAAGTCCGGCCGATAGGTGCCGCTAGAGGCGGTATTCGCAGTATCGGTTCCGGTCGATACGTTAAACGGGAATCCTGTTTGAAGCGTAATAATGCCGTTGGACTGCCACTTGGTGAAGATGCCCTTCACCAGCGGGTTTGAGACCGCAAAAAAGGGAATGTCATAGACGAAAGTGGCCACAAAACGGTGGCGGATGTCCCAATTAGAATTGCCGTAGTCGGCCTTCCACCAATAGGGAATCAGAGGCGTGCCGCCGCCGTTCGAGTCGGTGGTGACGTCCAGAGTGTGCGACCAGGTGTAGCTCGCCATTACCTGCAAGCCGTGCGACATACGCTGGTGGAAGATGGCGCTCATGCTCTCGTAATTTGCGATTTCGTCGTTGTTGATGGTGCGGATGGGGCCAAAGAGCGGATTGGGCCGGCGCGAGTTCACGGGTCCCGGTCCGGGGAACAGAGGCGTGTTGTTGTAGAAGCTGCGGTCCAGGTGGTAGGAATGCGAGCCAAGATACTGCAGCTCGAATCCGCCGCCGCCCCACAACTGGCGCTCCAGACCGGCGCTCCATTGATTCATGCGTGCAGTGGGCTGATGCCAGGGATCGGTGACGATTAGGCCGGCCGTGGGGGCCGCGGGACAAACTCCTGGAACAAACGGATTGGAGAGACTCGGCGGCGTGAGCCCGGTGGACCAGGTGCACGTAAGGATCGTGGTATATGGCGGGTTGGTGTTCAAGAATGTATAACTATTGGTCTGGTTGGGATTGTAATAGATTCCGCCGCCGGCACGAAACACGGTTTTTTCGGTAATGCGATAAGCGATTCCCAGCCGCGGCGCCCAATCGGCGTGGTTGGGGGCGGTGAAATGGAATCCCGGCGTGCCTCCGACTAGCGCCGTTTGGGTCGGGTTCAGTTCGGTGGCGACGCCGTTTATCGTATACGCCACGGTGGGCAGCTCATAACGGAGACCATAGTTTACAGTGAATTTGCGCGAAGCCTGCCATTTGTCGAGCACGAAGAAACCATCGCGCCATTCAGCCGTTCGGCCGCGGACTTCCGGCCCTGGCGTAGCGAAAGACTGTGGCAGCCCCAGTATGAAATCGGCCGGCGCGTAACCGCTCAGCGTTCCGTTGAAGGTAAACGTCCCGCGCGCGCTGTTGACGGCCGCGCGTCCGGTTGCCAGCCTGCGGAATTCAAGTCCCGCCATGATATCGTGCGAACCGTGATTCCAACTGATCTGTTCAGAGAGTTGCACCGTGCTGTCGTTCTGGTACCAGTTCGTTCCGCCATTGCCGAATCCGTTGAAGCCGGTGATGCCGAAGTCCGGAATACCAGGATTGTTATACGACGAATCTCCCGTGAAACCTGGGATTCCCAAGCTCGTTCCAGCGGTGGTCTGGTTAGCGGTGGCGAAGGGATTGAGCGTCGCGGTGTTGAAGAAGTAACGGCCTACCCGCAAATCGTTCACGAGGTTGGGAGTCAATGTGTGCGTGTAGCCGACGGTGTAGTTCGTCGTAGTGACGGGCGTGGTGCTGCCGTTGGCCGTGATCGCGCTGCCGCCAAATGCGGTCTCATCCTGATAATGGGCGCGGACATACAACCGGACTTTGTCGCCGATATTCTGATCGATCCGGTCCACAGTTTGGTCGATAGTAATGGTGGTCGGTACTGGCACTGAGAAATTGCTCGCCAACCCCGACAGATTCGGCGCCGGATAGTATTGCTGCAGTTTGAGCACGACGGGCGAAATGCGCGAGGTAGGGATGATATTTCCAGGGAACGGCGCGTTGCCGTTCAGCGGATCTTTGATTACGCCGCCCGTAATGCTTGAAGCGGGGACGCCTGAGAAGTCGCCATTGAAAAACGCGGCCGGCATTTCGGTTGATAAAGAAGTCGCCTGCTGCACCAGGCGATATCCTTCGTACGAGCTCATGAAGAAGGTCTTGTCCTTGCCGTTATAGAGCTTCGGAATAATGACCGGACCATCCAACTCGTAGCCGAACTGGTTCTGCCGCAGCGGCGGCTTTGAGGCCGTCGGGTTCGCGGGCGTCGGCAAAGTGAAAAAGCCCCGGGCATCTAAAACCTGGTTGCGGAAGAACTCCACCAGCGCGCCATGAAACTCGTTCGTACCGGACTTCGTGATCATGTTGATGTGAACGCCCATATAGGAGCCGTACTGGGCCGAGTAAGTGCCGGTCTGGACCTCGACCTCCTGCACCGATTCCACCATGGGCCGCGTCGGCGTCGTGGTGATCAGATTGTTCATGATGCTGATGCCGTCCAGAGACATGCTGTTCTGGATTTCGCGGGTCCCGGCGCCATTGAAATCCTCACCTGGCGGCACGCCGGTGAGTGAAGACTTAGTGCCCTGAAGTACGCCCGGCGTCGTCACGGCCAGCGACATCGGGTCGCGGGTGTTCAAAGGTAATTCCGAGACGGCGCGCGTGGTGAGGATTTCAGATACCGTGGCATCGTCCGTCTTGATGGCGGTGGCCGTCGCCTCCACCGTCACGGACTGGGACACTGCGCCGACCTTCAATGTGACGTCGGTTCTGACGGTCTGGTTGATATCGACTTGGATGCCGGTCTCCGTGACCTTCTGAAAGCCGGGTTGCTCCACCGTGATGTTATACGTGCCGACGCGAACAAACTCAATGGAGTAATAGCCTTGAGCGTTCGTGGCCGTCGCGTAGACTGTCGAAGTACCGGTCTCAACCGCGGTTACTTTGGCGTCTGGAATAACTTTGCCGGTGGAATCGGTGACCGTACCAACCAGCGACGTGGTTGTTGCAAGCTGGGCGCTCGCAGTTACGGCGAGAAGCGTGAATAGATAAACGGTTGCGAAAAGACGTTTGCACATTTGGTTATCACCCCTATACAGCCCCGTTCGGGCATTACTTTGCTGGATTGGTATAGCATACAGCAAAAGCGCCGCGTGCGCGAGATGAAAACGACGGGCGGCCTACCCTGTGTAGGGCACTTAACGCTTGTTAGCGGAAGGACCCGGACCGCCGTGCGAAGCGAGTCATACTTGGAAAGCGGATCGCCGCCGGGTATCGCGTGCAACGCGCTTCCGTCTTGGCGTTAATATCTCTGAGCTGGCCGTTCAGTGAAGCGAGGAGCCCGGCCCGGGATGCGTACCACGGCTTCGCAATTTCTGCGATTCGGCACCCAGAACGAATGCTTCGCGCAAACCCCGCGAGCGCGTCCAGCGCCTTTTGCCCGCATTCCTGCGGCGCCATTCAACGCCACTCTCGCCGCTACGCGGGACGTTCAGTAATGCAATCGCGCCCGCCATCAGAATGCGCACCACCGCTTCGGAATGCCTGCGATTCGCCGCCCAGCACTTCGCGCAAATCCACGAAGCGCGGCTACCTCTTCACCGCATTCCGCCGCCGCCACTCAAACAGCGCCACCCCCGCCGCCACCGACACATTCAGCGACGCGATCGCGCCCGCCATCGGAATGCGCACCACCGTGTCGCAATGTTTACGAACCTGCTGGTGCAATCCATGTCCTTCGCCACCCAGCACGAACGCGGTCGGCAGCGCATACTCGACATCGCTATACAGCCGCCCCCCGCGTTCGTCCAGCCCGTAAATCCAGAATCCCCGTTTCTTCAATGCTTCGAGCGTCTGCGACACGTTGCCGGTCCGCGCCACCGCAAGATGCTCCAATGCGCCCGCCGCCGACTTCGCCACGGTTTCGGTCAACCCCGCCGCATGCCGCTCTGGAATCAAAACCGCGTTCGCGCCCGCGGCGTGCGCCGTCCGCACGATCGCCCCCAGATTATGCGGGTCCTCCACTCCGTCGAGCAGCACCACCAGGTGCGCGCCCTCGACGGCATTGTTGAAGTCCGCGTATCCGTGCGCGGCCCCCAACGCCACGATTCCCTGGTGCGCTGCCCCATTGGCGACACGATCCAGCGCCTCGCGCGCCTCGAAACGAACGGTGATGTTCCGCTTGCGGCACAGCTCGATGATCTCTTGTATGCGCGGGCCGCCCGCTCCCCGGGCCACCAGCACGCGTTCCATTGCCCTGCCCGCCGCGATCGCTTCTCTAACGGGATGAATCCCCGCAAGCACGCTCACCACCTCACCCTAACACTGGCAACCGGCACCCCACCGCCCTGTTAAAATTGCCGTTGGATGTTCGATCCCGCGCTCGAATCCGATGCCGCGCCGCCGGAAATCCCCGACAAGCTGTATTTCCGGATCGGGGAAGTGAGCCGCCTGGCGGGGATCAAGCCCTACGTCCTGCGATTCTGGGAGACGGAGTTTCCCGGCCTCGGGCCTAAAAAATCCGGCTCCGGGCATCGTCTCTACCGGCGCAAGGACGTCGAGCTCGTTCTCGAAATCAAGCGCCTCCTCTACGACAAGCGGTTCACCATCGAGGGCGCCCGCAAATTCCTCGACAGCAAGGCGAAACCGGATTCGAAGGCTACCGCAGCCGAGCGCAAGGCGGCGCGCTCGCAGGCCCGGCTGTTTCGGGAGCCGCTGCCCGATCTTCACGATATAAAGGATGAGTTGCGCGCCATCCTCGAAATCTTGAAGTAAGCCCTATAGTCGTATTCCCTACCGCATTTTCTACTTATTCCCTTCAGGCTTTCGCCCGTCTGCCGATGGACATCTTAGGGAAGCGCATGATCCATCTCACCCGAATCAACCACCTGCCCTTGGTTCTGAATTCGGATCTGATCGAACACATCGAAGCGACGCCGGACACCGTGATCAGCCTCACCAACGGACAGAAATTCCTGGTTCTCGAAACTTCCGAAGATGTGATCGCGCGCGTTATCGAATTCCGCCGTTTGATTTTCTGTCCCCAGCAGCTCGCCGCAACCGCGCCGCGCAGTGGAAACGAGGCGCGGACCTAAGCGATGGCGGACCAGGAGCGCCCAAATCGCAATTCCCCGAGTCCGAAACTGGACTTTGCCACCATCGCCGGCATTGTCGTGGCTTTCACCGGAATTCTCGGAGGCCTTCTACTCGAGGGCGGGCGCATCAAGGACATCGCGCAGCTTACCGCGGCGTTGATCGTAGTCGGCGGAACGCTGGGCGCAGTACTGGTGAATACGCCTTTGCCGGTTTTCAGCGGCGCGCTGAAGCGTTTCCGCGATGTCATTTTCGAGCGCCCCCACTCGCCCGACGCCATCATCGAGGCCGTCATAGGCTACGCCGCAAAAGCGCGAAAGAACGGGCTCGTGTCGCTCGAATCGGACACAGCCACTATCGAAGATCCCTTTCTTCGTAAGGCTCTCACCTTGGCGGTCGATGGCGCGGACCTCCAGGAGATCCGGAAAATGATGGATCTTCAGATCGACGTCGAAGATCGCGACGCGCTCGCGCAGGCGCGTGTCTTTGAGAGCGCCGGCGGCTATTCCCCCACGATTGGCATCATCGGAGCGGTGCTCGGACTCATACAGGTGATGAAAAATCTCGCCAATATCGAGGAAGTGGGGCACGGCATCGCCGTTGCCTTCGTGGCCACCATCTATGGCGTGGCGCTCGCTAACATTTTCCTGCTTCCGATCGCCAACAAGATGAAGGCCCGCATCCAGCAGGACACGCAGCGCAAGGAATTGGCTTTGGAAGGCGTTGCGGGGATTGTCGAGGGTCTCAATCCCAAACTGATCCGCAGTAAGCTCGAAGCCTACCGGTCCCCGGATTTGGGCGCGGGGAAGACCAAAGCAGCGGGCGAGAAGCTCGCGGCCGCGGCATCGCGCGCGACGGCGGTGCGGACCTAGGTCGCATGGCACGGCGGAGAGGCCCGGCGGCCGAGCACGAGAATCACGAACGTTGGCTGGTCTCCTACGCCGATTTCATTACACTGCTATTCGCTTTCTTCGTGGTCATGTTCGCAACCTCGCAGACCGACAAGGCCAAGGCGCAGCAGGTCTCCGATTCGGTTAAGAAAGCCCTCGCCGGCGAGCCCATCTCGGTTGTAATGGCGGCCATCCTCGGCGCCGGACCTCCTAATAAGCCGCACGCGGAGACCCACAATGCCCCTCCGCCCCCGGCCCCCGTTCCAAAACCCGCCGACAACGCATCCGGCCAGCTTGCCGAACTATTTCCCTCTCTGCAGGTGCTCTCCCGGGAGCTGGCCGATGAAATTCACGCCGGGCGCATCGAAGTTGGCATGACGCCGCGTGGCTTAACGATCAGCTTCCAACAGGCCGCCCTGTTCCCTTCCGGTACCGACGCGATCGCTCCGGACTCCTATCGCAGTCTGGAGAAAATCGCGCGCGCTATGAAACAAATTCCCAATCCCGCGCGCCTGGAAGGCCATACCGATTCCGTCCCCATTCACACCTCTCGCTTTCGCAGCAACTGGGATTTGTCCGCCGCTCGCAGTATCGCGCTGCTCCAAATGTTCACCGAACAATTCGGCGTCCCGTCCGAGCGCCTCTCCATTGCTGGATATGCCGACACCGCCCCCATCGCCGCCAACGACACCGAAGCGGGCCGCGCCCGCAATCGCCGCGTGGACATCGTAATCCTGAATGAGACCGGCCTGAAAGGCGAACCGGAGCGTAAGAATGCCGCGAAGCCTATTTCGGCCGCGCCGCCACCATGAGCCACACATCGGCCGCGCCGATGCGATCGCCATTCGTGACCTCCGGCATCCGCTTCAAAAATGGATCTTCCAATTTCAGGACCTCGAAACCATCTCCCAAAATTCCGCGCGCACCAGTGCGGGGTCGATTTCGTGCATCTTGATCTGATCGCCCGCGACTCGACGCGATGAGCCTGCAAACTGTGATCCGCTACCACCAAACGCCCGCCCGCTTTGAGCGCCCGTAAGATCTGCGTTTCCATCGCTTCATAGCGCGTGAAATGGTGATACGAATTGATCACCAGAACGGCAGCCAGCGAATCGGCCGGTAGTTTGGGATCATCCACTTGACCTTTGACAATCTCCACGTTGCTGAGATCGAACAGCTTCGCGCGGCGATGCATCCATTCCATGGCGAATCCGAGATGTCCTCCGCGAACACTTTCCCGCTAGGACCAACGATTGCGGACAGGCGCATCGCATAGTAGCCGCCTCCCGCTCCCACGTCCGCGACCCAACCCCCACTCGAAACTTGCATTGCCTTTAGAACGTCGCTCGCCCGCTGATACGGTTCCCGGTTTGCATCTCCAGCCTTGAAATCCTCGACCGTGGATGGAATTCCCAATGTTGACGGCGCGGGGCTGCTGCGCCGCGGCCAGCGCGGCAAGAGCGAGGAAAGCCGGCGCGAAACGAAACACGGCTGCCATCATAACGCATGAAGGCGACGCACAGCCCGTAGTACGCTTAGGTTTTATGCAGGTCTGCGACATCTTCCTCGCTCTCGGCGAATCCGGCGTCGGCGAGCTCATGCGCGGCATTTCCCTCGGCAAAATAAAAACGTTTCAGCTCTTCGAACGCCTCAAACTGCGCCTGCACGTGAATAAGCTCAACACCGAGACCCTCCGCAAAATCGGGCCGCGCGTCTGGGAACGGCTGCAGGCCCACGACGACGAGTTCGCGACTGAAATCTCGCAGGCCATTCTCGTCTCCCACATGGACCTCATCCGTCAGGTCCTCGATTTTCTCGCCATTCCGCACGAAGAGGGCTTCTTCGCCAAGGACATGGATGGCTCAAAATATCTGACCGAAGGTTGGCAGCAGCGCACCTTCGACAACTTCAAAGGAAAATTCCCCGATGCCCTGCTGCTATTCTACGTAAACCACCTCGGCTGGGAATTGATAAAACAGGAGCGCCTCTTCGCTCCCGCCGCGGCCTGATGAAACCCGGGGACGATTGATGAACAACGATTTCTTCGATGCCGTCCGCGCCGGCGACGCGGACAAAATCGCCCAAATGATCGACGCCGATCCCGGCCTGCTGAACGCCACCGACGAGAACGGCCTGGGCGCGTTCTCCGTCGCGCGCTATTCCCGCCAGGACGCCGTCGCCAAACTGCTGCTCGACAAGGGCGCGCAATTGGACATTTTCGCGGCCGCCATGGCCGGCGTCGAGCAGCGCATCGTCGATCTGCTCGCGCCGGACCGCACGCTCACCGCCGCCTATAGCCACGACGGCTGGACGCCGCTGCATCTCGCTTGCTTCTTCGGACACAAATCCTGCGCTGAGATTCTGCTGGCCCACGGCGCCGACGTCCACGCGCGCTCCCGCAATGACATGCAAAATACGCCTCTTCACGCCGCGGCCGCCGGACGCAGCCGCGATGCCGTTGCCGTCCTGCTGGCTCACGGCGCCGATGTCAACGCTCGTCAACACGGCGGCTGGACGGCCCTTCACGCCGCCGCCCAAAACGGCGATGTGGAAACGGTAACGCTGCTTCTGGCGCACGGGGCAGACCCGGAATGCCGCGCGGAAAACAATCAGAAGCCGCTCGATCTCGCCTTGACAAAAGGCCATCCCGGCGTGGTCGATCTGCTCGACTGCCACTCGCAAGCTGTGGAGCCGAGCGGCGATCGCAAGGGAGCGCCCCATGGCTAAGCCGGGCGCCGGCAAACATGATGAGCACGCCTTTCGAAACTGAGCCGCAACCGCAACCGAGCAGTTTCCGGCCGAACCCGTTTTTCAACCGAGAGGTTTCCGGCCGTAGCTCCATCCCAATGCAGCGGACTTCCGCCGATGCTGTTCTTTTCAACCGAACGAGCGTAGCCGCACCGTGCTAGAGCAAGAAATTTCTCAATTCCAAGCCGCCACTCTCGATCGCATTCACGTCGCGCAAACGCTCGCCGATATCGAGGCCGTCCGCGTCGAGGCGCTGGGCCGCAAAGGAACGCTCGCGCAATTCAGCAAAAGCTTCGGCAAGCTCACGCCGCAAGATCGCGCCAGCGCCGGCAAAGCGCTCAATGCCGCCAAACAAACCCTGGAGAGCGCTCTCGAAGCGAAGATCCAGGCCTTCGCCGGCGATGCGCTGCAACAACGTCTCAATGCCGAATGGATCGACCTGACGCTCCCCGCCCCCGGCCCTCCGCCCGGCAGCCTGCATCCCGTAACCCAGATCCAGATGGAAATCGAAGACCTCTTCACCTCGCTCGGCTTCGCGGTTGTCAACGGCCCCGAGGTCGAGACCGAGTACCACAATTTCGACGCCCTCAATATTCCACCGCAGCATCCCGCCCGCGATATGCATGGGCACGTTCCGCTCTACGAACGGCAATCTCTTGCGCACTCATACCTCACCGGTCCAGGTCCGCGGCATGGAGCGGTTTGGTCCGCCGCTGCGCATGATCGCCCCCGGCCGCGCCTTTCGCAACGAGGAGGTCGACCCTTCGCACGAGCACACGTTCTACCAGTTGGAAGGCATGATGATCGACCGCGAGGTGTCTGTCGCGCATCTGATCTACTTCATGAAAACGCTGCTCAGCGCCGTCTTCAAGCGCGATGTCAACGTACGCCTGCGCCCCGGTTACTTCCCGTTCGTCGAGCCTGGCTTCGAGCTGGACATTCAATGCCTTATTTGCGGCGGCCCGGGATGCCCGGTCTGCAAGCAGAGCGGCT